>CBFHMK010000006.1:0-146897 GCA_965656965.1 uncultured Porticoccaceae bacterium
CGCCATCGGTATCTGTGGTTTCGCTGGTTTCCAGAGGAAATAGATCATCAATATCGGCCACGCCATCGCCGTCATCATCAGCATCAGCATTGTTGCCTAAACCGTCGCCATCTGTATCAAGGCTCTCCCGGGCATTCAGGGGGAAAGCGTCCAGGCTATCCGGGATACCATCGCCATCATCATCGCTATCACTGTTATTGCCCACACCATCGGCATCTGTATCTGTGCTCTCTGCAGCGACCAGTGGGAAGGCATCCTGACTGTCTGGAGTGCCATCACCGTCATCATCTGTATCGGCATTGTTGCCTATGCCATCGAGGTCAGTATCAAAGGCCTCAGAGGCATCTAGAGGATAGGCATCCTGAAAATCTGGGCTCTCGTCGCCATCATCATCCGCATCTCGACCATTGCCTATGCCATCACCATCTGTATCCAAATATTCACTGAAATCCAATGGGAAGTGGTCATCTGTATCTACAACGCCATCGCCGTCATCATCAGAGTCTGCATTGTTACCTATACCATCGCCGTCAGTATCTAGGGTTTCTGAAGGATCTAATGGGAATGCATCAGTGCTATCCGGGACAGCATCGCCATCATCATCAGGATCGCTGTTGTTACCCAGACCATCGGCGTCGCTATCTAGCGTTTCATTGGCATCGAGAGGGAACGCATCATTGTCATCCCTGATACCGTCGCCATCGTCATCAGAATCCAGATTATTGCCCTGACCATCAGCATCTGTATCCAGAGCCTCGCGGGGGTCTAGGGGAAAACTGTCAAGAGCATCGGGTACCTGGTCACCATCATCATCAGTATCCTGGTTATCGCCCTGACCATCAGCATCTGTATCCAGATACTCCTCTCTGTTTAGCGGGAAAGCATCAAGGCTATCTTGACGGCCATCGCCATCATCGTCCGGGTCGGCGTTGTTACCCAGGCCGTCGCCATCGGTATCCAGGGTTTCAGAGGCGTCCAGTGGAAAGGCATCCTGACTGTCTGAGATACCATCACCATCATCATCTGTATCAGCATTATCCCCCTGACCATCGTTATCCGTATCTGCGGTTTCACTGGCTAAACGCGGAAATGCATCCTCGGTATCAATAACGCCATCATTGTCTGAATCTTCATCGACCAAATCAGGCAGACCATCGCCATCGGTGTCCTGGTATTGATCGCCAGCGGTGATATCCGAAAACAATGCACTCAATGTGGTCCTAGCGATGAATTGCTCGGCACTCAGAGCCCCCACCAGCAAATCCTTGATCGCCGATTGTAGGGCTGGTAACGCTATGCGCCGGAGTGCCACCGCCAGATCCGCTGTGGGGTTTACTTCATTATTGGCGAATACCAGGTTAACCCCTGCCAGAGCCTCCGAAATCACCTGCAAAACGCCTGGATCCAGCAGCCCTACTGATGGGTATTGATCACTCAACTCAGTGTGGGCCTGGTAGAGAATTTGCTGCAAACTTCTGGCGTCCAGCAGTGAGCCGTTATCAAATAGCAAATTATCCAACAGCTTTTGGCCAAGTTGGCTGGTCAGCACCATTGCATCTACATTGGCCTCTGGACTCACCAGACAGTCCAGAACCACAGCCAGAAGAACCAGCTGTTCATTGGTGCGCTGAATAACTAGCGCTGAGTCCTGCCCCTCTATCGCCGCATTCCAGGGATCCATATCCAACAGACCCGCTACCGGCTTGTTAATACCCATCTGCTGCAAGGCTTGCTGTCGCTCAGCCTCAGACTGGGCTACGCTGAGTAATGTACTCAGGGGTGTGACCACTAATTTTGCGCCATCAGTCTCTGGGACTCTAGCCATAAGAATCAGATCAGGAACCGGAAAATTACTATTGGCATTGATGCCGCCCATGGACACCAGCATGCTGCCAGCCGCGTTTTCGGGCATAGTGCGATCGAGAATAAAGTAACCCTGACTGTCTGTTATCGCCGAGGGTTCATGATCATCTAGCTGGTGGTTATTGTTTAGATCTACAAATACCTGAGCACCGACAATGGGGTCATCCACCACTCGGCCTTCTAAGCGATCTTTGATCTCGATAGTGAGAGCCATAGAATCTGTTGCCATGCCATCAGACACTAACACCGATAGCTGATAGCTATTATCTCGGTCCAGATCTGCCGGGATCTCAAAGTCAGGTATCTGTCTGAATTCCAGTAGGCCATCATTGCGCAGAGTAAAGAGTTCGGCATCAGGGCCACCCAAGATACTGTAGCTAAGTGGATCGCGATCTAAATCCAGGGCACGCAACTGGGTGACAGAGCGCAGCTGCTCGGAGAGCTGAATAATGTCTGGGCGGCTAAAGTAGGGGCGGCGGTTGTCTAGAACCAGGGGTTCCGGTGATGATGAAGCAATGGGCTGTTGATTGGGGGCTGCATCACAGCCCACCAAAATGCTGATAAGAGCACTGGTCAAAATACTAACTTTTCTATTAGGACGTACTGAAACCAATTCCTTTTTGGATTCCATAATTCGCACTGGGTGACCTCTACTAGCTATTCACACTTGAATAATAGAACCTGTCAGAGAATTATTCAAGTACGTATAAATAGTCTGAGATCAAACTTACACTGGTATATGAGCCTATGCCGCTGCGGATTGCAAACTATTGGCCGGAGGAGAACTGCAGTTTGGCAAGTCGTTCGTAGAGTGGACAGCTGTCCAACAGATGCTGGTGGGTCCCCTGAGCAACTGGCTCACCCGCATCCATCACCACTATCTGGTCAGCGTGCAAGATGGTCGCCAGACGATGGGCAATGATGACCGTAGTACGCCCTTTCATCAGCTTATCCAAAGCCAGCTGAACCTTATACTCACTCTCCGCATCCAGGGCACTGGTCGCTTCATCTAGCAATAAAATACGCGGGTCTTTTAAAAGAGCTCGGGCTATGGCAAGGCGCTGGCGCTGCCCTCCAGAGAGTCGCACACCCTGCTCCCCTAAGTCAGAGGCATAGCCCTCAGGTAAACGGCGGATAAAGTCATCGGCATGGGCTGCCACCGCTGCTGCCATCACCTGCTCGTCGCTTGCCTGGGGATTACCGTAACGAATGTTATACATGACGTCGCCGGTAAACAGGGTTGGCTGCTGTTGCACCACGGCTATCTGTTGTCTAAGGTCTTGTGGATTTAGATCTCTGATATCAGTGCCGCCAAAACAGATCTGGCCCTGTTGCGGGTCATAAAAACGCTGGATCAAATCAAAAATAGTGGATTTTCCCGCGCCCGAAGGCCCCACCAAGGCAACTATTTTATTTTGCTCAATCTGCAGAGAAAACTGACTGAGTGCGGGCTGTTCGGGTCTTGAAGGATAATAGAAGCTTAGATTTTTCAACTCGAGAACGGGCGCCAGGTCCTTGGCCTCTGCAACTGCGCTTTGGGGCGCCAGAATCTCACTGTCGGCATGCAATAGCTCCATCAGACGCTCAGTAGCACCCACGGCGCGCTGCAACTCACCATAGACTTCGGACAGAGAGGCTACACCGGTCGCCATAAGAATGGCATAGAAGATAAAGGCCCCGAGATCACCCCCACTCATGGTGCCATTAATCACATCAGATCCACCCACCCATAGCATTACAGACAATGCACTGAATACCAGCAAAATTACCACTGCGATCAATACTGCGCGCTGACTGACACGTCGCTTGGCCACTAGAAATGCACGCTCTACTTCGCTGGCAAAGGCGGTCTTTTCCTGCTGCTCCTGAGTAAAACTCTGCACTGTTTTAATATGCTGAATCACCTCACCAGCATAGGAGCCAACATTGGCAATGCTGTCCTGACTCTCACGGGACAGGCTGCGCACTTTGCGCCCAAAAACCAGTATAGGCATCAGTACCAATGGCACAGCCAGCAGAATGATTAGGGACAGTTTTAAGTTGGTGATCAGCAGCATTACCAGTGCACCGGTAAAACTGATAGTACTGCGCAGAGCAATGGACACTGAGGAGCCAATAATAGATTGCAATAATGTGGTATCTGATGTCAGGCGGGACATAATATCGCCGCTGCGATTGGTTTCAAAGAAGGCCGGGTGCAAAGTAACCACATGGTCAAACACAGCAGTGCGAATATCCGCACTCACCCGCTCACCCAACCAGGAGATCAAATAAAAGCGAATATAGGTGCCAGCGGCCATCAGCACTGAGGCCCCCAAAATAAATAAGATCGCCGTATTGAGGTGGTCTTGAGACTGCTGGGCAAAGCCCTGATCAATCACCAACTTAAGCCCCTGCCCCACGGACAGAGTGACTACCGCGGTAAAGATGAGCGCCAGCAGAAAGATTGTTATCTGCGCCCCATAGGGCCTGAGAAACTGTGCCAGGGACAGCAGTATAGAAGGCTTGCCCAGTGCCTGACCGGGGCTGTCCGAGTTCTCAGCCAAGCTTAACCCTCAAGGGCCACGTAGACTTCCTGAACATCGTCATGCTCATGGATGGCCGCTAAAAATTCTTCCACTTCCTGTAATTCAGCACCACTCAGCGTCTGAGGGTTTTTCGGGCGATAGCCAATTTTGGCGGTCTCTACCACAAAGCCATAATCGGGCAGTGCTCGACAGACGCTGTCCAGGTCTGTGGTATCGGTAATAAACAAAGTGATGCCCTCTTCGTCGGTTGGCTCAACATCCTGCGCACCGGCTTCAATGGCAGCTTCTTCGATATCGCTATCGGCATTATCACTGCGGGCTTCAATTAAGCCAACATGGTCAAAGTCCCAGGCCACCGAACCCTCGGCACCCAGCTGCCCGCCGCGGAACAATACCCGCACTTCAGAGACAGTGCGATTAACATTATCAGTCAGGCATTCAACAATCAGGCCCACATTATGGGGTGCAAAACCCTCGTAGGTCAGCTTTTCGTAATGTACGACACCATCCAGCAGACCAGCACCTTTTTTAATGGCTCGCTCCAAAGTGTCTTTGGGCATGGAGGCTTTTTTAGCCTGCTCGATGGCGAGCCTCAACCGGGAGTTGGTATCTGGATCGGCACCATTGCGCGCTGCGACCATAATTTCCTTGGTCATTTTGCCAAATACACGGCCTTTAAGATTTGCCGCGACTTCTTTGTGCTTTACCTTCCATTGAGCGCCCATGCATAGCCTCTGTGATTAACAAGAAATTAGTCAGGGGGGGATTATGCCCAGCGCACCGTCAGATGCAAGGGGTGGCCTGGGCTTTACACATAGGATTGTGGAGGCTGGGCAAATAAAGCTTCAACCAGCGGGACAAAGTGTTCCAGAGGCAGGCTGTTGTAGTCTGGGTCAAAAGAGGTCTGATCCCAGTTGGCGCAGAAGTCGACACAGGCCTGGTAAAAGGGATGGCTCTGAAACTGGTCCCGGGCATTCTTATCCTGGTCGTAATGATGCATCCAGTAGTAGCCCTGAAACAGGCCATGGTGCAACATAATCCAGTAGTTTTTTTCACTGATATAGGGGCGCAACATGGCGGCGGCCACCTGACTGTGGTTGGCTGGTGCAATCACATCACCAATATCATGCAACAGTGCACAGACTACTGTTTCATCATCGGCGCCATCGCGCTGTGCCCTGGTGGCTGCCTGCAGGCAATGGTCTAGGCGGCTAATCTGGTAGGGAGAGTCGCCATCCATCATTTTTAGCCAATCAATCACCTGGGCCGCCTGCCCCTGCATCGCCTGTTGATCATGCTCAAATACCAGATCATAATCCTCGCGGCTGGCATGTTCCATGGCGGTAAAATTCACTTTATCTGACATGTTCTTGAGCTCTCTTTATCTGTTTTAGCTGTAGCACGTCTTGTGACTCTAGCTGGCGTAATTTGTTCGCCACATTATCCAACTCAAAATAGGCGTCTTGCAAATGACGGGCACCCACAGGCTGGAACGACTCTCGCGCATGTAACACCCGATGAGCGGCTACCAGAAGCACCTGCCCGCCCTCTAGCCTGAAGGTTGATCTGGATTCTGAATCTCTTTGCATAATTCTGACACAGAGCTCTCGGTAGGCGCGATAGAATGTTTTAATGCCCTGCTGCATCGGGTTCATCATCTGCATTAGCTGGTTAGAGAACCTGAGGCTGACAATATTACCCGCTGCATCACAGCGAACCATAGGCTCAACGGCATAGGTTTCATTGTCTTGATCAAACTCTCTGAAGGGCACCGGGAATTCGCAGAGAATATTGAAATAGTCTGGCCTATCCAGCCGCAGTTGCTCCAGTACGGCCCAGCCATCGACAATAATAGACTCGCCTCCCGGCGTCTCATTTTGCAACATATGCAAGGCCTGAACCGAGGGCGGAAAACTGTAACTGGCAAAGTCATTATGGGGCGGTAGACCCAGAGAGGTGTGAGCAATATTGTAGACATGGCCAGTGACGGACACATTGTGGATGCGATCAAATAACAGCTCGCGAATAGGCCCCAATACCGGCGCCAGCAACTCCAGACTTTCGCTATCTGTGGGCGCCCCTGTCAATACAATAGCGCCCTGCTGCATAAAGCTTTTAATCCCCGACATGCTGACCTGGCGATCATTTAAAAATAACGACCAGTCAAGGCTCTCAGGGATAAATTGCTTCGGCCAGGGCTGCGGGTGCCTGTCCGCCGGAATCATCAGGTCGGTAATGGTGGACAATGAAAACTGGGTAACATGATTATCTGGCCAGACAATACAGAGCTGGTCTGCCTCAACACTGACATCAGACGGCGCTATATCGGCCGCCACCGCACTGAGAATAAAGCGCTTTTCCTGGGTCTCTACAACTCGGCAATCATCACAGAGGCAGTTGTCTCGCAGCCAGAGGTTAGGCAGATCATATTCAATGCCATCCGGCTGACGAATAATGACCGAATCACTGGTTATCTGGATAGTGACAGAAGCTAGCTCAGCCCTCATCAGCAGGCCCTCAATACTGGGTTTAAAGATCAAATCGAGGAAAGCTATCATAAACTTTCTGAGATCAAAATAGCGCTGTTGCAAGCTGGTTTTTTTGTACAAAAAAATGTCGTTTTTAGCCTATTATTTTGCCGGCATAACTCTTGTCTGTGGTTGGCAATCTAAGCGCCTACTAACATCCAGTAAAATATTCGCGGACCAGCGGTTAATGATGGTTATGCAACCCTGCTTATTCGACAAGCTTTGGCTTGCGCAACTTTTCAGGGGGCTCTAGCCCTAGACTGCAGCCACTTGCTACAATGCGGCTGGAAAAAAACTGCGCCAAATTTGCGATTTGGTTAGCCGAACAGATTAGTAGGATCTTAATATGCCCACTCAGTACGTCACCTGTGCGCTGTATAAATTTGTCGCACTGCCAAACTACGGCTCTATTCGCCACCCACTATTAAAGATAATGACCGACAATCAGGTTTACGGCACATTGCTGCTCGCCACTGAAGGTATTAATGGGACTATTTCTGGTACCAGAGAAAATATAGACACAGTGCTCAACTGGATTGGGCAACAGCCGGGTCTGGAGAATATAGATACCAAGGAATCCTTTGATGATGAAATTCCTTTTTATCGCACCAAGGTCAAACTGAAAAAAGAAATTGTCACCATGGGCGTCGAGGGTGTTGACCCAAAGCAGGTTGTGGGCACCTATGTTAAACCTGCCGACTGGAATGCCCTGATCTCTGACCCCGATGTACTGGTGGTGGATACCCGCAATGATTATGAAGTAGAAATTGGCACCTTTAAAAATGCAGTAGACCCCAAGACTACCAGCTTCCGGGAATTTCCCGCATGGGCGAATAACAATATCGATAGGGCCAATACCAAGAAAGTCGCGATGTTTTGCACCGGCGGTATTCGCTGCGAAAAATCTACTGCCTATATGAAAGAGCAAGGGTTTGATGAGGTCTACCATCTTGAGGGTGGCATTCTTAAATATCTAGAAGAGGTGCCTAAGGATCAAACTCTATGGCAGGGAGAATGCTTCGTTTTTGATAACCGCGTGGCCGTGGATCACGATTTAAAGCGCGGCTCATATGACCAGTGTCATGCCTGTCGTATGCCGATTACCGAACAGGAAAAAACCCTCGACAGCTACCAGGAGGGTCTCTCCTGTCACCACTGTGTTGGCAAGGTCAGTGAGGAACAGAGGCAGCGCTTTGCGCAGCGCCAAAAGCAGGTGCAGCTGGCCAGGGCCCGGGGGGAGGAACATATTGGTAGTGCTGCACAGCTGGATACAGATCGGCGGCGAGCCGAGAAAAAGGCTCGCAAAAAACGTCAGTCGAGGCGCTAGCGCAGCGGATGATTTCGTTAGCCGCGTCTCTCTGTAAGCACTGTGACGAACGCCGTTCAAACCATAAGTCAAAGAGTAATAAATGAACAATAATAATATGCAAACCAAGAGCAAAAGCGCCCTGTGGCTAGCTGCAATTCTAGGCCTTCTTCTACTGACTGGCTGTGGAAAGCGCGACATTAGCCACACTGAGCCCCGCCCATTTAGCGAGTTCTTGCATGCCAGCACTGCTGAGTTGCGTGCTGCACAGCTCAGTAATATTAGTTACCGCCTGCAATTCAATCTCGACAAAGAGTCTGAGGTGTTTTCGGGTGTAACTGAAATAAGCTTTGATCTGGCAGCAGATAACCAGAATGACCTCAGTATAGATTTCAACCAGGGCACAGTGCAGGCCATTACCAAAGATGGAAAGGCCATTCCCTATAGCTATGAAAAATGGTTTATCACCATCCCCGCAACTGAGCTTTCACCGGGCACTAATCAGCTGATTATTAGCTACGACCACCCCTATGCCACCGACGGCTCCGGTCTACACAGATTTGTCGATCCGCAAAATGCCGAGATCTATCTCTATACGGACTTTGAGCCCTATGATGCCAACCGTCTGTTTCCCCATTTTGATCAGCCGGACTTAAAAGCCAGTTATAGCCTCCAGGTAAGCGCGCCAGATGACTGGCAAATTATCAGCGCCACCAGAGAGCGCTCTATAGAACAAAAGACTGATAAAAAACTATGGACATTCCCGGCTTCAGACCTCTTTTCCTCCTATGTCTTTTCTCTCCATGCGGGCAACTACGCTGTCTGGGAAGATCAATTCGAAGATATACCCCTGCGCCTCTTTGCTCGCCAAAATCTGGCTCAATATGTCGACATCGATGAATGGTTTATCCCAACCAAGCAGAGCTTCGCATTTTTTAATGAGTATTTTGATGTCCGCTATCCCTTCGGAAAGTACGATCAAATAATTGTTCCTGACTTTAATGCTGGCGCTATGGAAAATGTTGGCGCCGTCACTTTCAACGAGGCCTATGTTTCGAAAAGCGAAAAATCCACATTATCAAAAATGCGTCTGGCCAATGTGATTGCCCATGAGATGGCGCATATGTGGTTTGGCGATTTAGTTACTATGCGCTGGTGGAACGGTCTCTGGCTCAACGAGAGCTTTGCCACCTACATGGCTAATCTGGCACTTTCCAAAGCCAGTGATTTTGATAATGTCTGGGAGGTTTTCTATGCGCGCAGCAAGCAGTGGGCTTATCGCACCGACGATTCAGTTAATACCCATGCTATTGAATTAGCCGTTGCCTCTACCGGCGAGGCTATGACTAACTTTGATGGTATTACCTATGGCAAAGGGGCCTCTGTGTTGAAGCAACTACCCTTCTATCTTGGTGAAGAAAACTTCCGTCAGGGTGTCAGTAATTACCTGAAAAAATTCTCCTATAAAAATACCGATCTCGATGACTTTATCGGCGAACTGGGGCTGGCAGCTGATATGGATATGAGCCAGTGGACTCAGGACTGGCTCTATCAGGCAGGACTAAACACCATCTCGGTGGCTTATCAGTGCACAGACAATAGACTCAGTCAGATGAGCATACAGCAGACTGCACCAGAGGGTTTCCCGACATTGCGGGAACAGCGCGTGCAGATAGGGCTCTACAATCTCGGTGACAAAGGGCTGTCTCTGGTGAGTGCTGTTCCTGTGACCTACAGAGGCGCGACCACAGATATCCCGGAGGTGCTAGGCCTGGCATGTCCCGATTTGGTGTACCCCAATGAAGGCGACTGGGGCTATGTGAAGGTCGATCTGGACAAAAATTCACTGGCCGTTGCCAAACAACATATCAATGCTGTGCAGAGCAGTATGATGCGCCTGATGCTGTGGCAGAGCCTGATTGATAGTGTCAACGATGCCAATCTCAGCGCCGAGACCTTTGTCGAGTTCGCTATGGCTAATATAGCAGGCGAGAGCAACTACAATGTTGCCCGAGCCATAGGTAACGGGCTGCTTGATACCCTGGACTATCTGAGCACGGCTACCAGGCTTGGGTTAAAAGATTACAGCGCGCTCTATGCTGAGGTAGAAAATCTGCATCTTGAATTACTGAGCAGGGCCCAGCCCGGGTCAGATCTGCAAAAGTACTGGTATAGCAACTATGTGGATGTAAGCAAGAACCCCGGTCATCTCAGTAATCTGCGACAGATACTGGATGGCGGTAAGGGCTTTGAGGGCCTGGTTATAGACCAGGATAAACGCTGGGATATTATTGCCAGATTAAACCGCTATCAACATGGCGATTACAAAGCATTACTGAGTGCTGAAGCAGAACTGGATAACTCTGATATTGGTGTTAAATATGCAATCTATTCAGAAGTTTTGCGCCCTGACCCAGATGTTAAAGCCAGGTGGTTCGAGGCGATTACGCTGAATCCGGATAATCTAAAGCTAGCGACCTTGCGCTATGTTATGGCCGGCCTCTTCCCCGCGGAGCAGACTGTCCTTGAGCAGCCATTTAAAACCAGAATACTGGCTCAGATACCCATTCTTAACCAGAGTAATGATCTTGGCCTAACCAGAGCCTTTGCCCGCGCCATGTTGCCAGCCCAGTGCACAGCGGAAAGTGAACAGGAGCTAAAAGCCTTAGTTGGGGAATACAGCGCAATGAAGCCGCAAATTGTCAAGGCAGTCAAAGCCAGACACCAGACGGTCGAGCGCTGCATCAAAGCCCTGGCTTTGCTGCAGACTGACCAGGGCTAGGATTCTGACTCAGTGCCGCTGGACCATCCAGCGGCATCAACTCTATTCATATGGGCATTTATATTGACCAGCAGATCCGGCACCACTGTTTCGGGCATATTATGGCCCATGCCCTCAAACAGCATATATCTAGAACCCTTAATCATCTCGGCCGTATGCTCTCCATGGGCCGGTGGGATAAGACCATCATCAGCCCCATGCAGCACCAGGGTCTCCGCCTGAATACTGGCCACCTCGACTGAACGATCCCCTACCTTGAATACTGCCGTCAGATGTCTTGGCATCGAGTCAGGGAAAAAACCTCTGGCTCTAATTGCTGCTTCGCGAACTTCCTTCGCCTCCCCCTCGGCAAGGTCACGCAATTGACTCTCAGCCATATCAGTGGGCGGCGGCAAATGGGGGGCGCCTGTGGTGGACATAATTGAAATTAAACTACGGGTGCGCTCTGGGTAGCGAGCGGCGATAATCTGCGCAATCATACCGCCCATCGAGGTGCCTATAATATGAGCGTCCTTATAGCCCAGACTGTCCATAAGACCCACCGCATCAGCTGCCATATCATTCAATGAATAGGGTGCGTTGACCGAAAACCCAAGCCTGTGCTTGAGTATCTGCAGCCATAACCTCGGCTGGCCCCAGCTATCAAAGCGGGTTGAGGCTCCGGTGTCACGGTTATCAAACAGCAATACCTCATAACCGGCGTCCTCAATGCCGGAGATCATGTCATCACCCCAGGCTACATGGGAGCCACCAAGCCCCATAATGGCAACTACCTTGGGCCTATTCTGGCCCTGCCCCACAGTGCGATAGGCAATATCCAAACCATTAACCCTGGCCTGCTGCAGCGGATGGGAGTCGATATAAGTGCGCGAAAAGTCGGCGCTGGCAAGGGGTGTTAGCAGAAATATCAGGCTGATAAAAATAGGCTTCATTGCGGCTCCTAAAGTAGCGCTCCAGGCTCAGGGTCCTGGCTAGTTATGATTTTTAGAGTTTGCGGCTTCTGGGTAGACCAATGGCCTGTACCCATGATTGACTCAGATACGACTAGGGACTGGCCGGCGGATTATCCGGCCAGTCGTTTTAAGATTCACCAGCAGCTTAGAGGCTGTTAAATTCGCTCTCCAGCCAATCCATGCGCTCAGAGTACCAAGACTTAAGATGTGCTACCTCTTCTTCGTAGGTATCAAAAACCACCGGATTAGGCCATACGTAGTTACCCAGGGTCTGCCACTTATCGTCATTTTGTTGCTGGGCAAAGGCGAGTTTTTCAGCGTAGTCATCGATCTTGCCCAGGATCAGTTGCTGATTGTTTCTAAAGAAAGCAAAGCGCTCTTTGAGCACAGCAATAAAGACCGGGTCTGAGAACATTCTGTTGTACCAGGCGTTATAGCGCACATGGAAGCCCTGAGTGTAGCGGCTATCGGAATAATCGACATTGCCAAAGGCCAAATCAAAGTCCCATAGGGGTCCCATTTTGATGGGCTCGCCGGGAATCACGTTGAGAAATATACTGGAATATAGGCGTGAATCTTGGTTTCGGGTTATCTCGTTAATCAGATACCAGTCTACGAAGCTGTCCATATCAATAAAGCGCCTGTAGCCACTGTCAGCGTCTCTGTAACTACTGCTGAACAGAGCGGTTTCAAACTGGGTAATCAGGCTTTTAATGTAGGTGTATTGCGCATCGGCATTGGCCAGTTCTGGCTCTTTGATATTAATCAGAAACTCATTGGTTTCAAAATACACATCATCTGGGTCAAGACGATCTAGCTGGTCTATCTCCAGAAGAAAACCGGTATCACCCAGTGCGACTCTATCGCCATCTTCCTCAACCTTCTGGGTAATATTGTAAGTACCGCTGTACTCCTGATTCAAATATACCTCGGCAAACTCACTCTTGGGCGTCCAGTCTAAGTTACTCAGATACCCCATCTCAAAGACAATGGTGTTGCGCAGCATGGTTTTATCTGAGTACTCGGCCAGAAATAGCCATTTTTTATCCTCGGGCATACCCAGCATTTCATACTTATCACTCAGCTTCATCTGGAAAGGCTTTTTAGGATGTAGAAACCAGGTGGAGTTGCCCCGCCCCCTTATCTTCATTTCGGCATCCTGGAGGCTGGCAAAGTCTCGACCGCCCTCTAAAGTGACTCGCCCATCAACATAGTCTTCTTTGGAATCAATTGAGGCATTGCCTGCAGTGCTGAGATAGATAATAGGCAGCCCGGTAAACCGAGTCAGATCTACTGTATAGGTTTCCTGACGGCCATCATCTGTAGTGATGCTATATTCGACTAGCTGGGTAAAATCGTTTACTGAGCTACCACTGCTTTGCACCACAGAGCCGACCTCAAGGGTCTCGCCACGGTGCTCAATGGTGGCAATAAGGCTGTCTACGGCACTATCAGTCTGCGACCTGCCAGAAATCATCTGATCATTAATACTAAGATTAATATCATTGTCCAAATCTGGATTATTGGCCACTAGAAATGAAAACTGAGTAATCTCAGGCGCTTGGGTAGACGCCACCGGTGTTATTACTGGAGGCTCGGAGGCTCCCCCACCGCCGCAAGCGGCTGACAAAAGGGTAAGCAAAACAAGTAATGGTCGATTAAATATTGAGTTTTTAGACAAGGCAGATACTTCCAAAAATTTATTATTAGTTTGGTGTTTTATTAAGGGTCTTAACATTAGCCGTCTTACAATGCCTGCAATAGCTGAGCAGATAAAACCTGTTTTTAGAAAGATAACATACTTTTATCATCGGTTAAAAACTCCTTGCTATTGCATGGCATCAGCGGAAAACTCAGGGTAACAGCTGGTTAACTCACTAATGAGGCCAGCACCCTGCGCTGACCCTCAAAAGGGCGTCTGCCATGCATTGCAAGAAAATTATCCACCAGAGCAATATCCCCGGTCTGCCAGGGAATATCGAAAGTAAGCTTATCTGCCAGATTAATAGCCACTGCCATATCGGCAAAATCAATCGCAGAGCCGTCACCGAAGCAAATAGACTTGTCACCTGTATTACGGGCGTCTTTCCAGCCCCGAAACGCTGCGATCAGCTGATTAAAAAAGACGCTCTTGCCATCCTCTAATTGACGTACCGCTGGCAGTGCTGGTGTAGTCACCTGCAATGAGCCATCAGCTAGCCACTGCCAACTGTAGTTTAGTTTGTGCAGCTTGGTTTCAGCCTCTAGGCGATCTTCAGCGCTAAGGGTACTGCGCCAACTGCGCCCCTGCCCTGACTGCATATCCTCGTCTTCTGGCATGGTTTGCGAGTAGCGCACACCTTTGGCCTCACAGTCAGCGACAAACTGAGGCACCTGATCACGGAGCTGATCTAACAGTACATCTGAACGACAGATTGGCGTAGCACCGCCGGTATCAGCTGCCTGCTCACAAAAGAAAAATAGCTTAGAGGGATAAATTGGGGTCTGAGCCATTTCATGATGTAGAAAAATAGATAGGTTAGGCGGCGCCTCATTGGCCGTAAACACCAGTTCGGTTCTATTGCGCCGCACCGCGTTGGATAACGACTCTGCATAGGTAAAATTGGGCCAGTCAAAGGCGCGGATAAAGCCATCAAACCCCTGATCATCCTCAATGCCAAAGCCGCGAAACAAAATCGCGCCATGGATGGCCAGTTCGCGCTCCAGCTTATCTTTATTTTCTGCGACCCAGTCACTGATAGTCACCTCGCTTGCCGGGCTCTCAGTGGCATAAATCAGCGGAAATACACTGGCACCATGTTCTTGCTGTGCCGCCAGGCTAATGGCTTGAACAATAAATTTGCTCATGGTTTGACCTAGTCATAGATTGAATGAAAAGTATTAAATGCAGACTCACAGAAGACCCCGGGATCATTAAACCGGCGATTGATATTGAGCGCCGAGATGGCAGCCATTTCGTCATCCTCAAGACTAAAGCCTGAGAGACTTAAATTCTCTTTGAGGCGCTGTGGATTGCTGGTCTTAGGTATCACTGCAGTGCCGCGCTGAATCCCCCAGCGCAAGACCACCTGCGCCGCACTGGCGCCAGTTCGCTTGGCAGCGGCCAACACCACAGGCTCGGTCAGCACAGAATCATTGGCACTGGCCATATCAATCGACACATAGGAAAGGGCCCCCAATGGAGAGAATGCGGTCACTGCAATATTATATTGCTGTGCCGTGCGCAATAACTGCTCCTGGGTCAGATAGGGATGGGACTCTATCTGCAGCATAGCCGGCTTTATCCGTGCATAGCTCATCAGGTCATGCAACAGGCTAGCGCTGTAATTACAGATACCTATTTGCCGTGCCAGCCCATGCTGCACTAGCTGTTCCATAGCACCCCAGGTCTCGCTTAGTGGCACTGAATCAAGCTGCATGCCGGGATTTTCCGCACCCGGATCAAACAGCCATTCCGGCGGGTAGCGGTCATTAAAGTCTACATAGCTCAGGGCGATGGGGAAATGCACCAAATAAAGATCAATATAGTCCAGCCCCAGGTCATCCAGAGACTTGCGGCAGGCCGCTTCTACATGCTCCTGACGATGATAGGTATTCCACAACTTGGAGGTCACCCATAGCTCTTGGCGGCTGCAGAGGCCGTCGGTAATAGCCCTGGCTATGCCCTCGCCTACCTGTTTCTCGTTGCCATAATCAGCGGCACTATCCAGATGGCGATAACCCAGTTTAATGGCCTGATAAACAGCCTCTGCCACATTATCTGGATCAATCTTCCAAAGCCCTAAACCCACAGCTGGCATTTGCTGGCCGGTGACATTAATTACCTGATTCATTGTCGTTTTAACCTTATAAATAGCCGGCTAAGTCATTAGCCTGCATAAACTGTTCGATATTGACGGCCTGGCCGGTAGCCATAGACGCCTGAGCCGCACTGGCGACAATCATTGACCAGAGCCCCTGGAGCGGTGTCGCAGCATCAACCGACTTGCCTTCAAGCTGATCCATAAAGGCAATATGTTCATAATAAGTGGCACCATGATGACCACTCTGCTCTATCAACGCGGGATAGCTCAGATCCATCTGTCGGGATGCCCCCAGTTCGCCAGACTCAATTGCAATCCTGGCATTGGCACCCCGCTGCTGGTGGAAATTAAAGACCTCTTTGGCCACTAATCGGCCATGGGTACCGGTCACTACCATCTCTTCGGTGAAGTCCTGACTGAACATATTGAGGGTAAAGTTGGCCTTGGTACCGTTGGCATAGTCGATAATCACATAGGCGTGGTCGTCGATATCCGAGGTCTGGCCCTGGTAGTCAAAGTCGACAAAATTGACGGCCTGACCACCACTGGCATAAACCCTGATGGGCTGTGCCTCGGCCATTAGATTAATCAGATCAAAATAATGGCAGCACTTCTCTACCAGGGTACCGCCGCTATTGGCGTTGTATTTGTTCCACTGGCCCACCTTATCTAAGAAAGGTGGTCGATATTCGCTCACCGCAATGGTTTTTATCTCCCCCAGAGAGCAACGAGACTTGGCCTCATGAAAGGCCTCTATATATTGGGCCTTATATCTGTACTGCAGGCCAATTTGAATAAATGACTGGTACCTGTCAGCCAGGGTCAGAATAGCTGCGGCATCCTGCAGACTGGTGGCCATGGGCTTTTCCAGAAAGATTGGCTTACCCGACTGTATCGCCAGCTCTAGAATGCCGAAATGAGTATGGTTGGGTGTGCAGATAAAAATAGCATCCACCTCTGAATCCATGCAGGCAGATTGCAGATCTGGGTAACGCACCAATGGCTGATCTGAATAGGTTTTAAAATTGGCTTCTGCAACATCCATGCTGTGCACCTGGGTATCATAAATACCATGTATCGCAGCACGCCCCAGCAAACTGGCCACACGCATATGCTCCTGGCCTATGGTGCCAGTGCCAATCACCACCAATCTATGGATCGCCTCTGGCCGCTGATAGAGGTACTTATCGGCATCGGTAATATGCCGCTGCCCGGCGGAGTCTTCAAAAAATCTGAGTCTGGGTTTGTTCACTGGCGGTTCCACTCTTAATGATTAATTAGGCCGGGGAGCTGGCGCGACTGGCAGCAGCCCATAGGGCAATATTCAGCGCTGCCAACAGACTGATACAGATCCAAAACAGACTGCCAATCCCATTTACCAAGCCAAGGGGTGAAAACAGCAGATACAGCGCAATAACACAGGATAACAGGGTCACAGCGCAGGGCACAGCAAAGCGCCAGGGTTGCATATCTACCTTATGACTAGTGCTGTAGGCCCAGTCTGTGCCGCGAGGATAGAGCATGCCCACCCAGAGCATGATGGCAACTTCAATGACAAATAGAATGGCATAGAGATGCAAGAAGTGGATAGTCACCAGCTCAGCAAAGACAAACTTGAGCAAACCATAGGCTATCACATGAAAACCAATAACCAGCTTGGGCCCTAGCGCCGGCACCTGCTTGGTAAACAGCCCCACCATAACAATGGCAATCACAGGGATATTATAAAACCCGGTAAATACCCGGATAATCTGCCACAGACCATCCGCGGCATATTGCAGCAGGGGCGCCACCACAAAGGACAACAAGGCTATCAGCACAGACGCTTTTTTGGCCACTGCAACTAGCTGGGCATCATCCACCTCTATGCCCTGGCGCTCCTTATAGGGTCCATAGACATCCAAACAGAAGAGCGTGGCCGCGCTATTGAGTAATGAGTTAAATGAGCTGAACACAGCGCCCAACAACACGGCGAGAAAGAACCCCATAGCATAGACGGGCAACAGGTCTCGAATCAGCTGGGGATAGGCTAAATCAATACTGGCTAGGCCTGACTCCGAACCCACAGCACCATAGAGATGAAAGGCAATCACCCCCGGCAGCAACATGATAAAGGGCACCATCACCTTGAAGAAACCAGAAAACAATACACCCTTTTGACCTTCGGCGAGGCTTTTTGCCGCAAGAGTGCGCTGAATTACATATTGATTGGTGCACCAGTAAAACAGGTTGGCAAAGATCATCCCGGTAAACAGTGTCGCAAATGGCGTGGGGTCAGAAGCCGAGCCAATGGCATTGAGTTTGTCTGTATTATTGTGGGTAATAATGTGCAGGCCCTGCCCAATACTACCCTCACCCAGTAGTGACAACCCCAGCAATGGTACTGCAATCCCAATTATTAATAGCCCAATACCATTCAGGGTATCCGATACAGCGACCGCCTTAAGGCCGCCGAATACTGCATAGAGCGCCCCGGTGCTACCTATGGCTACGATGGTCATGACCAGTGCCTGACTGTAGCTGATGTTGAATAACTCTGGTACATCAAACAGCTGGAGTACTGCGATAGAGCCGGAGTAAAGCACTGAGGGAATAGTCACCAAGCCGTAACCGAGCATAAACAGGATTACCGTAAGACGACGAACATCATCATCAAAGCGATCGTTGAGAAATTCTGGCAGGGTGGAAAACGCACCGGCCAGATAGCGCGGTAGAAAGATAAATGCCATACAGATGGTGGCAAAGGCAGCAGTGACCTCCCAGGCCATGCTGCTGAGATTGAAACCATAGGCCGAACCGTTCAGGCCGATCAGCTGTTCTGCCGAGAGATTGGTGAGTAGCAGTGAACCTGCGATAAAAACCGCACCCAGGCCGCGGCCAGCTAAGAAATAACCGTCGCGAGTAGCGACCTCGCCTCTGGTTTTGCGATAGGAAATCCAGGCCACCAGGCCCATAAAGAACAGGCAGCTAAGTAAAGTTGCGCTTAGATCGTTTGCATTCACTAGACTGGGCTCTGCCTGGCACCATTTGGTTTACAAAATTTTTATGGACGAGAATTAGGCTAGCATTCTAGCCTAATTCCCTATTGAACAACCATTAGGTTGAGTAGAGCCTCTACTGTCCCTGGTACCAGATAGGCGATGTCCAGGCCATCTCTCGAATTGTTTGCGGATAGGTGCCATCAGTGCAAACCTCAGGGCGATCTGCTTCAGCAATGGCCGCACAGTCATAGGTATGCCAGCGCGCAGTTTCTGGTTCTACGGCACGCAGATAGTAATATGCCGACTGGGCCGGATCGAAATTATTATCTGTATAGACCTGACATAGGCTATCGGCCCCCGCATCAGCTGTGACCACAGGTATAACTTCGGCTTTCATTTTGCCCTCGGCGTCAATCCAACCCTTAATCAAATGCAGCGCCTCGAGCTTTAGACCATCCGGGTCTTTAGAGGCATAGGCTAGGAATGCAGGCTTGTCAGTCTCACCGCCGGCACTCAGGTCTCCGCCCATGGGAACACCGCCGGCATAGGCCTGAGAAACCATATCACTGGCTTCACAGAGCCCGGCATCCAATCCCCAACCGGCGAATAGACGCGGGCGAATTCTCGGCCCAGAGGTGCCAAACACCTCTTTGCGCAACATGGCATCAAAGATCGCATCGCGGGTGTTTTCTTTGGCCCAGACGCCCGCCAGACCACCGGGGTTGCCATCAATACCACTGGTTAGGAGTCCTGGTTGCAGGCGCTCTAGAGCTGTTGACTCACCGGTTACTGCACCATCCCAATCGGATTCCACTAAACCACCTGGATTGGCAGAATGGGTGTCCGTCGCGGCGATAACACCCAACTTAACTGGGTTTAAGCCAATTTTTTGCTCTTCTTTTAGACCCACTAAGAGTGCTGAGCGCTGGAAATCTGTGGCATGAACACAGCCTGCGCCAAGCATACCATTGCTGCCGTTGACGCCCGGCTCACATTCAGCGGTGACCTCTGAGGCCTGCCCCACGACCAGTCCCTCTGTAGAGAAGTCGCGGGTGGCATAGGTTCTGTTCTCGCCCATTCGGCGCACTGCTTCGACATTGCACAGCTCATCTGGTGCGGCAAATACCGTGCTCAGACCATTAATACATTCTGAATTTCCTTTGTGCTGGAAGATTTCCATAATTGGCTCGCGCTTAAGTCGCGACTGGGCATAGGCCACCTTGGCGGCATCTGTATCCTCAAGCTGCATATAGGGTGCCATGCGGCCATTGGCTAGATTTGAGTTGTGGGGAATAGTCAGATAGTCACAGCCCGCCTCGGCATCACAGACCGCATCCAGCTCAGTCCACAGCTTGCTATCGATTGGCGCGTCTATATAGCTGACCGGCAAAGCTGGCACTGAATCGTTCCTAAAGATGACATTGCGGTGGTAGTTACTGGTGCCCGGTGTGCCTGTGTATTCATAGGCCACAAAGCTGGTAAATTCGCAGGGCTGATTATTGGAATTAGAGGTTTCCTGAATAGTTTGCCAGGGCGACTGAGCAAAATCGCGACACAATGAGCCATCGGCGCCACAGATTTCGGGAATACGGGCTGGAGTTTCGGTGGTGATTACCGTACCCAGCATCATCATGCCCGTGCGCTGATCAGATCTGTAATCCGCACAGAATTCTGTATTGTAAACCGGCGAACCCTCTGTACTGCACAGGGCTCTCTCGCCGAGGAACTCACCGTGGTCGGTGACTGCCAGAAAATCGAGGGGTCGATCAATTTTAATCCGCCCGGTAGCCTCACCTGCAGCATTGACTGGGAAAAAAGGAATCTCTCCCCCACGGGCATAATTGTGGGCATCCTGCGGGGTTGCGCCGGTGCTGATAGCAGCGGCATCAAAAGAGTAGCTGGTGTGAACATGCAGATCGCCAAATAGCGCTGTGCCATCCTCGTCGTACTGCTCGCAGCTACCGGAGGGTACAGCAGCCGTCTCAGTTAGATTCTCAGCTGCGTTTCCAGCAGCAATCTCGATTGGCGCATCAGAATCACTGCAGGCGCTTAGCAACAGCGCAGCCGATAGAGTTGTAATTAATGGCAGTTTTAATGACTTGTACATTTTCACTCCTGTTATTGTTATAGGGAGGCTCTTGTTGAAGCCTCATCCGCGAATACTAGTACCTTTTCTAATGAGCGGCAGCATAATTATTGACTATGGAGTACTGCAACTGCCGCGCCATACCTGTTTAGCGGTTGCGCCCCAGGGCATCGTGACTGGTGACCCAGTCACCGGCTAACACCGCACTCATCAGCGACACCTCACCTGCCAGCACCGTAGCTCCAATAATTTCGGCCAGCTTATGTACCTTGCCAGCACCATCGCAGCCCAGCATCTTTAGGCACTCTTGCTGGGTAGGCAATCCGGTACCACCGCCATAGGTGGCGATAATCAACGAGGGTATGGTGATGGACAGGTAGTAATTACCCTCTTCATCGAGGTCGGCGTAGACGATGGCAGCACTGGACTCAGCCACATTGGCAACATCCTGGCCCGTGGCAATAAATGCCGCAGTAATACCATTGGCAGAATGGGCACCCGTATTGTTAGAACCTGCCATAAAGGCACCCACCTGACTAATCGAGCGAGCCTTGTAGAGAGCCTCTGCAGAAATGTTCATGGCCTTTTGAATAAGCTCACTGGGTATGGTTACCTCAGCAACCACCCGCTTGCCTCTGGTATGCATTGTATTTAGATGACTGTGTTTCTTGTCTGTATCCATAGCCCCGGAGAGCATATAACGTTGGATACCAGGGTAATTGGCCATAATCCACTCACAGGCAACAAAGGTCGCCTTGCCCACCATATTTTGCCCTGCTGCATCTCCTGTGGTGTAGTTGAAGCGCAGATAGCGCATGCGCGCTGCCGCAAACTGCTGGATGTTACGCAGCTTGCCAGAGCTAGTTGTGGTCTCTGCCTGCGCGGCTATCTCGGCAAAGTTGTCTGCAACCCAGACACCAAAGTCGCGAGCCTGACGGGCATCATCAAAAATAAATACTGGTGCTCTCTGCATAGCATCATCGACCACAGTGACCTTGGCACCACCGCAGTCGCGCAGCAATCTGGCACCGCGGTTATAACTCGCGATCAATGTACCCTCGGTCGTTGCCATAGGCACATAGAAATCACCAGATGCATGTTCACCATTGACCAGCAGCGGCCCAATCAAACCTATGGGTACCTGAGCAACACCGGTAAAATTCTCAATGTTGCCGGCAGTGGCTTCCGGATTAATTGAATAATGGCCTAGGTGCTTTAGGGGGACAGAGGTTTGCTCAGTCACAAAGTCACGACGCTGTTGCGCCATGGCTTCGCTATAGTCATTGTCTCTGTCTCTAGGAATCCGGTTCGCCATTAAAATAGCCTCTTATTAATTATTAGTGTTTTACCAATTGCTATTCTGCAGTTCAGCTTATTCAACTGGGTCATACCAAATAGGTGAGCTATAAGCCCGCTCCTGGGTGACTTTCTGCACATATTCTGGCATTTGGACACCGAATTTAGAGGCGTCATAGGCTGTCCATCTTGGCGATGGCACTTCGATTACCCGCGCATAGTAAAAGGCCTTCTGCTCCAACTTAAACTCAGGATCCTGCCATAGGGCACTTAGCTCCGGAGCGCCATATCTGTGGCTATAGGTTGCACCCTCAACAGTCGAGGGAATATCCGCAACCTGACCTTTAGCGTCCATAGCGCGTATCTCCGGGTTGCTCCAGTCGACATTAAAGACCTTTTCATGGACCTGCCCTGCCTCATCTTCCCAGCCCTTGATCACCTGAATACGGTCAAGATTGGCACTGTTAGGATCCCTGACCGCATGCAGCATAAATACTGGCGCGGCAGAACCTGCCTGTTTTAGACTGGCCCCCATGGGCACACCGCGCTGATAACCCAGCTCAGGCATGTTGGACGCGTAGAGGTCATCCTCTGTGAAATCCCAGCCGCCAAAGAAACGTACCCTGATTCTGCTACCTGTAGTGGCGTAAACTTCGCGACGCTGCAAAGCGTCCCAGATTGCTTCACGGGTATTCTCCGACGCCCATACTGCTGCGTAGCCCGAGGCCGCCATTAAAAACCCTGGAACAACCACATCACCACGGCCACCTACTGGATCTTTCCAGCGATTGGGCTGAGGTTCCATGGCGGCACTGTGCTTGCCATAGAAATTATTCTCGTCAGCAGTCGCCAGTGAGGTATGGGAATCCGTGGACCCAATCATGCCAAATTTATAAGGGTTAACACCGAACTTAGACTCCAGAGCTAGACCCTGCTTGAGGGCTTCCCGGGCATATTCCTTGGCAATCATTTCTTCTTTTTTAAGAACGCCGGCGAAATCACCAAAGTCCCAGGTTTCATAGTCTGCGAAACGATCGTCCGGAGATAACAGCGGGTGTGCCTCACCATCACCCTTTATCTGGGTAACCTCATAAACTGGCTCCCAGCGCGCTCTTTTGCTGACATAGTCGCTGTCCATCTGGTCACCAAACTCTAGTTCCGCGGTAGGAAACATAAGACCATTAGAAAGATTGCCATTGTGAGCAATGGCAAGCACATTGCCACCACTGGTCTCTTCATACTGCTCTAGGAAGTCCCACAGTCGCCGCGGATCAGAGTCCTGCTTGGGTGACAGGGGCAATAGCATCTGAGCTTTTTCAGCGTCATCGCGATAAATCACCACTCGATGCAGATTTTGGCCATCCTTTTGAGCGGTATATTCAAAGCCAATCAGTGGCGTAAATTTGCCCGGCTCATAATGCGCATCTGCAGTGGAGGTTAAATAATCCCAGGCATTGAATCTGATATCGCTATCTTCAAGCTCAGGGGGCGTGTCCTGTCTTGTCTGGGTAGCATCGAGCTGCCTGCGCGCACTCTCTTCGCTTTCAAATAGAATCTGTGACCAGTCTTGCAATGTCGCGTTGGCCATTAATTTTTGGTTGCCGGCCTTGAGGGCGACCATAGAGCCCAGAGCGTCTGTGTGATCTGCCAGCACCAGAAAATCTAGCGGCTCACGCAGCTGAGCAGGCTGACCTCTGGTGGCTATAACTCTCTCTCCTTTGGCGAAGCGATAGGCTTCATCTGGGCCCAGTGTATTGCCAAAAATAAACGCGTCCATTGAGAACGTAGAATGTAAATGGGTATCTCCCCAATAGACCTGCTTGACAAGGGGTTGATCTGCGACAGGAGAGTACTGAGGGTCGTTATTGCGCTGCGGTTGCGATGGCACATAACCGGTGTTGTCGGCTTTGCTCTGCAGCTGATCAGACTGTTTGCTGTCACATGCCCCAATCAGTAAAGCGGCGCAGGCCAGCCCTAAAAAGACTGGTGTTTGAGTGAAATTCATTGTGAGACCTCTTTTTATTATGGGGCTTATTAAAGAGTGCCTGACTATTTTTGTCTATGACATTTCGCGACTTGGGAGTTCAACAGTGGCGCAATTGGTTACCCATCAACAACCAGCTACGCTGGGCGCACCGAAACCTTTGACCACCAGAACTCTCCCATACCCCGAATAGCAGTTATATCTGGACAACAAACCCTGAATCTATGACAGCGATAACCAATTGACATGCCAACTGCCAATAGGTGTATTATAGGGCTAAATTTTAATCGCCTTGAGAGCTTGCCAGTATGAAAATCCTCAGAACCCCAGACCATCATTTTGCTGATATTCAGGACTATCCCTTCGAACCTCATTACAGCCTGGTAAAAACCCATGACGGCAGTGACCTGAGAATCCATCATATTGACGAGGGCCCCAAAGATGGTCCGATCATTCTCTGCATGCATGGGCAGCCTGTTTGGAGCTACCTGTATAGTCGCATGATCCCTTTCCTTGTCGCGGCCGGCATCCGTGTTATAGCCCCAGATTTACCGGGCTATGGGAAATCAGATAAGCCTGCGTCAAGAGAAGACTATAGCTATCAGCGTCAGGTGGACTGGATGAACCAGTGGCTGGTGCAGAACGATTTTAAAAACCTAACGTTTTTCGGCCAGGACTGGGGCGGGTTAATTGGTCTTCGTATGATTGCGGACAATGGCGACCGCTTTGATCGTGTAGCCATAGGCAATACGGGGCTGCCCTATAACCCCAATACGCCGCAACAAGAAATAGACAGGGTCAGCGCTGTCAGGGCTAGCTCAAAGAGGCTAAATCTGTTCTCCATGACTCGAGAGGTCTCAAAGATGGATAAGGTCCAAAAAACCTCTCAGGCAAGTGCATTTGCCTACTGGCAGAAGTACAGCTGGGAGACACCGGACCTACCTGTGGGAATTATCGCCTCCTCGCAAATGGAAAAACGCAGCAAGTTATTGATAGCCGCAGAGCTATTGCTGCAGACTCTGGGCTTACGAAAGGTCTCGCCTTTCAGAACCTCTATTTCAAAAGCATTCGAGGCACCCTTCCCCAGCCCCGACTATAAGATGGCGACCAGGGCTATGCCCAGTCAAGTGCCAATGATTCCCGATCAGTCACTGGAAGCACAGAAGAAAGCCTGGGAGTTCTTTGACCAATTTGAAAAGCCATTTCTCTGTGTTGGCGCAGGCAATGACCCTATCACCAATGGGTTTGAAAAGCCCTGGCTGAGTCGAGTGCCAGGCACCAAAGGCCAGCCTCATATCAATATTGGTGGAGGCCATTTCTTTCAATGGTCAAAGGCTGAGAAGCTCTCTGGGGTGCTGGCAGATTTTATTGATAAAAATAGGTAGACTGAGCGTCCATAAGAACAGTCTATGCCGCTAGCCTGAGAGCCGGCGTAAAGAATATATCGGGAGTGAGTTTCGTGGTTACAGCCTCGCGCATCTGTGCGTTTTTTCTTGTAAGTCTGCTATTGGCCGGCTGCGATAATTCACCGGCCAAAACCCCTGACACCAACCAAGGCCAGCACAACCAGCTCGACTTACCGGCTAATATTGATTGGTTCAATGGCACAGTCGAAAATGCCTTTGCTGAGGCAAAACAGCGCAACAAGCCAGTTTTCTTATACTGGGGTGCTGTCTGGTGCCCTCCCTGCCATGAGCTTAAAGCCACTATTTTTAAGCAGCAGGCGTTTATAGATCAATCGAAACTCTTTATCCCGGTGTATCTGGATGGCGACACCCAGCAGGCACAGTTATATGCCGAGAAATTTTCAGTTTATGGTTATCCCACCGTGATTGTGTTTTCGCCTCAGGGAGATGAGATTACACGACTACCCGGAGGCGTTGATATTCAGCGCTACGTCGGTCTTCTCGAACTGGCCATCAATGCCATAAGACCGGTCAGCGCACTGGTTGCTGCTGTTCAGCAGGGCGAGACTATCAGCCGGGCTGACTGGAAACTGCTCTCCTATTATTCCTGGGGCCAGGATCGAGGCAAGGTCTTTGCTGAGACAACCAGCAACACTGAACAGCATCAATTATTCGCTCTATTGGCAGAGAGCTGCCCAGATGATCTGCCTATCGCAAAAAGTCGCCTTCAGATGCTGGCTATGGGCCAATGGGCTCTACTGGAAGCGTCGGATAGCCCTGCCTATCAACAACAGCGCGCTGATTATCTCGGCCAGATAACCAGTATTCTGGCAGACAGCAAACTTCGCGACGCGAACCAAGATAGTTTGATTTATGCAGGTGTAAGTCTGGTTCCAGCACTGGCCGATGGATCACAGACAATGAGTCTTCAGCAACAGTTTGTTGACAGAGTTGAAGGCATTTTCGCCAATCCCGACCTAGATATGATGGTGCGACTGCGCGCTCTATCCGCCTGGGTGGCTTTGCAAAATTCTGCCTTTACAGATGGCCAGACTTTCAGCGCCGACCAACTGCAATGGATTGCTGAAAGCGCCGCCTGGGGCGAAGCCTCGGTAGATAAATACCAATATCATGGGGCGGTCAATAGCCTCTGGCAAACTCTGTATGACGCAGGCCTTGTAGACTCTGCCAGATCATTGCTCAACAGAGCCCTAACTATTAGCAAGCACCCCTACTACTACATGCCCGACCTCGGTTATCTAGAGGCACAGCAGGGCAATAATGCTGAAGCACTAAATTGGTATAAGAAAGCCTGGGATAATTCGGTAGGCCCAGCAACCAGAACCCAATGGGGCGTTAATTACGTCATTAATCTAATCGCTCTATCCCCAGAGGATACCGTGACTATTGGCAGCGCCAGCCAGATGATTATCAGTGAACTGGCGACCCAGGATAAGGGCCTATACCAGCGCAACTCTGTGCGCATGGGGCAACTGAGTGACAGCCTGCTGTCCTGGGCCGAAAACCCCGAGAGACAGCAGATGTTGGGCAAAATCAGGGCACAGATGGCTGAGCTCTGTGCCAGCCCGGAAGATCTCCAACGGGCTGGCTGCCAGTTGCTGCGCTAGCGCCATAGACTAGTCTTCTTCACTTAGAGCGGCGCCCAGGGTACGAAAAAACTCGATGCTTTCAAACTCGCTGGAAGCCATCGGGTCGTCTGCAGTTCCATAGGCACTGTTGGCTGATAATTTAACCACCAGTAAATCCCGTTCTGGTGCCACATAGATAAATTGGTTGTAGACACCAATAGCCATAAACTCACCCGCATTACCCTGCGGTATCCACCATTGATAACCATATCCTAGGGGCCAGTCCGATGCGGGGTTATCCCCGGGCATCAGATGGGCCGCATCTGGTGTGATTGAGTCTTTTACCCAGCTAGCTGGTACTATTTGGCGGCCATTGAAGGCACCTCCCAGACGATACATTTCACCCAGCTTGGCATAGTCTCGAGCACTTACGTTAAGGCCTCCAAATGCCATCTCCATGTCATCGAGATCCCTGAGCCAATAGCCAGCGTCCTGCGCACCCATTGGTTGCCACAGCATTTCTGTCATATAGTCCGTCAGGGTTCGCCCCGTCGCTTCGCTGAGCAAAAAACCAAGCACCTGGGTATCTGTAGAGTTGTACCTGTTGTAGGTTCCAGGCTCAAACTCGCGGGTCAATGTGGCAGCAAATTTATTCATCGACCCACCCAGAGCAAAGGCACGCCCGAAGCGATTTATATCTGAGTCGGGGTCGCCATAGTCTTCATTCCAGCTGGCACCAGAGGACATCTGCAGTATGTCCTTGATCCTCACTTTGTCATAGGCAGAACCCAGCAGCTGTGGAACATAGTCTGTCACCAGGCTATCAACGCCCGCGATGTGTCCCTGCTCTATAGCAATACCGATCAATGCAGATACAAAGCTTTTTGATACCGACATTGAGAGCCAAGGCTGCTGAGGGCCACCACTAAGCCAGTAGTCCTCAAAAATAATCTCTCCCCTGTGCAGCACAAGCACTGCGGAGGTGTCAGTGCGCTCTAGAAACTCCGCTGTCTGTACTTGCTCTCCAAGGTAGGAGAAAAATTCCGGCAAAGAAATCTTGTCTCCAGTCTTAAAAGCATATGTGGAATCGCCAGGCAGCATCTCAGTCGAGGGAAAAACTTGGTACATTCTGTTGAAATTTTGATGCTGCTCGACGCCGGTAAACAGCGAAGAAACCAACGTCAATCGAGTCAATCTATCACCCAAGAAAAGCCACAAAATAAAAACAATGGAGGCTATGGCTACGAATGCTAGCGATAATTTTTTCAATGTCACTGCCCCTGTATAGTTGATTTTATCGCGCCACTCTAGCATGTTTTTAGCGCCGAAATTAGCACTGCGTACAGATGAAATGCATACTCGGACTGGCTCTGTAAGACGCCGATATCTGTGCGGTTTAAGGCATTAAAAAATACCGGAACCGAGGCGGCCTCCCCCGCTGCAGCTCATTTGAAGCTGGAGCAGATTGCAATTACACTTGAGGACTCACAACACTGATTTTGGGAGCTGGAGTTGGCAGTACCGTTGTTTTAGTCAGCTTAGCCAGCCATGGGCTCAATGCCCGTACAAAAATAATAAGGCCAGATCATGATTCAAGACATCACCCACTCCATCGAGGCCTGCGCGGCCTATTACGGCGATGATGCGAATGCCGTAAAGCAATATCTTATCGAAGGCCAGGAGCGAGCTCTGGCTCTTCCTAACCGAGGCCCCCTGCGGTTTGATGGCAACGGCGCTATTCATGCCGATATTCTTGATGCCTACGCTACCTATGGCTTCTATATTTTTGAGAATGCCCTGAGCCAAGAGGAAGTCGCTGATCTTGAGGCTGACCTCAATGCTATGCGGGATAACTTCCCCACAGAGATGGGCGGCAGCCTTGATGCCAAGGGTCGACCCGCTCTTGGGGCAGATAATAAGGGATTAGCCCTGCAGTGGGCCAAGCCACTCTCAGACCCTCTGGGAGGTACTCAGATCGCCAACGGCCGCCATCAGGTAAAGCTTTATGAACCACAGGCTAAAGAGGACGCACCCCAGGCTGCACCCTTTTATCTGGGAGGGTCGCTGCAATTTTCAGCTGCCTGCCTCAGAACCTATGGGCATCCGGGCCTACTCAAGATGGCAGAGGCTATTAACGGCAAAGATTTTGCGCCGTTTCACGAAGGGCTTTTTATTAAAGATGCTGGCCTGGGTGCTGCAGTCTCCTGGCACCAGGATGGCGACACACATTGGGATAGCCCAGAGTTTGACGAGGATATCCATGGCTTTAACTTTATGGGGCAAATTTACGGCAGCACGGCTGTCAATGGTGTCTGGGTTGTTCCAGGAAGCCACAAACAGGGGCGCCTGGATATTGTAAAGCTGGTTTCAGAGGCAGGGTCTGAACGTCTTCCCGATGCGGTCCCTATTATATGCAACGCTGGTGATGTTGTGATTAATAACCGACAGATACTCCACGGTTCTTTCGCCAACACCGGATTGGAAACAAGGGTGTCGGTAAACTTTGGTTTTCATCGCCGCTCGTCGGTTTTAAATGTCCGGGGCGCGGGAATCCATGCGGAAGCTGCTACCTTTGATGAGGCCTTTATTCAAGAGCGCTCAAGAGTGATAGGCCTCGCCATTGCGGCCAGAAAGCAGCGCTTTCCTGATGAGATCGCCTATCAGTATGCACCTATAGCAGATATTCAGGACAGCATTGAGTGGGCGCCTGGCATGCTGGCTTCGCTCAAAGATTACAACCTAATGGATCTGAGTATTTAGGGACATAGCCACAATATGCGCTGACTTGGTTTTTAAGCTCTGAATAATGCGAGACATACTAGAGTGATGCTTCAAATCACTAGGAATTACTCTAGAGAAATAATAAACATCAGGTTTAGTATCTCTGTGTTGAGGATGCTTTTGTGTATACCGCATTGTCTACCCTACCTGTGTAATTTGAGAAATACACAAGTAAAACAATGGGTTACGTGAATCTATGGTGCCCGGGGCCGGACTTGAACCGGCACGGTGTTGCCACCGAGGGATTTTAAGTCCCTTGCGTCTACCAATTTCGCCACCCGGGCATCTATCTAGGTGGGCTTTGTACTTACTGAAATGGAGGCGCCGGTCGGAATCGAACCGACGATGGCGGAGTTGCAGTCCACTGCATTACCACTTTGCTACGGCGCCTTTGCTACATTTCAACTACAGACCTAAACAGCACCTTAGACGGTGGCGCTTAAGAAGGCCGCTATTCTAGGGGTTACCAGCAATAAATCAACTACTTATCCGCATCAGCGCTCAATTGAGGCCAGGCCAGTATTAGGTATTGAATCATAGACCAGAGTGTCATAAGTGCCGCCGCATAAATGGCCACAAACCCAAGCGTAGTTAGCAACTCCTGCTCCGGTTTTGCCAGCAGCAGAATGGCCACCGCCACCATCTGTACCCAGGTTTTAATTTTTCCCGTCATGGACACAGCCACACTGCCTCTATCGCCCAGCTCCGACATCCATTCTCGCAGTGCTGAGATAACAATTTCACGGCCAATAATCACAATTGCCGGCAGCGCAAACCAGGGGGTTGAGTGAACTTCCAACAATAGAACCAATGCCGCAACCACAATCAGCTTGTCGGCCACTGGATCTAGAAACGCACCGAAGGCTGTGACCTGGTTATATTTGCGTGCCAAATAGCCATCTACCCAATCTGTGAGCGCAGCAAGACCGAAAATAGCCGCAGACGCGAAATGGTGCCATTCCCAGGGCAGATAGTAGACCACTATAAACACCGGAATCATGGCGATACGCAGGAGGGTCAGAATATTAGGCAAGTTCCACATAGAGTTTTATTAGTTTCCTTAATTAGCGCGCTGCAAAGTTAATCATTGTACAGGGCGCTGTAAATAGCTTCAGCTACCTTTTTATTTATATTAGCAACCTTCATCAAGTCTGCAACACTGGCTTTTTTAACTTCTACTATGCCACCAAAGTGTTTTAGCAAATCGCGACGCCTGGTAGGTCCTACTCCGGGAATTCCCTCCAGTGGCGAGGTGCGGCGTTTTTTGTCACGCCGCGCCTTGTGACCAGTAATGGCAAATCTGTGCGCTTCATCGCGAATCTGTTGGATCAGATGCAGCGCCGCCTGCTGGGGCCTCGCAATCACTTTATTGTCCCTATCGGCCAGAATAAGCGTTTCGAGGCCCGGTTTACGACTGGTACCCTTGGCAACACCCAGAATCATCACTCCGACCACACCTAGGTCAGAGAGTACATCTTTGGCGATACCGATCTGGCCTTTGCCTCCATCAATCAACAGAATATCTGGTAGCTTGCCCTCTCCCTTCATCAATCTGGTGTAGCGACGCCGAATCGCTTGCTCCATCGCTGCATAGTCGTCACCACCGGTAATGCCTTCAATGTTGAAGCGTCTATAATCACTTTTCAGGGCACCGTTGCCATCGAACACTACACAGCTGGCCACCACGGCTTCGCCACTACTATGACTAATATCAAAGCACTCCAGACGCTGGGGAGTCTGCTCTAGTTCTAGGGTTTCTCTAAGTGACTCAAAGCGCTGCTCGATGGTTTTTTTCGAGGCCAGTTTTGCCGTTAGATTCTGCTCTGCTGTGCGCTGCGCTAACTCCAGCCATTTTGCACGAAAACCTCGCACCGAATCACGGATCTCAATATTGCGGCCAACACGATCTTTTAGGGCCTGGGTTAAGGCCTCGGCGCCTTCAATATTGGCATTCAGCAAAATTTCTTTGGGTAGGTCAGGACGCCCGCCACCACTCAGGTAAAGATGGGGCAAGAATTCATCGAGAAGTTCTGTCACCTGTTCAGCCAATGGTGCCTTGGGGTAGTAGCTGCGACTCCCCAGAATACGACCCTGGCGAACATACAGCATATGCACGCAGGCCTGCCCGTTGCTGACAGCACCGGCGACCACATCAATAGTGCCACTGCCCTTTTCAATCATCTGCTGAGCCTGCACCTGGCGCAGCGCCGCTATCTGATCCCGATGCACAGCGGCTTTCTCAAACTGCATCTCATCAGCCGCTTTTTCCATATCGACTTCGAGCTGCTTTAAGATCTTGTCTCCCTTGCCGTCAAGGTAGAGCCTAGTTAAATCGACGTCAGCGCTGTAATTCTCTGCACTCACTAGGTCAACACAGGGTGCTGTGCAGCGCTTAATCTGATATTGCAGGCAGGGCCTGGAGCGATTTTTAAAAAACACGTCCTCACATTGTCGAACCCGGAAGGTCTTTTGCAAAAAGCTCATGCTCTCACGCACTGCATGCACTGAGGGAAACGGGCCAAAGTAAGTACCCTTGGCTTTTTTGGGACCTCGGTGGAAGGCTAGCCGTGGCCATTGATCTCGGTCAGATAAAAATATATAGGGATAGCTCTTATCATCGCGCATCAAAATATTGTACGGCGGATGATATTGCTTAATCAGATTGTGCTCTAGAATCAGGGCTTCAGTCTCAGTTTCAGTCACTGTGACATCTACCTGTGCTATGCGCCGAACTAGTGCTGCCGTCTTGGCTGTTAAACCGGTCTTGCGAAAATAACTGCTGACACGTTTTTTTAAATTTTTAGCCTTGCCCACATAGAGAATCTGTCCCTCGCCATCAAACATCTGGTAAACACCAGGTCTCTGGGTGAGGGATTTAAGAAAAGTTTGGTGATCAAAAGCCATGGCGGGATTGTAGCCGGTCTTGGCTTGCACCGCATTAGCCTAACCCTCTATAGCCAGACTCAATGTCATTTGGCACCCACAATCTGATGCCAGACACTTTGGGCGCTGCGAAATATCCCTTTGCCCCTTGGCTGAGCCCAGCCTGATAGAGGAAAATGCAACAATCTTAGGAGAACCTTTTATCTCCAGCCCTGCAGACCTGCTGATCAGCGCTGGCGACTGTAAACTCCCGATCCAATACTGTGCTTACAAAGTGCCACTGATTAGTCGCGGCCTCTGGTGTCAGCACTAGCTCTGACCAGCCTCGCTGGGCTGTATCTACCGCGTAAAGTTCTGGACTGGCATCCTGCATCGCCTGGGCGAGCACCTCAGGTTCTGTCGCCAAATAGGTTTCCAGACCAGGGCTGTTGATGCCGGGCGTACCCACTTCCACACCCACAGCCTCACCCTGATCATTGGCTAAATTGAAGGCCCAGGCATTGTGCGTATCCCCAGCCAGCACCATAGGGTTAACGCCGTGCTCAAGCAGACTATCAAAGACTCTATTGCGACTGGCCCAGTAGCCATCCCAGGCATCCAGATTAAAGGGCAGATTGTCTTTTGCCAGCGTCTGCATCATCTGCAGTATCGGGCGATACTCTGGTTTGGTTTGATCCAATCTAAGCTGTTCGTCTGTCAGCCCCGGAAGCCCAAGCTTACCCATCAAAACCTGCTGGCCCAGTATTTGCCAGGTGGCAGCTCTTTGTTTACTGGCCTCTAACTGGGACGCTAACCATTGTTCCTGATCTGTTCCCAGCATCTGTCTATCAGGATCAATCAGAGCCTGTTTTTTAAAAGCCTCTGCATCGGGCAAAAAATACCAACCACCGGGTAATGTCTCGGCGGTCAAATCTTTGATCCGCTGGAAATCGGTGATAGCTATCGGCTTGCCGCTGCTGAAATCAAACGGCAGATTAATTCGTTGCAATTGATTTGCCGGTATTTGCGCCGCATCTTCTTCACTGACCAAAGTGCCATCATTGGCAGAAATGCTGTATAGGCCAGTACGCATGGGCAGATCAACAGCATAATTAAGGGGGCGATCACGGCCGTGAACTCTGGTATCCAACATTATCAGGTCGGCCAGATTACCAATCTCAAAGCTGCGATAGATCGGCGCCTGGTCGCCAGCGGAAGTGGTGCGAATGGGCATCCACTCATGATAGGCCTGTCTAGCGTTGCCTGCGCGAACCGCAAAATCACCCTCGCCTTCATTGTGATTTTCCGCACCCTCTCTCCAGCAATCGTTGGCTAACTCATGGTCATCCCAAACACAGATAAAGGGATGACGGGCATGTACTGCCTGCAGATCCTTATCTGTGCGGTAGAGACCATAGCGCATGCGATAGTCTTCAATGGCAATAATCTCGTTGCTCGGCTCCACCTGCCTGCCCAACTTATCTGTCGCCACAGAATTGTCATAGACGCCTTCGGCATATTCATAGATGTAGTCACCCAGATGCAAAACCAGATCCAGGTCTGTATTGGCCATATGGCGATAGACGTTAAAGTAGCCCTGAGGATAATTGGAGCAGGAACAGACACCCAAACGAAACTGGTCAATATCACCCTCGGGTAAGGTGCGGGTTCTACCGACTGGGCTGCTGACGCCCCCACTGAGAAACCGGTAAAAGTAATGGCTGTCAGGCGATAACTCGGTGGCATCGACTTTAACCGTATAGTCTCTCGCCGCACTGGTGGAGGCGGAGCCAGAGCTCACCAACTGGGTGAACTCGGCATCTTTTGCCACCTGCCAGAGGCAACTGACATCGCCGTGCTCACCATCACCTGGAATCAGCCTTGTCCACAAAATAACCCGATCTGACAGTGGGTCACCACTGGCAATACCATGGGTAAAATAAAATGGTGCGTCGGCATAGGCCTCAAATCCACGCAGTGCCAATACACCTAAACTTGCCCCAAAACCCTGAAGTAATTGACGGCGATTTAATCGCGATCCAGCCATAGTATTTCGCTCTTGTTGAGTCATTTTTGTTGGCCAAGAGTAACCCATAAATATCGATGCTGTAAGACAAAAGATACTTTTTTTACTGCGGTAATAACCCGGCCGTAACCAGGCTTTGTCCGGAACTAATAAAGTCCCTAACCGGACTTTGGTGATCGAGCAAACAGCTGATTAACCAAATCAGCGCAGCGTTCAATATGGCTAACACAGTCCCAAACCAGTGGCGGCACACCATGGGCTGATTCATTGCGCTGTTGCGGTAATATTCGCACCAGTGAAGCACAGTATTTATTGCTGTCACTGGGCTCTTTAGCATGCCTGAAACCGCTGTCACGCAGCCAGTTTTTTTCATTGGCCAGGGTTAACAGTTGCCGCAGCATCAATTCTGGTCGATTGGATTTTACACGCAGGGCATACTCAATCACGCTGGAAGCTTTAAGCTGCACCTCAGCCCCCAGAGAGTAAAAAAAGAACGAATACAGCGCCATATTTCTGGCGATATTAAACTGCCCTCTTATCGTTTGCGGGACACCTGAGTGCAGCTCTATGGCAGCAATTTTTTGGTGATGGGAAGCGAGCTCAATTTCATTGCCGCCCATTTTTTGAAGGAAGAGATGCTGTTTATCAATACACAGAATCTCATCAAAGCGTTTAAATGAATCCATCCAGAGTTCCTTTCTGGTCAAGCTAAAAAGACGGGAACAAGAAACAATGCGGGTATCAGTATCTCAATCCTTTGAAAAGCTAACGTACTATTAATAGCTGCATTGTGCTCAGGTTGCAACCGTGCATCCAATATCTGCCCTATGCTTTGTTCCCATAATCCACCAGCATATTACATAGCTGCCGCAGCCGTCTGCGGGTGGCTCCGCTAAATTTTCCCATACTGATAAAGCCATGGGTACAGTCCGAAAAGTGCTGATGATCCAGGCTGACGCCCGCCTCTTTCAACTTATCGGCAAAGGCTAGGCCCTCGTCTCTGAGGACATCGTATTCTGCGGTAACCATCAATGTATCCGGTATGCCCCTCATATCCTCGCAGGCCATGGGGCTTGATTGGATAGCCAGATCATCGGCCCCATCCGGCAGATAGCCGCTGCGGAATAAAACCATGGTTTCTTTGGTCAGTAACAGCCCCTTGCCAAAACGCTCAATCGACTCAGATGTCGCATTCATATCTACCCAGGGATAAAGTAAAAACTGAAATTCCGGTTTCGCAGTAAGGGCCCCGGGGATCACCTGCTTAAACGTCTGCATGGATAGCACTGCCGCCAAATTACCGCCGGCACTGTCGCCGCCGACACCTATTCTGGTGTTCTCAATACCGAGTTCAGCCCTATGCCCCACAACCCAGTTCCAGGCCTGCAAGCCGTCCTCAACCGGCCCTGGGAAAGGAAACTCGGGAGAGAGGCGATAATCCACCGCTATAACATTGATACCGGCTTTACTTGCCAGCAAACTGCAAAATCCATGGTGACTTTTTAGGCTGCCAATCATATAGCCGCCGCCATGAAAATAGACCAGACTGAGCTTGGGATTGATTTTTTTGGGCCGGTAAATTCGAAGGCCTAATCTATGCTCGCCCGCAGGAATTGAACGATCTTCAGTAATGACATCAGCTCTGGAGCCACTGCCAAAGAACTGATCATACATATCGTAGATGCGGCGCATTTCAGCTACCGGCATGCGGGCAAGGCCCGGGCCGATATTACCCAATGCGCACAGAATGCGTTGGCCAAGAATCAGTTTCAATTGACCACCAGTTGAGGGTAGCGACGTTTTAGGGCCATTAGGTTATTCCCAATTGTTGTTAGTTAAGGGCTCTAGGGCCTTTTGATCCTACAACCTACCCGAATCCGGTGCCCCTGGCAATCTGCCCAACCTGTCTTGCTGTTATACAAAGTCTAACCAAGCCATGGATATGCGTGTAAAATGCCGCGTTTAAGAGCGATAATGTTTATCCATGCCTCAGTCTTCAAAAAATAGCGCTGCAACGATCGACAACTTAGATAGAAAGTTCTGTGTTGCGCCCATGCTCGACTGGACTGATCGTCACTGCCGCTATTTTCTGCGCCTGATCAGCCAGCATACTGTGCTCTATACCGAGATGATCACCACCGGCGCCATTATCTATGGCGATACTGACTACCATTTGCAGATGGACCCCTTTGAACATCCTGTGGCTCTTCAGTTAGGCGGCAGTGATCCGGCGGATCTGGCCAAGGCCTGTGTGCTCGCCAGCCGCTATCAATATGCTGAGATCAATCTGAATTGCGGCTGCCCTAGTGATCGGGTCCAAAATGGTATGTTTGGCGCGGTGATGATGAAAAATGCCCAGATTACCGCGGACTGTATTGCCGCTATGCAGGATGCGGTTGATTTGCCAATTACAGTCAAGCATCGTATCGGTGTGGACGATTTTGATAGCTACGAATTTCTCTGTGACTTTGTGGATACTGTGGCTAAAACTGGCTGTCAGACTTTTTTGGTTCACGCGCGCAAGGCCTGGTTGAAAGGGCTTAGCCCAAAACAGAATCGCGAGGTGCCAGAACTTAATTACGACCGCGTTTATCAGCTGAAAAAAGACTTTCCTCAGCTGGAGATTATTATTAACGGCGGGGTGACTGATTTAGAGCAATCCAGGCGGCACCTGGCGCAACTGGATGGGGTTATGGTGGGCCGTGAGGCCTATACCAACCCCTACTTACTGGCGACTGTCGACCAGCAGATCTATGGTTCTAACAGGCCGATAAAATCTCGAGAAAAAATCGCTGAAGAGCTCCTTGATTATGTGGATAATGAGCTCAGCAAAGGCACCAAACTGCAGGCCATGACCAGACATATACTGGGTCTTTATCACGGCATGCCCGGAGCCAGACAATACCGCAGGCATATCAGTGAGAATGCCTACAAACCAGATGCTACCATTGACGTATTAACCACAGCATTAGCTAAAACAACAGGACTCTGACTTTCATGACTAACAAAAGTAAGCTCGCTCAACTCAAAGAAATGACCACCGTGGTTGCAGATACAGGGGATTTTGATGCCATCGCTCAATACTCGCCAGAAGATGCCACCACCAACCCTTCCCTGCTGCTAAAAGCCGCACAGATGCCCGCCTATCGCGGCTTGGTTGATGGGGTTATTCAGTCAGTTACCAGTGGCAAGCTATCCTCTGATGAACAGCTATCAGCCTGCATGGATAGGCTGGCTGTTGGTTTTGGAGAGAAGATTCTGGACACTATTCCTGGGCGTGTCTCTACTGAAGTTGATGCCCGACTGTCCTTTGACAGAGACGGCTCCATTGCCAAGGCGCGGCAACTAATCGAGCTCTATGAACAGGCAGGTATTGGCAAAGAGCGTGTGTTGATCAAGATGGCCTCTACCTGGGAAGGTATTAAAGCGGCAGAACAGCTGGAAAAAGAAGGCATTAACTGCAACCTGACATTGCTTTTTAACTTTACCCAGGCAGTGGCTGCCGCTGATGCAGGCGCCTATCTTATCTCGCCTTTTGTGGGCCGTATTCTGGACTGGTACAAGGCTAATACCGATCTCAGCGACTATGCGCCGGCTGACGATCCCGGCGTGCAATCCGTGACGCGTATCTACAACTACTACAAGCAACAGGGTTACAACACGGTTGTGATGGGTGCCAGCTTCCGCAACACAGACGAAATTACCGAATTGGCTGGCTGTGATCGACTGACTATTAGCCCCCAGTTGTTGCAGGCACTGGATGATGATTATGGCGTGCTTGAACGCAAACTGGACCCGGCTAAAAGCGGTGACAAGATTCACTACAGCCTTGGCGGTGAGGCGACATTCCGCTATGAACTGAATGATGACCCTATGGCAACCGAGAAGCTCTCTGGCGGCATTCGCGCCTTTGTAGCGGATCAAATTAAGTTGGAAACCTGGCTCCGAGATATCCAGTAATGATCGACCGAATTAAAAGCTTCTTTGCCAAAAATGTAATTGAGTCAGAGGAAACGGTAGCCAGCGAACAGTTGGCTGCTGCTGCCCTGCTAGTAGAGGTTATGGTTATTGATGGCAATTTGGATGAGCAGGAACTGGCGTCCATCAGTCAGACACTCTGTGACATTTTGAACCTTGAAACCGAACAGGTGGATGATTTGCTGCGCCTGTCTCGAGAGGAGGTCGCGGAAGCAACCTCACTCTACCAGTTTACTCGGGAAATCAACGAGCATTATGCAATCGATAAAAAGATGGATCTGCTCACTGCCATGTGGCGAGTAGCCTTTGCCGATGGCCATCTTGATAAGCATGAAGAGGGCATTATTCGCCGCGTGGCGGAGCTGCTACATATTCGCCACAATGAATATATTCGGTGCAAATTGCAGGCTCGAGAGTCCTAGACGCCTGACATCGTTTTGTATGCCTCGCGAGGCGAACTGCCCCTAAATTGGTGCCAACCCGGAATCCACATCCGCATTCTGCCCGCGATGACGCAGATAATGGTCCATCAGCGTGATGGCTAACATAGCCTCAGCAATGGGCACCGCACGAATTCCCACACAGGGGTCATGGCGACCGGTGGTAATGACCTCAGCGGACTCACCAGAGGTATTAATCGACTGCCCGGGTATGCGAATACTGGAGGTCGGCTTGAGGGCTAAATGAGCAACAATATCCTGCCCTGAAGAAATGCCGCCAAGAACACCACCGGAGTTATTGGACAAGAAGCCCTGAGGCGACAACTCGTCCCGATGCTCTGTCCCTTTCTGGGCAACCACGTCAAAACCAGCACCCAACTCAACACCTTTTACCGCATTAATACCCATTAGGCTATGAGCCAACTCGGCATCCAGACGATCAAAAATCGGCTCACCCAGACCCACAGGCATATTTTTAGCCACCACTGTTACCTTGGCACCTATGGAATCTCCCTCTTTATTGAGCGCCTGCATATAGGTTTCCAACTCAGAAACCTTGGCGGCATCAGGGAAAAAGAACGGATTATTCTCGATTTCTGCCTGATCAAAATTCTCGGCTACTACTGGACCCAACTGTGATACATAACCAAAAATTTCTATCCCCAGACGCTCTTTAAGATACTTTTTAGCTATGCCACCAGCAGCTACGCGCATCGCGGTTTCACGAGCTGAACTGCGCCCACCGCCGCGGTAATCCCGCTCGCCATACTTCTGATGATAAGTATAATCTGCATGAGAAGGTCTAAATAAGTCTTTGATTTTGCTGTAATCTTTAGACTTCTGATCTTTGTTTTCAATGATCATACCAATGGATGCGCCCGTTGTTCTACCCTCGAATAGGCCCGAGAGTATTTTCACCTCGTCGTCTTCCTTGCGCTGTGTGGTGTAACGGGATTGGCCGGGCTTGCGGCGATCAAGATCCGGCTGCAAATCAGAGGCACTGATTTCTAATCCAGGGGGGCAACCGTCAACAATACAGCCAATTGCCAGGCCATGGCTTTCGCCAAAACTGGTGACAGTAAATAGTTTTCCGATGGAATTTCCCGACATAGTACTCTCTAGTTTAAAAGGCCATAGTTTCAGTGGCGGCAATTATACGCATCTTAGGCGAAAGATTCTCGGTGTTCGAATAACTGATCTCTAGTCAGTACAAATACGCCGGCATCACCCTCTGAAAACTCCAGCCATAGAAATGGCACTGTTGGAAATGCCGTCTCTAAAGCCACCCAGGAGTTACCCACCTCGACCACTAGAACGCCTTCCTCACTTAGATGCTGATGCGCTTCGCGCAACAGTCTGCGCGTAAAATCCAGGCCATCATCACCAGAGGCTAGAGCTAACTCAGGCTCGTGCTGATACTCGTCGGGCATCTCGGCCATATCTCTGGCATCCACATAGGGCGGATTGCTAACAATAAGATCAAATTTCTCGCCCGATAAACCTGCAAAGAGATCTGACTGCAGGGCATGCACGCGTTGGGCAACATCATGCTGGCCAATATTGATATCGGCAATGGACAGCGCTTCTGGAGATATGTCGCTCAATGTGATCTCAGCGTCTTGAAAAGCATAAGCGCAGGCAATCCCAATACAGCCACTGCCTGAGCAGAGGTCCAATATTCGCCGGGGCTCCTGCTCACACCATGGCTGGAAGCCATTAAACACCAACTCTGCGATCGGTGATCTGGGCACTATTACTCGCTCATCGACGGTAAAAGGCAGGCCGCAGAACCAGGCCCTACCTGTGAGATAGGGAGCGGGAATACGCTCATCTATACGACGTTGATAGAGCGCCTGTATTGAGGCTTGCTGCTCTGAAGAGAGCGGCTGAATTAGCAGTGAGCGGTCGGCATCCGGAGGTAGATCGAGCACATAGGACAATAGATACACAGCTTCATCCCAGGCATTAGTGGTGCCATGGCCAAAGTAAATCTGCGCCTCATTAAACAGCTGCTCGCCCTGCGCAAGCATGGCTGCGACTGTTGTGGCCTCATTATTATCAAGTAGATCGGTCATTAGCCCTCCAATAGCGCAGTATTTTACGCGGGAAACTAGCAATGGTCTGTAGTTTGTTGGAAAATAACTCCCAACAAAAAATATAAGGTTTAAACAGGGACTATCATGAGAGACCAATACCAAAAGATTATCGAAAGCACGGGCGAGGACGTGTCTCGCGCCGGGCTATTGGATACGCCGGACCGCGCAGCCAAAGCTTTTGCCTACCTCACTAGTGGCTATGATATGGATATTAAGCAGGTCATCAATGACGCTCTGTTTCCCTCCGACTCTGAGGAGATGGTGATTGTTAAGGATATTGAGCTGTTTTCCCTGTGTGAACATCATCTGCTGCCCTTTATCGGCAAATGTCATGTTGCCTATATCCCCAATGGTCAGGTTCTTGGGCTCTCTAAAGTTGCCCGAGTGGTCGATATGTTCGCCCGTCGCCTACAGATTCAAGAAGCTCTGGCGCAGCAAATCGCCTCCACTATTCAAGAGGTCACTCAGGCTCGAGGAGTGGGTGTCATTGTTGAAGCAAAACATATGTGCATGATGATGAGAGGGGTAGAGAAACAGAACTCCTCGATGAAAACATCCGCTATGTTAGGGACCTTCCGCAGTGATCAGGCGACTCGCACAGAGTTTTTGACTCTGCTGAATGACCACTGAGAACCCAGCTTAGGCTGATTATCGCCAAAAAGCCCAGCCTCACTAAGTGCTGGGCTTTTTTGTATCACCTGCCTCCAGCAGACTCTCAGCCTATAGACCACTGCTGCCCTGTGCCGCCACAGACCGAGCAACTGATGAGACCCTGACTGCAAATGGCACAGGCTAGATAGCTAAGCCCGGCGCAGACACTGCATGGACTGCTGTGACGAACGGCATCTTGGCAACAGACACAGCGTACAGTGCCACTGCCATTGCAGATATTGCACTGCTGCGACCTATTGCCACAGCATACCGAACAGGGCTGCGGCTCTGGCTTCCTTTCCAGATAGTAATTCATTAGGTTTAGACTCCTGTCTAATAACCAGCCTCTGAGACTGGTGCCGTCCATGGTTAATGTAACCCTAACTAATAATTTTCAGTGCAATATAGGGCGCTAGATTAAATACGATCACTAAAAGCTTTAGGTTACCCAGATAACGGAAGTATATGGGCGGCAGTATCTGCGGATTAAGGCTAAATATTTTGCTGTGCATATTGATGGCAACGTCTTTCATCAAAGCCAACATTATTGTCGAGAACACCAGCACACCCATGTTAATTACACTACACCAACCTAGAAAGCTGGTTAACTCTTCAATGGACATAACGACTCTCCTGCTGTGAGTATCATCCTGAACCCTAACACTAAAACATCCCAGTGGCCCCTGTCTAAAAGTAGTCGTTTAGTTGAGCCCGGTCAACTCAAATACCCTCTAGGGTCAAGAATAGGAGCAGCATGGCGAGCAAATCATTAATGGTCCATCGGGGCCTGGCATAAATTAGGCAAACATCGGCTGTAGTGCGCGAGCCACCTCAGCGGCGCCCTCTTCCAGATGCAGATGATGGGAGCCGGCCAGCTTTTTTACCTGCAGCTGAGGCACCCAGTTTAAAGCTTCCGTCTGTGCCTTATCGGGGGAGAAAGCGCTATTCTCAGCTTGAATCAGAACTGCAGGCGCAGTAATCGCACTGAGAAAGCTCTTGAGCTGGTCAACGCCAAACTTAACCATCGAAGCCGCTTTTAATCTCTGGTCATTACGCCAGTAAAACAACCCTTCGGACTCAATGACTCCCCGCTCCGCTAGTATGGCAGCGGCTTCCAGCTGCAGAGGTACAAAACCGTTAACGCGGGCCTGCACCGCACGATCATAGTCCTGAAACCCTGTTGGCGAAGCCGCCCCATAGCGCTTGTTTTCATAAATCGCCCGAGCTATGTGTTTGGCTGTGTTATGGGCCTCCTCAGGAAGTGGTAAATAGCCATCAATCATTGCAACCTGACTGATGCGCTCCGGAAAGGTACCGGCGACTAGTCCAGAGATAATAGCTCCTCGGGAATGACCAATAAGCCCGAAGGTATCCCAACCCATCTGGTCTGCTACTGCCATTACATCGGCAATATCGTGCCAGATATCATAGCCCGAGTCCTGAGAGCGAAAGTCGCTGCGTCCATGTCCGGCCAAATCTAAGGCTATAACATGGAGGTTTTCCATATGGGGTAGCATGCAATCGAAAGTGTTGGCGTTATCCAACCAACCATGCAGAGCAATCACTGGTGGGTATCCAGAGCGGCCCCACTCTTTAGCGGCAAAGCTCAGACCTTTATTCTCGAAGCTGCGCTCCCTGATAAATTCAATCGACATAGTGATTCCAGTTTAATGTAGCCAATCCCTGTGCGGGATAATCCATAGAGAGCGAAGCCAGGTTCGCGGTACCCATTTGGCTACCGGTTTCTCCAGTTAAATAATCGATCAACAAACCGACCAGCGGTAAGTGACTTACCAGCAAAATATTTTCTGCCTGGGTCTGTTGTAAAAATCCTTCTAGAGCCCGCAAACTACCCTGCGGTGTTAGATCATCTAACCAATCGATTGCGATATTATTAATTCTTGTTATACGGGTGAAAATATCTGCTGTCTGAGCGGCCCGTTTGAAGGGGCTGCTCACCACCTGTTCTATTATTGCGGCATCATCAATATGCTGCTCAGCGATACGCCTTACCTGCTCACAGCCCCAGTCAGAGAGCTCCCGCTGACTATCAATCGCGCCAGGCACAGCATCACCGTGGCGCAGTATAAATAGCCTCATATTGTGCAGCGCTGGTAACTAGCCTATGACTTGTCGTTCTGCGGAGATTGGCCGTCTTCGCCGGCAGTGAAAGATGGCACATCGTCATCTTCTACATCCACAAACTCTCCGTCTTCGACCTCTTCCACCTCACGTACTGAATAGCCCTCAGAGGGGTCAACTACCGGCCATTCGTCGAAGGGAAAAGGCTTTTCCTCAGTATTAAAGGTTAAAAACATCAGAGTCTGATAGACCCACTTGGCCAGCCCCTGGCCGAGATTACGCAGATGCTCATTGTCACTGCCGGTCACCAGCACCAACAAAAACTGCACTAACACGACCAGGGCTATAACCAGTCGGCCCGCTGCCAATAACAGGGTGAACAGCAGCATATATAACAGCCGCACCCAGGTATTACTATTTGTCAAAGCTACTTTGTTATCCGTCATTTGGTTTCACCATAAATTCAACATCAGAATTCTGTTCCGCAACCATCATGGATTTCAATGAATCCATCAGTGGCCGCTCCTCATACAACCTGCCGTAGAGGGCTGAGGCAAGGGGCATGTAAATACCCAAACTATCAGCCTTCTCTTTTACAAGTTTAGTCGTATTAACACCTTCGGCAACCTGACCAACCTCAACCGTAGCCTGGGCCAGCGTTTTCCCCTGCCCAAGCGCTACGCCAATTTGAAAGTTGCGGCTCAGAGGCGATGTGCAGGTCACATAAAGATCCCCAACACCGCTAAGGCCTAAAAAGGTCAGAGGATTAGCGCCCAACTTGACGGCAAAGCGACTCATTTCAGCCAGACTGCGCGTCAGTACAACGCTTTTTGTATTCTGACCCACATTCATAGCCTCAGCGATACCCGAGACTATGGCATAGATGTTTTTCAGTGCACCGGCTAATTCCACGCCGTAGCGGTCATGATTGCGGTACACGCGAAAGTACTCTGATCTTAATAGCATCTGAATTCGATCACAGAGATCGTCATTTTCACTGGCTATCACGGTCGCAGTAATTTCGAAGCGGGCAATTTCTTTGGCGAGATTAGGCCCACTAATTACCCCTACTTCACATTGGGGAATTTCCTGCTCGAGAATCTGACTGGGCAGCATAAAGCTCTGGCCCTCAATACCTTTGGCGGTACTGATAAGCACTGTATCACTGCTTAGATAGGGTCTGGCCTGCACAGCCAAATCACGAAATGAGCCACTGGGTACGGCAAAAAATACCGTATCTGCCCCATCGAGAACCTGCGCTAGATCAGTACTGACCAGTAGTGAGGGATTAAGCTGATAGCCGGGCAGATAGGCCGAGTTCTCGCCGCTGTCGCGTATTTCCTGAGCCCTGTGCTCATCGCGCAGCCACAGAGTGACCTGATAATTATTGGTGGCAATCATATTAGCGATCGCAGTACCAAAACTGCCACCACCCAAGACTGCGACTTTATGATTTTTATTCTCTGTCACCAGAACCATGCTCCAAACAGACGACTTACTCTAGCTGCAGCATTATAGCGGGGTAAAAACAAAAAGCGCCCCCAAAAGAGCGCTTTTTATCTGGTGAAGCCGTGGTTAGTCAAACATCAGACGATTGAGCTCCTGCACAAATTCGGCAGGATTTTCCAACGGCCGACCTGCAGACAGTGCTGCCTGGTCAAACAACACTCTGGCGAGGCGCTTGGCACCCTCTTCGTCGGACTCCCCTCGCAATTTGGCGACCAGCGGATGCTGCATATTAATCTCAAGAATTGGCTTGGACTCTGGCACGGCCTGACCCGCCGCCTGCATGATCTTGCGCATCTGCTCACCCATATCATTGTCACCTACAACCAGACAGGCCGGAGAGCTAGTGAGACGGCTGGTGCTACGCACCTCTTCCACCTTATCCTCCAGAAGCGACTTGATTCGAGTTAGCAATTCGCCATGCTCTTCATCATCTGGACTATCTTTTGCTGCAGTATCGCTATCGGTTTTAGATTCTTCGCCAGTGATTTTGCTGAGATCCAGCTCGCCCCGCGCGACATCCTGGAATGATTTACCATCAAACTCGGTGAGATAACCCATCATCCACTCGTCGATGCGATCTGACATCAGCAATACTTCAATACCGTGCTTGCGGAACACTTCCAGATAAGGGCTGTTGGCGATCACAGAATGACTATCACCAGTCACATAGTAAATCTTATCCTGCCCTTCCTTCATTCGCTCAATATAATCATTCAAGCTCACTGTGGGCTCTGCACCCTCGCTGATTGAGCTCGCAAAACGGAACAGCTTGGCAATCTTTTCTTTATTGCCGTTGTCTTCGCTGGGACCCTCTTTTAAGACTGCACCAAATTGACCCCAGAAGGTAGCGTACTTTTCTGGCTCGTTGTTGGCCATCTTGCCGAGCATATCCAATACCCGCTTAGTCAGTGCAGCGCGGATACTGTCCACCATAGGGGTTTTCTGCAGAATTTCCCTCGACACATTGAGCGGCAGATCAGTGCTGTCTAGAACACCTTTTACAAAGCGCAGGTACATCGGCATAAACTGTTCCGCGTCATCCATAATAAAGGTGCGCTTGATATACAGCTTGATGCCCCGTGCGGCCTCTCGTTGATATAGATCCATGGGGGCCATACCGGGAATGTACAGCAGGCTGGTGTACTCTTGCTTGCCCTCTACGCGGTTATGGCTCCAAGCCAGGGGTTCCGCAAAATCGTGGGAAACATGGCGATAAAACTCTTTGTAGTCCTCGTCACTAACTTCGCTTCTGGACTTGGTCCAGAGTGCCTGGGCATCGTTAACCGCGTCCCACTCAGGAACGACTTCAGCCTCCTCAACCTCATCTTCCGTACCCTCTTGGTTGGGCATGGGGGGCATATCTGGCTTGAGCATCTGCACTGGGATAGCAATATGATCAGAGTATTTTTTAACAATGCTGCGCAGGCGCCAGTCATTGGCAAACTCCTGCTCTTCTGTTTTGAGGTGCAGGGTAATCGACGTACCGCGCTCGGCGCGCTCAATATTTTCCAGCTGGTAATCCGCCTCACCTTCACAGCTCCAGCGCACCGCCTGGTCGGCTGCCGCGCCCGCACGACGGGTTTCAACTACCACGCGATCGGCGACGATAAATGAGGAGTAGAAACCCACACCAAACTGCCCAATTAGCTGTGAATCCTGCTTCTGGTCACCGGTAAGATTTTTAAGAAATTCAGCGGTGCCTGACTTGGCGATGGTGCCCAGGTTGGTAATAACCTCATCTCTGGACATACCGATGCCATTGTCGGAAATCTCTATAGTTTTAGCCTCTTCGTCTACTGCGATACGAATACGAAGATCACCATCATTTTCATACAGTGCGGAGTCTTCCAGCGCTTCAAAGCGCAGCTTATCGGTCGCATCAGAAGCGTTTGAAATTAGCTCGCGTAGAAAAATCTCCTTGTTGGAATACAGGGAGTGGATCATGAGGTGCAATAGTTGTTTTGCTTCGGTTTGAAACCCTAGAGTTTCGGCTCCAGATTTAGCTTCGGCTGTCATTTCCGTGATATCTCCTAAGTAGACTGTTACATTTTTGTTGTCTTAAGAGATGGGGGCTGGCTCTGTGATTTCAAGCACCAGTAATAGAAATTTTGCCTAGGAAATCAGAAAGTGACAGCGAGCTGTTGCTATGGGTGTCTGGGGGTCATCCTGCCAAGCGCTGGCAGTGACATTAACTAATTTCTTACCCTGACGCAGAACAGTGCAATTGGCATAGATAGTCTTGTAGCGGCCGGGACGCAGGTAATCCAATGAAAAGTCCACGACCTTAGGTATCTGACCCACATCCAAGGTATAGAGGATTTCGATAGCTGCCGAGAGCTCGAGAAAACCACCAATGACGCCACCATGGATAGCCGGCAGCGAGGGGTTGCCTATATTCGAGGCGCGCCTGTCCAGCCAGTACAGCACATCATCGTTCTCTACCCTAGCCTGGGCACCGATAAAGCTACTGTAAGGAATAATATCGAGAATTTTCTGAGGCTCGGCAAGTTGTCGCGCCTGAATCAGATCGGCCTGCAGTTGATCGAGTTGAGCGCTCACTTATCGGCCTCCCGCTCAAAGGCTTTATCGCCGCGCAGCAGGCGATTAAAACGACGGCGAACTATATTGCCCAGCGAAATACTCGGCGTCTCCACCTTCATAAAGGTGGCCACGCAATGAGCGATAGGGTTCTCTGGATCGTCCTGCCAGGCAGAGCCGCGACAGAACAGTACATTGGAGGTATTGCGATAGACTTTGGCAGACACATAGACTGGCTGATGCGGCTCAGCTGGATGCATGTAATCCAGACGTAAATCCATAGTGGGTGTAATGGCCGGGCGATCCAGCATAGTAATTGCCGCCGTGCCGCAACAGGTGTCCAGCAGACTCACTATCACGCCACCATGAATCACACCGGTAATTGGATTGCCCACCACCTCTTCTTTGTAGGGGAAGGTCATCTCTACCTCTCCACGCCCTACTTTGGTCAACTCAAAACCCAGTGCCGCACCATGGCCGTTGCGCTCCATGGCGAGTTTGAGCATGGGTTTAAATATGGCGAGCTTTAAATCCATTAGGCTAGACTGTCTTCCGCAACAAAATATTTAGGATCTTCAATCACATTCACCTCGACCAGGCTGCCCGCTTTTTTGAGTAGCTTGCGGCACTCTTCACTCAGATGCACCAAGTGTAATGTTTTGCCAGCATTTTCATAGCGCTCTGCCAATGTATCAATCGCATCCAGTCCTGAATGGTCTGCCACTCTGGAGCGCGCAAAGTCGATGACTACATCATCGTTGTCCTGCTTGGGGTCAAAGCGTTCCAAAAATGACGTCACTGAACCAAAGAATAGTGGCCCGGTTACCGCATACACAGTGGAGCCCTTGTGATCTTCGCGCGCCTCAATACGAATATGCTTAGCGTGCTCCCAGGCGAATACCAGCGCCGAGATAATTACGCCCACCACCACGGCTACCGCCAGGTCAGTGGCCACAGTCACGGCAGATACAGTCACCAGAATCAAGGCATCGCTGCGCGGCACTTTGCCGACAATACGGAAGCTTGACCATTCGAAGGTGCCAATCACCACAATAAACATCACACCAATAAGAGCCGCCAGAGGAATCTGCTCGATTAATGGCGAGGCCACCAGAATAAATAGCAGCAAAAAGATAGCCGCGCTAATGCCAGACATACGGCCGCGACCGCCAGAATTAACATTGATCATGCTCTGTCCAATCATGGCGCAACCACCCATACCACCAAAGAATCCGGTAAATGTATTGGCAACACCCTGACCTATGCACTCGCGGTTACCACGACCTCGAGTCTCGGTAATCTCATCAATCAAACGCAGGGTCAACAGTGATTCAATCAGGCCAATGGCCGCCAAAATAATTGCATAGGGCAAAATAATCCACAGTGTTTCAAGGTTAAACGGCACTTGGGGAATATGGAAACTGGGCAGACCACCGCTGATCGAGGCCACATCGCCCACCACTTTAGTGTTGATATCCAGCCCCAGTACCAACCCGGTCACCACCAAAATTGCCACCAGAGATGAGGGCAGCGACTTGGTAAAGCGCGGCAGTGAATGAATAATAATCATCGTGACCAACACCAGGCTCAGCAGCATGTACAGCTCCTCACCCTGCAACCAGGCCACATCAACAATACTGCCCTGCATAAAGGTACCATCCAGCCAGCCGGGCTGTCCCGCCTCGCCAAACTGCCCTAGCTGGGCGAGAAAAATCACTATCGCCAGGCCATTAACAAAACCCAGCATCACTGGATAAGGCACCATACGAATAAACTTACCCAGCTTAAGCACCCCAGCGGTAATCTGCAGCAGGCCCATCAGCACCACAGTAATAAATAGATATTCGACCCCATGATCTGCCACCAGAGACACCATAACCACCGCCAGTGCACCAGTTGCACCACTGATCATTCCCGGACGGCCACCGATGCAGGCTGTAATCAGACCTACCATAAAGGCGGCATACAGCCCCACCAAGGGATCCACGCCCGCGACAAAGGCAAAGGCCACAGCCTCTGGCACCAGTGCCAGGGCGACAGTGAGGCCGGAAAGTACATCATTTTTTAAGGTAGCAACTTTATTGAAGTGGAGCTCAAACATTAACAGGGTTCTCTTAGTGGTGACTGAGATTTAATCAAGACAGAATAAAGTGGGCCCGTGACATGGCCATTACAGATTCTGGGCGCGCTCTATCTGCGCCCGGAACTGCGGTTGGAATTGCCTCCAGAGGGACGGTTGCGGCCACTAGCATTTCTGCCACCACCACTGCCATAGGGAGAATTACCTGAGGGTTTTCTCGGGGCTGAGCTATTCCCGGACGCTGGGCGAGCATCGCTGCGTGTCTGGGAATCCCCTTCCGAGCGCTGTGCTGGTTTACTGGTCTGGTTGCGACCACCGGACTTTAACTTACTGCCAGGTTTGGGGCCGTGACCATAGACCGAGCGCTGCTTGGATCGACTGGACTTATTGTTATGACGACTGTTATCGCTGGTGTTATTTTCGCTTTTCAACGGCTTGCGCGGCTTCATGCGGCGCACCGGCTTGTTTAATGTGGTCTCTGGCAGATTCTGATCTGGCTCAAAGCCGTCAATCTCTCTGCGCTCCAGCAGCTTTTGAGTCAGACGCTCAATATCAGACAGCAGATCTACCTCATCGGCACTGACCAGCGAAATCGCCTGGCCGGTTGATCCCGCTCGACCAGTGCGGCCAATACGGTGAACATAGTCCTCAGAGACATTGGGCAGATCAAAGTTAACCACCTGGGGTAACTGCTCAATATCCAGGCCGCGCGCAGCGATATCCGTGGCCACCAAAATACGTATCTCGCCGGCCTTAAAGTCGGCCAATGCGCGGGTGCGAGCACCCTGGCTCTTGTTACCATGGATCGCGGCTGCCGTAATGCCTGCGGCATCCAACTGCTTGGTCAGCTTATTGGCGCCATGTTTGGTTTTGGTAAAGACTAACGCCTGATCCCAGCCACCATCTTTGATTAGGTGGATAAGTAATGGACCTTTCTGCTTCTTGTCCACCGGGCAAATCCATTGCTCAACCGAGGGCGCCGCCGCATTGCGAGGGCTCACAGAAATTTCTATGGGATTGCGCACCAACCCTTTGGCCAGAGCGCGAATATCATCAGAGAAGGTCGCTGAGAACATCAGATTCTGACGGCGCCTTGGCAACAGACCAATAATACGCTTGATATCATGGATAAAACCCATATCCAGCATACGGTCTGCTTCATCCAGCACCAGTACTTCAAGATGATCAAATTTCACAGCGTTCTGGCTGTGCAGATCCATTAGTCGCCCGGGCGTGGCCACCAAAATGTCTACGCCGCGACGCAATTTCATCATCTGAGGGTTAATTTTGACGCCGCCAAATACCACGGCAGAACTTAAATTAAGATGCTTGCCATACAGGGCGACACTCTCCCCAACCTGAGCTGCTAGCTCGCGGGTCGGGGTAAGAATCAATGTGCGGGCCTGATTGGCACCAGCACGACGCCCCTTAGAGAGACGCTCCAGAATTGGCAGCGTAAAGCCGGCGGTTTTACCTGTACCAGTCTGCGCGGCGGCCATAACATCATGGCCCGCTAATACAGCGGGAATGGCTTTGGCTTGAATCGGTGAAGGTTCGCTATAGCCTTGCGTGGCAATAGCTTTAAGAATAGGAGCAGATAGGCCCAGTTCATCAAAGGTCATAAAATCGTCTTTTATAATGGTGCTAAAAATTAATGCCGACTTTGGACCTGAGTGGCAAATATGAATAGGATTCGTGAGATGGTCCAGAATGGCGCGCAGCTTACAGAAAAGCCATGGGAATTGCACCCTAAACCATTGAATTTACGCGATTTTAGGCTTCAGAAAGTACTTTGTAGGCGTTGATCACCGAATCTGGCGCCTGCACCAGCTCAACCAGCACACCCTGAGAGCTCAGTGGGAACTGCCCATTGCCTTTTGGATGGACAAAACAGACATCGTATCCAGCAGCTCCTTTGCGAATGCCGCCCGGTGTAAAGCGCAGGCCCTGCTCTGATAGCCAGGTCACCGCCAGGGCCAGATTGTCTACCCAGAGGCCGACATGGTTCAGGGCCGGAACATCGACCCGTGGCTTTCTATCAGTATCCAGAGGCTGCATTAGATCCACCTCTACCACAAAGTCTCCGGCACCCATCTCGCAGATATCCTCGTCGACATTCTCAGCTTCACTGACAAAGGTATCTCTATAACTCAGCCCCAGCAGATCCACCCAAAAGCTACGCAGTTTTTGCTTGTCTGCGCCGCCTACGGCAATCTGCTGAATCCCGAGAATCGAGAACGGGCGATCTGTAGCGGAAGCATTCATAAATAGGCCTGCCTTAAAGCGTCAATAAACTGGGGCAGCATATCAGCAGGCAGATCATTAATACCAGCAGCGGCTTCGCGGCCACCACCAGTGGGAAATTGGCGACAGAGAGTCGAAGCCCCCTGCTTATTGTTTAATGGTGCGCGTACGCTGACCAGATAGTGACCATTGGCTTTGGCGGTCAATACTGCATGGGCGCGATCGGGGTACTGATTGGTCAGGTCATTGCTGTAGACACCGCTTACGCGGCGTGCCCAGGGTACATCGGGCAATTCAAATACCGCAACAGCGCTATTGGCGGTCATTGGCTGTACGGTCTGAGCTGCACTTAAATCCTGATGATAGCCAGTCTCCAGACGCTGAAAGTGTTCTGCCCCATCGTCGATAAAATCCACAGGATTGGCGTACTCAGAAGCCAGGAGATAAAGATCCGCGGGATCAAAATGTAGATCAGCCAGCTCAGAACCATAGCCATTGTAATTAATATAGATGCCCAGATGTTCCAACAGCTGCAACTGTTCCGCGTTTAGATCAGTGTTTTTCGCCATGCCCTCGGCACTTCTCTTAAGGTTATCCCCAAAGGTACCGACAATGCCCCAGGCCAGATGGGCACCGCGCAAATAATGATTGATCAGCAGGCTGGTGCAGACATCTGGGGCTTCATTAATCATGGACCTCAGGGAGGCTGACGCAGGCACTTCGCCAGCAAAATGATGGTCCACATAGAAAACTTCAGCCCCGGCATTGAGCACTCGATGCAAATCGTCGCGATTTTTATCCATGGAGATATCGAGAACCGTAATCCGGTCCCCCGCCTCTGCTTCTACCCGCCTTAGCAAATTAATATCGCGCTTTACCCCTGTGACCAGCTGCGCTTCTCTGGGCTCAGCCAGACGCAACTGCAATAGAGCGCATATACCATCGGCGTCGCCATTAAAGATATCGTAATTAGTCATGGCTATTATGCCTAAGCATTCTCTAGCTGATAGTAATCCATCAATATCTTCGCTACTTCCGGTCGCGAAAACTCCGGCGGCGGCGCAATACCATCGCCAAGCATCTGCCGTACCCTGGTGCCAGACAGCAGAATAAAATCATCTTTGGTATGGTCTTCGGCTTCATTCATCATCACTACGCGACCCAGTTTTTTCGAGAATGCAGTGTGATCAGCATTAAATATCTCAATTTCCAATGCCTCAGCGGGCACCCTGTCAGCAAAAATAGTCTGGGCATCAAAGGCACCGTAATAGTCTCCTACACCCGCATGGTCGCGACCCACAATCAGATGGGTACAGCCCATATTCTGGCGGAAAACGGCGTGCAATACTGCTTCTCTGGGGCCAGCATAGAGCATATCAAAGCCATAGCCAGTTACCATTACAGAGTTAGCGGGGAAATACAGCTCAACCATCTTGCGGATACAGTCATCGCGCACTGAAGCTGGTATATCACCCTGCTTTAATTTACCCAGCAGCATATGCACCACAACGCCATCAGCTCCCAGTCGCTCCATCGCCATATGGCACAGCTCTTCATGGGCTCTATGCATTGGATTGCGGGTCTGGAAAGCTACTACCTTCTGCCAGCCGCGCTGGGCAATCTCATCGCGAATCTCGCCTGCTGTTCTAAAGGTATCCGGGAAATCAGCCTGGAAGTAACTCAGACTTAGCACCTGAATATCGCCGGAAATCATCTGGTGCCCGAGATTGGTAAATGTAGCTACACCAGGGTGTTGTGGATCCAATGTGGCAAAGATCTGCTCTGCCATCGTGGCAATCTGGGCCTCAGTCACCGTTTCAATCGCTGCAACATCCATAATCGCCATAACCGGGTTGCCATCCGTATTCGGATCGCGCAGAGCAATGCGGCTAGCGCCCTCAATTGCGGCAATATCCTGCACCAGATTGACCACAGGCACTGGCCAAAAAAGACCGCCTTCGGTGTGGAGGTTCTCAGCAACACTCAGCGAGTCAGCCAGGTTCATGTAGCCAGTCAGCGGATTAAAATATCCGGCTCCCATCATTACCGCATTGGCGGCAGCCGCAGAGTTAAGAATAATTGAGGGCAGAGATTCTGCTTCAGCGAGTAACTGTTGCAGCTGGTCATTATCAGTGATTAAAAGACTATTGAGGGTTTCTGAGCCGTGGGGCTTGATCAAAACAATTTCTCCATTGGATTTGAATTAAAAAGATAGGGGCTTTGCATGTTCCGGTGCGGTGCTATGCGGCAGCAATAAAGCCCTGTTGCTGAAGATAGTCGATAATAATCTCTACTTCCTGCTGCAGACTCATCTGGTCTGTGCGCAGATGGATTTCAGGTGCCTCGGGCGCTTCGTAGGGGTCATCAATTCCGGTAAAGTTTTTAATTTCTCCGGCACGCGCTTTTTTGTACAGACCCTTGGGGTCCCTGGCCTCAGCTTCGGCCAGAGAACAGTCGACAAAAATTTCAATAAAGGCGTAATCAGCATCGGCATGCAGCTCGCGAACACGGTCGCGATCAGCTCTGTAGGGGCTAATAAAACTAGACAGCGCTATAACCCCAGAGTCGACAAATAATTTGGCGATCTCGCCAATACGGCGGATATTCTCGGTGCGATCTTCAGCGCTGAAGCCCAGGTTTTTATTAATACCCAGGCGCACATTGTCGCCATCTAATCTGTAGGTCAGCTTGTTGCGCTCGTACAGAGCCTGCTCAAGAGCGACGGCGACGGTACTCTTTCCACTACCCGATAGCCCAGTAAACCAAAGAGTAGCGCCTTTTTGGCCCAATAGCCTATGGCGGTCTGCTCGGGTAATCTCACCATGATGCCAGTGCACATTGGTGGCTTTTTGCTCTGCCATAGCTCGCTTCCAGATCCAATAATAGGGGCGCAATAGTAGAGAATTTTTGTGATTTTGTATATCTCCAATCTTCCCTAGGCCTTATACTCTGGCTGTTTAAGAATTTATCATGACAAAAAAATAACTATTATGCGTCCTTTAGAAAACTTAAAAATACTTGACTTCACCACCCTGGTTCCCGGTCCATTTGCCACCATGATGCTGGCCGATATGGGAGCTGACGTGTTGCGGGTAGAATCCCCAACTCGCCCTGATATGGTACGCGCCATGGGCCCCTATGCCGATGGCACCTCGACAGGCCATGGGCTTTTAAATCGCAATAAGCGCTCTATCGGGCTAGACCTTAAAAAGCCAGAAGCGGTAGCTATCGCCAAAAAACTGGTCGCGGACTACGATATTGTGATTGAACAGTTTCGTCCCGGCGTCATGGAGCGTTTTGGCCTGGGCTACAAGCACCTCAGTGAAATCAACCCCGGCATTATCTACTGCTCGATTACCGGCTATGGCCAAACTGGCCCCTATCGCGATCGCGCCGGCCATGACAACAACTATCTTTCCCTGTCCGGTCTCAATGGCTATTCCGGTCGCCAGGGTGAGCGAACGCCCATTATGGGTATGCCTGTTGCCGACCTTGCGGGAGGCTCCCTACATGGGGTTATAGGTATTTTGGCGGCAGTTAATCAGCGGTCTATAACTGGCGAGGGCCAACATGTAGACATCAGCATGACTGATTCTATGTTCGCCATGAACAGTCTATTTGGCTCTGGCTATCTAGCCGCAGATACAGAACCTCTGTCTGGGGGCACCAATCTCAATGGTGGCAGTTTCTATGATTACTACCGCACTGCTGACGACCGTTACCTCAGTATTGGCAGCCTGGAACCGCAGTTTTTTCAGCAGCTCTGCGCCACCCTGGGTGACAGCTCATTACTGGAGTTAGCTAACCCCATGGATGCAGATGCCCAGACTAAACTGCGGCAAAAAATAGCTGCCATTATCGAGCAGAAGCCTCTGGCTGATTGGGTAGAGATATTTAAAGATAAAGACTGCTGTGTAGAACCAGTTCTCAGCTTTGCCGAAGCCTGCGCCAGCGAGCATATTGCCGCCAGAGATCTGATTGTCGACTTAAAGACCCACGAGGATGGAGTTCAGCAGCAAATTGGCAGCCCTATAAAATTCTCAAAATCGACGCCCAGATACGATGCCATAGGTGCCCTGCTGGGACAGCACAACCAGCAAGTATTAGAAGAGCTAGGCATGGACCAGACCGCTATCCAGGCCGCCAAAGATGCGGGAGCCTTGGGCTAAGGAAAGAGCCTTCAGCTAGAAAAGAGCCTTCAGCTAGAAAAGAGCCTTCAGCTAGAAAAGAGCCTTCAGCCAACAAAGAGCCTCTAGCCAACAAAGAGCCTCTAGCCAACAAAGAGCCTTCAGCTAGCAAAGAGCCTTCGACTCCGACACCAGCTCACCGCGCTCCCGGCAAACCGCTTTGCTAATACAGCCTACCCTTACTGTTCGTTGATAATTGCCAGTGCATTGGTAGCAATAGGCTGCACCATAGTGGCAATACCAGCCGCAGCTTTGCTCGAGGCATTGCCATCGGCGGCGCGTTTAGCTACACCCTGAGCAATTGCCGCCAGCCGGAAAAAGCTAAAGGCCAGGTAGAAATTCCAGTTATCCAGCCGCTCTATGCCCATGCGCTGGCAGTAACTGGCGATATACTCTTTTTCGCTGGGGATACCCAGCTCTCCAATGTCTATACCCAGCAACCCTGAGGAAGCCCCAGGCCCATTACCCGACGGCAGGCGCATACCCATACATTGGTAGGCCAGATCCGCAAAGGGGTGACCCAGGGTAGATAGCTCCCAATCCAATACAGCTATCACTTGCTGATTGTCTGAGCTAAACATCAGATTATCCAGGCGGTAGTCGCCATGAACCAGCGACACCCTGCCATCGTCCTCAGGAATATTTTGACCCAGCCACTCGATCACCTGATCCATTTCCGGGATCGGTTTTAACTCGGAAGCTTTGTACTGAGCAGACCAGCGATCGTACTGACGCTGGAAATAATTACCCGGACGACCATAGTCACTGAGCCCGACTTTCTCCAGATCCACCGAGTGAATGGCCGCCATAACCCGGCTCATTTCATCATACATTTTAGCGCGCAGCTGATTGCTGGAGATATCGTCCAGAGAGGATGCCCAGTGCACATTGCCATCACAGAATTCCATAATATAAAACATCGAACCAATGACTTCCGGGTCTTCACAGAGATGATAGACCTTGGCTACAGGCACATCAGTATCGGCCAGTGCCGCCAGCACCCTATACTCGCGATCTACCGCATGAGCAGACTTTAACAACTTGCCCGGAGGCTGACGGCGCAGCACATAGGAGCCAGAGGCAGCATCAATTTTAAAGGTGGGGTTCGACTGACCACCGGCAAATTTGCTGGCGGTTAAAGGGCCTTTAAACTCTTCAATATTAGCCTCTAAATAGCTGGCCAGGAGAGCTTCATCTAAGGTATCTACTGCAGACATAAGTCCTTCTTATTTTTAATTATGGTTATTTCAGGCTGATTAAAGACCAGCTAAACGCTGTTTAATGAGACTGTCAGCCTCGGACATAATGCGGTCCATCAACTCCTGCACCGTTGGCACATCGTTGATCAATCCAGCCACCATACCACAGGACCAGGCACCGGCATCCATCTCGCCCTCTTTCATGATTCTCGGGTATACGCCAGCCACTTCAGGGAGAATATCCTCAATTTTAATATCTGCCCCCAGAGCCTTTTCTTTTTCCAGCAGACGCTCTACCGCAGAGTTATTGAGCACCCGCTCAGTATTGCGCAAGGGGCGCATTACCAGACGGGTATCCAACTCGCTAGCCGCCAGAATCGCTGCTTTTACATTGTCATGGACTGGCGCTTCTTTGGTGGCGATAAAACGGGTGCCCATATTCATACCCTCAGCACCCATAGCCAGAGAGGCCACCAGACTGCGAGCATCGGCCATACCGCCAGACGATACAAAGGGAATGGTCAACTCATCAGCGGCTCTGGGCAGTAGAATAAAGTTGGGAATATCATCTTCGCCAGGGTGGCCGCCACATTCAAAGCCATCTACAGAGACCGCATCGCAACCCACTTTTTCAGCTTTAAGAGCATGGCGAACCGCCGTGCATTTATGAATGACTTTAATGCCTGCTTCCTTTAACGCGGGCATGTAGGGCGCCGGGTTATTACCCGCTGTCTCAACAATTTTTACACCACCATCAATTACAGCCTGAATCAGGCCGGGATAATCTGGAGGTGTCATAGAGGGGAGAAAGGTTATATTAACGCCAAAGGGCTTGTCGGTCATAGTTTGGCAGCGAGCAATTTCCGCCGCCAGCTTTTCTGGAGTACCCTGGGTCAGCCCGGTAATAATACCCAGCCCGCCCGCATTAGACACCGCAGCAGCCATTTCAGCCAGACCCACGTGGTGCATTCCACCCTGAATAATCGGATGTTCAATTCCCAAAAGCTCTGTAATACGCGTCTTCATCTGCCCTCTCCCGCCTATTATTTTCTTGATTATTTAAAGCGTTTACCCTGCTCTGCCAGTGATACCAGCAATGGGCTGGGTGCCCAAAAATCATTCCCTGTGGTCTCATGGTAGTGCTTGATTTTAGCCAGTACCCTATCCAAACCCATGCTGTTGGCATAGTGCATGGGGCCGCCGCGATAGACGGGCCAGCCATAGCCATAGACATAGGTCACATCAATATCACTGGCACGCACTGCAATACCTTCGTCGAGGATTTTTGCGCCCTCATTAATCATGGGTAACAGGCAGCGATCGAGAATCTCTTCATCGGAAATATCGCCCTGGGTAATCCCCTGGGCCGCGGCTACCTCGGCAAACAGTTCCGCAGTCACGGCAGCTGGTGTTGGCATGCGCTTTTCATCGTAATCGTAATAGCCTGCAGCGGTCTTTTGACCGCGGCGCCCCAATTCGCAGAGACGATCCTTAACATCCATAGGATCGGAGTTATCCTTATCCCATCCCAAATCCAGACCAGCAAGATCACCCATCTGGAAGGCACCCATAGGGAAACCAAAATCAAATAGCACTTTGTCTACCTGCTGGATCGGCGCGCCTTCGAGCGCCAGTTTGCTGGCTTCAATCTGACGTGAAAATAGAATACGGTTGCCCACAAAGCCCGGGCAAACACCCACTAGCACTGCCACTTTGCGAATGCGTTTGGCCAGCGCCATACTGGTCTTAATCACATCGTCAGACGTTTTTTCGCCACGCACCACTTCCAGCAGTTTCATAACATTGGCCGGCGAGAAGAAATGCAAGCCAATCACTGATTCAGGTCTGCTGGTCACAGAGGCGATTTCATTGAGATCCAGTGCCGAGGTGTTAGAGGCCAGAATAGCCCCCTGTTTGGCAATGCCATCGAGGCGAGTAAAGATATCTTTTTTGACCGCCATATTTTCAAACACAGCTTCGATAATCAAATCGCAGTCAGCCAGATCGGCCATGTCCAGAGTCCCCTGAATCAGGCCACAGCGCTGCTCCACGGCCTCTTCGGTCAGACGACCTTTGCGCGCAGTGTTTTCATAGTTTTTACGAATAGTACCCAGACCGCGATCCAGGGCTTCCTGACTGGTTTCCACAATGGTCACGGGCACGCCGACATTGGCGAAGTTCATGGAGATACCACCGCCCATCAGACCACCACCTATTACACCCACCTTGGCGATCGGCAGCTCTTTGGCATCTTCGGCCAGTCCCGGCACCTTGCCAGCCTGGCGCTCAGAGAAAAAGAAATACTGTTGGGCCTGGGACTGAGGGCCCGTCATCAACTCGGCAAAGAGTTTGCCCTCGGTTTTCAAACCCTCATCAAAGGGCTGGTTAACCGCCGCCTCAATACAGCGAATATTATATTCCGGAGCCAAAAAGCCGCGAGTCTTGCGGGCCAGCATCTTGCGCGTAGCGGCAAAAACTTCTGGATTATCTTTCGCGCTTTGAAGCATGTCATCTTTGTCGCGCACCCGCGGGTGAGAGCCGCCCTGTGCTGCTTTCTGTTTGGCAAAGGCCATTGCCTCAGCACGCAAATCTCCCTCAACCAGCTGGTCGACCAGACCTAATTGAAGTGCTTCAGCAGCACCAATCGGAACACCAGAGGTGACCATGGCCAGGGCCTTTTCTACGCCAACAACACGAGGCAGACGCTGAGTACCACCGGCACCAGGCAACAGCCCCAGATTCACTTCGGGCAGACCAAACTTGGCACTGCCCAGCGCAACCCGATAATTACAGCAGAGTGCGGTCTCGAGACCACCACCAAGCGCAGTGCCATGGATTGCAGCGACAATGGGTTTTGGAGAGGCATCCATGGTTGACAGCACCGCATGGAAGTTAGGCTCCATAGGACCAGAGGAAAACTCGGAGATATCAGCACCGGCAATGAAGGTGCGGCCTTCGCAGAAAATCAGTATTGCCTGGGCACTGTCATCGGCTAAGGCTTTCTCAACACCCTCTTTCAGCCCCTGTCGAACGCCCTGACTTAGCGCATTTACCGGGGGGTTATTGAGCGTTAATACAGCAACGCCCTCTTCGACGTTGTAATCAACCATAGATGTTAGCGCAACCATAACTTTTCCTCTTGAGATAGTGTTTTTATAATCAAAATATATTGGCATTAATTATGCTAGTTTGGAATGCACAATCAACGCCTAATTAAGGGTAATTCAATAAAAATTGATAGTAACCCAGCAACCTCCAATATGCCTTAAACAATAATGACTATGGAGTTGCGAGATAGACGGCAAGCAAAGCTTTTAGCCCTTATTCAGCTAGGCCCAGACTTCCAGATTATCTCGCTGTTCCAACCGACGACTCAGTCTAATTTGCATGAGTTCGTGAAGGCCACAGGACTGCAACATGGCATCAATATCAGCACAGTGATCTTTGCCGTAAGCCCTATAGGCATCCTGAATAATCTGAAGCTCGAAAAATCTATAGGGCTGAGCGCCCGTCTCAAAACTCTGCCCACGCACCACAAAACTCGCTTTGCCATCATTCTGCCCCAGATATCGGGCCGCCCTGTGGCCACTGCCCACCGGATTATTGGCTAGCCATTGATTGATTGATTGGGCAGCTGCTTTGGTTTCCGGCAACAAATCTTGCGCCACAACACGCAGCACCTCCAACAGGGTCTCCGGAATCTCATCATCTGCCAAAAAACCAGAGCCGGCATTATAGTGCTCAGAAGCATCCTGGTAAGTGCGATTCATCCGCTCTACCCAGCGATAAACATGCACCGCCTGTTGCTGCATTATTTGCATAGGCTTGGGGTCGCGACCCAGATGGGCAAACAGCGGTGCCAGCAGACCAAAGTCACCGATGCAGGGTTTCCAGCCCAACAGATAGGGGAATTGTTCAAAATGTTTATCCAAAGCCAGTAAAAACTCCATATACAGAGTCTCTACCAAATCTCGACTTTCATCAGTCACCCCAAAGATGATGGCGGCATGGCGCATCTTATCCATCATATATTGGGTTTTAGTCTCCCGCTCTGGATGGGCGCGTTGGGCATGGAAAAAATGGTAGTGCAAAAAAGACAGATTCTCCTCGGGAAAATTCCAGCGGTAATGCATGGCAGGACGCAGCAGGCCCTCCGCACCAATAAGATCAAAAAGCCCACTAACTATTCGCTGCTTAGGGGTTGCCGGCAGACAGGGGCGACCATTAGCTGCTTCGAAATACTCAATAATAGCGGCGCCATCGCGAATCACCTGCCCCTCTTCGGTGCGAAGTACCGGAATGGTAGCCAGCTTGGCCTCGGGCACAATCTCCGCTTTAAAACTTTCATGCCCACAGGAAAACTCCTGGAAGGGAATGTTGTTTTTAATCAGGTAGGAGCGGACCCGACCTGAATATAAGGAATGGGGCAAGGCGTAGAGAGCATGGGGCATAGAGCTGTACTCGTCGAATAAGCGTTATTAGCTTTTTGATTTGCTGCGATAAACCACCACAAATGGCAGCAAAAGCAAAAACATTAGAATACCAATCAGGATATTGTCTCGAAAGACATTGTGCAGTGCGTTGTAGATAATCTGCGACCGAAAACTGTAGCCCGCCGGCATCGGCAGTACATTATTCTCCGCTAGATATTGCTGATAGCGGCTCAGCATAAGCTGAAACTGAGCGGGGTTTTCCCCACTGAGATCATCTGTCTCGCCCGGATCCGCAACAATATTAAATAGACGCCACTGGCTATCTCCCTGAGCATCACGGTTAAAGACAATTTTATACTCACCCATAAACAGCGCGCCATGGCCAACCAGTTCATGGCCAACCGCATCCTCGTCGCCATAAACCGCCTCACTACTACCATCCACCAACGGCACCAGACTGCGCCCAATAATGGGCTCTACTAGGCGACCGCCATAGCGAGGGGGCGCAGGCTTAACACCGGTCAGGGCTAAAATAGTTGGCGTGATATCGGTGACAAAGGCAAAGGCATTGCTCAGCCTACCTTTAGCCTCTATACCCGCGCCGGCGATAATCATAGGCACCCGCATACCCCCCTCACCCAGATAGAATTTGTAATAGGCCAGAGGCGATGCGGCAGCACTGGTAAAGCCGGGGTTGATCGCGTTAAAGCTACCTTTTAATCCCAGTGTTTCATAATCCACCGAATAACCCTGAGACGCCAGCCCTCGCCGATTAGACCAGGAGTTTTGTACCGGCTGGCCCATGGCTTCAGCGCCATTGTCCGAGGAAAAAATAAACACTGTATTGTCGTATTGGCCTATGGCTTTTAAGTGCTTCATCAGCCGGCCAATATGATGATCCATCGCCTCAATCATGGCGCCATAAACCGCCATACGCTTGGCCTCATAGGCCTGCTCATCAGCAGATAGTGCTTCCCAGTCCGGCGTGCTGGCCATGCTGACCATCGCACTATCCGCCGGCACTATTCCCAACTCAATAGCGCGCGCCAGTCGCTCTGTGCGCAGGGCTGTCCAGCCCTGATCGTAGACCCCCATATAGCGATCAATATAGTCCTGTGGGGCCTGCACCGGAATATGCACCGCCTGGAAGGGCACATAGGCAAAAAAAGGCTGGCCATCGCCCTGGTTGCTGTCGATAAATTCGATGGTTTTATCCACCAAAAAGCGCGATGAATAGAAGTCCTCGGGTAGTTGGTACTCTTTGCCGTCAGCATACCAGTTAGCTTTTTTATAGATGGGCAGATAGGGTTTCTGCTCCCAGTTATCAGCGCCAGAATCTCCCAGCGCCACTGTGCGCTCGAAGCCGCGCGCACTGGGTAGCTGATCCGGGGTTTGACCCAGATGCCATTTGCCTGCCATATAGGTGTGATAACCAGCGTCCTGTAGCAGAGTCGCCACAGTCACTACCTTATGATTCAGGGTTCCGGAATAATGGCTGTGCCGGGACTGCTCTGGCGGGATCATTTCCGGGATATTGGGCACGCCGGAGCGATGGCTATCCACACCAGTTAACAACATAGCCCGGGATGGCGCGCAGTTGGCGCTGGTATGGTAATTGGTAAAGCTAAGGCCCCGCTCTGCCAACGCCGAAATACTCGGCGTATGTATTTCACTGCCGTAGGAAGCCAGATCGGTAAAACCCAAATCATCGGCCAGAATCAGGACAATATTGGGACTCTCTTGAGCTTTTACCAGTACAGACTGACCTAGCGTCAACAGCAATAAAGTGGCGGGTGCAAGACACCGACCCAAGCTAAAACCCACCATCAGTCCTCGTCAGCTAACCGGGTAGAACCCAGATACAAAACAACACAGGCAATAATTTCCACAGCAATCATATCCACCGCCAGACTGGCATCGTGAAACATCCATGCCATAGTGCGGATAATGGATGTCAGCCCCAGTAGAATAATTGGCGGGTAGTACCAGAAGCGGCGACCGGTGGTCAGCGCCAGCAGGATAAAAATCGCCAGAGATAAGAAAAAGGCACCCAGATCACCAATTTGCGAGCTAAGACCCAGCCCCTCCATTAATGTCATACCAAGCTGAGCAGCAACCCCTTCCGGTGCCACCAGCCAGCGCAGGCCCATCGAAGCAAAAACCAAGGCCAGTAAGGCCACCACAATTTTAAGAATTTTATTCATTATTATTTTCCTATTATTTGACGTTTGATAGCAGGATTTATACCACATCCAGAACTTGAATAACCGGCGCAGCAGATACCAGCCCGCCCATCATCTTCTGGGCCTCAAGAAAGTAATCCGTCTTGCCATGAGCATCGATATCTGCGGCACTGCGATACTGTTCCATCACCACATATTCCTGAGGGTTGGACTTACTGCGGTGCAATGCATAGAGCAGGGTGCCTTTCTCATTGGCCAATACCTTTTCTGTCAGGCCCTTAAACAGGGTTTCAAATTCTTCGTTTTTACCTTCTTGAATGAGGATTGTTGCCAGTACTCCCAGCGCCATAATGGCCTCCTGTTATTATTAATTTAATCCAATACTATTGATAATCACGGCTCTGGTATCCATGGGATTAATCACCCCATCGATCTCCAAAAATGCTGCAGCTTCTGCTGCCTTTCCACCCTCGTACATCTTGGCAACCAGCTTGTTGAATAGAGCTTCTCGCGCCTCGCCTTCAAGCTCTTCCAGCTCTTTTTTAAAGCCCAGTTTCACCGCACCTTCAAGACCCATGCCTCCAAATTCACCCATTGGCCAGGCGGCACTGTAGACCGGCTTGACAAAGGAACTGCCGGCCATAGCCATAGCGCCCAGACCGTAGGCCTTGCGCACAAAAATACATACCAGCGGCGACTTGAGATTGGCGCCTGCGGTAAATAGCTCAGCCATTTTGCGAGCGGCCCCTTCAGCTTCACTGTCCGGCCCCACCATAAAACCCGGGGTATCACAGAGGCTGACAACGGGCAGAGAAAAGCTGCTGCAGAGATTTAAAAACTGCGCGGCCTTGGCCGCCGAAACCGCATCCACGGCGCCGCCCAATACGCGATTATCATTGGCGATCAAACCCACAGGATGCCCTTCGATACGCATAAACCCTGTAACAATCGTTTTGCCATAGTCTTGCTGTAATTCCAGAAAGCTACCCCTGTCGGCTAGCACATTTATTAGCTTTCTAACGTCATAGGTGTAGCGACGATCATCGGGCATCAAGCTTTGCAGCGCTGTCTGATCCTCGGCAATCCAGTTGCTCAGAGGCCCCTGAAAATAACCCAAAACCTGTTTGGCTAGAGCTGTGGCTTCAATTTCGTCGGCAGCCACAATATCAATCACGCCATTTTTACTATTGACCTCCACCGGGCCAATTTCGGTGGGCGAGAAGGTACCCAAGCCGCCCCCTTCGATCATCGCTGGGCCCGCCATACCTATGTAGGATGACTGGGTGGCAATGCAGATATCTGCGCCGCCATAAAGTGCCGCATTGCCGGCAAAGCAGTAGCCATTATTCACCGCAATTCTTGGTACCACTCCCGCCAGCTGACTCCAGACTAGCCAGGTGGTGATATTAAGACCTGCAATCTGAGTACTGACATCTGTATCCCCGGGGCGGCCACCGCCACCCTCGGTATACATCACCACCGGCAGTGATCGCTCGGTCGCCACCTCTAACATTCGATCTATCTTGGCATGGTGGAAAAACCCCTGGGTACCAGCAAGACTCATATAATCATTGATAATTACCGCCGCCTGAGACCCCTCAGTCCCAAACAGATCGGTATTAATTCTGGCCAACCCGGTTATCACACCATCGGCAGCAGTTTTGGATTTTAGCTCTTCAGCACTGCGACGACTGCGCTGGGCAGCAACCGCAAACTGCCCATACTCTACAAAGCTACCCTGATCTACCAGGTGATCAAGATTCTCCCGAGCTGTGCGATAACCTTTGCCATGGCGCTTTTCGACATCGGCAGAGCGATTACCATCGAGAGACTCCTCTACTCGCTGCAAAAAGCCGTCAATGCTACTGTGATCTGTGGGTTTTGAGGCCATAAAAATATCCTGTTAAGACGCTGAATCCAGTGACAGCTGTCGCTCGATTTCTCGCGCCACCAACCATAGCCTGTCCTGACCCCAGAGAGCCAGTACCGGCTCGCCCTGCTGATTAAGCAGGCGAAAACTGGGCACACCCCAGAGGCCGGCCTCATACATAGCCAGACGATTACTCTCCAGAATCTCTTCCCAGCCCGACTGGCCTACCAAAGTTTTAGCCACAGACCAGTCAAGGCCCGCTTTCTCTACAACCTTTCTGAGACCACGAGGGTTGTTGGTATTGACTCCCTCAGCGAAGGCGCAGCTTAGGAAGCTGGAAATTAACTGATTGCCCCGCCCCTGCTCACAGGCCCAGGGATACAGCGAATAACAGTTGCGTACCGGGTTGCCTATAGGGTCATAAAAATTACCAAAGGGGACACCTGCACTTCGCGCCTCGCGAGCAGTATCCTTAAAAATATACACACCTTTTTCTCTGGTGGCGGGAACTCCACGCATCACCATGGGTAATACAGGGCGCACCACCAGCTTGACGCCAGTGCTCTCAGCCAGCTTTAGGGTCTGATCAAACACCACCGCAGTATAGGGACTGCGCAGCGAGGGGTAGATTTCTAATGTCAGGCTGCCACTGTCTCGATGCTTGCCGGGCTCTACGGCAAACCGCGGCACTAGCATAGGCTGATCTGGATGCTTATCTGCACCGGCTTCTGCCAATCGAGCCTCTAAATAGTGCAGCCGATCAATTCCCCAATACCATTCCTCAGCGCAGTGAAACATGGCACCTGAATAATGCTTTAACTCTGTGCGCCGGGCATTGCCTGCCTCAATACATTGCTGTCGCTGCTCAGCCGAGGCGCAGCCATGCTGCTGAGCCAGAATATCCAGCGCCCCATTATCACCAGACCAGAGCGCAGCGCTAACCCTGCTGATCAGATGGGGAATATCCGCAGCTAGAGATGGTTCGAGCAGCATAGCCGCCAGGATCGATTGCGCCTGCTGAATGGCCTCAGAGTCGGGGCCGTCTCCTGGTGCTTCCAAGCCATAATGGGGTGCGATAAAAGACGCATCGTATTGGGATAGGCGAATTAATAGCTCAGGCTCAACAGAGTTTTTGCCTGAGGGACCGCTAACCAGATGGCAGCGCAACTCAATATCATAGCGCTGACTTAAAGACTCGAGCACCTGAGCAGCCAGGTGGCTGTAGCCATCTTCTACCTGATGGAAGTATTCCACCAGATATTGACCTGCGCTGGCCCTGCGCTGCTTTTCCAGTTTTTGTCGCCGGTCAATCAGCCTTTGGGGGCTGATAATTCTGGTCATAACCTTTGAAGATAACCATCTAAAGGCATCACTGGGATCCATGGTGGCTGCTCCACCCTGCTCTTTAAATTGCTTAGCCATAGCCAGCTCCTAACATTATTGTTGTTATCTAAAGCTTCGCAATCTAACAGTTTAATCACCCAAAATAAACTGGCATAGATACTGTTAATTTATTAAGCTAATAAAAAACATCATAAGGCGGCAACATGAATCTTATTGAAAAGCTTTTCCCCAAGCAGGCCAACAATAATTATCGAGGCAGCCCGATTGCCCAGTACGGATTTTATCTGCTGATGGCCCTCTATACCTTTCGCAGCCTTATGCATTTCCTCGCTGAAGATGGCGGCATTAACAGCATAGCTTCGATTATTATCTTCCCTTTTACTCAGGGCGCTCCCGACCCTAATAATGTGATCTATCTGTTTGCCTCACTCTGGGGATCAGCTCAGCTGATAACACTGTTTATTTTTTATATCTGCATGTGGCGCTATCGCAATCTACTGCCACTGCTATGGCTTACTCTGGTGATAGAAGTACCTATGCGTATGGCCGCCGGCACCATGCATCCATTATCAGCGCCCTATTACGAACATGTGCCACCGGGGGCTGTTGGCAATCTGCCGCTGCTGGTTATTGCCTGCATTATGTTGGTGCTGTCCCTAAAAACCAGAAAGGCATAAATCAGACCTGAAGAATAATCTGCTCGCAACCAGTGCCTGCGAGCATGGAATCCACGCGCGCCTTATCAGTCCCTGTTAGCGCCTGATACTGGTCATTGATCCACTGCAGGCATTTGCCCTGATAATTAAACGTCTGCTGAGACCAGGTACTGCCATCAATATCTATCTCCCAGGTCTTCTCCCCGGCCCCCATGGCTCTGGCATTGGCCAGCAGTGCAGGGGCATAGACATGGCCTACTTCTTTTAAAATAGCCTGCAAGGTATTCGGCGCAGTCTCAATGGTATTCCAGTCATCGGCGCTGGGCTCAAGCCCGGTTTGATCTTCCATTAGCCCGCTATAGGCCACGGTGCGGGGAGACAGTTTATGGGTGATTGCCCGAGGCGTAGGGTCAAACCCCACTAGCTGGGTGAACTGCCCATACAGAGCAAAATCCGATGCACCGGGGCGATTCCCCATCAGATAGGGCTGCCGGGTAAGATGCGACTCCATGGCCATCAGCAAGCGCTGGTAGCTGGCATCAATTAGCGGTGCAGTTATCGCGTTGGAACCCACCACATGCAGACGGCTCACCTGGCGCTGGGTGATATAGGGCTTAAACTGGGCAAAGGTTTCCTCAGGCAGGTTGACCTGCTGAAACAGTGGTAACAGAGTTCCCGCATTGTCTGCGTCGACCTCTTTATGCCAGCGATAATGGAACATATATTTGGTGCACCATTCGTCAGCAAAATCCTCCAGTAAATAGTCGATAAAGGCCATGGCTGGATCATCGGGAATCACTGACCGACCTGGATGATCTGCCTCCAACCGCCGTATAATCGGTGTTGAATCGCAGGTCGCCTGCATCTCCCCCGCCTCATTGGGCAGCATAAAGGTGGGTAACAGGGCCACCTTGGGTTTTGGAATACCCATCTGAGTAAGCACAGCGCCGGGATCTCCCCAGATAACGCTGTACGCAATGCGTCTATATCTCAACAGCGCAATCATTTTTCTGGTGTAGGGCGATGGGGGCATACCGATTAGGCTAACGGGCTTGGGTTGAGACATAGAGGGCTCCTAAAACCATGCTTAATTATCCAACACCAAATATATTGACATACAGTATGCCACCATGTCACGCTCTAAATATTGGGTTTTTAGCGAGACAAAAGATGATGAAAAAATTATACATTGTGGGCCTGCTAGTGCTCGTTTTAGGGCTGGGCGTCTACAGCCAGCGCGGTGCTATTTTTCTTGCCCTAGCGCCTGTAGGCATGGAAGCTAATCTGCAGAGCAACAAGATCGAGGCCCTGGGTGATGGCCTGCATATCGCTCTCTGCGGTGCCGGCGGCCCAATGCCCTCAGTGCGTCGGTCCGGACCCTGTGTTGCTGTCATTGCTGCCGATAAGCTATTTTTGGTGGACAGTGGCAGCAATGGTATACGCAACCTGGGCCGCATGGGTTATGCGCCCGGTCTGATCAGCGGTGTTTTTGTAACCCATTTCCACTCCGATCATATCGATGGTCTTGGGGAAGTAGCTACATTGCGCTGGGCCAATGGCGCTCACGACAAGCCACTTAATATCTATGGCCCTGAGGGGGTCTCCGCTGTAGTAGATGGTTTTAATCAAGCCTATGCTCAGGATAAGGTATATCGCAATGATCATCATGGGAATAACACCACACCGCTGAGTGGCGCCGGTATGCTCGCAATTAGCGCGCCTCTGCCAGTTGATGGTGAACTTATCACCCTGTACGAACAGGACGGTCTTAAAGTAGAGATGTTAGCCGTAGACCATTTTCCCATCTCCCCTGCCGTGGCCTACAGATTTAGTTATGCCGGCCGCACCGCATTGATCTCTGGTGATACCAGTAAATCAGCCAATATTGAAAAATTTGCCCAGGGTATTGATCTGCTAGTCCATGAAGCTCTATCCCCTGCGCTGCTCAGGGCAATGAACCAGGGCGCGACCAATGCAGGTCAGGCCAATATGGCGAAAATATTTCATGATGTACTCGACTACCATGCCTCTCCAATAGAAGCCGCCGAAACTGCGCGAGATGCCGATGTGGGCCACCTGCTCTACTACCATGTTGTGCCGCCGCTGGATCAACCCGGCGCCGAAGCCGCCTGGTTAGAGGGAGTCGACCACTACTTTGGTGACTTCACCCTGGGGCAGGATGGCACTGTAGTATCACTGCCCGCCAATACCACAGATATTGAGGTTGATAACAGTGGCCTGTAACCCGAATCAGTCCCTGCCAAAGTGTAAATTAAGCCGGAATATGCCAAAATTGCGCAAACCATTATTGCCTAGAAGCCACGCCTATGTCAGATAGCATCAGTCCTCCCGCAAAAGTTGATGGCCGACGCCTGCGCAGCGATCGCAGTCGCCAAGTGATTGTTGAAGCCATGCTGCAACTGATTAATGAAGGGAATCTGGTACCCACGGCTCAGCAAATTGCTGATCATGCGAAAGTGGGTATCCGCTCGGTGTTTCGTCACTTTGAAGATATGGAGTCTATATTTGCGACGGCCGACCAAATCTGGCGCGAGGGCTTTATTGGCAAGTCCTCCTCGGTAGACCCTTCGCTCTCTATGGCTCAGCGCTTGGAATGGGCTGTAAAAGAGCTACAAAGACTTTACGAAGACAACAGTAACATCATGAAATCCACCGCTACTAGACGCTGGCGGTCTGCGTTTTTAAAACAAAACTACGCCAAATATCAGCGCACAATGCGCAATGATATAGAACGGGCTCTGCCGGAGATTGCTCAGCTACCAGCCGCTCGACAGGAAGCTATCTTTGGCATTATGTCCTTCGAATACTGGGATCGACTGCGCGACCATCAAGCGCTGAGCGCTGACGACAGTGCTGAGCTGCTGATCGATTTGCTGAAAAGCCTGGTTCCCGGCGGCTAAATAACTCCTCAAACCCGAACTCATGGGTCATGGTTTTCGATTTACACCCAAATAGACAGACAGCTACTCTTGGCATTGAGTTGAGTGTATTTGCGAGCGCCTTTTACAGAGGAGAGCGCCATGTCTAAAACCATAGATTTTTATTTTGATTTCGGCAGCCCCACCGCCTATCTTGCCCATAAACGTCTGCAGCAACTAAGTGCGGAATACGGCTGCACCCTGGACTATAAGCCAATCCTACTGGGCGGCCTGTTTAAGGCCTCAGGCAATATGTCCCCGGTTACTGTTCCGGCCAAAGGCAAATATATGATGGCTCAAGATCTGCCTCGCTTTGCCAAACTTTACCAGGTGCCACTGGCTATCAATCCTCACTTTCCTATCAACACCCTAAATCTGATGCGCGCGGCCGTGGCTTTGCAGGGACAGGATTCTTTTGAAACCTATGTGGATGCTGTCTACGACGCAATCTGGGTCAATAAAGAGAATATGGGTGAGATGGAGGTGATTGGCAGAGTGCTGGCCGATGCAGGTTTAAACGCCGAGCAGATTATCGCCAGCACCCAGGATCCAGAGGTTAAGGCGCAGCTCATTAGCAATACAGAAGCTGCGGTAGCGCGAGGCTGCTTTGGCGCGCCCACACTGTTTGTTGATGAGCAAATGTTTTTCGGCCAGGACCGTATGCAATTTATCGAAATGGCTCTACAATAAGAGAAAATTATTAATAAAATCCGAGACTTAAATATAAAAATCAAGGGGAAATCTATGGCAGCTCGTATAGCGAAATTTGCCACTGCATTATTGTTTGCCACCGGCCTTATACAAGCCCAGGCCACTGTGGTTGACCAGCAGGCAATCACCAACCCAGATAGTGAATGGCTGAGCTACGGCCGCAACTACAAAGAACAGCGCTATAGCCCACTTAACAAAATTAATCGTGACAATGTCGACGATCTGGATCTGGCCTGGTCATTTAAATTCTCTACCGCTCGCGGCATGGAAGCTACGCCGCTGATGCACGACGGCGTGCTCTATGTCAGCACCGGCTGGGCCCATGTTCATGCCCTGGATGCCCGTACCGGTGAAGAGCTTTGGCATTTTGATGCCGAGGTGCCCAGAGACCATTTGATTAAGGCTTGCTGTGGTGCGGTCAACCGCGGTGTGGCCATGTGGCAAGGCGAGGACGAGTCTGATCTGCAGGTGTTTTTTGGGACCCTTGACGGACGTCTGATTGCCCTGGATGCCAAGACTGGCGAACAGAACTGGTCAGTACAGACTACCCCAGCTAATAGCAACTACAGTGTTACCGGCGCACCCCGTGTGGTCGATGGCAAAATTATTATTGGTAATGGCGGAGCAGAGTTGGGCGTGCGGGGCTATATCACTGCCTATGATGTTAACAATGGCGATCAACTCTGGCGCTTCTATACTGTTCCCGGCGACCCCAATAAGCCCCAAGAGCATCCTGCTCTGGAAGTGGCAGTAGAGACCTGGGGCGACAAATCCTGGCACAAGCTCGGTGGCGGTGGCGGCACCGTTTGGGACTCCATTGTCTATGATCCAGAACTGGATTTACTCTATATGGGCACAGGTAATGGCTCTCCCTGGAACCGCGACCTGCGCAGTCCAGGCGGCGGCGACAATCTATACGTTAGCTCCATTGTGGCCCTCAAACCGGATACAGGCGACTATGTGTGGCACTATCAGGTAACCCCAAAAGACAACTGGGACTACACTGCCACTCAACAACTAACATTGGCCGAGATCGAACATAAAGGCGAGATGCGTCAGGTGATTATGCAGGCGCCAAAAAATGGCTTCTTTTATGTGCTGGACCGCGCCACCGGTGAGCTGCTCTCCGCAGAACCCTTCGCCAAAGTTACCTGGGCCAGCCATATTGATATGGAAACTGGTCGCCCAGTAGAGACAGAATACGCCGACTACCAGAGTAATGGTGGCAGCTATATCTGGCCATCGCCCTACGGTGCCCATAACTGGCAGCCCATGTCCTTCAGCCCAAAAACTGGTTTGATGTACATTCCCGCCCAGAGCATTCCCCACTACTTTAGCGCCCAGAAGACAACCAAATATCAGCTCAACCGCTGGAACACTGGTGTCGATCTTAATGAGTCCAGAGACCCTATAAGCTGGGTAGCCGGAAAAGCCTCAACTGACGCTCTAGTCTATGGCGAGCTATTGGCCTGGGACCCGGTAAAACAGGAAGCCGCCTGGAAAGTACGCCATGATAAACCCGCCAATGGCGGCATTTTAAGCACTGAGGGTGATCTGGTTTTCCAGGGTACAGGCAAAGGCACGTTTACCGCCTATGATGCTGACAACGGCGACTCATTGTGGCAGTACCAGTCCGACAGTGCAGTGTTGGCGGGCCCCATGACCTATGAGCTGGATGGCGAGCAGTATGTTGCCGTAGCTCAGGGCAGTGGCGGTACCGTAATGCTCACCATTGGTGATGAGCTCAAGCGCAACAAGGTTAACCAGAATAAACTGCTGGTATTTAAGCTGGGTGATTTTGGTCATACCAAATCCCTGCCCGACGAGAGCCTAGCCACCATTCTGGCACTGGGCCACGAGGCTATTACTGATCCAGAGATTATCAAAAAAGGTGAAGAACTCTACAGCCATAACTGCGGCACCTGCCATGGTATTAGCGCCAAGAGTAATTATGTTGTGCCGGATCTTCGCTATATGAGCGAACAGACCCATCTCGACTTTGCCGGCATTGTGTTGGGCGGTTCAAGAGCCCACAAAGGCATGGTAGGTTTCTACGAAACTAACACCGCGGAAGACGCCGAGGCCATTCACGCCTATCTGGATCGACAGCAGCAACGTCTGCCAGAGATGGTTGAAATGACCTTTATGCAGAAGGTGGAGTATTGGGTCACCTATGGTCTGGCCAAGATAGGCACGCACTTCCCAGGCCTACTTAACGCAACCAGGGATATGAGTTACTAAACGCCGGTTATTGTGATATCTCCATTAATAGCATAAGGATATGCTATCAATGGGCGGGGCCGCAGAAAATATGGCAAATCGTCACAGGCCTGGCTGCTCGCATCTCCAATGCTAACGATAGAAATGAAGTCATAGACCTCCTACGAGGCCTGTCTTCTGAGGATTTAATTATATTGAAAGACCAATATGGTGTCGCTTTACGCGGCGACCATATGGGTACTCTTTTAAAGAAATTTAAGAAAACCGAGAAAAAGAAACAAGCGCGGGAAAGAAAAGCGGTTAAAAATAAACCGCAAGACAAATCGAACTAAAATAAAGAATATCCAAACAGGGGCTGATCAATTAGCCCCTTATTCTGACTCGACTCTGTATCTTTTTCGCCTTCAAGTCTTGCGTTCTCTTGCATTGTTATGATTATTAGCTACCAGTAAACTTCGCCGGTCTGCGCTCCGCAAATGCCATAATCCCTTCTTGTAAATCATTCGACTCAAGGCTGGTCATCATGGTGTACATGCCATTAACCATAAGGCTCTGCTCATCAGTCAGGTTCTCGGATTGGCGCAGGATAAACTTGGTACCGCGCACGGCCATGGGTGAGTTACCGGCAATCGCCTGTGCCAGTGTCATACCCGCCTCCATTGTGGCTTCGGCGGACTCATACACATCATTAACTAGCCCGATCTTCTCAGCGCGGTCAGCTTTAATATCTTTGCCCGTATAGGCCAGCTCAGCTACATGGCCAGCGTTTAGAATCTTAGGCAGACGCTGCAATGTACCCACATCGGCCACCAGGCCAAGCCGGGTTTCCCGCACACTAAATACTGAGTCGGCGCTGGCTATACGAATATCACAGGCAGTAATTAAATCGACCCCGGCACCCAGACAGAAACCCTGCACTACCGCGATCACTGGCAGTTCACATTCTGCTAGTGAAGTAATGGCTTCCTGAAACTTGCGGGTGTTATCCAGCTGCTGAATATTGGCTTCGGCTTTGGAGCGGGCCTTGGCTTTTTTATGTTGGCTAAGGCCACCTTCCGCCAGATCGATACCGGCGCAGAAGTGCTTGCCGCGGCCTGCCAGAACTACGGCCCCCAGCTCACCATCTTCACAGAGGGCTGCCAGGGCATGGGGAATCGCTGACCAGAGTTCTGTAGACAGCGCATTATATTTGGATTCGCGGTCAAGCCAGATAATGCCGACCTGGCCCTGCTTCTCGATACTTAATACATTGGATGAAAAAGTCATTCTTAATTTCCTACCCTTGGGTTGACTGTCTGTTTAAGGAGCGCATGGTCATCTTGGCCAACTGGGACATATGTACCTCGTCCGGGCCATCGGCAATGCGGCAGAATCTACTGGTAGTCCAAATATGGGCCAGAGGTGTGTCCTGACAGACGCCCATACCGCCAAAGATTTGCATGGCGCGGCTGGAGACATCTTCACACATTTTCGGCGCAACAATTTTTAACATACTGATATCTTCCCTAGCGCCGTCAATACCGTATTTATCCATTTTCTCTGCGGCGGCCAGCACCAGTAGGCGGCACTGTTCGATATCACAGCGGCTGCGGGCAATCTCGTGCTGCACGCTGGTCTTTTTGCTCAGAGTTTCACCAAAGGCTACTCGCTGCTGAGCGCGCTCGCACATCAACTCCAGGCTGCGCTGAGCCATGCCCACAAACATCATGGCGTACTGAAAACGACCTGGCCCTAAGCGGCCCTGAGCAATTTCAAAACCACGGCCTTCACCGAGAATAAGATTGCTGACTGGCACACGCACATCACTAAAGATCATATCCCCTTCACCGCCGGGGGAATGGTATTCACCAAACACCTTGAGTGGGCGAGACATCTTTACTCCCGGTGTGTCTGTGGGTACCAGAATGGTGCTGTGCTGCTGATGCCGCGGTGCATCAGGGTTGGATTTGCCCATCACCAGCATGATTTTACAGGCGGCGCCAATCACATTGGTGGTCCACCATTTGCGGCCATTAAGGACATACTCATCGCCATCGCGCTCGATCTTAAGCTCCATATTGGTGGCGTCAGATGAGGCTACATCGGGCTCGGTCATGGCATAGGCCGATCGGATCTCACCAGCCAACAGAGGCAGCAGCCACTGCTCTTGCTGCTCTGGGGTGCCGTATTTAGCTAACACTTCCATATTGCCGCGGTCTGGGGCATTGCAGTTAAATATTTGCTGAGACCAGGCCGCTCTGGACATGGTTTCAAACAGCGGGGCAATTTCCAGATTGGTGAGGCCGGGACTCCAGGGTTGGTACTCTTCGGGCAAAAACAGATTCCACAGGCCCTGCTTTTTAGCTTCGTCTTTTAGACCCTGATACCAATCCGGATACTGCCAGAGGTTGTTCTGGTCATTGGTAAATTCTTCATAATCACGCTCGCGAGGATAGATATTTTCATCCATAAACGCCTTTAAGCGTGCATTGAGATCCTCTGCTCTGGCGGTTAATTCAAAACCCATACTGTATTCCCCTTGACCTTAACTTTTTTATTAAATAATTCCGGTAATTTTGCGCATCAGCTTGTTCATACCGCCAATCCAGCGATCGTAGTTACTGGTTTTGTTTTGCATAAACTCTTGTACAATTGGATGGGGCAAAATCAAAAACTTCTCGTCGCGCAAACCATCAACTACAGAATCCGCCAGCTCCTCGGGCTCGATCATGCCATTATTGGCAGCCGCAGCCACCGCATCGTTATCCACTGCTGTCATAGCAGTGCGCACCGCCTGAGGACAGAGCATGGAAACATTGATGCCCTCATGTTTGTGGTGAATCGCCAGCCATTCACCAAAGCCCACAGCGGCATGCTTGGTTACGCCATAGGCAGCGCCACCAATTTGGTTCAACAGACCGGCGGCAGATGAGGTATTTAGAAAATAGCCACCACCGCGAGCAACCATGCGCGGCACTAAATGGCGCGCCGCATAGACATGGGACATTACATTGATATCCCAGATAGCCTGCCATTCAGTATTGGGGGAATCGATAAACTGGCCAAAGCCCACACCTGCATTGCAGCAAAACAGATCAATGGGGCCTATCGTATTTTCGGTATCTTCAATAATGCGCGCCGTGTCTTCTTCTTTGGCCACATCCGCCAGCATGGCCACACCACCAATCATATCGGCGGTCTCCTGGGCGTTATCTAAATTGATATCGGCACAGACGATCTGTTTGGCTCCTTCGGCATGAAAGCGCACCGCCAGTGCGCGACCGATACCGCTGCCAGCACCAGTGATAACAACGATTTTATCTTGTAATTCCATAGCCCGATCCTCTCTCTATTGGCTGCTATCTAATGGCCTGCCTATACCAGGGTGCCCAAATGTTCTTTGCGGAAGGGTTTTAAGTCATCCATACGTTTGGCCTGCACCAGATTAACCCAGTCAGGGTTGGAGATGAGCGCGCGGCCCACGGCCACCAAATCAAACTCATTCTGATCAAGGCGATGTAGCAATGTATCCAGACTAGCGGGATCTGCCTCTTTAAAGGTCATTTCTCCGGGCTTGGGGGTAAAGTCTGCATCCAGACCTACACTGCCCACGGTGATCGCTGGCTTGCCGGTAATCTGCTGAGTCCAGCCCGCCAGATTTAGCTCACTGCCCTCAAACTCGGGCTCCCAGAAGCGTCTCTGCGAGCAGTGGAAAATATCCACTCCCGCGTCTGACAATGGCATCAGGAATCGTTCTAGCTCTTCTGGCGTGACAGCCAACCGAGCGGTGTAGTCTTGCTGCTTCCACTGGGACCAACGCAAGATAACCGGAAAGTCTGGGCCTACGGCGGCGCGCACGGCACTCACCACTTCTACCGCAAAGCGGCCACGGTTTTCAATGGAGCCAGCATAATGATCATCGCGCTGGTTGGTGCCTTCCCAGAAAAACTGATCAATCAGATAACCATGGGCACCGTGGAGCTCAACGGCATCACAGCCGATAGCTTTGGCATCCGCCGCTGCCTGAGCAAAAGCGGCAACTACATCATCTATATCCTGCTGGGTCATCACCTGGCGATTAACCTTGCCCGGCACATTCATACCAGAGGGACCATAACCTGGCACATCACCTTCGGGCGGGGTACCTGATTTGCGTACCGCACCCACATGCCAGAGCTGAGGCGCTATTTTGCCACCGGCCGCATGCACAGCATCTACCACTTTCTTCCAGCCTGCCAGGCGCTCTTCACCATAAAAGTAAGGTACACCTGGGTAACCACTGGCACCCTCATGACCAACACAGGTGCCCTCGGTAATCACCAGCCCCACCCCGCCCTCGGCGCGGCGGCGATAGTAGTCGACGACATTGTCACCGGGAATATTGTTATTGGGAGAAAAGTTTCTGGTCATAGGCGCCATGACAATGCGGTTTTTTAACTGCAGGGTGCCCAGATGAAATGGCTGAAATAGAGCGTTGTCGGTCATAGTGTTCTCGTTATTATTTTATAGGGCTAGAATCTGTGTCAGGGCTGCTATCAGAGCCAGCCCCATGGCCACCAGCACCCGCGGCGAACCCATCATCAAGCTGGTAGTCGCTGGAAAAGCCAGGGTCTTTTCCAGTGCCGCCAGCTTATCTGCATGATGGTCACTACCAATGGTATCCAGCAATGTTTCGGCGCAGTCTCGACGGCTGCGATATCTAACGATCCCGGTGAGTGTCCAGTTATCTGCCTGATCGCAGTGCAGATTTTCAATATTTTTTGCCTGGGCATTGGCAATAAAAAAGGGATGGCCACCGCGTTTAAACATGCCCGCCATAAATGTTTTACTGTAGCTCTGCAGTAGCTTGGCCGACTCTCTTTTAGGCGACTTTAATTCCAGAAGATTGATCATAAACCATTCGCGACCATCGTCTTTGGCCAGAAAGTTACGCAGGTTGGTCAGCTTATCCGTGGAGATGCCAGCCTCTTCAAAGCGCTGCATATACTGCTCTACTTCAGTGTCTGACAGCTTGCCTTTAAAGCCCCTATACCAGGCCCAAAATATGACGTACAGCAGTGCGGCTGCAGTCCAGATACCTATTGCCGAGATCATCGCTGATTCCCCTAAAATGATGGCTACCCTAGCCGATGCTAGCCCAACCCTATTGTATTGGCACTTATAATGCCATTATATGCTGCTGCTAGCGAGCAAACAGAGCATAATATGCCTGCTCCAGCCCAGTTTTGCACAGCAAAGCGCGGATACCCAGTCACAATTCTCAGCTATAGCCGATGGATAGAGAGGGTCAACCCAGCCCAAGATTTTTAACCTCTGGGCGGCAACCCATGAACCATGCTGAGAAATTCCATCTGGGTACCGGCGCGGCGGAATGCACTGAGCTCCTGATATTCAGCATCAGCCCACCAGGCATTGGCCACTTCCTCTGAGGGAAAGCTAAAGATAATCATGCGCCCTTCTCTTGGGGCATCACCTTCCAAAGTTATTGGATTATCATCAAAGGTTAAAAAGCTTCCGCCATATTTTTTCAGAATCGGGAAGAACCCCTTTTCGTATTTGCGATACTCATCGGCATCTATAACTTTCAGGTTAACCACCATATACACTGGAATATCTGACATTGGACTAGCCTCTTATTTTATGTTTTTTAATTGTTCACAGACTAAATAGTCTTGTGCCATTGGGCAATAGCGCGACCAATCTCAACCAGAGAATCTGTCTCGCTAGAGAGCTGCCCGCCAATGAGTCGTCGTACGGATCCCATTGGACTGCAGATATCAACAGCTTGGATTGCCATGCGCCATCAGTAAAAGCCAGCTGTATGCCCATGACCCACTGGACTTTCTTTTTGTAATTGAATTTTCCAGAAATCATATTAACTCCGATATACTCACCAACCTGGCCGCCGGTATTATATCGTCACAGTCAGTGCCATAATAATAACAAGAACAGCAATAACAACTAGAAAACAACCAGGGGTCTGTAATGAACAAGTTTTTTGAATTTTTCCGTGTGATGTGGAATTTTTTCCAGGCCGCACCCACGCTGATATTCTTTAAACCTCCAGGGGATGAGGAAAAAACCTCTCTGGGGTTGTTGTTTCAGACTACCGCCGCTAAATATCCACAGAAATCGGCCATTGTCTGCGAAGGGCAGGAACTCAACTGGTCAGAGTTTAATGCCCTGACCAATCAGTTTGCTCACAGCCTCAAACAGCAGGGGGTTGCCCGCGGTGACTGTGTGGCAGTGCTGATTGAAAACCGCACAGAATTACTCTGTAGCATCTTTGCACTGGCTAAAATTGGGGCTACTGCCGGCCTGATCAATACAGGCCTGACCGATCGTCCTCTGGCTCACTGTATCAGTACCGTAAACTCCAAAAAATGCCTGATCGGACAGGAATTACTGTCATCAGTTGAGGGCGTTAAAGCCGGTCTCGAGCTGGCAGACAAAGATTACCTCTGGGTACAGGATCAACAGGTGGATCAGGCTGCACCAGCCTGGGCTACTGACTTTAGTGCCACATTGGCGGATATGCCCACCGCTAACCATCCAGAGACCGATGATATTGCCGCTGGCGAGATCGCACTGTATATCTTTACCTCTGGCACCACGGGCCTACCCAAGCCTGCCATTGTCTATCATCGCAAGATTATGTCTGCGGCCAAGCCCTATTCTACGGTAGGTTTTCATGCCAAACCTTCGGACCGTATGTATATCTGCCTGCCCCTGTACCATGCCACCGGCTTTTTGCTGGGCATTGGCAGCTGCCTGCATTCTGGCGCATCCATGTTCCTGCGCCGTCGTTTCTCAGCTACGCAGTTTTGGCCTGAGGTACAGAAATACCAGACGACTTTATTTGTCTACGTAGGTGAGCTGTGTCGCTATCTGGCCATGGCCCCTGAGTGCCCCGAGGAGAAAAACAATCCATTGAAAACCATGCTCGGTAATGGTCTGCGCCCGGATGTTTGGGATATGTTCCGCAATCGCTTTGGGGTTAAGCGCATTACCGAAATCTATGGCTCCAGTGAAGGCAATGTGTCGTTCCTGAATATCCTTAACAAAGACTCCACCATTGGCACCGGCTCTGTGGTGGTGATGCTGGTGAAATACGACATCGAAAACGACGAAATTGTGCTGGACGAAGACGGCAAGGTTATCGAAGTAGAGGAAGGTGAAGCTGGCCTGATGCTGGGCCAAATTGACGACCGCTACAAGTTCGACGGCTACAAAAATGTCGATGCCACCAATGACAAAATACTGACCGATCTGCGCGAACCTGGGGACCGTTGGTTTAATACCGGCGATCTGATTCGCAAGATTGATGTCGGCTTCTCCATGGGATTGCCCCATTATCAGTTTGTGGATCGTGTGGGTGATACCTTCCGTTGGCGAGCAGAAAATGTCTCAACCAATGAGGTGGGCGAGATTCTCAATGCCTGTGATCAGGTTGAGATTAGTAATATTTATGGTGTGGATATTCCCGGTGCCGAAGGTAAAGCCGGTATGGCCGCTATTACACTAGCCCCCGGCCAGCAATTTAATGCGGCGGAGTTTACTGAGTTTGTTGACCGCGAGCTGCCCGCCTTTGCCCGCCCGGTTTTTGTGCGCATTGAAAAGGAGCAGGATACCACCGGTACCTTTAAACTATTTAAAGGCAAATTAAAGCAACAGGCCTATCATCTGGATCAGGTGGATGAGCCGATCTATGTGCGCCAGCCAAAATCCAAACAGTACGAGCTGCTTGACCGCGACTTTTATGAGCAGCTGGTCAACGGCAGTGCCGGGTACTAGAACCCCATGACAACCATGCATTTACAGCGTCAAGATGGCGTTCATATTCTGACTCTCACCAATGCAGAGAACGGCGGTGACAATCGCCTTACCTCAGAGGTTGTAGCTGAATATATGGCTGCTCTGGATACAGTCGAACAGTACCAGGGTAACACCGCCCTACTGCTGACCTGCACCCATAAAAAAACCTTTTGCACAGGCATAAATCTGGATTGGCTGATCCCATTAAATGATGCTGAACGCCGCGAGTTTACTATCGCCTTTGAAACATTGCTGTGCCGTCTCGCGCTGCTCAATGCCCCCACGGTGGCCTGTATCAATGGTAACGCCTATGCTGGCGGCGCCATTATCGCCAGTGCAGCAGACTTCCGACTGATGCGCTCTGACCGCGGCCGCTACTGCTACCCTGAGGTGGATATTAAAATTCCGTTCACCCAGATATCCAGCGATATAGGTCAGCTATTACCCAACCAGCAAGCCGTGAAAAATATGATGCTGACCGGTATCGCTTACACCGGGCTGGAATGTGCCGAACTGCAGATTGTCGACGCTATTTACCCAGAGGACCAGTTACAGGAAGAAGCGTTTAACCTGGCCAAAATATTAGCGAGCAAAGACCGCACTAGCTACTGCATAAATCGCAATTTAATGCGCCCCAAGATAGTCGACCATTTAAACAACCTAACCCAATAACAGCAGGAGAAACCATGGCTACCAATCTATTTGATCTAACGGGCAAGGTTGCCCTTGTCACCGGCGCTAGCCGCGGAATCGGTGAGTCCATCGCCAGGCTCCTCGCGGAACAGGGGGCCCATGTAATTGTCTCCAGCCGCAAGATCGATGGCTGTCAGGCCGTAGCCGATGCCATTACTGCTGCTGGCGGCAGCGCAGAAGCGCTGGCCTGCCATGTGGGTAATATGGGCGATATTGAAAACTGCTTTGCGCAGATTAAGCAGATGCATGGCAAGCTGGATATTCTGATTAACAATGCCGCCACCAACCCCTACTTTGGTCATATTCTGGATACAGATCTCGGCGCCTATACCAAGACCGTTGATGTGAACATTCGCGGCTATTTCTTTATGTCTGTCGAGGCTGGCAAAATCATGCGTGAGAATGGTGGAGGCTCAATTGTTAACACAGCCTCTGTCAATGCAATCCAGCCGGGGCCTATGCAGGGCATTTACTCCATCACCAAGGCCGCAGTGGTTAATATGACCAAAGCCTTTGCCAAAGAGTGCGGTGGGCTGGGTATTCGTGTCAATGCGCTGTTGCCTGGCATGACTAAGACACAGTTTGCCGGCGCACTATTTAGCGATGAAAAAATCTATAAGCAGGCAATTGCAACAATTCCTATGCATCGCCATGCCGAACCCGATGAGATGGCAGGTACTGTGCTATATCTGGTATCCAATGCCGGTAGTTATACCAATGGTGAGTGCATTGTTGTGGATGGTGGTCTGACGATTTAGTGTCGCGGGAGGCAGGATGCCCGGAGCGACCGTACTTGCGGCGAGTCACAGCGGTTAGTCAGTAATTCAAGTCAGCTCCAATCACTCCACAGGACGATGGCACGGTTTAATTCGGCCAATAAATAAACTCATCACCCTCTTCCACGGGCTCATTACTGGTTTTATCAATCAGCTGCGGCGAATTAATCAGGCTGGGCCAAAGGGGATCCACTTGCTCGGCATTATGGCTTGCCAGCAATGCCTCCAGCTCTGCCACCTTGTCGCTATTCTGAACCGCCAGATTAGTCTGCTCCGTCGGATCCACCGCCAGATTAAATAACCACTTGGCCATGGGCGCCGGTTGCGGCAAATGAGGCTGCTCGGCGCGGATTAACTTCCAGCCCTGGTGCAAGACAGTCTGCTGATGGCCTTCCCGCCAAAATAACGTTTTATGCGGCGCATCAGGGATCTCTTTGCGAATATAAGGCAGCAAATCAACCCCATCTATTTTGCGATCCTGGGGCACCTGTGCACCGGCCGCCGCGGCGATAGTGGTAAAAATATCATTGTGATGTATGGGATCGTCCATGCTGCTACCCGCATTAATCCGCGCTGGCCACTTTGCCATAAAGGGTACATGGGTGCCGCCTTCGAAATGATTGAGCTTCCAACCACGATAGGGATGATTCACATTGGGCAAACCTATATAGCCTGCACCCCCATTATCACTGGTAAGAATGACCAATGTGTTGTCAGCCAGGCCATTCTCTTCTAATGCCTGGGTCACCCGAGCCACACTGCGATCCAGGGCACGAATCATGGCAGAGTAAACCCGCAGACGATGATCGGCAATATGGGACAGCGCTTCATAGTCTTCGCGAGCGGCCTGCAACGGGTTGTGAATACCCCAATGTGCCAGGTATAAAAAGAATGGGCGATTGCGATTATTCTCAATCACCTTGACGGCTTCGTCAGTGTAATAGTCTGTCAAATAGCCCTTGGGTTTAAACTGTTCACCGGCATCACCAACAGCATTGAAGGTAGCTGAATAGGTACCTGTGGCCCATATCATACGATCGATCCGGTCCCCCTCTACTTTGGCATTGACCACATCCGGGTGATCCTGAGGCAGATACAGGGTCCCTTTTAATTCCAGACTGTCGTCAAAGCCCTGATTAGTCGCCACCATGTCATTCACAGACCCCAGGTGCCATTTGCCCACATGGGCGGTGTAATAGCCCTGCTGTTTAAGTAATTCAGCAATGGTGATCTCTGAGGATGGCAGGCCCAACTCTTGAATAGGTTGCATGGTTGCGGCACTGGCTTCATCTAAAAACAGGGGGACTGGACTGGGATCCAATTCTTCCATCCAGCGAAAAATGGTCATCCCTGTTTTAAAGAATGGCGTAAATTCAAAACCAAACCTGGTGGAATAGCGACCGGTCATTATCGACGCTCTTGAAGGCGCGCAGGCAGCATTGGCGGCATAGCCATTGGTAAAGGTCACACCTTGCTGGGCCAGGGCATCAATACTGGGGGTCTGCAATGTGCCATCACCAGCACCGCCGTTGTAGAGCGATATATCGTTAAAGCCCATATCATCTGTGACAATTAGCACAATATTCGGCGGTCGATCTGCAGGATCAGTGGCCGCCACCTCAGGCCCCTGAGACCAGTTTAGCTCTCTGCTTTCTGCAACGGGACGGGTGATCTCAAGCAGCTTAGGCGCTACCCACACCAGCAATTCAACCCGCTGTTGCCAGCCGGCAAAACCAGTCATGATTAACAGCGCTAAAACCAGAGCCAGTTTTTTCATAGGGCCACCATTAACCCGGTGCTAGGCGGAATTTTGTTATCTAATAGCAGAGCCCAGTGATCGGCCAAACTGGCTGAACCCTCAACCCATTGCACCTGAATATCATCGGCCACCAGAGCCGCCACTTTGGCACTGGCGGTCATAGCCTTAACCATCACCACTCCCGAGCCCCATTCTTTATTGCGCTTTTCAATTTGCCCGGGGGCAAAAAAGAATCTCGGGCGCGCACCCGGCAGTTCGCCTACCTTACCGCCGTCCTGCCAATGACTGGCTCCCACCATACAGCTCTCGACCATATTGTCGCCAAGATGATTGTGCAAACTGACAGTTAGCCGGGCATCGCCAGACATATCAACATAGGCGGTGGGTACAGAGGCATCAATCTCTGCCTCATTTTTATACAGCACTATCTGATCACAGCAACCCAGCTCCGTTACAAAATCCACATTGCCTGGAGAGGTGACACCGACAACTGATTGGCTTACCTCAGGGTCATTGTGCAGCATTTGCGCCAGACCAAAGCCAGTCTTGGAGGACACCGAGCCAATCACCACCTGCTGGGCACCAAACAAACCATTGTCGATAAGGTAATCGTAAATCAGGTAGGACGTCATAAATAACGGAAATAGCAGACAGCGCTCTGTTTCCAGGTTCTGCAGGAACTCTGGCTCTGCCTGGGTACGGCGAAACTGATTGTAGACTGGAGGCAGCGCCAGGCGATGCTCAGCGACATCAACAAAATAATCAGCATGCACATTGCCAGGCCTCAGCACCGCGTGACTGGCCATAGGAAAGTAACCCCAGAGTCTTTCTCCCTCGGGTATATCGTCACAGCTGGATTGAATGACGGTGCCGCAGCCCCATACTGGCACTATGCCCCAGCCAGCCTCGACGGGATAAAACTGCCAATAGCCAATACTGTCCCCGGTCACTGCATAACTAACGTTATTAGCGGTAAGCCCAAACTTGTCGATAGCCACCAGAACCTCGCCCTCGACCAAGGAGTGCAGCTGAGAGGTGACCTGTCTGGTTTTTGTGATATCGGCCCGGTCGATCCATAACGCAGTGCAATCTGTCATTGTTTTACCTCTAATCAGTCGCGTTTAATCTAAGCAAATTATAATGGCATAATATATGACACAATATAGCCAAGCAATACCTATGGCAGTCGCCTGCCCCATAATAAAACCCTGCAAAACCAGCAAAACCCAGATTTTGCTCCCAGTCGAAATTCTTAATCTATACTTTTTATATTGGTGTTTTATAGTTTGAGGGGGCTATGCCATGAAATCACGCCTAAATTCCAACTTTTCACTGTTTCTCGCAGCGCTGTTTGTACTGATGTTTACCCTGCCAAATCAGGCAGATGCGAGGCCCTGGTCGGAGAGAAAGCTCGATAAAGCTATTCTTAAAATAGATCGCGATCTCAACCGAAAACGCTGGGAGTCTGTGATTGAGCGCAGTAAAAAAGCCATTCCACAATGTATCGCGCGGCACACAGAGCGCAATCAGATGTGCATTGTGATGCTGAGAAATATTAATACTAGCTATGAAAAAACCCGGCGCTTTAACCCCGACCATTTGCAAATAGCCAGCGCCTATACCCTGGCGTCAGAGGTCTTTGGCAAAACCCATTCCACCACGGCCAAAACCAGAGATTACTACTATAAGTTTTTAATCTTTACCGAAGACTACGCAGCCGCCATACCGCTGGTAACAGAAATTATCGAGCTGGAAGAAGCCGGCGCCAATGACGAATTCAGACTCATGCAGCGCTATAACCAACTCTACGCCCTGCAGGGTTTAGTTGAAAATTGGCCTGAGGAAGAAAATGCATTGACCGTGGTTCTGCGATTAGCCAAAGAGGTCATGGGCGAAGACAGCGACGACTATAGAGCTGCTGCCGAGGCATTGGCACATAATTACTGCATTCAGAACAAATACCATGAGTTTTTTGAGCTGATCAATCAGCAAAACTTGCAGGTGCCCTGCTTCTCAAAACCCAATAGCTAGCCGCTTTGCTCCTATTGCGCCAAACAGGCGGCCCGCAGCATGCCGCTTGCAACCAGATATCGCTTAGACCCCTGGTCGCGCGGCTCAGGTCGATTCCCGGGTTTAAACCAGGTCTAAATCAGCCTGCCTTTGGCCAAACGGTACTCTGTAGAAAGTCTTTCCACCAGCGCCTGGGTCGTCTGGACTGATTTAACTGCACCAATGCCTTGGCCACAGCCCCAAATATCTTTCCACGCCTTGGACTCAGATTCACTGCCAGAGCCAAAGCTCATCTTAGACGCATCACTTGTAGGAAGATTCGCGGGGTCTAAACCCGCGGCCTCAATAGAGGGCTTAAGATAATTGCCGGACACACCAGTAAATAGGTTACTCAGAACAATATCATCAGCGTTATTATCTACCACTGACTGCTTGTAGGCCTGCACCGCATTGGCTTCATCGGTAGCAATAAAGGCTGACCCTATGTAGGCCAGATCGGCACCCATAGCCTCAGCCGCTAATACGGCGCTACCGTTAGCGATAGAGCCCGACAATAAAAGCGGGCCATCAAACCATTCGCGAATTTCCTGAACCAGTGCAAAAGGAGACAGAGCGCCCGCATGGCCGCCTGCGCCCGCTGCAACAGCAATAACACCATCAGCGCCTTTGGCAATAGCTTTTTTAGCGAATTTATTATTAATAATGTCGTGCAATACGATCCCGCCATAGGAGTGAACCGCTTCATTCACAAACTCTTTAGCGCCAAGGGATGTTATGACTATCGGCACCTTCCACTTAACGCACATCTCAACATCATGCTCAAGACGGTCATTGGATGAATGAACAATCTGGTTAACAGCAAATGGGGCAGATGGCGCGTCTGGATTCTCTTTATCGTACTGGGCAAGCTCAGTCGTAATTTTCTCCAACCAGCGATCAAGCTCTTCCGCAGGACGCGCATTTAATGCGGGAAACGAACCCACAATACCGGCCTTGCACTGCGCAATCACCAGGTCAGGATTAGAGATAATAAAAAGTGGGGCAGCGACAACGGGCAGTCTGAGGCGCTCTGATAAAATGGGTGGTAAAGACATTAATGTTTCCTTTTTAATGGATGATGGTCCTGCCTAGGAACAGGCAGCGCCATGTATTGATTAGCGCGAAAATGATTTATGAACCCTAGGGTTATGACTTATCCAGATGCTTAGCCAAATGCTGGTGAAAATTGACAATGGCTTTTTCATAATGCCCGAAGGTAAAGTGACTATTAGCCTTGCTGCCCACGGACTGTTGGATGGCACGGGCCGCTTCTCGGTCTTCATCCTGCCCTGAGTCAGCCACAAACAGTGCATCCCGTTTGGCTTCTTCTTCAGGAATATCCTGTCCATCAAGCGCAGAATTAATCATACGATACACGACCCACCTTGAACTCGATGGACTGAGGGGTTCAAGAATCGCCAGATTAGTATGCTTGGAGAGCACAGACACACTGGCATTGGGAAATAACAGATAGACCGAAGTGACCAGGCCATTGATACGGCGTTTATCTGGCTCTACATCGCGCATTTTTTCGATACGCCGGAAAGGGAATGTTACACGAGCGTTAGCGCCGAAGGTTTCGACCAAATTCACGTTATCCAGACCATAGGGATAAAACGTCGCACTGTGCAGGGATTTAATATGATAGCCCTCCATCAAAGTCTCGTTAAGGATCTTCCAGTTGGCTTCATCGACCATATCATCGCACTCGAAAATCTTCTGCTCTGGGCTAAAATAATCTAGACAATCAACCAGCATATCTTCATTAATATCGCCGTCCTGCATCACATAGACAATACCGCCCTTTTCCCGAGCACTTACCTCAACCAGACCATGCTGCCCAGGATCAACTCCGGGAAAACCCTCCTGCCCAGGGATACTTTTTAGGTTACCTTCGAGATTATAGGTCCAGGCATGATAGGGGCAGACAAAGGCCCTTGAGCAACCAGTGCCGCTGGCCACCTGCATGCCACGGTGGCGACAGGCATTGATAAAGGCACGTACCACACCATCCAGACCGCGCACGACGACTAGAGGAGTTCCCGAGGCTGTGCGAGCTATATAACTGCCTTTGTCGGGCAGAGCTGCAGACGGGCAATAGGGAACGGGGAGACGCTTTAACAGGGCTATCTCAGCCTCAAAGTGCTCTTGAGACTGGTAGTGTTCTACCGGCTCATGCCAGACAGTATCGCCAATGTCTGTTGTGCCATTGTCTATATGCTGAAAGATCCGCTCCATGGCCTGTTGTTCACTAAGCAATGGCAGTTGGTTACTAGGGTTCAAGATTTGGCTACCGTTATTTTTATTATATCGAGACGGTATACCAGAAGACTGCTGTTTTCAACCGCGCGCAGAATCAACCCCTTTAATCACCGGCAAATAAAAAACCCCCGCACAGAGGTGCGGGGGTTTTTTATTTGGTGGAGCCTAGCGGGATCGAACCGCTGACCTCAACACTGCCAGTGTTGCGCTCTCCCAGCTGAGCTAAGGCCCCAAAAAAGGAACGCGCATGATAGGGATCAGCCTGTTTTAAGTCAAGCCTGTTTCCCTGCATATTAGGCTTTCAGGTAACTATCTAACCCGCCATCAGAACAGCGGCTGCCCTATTTTCACGCCTGATCACAGCTTGCATTAATACGGCGCTAATAAAAAGATAAACAATACCAATATTAAGCCCGGTGACACTGATTAAATTAGCGCTAAAACCAAAATACAGAATCAGGGCAACCACAGCACAGCGGGAAATTTCCAATGCTCGAGCATAGTCGCGCCCATCCAAAACCGCGCCAATAATTACCAGACTGACTATCTGTATCAAGGAGGCACCCAATAGCAAACCATAAGATCCTGTTGTGACCTGTAATGAGGTCCAGAAATGGATTGCCGCTACCAGCAGGTATTGAGCTATGACCAGCAGATTGGAGACCCGACTCAGCTGTGGATTGTATTTTTCAAAATAGTTCAGATCAGCCTTGGCCTGGGGGTATTTCGCCGCCGCATCCTCTGGTCGCCAACCGGTTCTGGCCCAAAGCACCTGCAACTTGTCGCGCCAGGACTGAGCGTGCCAGGCATCTCTCAGCATGCCCGCATAGATATGCAGATTAGCCCACAGAGGGTTGAAACTCTTCAGCGGCGTACGGATACCATAGACCGCTGGCTGATGCTCATTCTCTTCTTTAAAGGTGCCGAAAAGGCGATCCCAGACAATCAACAGGCCGCCATAATTTTTGTCTACGTAATCTGTATTCTGAGCATGGTGAACCCGATGATTGGAGGGTGTGACAAACAACCATTCAACTGCGCCAAGCTTGGGAATATGCTCGCTGTGCACCCAGAATTGATAGATTAATTGCACCGAGGCAATGCTGACAAACATACTGATCGGCATACCGAGTAAAAAGCAGGGAATATAAAATAACCATGTGGCAATAAAACTAGTGCCGGTCTGGCGCAGCGCGGTGCTTAAATTGAAGTCTTCACTCTGATGATGCACCACGTGAGAAGCCCAGAAAAACTGACGCTCGTGGCTGATGCGGTGAGACCAGTAATAAAGAAAGTCATAGAGCAGCATGCCGATAATCCAGTGGCTGATGTACTGGCTGTCAAACAATCCCAGAGAATACCCCTGCTCCACCTGAACAAACACCAGATAGCCGATATTAAGAAAAATCAATTTGCTAGCCTGACTGACCATGCCAAGACTAAGACTATTCAGACTGTCATTAACTCTGTAGGTGTTATTGCCCTTTAGCCAGCCCCAGCAAAGCTCAAGCAAGATAAGCGCAATAAATACCGGCACTGCATAGGGCACAAAATTCATAGCTGACCTGATCTACTTATTGTTATTGGTCCATCGGAATTCTAGCACCTCGCGGGTAATTATGTCCCCGGGTTAACAAAAAATCCTGTGCCGATTCCTGCAGGGGATACTGTGCTGCCCGTTCAGCGCCAGCCTCTAAATTTAGCAACCAACATCTAGGTGATAGCTTGATAGGACTTTTCCAGTTTCTTGAGTTTCTTTTTGCCCAGGCCACCCAACAGCTCAATGGCATGGCGCAATCTGGCCCTGGACATATCTGCGCCCAGTAAATCCATCGAATCCATCACTGAGATAGAGGCACTGCTGCCCGCTATGGCGATAAACAATGGCGCCAAAAAGGGTTTGAGCTTGATATCCATGGCGTCCGCAATGGCTTTTAGGGCATTAAAGATATTATCTCTATTCCATTGCTGCACTGACTCCAGCCGCCAGAGAGCAAACTGCAGGACCTGAATCAGCTGATCTTCTTCCATACCAGCAGACTTGAGATCATCCGCGCTAATCGGCAACATGCCAGAAACCAGATAGTTACCCAGGGGCGCCAGGTCAGAGAAGGTTTCCATCCGCTGACGGGCAAAGGGCAAGAAGGCCATCAATGTATCGCGGTTTAGCGCCCATTCTTGAAGACGATCAGCCAGCTGATCATCACTGAGTTCATCGCGAATCCACATACCGTTAAGCCAGCTGAGTTTTTCTACATCAAACACTGGACCACCCAGGCTTACGCGCTGGATATCAAAAACATCCAGCATCTCATCGAGATTAAATTTCTCCCGCTCATCGGGCATAGACCATCCCATGCGACCCAGATAGTTTAATAATGCCTCAGGCAAATACCCCATGCGCTGATAATAGAGAATGCTGGTGGGGTTTTTACGCTTAGATAACTTGCTTTTGTCCACATTGCGCAGCAGCGGAAGATGGCAGAATACCGGGGTATCCCAGCCAAAGTACTGATACAGCAAAATATGCTTTGGGGCTGAATTAATCCACTCTTCCCCACGAATCACATGGCTGATCTCCATCAAATGGTCGTCCACCACATTGGCCAGATGGTAGGTAGGCATACCATCCTCTTTAAGTAGAACCTGAAGGTCTATCTGGGACCAGTCGATGCTAATTTCGCCACGTAGCATATCATTAAAGGTGCACTGCCCTTCTCTAGGTACCTGCATGCGCACCACATGGGGCTCACCCTCTGTCACGCGAGCAGCGACCTCTTGCCTATCTAAGTGCAAGCAATGGCCGTCGTAGCCCAGCTGCTGTTTATTTTCCATCTGAGAGGCGCGCAGTTCATCCAGGCGCTCGGAACTACAAAAACAGCGAAAGGCATGACCAGACTCTAAAAGCTGGTCCGCATGCTCGCGATAGGTATCTGAACGCTCACTCTGGCGATAGGGGCCTTTGTCGCCACCATTATCTGGACCTTCATCCCAATCCAGACCCAGCCAATGCAGTGCATCCAAAATCGCCTTTTCAGACTCAGGCGTTGATCGTGCCTGGTCAGTATCTTCAATACGCAGCAAGAACTGGCCACCCTGGCTATGGGCAAAGGCCATATTAAAAAGTGCTACATAGGCAGTACCAACATGAGGGTCGCCAGTGGGCGAAGGAGCAATACGGGTGCGAACGGTCATTGATTTTTCCACAATTTAACAATGGCGCCATTATACGGCCCCGATTCCAGCCCTGCGACAACAACTTATTCACCATTACTCCATTGTAACTGTGACCCAGCCTGCAGACTGGCAATAAACCAGTATACGAAGATGGAGTATTAAATTATTTTTATTTTAAATCAATGAGTTGCAAGCCCTAGTTAAAATCATCGATAGGCACAATCAATGCGTAGATCAATAGCAATACCTCGCCAAAAATTCCCTGTTATTGCCGCTATTTTTGCACTTCTGCTGAGCAGCAGCTTAAAAAGCGCCGACTTATTCAGGATTCCAGAACCTATGCTCCAGCAGGTTCAAGCCCAGTACGGAAAAAGTGCCGAAACCAGACTTCGCGACTGGCAGCGACTGATTAACCTAGCGAGATCCAAACAGGAGATAGAAAAACTGCAGATGGCTAATAATTTTATCAATCAGGTGAAATTTGTTGGGAATCCAGACTATCAAAATGAAGTGGATTTTCGGGTCACACCTATGGAGTTTTTGATGCAGGGTTCGGGGGACTCGGAGGATTTTGCCATCGCCAAATATATCACTCTGCGCAAAATGGGCATTGCCAGTAGAAAGCTGCGTCTAACCTACACCGAGACACCGGCTGAACATGGCCCCCAAATGATTCTCGCCTATTATTTTTCGCCGGGCTCTGAACCATTAATTATGGATCATCAGCAAAAACCAATTAGGCCAGCATCGGCAAGAGAGGATCTTCGCCCTCTCTACAGCTATCAGCCTAAGGATATCTGGCTAATTCATTCTGCTATCAAAATGCAGCTCGACCTGACCCTTGAAACAGCTTCTCAGCAGCCGCAAAATGAATCAGTAAACGACCTGCTACTAAAAACCGACTCGATCCACTATTAGGCTAGCGGTATATCTGCATACAATGTGAGTAGCAATAACGTTACTTTGCTGGGGTTACTGCAGGTTGAAAGAGCAACGCGATCTCCGCCGACTTCTGCACTGACTCTAGTTCCGCGAGCTCAGATAAATGACGCAACATGGTCTCTTGGTCTCGGATTGGGATTTCTCCGCTAATCAGCCGGTCTTTCACGGCGGTGGCTACCCGTATATCTGTTAACATATACCCTGACACCTCTGCCGCTACCTGGCGCAATGGCACCTTATCAAAAATCAGCAGACCTCTGTCCCAAGCAATAACAGACTCTACTTGCACAGCTTGAGGCGCGGCAATATTGCCGTCGGCGTCGATATGCAGTCCATAACCCTGAGTGACCAATAGCGGGTCGATAGGCGAGTCATTTTCTCTTGTGGCAGCAAGGTATTCCTCGACAGCCATCTGACTGGGCAGCACTACTACCTGCCCCTCTGCCACCACCAGAGTAACTTCGGCATTTCTAATACGCAGGTTAAACCTTGCGCCCAGAGTAAATAATTCGTTTTCGAGGACACGCAAAACAAATGGGCGACTGGGATTTTCAACCACATCAATCAAAACCTCGCCTTTTTCAAACTCCAAAACTCTGGTCGCATCCTGATAGCCCAACAGCACCGAGCTGGCGGTATTTAGATGCAATAATGAGCCGTCGGGCAGTATGATTTGACGCTGCTCACCCGGCGCCGTTATGTAACTGACAGCCTGAGTTCCAGGTGGCCAGTAGCCATTTAACGAGGCAAAAAGGCTAGCCACCAACAGCAGCGCGAGGCTGAGACCTACAGGGCTGAACAATAGGTTCGAGAACCAGATGCCAAGTGTTTTTTTAGTGCCGCTATGAGGTTTAGTAGAATGATCTAACCTGGGCTTTAGGCGACGAATTTCATCCAGAGCCCAGGGTGTCAGGTCATCCATGTCTTCCCAATGCTGATTGAGGTCCTGCGAATTCTGGCTGATCTCCGATGCCTCCTGCTGATTAGCCCTGGCCTTTTTATTATCTGACCATTGCGATACCCAATCCATGGCTCGCGTTAGGGGATTAATATCCGAACACCTGCTTATCAAGGGCACTAAACTCTGCCACTGAATTTCTTACCGTTTCCAGGGACCGAGCCACATGCTCCTCTACAGAGACCGCTGACATTTTCAGCCGCTCAGCTATGGACTCATAGCTCAACCCCTCAAAGCGGTACAGTAAAAAAATATAGCGCGTCTTTTCGGGTAAATGGGTAATCGATTCTTTTATGGTCTCAGTCTTTAACTCACCCATTAGAGCGCAATAGGCTGAGTCGCAACTACCTGTATCGCCCATCTGGCCATGAATGCCATGCTGCGATTTACGTTTGCGCAGCACATTGATTGCCAGCCGAACAGCCATATTAAACAAATAGCTGCGCAGGTCGCGGATATCTCGGTTATATCTGAGTCTACAGAGCTTTAGATAGGCATCCTGAGCTATTTCGTTGGCCTGCTCTTGATTGCCAACTTTACGCACCAGAAGTCGGCGTAACTCGTCCGATGTATCCTGGTATAGCTGCGTGACCTCAGGCGTGTTCCTTACAGCGGTCATATCCAAAATTAATTCCCCAATCTTACGATCTAGGTCTTGCTGATTACGACGCCCTGTCACCGGTAATTCCCTTTCTGACCGCAATCCCGCAGTCAGCGTTATGATTAGAAGTCATTTCTAACCTATAGCAGCCCTGCCCAATAAGGCATAAACAGTGCTGCTTTAGGATATAAGACTCTATTAGCGGGATTTACCCTACCCTGAGGTTAAAAATAAATTCTGCGGGCGAGCTCAACCCGCTGCTGTGACGCAGATAAAAAAGCTAACTCTGAAGAGAACTGAGGATGGAACTAGGAAAAAATGGTGGGCCGTCCGCGACTCGAACGCGGGACCAATTGGTTAAAAGCCACCCTTAACAACCATAACATATTGATATTATTCATTATTTAGTGGTGACGCTCGTTGCATTTATCACTATAAAGCACAACAACGCACAACTCTGTCCGGCAAAAGTCCGGCAGTGATTTATTCGCTCTGTTTGCTTGATGCTGCCTACAGGTCCTCGAGGATATGACCTAGCCGCGGTGGAATGTCCATCTTCTGATGTAATATAGAAAGCACTTGAATGCCCTTCTAGACCGCCTGCGATGCAGCGCGAACAAAGACATAATATCAGCAATTATTGACAATATTTGAACAATGTCTGGCGAAATCTTGGCTGGATTTAGTAGTCAATTATCCACACTGAGCTATGTACATGGGTAATGCGAATGGCTTGAGGTTGATAAACCGATGCTCGAATGCATCGTCTTAATGGCCACTCCGCTTGAGCGCAATTGCTATGAATAGAAGGGACCGCTGAGCATCGAGTTGTCGCCGGCCCCTTAATTTTTATATGTCAGTGTTTCTTCCGAAGCCATCTCGACCATTATGAGCATCAGCGTCTCGGTCCTCAGCCTTAAGACATAAATATGAGTTAACAGTTATCAGAACAGCGGAATGCAACAATACACTGATTATCAAGGCTCCTTGTAAAGGACGACTTGCACACATAGGAGCACCGACCAAAATTTGCTTATCTTCTATATGATTGTGAACCATGTTCCGAATTTCTTATTCATATCTGAGTGCTTTAATCGGATTCTCCCGCGCCACCTTAGCGGTATTCCCACCCACAGTTGCCCAGGCAGTCACAAAAGCAATAACTGCCGCCATCAGGCAAACAGGAAGAAGCACCCAGCTATCTAATCGGTAGGGGAAGGTCTCCAGCCAGCGGATCATTGCCCAGGCAGCAATTGGCGAGGCAATCAGAATTGCGATTAATACTGGCTTGGAAAACTGCCAGATAAGCAGGCGCACAATATCCACAATGTTGGCACCAAGCACCTTGCGGATACCAATTTCCTTGGTGCGACGCTCGGCGGTAAAAGAAGCGAGGCCATAGAGGCCAAGCCCGGCAATGGCAACAGCCAGCAATGAGAAAACCCCCAAAATGGTTGCCAGATTCTGTTCTTTTTTAAATTCGGCGAGCATTAATTCATCAACACAACCATGGGCAAAAGGGATGTCTGGAAACATCTCTGCCCATATTCCTTTTATCTGCTGTATCAGTGCTGTGGGATCGCCATTAAAGCGAACAGTCAAAACCTGATATCTAAACCAGGGAGAATTGAGCAAATACGCTTCCGGTTCAATCACCTTATGCAGTGACCGTAAGTGGATATCCGGGATCACGCCAATAATAGTGAGATTGGCATAGATAAAATTACCTGGCACACCGCCCACAATTGTTCGAATAGAGCGGCCAATTGTGGCCTCTGGAGAATCGTAGCCAAAAGCTGAAATCGCGCTTTGGTTAACAATCACAGTACCTTCAAGCACAGATCCATCATGGTTTTCTGGTACGGCTGGAGTGCCATCCGTTGCAAAGTCGCGGCTATAGTTTCGACCCGCCAATAGCGGGATTTGGTAGGTGGTTAAAAAATCATAACCTATTGACTGCATACCTATCGCAAAATTACCCAGGTCTGGCCTATCGATTACCCCGATTCCGGTTTTATTGACCCCTCCAGAATAGGGCCTGCCACTGCCCAAGGCCGTATTAGTGACCCCCGGTAACCGGGCAATCTGTTCCTTTAAGGCCTGTTGCTGGCTTGTTGCTATTTCAGAACGGCCGATATTGTAGACCGTTAATAGTTTGTCTTTATTAAACCCCGGGTCCGTGGTCGTGGCAAATAGCAGTTGACCGTAGACTATGGTTGTGGTGATTATCAGAAATACCGATACTGAGAATTGCACGGTAACCAGTGCTTTTCGTAACAGGATAGAGCCTGTGGTTTCCGTGGTTTTATTGGCTTTTAGCACCTAGGTTGGTAGAAAGCCTGAAATAATCAGGGCAGGGTAAAGACCCGCTAACAGCCCCACAGCTGCCACCAAGCCAATTAAAATTCCGATGGTCGGCCCATCAAAATAATTAAATACCAAGGTTCGGCCAAGAAAACTGTTGTAAGCCGGTAGCGCAAGCTCCATCAGCACCAGACCCAAGAGCAAAGCCGCTAAAACAGTCAATACAGACTCACTCATAAATTGCACAATCAACTGCTGGCGTTTGGCGCCGAGGACTTTTCTCAGTACCACTTCTTTAGCGCGCTGTAGAGAGCGTGCCGTTGATAAATTAATAAAATTAATACAGGCAATTAACAATATAAGACCGGCAATGCTGATTAATACAATTACCGTTGATAGACTGCCTGTATGCTTCATCTCTCCGAGGCCGCCCGCTGATTTTAGCTGGATATCCTTGAGCGGCAATGTGCTTAAACGAACTAGCTCAGAGGCTTTGCTACCGATAGGGAAATCAGCACCGGCTATGGAGACATTTTTTTCAATAACGTTTTCTAACTGAGCATTAATCGTAGCAATAGCAGAATTTTCTTTCAGTGTAAAAAAGGTTGTTGTAAAGTTGCCAAACCAATTGACCTCATTCATCCATGCAAAGTCATTCTTATCCAGCATGGCCAGCGCCTGAAACACCAAGGCGCTGTTATGAGGTAAATCCCTAAATACAGCTCCAATACGATAATCTCTTTTCAATGGTGTCCAACTGGCAGAAAGGTCCAGTATTTCACCAAGAGGGTTTTTATCACCAAAGTATTTCCTGGCGAAACTTTCACTAATCGCGAGGCTGCTGTTATCCGTTAGTGTCGATCTAATGTCGCCCGCAACAACCTCAAGGGTAAAATATCGAGAAACTCAGGGTCTACCCAGTGAACACTCTCACTAAACGCTCGATCACCCTGTTTCACAATGGGACGAAAATCAGAAATTTGAACAACCTGTTCTATATCTTCCGGAAAATAGTCTTTTATCGCCGCCTTGGCAGGCCTTGGTGCTAGTGATGAGACTGTTGGTTCGGCACCAGGTATATTCATTGTCACCTGCAAACGGTAAATATTGTCAGCATTGGGCCAGAAATCATCATAAGAAAACTCATCCCTGACAAACAACATAATCAAAAGGCAAGCCGCCAGCCCTATCGCCAGCCCAACAATATTAATTGCGCTGTACAGTTTGTCTTTTACCAGGTGCCGCAAGGCAATGCTCAGGTAATGTTGAAACATTTACTTTTCCTCTAAAGGCTGGTTTCGAGAACAGCTATTCATACCGCAGTGCTTTAATCGGATTCTGCCTTGCGACCTTCGCTGTATTGCCTCCCACAGTTGCCCATCCAATAACCAGCGCTATCAATCCTGCACATAGGCAGATAGGGATCAATACCCAGTTATCCAAACGATAAGGAAAGGTTTCTAACCAGCGAATAGTGGCCCACGTAGCAATGGGTGAAGCGATCAGTATGGCGATAACGATTGGCTTGGAAAACTGCCAGATTAATAGTTGGACAATATCAATTATGTTGGCGCCCAACACTTTGCGAATGCCAATTTCTTTGGTGCGGCGTTCGGCGGTAAACGCGGCGAGCGCATAAAGACCAAGCGCTGCAATTGCAATTGCTAGTAGCGAAAAAAATCCCATGATAGTTGATAAATGCTGCTCCTTTTTAAATTCAGCGAGTGTGAGCTCATCAACAAATTTGTAACTGAATGGTGTATTGGGGAACATACCCTTCCACAGGGTTTCCAATTGTTGAGTCAGAACTAAAGGATCACCGTTAAACTTGATGGCCAAGACGTAGTAGCCCATCCAGGGGCCAGACAGAGGATATAGTTCAGCCTGTATTTCTTTCCGTAATGATCGAAAACGAATATCCGGCACTACCCCAACAACCCTTAAATTGCCATAAACCTCTGCATCAGGTGTTCTACCTACCCAGGTTTGAATTGACTGGCCAATAATGGCGTCAGGGGAATCGAATCCCAGTTTGGAAACAGCACTTTTATTGATAATAATCGTACCTTCCAGTACTGAGCCATCATGGTTTTCCGGCACAAGCGGGGTGCCGTCAGTCACAAAGTTTTTACGGTAATTTCGTCCGGCCAACAATGGGATTTTATAGGTGCTAAAAAAGTTTTCATCTACCAGTTGAAAGCCTATTGAAATACCATCCAAATTGGGTTTTCCCGGAACCTTTACACTTATATTACTCTCGCTAGTTGAAGAGGGTGGATTACTGCTATAGGAGGCACTGGCAACACTAGCCAGTTTAGCCACTTGCTCCTTTAGGACTTGCTGCTTTGTCACCACCTCAGGCCGAGAGATATTGCTAAGCACTAACATATTATCCTTGTTGAAGCCTGGACTCGTTCCTGTTGCATACTTCATCTGCCCGTACACCACCGTCGTAGTGATGACTAAAAAAATCGATATGGAAAATTGTAGTGTTACTAGTATTTTTCGAAAGAGAACAGCACCTTCTGTTTCAGTGGTTTTGTTAGCTTTGAGTATCTGTGACGGTATGAACCCGGAAAGCACGAGGGCAGGATAAAGTCCGCCCAGCAGCCCGACGAAGGTAACCAGCCCGAATAACATGGCAAGGGTTAGACCATCGGAATAATAAAACCCCAAAGGACGATCAAGGAAACTACTGAACGCCGGTAACGCCATCTCCATTAACACAAGGCCTAATACTAAACCGGCGATGGCAGTTAAAATCGATTCGCCCAAAAACTGGATGATAAGTTGTTGTCGTTTCGCCCCCAGTACTTTTCTCAGCGCAACTTCGCGTGCTCGTTGTAGCGACCGCGCCGTAGACAGGTTGATAAAATTGATGCAGGCGATCAGTAGTATGAGCCCACCAATACTGATTAAGATAAGAACTGTAGATAAACTGCCTGTGGGTTTCATTTCCCACAGTCCTTTGGATTTGAGTTGGATATCCTTGAGTCCCAACGTACTAAACACAAGCCATTCTGAGGCTTTAATTGCCTCATCCGGGATGGGTATACTTTTGTCAACAAGGCTTGCCAGTTGAGAATCTATGTTTGCAATAGCTGCATTGTTTTTCAGTGTAAAAAAAGTATGCCCTCGAACGATGCCCCAATTATTATTAAACCATGGCTCAAGATCATTTTCGTCCAACATGGCAAGTGCCTGAAAGGACAGTGTGGTGTTATGGGGTAAATCTTTAAAGACTGCACCGATACGATAATCTCGCTCAAATAACGATGAGATGTTGAGTGTTTTTCCAAGAGGGTTTTCATCACCAAAGTATTTTTTGGCAAAACTCTGGTTGATCGCCAGGCTGCTGTTGTCGGTCAGGGTTGCTTTAATATCACCGGCGATAATGTCAAGTGTAAAGATATCGATAAATTCAGGATCGACCCAATGAACACTCTCACTAAAGACACGCTCCCCCTGCTTTACTACAGGAGACAAATCGAATATACGAGCGCTGTATTCGATCTCTTCCGGGAAGTAAGCTTTTATGGCTTCCCTGGCAGGACCGGGTGCCCGCGTTGTAACTATAGGGGCTCTGCCAGAGTGGTTATATGCCACCTGCAATCGATAAATCTGATCTGCATTCGGCCAGAAATTATCATAAGAAAACTCATCCCGGACAAATAGCATAATCAAAAGGCATGCCGCCAAACCAACGGCTAAGCCGACAATATTAATTGCGCTATGTAATTTGTTTTTAACTAAGTGGCGCAATGCAACCGTCAAATAATGTTTAAACATCTCTCCCCCAGAATAATCTTTTCCGTAACCGATTGTCCGAGCGGCGCTAAATCGCCACCCGCAAATTCTCCGTCACCACCTGCCCATCAAACAAATTAATCGTCCTATTGGCCGCGTCGGCATGGGCGGGGCTATGGGTAACCATCACAATCGTGGTACCTTCATCATTTAACCCCTTCAACATATCCATCACTTCCTGCCCGTGTGCACTATCCAAATTACCGGTAGGCTCATCCGCAAGAATCATCGCTTGATTACCTACAACTGCACGGGCAACCGCTACCCGTTGTTGTTGGCCTCCCGATAGATGGCTAGGCATATGTTGGGCGCGGTGGGCAATCCCCACTTTATCCATCACCGCCGCCACCCGCTCTTTGCGCTGCTGGGTTGGAATATTGTGATACAACAAAGCCAACTCAATATTTTCTGCCACACTGAGTTCGTCAATCAGGTTGAATGACTGAAAAATAAAACCAATATTGTGTTTGCGAATATGACTGAGTTTGGATTCCGGGTAGCGGGCAATATTTTCACCCATAAAGTGATAATCACCGGAGGTGGGGATATCGAGCATGCCGATAATATTTAACAGGGTAGATTTACCGCAGCCGGATGGCCCCATAATCGCGACGAACTCGCCTTTTTGGATATCAATATTGACGTTGTTTAGTGCGCTGGTTTCTACTTCATCGGTTTGGTAGACCTTGGATAGGTTTTGCAGATTTAGCATGGTTTTCTCCTGAGTCAATAATTAAGGTGATTCTGCTTGCAGTTTTAAACGATCCATTTCAATAAAGCTGGTATAGGGTGAGGTGATCACTTGCTCGCCTAGCTCCAGGCCTTCAAGTACTTCAATATAACGCGCATTGCGCCGCCCCAAACGAACATTGCGTTTAATAGCCTGATCACCATTTGGGCTGACTACGAATATCCAATTACCGCCGGTGTCTTGATAGAAAGACCCATTGGGGATAACGATGGCTTCGGTGCTGTCGCCCAATATCAGTTGGGTTTGCAAGGTTTGGCCGCGGCGAATATTTTTGGGTTGGTCGCCGACAAAAACAAAATCAACTTCAAACTGGCCATTAACGACTTGCGGGTAAATTTTCGCGCTGCGCAGAGTGTATTGTTTACCTCCTCGCTCAAAGTTTGCGGTTTGCCCAAGGTCTACCCGGCTTAGGTAAAACTCGTCGATAAGGGCAGTGATTTTGTAGTCATCGGGGGCATCGATTTGTCCCAGACGCCCGCCGGGAGTAATACTTTGGCCCACTTCAATATTAAAGCCAGATAGTTTGCCGTCGACTGGGGCGCGGATATTCAGGCTTTCCAGATTTTGTTGGGCGTAAGCCAAATTCTGGTTTAATTGTTGATTGGCTATTTGCAGTGACTCTAGCTGTGATTCCTGTAGCCGTGCATCGGTGGCCTGGCTTTCCAGTGTGATGGCTTTGAGCTTCAGTGTATATTCCAGCTCGTCTTCGGTTTGTTCAAGTTGGCTTTGTGAAAGGCTTCTTTGCTCTGCTAATACACGCTCACGCTCTACCTGGCGATTGAGTCGTTTAATATCGTAGTCGAGGTCTATTAAGGTGCGCTTATGCGCCAATCGGTTTTGCTCCAGTTGTAATTCAATGGTGCGCATATTGTTTAGCTGTTCTGTGACCAGGGCTTGATTGCGGTTAACGCTGAGTTGTAGTGAGCTGTTAGATAGTTCAACAATCAGGTCGCCTTGTTTTAGCAGGGCACCGTCTTCTACCAAAATCTTTTCAATACGGCCGCCTTCAATGGCATCGAGAAACACGGTTTTGAGCGGCGAGACTCTGCCGCGCACGGGAATTAAATCGTCAAAGATACCCTGTTGTACTGTTGAGATAACCAGCCGGTTTTCGCTGATTTGAAAGCTGCGGCCCTGTGACATATCCATGACCAGATTGACCACAAAGCCAAGGCCAATAACACCAGCAATAACCAGCATCACCAGCTTGCCGTGTGATCGTTTTTTTTTGACTCGCTTATCCATGCCAGAGCCGGAGATCGATGGCTCCCCCGCATGGGGAGTAATGGGTGTGGCTGAAGCGTGTTGGGTCATCTTTAGTGCTAAGTGTCCATAGCTAGTTAATAACAAATGACTGATGGCATATTCCATGCTGTATGCAGATAAAGATAGCAAAATTCGGGCCAGAGTTATAAGTCATTGATTTTAAAGCCTTATAATAATCGCTAGGATTTTTTGTTTATCTGGGTGTACGATAACGAACAACAAAGTGTTCATTATCGAACAGCTGGTCTTATTTATTTCGACAGCTATTTACCCGAGCATCATTTTTTCTAACAGGTTTATTATGGTTAAACAGCAAGGCAGTATCCTGATTGTTGACGATAACGAAGATATTCTTGTGGCAGGTCAGTTATTGTTGCAGCGTAATTTTGGCGAAGTGGTAACCTGCAACCAGCCTGAAAAAATGGCCGGGTTAATGGCCGGGCAGACCTTTGACGTGGTACTGCTGGATATGAATTTTGGCCCTGGGGAATCCACCGGAAAGCAAGGGCTTTATTGGCTGCAAAAGCTGATAGCCGCAGACCCTAATGCCGTTGTGATTATGATTACTGCCCATGGCAGTACCAGGCTGACTGTAGAGGCAATGAAAGCCGGGGCCACGGACTTCATTGTGAAGCCCTGGCTAAATGAAAAGCTGGTTGCCACGGTGTCGGCGGGGGTGCGGCTAAAGCACAGCCGGGCAGAGGCCGAACAACTAAAAAAGACCAATCGTTTGCTGGCCAGTGCGTCGACCAAAACAGAGCAGGCCATGCTGGGGCAGTCTGCCGCTATCTGCAATGTGATGTCGCTGATTAAACGGGTCGCTCCTAGTGATGCCAATGTATTAATTTTGGGTGAAAACGGTACCGGTAAAGAGTTGGTTGCCAGGCAGTTACATCAGCAGTCGTTGCGAGCTGGGCAGGTATTTATGTCGGTTGATATGGGAGCGCTGACCGAGACCTTATTTGAGTCAGAGTTATTTGGTCATAAAAAAGGGGCATTTACCGGGGCGCATAGTGACCGTGTGGGACGTTTTCATGCCGCGGAGGGTGGTACCTTATTTTTGGATGAGATCGGCAATATACCGCTGCATTTACAGAGTAAATTATTAACGGCGCTTGAGCAGCGCCAAGTGACTCCGGTGGGGGGGAATAAACCGTTGGCCTTTGATGTGCGAATTATTGCGGCGACGAATATCCCCCGGCAAAAGCTGACTAACGAGGCGTTTTTTCGGCAGGATTTATTGTTTCGGCTGAATACGGTAGAAATGGTTTTGCCTCCTTTGCGTGAGCGCCAGGATGATATTGAAGAGATCGCCAGCTATTACGCATCCATTTATGCCCGTAAATACGGCAAGCCTGAGAAGCATTTTTCTACAGCGGCTTTGAAGGCTATAAAAGCTTACCCTTGGCCGGGAAATGTCAGGGCTCTGCGTCATGCGGTAGAGCGAGCGGTAGTTTTATCGGAGGGTTCATTATTAGAGCCGGTTGATCTGCCAATGCAAATGCCCGAGATTCAGTCGGCGCCTCTATCGGATCAACCAGCGGATACCGCGACAGATTTAAATCTTGCCGATACAGAGAAGTCGACGATTGTGCGGGCATTACAACAGCATCGTTATAATATTAGCGATTCCGCCAGGGCTTTGGGAATAACCCGAGCGGCCTTATATAGAAGGATGGAAAAGTATGGTCTATAACCGGCTCAATTATTCTGCTTCAGTGGTTATCCGCCTTTTACTGATATTACTGAGCCTGATCGGCTTGAGTTATCTATTGGTGGTACCGGGGTATTACGCCTCAATCCTGTCGTTATTGATTGTTGTCACCCTGCAAACCTATGAGTTATTAAAGTTTACCTCTAAAACTAATACTGAGATTAACCGCTTTTTAGCGGCTGCTCGCTATGCGGATTACGGTCAGCGCTTTAATTTCCAGGAGCTGGGTTCGGGGTTTGGTGAGTTAGGCAGTGCTTTTAGCGAGATACTGAGTCGCTTACAAAAAGAGAGTTCTATTCAAGAGAAAGAGCGTGTGCATTTAAAAGCGCTGGTTGAACATGCGCCAGTGCCGCTGCTGTCGGTTCATGATGATGGCCAAATAACCGTTTGGAATCGTGCCGCACGGCAGTTGTTTGCGGGCGCTAGTATTATTCGCCTTGCCGATTTGAGACCGTTTAGTGAGCGATTAGCAGAGCAGTTACGATCCGTTAGGGCGGGTGACCGAGTGATTGCATGGCTGACTATAGACGGCATTCAACAGCAGTTTGCCTTAATGGTGACCCAAATCAGTATCGATGGAAAAACCGAAAAGCTGATTAGCTTGCAAAATATCCAAAGCGAATTAGAGCTGGTTCAATCACAGGCCTGGCAGGATTTGGTGCGGGTATTGACCCATGAGGTGATGAATTCAGTAACCCCTGTTATTTCATTGGCCAATACCACGTTGGATTTAGTAGATGATGTGGCCAGTAAGCTCTCTGCCAATGATGAGTTAAGTGGGGATATGGCGAATATCAGGCATGCGGTCAATACCGTGGCCCAGCGCTCAGACCATTTGATTCGATTTATTGCCAGCTATCGCCAGTTAACCAATCTCCCGGAACCGACCGAAGAAACTGTAGGTTTGGAGGGTTTATTTCAGCAAGTGAAAACGCTGTTATTACCTACATGGGAACAAAAGGGTTTAAATTTAGTGATTGAAATTGAGCCTGCCCATCTTGAGTTGGTGGTTGATAGCGCGATGTTTGAGCAGGTGTTATTGAATTTATTAAGTAATGCCGAGCATGCTTTGGGTGGTCAGCCTGATGCAACGGTATGGCTGCGGGCATACCGGGATAAACGTGGCAGGGTAATAGTAGAGGTGGCTGATAATGGTGTGGGTATCGCTCCCGGTATTAGCGATAAAATTTTTGTGCCCTTTTTCACTACCCGACAGCATGGCAGCGGTGTGGGTTTAGCGCTAGTTCGACAGATTATGATGGTGCATGGCGGCTCGGTAAGCCAGTCAGAGCGTGAAGGCGGTGGGGCGCTGTTTGCTTTGGTCTTTTAAAATCTTTAGTTCAATTACCCATTTGGTAGTAACAGCCACTCTAGCTTGAAAGGGGCAATACAACAAAATGGAACCCACGTCTTCGCCGGGTCGTAGAGCAAGCACAAGCTTACAGAGATACTATATGGGCCAAAAGGAAGCGGCCCTACCCTATCAATCCAGCAGACCGCCCTTTACTGGTTAACACAGAGGGAAACGCTATTTTAAGGTCAACATGGCAAAGCGGCTGGCGGCGGTTTTTGAAGCTGGCGATTAAAGAAGAGATTATTACTAAGGAGCAGTGGTTTGGGTTGCACGATATGAAGCGAAGAGGGGCAACAGATACTAAAGGGACTAAAGCCGAGAAGATGGAAGCAACCGGCCACCACTTCGTGCAGATGTTAAATATTTACGATCACAGTGTGCCGCTTGTTGATGCGTCATCAGAATAAAAAGGAATAGTTATGGATGAGAAACAGGAAATGGTTTTGAAGGATCTAGAACAAGCCTTCTTAGGCCGCGCAAAACGCCTAAGAGGTCAGGCAGCAAAATTGATAGTAGAAGCCGAAAGCTTAGAAGCGTGCTCTTTTGATGTAGCTCAAGCCATGGAAAAGCTTGTTAATCCGGCATCAGATTAGGAGCTAAAGACGTGACAATACATACAGATAAAGAAAACCTTTGTCTAAATTATGAGATTTTCAACAGAATTCCACGGAGAGTTTTACGGAGCACTTAAAATGTTAGTAAGCACTATCAGCAAGAGTCAAGGGAAAATGGTGGGCCGTCCGCGACTCGAACGCGGGACCAATTGGTTAAAAGCCAACTGCTCTACCAACTGAGCTAACGGCCCTCAGGAGGAAGGTGCGTATCATACTGACCGGAAGACAAAATTCAAGCGTTATTTTGATATCTGGTTGGGTCTTTTACACCAGCCTCGATAAAGCCCTGTGCTCTTAACCTGCAGCTATCACATTTACCGCAGGCAAGGCCTTCCAGACTGGCCTGATAGCAGGAAACCGTCTGACTGTAATCCACCCCCAATGCCAGTCCAGCACTGACAATCTCGGCCTTGGTCATGGAAATTAGCGGTGCGTGAATACTCAGCTGTTGACCCTCCACAGCAGCCTTGGTCGCCAGGTTAGCCATGCTTTCGAAGGCACTAATATATTCTGGTCTGCAATCGGGATAACCGGAGTAATCGACAGCATTGACGCCGAGGAAAATATCACTGGCACCCAGCACCTCGGCCCAGCCCAGAGCAATCGAAAGAAATACCGTATTGCGCGCCGGCACATAGGTTACCGGGATACCGCTGGTCTCATATTCAGGAACATCAATCGCCCTATCGGTCAGTGCTGAGCCACCTATGGCGCCCAAATCTAACTTGACCACCTTGTGGTCTTTAACTGCAGCGGCCTCTGAAACACGCTGCGCTGCTTCCAATTCAGACCTGTGACGCTGCCCATAATCAAAACTCAGGGTATGGCATTCATACCCCTGACTCAGGGCCATAGACAAAACGGTGGTGGAATCTAACCCACCAGAGACTAGTATTACGGCTTTTTTAGACATACTTATAACCTAATGACCGGGCTGGTCGCCCCAGACGTATTTGTGGGTTTGCAGCTGCATCCTGACCCGCAGCTTGTCCTCAAGAATCCACTCTGCTAACTGTTTTGGCGACAGTTCACCCTGGCTGGGAGAAAAGAGAATTTCAGAGACATACTGGGTCAGCTGCAGTTCATCCATCTTCAAACAGCACCAGTCGTAGTCCTGACGGTTACAGATGACAAACTTCACTTCATCCTGGGGCAGTAACAGGGGAATATTGTCGTAGAGATTGCGCGATACCTCCCCAGAACCTGGAGTTTTAAGATCGAGTATTTTAACCACTCTTGAATCCACATCATCGATGGGCATGGCGCCACTGGTCTCCAGTGATACCCGGTAACCAAGGTCGCACAGCGCCCTTAGCAGCTCAAGGCACTGAGGTTGAGCCAGAGGCTCACCGCCGGTAACCGTGACATATTGGGCACCATAGTCGGCTACAGTCTCCAGAACCTGGCTAAGCGCTATCTTTGAGCCGCCCTCAAAGGCATAGGCGGTATCGCAGTAGCCACAGCGTAGGGGGCATCCTGTGAGACGCACAAATACCGTAGGTAGACCAGTGGTGCTGGTCTCACCCTGCAGAGAATGAAAGATTTCAGTGATGCGCAGTGAGGATTCAGACATATTTAGCGTATTCAGTTTGAGGCTAACCGGGTAGCGCCTGGTTATTAAAAATTATTTTCGAGATAGATTCGCGCTTTGTTGGCCACGCCACCGCCGCTTCCCGCTGCTGTTTCAAGCAATTGTTTGGCACGCTCAAGATTACCCAGCTGGTAATATATTTTACCCAGCTTAAAGCTCGCATCCATAGCCTTGCTATGGCCCACATGCTGCTCTACAACTGCAGTGAATGACTGCCGAGCCAATTCATCCTCTCCCTGCAACAGATAGACCTCGCCCAACCAATAATAGGCATTGGCCACGTAGGGGCTTGAGGGGTAATCCACTATATGCTGCTTAAAGGCCAGAGTAGCGCCCTCAAAGTCTCGCTGTTTTAAAAGTAGACTAGAGGCCTGATCATAGTTAGCCTTCATCAGAGCACGAGCAGCTGGATCCAACGGCATTCCAGGCTGCGATGCTGCTGGTGCGCTACCCACTGCGCTCTGCTGCATGTCGATCTCTGCGCCAGTTACGGACTCTTGAGAGGTCTGCGCAAGAGCATCAACGCCAGCCTCCGGCTTGGCTGCTGCTGAAACAATGGCACTTAGACGACGGTCTATATCCAGATAGTCGTCCATCTGGCGCTGCTTGATCTGCTGAAGCTGATAATTTAGCTCTTCCACCATACCCCGCAGCATGCGCACCTCTTCTTGCAACACCTGCATCTGATAGTAACGCTCGCTCTGAGCCGCTGCAGCAGAGCTGATTACCACAGGGGAACCCTGCTCCTCAGTGGGCTGTGATACAGCGCTAATATCTACCACAGGCGGCAGCGTCTGCCCCACAGCAGTGGCAGAGAATGTAACCAGAGTAAGAATTACAGCATGTAGTGATTTCATAGCTCTTCAGAAATATCCAAGTTTGTGCCAGATGCAGAAACGGCCAGAGTTAAAATACACTCCAGCCGTATTAGGCCTGTATGTAGAAAACCATAGACCATTACTGGCCACTGGGTTTTACTTCAGTTCAACGCGACGGTTCATGCCCCAGGCACTTTCGTTGCTGCCGTAGGAAGCTGCACGTTCCTCTCCGTAGCTGATCACTTCGATCAAACCACCGGAAACACCCTGCAGTACCAAGAACTCTTTAACCGCATTGGCCCGTCGCTCACCGAGCGCCATATTGTACTCTCGAGTACCGCGCTCATCAGCATGGCCTTCGAGGCGGACGCTGCGAGGGCTGCTGTTTAAAACCGCTGCATGCTCTAACAGTGCCGCACGAGATTCTGGTTTAAGCAGCGCTTTATCAAAATCAAAGTAAAACACTGTGTCTGCCGAGGTGACCATAGCCGTCTCTTCAATGGCAGCACTTTCATCAATAGCAGAGGTATCTACCTGGCCAGTCTGTACCGAAGTATCTTCGATATCGGTTGAGGTCTCTTCAACAGGTGCCGAGCTACAGCCAGCCAGTACCAATGAAAAAACAATTGTGGCCAAGCCGGTTTTGTTTAACGAGGTCTTCATTGTTAACTCCTTTGAGTTACTTGATTACAAAAATAGTACCAATTAACGCAGGAACGGCGACCAGGCCGGCTCCCGCACATCTCCATTCTTCGCGGGCAACATATATCTTACCCCAGCGTCCAAAGAAACCGCCGACAACACCCCGCGATCACCCTGCTTAGTAGCATACATTAACATAGCACCGTTTGGCGCAACAGTGGGCGATTCATCTAATCTTGTCTCTGTAAGCTCAATCATCCTGCCAGTTTTAAGATCAAACGACGCAATATGGAAGGTCGTTGAGTCCCTGTGCACCAGGGCCAGTGTCCGACCATCGGGTGCCAGGTTAGGCCGGGCGTTGTAATTACCCTTAAATGTTAGGCGCTCGGTCACCCCTGAGGCAATATTTAATTTATAAATCTGGGGAGTGCCGCCGCGATCAGATGTAATGAGCAGATGTTTACCGTCAGCCATCCAGGTAGGTTCTGTATCAATCGCAAAATGTCGAGTTAAGCGGGAAAAATTTCCGTCCGCCAGGTCCAGAAGATAGATTTCCGGATTGCCATCTTTGGAGAGTACCAGAGCCATTTTTGTACCGTCTGGCGACCAGGATGGCGCGCCATTCAAGCCTTTAAAATTGGTTAGCTGTTGTCGCGACGCAGTCACTAGATTCTGTCTAAAGATCGCTGGGCGGCCAGTCTCAAACGACACATAAGCCAACTCTTTGCCATCCGGCGACCATGAGGGCGACATTATGGGCTCTGACGACTCCAGCATTAACTTTTCTCTGGCGCCATCGGCATCTGCCACATTCAGTCTATAGGTATAGTTGCCATTATTTCTCACTGCGCTGACATAGGCGATACGGGTTGAGAATGCGCCCCTGATACCGGTAATTTCTTCGTAGACCTTATCGCTTACCAAGTGCGCCAGGTCGCGAACCTCATTGGTTCGACCGCGAACCCTATGCTTAAACTCGACCTTCTGCGCCCCGACATTTAGCAGGCTAAACTCTAATTCAAGGCGCCCATCTTCAATCACTCGAGCTGAACCAACCACCAGGTATTCACTGCCCAAAAGCCGCCAATCCCGATAATAGACATCTGCCGCTCTAGATGGAAAAGCCAGCATATCTCGCCTTGGCGTCATCCGAAACAAACCACTGCGCTGCAGATCAGCCTCGACAATGCTGCCAATATCCTCACTGGCTGCTATGCCATTCATCGCTATGGGCGATATGGCAATAATGGTCGGCTTATCATTGCCCTGGGTGACTCTAATGACCAACTCACCCCAGGCACTACTCATCACCATTAACAGCAGTATTGGCAGAAGCCGACTTATTCTATACAAAATATTATCTCCACTCTTTACAGTCTCAGGTCCTGAGGACTAAATGCTACCTTAACAACACGAAAGTGTTTCTCAAAAAGTCTGGCTTCCAGCTGTTGTAACTCTTCGAACTGCTGCGCCTTAAATGCTGCCTGTTCCACCGAACGATCAAAGGCTATATCTCCGCTAGACTCAACAATAGTAACGCCGACAACACGCCCTGTGGGTACCAGGCGTATTTCAACCAGAGTTTCCATATCGCGTCTTGCGCTGGGCGGGCGACTCCAGTTGTCTGAGAGTCGCTGGCGAATCAACTGCATATAACTGTTAGCTACCCGCTCATCTTCACGGGCATTGATATCAGCCTGCTCCTGAGCCAGGGTCTCGGCAAATTCATTTTCAATACGGAGTCGCTCAGCTTCTTCGCGTCTCTGCTGCTCCAGCTTCTCTCGCTCTCTATCCTTGCGCTGCTGCTCTTTTAGGGCAGCCTGACGCTTAAATTGTTCCTTTTTCTTTTGTGCGGCGCGGCGTTTTTCCTGTTCACGCCGTTTTTTAGCTGCATCGACCCTGGGCTTGCTGGACTTTTCGACCACGGGTTTTTTCTTCGGCGCCAGCTCCACCAGCTTGGCTTCAATATACTGGGGCTGGATGACAATCTTTTGGGTCTCTGGCTCCCAGCTATTGAGCAGCGCAGCCACGACCGCAGCATGGAGCAGAAAACTAACCAGAGCCGCTGAGGAATAACTGGTAAAATCGCGCATATTATTGACTGGGCGGCTCGGTGACCAAACCCACAGAGGGTGCGCCAGCTAATTGCAACTCGCTCATCAGATTGACCACCGCCCCATAGTCGACGGCACTATCTCCCCACACCAGAACCGGTGTATTTGGCTTTTGGCGCAGTACCTTGCCAACCCGACCCTTTATCACCGCCAGCGTCTCTGACTTATTAGTACCCTTAACGTCAATCCAGTAGCTGCCATCCGCTTTGATAGAGACAATAAACGGCTCCTGATCCTTGGTATCCATAGGCGCCGAGTTAGCCGCGGGCAACTCCACCTTGACACCCTGCATCAACAGCGGTGCCGTAATCATAAACACCACAAGCAATACCAGAGTCACATCAATATAGGGAACCACATTGATTTCAGCGACCAGCTTGCGTTTTGGTTTCTTATGTTTCACAGCTTAGTTCCTGGACAGCATTAGCGTGCATGAACCTGGCGATGCAGAATACTGGAAAATTCCTCGGCAAAGGTCTCGTAATTGGTATTAATCACCTCGACCTTGGCCGCATAGCGGTTATAGGCAATCACCGCAGGTATCGCGGCAAACAGTCCCATAGCTGTTGCTATCAGCGCCTCTGAAATACCTGGAGCCACAGTGGCCAGGGTTGCCTGCTGCACCATAGCCAGGCCACGGAATGAGTTCATAATCCCCCACACAGTGCCAAACAGGCCAATATAGGGGCTTACTGAGGCTACGCTGGCTAAAAAAGGTAGATGGATGGTGAGCTTTTCATCTTCCCTGGACAGGGCAACTCGCATAGCTCGATCCGTGCCTTCCATCACCGCGTCAGGATCGGTCCTATCGCTCTGCGCAAGACGATTAAACTCGCGAAAGCCAGCGCGAAAAACATTTTCAATTCCATCAGCGGCGCCCTCCTGCTTGGCCCGCTCGGTCAGTTCATGGTAGAGATTATTAAGATCCACACCAGACCAGAACCTGTCTTCAAAAACTCGAAAACTACGCTGGGCCTGGTTTAAGAACAGGCCACGCTGCACAATCATTATCCATGACAGCACCGAGGCTAAAAACAATATGACCATCACTAGCTGCACCAGCAGACTGGCATTGACAATTAACGCTAGTATCGAGAGGTTTTCTTCATTCACCGTATAAACTCCAATTTAGTCAAGCTGACTCTTTAGGATTGCCACCATTGCTTTTGGCATGCCTTTGGGACGCTTGCTCTGGGCATCAATGCAGGCCAGTTTGATTCTGCCCTCCACCAAAAGTCTATCCCCACAAAATACCCGCTGAGCCATTTCAAAGGTCACTCGCGATGCCTGAACAGGCTCGGCAGTGACCAGTAGCTGGTCGTCCAATAGCGCCGGACTGTGGTATTTAAGCATCACCTCGTGCACCACAAATTGTAGCCCATCAAATAGCGCCGGCTTATCAAAGCCGAGACTACGCATATATTCAGTGCGCGCACGCTCCATAAACTTTAAATAATTAGCATAGAACACGATGCCGCCTGCATCTGTATCCTCAACATAAACTCTGATTGGCAGTTGGTACCCTGCCGCGGCCTTAGTCATCAAGGGCATCCATCTGTTCTTGAATCCGTCGCGGACTTTTTAAACCAAAGTGCTGGTAGGCTAACCGCGTCGCCATGCGCCCTCTAGAGGTGCGCATTAAATAGCCCTGCTGAATTAAATAGGGCTCAATCACATCTTCAATGGTGCCACGCTCTTCGCTCAGAGCCGCCGCCAAGCTGTCGACCCCCACTGGGCCGCCATCAAATTTCTCCATCAACGTCAGCAGCAGCCTTCTATCCAGATGATCAAAGCCACTTTCATCAACATTCAACATATTCAGAGCGGCGTCGGCGACCTCTCGGCTGACCGAACCATCGGACTTAACCTCGGCATAGTCTCGCACTCGACGCAATAGTCGATTGGCAATCCTTGGGGTTCCACGCGAACGACAGGCAATCTCTTTGGCACCATCATTATCAACAGGCACCTTAAGAATATCGCCAGCACGCTGGACAATGCGGCGGAGATCATCGACCGAGTAAAATTCAAGGCGCTGGACTATACCGAAACGGTCACGCAGTGGTGAGGTCAATAGGCCAGCGCGCGTGGTCGCTCCCACCAGTGTAAATGGCGGAAGATCCAGTTTAATAGAGCGCGCCGCAGGGCCTTCGCCAATCACTATATCTAGCTGATAATCTTCAAGCGCCGGGTAAAGTATCTCCTCGACAACTGGACTGAGACGATGAATTTCATCGATAAAAAGAACATCCCCGGCTTCGAGATTGGTGAGCAGCGCCGCCAGATCACCTGCTTTCTCAAGCACTGGACCCGAGGTAGTTTTTAGGTCTACCTGCATTTCGTTGGCGATAATATGAGCCAATGTGGTTTTGCCTAGCCCGGGAGGACCAAAAACCAGCGTATGATCCAGGGGTTCCTGACGCTTGCGGGCGGCCTCTACAAAGATTTGCAGTTGCTCCTTAACCGCTGGCTGGCCTACATAGTCGACTAGCGCCGTGGGGCGAAGTGCACGATCAAAACGCTCTTCACTGACGGAGCTGTCTGAGGAAATAAGTCGATCTGGTTCTATCATTGGACGCCATCTCAAATTTGCCCATAAGCATACCCTGATGGCCCTACATTTACACTAGGTACAACAGTGCTTTTATTCCCTAGACTAGCAAACCTAGCTACTTGGATACCATACTTTTGAGCGCCGCTCTAATCAGCTGTTCGGCACTAGCAATATCATCGCTCACCGCCCTGCTAACCATCTTGGCCGCGTCCTGGGGCTTATAACCCAAAGCGGTTAGCGCACTCTCGGCTTCTTCTACTATATCGGGCTGCTGGATCTGGGCGGCAATAGTACCAGAGGCACTGGTATCAATATCCCCGACTCGATCGCGCATTTCAATCAGCAGGCGCTCAGCCGTTTTCTTGCCAACGCCGGGTAACTTCACCAGCCTGGCCACGTCATTGTTGTGTACACAGAGAGCAAACTCGTTGGCCGACATGCCAGACAGTATCGCGAGAGCCATTTTGGGCCCTACACCGTTAACCTTAATCAGATAACGAAACAATGAGCGCTCAGAGAGCTCAGCAAAACCATAGAGCTGCTGAACATCTTCACGCACTACAAAGTGAGTATGCAGGGTTACCGAGCCACCCACCTCAGGCACCGAGAAATAAGTACTTAACGAGACCAATAATTCATAGCCCACACCCTGCACATCAAGCAGTACATCTGGAGCCTGTTTATCAATCACTACGCCCTTAAGTCGTCCAATCATAATCTGAGATAGCCTTTATTGCGGTTACCTTAACCGGTTTTTTTGAGCGATTTATTTAAGTCTTCCGCGAGCATAACCTTTAACGCCAGCCCCTGCCAGCGCTGCATTAGTGCGCATGCTATGGGCATGGCAGATAGCCACAGCCAATGCATCAGCGGCATCCTCTGCTGGCGCACTGGACAGCTTTAACAGCTGCACAATCATCTGCTGCACCTGCTTCTTATCGGCAGCACCGGTGCCCACTACCGACTGTTTGACACTGCGCGCCGAGTACTCACCCACAGGCAACTGAGCATTAACAGCGGCAACTATGGCTGCTCCTCGAGCCTGACCTAATTTGAGTGCAGAACTGGCATTATGAGCCACAAACACCTCTTCAATACCCAGATGCTCGGGCTGATATTCAGCAATGATCTGAGTCACCGCATCAAATATCAACTTGAGGCGTTCAGGAAGCGATTGTTGCGGCACTCGAATAATGCCACTGCTAACATAGGTTATTTTGCTGCCCACCACATCAATAATGCCGTAGCCGGTGCGCCTTGAGCCTGGGTCAATTCCAATTATTCGAGTCATGGACATGCTTTTGATTAAGTTGTGCCAGAGTGTTGCAACCGAAATGCCATCAGTCAACCATTAAAAAAGCCCTCTGAAAGAGTTCCAGAGGGCTTCGTAGACTAATCAGCGGGACATCTAATCCCAGATCTGCTTGCTAGTCTTCAGCTTTAGCCTTGGGTGCTGCTTTGGCCTTGGCTTTGGGTGCTGCCTTGGCCTTAGCTTTCGCCTTGGGAGCTGCCTTAGCTTTGGGTGCGGCCTTAGCCTTTGGAGCCGCTTTGGCCTTGGCTTTTGGTGCAGCCTTGGCTTTAGCTTTGGGCTTTTCTGTTTCAGCTACAGGAGCTTCTTCCGCCGCCGGCGCCTCTTCCACTGCAGGAGCTTCTTCTACTGGAGCTTCCTCAGCTGCAGTAATCTCTGCCGCTTCTGGCGCTTCTGGCGCTTCTTCGGCTGGCGCTTCTGCTGCTGCGGGTACTTCTTCAGCCGCAGGAGCTTCTTCTACGACGGGCGCTTCTTCTGCCGGCGCTTCTTCTGCCGGAGCAGCCTCTTCAACTACCTCTTCTGCAACTGGAGCTTCGGCAACTTCTTCTGCCGGGGCTTCTTCAACTACAGGGGCGGCTGGCATAACAGCTTTAATCAAGCCTTCGGCCAGTAGAATGGTTATTTTTTCGTCAGCGTTGACCCAATTTTTATCGGCGTCTTTTACCGCGTAACGACCAGAACCTTTTTGGTAAACAACATAATCTTTAGTCTTCTTTATAACTTTCATCGGTGTTACCCCTTCAATTGATTACTCGTTTGAGCTTTGATTTAACGTTTTTTTATTATCGATACAACAGCTAACCTAACTGCTCTATCACTTCATCAGGAATCTCTGCATTGGTATATACGTTCTGCACATCATCCAAATCTTCCAAGCTATCAATCATATCTAATAGCTTCTCGGCCCCCGACTTATCCAATGGGACCTTGATATCCGCCACCATAGTCATCTCTGCATGAGCTGGCTCCAATCCGGCGGCTACCAGCGCATCCTTTACATTCAAGAAATCTTCGAAACTGGTTTCGACATCAGTCGAGCCATCCTCATGGGTCTTAATGTCCTCAGCACCGGCTTCCAGAGCAGCTTCCATCAGCCTATCTTCATCCATGCCAGGCTCATAGCTTATCAAACCAATACGGTTAAACAGATAGGCCACCGAGCCATCGGTACCCAGGTTGCCACCGCGCTTGGCAAACCCATGGCGCACATCACCCACGGTGCGATTGCGGTTATCGGTCATGCATTCAACCAGCACCGCCACACCACCTGGGGCATAGCCCTCGTAGGTGATCTCATCGTAATTCTCACCCTCACCAGCACCTGCTCCACGAGCAATGGCTTTATCTACGGTGTCGCGCTTCATATTGGCGCCTAGCGCCTTATCAACTGCCGCACGCAATCTGGGGTTGTCATCCGGATTGGGGCCGCCAGCCTTTGCCGCCACTACCAATTCGCGGATCAGCTTGGTGAAAATCTTACCTCGCTTGGCATCCTGCGCCGCCTTGCGATGTTTAATATTAGCCCATTTACTATGACCTGCCATCAAAAACTCCCATCTTTGGCTATGCTAAAAGCTAGTCTTCCTTCACTCGCAGTTTAATATTTAACTCTCGCAGCTGCTCTGCGTCTACCGCACTTGGGGCATCGGTCAACAGACAGCCCGCCGACTGGGTTTTTGGGAAGGCGATAACATCGCGAATACTCTCTGCACCCACCATTAACATAATCAGTCGATCCAACCCAAAGGCCAGACCGCCATGGGGTGGCGCGCCATATTTTAGTGCATCAAGCAAGAAGCCAAACTTCTCGCGCTGCTCTTCTGCCCCTATACCCAGAACATCAAATACCACAGCCTGCATAGACTGGTCGTGAATACGAATTGACCCACCACCCAACTCAACGCCATTGAGCACCATATCATAGGCTCGAGATAGAGCATTCGCCGGATCAGCCTGCAGCTCTTCTGCCGAGCAAGAAGGTGCAGTGAATGGATGGTGAAGAGGTGTTAGGGCACCAGCATCTGTGGTTTCAAACATGGGGAAGTCAATCACCCATAGCGGCGCCCAGTCACAGGTATAAAGATTTAGATCTTCACCAACCTTGCAGCGCAGTGCACCAAGCGCTTCGGAAACCACATTGGCTTTATCCGCGCCAAAGAAGACAATATCGCCATTCTTGGCATCCAGGCGCTCCATAATATTCATAGTCACTTCATCACCAAGGAACTTAATAATTGGCGACTGCAAACCTTCAATACCAGTCTCTATAGCATTGACCTTAATCCAGGCCAGACCCTTGGCACCATAGATGCTGACAAACTTAGTGTAGTCATCAATCTGCTTGCGCGAAATCTCTGCACCCCCAGTCACCTTGAGAGCCGCTACGCGGCAAGCCGGATCGTTGGCTGGGCCAGAAAAGACTTTGAATTCAATATCTTTCAACAGGTCTTTGATTTCCACCAGTTCCAGTGGAATTCGCAGATCCGGCTTGTCAGACCCATAGCGCTGCATTGCATCGGCATAGGTCATGCGCGGGAAGCTGGCAAACTCTACGTCCATATGCTCAGCAAAAATACCGCGAATCATGGTTTCGGTGGTAGACATAATATCCTCTTCATCAACAAAAGAGGCTTCTATATCAATCTGGGTAAATTCTGGCTGACGGTCTGCTCGCAGATCCTCGTCGCGGAAACATTTAGCAATCTGATAATAGCGATCGAATCCCGCCACCATTAACATTTGCTTAAACAGCTGAGGCGACTGAGGCATAGCAAAAAACTGCCCGGGATAGGTACGCGATGGAATCAAATAGTCTCTCGCGCCCTCTGGAGTAGCCCTGGTCATAATTGGCGTTTCAATATCCAGAAAGCCGCCGTCAACCAGATAGTTGCGGATAGATGAGGTCACCTTAGAACGGAAGCGCAGGCTATTTTGCATCTGCGAGCGACGCAGATCCATGTAGCGGTGCTTTAGACGCACATCTTCGCCCACCGTGACATGGTCATCCAACTGGAATGGCGGCGTTTCAGCACTGTTAAGAATCTCTAGATGAGTACCGTAGACCTCAATTTCACCGGTGCCCATATTGGCATTCACAGTGGATTCACTGCGAGCTCTAACCTTGCCGGTAACCTTTAAAACATATTCAGAGCGAACCCTGTCTGCCTGGGCAAAGAAGTCACCAGCGTCCGGATCAAAGACAACCTGGACTATGCCCTCGCGATCGCGAAGATCGAGAAAAATCACGCCACCATGGTCACGACGGCGATCCACCCAGCCGCAAATGGTGATTTCCTGGTCTATATGGGCACTTCTGACTAATCCACAATAGGTTGTTCGATACATCTGTTTGTCATTCCTGCTCTGTTGGGCGGCTACTACTGAGAGCACCGCTTTGTTTTAATCTGTCGCTGCAGCCTGTTTGCTACCAGCGTCCTTATCACCACTAATATTTTTCTTGTTACCGCTTTTAAAATCAGTTTCGTACCAGCCACTACCAGTCAGGCGAAAACCAGCCGCAGAGATTAACTTGCGCAACTCTGGTTTATCGCAGCCAGGGCAATCCGTCAATGCATCGTCACTCATCTTCTGTAATGCTTCGTGCTCATGCCCACAGGCTTCACAGCGATACTCATAAATCGGCATCTGTTTATCCTTAGTTTCAGAATCTGTGCAGAGTAAAAAGCGCAGCATTATACATCAGCCTCCCCCTCAGGCGAATGCTTAATAAAGCCTGATTAAACGGCTCAGAAATAAAAATACCTAAAAAACCCTGGGATACATGGCACTTCCATAAATCAGCAGCTATAAATAATGTCGAGGCCCTGTTTACGGTACCTGTGTTACCACAGGGTTGGTTTAAATCGGATAACCAATATCACAAGGAACATACCATGGCTGTAAAAAAAGGTACTGCGAAAAAGAAGGCTCCCGTTAGGAAAAAGGTGAAGGCTAAGAGTGCACCCGCGAAAGAGAGTGCACCAGCGAAGAAAAACCCAACAGTGATTAAAAAAGCGGCCACCAAAAAGCCCGTTAAAAGAAAATCCCCTGCCAAAAAATCTATAGCAAAGAAAACCCCTATCAAGAAAAAGGCCGCCACTAAAAAGTCGACAGCGCGCAAGGCGGCAGCACCCAAACGCAAGCTCACCGCAATTAGTCAACGCTACAGCAAAACTGAAATTGTCAATGAACTGGCGGTTAATTCTGGCCTCAACCGCAAACAGGTGGGGCTGGTTCTCGACGAGCTATCTGTGCTGATTTCCCGGCATATCAAAAAGCGCTCCGCGGGAGAATTTGTACTGGCTGGGCTCATCAAGGTCACCACGGTCAAGCGACCTGCCAAAAAAGCTTATCGCGGTATTAACCCCTTTACCGGCAAGATGACTAACTTTAAGGCCAAGCCTGCAAGTACTGCCGTCAAGGTGCACGCTTTGAAAGGACTTAAGGACATGGCTCAGTAGAACCTCGCAGCCTGTTACCCAATCCATACACCCATGGGTTTAAGAGGTCAGCTTAATCGCTCGACAGCAACAGGCTGGAGAGCGCACGGTGCAAATCAGCAAGCATGGACGCCTGCTGTTGCGCACTGTAGCTCGTTGACGGCGTAGCCCCCCAGACCGGACCTGGCCAGGCACTGTCCGACTCAAATCTCGCCACATGGTGCATATGCAACTGGGGTACGATATTACCAATGGTGGCAATATTCAGCTTATCCGGTTTAATGAGTCCCTCCATGGCCTCGGCCAGCACAGAGGACTCCTTCAGCAACTGCTGTTGATCGGTCTCAGTCAGTTGATAGATCTCCGTAATGCCCTCACGCTTAGGCACCAGAATCACCCAGGGATAATTGGCGTCTTTACTCAGCAGCACCAAACTCAGGGGAAACTCCCCAATCACCAGCGTGTCGGCCTCTAATCTCTTATGCAATTGAAACATTTTGCCTATCTACTCCCCTTTGCTCTGTACCGCGGCAGCTGCGCCCCGTAAAATGGCGGCTTTAAAATTGCCATTTAAGTGTAAAAAACCTATGCGCGCCAGCCAATACCTGATTACTACTAAAAAAGAATCCCCTGCAGACGCAGAAGTTATTAGCCATCAGCTGATGTTGCGGGCCGGTATGATACGTAAAGTCGCAGCTGGTTTGTATTCCTGGCTGCCACTGGGTCTGCGAGTATTCCGCAAAGTTGAAAACATAGTGCGCGAAGAAATGGATAAATCTGGCGCTCTCGAGCTGATGATGCCAGTAGTGCAACCCGCCGACCTCTGGGAAGAGTCAGGGCGCTGGGGCCAGTTTGGGTCTGAGTTGCTGCGTATTAAAGATCGTCATGATCGAGATTTCTGTCTGGGCCCTACCCATGAAGAGGTGATTACCGACATTATTCGCAACGAAGTCAGCAGCTACAAACAGTTGCCTGCCAACTTCTATCAGATTCAAACCAAGTTCCGGGACGAGCGCCGGCCTCGCTTTGGTGTTATGCGTACCAGAGAATTCTGCATGAAAGACGCCTACTCCTTTCATAGCAATGCCGCATCATTGCAAGATACTTACGACCAGATGTATGAGACTTACAGTAAAATCTTTACTCGTACAGGCCTGATTTTTAGAGCTGTACTGGCAGATACCGGCAGCATAGGTGGAAGCCATTCCCACGAATTTCATGTGTTGGCGGAATCAGGTGAGGACGCAATCGTCTTCTCTACAGAGGGTGACTACGCCGCTAATATCGAAAAGGCTGAAGCCCTTGCGCCAGTTGAAGCTGCGGCTGCGGGCACAGGCGCAATGGCAGAGCTGGCCACCCCAGGGGTACACAGCATTGCCGAGCTCTGTGACTTTGTCGGCACCAGTGCCGATAAAACCCTAAAAGCATTAATTGTTAGTGCAGAAAATGACGAAGGCAAAACGCAGCTCTACGGCCTGATGGTGCGCGGCGACCATGAACTCAATGAAATTAAAGCTCAGCATGCTCTGGGTCTAAGCAGCGAAATCACCATGGCGACAGAGCAGCAGATTAAAACTGCCCTCCGCTGCACACCAGGCTCAATCGGCCCAGTGAATCTCAATCTGCCAATGGTAGTGGACCCCAGTGCCGCGCAGCTCAGCGACTTTATCTGCGGGGCCAATCGCGATGGATATCATTTAACCAACGTTAACTGGGCTAGAGACTGCGGTGAATTTAAAATAGCTGATATCCGCAATGTGGTCGCTGGAGACCCCAGCCCAGATGGCAAAGGTGTTTTGGAGATTAAGCGCGGCATCGAGGTAGGGCATATTTTCCAGCTTGGCAGCAAATACAGCGAAGCTATGAAAGCCACAGTGCTCGATGAAAATGGCAAAGAACAGTTTATGAGCATGGGATGCTACGGCATAGGTGTCAGCCGTATTGTTGCCGCGGCCATAGAACAGAATCACGACGACAACGGTATTATTTGGCCCGACGCCATAGCACCTTTTCAGGTTGCCATTGTGCCCATTAATATGCATAAATCCGAGGCCGTCAAAGTAGCCTGTGAATCTCTCTACGAAAAACTCAGCCAGGCTGGCTATGAAGTGTTATTTATGGACGAACCCAAGGCGCGCCTGGGTGGCATGCTGGCAGATGTCGAGTTGATTGGCATCCCCCATCGCATTGTTATAGGTGACCGCGGACTGGACCAGGGCACGGTTGAATATCGCAACCGTCGCGAGTCGGAAAACCAACATATAGCTATGGATCAGCTGGATGACTTTATCAGGGAAAACCTATCGAAATAATAGGCTGCTGAGGGTGCAGCGGCCACTTATTGCGGCTGTCTGCCTGGCTCTGTCACTGCTGTTGCCCTGGACCTGCTATGGGCAGACCTCGTCAACATCTCGCCTGGATCCAGACCTTCGCTCTGCACTAAAACAGGCCGCCTCAGATACCCATAGCTTTGCCAACCGATATGATGCCGAAGTCTGGCTAGTGGCCAAACAGCGCCCTCTGGCTCAGTTTATTTCGGACCCCGACCAGCGTCTACAATTGCTGCGCCTAGTGCATAACGAGGCCCTTTTAGCCAGTCTAAAGCCAGAAATTATACTCGCCCTGATTGAGGTAGAGAGCCGCTTTGATTCCTATGCGGTATCCAAAGCCGGAGCCCAGGGGCTAATGCAGATAATGCCCTTTTGGAAGCGGGAAATTGGCCGACCAGGGGACAACCTAATTAATATCCAGACCAACCTGCGCTATGGCTGTACTATCCTAAAGTATTACCTGGATAGAGAGCAGGGCCATCTCGCTAATGCACTGGCTAGGTACAATGGCAGTTATGGACAGCGCTGGTATGCAGAACTGGTTCTGGATGCCTGGGCCAGAAACTGGCGCTAGCGGCACTCTCACTAGACACTACCACCTCGGGGTTACAGCTAATGAGTTTGATCTGTAGCTTTGCTAGACTCTCTGGCAATTAGGAGTAACCAACCATGTCACAGACAGTCTCTCCACAACAGTTACGACAGCTTATTCGCAGCGGCGAACACCAGGGCAATACTTCGGGTTACTGTGCCGGCTATGTGCAGTGCAACATGGTGATATTACCCCTAGATTGGGCCGCCGACTTTCGAGCCTTTTGCGAGGCCAACCCCAAACCCTGCCCTCTGATAGCAGTCTCAGAGCCTGGCGCCTATACATTGTCAGAGCTGGGTGATGATCTGGATATCCGCACCGATATCCCCAGTTACCGTATTTTTAAACAGGGCAAGCTCAGTGCTGAGGTAGACAATATCGCCGACCACTGGCGAGATGATCTGGTAGTGTTTTTGCTCGGCTGTTCATTCTCTTTTGAAGAAGCCCTGGTGACCGATGGGCTAGATGTCCGCAATATCAGCGAAGCCGTTAATGTGCCCATGTACAGAACTAACATTGAGTGCGCCCCCGCTGGCCCCTTCAAAAGCAATATGGTGGTCAGCATGCGCCCTTTCGCGCCGGAGGAAGCGCTTAGGGCTGCAGAGATAAGCGGCAGATTCCCCTCAGTCCATGGCGAGCCAATCCATTATGCCAACCCACAAGCGATTGGCATTAAGGATATTAACCAGCCAGATTTTGGTGATGCGGTTAGTATTAAAGACGGCGAACACCCGTTGTTCTGGGCCTGTGGTGTAACGCCCCAGGTGGCTCTGGAAAATGCCAAGCCCCCTTTTTGTATTACCCACAGTCCGGGCTGTATGCTAGTGACAGACATGAAGAATACAGAGCTCGCAACGAGCTGAGACAGTGAAAATCGCTGAGTTATCTTGCATAAAGTGAAGGGCCTCAGAACAATTAATAATGGGTTTCAACAATGAGCAAAACAAAGGAAACAGCATGTCATTACTTTTAAACTGCGATCTCGGGGAAAGTTTTGGCGCTTGGAAAATGGGCCTCGACGATCAGGTAATGCCCTTTATCGACCAGGCCAATATTGCCTGCGGTTTTCATGCTGGCGACCCAGTGGTAATCAAAAAAACCTTACTCGCCGCCAAGCGCAATAATGTGCAGGTCGGCGCCCACCCCAGCTACCCAGATATCACTGGCTTTGGCCGCCGCTCCATGAAAATACCCCCGGTGGAGCTCATCGCTCTGCTGCAATATCAGATAGCCGCCCTGACCGGCATGGCCAGCAATCTGGGCATTGAGGTGAAATATGTTAAACCCCATGGCGCTCTGTACAACGACATGATGGCCGACGGCCATATTCGTAGCGCCGTAATGGAAGCCATTACCGAGTGCCATCAGCCTCTGGCCTTTATGCTACAGGCTACCCCGGATTCAGAAATCCACCGAGAAGAAGCCAAGGCATTTGGCCTTGAGGTGCTCTTTGAAGCCTTTGCCGACCGCTGTTACGACGACAATGGTGCCCTGCTATCCAGAACCAAAGAGGGCGCGGTGCACAGCAGAGCAAAAATGTTGGAGCAGGTTATTCAGCTGCAGGAGCATGGCACTGTTACCACAGTGAGCGGTCATCAGCTGGAGCTGCAGGCAGACTCCCTCTGTGTCCATGGCGACAATAGGGATGGGGTCAATGCCATTGAAGAAATTCGTCAATTGATTAGCCAGTAGATTACAGTGGCCCACCAACTCTCAATCTCTATCGCTGGCGAAAATTCGCTGATTGTGTATTTTGGCGACAAGCCCAGTCCAGAGATTGCCGCGCAGATTGCACAGATAGCTGAGCATCTCAAACAATCACTGGGCGACCGGCTAATTGACTTGGTGCCCTCTTACGGCTCGTTATTGGTGATCTATCAACCATTGCAGATCGACCATTATCAGGTGCGCGCAGTGATTCGGCAGGCGTTGCACAGCCTCTCCGTTAATCAGCAGCAGACCCAAAACGGTGCTCTGGTCAGTCTGCCCGTCTATTACAGCACCGAATCCGGCCCGGATCTGCAGTCCCTGGCTGACAATGCCAATCTCTCTGTCGATCAAGTGATAGCGATTCACCAGCAGACCGAATACCGGGTCTATGCCATCGGCTTTGCCCCGGGCTTTGCCTATCTTGGCGAGGTAGATGAGCGTATAGCCGCACCCAGATTAGCTAGCCCCAGGCAAAAAGTCCCCCGCGGTGCAGTGGCCATTGCCGATCGGCAGACTGCGGTGTACCCCTCCCAGTCGCCCGGCGGCTGGAACCTGATTGGTCTCTGCCCCCAGCGCATGTTTGATCCCAGTGCCGAGCCTAGCATGCCGGTGCAGGTGGGCGATCGGGTGACCTTTAGAGCCATTGATCGGGAGGAGTTTATTGCCCTTGGCGGTGAGACTATCGAGAACGGCGAGATTATTGAGAGTGGTGAAATTTGAGCGCGGAGAACTCCAATGAACGGCTTTAGCGTGATCCAACCCGGCATTCTCAGTCTGCTTCAGGATAATGGCCGCTACGGCCATCACAGTATAGGCCTGACCACCGGCGGCCCCATGGACAGCCAATCCTTTGAATGGGCCAATCGCCTCTGCCACAACTCGCCCCAGTGCGCTGCCATAGAAGTCACCATTGGCGGTCTGGTACTGGAAGCTAATATTAATACCAGCATTGCCCTGACTGGCGCAGCTATGCCATTAAGCATCAATAAACAGCCCGCTGCCCTGTGGCAAACCCACAGCATAAAAGCCGGCGATCGAATTGAGCTAGGGTTTGCCCAGACTGGCAGCCGCGGTTATCTGGCCGTGGCCGGAGGTTTTCAGGCCAGCCCCAGCTTTGGCAGCCAGTCAGCAGTGCCCCGCGAAGGCCTGGGTGGGCTGCGTCAGGATGGCAAAGCATTGCAAACTGGTGATCAGCTACCCTGCACTGTGCCAGCTCAGCCGCCACCAAGCCATCGCCTTGCCCTGTCTCAGCGTCCCAACCCAGACAATAACAACAGCGCCCATTGTCGCGTCATACTGGGTTATCAGCAGCAGGTGTTTAGCGCGCTGCAGCAGCAGATATTTTTTAGTTCGACCTATCAGGTGACTGATAGCAGCGACCGCATGGGTTATCGTCTGAATGGTCCAGCGATTAAACCCGCTGTGGATGGCATCTTATCCGAGGGTATCTGCCTGGGTGCCATACAGGTACCCGCCGATGGTCAGCCTATAGTGCTGCTTGCCGACCGCCAGACCATTGGCGGCTACCCCAAAATCGGCTCCGTGCTATCGCTGGATTTAGGCAAACTGGCGCAGCTGACTCCCGGTGGCACAGTAAGCTTTGAGGCTATCAGCATAGAGCAGGCGCATAACTTACTGGCACTTAATCAGCGCCTATTTGACTGTACTGAGTTTGAGGCTGTTAATGAGGAGTCTCAGCTATAAAAAGTCTTAGCCAACAGATCGAACACCTATTGGTCGCCCGCAATCCCAGAGGCATGCAAACAGTGCAGGCCGCTCTGCAACCCGGCTATTTTTTGCGCGCCGCACAGCTAATTGAAAATGCCCTGGCCACTGACAGCGGCAGAGTGCTAATTGGCACCGGCTTCCCGGTGGACAACACCTTTGAAACTGATGGCCCCCTGGGTGCAATCGCCCTCTATCAGACCCTAGAAAAACTTGGCGGCAATCCAGTACTGGTCTGCGGCGCACCACTGGCAGATTGTCTGGCAAAGGACTTTACCACCTACAAAATTGCCGTGGCCGACAACGCCAACCGCGAGCAAGAGGCGCGTCAGGCACTGGACCATTGGCAACCGGATCTGGTTATTTCTATCGAGCGCCCCGGCCTTAATGCCGAGGGCAAATACTGCAATATGCGCGGCGAAGATATCAGCGCCAACTGCGCCAGCTTTGATTATTTTTTAAATCTGGCCCATTGCCCAACCATAGGCATAGGTGATGGCGGTAATGAAATTGGTATGGGCAATGTAGTGGGTACTCTGGCGAGGCTGGATATTAAACCCTCGATCACCTGCTGCGATGAGCTGTTGGTTGCCGATGTCTCCAACTGGGCAGCCCATGGTTTGATCGCTTTGCTGTCCTCTGTCCGCAACACTGATATGCTAGCTGGCTGGGATAATATCGCCGTTCTGCGCCATCTAAGCGCCCATGGCAGCGTCGATGGCGTCAGCCGGAAAAATACGTTGACCGAAGACGGCCTGGAGTCAGCAGTAAGCGAGCAGCTTATTAATGAACTGAGAAAAATTGGCGGATTTTGTTAACCGGAGAAAGTTTTGCTGTAAATTGGCATACCCGTAATAGTTATTGCTAAAGCGGGCAATATCTAACAAACTTTTCCACATATTCCGCTTTGCGCACAGCGAGCCTCACTGATACCATTTTCGCGCAACAAGACCGATATAAAAGACACTGAGTATTAGGGCCCAACTATGAGTATCGCGTATTTAGATGGCAACTATCTGCCCCTGGAAGAAGCCAGAATCTCCCCTATGGACAGAGGCTTTTTGTTTGGCGACGGCATCTATGAAGTGGTGCCCTCCTACGCCGGCAAAATGGTTGGTTTTGCACCCCATATTGCGCGCATGCAGGACGGCCTGGCCGCAGTGGGCATAAAACTCGACTGGAGCGAGCAGCAATGGGCCGAGCTGTGCCATCAATTAATTGCCGACAATGGTTCAGGCAATCTGGGTATCTATCTGCATGTGAGCCGCGGTGCTGACACCAAGCGTTTCCATGGCTTCCCGGAAGCCGTCAGCCCCACCGTATTTGCCTTTGCCTTTGAAATTGCCCCGCCACCAGTGGCCGATAAAGCGCTGGCCAAGCCCTACAAAGTCACCAGCACCCAGGATCTGCGCTGGGACCGCTGCCAGATAAAATCCACCGCCCTGCTGGGCAATGTGCTGCACTTTCAACAGGGCTACGAAAAAGGCCATGGCGAAACTCTGCTCTATAATGCTAACAATGAATTAACCGAAGCCAGTGCCTGCAATGCGTTTATTGTTAAAGACAATGTGGTCACCACCCCATTGCTGGACAACCAGAAACTGGCCGGCATTACCCGTCAAATAGTACTGGGCACCTTAAAGCGCGATGGCAATATTGTCGTTGAGGAGCGAGTGGTCACCATGGATGAAGTGCGCAGCGCCGACGAAGTCTGGATTACCAGCTCGTCCAAAGAGATTGCCCCGGTCATAGAGATAGATGGCGTGCCGGTTGGCGATGGCAAAGTGGGCGATATGTGGCTGCGCGCCCAGGCCCTGTATAGCGCCGGCAAATTTGACTATTAACAGGTAAGTACCAGGTAACCACAGACCATGTCGCGACCCACAGCCGCTATTATCGACCTGCACGCACTGCGCCATAACTATAGGCTGGCAGAGTCTCTGGCACCTGGCTCCCAGACCATACCCATGGTCAAAGCCAATGCCTACGGTCATGGCGCCATAGAGATAGCCACCGCCTTGGCCTCCATGGCCCCGGCCTTTGGGGTGGCCTGTATCGAAGAGGCAGTTGCCCTGCGCGACGCCAATATCAGCCAGCCTATTCTGTTGCTGGAAGGCACCTTTACCGCCGATGAAGTTATTCAGGCCGAGCACCATAATCTATGGCTGATGGTCGAAAACCAGCCCCAGTTGGAGGCCATACTGGCCGCCGACCTCAGTCACCAGATCAAGGTTTGGCTAGGCGTAGATACCGGCATGCACCGACTGGGCTTTCAGCCCGCAGATCTGCCAGCCGCCTATAGCGCCCTTAAAGAGAGCCGCAATGTGCACAATGAGATTGTGGTGACTTCCCACTTTGCCTGTGCCGATGACCTAGACAATCAGGCCACCAGTCAACAGATAGCCACCTTTGATCAGCACCTGCCCAGAGACAGCGACCAGGCCCTGCCTCTGACCAGCCTGGCCAACTCCGCCGCCATACTGGCCTGGCCCGCCGCCCAGCGCGACTGGCAGCGCCCCGGCTATATGCTCTATGGCAACTCACCCTTTGCCCAACCACAGGCCAATGCCGACCAGTTGCGGCCAGTGATGTCCTTTGAGTCTGCTGTTATCTCAGTGCGCGAGATCGCCGCCGGCGAGTCGGTAGGCTATGGCGCCACCTGGACCGCCGAGCGCCAGTCCCGCATAGCCACAGTGGCCGTAGGCTACGGCGATGGTTATCCGCGCAATGCCCCCAATGGCACGCCGGTGTTAATCAATGGGGTGAGATGCCCATTGGTCGGTCGAGTGTCTATGGATATGATTACTGTGGATGTGACTGACATACAAGCCAGTATTGGCGATAAAGCCATACTCTGGGGCCCGGCACTGCCAGTGAACCAAGTGGCCGCTGCCTGCAGTACCATTGGCTATGAACTACTGACCAGAATGCCTGATCGAGTGCCCAGGGTTTATATCTAAGCTTGTAGATTTAGGATTCTAAATTCAGGATTCTAAATAAATAGCCGTCTCGGACTTAACATCCTCAATCACCACATAGGTATGGGTCTGGCTAATACCCTCAATCGCCGCCAGCTTGCCGCCCAAAAAGCGCTGATAATGCTGCATATCCGCCACCCTGATCTTTATTAAATAATCGAAGCCCCCAGCCACCATCTGGCACTCCTGAACCTCCTCTAGCGCCAGCATCTCCTGGTTAAAGCGCCTGATCGCATCAGTGGTGGTGCTAACCAGCTGCACCTCAATATAGGCACAGAGGGCCGCATTGGCCTTAACCGGGTCTAGCAGCGCCACATAGCCGGTAATAAAACCCTCGCTCTCTAGTCGCCGCACCCGCTCCAGACAGGGGGTGGGGGTGAGATTAACCGTTCGCGCCAGATCCACATTGGCAATACGGCCATCGGTTTGTAGCACCTCGAGGATTTTGCGGTCCGTTCTATCCAGATCCTTTAATGTCTTCATATGTAGCCTCCAGCGGCTATAGCTCGCAGATTGTAAGCAGCATATTTCCCTAATAAATCGACTTTTAAAGAATTTAACACTGCCAAATAACTAATTATGGAGACAAATATGGCACTTAATAGCCAATAATGCCAGATATTAATTACTCTAAAAGATAGCCCGTATGATGAACCAAGCCGAACTCCGCCACAGAATCCGCGCCACCACCCATCAGGATGAGCATCAGGCCGTCACCCAGCTGCTGCACAGCAACCCCCTTTCCAGCAAAACCCGGCAACAGGTTCTCAACGATGCCCGACAGCTAGTCACAGACTGCCGCGCCGATAAGCATAGCAGCGGCACATTGGATGCCTTTCTGCTGGAATTTGGCCTCTCCAATGCCGAAGGTGTAGCCCTGATGTGCCTGGCCGAAGCCCTATTGCGAGTGCCCGATGCCCTCACCGCCGACCGCCTGATCGCTGAAAAAATTCGCGGGGGCAACTGGGGTGCCCACAGCGGTAAATCGGCGTCCCTATTTGTAAATGCCTCCACCTGGGGCCTTATGCTCACCGGCCAGCTAGTAAGCCTGGATGCCGAGATCACCCAGCATACCGACAGCTGGGTCAAACGCCTGACCGCGGCCATGGGTGAGCCAGTCATTCGTGCCGCAGTCATGCAGGCCATGAAAATTATGGGTGGCCAATATGTGCTGGGCCGCACCATAGAAGAAGGTCTAAAGCGCGGCGCCAAACAAAATAACCAGAGCACCAGATTCTCCTTCGATATGCTCGGCGAAGGCGCCCGCACCGACCGCGATGCCCAGCAGTATCTAAAGGCCTATAGCAAAGCCATCGACGAAATTGGCAAAACCATTCAGCCCGGCGAAAAGGTCGAGCAGGCCAATGGCATCTCCGTCAAACTCAGCGCCCTGCACCCGCGCTACTATTACGCCCAGCATCAGCTAGTTATGGATGAGCTACTGCCCAGAATCAAACAACTGTGCCTGCAGGCCAAGCAATACAATATTGGCCTGTCGATTGATGCCGAAGAAGCCTACCGCCTGGATATATCACTGGATATTTTTGAAGCCCTGGCCCGAGACCCAGAGCTGGAGGGCTGGCAAGGACTGGGCTTTGTGCTGCAAGCCTACCAAAAGCGCGCCCCACACACCGCCAAATGGCTAATCGGCCTAGCCCGCGAGACCAACCGCCGCCTGATGGTGCGCCTGGTCAAAGGCGCCTACTGGGATGCCGAGATAAAACATGCCCAGGAACTGGGCCTCGAAAGCTACCCAGTATTTACCCGCAAAGCCAACACCGACCTCTGCTACCAGCAGTGCGCCGCCCTATTGCTGGATGCCCAGAGCGAGATATTCCCCCAGTTTGCCACCCACAACGCCTACACCGCCAGCATGATCCTGGCCCTGGCCGGCGACCGGGAATTTGAGTTTCAGCGCCTGCATGGCATGGGGCATATTCTCTACTCGCAATTACAGGCACAGCTCCAAACACGGATGCAAGAACAAGGCAATAAACCCCTGGCCGTGAGGGTCTATGCCCCGGTGGGTAACCATAGCGACCTACTGCCCTATCTGGTGCGACGCCTGCTGGAAAATGGCGCCAACAGCTCCTTTGTCAATCGCTTTTTAGACCACCAGACCCCAGTGGAACAACTGCTCGATGACACTCGCACAGAAGTCACCCAGATATTCCCCTACCAACATCCCAAGATCGTCATCCCCGCACAGATATTTGAAGCCGCAGACGAGCACAGACCCAATGCCAAAGGTATAGACCTGGACTCGCCACTGGAGACCAGCCAGCTACTAAACCAAATAGCCAGCACCAGCGCAGAGCCACTGCTCAGCCACGCCATAATTGATGGCCAGCCCATCGAGGGCGAGCTGCAACCCAGCTATAACCCCGCCGATAACCGCCAGCTAATCGGTCACTACAGCAAGGCCGACAATCAGAGTATCCAGCAGGCTCTGACATCCGCCAATGCAGCTCAGCTATCTTGGGACCAACAGGGTTCTGCAGCGCGAGCCGCCATCTTAAATAAAGTGGGCGACCTGCTGGAGCGTGACTGCAGCCAGCTTATGGCTGTGGTTAGCATCGAAGCGGGCCGTACCCTAGATGATGGTATCTCGGAAGTGCGCGAAGCCATCGACTTCTGTAGGTACTATGCATTACAGGCTAAGGAGCTAATTAACGGCCCACTCCATGGCCATGGCGTGTTTCTCTGTATCAGCCCCTGGAACTTCCCCCTGGCCATCTTTGTCGGCCAGATTGCCGCCGCCCTAGCGGCAGGCAATACAGTTATCGCCAAACCCGCAGCCCAGACTCCGGCTATTGCCGCCTGCGCTGTACGTCTCTTTCACGAGGCTGGCGTGCCAACAGCTGCACTTCACTTGGTGCTGGGTAGTGGCTCGCAAATTGGTCAGCTGCTAATCCCCGACAGCAGAGTCGCAGGCATTGCCTTTACCGGCTCCACCCACACAGCACAAACCATTAACCAGCAGCTCGCCCAGCGCCCCGGCGGCCCAATTCCCTTTATCGCCGAAACCGGCGGCCAAAACTGCATGATTGTGGACTCCACCGCCCTGCCCGAACAGGTAGTGGACGATGTGATTACCTCCGCATTTCTCAGTGCCGGCCAACGCTGTTCCGCCCTGCGTGTACTGTTTATTCAGTCGGATATTGCCGACCATACCCTAGATATGCTCAGCGGCGCCATGGCCGCCATTCAGGCCGGCGACCCCAGACTATTGAGCAGCGACCTAGGCCCAGTAATAGACCGAGGCGCCCAACAAGAGCTGGAAACCCATATCCAGCGCATGCACAAAGAAGCACGCCTAGTGGCCAAGGTTGAACTGCCCGAGCATTGCCAACAGGGCAGCTTTATGGCCCCCCATGTGTTCGAACTGCAAAGCCTGGACCAACTTACCGAGGAAGTATTTGGCCCCATACTGCATGTGATTCGCTACAGCGCCAACCAGCTGCCAGAGGTAATCCAGCAGATCAACAACACAGGCTATGGCCTGACATTGGGCATCCACAGCCGTATCGAAGCCTTTGCCGAAACCGTGTATCGCAACACCATCGCCGGCAATACCTATATCAACCGCAATATGGTCGGCGCCGTCGTTGGCGTAAATCCCTTCGGCGGTCGCGGCCTCTCCGGCACAGGCCCCAAAGCTGGTGGCCCCAACTACCTGCTGCGTTTCTCCACCAGCGGCACCGCCAAAGATAGTCGCAAGCCCTTAGCGCATAAAAAGCCCTTAGCGAATAAAGAGCCCTCAGCGAATAGAAAGGCCTATGCCATTATTAATCTACCAACCAGCAACAAGGCAGATACCGCCATCAAAGAGTTAGTGGCCCAGGCCACCACCGCAGCCCCCCAATGGCAAGCCCATAGCATAGACAGCCGCCTGGCAATCCTCAGCCAATGCAACCCAGCATTTATCAGCCAGCTGGAACCCATAGCCCGAGCAAAACTCGCCAACCCCATAGAGCTACCCGGCCCCACAGGAGAAGACAACAGGCTCAGCCTGCACAGCCGGGGGCCCATGGTATTGGTGGTAAGAGAGCAAGACCATCTAGAAGCCGCAGAGCAACAAATCAGCAGCGCCCTACTCTGTGGGTGCCCGGTTATTGTGACGGCAGATAGCGCACACCAGACTGCACTTAAGGACCTGCAAACCCGGTATCAACAAGCAGGCTTGGCAAAAGCACTGCTGCAGCTGGTGCATATGGAAAGCCTGAATGAGCTGATTCAAAACAACAGTATTGAGGGTTTAATAGCCAATAGCCTAAATACAGACAGCACCGATCTACGGCAGATAATGGCCAAAAGAACCGGCAGTATTATTCCATTGATTGAATGGCCAGAGACGGCCGAGGGATTTACCTACCACTGGTTGCTGTGGTTTTTAAGTGAGCGCACCAGAACAGAGAATCTGGTGGCTAGAGGGGGGAATACGCAGTTGTTTAATTTGGCGGAGTGATTTTTGGAGCTTTGATAACAACACTTGGGCTCCTAGACATGTAGCTATGCCGCATCGCGGCCGGCCCTCAGCTTTTTCGAAATGGCACACATTCTGCAATTGGCCTACTGAGTAGCATAAGCGCAACGGACGACATAGACGCGCCAGGGAGACCTAAGATGCTATTATCGGGAACCAGGGTGTTGCGTATTGCGCAACGCTTTTGTTATGATTAAAACTTTCAAACACAAAGGCATCGAGCTTTTTTATCGGTCAGGCAACACCAAAGGCATACAGGCTAAACATAGCAGCAGGCTTCGTATGCAGTTGGCCGCGTTGGACACTGCACAAACCATAGAAGATATGAAGCTCCCTGGCTATAGACTGCATTCCTTGCAAGGCTCAAGAAAGGGCGCCTGGTCTATCAGAGTAAATGGCAATTGGCGGCTTACGTTTAAATTTATAGATGGCAATGCCTACCTATTGAATTATGAGGATTACCACTAATGTCAATGCACAACCCGCCCCACCCCGCCGACTTTATTCGAGCCACCTACATGGAACCAAACGGACTGAGCTGCAGGTTTATGGCCGCACAACTGGACGTTGCGCCATCGACACTTAACCGGATATTAACCAAGCAAAGTAGCGTTAGCCCGGAGATGGCACTGCGCCTCTCAAAAGCTCTGGGGCGCACCCCTGAAAGTTGGCTGGTAATGCAGAATGCCTATGACCTATGGCAAGCTCGGCTAAGAGTAAAGCTTGATCGTGTGCATAGTATTGGGATTGATGCTGCTTAAAACGGCGAAATTAAAAGATACCGGCCACGAGAATCGGCAGTATTATTCCATTGATTGAATGGCCAGAGACGGCTGAGGGCTATAACTGCCATTGGCTGCTGTGCTTTTTGAGTGAGGCTACCGGAACCGAGAACCTGGTGGCTAGAGGGGGGGAATACGCAGTTGTTTAATTTGGAAGGGTAACCAGGTGTCGCTGGATTTTGTCATTCTAGCGAAAGCGGGAATCTACTTGTTATGGATACCAGCATTCGCTGGTATGACGGGGTTAAGCGTCAACTCACTCCAGCGAACCCGCCGTCACTCCAGCGAACCCACCGCCACTCCAGCGAACCCACCGCCACTCCAGCGAACCCGCCGTCACTCCAGCGAAGGCTGGAGTCCATCACCCAGCCTTGCGCTCAACAGACTCCCAACCCTGTATTTTATTTAACTTAGCGCCAAGCAAAGCCCGCGCCCGATCCAACTCATAGGCCTTTTGCAAGTTAATCCAAAACTCCGGACCAGTGCCAAAAAACTTACCGAGCCGCAACGCCGTATCGGCCGTCAAATCTCGCTTGGCCCTGATTATTTGTGAAATACGATTAGGCGGCACATCAATCTGGCGAGACAATTCCGTGGCAGTGATACCAATCTCTTGAATCTCATCGGCGAGAAATTCACCTGGATGTATAGCCTCTCTAGTCATCTCAATTACCTCGATCTTTCTGCACCCAAAATATTAGCCTTAGTGATAATCGACAATCTCAACATCATAAGCCCCTTCATCCCAACGAAAACAGACCCGCCACTGCTGATTAACACGGATACTAAACTGGCCTTTTCTATCACCCGACAACGACTCAAATCGGTTGCTCGGCAATGCTTTTAACACTTCAATGGTGTTCGCAGCATCGAGAATTCTCAAGCGCTTCTCTACCTGCCGCTTAAAACCCGAAAAAGCCGCCACCCGCCCACCGTTAAACAACAGCTCCGTTTTCTTGCACTTAAATCCATTTATCATCGCTAACCCTATCAAATATTGACGAATTACGTCAATCGTCAATATCCACAGATACAGCAAGGATAAAGACCAATAGAGAATAGAAGATAAAAATTGCTAGAGCGACAGGAAATGCCAGATAGCATAACTGGATCACAGAGCTCTTAATGAGAGGCTTTCATCTGACCCTGGTTTCAGACAGTTGTTTAATTTGGCGGAGTAGCTACTTCTCCGCCTGAACGTTGTCATCCCGATAGAGCGGAGCGACCAAGGACCCCAGTCAAGAGTCGCTTGTCTGCAATAAAAACCTTTTCAGCTCCCGCTCTTCACGAAACACATACAACACAAACACTTGGCCCCTATCAATCTTATAAAAAACCCTGCATGGAGAAACGACAACTTCCCTATAACGGCTTTAAGGTAACTCCAGAGGTACCCGCCCGGATTCGGGAAATCGCTCCACCCGACTGACTTTCTCAAACACCGTCTGAACCAATTTCTTGGCTGCCTGAGGGTTGCTGACAGCAATATACTCAGCTATCTGATTCAGCCCATCCAGAGCTTCTTCCGTCCATATTAATCGAACCATTTATCCAGCTTTTCCTTCGCCTCAGCATGACTGCAGGTTCGGCCCTCCTGAATATCACGCTCACCTCTGGCAATGCCTTCCAAAATCTGCATTCGTCTCTGCTGGAACTCGTAGTCCTCAACATCCACAAGATAGGCTGAAGGCTGCCCATGCTCGGTAATCAGAACAGGCTCTTTTGAGGCATGAAGCTCAGACAGAATTTTGGTTGCATGGCGCTTGAGGCTGGTAACTAATTCTACTTTCATAAAATTGACCCCCATGAAGTATCACTCATCCTTGAGCGGCGCAATTGCGTTGTGTGGTAGAGGCCACTTTCCGCCAAAAGCGGACATTCAGAATTATAGCTTTCTTATCTCTATATCCATTAAAGGTCTTAACGTTTGAAATGCATGCTCTACGAGGAAAGCATCTCTACCTGTGTTTGGGTTTTTTCCACCGTGAAACAAGTTATTTCTAACCCCATACCAAAATTCGATCATATTACCCCAATCATCTAAAGAGAGAACTCTTCCCTTTGGCATATCACCATCCCCTTCGATTTGATCTTGATCGACATTCCACCATCTACCAATTTCAGGATAACCAGGATCTCTAGAACTATTATGCAACGGCTTATTCCCAAGCTCGCCAATTACTTCTGACCAATTCTTAGCGAGAGTTTCATTATTAGATATTAATTCTAAATAGTCCTTTCGGATATTATCAGCCTGCTTTAATCGTTGTATTGCTCTACGGTCACTCGTGACATCATAAAAAAGATTGTTTCTAATATGGGCTATGAAAGCTAAATATAGAAATACAAATCGAGAGAACGTATCCCCCTCTGCTGATTTATCGTGCCACGCGGAAATTAGTGGGGAGTAACTCGGCAACACATCACTCACAACCTGTGTCAATAAACCACATTTATTACAGCTGTATTCAGTAATCCCTATATTCCACGCACCACGCTCTCCAGAACATTCAGATGCGATATAGTCCGCCATCTGCCCATCAGTAGCATCTTCATTTAATTCTTCCATTTCATCGCGTCGGTCAGTCTTGCGCATAGGCCGATCGCATTTGCTACATTTCATGATTTACCAAATTGATTTGTTTATGTGGTTAACTTTTCCCTGAAAATAATCATATTCAAGATCTTGGGTAACATGAACAACAGCTATAGTATGTGAAAATCTTGAATCCCTTTGATAACCGCTTTTTTCATACCGCTCCAAGTCAACTAAGAGCACTAGTTCTTTATCAAGTTTTTCCAGCACTTTTTTTAAACTAAATTTGGATATCAACAGCCTTGAACCAGTTTTATCCCCATCTTCGTGATACTTATTTCTCCTGCCCCATGCTTGGCTAGATATCCTTAAAATATTTTTATTATCCACCCATGTTCGGCCAAACTCATCTATCTGCTTTAGGTCAAGTAGATTGTTGATTTCACTACTCATGCGATATCTGTTATTAGCTTCAATGACCCCATAAGGATCATATTCATCTAAGCGAGCTTCTCCTGATGAAGAAACCACCCACGGATCACATTCTTGATCATCATCGCGAAAATACTCACCATCACCATATTCGTCACTACTATAGGAAGGAAGCCAAACATTTATCGGGTCTTGATCAATTAATCCTTTAATCACTCTATTAGATTTTTTTCTAGACACTAGTGCCGACGATACTTTAACGGTAATACCATCGGCTGACTTCCAACGCCCCTGAATCACAACCTGCTTTTTTAAGGAAGCCTGAATATTCAAAAGCTTTAGTAGTTTTTCCTTGTCACCCGTAATGCCAAGTTCTTTTCCATTTCTTTCGAGCAAAAACTCATGGATATCTAGCGGTGTTCTATCAGTGCCATCGGATAACCACAAGCCATCATCTCTAGTACATTTATATCTACCTAACCAATCTTCCCAAGGGTCATCATAATAGCTATCTTCGGTTATCGGATATTTGTTGAGAAAGTGCGCAGCAGCTCGAAAAAGCGCGTGATATCCGATTTGCTGACCCAAAGTATGACTTTCGCTATCAATGTCATCAGAGCGCCTATTATAAGGCACTTCTCTACCACCTGATTCATACATACTATCTACTGTAGGATCTATTTCATTCGCACATTCAGCAATTAAATCTGAAACCTTCCAATGAGGTTGCCCAAACACACGCCCCAGATTGTCAACATTGTTTTTACTAAAGTCGTATCCAAGACTGAACTTATCAGAAGTTTCACCTTCAGATTCTGGCCTCCCAGAGTAGAAGCCCCCTCCAACTCTGATTTTCTCCTTTAGATGAGGGTATGGCGATGAATTAGCAGATTTGAGTAAACAAGCATCAGAAGTAGATAGTTCGACAGCCTTTAACTTTCTACAGTTAGTTAACGCCTGTGATGCAAAATACTGCATAAGAGAGTGTGGCTTTTCTTCCCTAAGCACTGAAAACAACAATTCCTTATATTTTGCTACCTCATAAGGATAGTCGATGGCTAGCCGAACAAGGGCAATTATCAACCATAACCGAGCATGCAAGTAGAAAAACGGAATTTCTTTTGCTTGAAAAGAACCACCATCTGATTTGTAGAAAAGGCGAACAATAGCAGTAATTACATCCCACCTACCAAACCTTGCAAACGACCGAATTGAATGCGCTGCGCGCCAGCGGTCAATCGCCGATGATGCTCCCAGCATACGCCAAACCAACCCAGAAAAAACTTCGACTTCTTCATTTTTAGGGTATAAATCAGATGACCATTCTCCATCTTCCACACTGTTAGCCAGCCGAGCAGAATCACTATCAAGGAGCCGCTTTAGTGCCATTTGTCCTTCACCGTCGTCCGCAGCACCACACATGAAGGTTGCAAACGCCATCCACACTGCACCAGATACGGAATAATCAGGACTGGAAGCTATTTTGGCTAATTCAAGAATAAGGTCATGAGAAGGTATACCCGTCAAATCAGAAATCTCTTTAATACTTGAACCAGATAACCTATCGTCGTCAATCAAGTCCAAAGCATGGCTAGAGACTAGAGGTACAGCTAGTCCTTCTAAGGCTTCTGACAGCGATGCGGTTGATGCTACCCATTCATTTTTTGCGTCATTTAGTTCTGCAAATTTCCAGTAGAAAAATAAATTCTCTAAATTCGCAACATTCTTTAGATACTCGGACCTCTGATCAAAAGGCACTTTTGCTCGCAGTTTTTTAAAAAACTCCGCCTTTATCTCGTAAGTATTGTGAGCACTACTCAGTGCTTCAACAGCATCAACTAATGCGTGTTCATCTAAGGGATCGGTCGATCTTGCAATCTTGTCTAGTGCAATTTGATCTTCTATTCGTTCTTTCTCAACTTCTAGCTTTCTTTCAATTTCATCTGGTCGATCTTCCCTATAATTGCTTCTATTATTAGAAATATCACGAGACATCTTATATATTTTGGACGCACCAGATAAATTCTTCGTCACTTCATTGCCGTTGCCTAGAGTCTTTCCGGCAAGCACTCCAAGATATTCAGCCGTTTCAGGCATAGCCATACCTGAATTATCGTCTTGGAATTGGTTTATCAACTCTAAAAGCACTTCATCATTAAAATCTTTATGGGAGAAAATTGCCTCCGCAAACTCCTTGGTTCCTGAATAGTAGTACTCTACGGGATTGGCTAAACGATTTATTGATAAGGCATCAGTTGGGTTAATTTTTCCTGCCTCAAGTAAACCTATTAGGTAGGGCAGCAGCGTATTCTTTAAAGAAATTTTATTGCGATCATCCCAACGGCTTATCTTAGCTAATCCGCGTAAACCTGATGCTTTTGATAATCCACGTCCATATGCGCCCCAGTAAAATTTTTCAGATTCTTCACCTATGTTAAGTTCACAGATATTGCTTAGGGTGTGAAAATCGTGCTCATCAAGCTCTTGTCCTTTCAACTGTGAAGTAAATAAAAGCAATTCATTTGTAAACTGATAGTCGCCCGAACCGATAGCATCCATTTGATCAAGGCCATCTTTAAAATAGGTAGATGCTTCGCCTACACTTGCAGGCAAGATTGCGCGAGACAACCTTCCAAACAACTCTGCTCGTGAATTAATATCAGCTTCTTTTTCAATCTGAACTCGCGCTTTTAGTGCTTCTTGCCCTGCCAAATCGTGCGTATGTTTATTTTGAGAGAGAATTTCAACAATTCTTATTCTGTCACTATCAGTAATCCCTCTGGACTCGGCAGTCTCAAGAAACCTTGATATCGAGCTAGACTTTATATTCGGTCGAGACCATATGAAAAACATGGCTATATCACGGCCAAGCCAATCATAAAATCGACAACTGTTGTCGTAGTGATGGTAGGAATTTTTAGTTTTTGAATATTTTTCCCAGATATCAAGAAAAGCTAAGAAATGCTTATCAATACTCCTTGAGCTAGACTTTAACATCGCCGACATAGAATTAGTAAAGTTGAAAACAACCTCTAAATCCCGACTCACAAATTTCTTCGCTTTTTCACATTCCTCGTAGCTCAAGGAAGATTCTTTTCGATCTTTTTTACCCGCACTAACTGAACGATATGCTTCTAACTTGGATATTGATTTTTTCTTAAAACCATCTCCCTTTAAACTATTTTTAACTCTATTTAGAATCGGATAGATATCCTTCGGAAGGACATCTTTTTCATGAATACTTTTATCCATCACTACTGCATAAAAAGCGACCTGAAATATATAGTTGAATACCTCACGAGAATAGTATGAATCTCGGAAACACCACAAATTTGGCCGAGCCCCAGACATAAGAGAGAATATTCTTTTTGCTTCGGATTTTAGCCCTAGAGATACTGAAATCGTTACAGACTTACGAAGTCCATCTTCAAAATAGCAATCGCTATAGTGATGAGTTCTGTGAGGAAGGTCTATGATAGCTTTCTTATTGCAGCTTTTTGAAAGCTTTAATAATAAGTTCTTTTGCTTGTCTCGACTCAGGTTTAACAAAGACAATGAAGATGTCAAAGAACCAATAGAATCCATTTCATCAATAAACCTTGAAAAGATTCGGCTAGTCAGAACTCCTTTTCTTTGTGCTAATAAGGAGTATCTAAAAATGTTCTCACAAACCTCAAATGTATACCAATCTTTCCAATGCTTTAAATACTTAATCGCTCGTTCCGTTTGTCCCTCAATGACCAGAAAAAAAGGAACAGATGCAATATCTTCTCGGTCAGGCCCTTGTTCCCTATGATGATCATCTGACTTTGACCTATAATGATGAGAAATCCATTCCTGTACACCATTAAAATGCCTATAGGCTTCTTCCGTCAATCCAGACAACGCATATGCAGTCGTCAACCGAGCATGACGAGTACCAGGCCATCCAGTTCTTACTTCGAACAAACGCCGCATAGCATCTACATCATTTGCAGCGACCACCAAATCTGGATGACTTAGGATGTATTCTGTTCCTCTATGATCGGTTGCTGCAATGGTTGAAAGTTCAACGAATAGTTTGACTAGACTATTGTAATTTCTTTTACTTGCAGAAAGGGAAATTGCAGATTTAAGCCTTGCGTATCTAATATTTCGTTTGCCAACAGTCCCTGTAATGGAAGAAGGAATACGCTCATCAAAAGCCAGTTTTAGAAGTTGCTCTTCATCATCTAATTCCTTAAGCAATCTGGGCAAAGCTCTAGCAGCATAAACAGACTGATCTTGGCGCTCTAGTAAATTAGAGGCTAGTTTCTTCAATGTGCTTGCATTTGAAGCATACGCCTGCTGCACAAATGTCTCTGTAGGTTCATCGCGAAACATTAGCCCCTGTTGAGTGCGTTCAAGCAATGGCCATAAATCAGAAGCGAAACTCTCGATAGCATTGATATCGATACCATGCACTCCCGCATACTCATCAAGAGGAACGGGTGGAGGCAAAACAGCAAGGCCAGCCAAAAATGTTGAAATATTGTTTTCGCTATAGCCTCGTCTCAAAGCATCTGATATTGCTTCAGTAATTCGTTGCTTGATCAAATCATCTAGGACAATTTCATTCTCAATTTCTGACTCATCTAATAAATTACGATCAGTTTTGACAAGGTATTCGAGAACTCGTGCATTACCCGATGAACGAGACTGAGCTACGTTTATTTCAATATTAGAGACCTTCTTTAAACGCGACTTCAAGAAAATCGTGGTCTCAACTTTAGAAAAAGGTAAAAGCTCAAAATCTTGATATTCTGAATAAGTTTTTGGCTTTCGTTCTGTTCGACAAGAAACGATCAACTTTAGATCAGAGATTGGTTTTTCATGAAGACTCTCCAAGAGCTTTATTGGAAAACAGTCTTCTCCCTGTTGTTTAGCGGCAAATTCTGCGTTATCGATTGCATCAATAAAGATTGTAAGCTTTCTTCCAGAGGCAATCCTACCAATTGTTTCAATACATTGGAGTATTCTGCGCCTAAAGGTTTTTAATAGGCTTTGAGTGTCTGACACATCTGGTAAGATTGGGTCACATAATCCACGAAAAGCTAAAGAGTTTACAATGTGCAGTAACCCTTTGTTTGGTAAATGTCTTGAATCCTCTGGCGACCTATACGCCCCTCCACCAAAGCAGTCAAAGAAAAAAACTTCATGATTCTCAGCCATCTTAGAGGCTAATGAGTCCAGAAATACAGTCTTGCCAACACCACCTGTAGCGTGAATCAAAATAGGTTTTGATGATTTATCAATCTGGACAAGAGCCTCAGAAAACTGCTCTCTTTCAAGAATCTTTCCAAAATCTGCCAATGCAGCTTCGCACGGCAACAAATCTGAAGGATCACCAATTTTCAATGCTGCCAATATATCTGTTCGGGAAATAACATTATTGTTAGTCCCTGCATAACCAGCCTTATCACGCACTAAACCTACTAGCTCTCCAAGCCTTGCTGAAGCAATTGGGTCACTTGTCGCTGACCAATCAATTAACTGTCGAGTGAGATCACCTTTTATGCCGGGAAGATTGCCAGTAAGCCCTATCACTTTTAGCTTTTTAGAAAACTCAATTAAAGGCTTACCTGAAAGCTTCGTGTACTTTCTAATTAGACCAGCCTGTCTCTTAACATCTCCAGTATTTTCTTCATCAGATGAAAGAGAGTTGAGTGCTTCAAGAAAATATTGGCAAATTGGTCTATTAGTAACGATTTCAAAGCGAAGCTTTTCTTGTACTACTTTTGCGCCATATTTTCTTCTATAACTTTTATATGAATCTACAAATTTTTCTATGGTTTTCTTTGCATGCGAAGCTCTGTATTCGTCATCTTTATAGCTAACCGAATATTTAAACTGTGCGATAACTACCTGTGAAGCGCTTTCAAAGTTAGCTCCATCACCAAAGTAATAAGTTAAATCTGCTATTTCGATAGTATCAGAGGAAGCATTGGATTGATCGTGAGGCGATAAGCCTTCGATAGCGATGGCCTTCAGTTCGCTATCTGGCCATAGTAATTGTGTAGCTTTACGAGCAGTCCAGACTTCATGATATTCATGACCATCTCTGGAAGCTCTAACCTTATCTACCTTCCCTTCATTTCTATTTTTTCTTGTAGTCATTCCCAAACTCACCGTTAATACTAAAGACCGCTACCAATCTCGAAATTATAATAGCTGCTATAAATGTCCGCTTTGGGTCGAAATCAGACCCATAAATTACTCAACACAAACCCTATCCCTCTCCGCAATAGCCGCCTCATACGACACAGCCGCATTGCAATACACATTCTTGGTTTTGATATATCGCCAGTGCTCACTGGGCTTTTGCGATAGCTGGAAACAAAGCTCAGAAAAGAGCTCCTTCGCGGTGACGGTGCAATGGGATCCATAATCTGTTCCTTCAGATCAACATCCTAAAAAGCCAGCTTCGTGCCGGCCACTAAACTCCCCATATCGCGCTTTTGTGATGACTAAATGCTTTTATATTAAGAATAACCATAGTCAACAAATCAAAAAGTTTCTGAGAAATTGAATTTTAGAAACAAATAAACCAAAAAAAAGCGCCAAATGGCGCTCTTATAAAGACAAGGACCTAAACATCCTCAACCAATGTAATCCGCCTGGTCACCGCACATTTAGGAATCCGAATAAAACCAGAGGCTTGAGCAGAGCCCCCACTTTCAATATCACCCAAGTTAGGCGCCAGCATTAGCACCTCGTCGGTTTCTCCTACTGACCACCCTACCGACACGCATTGTATTACTTCCATGCTTGGCTTCTTTTCTAGGAACATCCAATCACTGATTGGCCGCGCGCTATCGATCCATTCGACTAAGATAGGATTATCTTCTTTTGACATTTTTCTATCCCAGGTTAGGGGCTGTTGTAAGCGTTATTTGATTGCACTCCATCGCTCCACCACCAACCCATACCGCGGATCATCATGCAGATCCCAATAGGCCTGCCGCAAGGCCTGTGTCACCGCCCCAGGCTCACCAGCACCCACTGGCTCACCATTTAACGCCGTCACTGGCATAACACCACCGGCGGTGCTGGTAGCAAACACCTCATCTGCACACAGGGCCATATCGGGCTGGATATCTGTCTCTACTACAGACAACCCCGCCTCGCGCCCCAACTCCAGGACCGTTTTACGGGTAATACCCTCAAGCACCCCGCGCTTGGGTGTCAGCAGTTGGTTGCCCTGCAGCACAAAGATATTAAACCCAGGGCCCTCACAGAGATTACCCTGCTCATCTACCAGCAGCACGGATTCCGCATTTTGGTCGTAGGCTTCATATAGGCCCATCACCATATCCAGCCACAGGTAATTTTTGATGGTCGGATCAAAGGAGCTGGGAGGAATACGCACCCGGTCGCTGATCATCACCGACAGCCCCTTTTGCTCTGGCTTGAGCAAATAAACAAAAGGAATAGCAAACACCATAAACTGATTTTTGCAGGTGCGCGGGTCACGGGAGCCCGGCTCGGGAAGGCCCCGGGTACAGATCACTTCCACATAAGCATCTGTGAGACCGCTGGCTTTGACGCATTCAATCATCGCCTGCTTAACCTGTTGGCGAGTCATGCCAATATCCATATGCAGGCGCTGCATGCCATTAAAGAAGCGGTCGAGATGGTCGTCTACGCGAAAGAGTTTGTTTTTCCACAGGTGGATAACATCGTAGGTGGCGTCGGAGCGGAGGAAGCCCCAGTCTAGTATGGAGATTTTGGCTTCTGAGATGGGGTGGCTTGGAAAGACCAAACCGTCATTCCAGCGCAGGCTAGAATCTACTGCTGTTGGTGGGCCCCAGCATTCGCTGGGGTGACGTTGCTTTTCTGCGTTTAGCATGCTCCGGGAAGCGCTTTGGGTACAGGCTAAGTAACCAATCAATTATGATCTCTTTTATACTTAAAACGCCGTATATCTCTCACATATGATCACATAATTTGGTGATTTAAACTGGCAAAAGTAGAAACAGTCAACTATCATATTTGATACTAAACAGCCTAAATTAATCGCTTTTCGATCATAAACGATATTATGAAAATCAATAAAATAACACCAGACAACCATATACTTGGAGAATTCGGCCAGAGACTGGCAAAAATTCGCAAGCAGCAAGGGCTCTCGCAAACAGCACTGGCCGAACAAGCCGGTATTGGTATAGCCACATTGCGGCGTATCGAGAGCGGCACAGATAGTCAGCTCGGCTCGTGGATTAAACTGCTAAAAGCGCTAGATATGGACTCAACTCTCGACGCCCTACTACCGGAGCAGTTCAATTCGCCTATGGCTGAAACACTGCGCGAGCGTGAAGCCAACTATAAGGTAGCCTCAGAGGCAAGCAGCAAAAAAAGCACCGGCGCATCGCCCTCTATTGTCTGGGGCGATGAGCAGACATGACGACTGCCACGGTAAAACTTTGGCAAACCCCCATTGGATATGTCTCTATGAACAGTGGCGAGCGATTTGCGCGCTTTGAATACGACCCTGACTTTGTCAGCAAGGGCATTGAACTTGCACCACTGATGATGCCTGCGCGGGCCAGGCATATTTATCAGTTTACCGACTTACCCCATCATGCCTTCCATGGATTGCCTGGGCTCTTGGCAGATAGCCTGCCTGATAAATACGGCAATCGCCTTATCGATGTGTGGCTGGCCCAAACTGGCCGCCAAAGCCGCGATTTTAATGCTGTAGATCGGCTCTGCTATACAGGTTCAAGAGGCATGGGAGCCCTGGAGTTTGAACCTGCCAGCGGTACTAATAACGCTGGCGATCAGGAGGTTGCTGTGGAGCAATTGCTCGAGCTAGCCTCTATGGCATTTGCCGATAAATCTGTATTGGATACAGAACTCAGCGCCAGTCATGGCAAGCAAGCGCTG
>CBFHMK010000007.1:0-137546 GCA_965656965.1 uncultured Porticoccaceae bacterium
CGATACAGGGGCGCGCATTTTCGCCAGATGGCGCGCTTTTGTCAAGAACTTCAAGGCCCTTCAAGCGGACTGAGGCAAACCCTGAAAATCTGTATAAAAATCTCCTATTTAATGCGAATCAAATCACATTAGCCGTAATCAATAGGCACTGGTACAGATTACTGTTAGCCGGGTCATCATATATTCATCAAGTCTGTTGATAATGGGCCCAAGCCTCTGGCTGAGGTCTACTTGACACTGTCTGGGCTGTAACCAAGCAGGCTATGTAAAACTAGGGTACCCTGAAGTTCTCTGTTTTCTCCACTGGGTTGCAGCGCTACTAACAGGCGGCAGTGTCGAGGCTACCTCGGTCAGAGGTTTTCTTATTGGCCTTGATAATGGATTCTATAAACCCGCCCGCCCAGATCATCCGTGACGTAAAAGCGCCCTTGATTATCCTGAGCAACATCTACAGGTCGCCCGAGGATGCCATCCTCCGCAAGAAACCCAGTAAGAAAATCACGACTTTCAATATTGCCTTCGGCATCCCAATGCAGGGATATAACGCGATAGCCATCTAGCTCCGAGCGGTTCCATGAGCCATGCAAGGCCACCAACGCTGTGCGGTTGAAGTCCTCTGGCAGATTGTCATGCGCCTTGACGAAGTGAATACCCAGCGGCGCATTGTGAGCGCGAAACTTAAAGGCAGGGAGTATGCTCACTGCGGCCAGGTCGGGGCGTTTGTCACCAAAATCGGGGTCTGGAATATTGTCGCCATTGTAATAGGGCCAGCCATAGAACCCGCCCTCAACGATAAGATTTAGCTCGTCGGGCGGAAAGTTATCACCCAGCATATCTCGTGCATTGACGGTGGCATAGAGATCGCCCCAGGGAGCCCAATCAAAGCCCACACTATTGCGCAACCCTGAAGCATGGATCGTCAAATTACTACCGTCCATTTCTGAGCGCAGCATCGCTGAATATTTTGGATCCTCTGGCTCACAGACATTGCAGGGCGAGCCCACATTGACATACAGCTGGCGATCAGGTGATATGCCAATGGCCTTGGCATTGTGAGACATATGGGGGTGCCCGAAGGGTAGGTCCTCAAGAATGGTTTCGATCTCGCTCGCTAGACTGCCGGTGCTTTGATCAAAAGCAACTCTGGAGACTTTGTCCCGTTCGCTAAAGTACAGCCAGTCACCATCAAAGGCCAGGCCCTGGGGGTCGCTGAGTCCATCGATAAGAATAGACCTCGTCTCCTTGGTACCATCGCCATCTTTATCTTGCAGCAGCACTAATTGGCCAACGTCTGTGATGCTGACAAGCAGGTCATTATTTTCGGTTACCAGAATAAACCTTGCATAGCCCACATTCTCTGCAATCAGCTCAGCCTTAAAACCATCAGGTAGTACAAAATTAGATGCCTGTGCCTCGGCTTCAGAGCGATTCATGCCCGCCACCGTGCTAAGCATTAACCAAAAGCCCGACAGGCCTCCGGGAATACTGGTTGAGATATAGCCGGCACTACCGACAATGACTACAACCAACAATGTGGCTAGGGTGAGAGATATCTTCTTGAACATTGACAGCCTCCAGAAAGCTTTTAATTAAGCTGCGGTATTAGTTATTTTTTTGCTACCGCGGTGGTAATCGAGCCGCAGACAACCATAAGAGCGCCGATAAGAGAAATAACCTGTAGCGACTCTGCAACTATGCCCTGCATAGGGATTAACTGCACAATAGCGACCGTGAGCAGTGGGGTCAATGCTATTACTGCACTGACTCTCGAGGCTTCCATGTGCACTAATGCCTCGGCGAAACTACCATAGGCAATTAGGGTGTTGAGCCCGCAGAATATCAGCAGCCCCCATTGCCAGTTACTGAGCTGAGGGAGGAGCGAGAAATCGGTAAAGGGTAGGAATGCCAGAGCGCCGATCCAGTAGAAAACCAACATAGTTTCTTCGGAGTTAAATTCCATCAACAAGAATTTTTGTATAACGGCGTATCCAGTCCAGCAGATTGCCGCAATGATAATTAGCAGCAGACCAACACCGTAATCATTAAAAGACAGAAACAGGTCAGCTAAATGGTGATTGAAAAATAGCAGTAGCCCCGAGACAAAGGTGGCAAACCCGAGCCATTGGGTCATAGAGAACTGCTCTTTAAAGATCCATAGGCCGGCCAATAAGAGCAGCATGGGTGCCAGCTGGATCATTACCTGAGCGGCCTCCGGCGTGGTTTTTTCCAAACCTAAAATATACAGGGCATAGTTGGCCGTGAGTAAGAGACCGGCGGCAAGGAGCTGGACTAGCTGTTTCGGTGAGAGAAACTTTCTGCGGTTAGGGAGTCGATGGCGCAGAATCAAATAGGGCGTTAGCAGCAATGCCGCCAGGGAAAACCGAAAGAATGTGGTGGTGATGGGGTCCAGTGTCGCCATTACCCCTGTCAAGGCAATGGGCAATACGCCCCACATGGTGGCAGTGGACAGGGCTAGCAATAGCCCCAGTTTCCAGCGACCGGATACTGAAGTCACTGCGGGCTACACATTGAAACGGAAGTGTATTACATCGCCATCCTTAACAATATATTCCTTGCCTTCCAGGCGCCATTTGCCGGCGTCCTTTGCTCCCTGCTCGCCATTCCCAGCGATATAGTCGTCGTAGCCGATAATTTCAGCGCGGATAAAACCCTTTTCAAAATCAGTGTGAATCTTGCCCGCTGCATTGGGGGCTGTTGCACCCACGGGGATAGTCCAGGCACGAACTTCTTTGGGACCTGCGGTAAAGTAGGTCTGCAGTCCCAGCAAATTGTAGCCAGCGCGAATCACGCGATTCAGACCTGGCTCAGTCATTCCCATTTCCTGTAAAAATTCGACCTTTTCATCATCTTCCAGCTCTGAGATTTCTGCTTCCATCTTATTGCAGATAGGCACCACAACTGAGCCTTCGCTCTCAGCTATTTTTGTTACTGCATCCAGATAGGGGTTATTTTCAAAACCCTCTTCGTCCACATTGGCAATATACATGGTTGGCTTTAGTGTCAGCAGGCTGAGAGGTTTAAGCAGCTTTAGTTCATCATCGCTGAGTTCAAATGAGCGCAGTGGTTTGGCCTCATTTAAGTGAGGAAGAATCTTTTCTGCGACCGCCTTGAGGGCTATGGCATCTGCATCTTTGCCCTTGGCTGCCTTGGAAGCACGCAATATGGCTTTTTCTACGCTGTCGAGATCGGCCAGAGCCAGCTCGGTATTGATCACATCAATATCATCTGGGGGACTAATTTGACCCTCCACATGGATCACATTTTCGTCATCAAAACATCTCACCACATGGGCGATAGCATCGGTTTCACGAATATTGGAGAGAAACTGGTTGCCCAGGCCCTCACCTTTGGATGCGCCAGCTACTAGGCCGGCAATATCAACAAATTCCATACTGGTAGGAATCAGACGCTCGGGGTTTACAATGGCTGCGATACTGTCCTGTCGGGGATCGGGAATAGGCACTACACCAGTATTTGGTTCGATGGTGCAGAAGGGGAAGTTCTCCGCGCCAATACCGGCTTTGGTCAATGCATTAAACAAGGTGGACTTACCAACATTTGGTAGTCCAACAATTCCGCAGTTAAAACCCATTTTAAAGTTCCTGTGCTCTAGCTGAGATCAGCTGGCTGTTAATCGAATATTGTTACTCTAATTAGCAAGAGTGCAGCGCCGTCATAGCTTTCTCCCACTGACCGTCCACAGCCAGGGGAAGATAACGCAGAGCATCATCAATACTATTTGCAATCAGCTGTTGGTCGTTTGGCGAAGCTTTTTTTAGAACATAGTCCGCTACTAGCCTTGCCTGGCCCGGATGACCAATACCAATTCGCAGGCGGGCAAAATCAGTGCTGTTACCGAGGCTTTTGATAATGTCACGCAGACCGTTATTCCCACCGTGACCACCGCCTTTCTTAAAGCGAGCTATACCCGGCGCCAGGTCGAGCTCATCATGGACCACCAGGATGTTTTCTGAGGCAATCTGATAGAACTTGGCTAGCGCACCTATGGATTTACCGCTTAGGTTCATAGAGGTGCTGGGTATCAGTAGGCGCACATCGCGGTTTTCAATAGTGACTCTTGCGGTGTCACCAAAAAACTTGCTCTCATGTTTGAGCTGGCTGTGCATTGATTTTGCAAGCTCTAGAACCAAGTCGGCCCCGGCATTGTGTCGCGTCCGTTCATAGTTGGGACCGGGATTCCCCAGTCCGACTATTAACTTTACGGGCGCTTCCAATGTCAGGGCCTTTCTAGAGGGCGCAGACGAAGATTACTCTTCGCTTGCTTCCTCAGAGCTATCAGTGTCAGCTGCATCATTAGCAGGTGCCTCTGAGTCTTCTTCCTTAGCCTTAGACTTATTCACAGCAGCAATTGGCAGATCGTGATCTTCGCCATGGCTCAGAGCAACAGACTCAACACCTTTGGGTAGGTTGATATCTGAGATATGCAGAGTCTGACCAAGATCTACTTCTGCCATATCTACTTCTAGATACTCGGGCAAATCTTTTGGCAGACACATGATTTCCAGCTCAGTCATGCTGTGAGCAATCAGACCACCGCCCAGCTTAACGCCCACACAGCTCTCTTCGTTGATAAAGTGTAAAGGCACTTTGGTTTGCAGTTTGGTATTCTTGCTGACTCGCAGGAAATCCATATGCAAAACAATAGCCTTAGCAGGGTGACGCTGAACATCTTTAACAATGACGTCTTCTGCCTTGCCATCGATTTCCAGAGATACAATATGTGAATAGAACGCTTCGTTTTCCAGAGCTTTCATCACATCTTTGTGCACCAGGCTGATCTGAGCTGGGTCTTTTTTCCCACCGTAAACAATTCCTGGTATTTCACCGGCCAGACGACGCAGGCGGCGGCTCGCACCTTTCCCTGTATCTTCGCGACCTTTCGCTTGTAGTGTAAAATCAGTAGACATAGTAGTCTCCAATGTTGTGCCAAGACAGACCGCGACCAGACCTGTAATGGGATTTGAATGCCTAGTTAAAGGCGGTTTTACTAGTGCGTGAAAACTAACCGTTAAGGCTAGTCAAACATCGCACTAATTGATTCTTCGTTGCTAATACGGCGTACCGACTCGCCTAGCAGCTTACCCAGCTGGAGAGTTCGGATTTTTTTGCACTTCTTAGCTTCTTCGCTCAGTGGGATGCTGTTGGCCACAACCAATTCATCCAACTGAGATTTGTTAATATTATCAATGGCACCGCCAGATAGAACGGCGTGAGTAGCGTAGGCTACTACCTTGGTAGCACCGTTTTTCTTCAGCGCTTCGGCAGCTTTGCATAAAGTGCCAGCTGTATCCACGATATCATCGACCAGCACACAGGTACGGCCTTCAACTTCACCGATCAGGTTCATTACTTCACTCTGATTAGAGGTGGGGCGACGCTTATCAATAATCGCCAGATCGCAGCCCAGTTGTTTAGCTACTGCTCTTGCACGCACCACGCCACCTACATCTGGTGACACGACCTGCAAGTTTTTATAATTTTGACGTTCGATGTCACCCAGTAACACTGGTGCGCCATAGACGTTGTCCACTGTGCAGTTAAAGAAGCCCTGAATCTGCTCGGCGTGGAGGTCGACGGTAAGAACGCGATCAACACCCGCATTTGAGAGCATATCAGCGACCACTTTGGCACTGATGGGTACGCGCACAGAACGCACACGGCGATCCTGGCGAGCGTAGCCAAAGTAGGGCACTACCGCAGTGATTCGACCAGCAGAGGCGCGACGCAACGCATCGATCATCAATACCAGTTCCATAAGATGGCGGTTTGTGGGAGCACAGGTCGGCTGCACCACAAAGACATCGTGACCACGAACATTCTCGCGAATCTCAATATTGATTTCACCATCTGAAAATAATGATACGAGAGCATCACCGAGCGGAATCCCCAGCGTGCGAGCGATTTCATCTGCCAGTTCCGGATTTGCGTTTCCGGAGAAGACCATTAATCTTGCCACGTCATTTTTCCTGGTATTCATAATTAAGATATGGCTGGGGCGGGAGGATTCGAACCTCCGATGCCGGGATCAAAACCCGGTGCCTTAACCACTTGGCGACGCCCCAGTAAAAAAGTTTTCCAATTGCTGATGCAGAGAGGAGCGATTCACGCCCCGCGCTATAAATGTATTCCACTGTTTTGGTACCAGATCTTTAGCCCGCTGGGCCTCTGTCTGGCTGTCAAAGCTACAAAATACACTAGCACCAGTACCAGTCATCAGAGGTTGCCTGTAGTCTTTGATCCATTCTAGCGCCTGTTTTACCGCTGGATAGACCTTCTCAACTACTGGCTGGCAATCATTCCTGTACTGCTCCCCTGAGAGGGCGCGTATTTTGATGGGTGATGAGTTCCTTGTCAATTGAGGATTTGAAAAAATTTCAGCTGTTGACACCTGCACATCCGGAGTGATTACCAAATACCATTGTTCAGGGATAGGTAGTGGCGTTAAAAGTTCGCCAATTCCCTCAGCAAAAGCGCTGTTGCCACGCGCGAAAACTGCTACATCGGCCCCCAATTGAGCCCCAAGCTCGGCCAGAGAATCCTCTGTTAGACCGCATTGCCAAAGCTCATTCAATGCTACCAAGGTTGTCGCCGCATTGCTGCTGCCACCACCCAGGCCACCACCCATGGGTATCCTCTTGTCCAATAGGATATCGCAACCACTGCTACAGCCAGTGTGTTGCTGCAATAAACGCGCCGCTCGCACAATTAAATTATCAGCTGCGGCCAGACCAGCAATTTGTGGGCTAAGCTGAATATTCCCGCTGCTATTGGGTGTAAAAGTCAGTCTATCCCCAAAGTCTAGTAGCTGAAATAGGGTTTGTAGCTCATGGTAACCATCAGCGCGGCGACCGGTAATATGCAGGAACAGATTGAGCTTTGCCGGTGAGGGCAGGCTGATAGATGTCATGGTTTTTAGACCGCTAGCTAATTGTCTGGAACGCTCCAGCGAGATATTACCAGTTTAAAGCTCTGGTCCCCAAGTTGACCTGTGATTTTTCCTGGCAGTGCAAATCCTTGATTTTGGCTGTAGCGGGAAAAAGATAGCTGCCAGCCCGCCTGTTCAAAGCTAAGAGCTTTGCCAGTGGGGCCAGTGATGAGATTGCTCGCGCCCGCTGCAGAGGGAGATGGCAGCCCTCTCGCCCACCAGCCTAGGGCATCGACCGGAATAGCCAGACCCGTCAACTGCAGAGCTAGAGACTCTGGCGTGCTACTAAAAGTCTGCGACCCCTGCTGCATCTTGGCGAGGTATTGATTGCCTTCAATTACAGCACTGCCAGCACCCAATGGACCGCTTAGGGACAGTTCATATTGCTGTTGATTTTGCAGCCATCGAAGATTGGCACTGCCGCCCTGTGAGGCATTTTTAAAACCTAGCTTGCCCTGCAGCTGCCAGCGATCAAACTGGGCAACCCGTACCTGATGGCTCTGCCAGCTATTCGTATCACCTGACTGCATAATTGTCTGGCTGCTGCACCCCGCGAGAAGGGTTGCTGCGATGAGGACGAAAGACCTAAGCGTATTAAAGAGTTTCACGGCACGGCAATCTCGTTAGATACAGGTTCTTCAGCCCCGAGACGCTGCATAGTTTCCACTATGCTGCGGTGTCCAGGAACCTGCTCTAAGCCCAGCCGCCAGCTCTTAAACGCATCTTCCGGATTGCCCATTGTCCAGTGAACCTCACCTAGGTGAGCGGCAATTTCCGGATCTGGCATTATGCCCATAGCTTTTTCCAGATACTCTAATGCCTGTGGTAACTTGCCCATCTGGAATAGCACCCAGCCCATACTATCTATCGTAGCCGGGTCACCAGGATTCAGTAAGTAGGCACGTTTAATTAACCCATAAGCTTCTTGATGGCGATCGGTGTGCAGAATCATGGTGTAGCCGAGGGCATTTAGAGCCGTGGCATTATTTTCGTCGAGCGAGATCAGGGTGCGCAGATCCTGCTCAGCCAGGGCAAAGTTGTCCTGTTGTTCAGCCACCATAGATCTTGCGTATAGCAGTTGGCTGTCGTTGGGAAAGGCATCTAGGCCATCGCTGAGAATTGAGAGGGCCTGGTCGGGTTGATTGGCACTGATAAGCAGGTTGGATTCAATTTGGAAGAGGGCCACCGCCTGTGTTGGCTGCTCTGCACGCAGTCGCTGAAGATACTGGCGAGCCGAGTTAAGGCCACTTTGCTGGGTTAGTAAAACACTCAACCTTGAGACAGCGGCAAGATAGTTTCGGCCAAAGCGCACCTGGGCATAATGTCTGATGGCCGCTGAAGATTTGCCGCGTGTATCGGCAATACTACCAAGATGGTACTGGGCATCTGCGCGCAGACTCGGTTTTGCAGAGGCCTGAGTAAAGAGCTCAATCGCCCGTTCTAGCTGACCCTGACTGCGAAGCAGCAGAGCCAGTAGAAAGTTGATCTCCTGATCATCTGGTTTCTGAATATGCAGAATTTCAAATTGCTCTATCGCTAGAGCGCGATCACTGACAGTTAAAAAGCGCGCATACTGCAGACGCAGTCTGGAGTCATCTGGTTGGCGTTTTACAGCATCGGCTATTAAGGCGACTGCTTCTTGCTCGCGATTCTGTTGATGTAATAGCTGAGATAACAGTAATATTCCTCGCTGCTCATCGTCGGACAGGCGTAAAAATTCTCTCGCGGCCGACTCTGACTGTGCCAGCTGATTATTGGCGCGATATAAAATACCTGCAGCTAAAAATCTCGCCGGTGCCTTTTTCTCACTGAGCTCGATTTGCTGGTAAGCCTGAATAAGTGCCTCTATTTGCTCTGGCTGCCGGGGGATCGCAGTGATGGCGAGAAAAGCTTCTAAATCGTCCTGTTGCTCATACAGCCAGGTGGCATAACCCAGAGCAGCCAAATAATTATCCTGCAGCGCGTAGGCTTGCATCGCAGCTTCTTGAGCTGCGGGATTTTGAGGTTCAACATCCACCCAGAGCAACGCCATCTCAATGGCTGAGTCTTTGGCCGCCAAACTGCGGCCACGCATGTAATCGGCAACGCGCACTGCCAACTCTATAATCGCAATATCGCGGGTTTTACGTGCCTGCTCTAGATAGATGGGTAAAGCCACATCAAATTGGCCGCGGTTAAGCGCGATATCCGCCACTAACAGATCATAAAGGCTATCAATAGCAAAGGGCTTTGCGGGTGAATTGAGTGCTTTTTTTACTGGAGCCTGCGCCAGGTTGCCGTTTTCAGTCTGCACTTCATTAACAGTTTCTTGAGGCCCTGTAGCACAGCCACTCAAAATAGAGAGGGACAGTCCGAGGCAGATAGTTAGCAGCTGAGTCTTGGTTTTTTTCATAGTCGTATTTTCAGGGATATCGCTAGTTATGACAATTCCTATTGTGAAAGTTTAGTCAGCATAGCCCAGAGATTGGTTGTGTTGCGTAAATCATTTGCCTAGTAGCCTCCTTTTGGCGTCGAGTCTGGTGTAAAATTGTGACCTCGAAACTGATAGCAAAACTTTTATCAATGGGTATTTTGGCATTCGGCATTAATCATAAGTCGGCCTCGGTAGATCTCCGTGGGCGGATAGCCTTTGCCCCAGAGTTAGTGGTCGAGTCGCTGCAGACAGCCAAAACTGCTTTGGGTGCCGACGAAATTGCGTTGCTATCTACCTGTAATCGCACTGAAATCTACCTGCATGGAGATATCGCCGATCAGCAGATACTAGACTGGTTGGCCGATATCAAAGGTTTAGATTGTGCCGACCTGCAGGCCTGCTATTACTGCCACCGTGACCAGCTGGCGATACGTCATATGATCTGCGTAGCCAGTGGTCTGGACTCTCTGGTACTTGGCGAGCCGCAGATTTTTGGCCAAATTAAGTCAGCCTATGCCGTGGGCCGAGAGGCTGGAACGGTGTCCAGCGAACTCAACCAGGCATTTCAGCAGGCTTTTGGCGCCGCTAAGCGGGTCCGTTCAGAGACTGCGATTGGACAGAACCCTGTATCTGTTGCCTATGCGTCGGTCAGTTTGGCAGAACAGATTTTCTCAGACCTAAAACAGGCTCATGCTCTATTAATCGGTGCCGGTGAAACCATTGAGCTGGTGGCGCGACATCTTCAGGACAAGAATATTCGCCAGATTACTGTGGCTAACCGCACACTTAATCGTGCTCAGGATCTGGCCGCCGACTTTTCAGCGGAAGCTATCCTGCTTTCTGATATCCCGGATTATTTACACCGTGCCGATATTGTTATTTCGTCTACTGCCAGCCAGTTGCCTATATTGGGCAAAGGTGCCGTGGAGTCGGCGCTCAAAAAGCGTATGCACAGACCTATTTTTATGGTCGATATAGCTGTGCCGCGGGATATTGAGCCAGAGGTTGAAGAGCTGGATGACGTCTATCTGTACACAGTGGATGACTTGGAAGAAGTGATCCAGGACAATTTGCGCGCTCGTCAAAGTGCGGCAGATTTGGCTCAGGAAATCGTTGACCAGGAAGTGGACAGCTGGTCGACCAAACAGCGTGCTCTGGCTGTGGTAGATACGATTAGAGCCTTCCGCGACAGTGTCGAGGATATTCGCGATGCAGAGGTTGAGAAGGCGCTGGCCGCTCTGGAGAAGGGACAGGATTCAGCAGAAGTGATTAACTCACTGGCTCGCAGCCTCACCAATAAACTATTGCACAAGCCCACTACAAGGTTAAAGCAGGCCAGCGAAGAAGGCAGTGATGCCACCATTCATGCCACCCATGAGCTGTTTGGCCTAAAGAAAAAATAAGCGCTCTATTTAATGGAATATAAAAGCTCATGAAAGATTCAATACTAGCCAAGCTGGATACGCTGAGTGAACGCTATGAAGAAGTGGGTCAGCTGCTCAGTGATCCGGACACTATTGGCGACCAGAACAAATATCGCGAGTTATCCAAAGAATATGCTGAGCTAGAACCTGTGGTTAAAGCTTATCTGAGTTATCAGCAGATCATCAATGCTATTGCCGAGGCCAAATTGTTGCTCAAGGACTCAGACCCGGATATGCGCGAAATGGCTCAGGAAGAGTTGAAACAGAGCGAAGATGATCTCGAGATTTCGGAGCTCGATTTGCAGAGGCTACTGCTCCCCAAAGACCCCAATGATGATAAAAATGTGTTTTTGGAAATTCGTGCCGGCACGGGTGGCGACGAGGCGGCAATATTCTCTGGAGACCTGTTTCGTATGTACAGCAAATTTGCCGAGGCCCAGCGCTGGCAGGTCGAGGTAATGAGTGAGAACAATGGTGATCACGGCGGCTATAAGGAAATTATTGTCCGTATCCTAGGTAAAGGTGTGTACTCCAAGCTTAAATTCGAGTCTGGCGCCCACCGTGTGCAGCGAGTGCCGGATACAGAATCTCAGGGTAGAATTCATACCTCGGCCTGTACTGTCGCCATAATGCCCGAAGCTGATGAGCAGGATGCGATTGAAATTAATAAGGCCGATCTGCGCGTCGATACCTTCCGTGCCTCGGGCTCAGGTGGTCAGCACGTCAACAAAACCGATTCTGCTATTCGGTTGACGCACCTGCCCACCGGATTAGTGGTGGAATGTCAGGACGAGCGTTCGCAGCATAAAAATCGCGCCAAAGCTATGGCGGTACTGCAGGCGCGCCTTAATTCAGCGCAGGATGATGCTGCGGCCAAAGAGCAGTCAGAGCAGCGCAAAAGCCTAGTCGGCAGCGGTGATCGCTCAGAGCGCATCCGCACTTACAATTTCCCCCAGGGTCGCGTCACAGATCACCGGATCAATCTCACGCTCTATAAGCTGGCCGAAGTAATGGAAGGCTCTCTTAGTGAAATAGTTCAGCCCCTTGTCAATGAGTTCCAGGCTGAGCAACTAGCTTCTATCTCCGAAGAATAATGACTACTGTCGCAGATATTCTAAAGCGCAGTGCCGAGCTCTCGCCCGCCAGTGAAACGGCGTTACTAGATACCGAGTTATTGCTCTGCTTTGCTGTTAGAGAGAATCGAACCTGGCTAAAAACCTGGCCTGAAAAAGAGTTGCAGGCCACAGAGATAGAAAATTTTAACCTGCTGTTTGAGCGCAGATTAAAAGGTGAGCCGGTCGCTTTCATTATTGGGTCTCAGGGCTTTTGGACTCTGGATCTCAAGGTTTCGTCGGACACCCTGATTCCGCGTCCGGAAACCGAGCTGCTAGTAGAAGCGGCGCTGGCACTAGACCTGGCGCGGGATGCCTCAGTCCTGGATCTAGGTACCGGCACAGGCGCAATTGCTCTCTCGTTGGCTTCAGAACATTCCAGCTGGCAGCTGAGTGCCATTGATGTGCAGCCACAGGCTGTGGAGCTGGCGGAACATAATCGCCAGCAGTACCAGCTCAGCAATGTCAAAATCTATTGTAGCGATTGGTTTGCCGGCGTATCTAAGGTCGAGCCTCAGCAACAGTTTGATTTGATTATCAGCAACCCCCCCTACATAGAGACCAATGACTCTCATCTGTTTGAGGGCGATGTGCGATTTGAGCCGGCTTCAGCGCTGGTCTCCGGTGCAGAGGGTCTGGATGATCTAAAGATTATTATTGGCCAGAGCTCCGGGTTTCTGAAGCCTGCAGGCTGGCTTATGGTTGAGCATGGCCATAACCAGGGTGCATTGGTAAGGGAGTTATTTAATAAGGGCGGCTATGAGTTGGTAGAGACCCGCTGCGATTACAACGGGCTAGAGCGCATTACCCTGGGGTGCCTGCAGGGCTGATCGGTTGAGTCAGACTTTTAATGGCATTTCTTGAAACTAAATTCCATCGGTACAGCATCGATAAACTAGCCACAGAAGCCGCTATCACCAGACCGATCCAGAAACCAAATACGCCCATGGGTTCACCCCAGACATCGGTTAGCGCCAGGCTATAGGCAATGGGGAAAGCGATAACCCAAAAGGCGATTATCTGGATAATTAATGGCACCCGTGCATCTTTATAGCCTCGCAACGCGCCGCTGCAGGCCATCTGCATAGAGTCGAAACAGCCCAGCGCCGCTGAGAAAAAGAACAGGCTGGCGGCAATCACCTGAACACTGGGGTCTGGACTAAAGATCTCTGCCAACTCATGACGCAAGCCGATCTTCAGGCAGCCCAGTATCATGGCCAGCATAAATACCAGCTTGAAGCCGGTTAGACAGATCTGTCTTGCCCCCAGAGGATCCTGTCGCCCCTGAGCGTGAGAGACTTTAATAGTAAGGGCTTGACCCAGCCCCAGTGGAATCATGTAGGCCAGTGAATCCAGGTTATTGGTGATCGCATGGGCGCCGAGAACATTGGCACCCAAGTGAGCGATAAGCATAGGAATAATGGCAAAGAAGCCTACCTCTGCTGCGATCATAAGTGCGATGGGAAGCCCCAGGCGTAAAATGCCGAAAATTGCAGTTGCACTTGGAGGGGCAAATTGTTGATACAGATGCAGGCGCTTCATATTGCTGGCATGGCGTCCATAGAGTGCCATAGCTACCAGTAGAAAGGTCATTACAATGGTGGTAGCCCAGGCAGCGCCAATCCCGCCCATTGCAGGCAAGCCTAGCTTTCCAAAAATCAGTATGTAATCAAGAACACCATTGAGAAAGAAAGCCATACAGTTAAATATCATCACTGGCCTGATATCTCCAACGCCTTCAAAGCTGCTGCGAAAAGCAAAAAATGCTGGAAACATGAAGCCAGTAATCAGATAGGGCAGCAGATAGCCTCTGGCAATACGATAGACCTCCGGGGATATATCTAACGTGCCCAGCAGTGCCACGCCACCCAATATAGCTGCGCAGACTAACAGACTCATAGGTAGCGCCAGCCAAAGACCCTGTTGGAACTGAAAGCGTACTTTTTCGCTGCGGCCGGCACCCCAGAAATTACCGATAATTGGACTGTTGCCAATCATAATGCCAATCACTAGCAGGCTGATCATAGCCCAGATACTACCCCCTAACTGCAGTGCCGCCAGAGTATCTGCATTGACCTGTCCGGCCATATAGATATCAGTGACGGTCATGCCAACTACGGCAAGCTGGCCCAGCATCAGTGGGCCGGCTAGACGAAGTAGCTCGCCAGCGTTATTGATAAACGTTGACCTTGTTGGGGGTAGAGGAGTCATGATTTTGCTTTTTTCTGGATTGGCCCCATTCTCGTTCAATGTCTGTGGCAAAGAAAGCAAAATCTACTACCAGATATTTTCTTACACTGATCAGGAATTTTTACCTGCCCCGGGGCTCTAATTTGCCAACAGCTCAGATGCTCACTTGTCTGGGTCAATACAGGGAGAGTTTTCTATGCAGTCAAGCAGTCATTTATTTAATCTCTATATCAGTAAATTAAAGTCTATTGATTGGCTAGGGCCGCTGGCATTGCGGTTATATCTGGCGCCAATTTTTATTGGTGTGGGAGCCCATAAGTTCGCCAACTTTGACGATATGGTGGCCTGGTTTGGCAACCCCGACTGGGGGCTTGGTCTGCCGCTGCCTACTCTGATGGTATTACTTGCCGCCAGTGCTGAATTGTTTGGTGGCCTGGCGCTTTTATTGGGCCTGGCTACACGACTGGTTGTCTTACCGCTGATGATGACCATGGTGGTAGCTGCCGGCACTGCCCACTGGGATAACGGCTGGTTTGCAATAGCACCCAGTGATCCGTCAACCAGCACTGCCAGTGTTTTGGCTGCAGTAGGTCTTCCAGCGGCACAGAGAAGTCTGGAAAATAGCCAGGCTGTGGGGCAGCGACTAGGGGCAGCGCGTAGATTGCTAAAGCAGCATGGCAACTACAGCTGGCTCACTGAGAAGGGCAGCTTTGTGGTGTTAAACAATGGGGTTGAATTCGCCGTTACTTATCTTATTATGCTGCTAAGCTTGTTATTTACCGGTGCTGGACGTTGGGTTAGTGCGGACTATTGGATCGCGCGCTATTCAGCGAGGCCCTCTTCAGCCTGAGGCTTAGTTGGCCCTAAGGAACTGCAAGTCTAGTCTCTAGTCAGGACCATTGCGGGCATTTCTTTTAAATAGGCGATTTATCGCTAATTCTGCTACACTCCGCGCCATTCGGGGCAAGCGCTATCGGCGTAACGGTGGATTTTGTCCCATAAACGATGGCTGATAATAGCGACTACTACTTTGACTGAAACTACTGCTACCGATGTTGATACAGCGCCAGATAAAAAGGCTGCTGATACTACAACCGACAAAAAACCCAGGGCTCCGCGTCGTAAGCGAGGCTCAGGCCGTGGTGGTCGCGGAAAAGATAACTGGGATATTTCTAAGTTCGTAGTTGAGCCTGAAGAGGGCAAAACTCGCTTCCATGATTTTGATTTACCCGCGAGCCTGATGCGTGGCATTCAGGATACTGGATTCCATTACTGCACACCGATCCAAGCCAGATCATTACCCCATACCTTAAATGGTCACGATATTGTAGGCAAGGCGCAGACAGGAACAGGCAAGACCGCAGCATTTCTGATCAGTATCATTACTGACCTGATCAACAATCCGATAGAAGAAGAGCGCTACATGGGTGAGGCTCGATCATTGATTATGGCGCCCACCCGAGAGCTGGCGATTCAAATTGCTGAGGATGCAGCTCAGCTATTGAAGCATTCTGACCTTAAGGTTCACTGTTTGGTTGGCGGCATGGATTACGGCAAACAGTTACAGAGGCTCGAAAAGAATCACTGTGATATTTTGGTCGGCACGCCAGGTCGGTTATTAGATTTTGCCAATAATCGCGATCTCTATCTGGACCAGGTAGAGATGCTCGTTATTGATGAAGCGGACCGTATGCTTGATATGGGCTTTATCCCTCAGGTGCGCCGTCTGGTGCGTCTAACGCCGAAACGTGAAGAGCGTCAATCACTGCTGTTTTCTGCGACCTTTACTCCGGAAGTATTGCGTCTATCTGAGACCTGGACTGATCAGCCCGTTACTGTTGAGATTGCAGCCGAGCGAGTGGCGACAGACACAGTTGAACAGAAAATTTATATCACCACAGCCAGTGAAAAATTTGCCTTGCTGAATAATATTTTGATTGGAGATGACGTAGATAGCGTTATGGTATTTGCCAATCGCAGAGATATCTGCCGCAACCTCCATGAGAAGCTCAGGAAAAAAGGCTTTAATGTTGGCTTGCTGTCTGGCGATGTACCCCAGAATCGTCGCATGAAAGCGCTGGACTCCTTTAAGTCTGGCGCTCTGAAAGTAATGGTGGCAACCGATGTTGCAGGCCGAGGCATTCATGTTGATGGCATTAGCCATGTTATCAATTACACCTTGCCAGAAGAGCCTGAAGATTACGTGCACCGCATCGGTCGAACTGGCCGGGCCGGCAAGAGCGGTACCTCGATCAGCTTTGCCTGTGAAGATGATGCGTTTTTATTGGAGCCGATAGAAAAGCTGCTGGACATGAAACTGGCTTGCACCATGCCAGAAGAACACCTGCTTGAGGACGTGCCAGCCCCCAAGCCCAAGCCCAAGCCCAAGGCTAAAGCTAAACCCAAAGCGCCTGCTGTCGACAAAGAGCCCTTAGCGGACAAAGAGCCCTCAGCTAACAAAGAGCCCTCAGCGAACAAAGAGCCCTCAGCTAACAAAGAGCCCTCAGCGAAAAAAGAGCCCTCAGCGAACAAAGAGCCCTCAGCGGACAAAGAGCCCTCAGCGAACAAAGAGCCCTCAGTGGACAAAGAGCCCTCAGCGGACGAAAAGCCCTTAGCTGTTAAAGAACAACCCAACACTGAAGCAACAGAACCAGCTCCACAGCCAGAAAAGTAGGCCTAAAAGTTGGTTTCCTGACGCGGTTGGGTTCTGCACCATAGCAGAGTCCCAGCCACCACCGTTGCTGGTAGCAACAGCATATTCAGCAACGGTATAGCCGAGGCTCCCAGGGCTGAAAATCCAAACCCCATGGCTTGCCATCTATTCTTACCAGAGCGCTGAATCAGTTCTTCAAATGAAACCCGGTCAATATCAGCTGGATAATCCAAATACTGAATCGAAAGCGACCATGCGGCCCAGCATCCAGCGATCGCCGGGGCCAGCAAATTTATTATCGGTATAAAGGCTACCAACAGAGTCAGCAGCCCAATTCCCACCGTTCTAGGAATAAAATAGCGCAGCAATTGCAGTTGACGAATAAAGCTTCGCCAAGCCACAGAGGCAATGGAATTTTCCGATTCAAAAGATAGATCGCCTCGCTCCATCAATAGCACTCTCTCGGCAATGACACCATAGAATGGCGAGCCAATTAGATTAGCGATCAGGGTAAAGGTAAAGGCATAGATTGCCAGAGCTAACACCAGAAACAATAACCAGATAATCCACGCCAGCCAATGCAGCCACTCAGGTACAGAGTTGACTATGCTGTCTAGCCAGCTCCCCAGCCACTGAGCTGCTATGGCTGTCAGGCTTGAAAACAGCAGAATATTAATCACTAGAGGTATCAGTACCAGCCAGCGAATATTGCGGTGCCCAAGTAATCTGATTCCTTCAAGAATCAATGAGGGCCCCGAAATTGCGGTGCCAACCAAACTCGAATTGTTGTTCATTATTGCGACCAGCAAGTATTTGTACGCCATCAAGAATAGCATCTATGCTTTTAATACATGGACTGTTTTTGGAGTTAGCAGATGGAGAGGCGCGTAAAAATTCTTCTGGCGTTTATTTTTGCAGCAGGTCTTATTCTGTTGGTTAGCCTGAGTGGCGGGTTAAAAGCGCTGGTAGAATCTCTGGGATCACAGATGACCCAGTCTCAGGTCAGCTTGGCCAGTGTTGACGTCTCTCCATTTTCTGGTGAAGGGCGTTTTCAGGGGTTGGTTATAGGCAACCCGCAGGGATTTGAAACACCTCAGGCATTTTCTCTCGGCGAGATCAGTTTTACCCTGGATAATAATTCTCTCACCACCGACACTCTTGTGCTGACCAGCGTGCATATTGTAGCCCCTCAGGTGACCCTTGAGCCTGGGCGCAATGGCAGCAACCTGGATCAGCTGCAAAAGAACATAGCCAGTTATCTGGAAAGCAGTGCCAGTGAAGATTCTGAGCCATCAAGGAAAATTGTTATTCAAGATCTGCTGATTACAGAGGGTCAGTTGAGTTATGGTCTGATAGGCGGCAAGACCTTAGATTTACGATTGCCTGAGATACATTTGACCCGTATAGGCACTCGGGACCAGGGGGTTTCAGTTGCCGAGGCTATAGCAAAAATTATTACCGCAATATCTAACGGAGCTGCCAAGGCTGCCATTGGCTCAGACTCTGTTAAGGATATTGGCGACAGTCTTGAACAGCAGCTCAAAGATAAAACCAGGGACCTAAAGAAACTGTTTAAAAGATAACTGAGTTGGGTTTAGGAGGAGTGGCGCATAAGGCGTTGCTTCTGGCGATTCCAGTCGCGATCCTTGTCGTCATTGCGCTTATCATAGGCCGCCTTGCCCTTGGCTAGAGCAATCTCACATTTAATGAGATGGCCTTTCCAGTACAGGGCGGTGCAGACACAGGTGTGACCTTTCTGGTTGACGCCGTCCTCGAGTTTTTTGAGTTCGCGGTGATTGAGTAACAGCTTTCTGGTGCGGGTAGGTTCAGTGACGTAATGTGTCGAGGCTGAGGGCAGGGGTGAAATATTGGTGCCGATCAGGAAAGCTTCACCATTTTTTAAAAACACATAGGTATCGGTCAGATTTACTCTGCCCTCTCTCAGGCTTTTGACTTCCCAGCCCATCAGGGACAGTCCCGCCTCGAATTTTTCTTCGATAAAATAATCGTGCTTGACCTTGCGGTTAAGGGCGATAGTGCTGGACTGCTGTTTTGGCTTGTTTTTGTTCATGGGCCGATTATACGTGGGCATTAGGGATTGTCATAAAGTATTAGTCACAGGCTAAGAAAATTAATAGTTTATTCGCTAGCCTGCTGTTGTAGGTTACAATTTGGGCCTAAGAGCTAATGAGACTAGAGTATGGCATTACAACAAAAAGGAATGCATGGTACCTGGGCCAGTCGCTGGACATTTATCATGGCAGCAACCGGCTCGGCTGTTGGTCTTGGCAATATGTGGAAGTTTCCTTATGTCGCTGGCAGTAACGGTGGCGGCGCCTTTGTGCTTATCTATCTGGGTTGTATTTTACTGATTGGTGTCCCGGTGATGATGGCCGAGGTGATGGTCGGCCGCAATGGACGTAAGAGTCCTATCAACGCCATGCGTGATGCGGTTGCCGAGAGTGGTGCTGATTCACGTTGGAGCCATATAGGCTGGCTGGGTGTGGCAGCGGGTATGCTTATTCTGTCTTTTTACGCCGTTATTGCTGGTTGGGCTCTAGATTATATTTTTGAGGTAGCCTCCGGTGAGTTGATCGGTGTCAATGGTGAGTCTGCGGCTGCGGTATTTGCCAATCTGCTGGCCGATCCCAGTCGCTTAGTGTTGTGGCAAACGTTATTTATGCTGCTCTGTGTTGGCGTTGTGGTTGGTGGAGTTAAAAAAGGGTTGGGGGTGGCTGTCGAAATATTGATGCCACTGCTATTTGTCATGCTATTGGTGCTGCTGGGCTTTGCCTTCTTTAAAGGTAATTTCTCTGCCGCCTGGGCCTTTTTGTTTAGCTTTGATTTTGATGCCCTGACCTGGCGTGCTGTGCTTGAGGCTATGGGTCAGGCGTTCTTTACCCTGAGTATTGGTATGGGTGCGATTATGGCGTACGGAGCCTATATGCCGCAAAAAGCCAACATAGGTAAGACCATACTGATCGTCGCCTTCTTCGACAGCTCGGTAGCGATTATTTCTGGACTCATTATTTTTTCGATTGTCTTCGCGACTCAGGGTATTGAGCCCAGTGCGGGGCCAGGTTTGATGTTTATTAGTTTACCAGTGGCCTTTGGAGGTATGCCTGGCGGCCTGTTAATTGGCTCGCTGTTCTTTGTTCTGGTATCCATAGCGGCCTGGAGTTCGGCAATTTCTCTCCTGGAGCCCTGTGTTGCCTGGCTGATTGAGACAAAAAATTTCGGTCGTATAAGAGCTAATCTGCTGTTGGCCGGCATTGCCTGGTTGCTAGGTTTGGGCTCGGTGTTCTCATTTAATATCTGGTCCGAATACAAACTGGCAGGCTTCACCTATTTTGATTTCTTAGACTTTTTAACGGCGAATATTATGCTGCCTCTCACAGGGTTATTAATCGCACTGTTTGTTGGCTACGCAATGAAAAAGGATATTGTTGAAGCCGAAATGCTGGGCACATCGCCTGCAGTTATGCAGCTGTGGCAGGCAACTCTAAGATACATAGCGCCAGTGGCTATTGCTGCCGTGTTTGTAATGGGCGTATATGACAAGTTTGCTGGCTAGGTATCGCTGTGGCCAAAATTAATCGCTCCGCATTGGTGATGCATCCTGCAGCTGCTATGTATGGTTTGGTCAATGATGTCAGTGGCTATCCGCAGTTTATGGATGGCTGTCATTCTGTTGAAGTATTCGAGCACACAGAGACCACGATGCTGGCGCGGCTAGATTTGAAAAAGGCCGGAGTTAAGCTGAGTTTGATGACGCGTAACTACCTGCAGTCACCTGCTAACATTACCATGACGTTGGAAGATGGTCCCTTTAAGTCTTTTAAGGGTGTGTGGGAGTTTAAGGTGCTATCTGAAGAGGCCTGCAAGGTCTCCTTGGACTTAGAATTCGAATTTAGTAACAGAGGTCTGGGTATGGCGGCCTCTAATTTATTTGCCGGTGTAGCTAATAACCTGGTCGACTCGCTGTGTCAGCGCGCTGATCATCTGTTTTCGGAGAGTAAAAATGGCCGACGATAATATGCTGACTGTTGAGGTGGTGTTTGGACTGCCAGAAAAACAAGTTTTAAAAGAACTCTCTGTCCCTCAGGGTACCACCGCGCTAGAAGCGGTTAAACAGTCTGGGATTTTAGATATTTTCCCGGAGATCGACACAGATAGCGACAAGATGGGTGTATTTTCTCAGGTTTTAGGTACAAAAGGCCTGGATGGGCCGGCGCTTTATCAGCTGCGCAATCATGACAGAGTGGAAATTTATCGTCCGCTGATCGCAGACCCAAAAGAAGTACGTCGTCGTCGTGCAGAAGAAGCCGCAGCTAAGAAAGAGCAGGCTTAGCAGCCCGCTCTTGGCTCCTTGACTTAGAGTTCCTCTGCGATTGCCGAGCTGGGCAGATAGTCGCCGGTCATGCGCTCTAGCTTGCCTTCAGCGTCAAAATATATAGTCACTCGCTCCTCGCTGGCCACGCCAGCTGAGGTCACTCGGCTAAAGAAATAATCCCAACGCAGTCTGTTAAAGGTATCTACTACCAGCGGCGTTCCAAGAACAAACTGCACCTGTGACTGCGTCATGCCTGGACGCAGTTTATCAATCATGTCCTGATCAACAATATTTCCCTGCTGAATGTCTATTTTGTGCACACCGGGAAACTTTACCCAACTACAGCCAGTGGATAAAACAGAGAGGAAAATTAAACAGATAAGGGCTATTCGCATTAGTGGGCTTCCAGTTGGTTGCGCGAACGGGGATAATACCCAAAGCCGACAACATAGAGAAGAGGTAAAACATGACTACTGAAGATCAGGAACTAAAAAAAGCCGGTCTCAAGGTCACATTACCCAGAGTCAAGATTTTACAAATTCTGGAAAATTGCCCGGACCGCCATATGACGGCCGAAGATATCTATCAAAACTTGCGCGATGCCGATGAAGATGTTGGCATTGCCACCGTTTATAGGGTGCTGACTCAGTTTGAGGCAGCTGGGCTGATAGAGCGTCATAATTTTGATAATGGACCAGCGGTCTATGAACTCGATCGAGGTCAGCACCATGACCATATGGTCTGCACCGAATCGGGGAAAGTGATTGAATTTCACGACGAGGAAATAGAAAAAATTCAGGAGCGCATTGCCAGCCAGCAGGGGTATGATTTGGTAGGTCACAGCCTTGTTCTCTATGTAAAACCAAAAGACTGATTCCATACAATAGCAATAATAATAAGAATCCATCGATATGACATTGCAGCAGCTAGAAGATTTTTTTAATGCTTGGGCCGATATGATGTGGAGTACGCCCCTAGTGGTGTTGCTGGTTGGCGGTGGTTTATTTTTTATGCTGTACTCGCGCCTTAGGCCCTACAGATATTTTGGCCATGCGATTGCCTTGCTCCGGGGCAAGCACAGCGACCCTAATGATCCCGGGCGTATCCCCCATGCCCAGGCCCTATCTACAGCACTCTCGGGCACCATTGGTCTGGGTAACATTGCCGGCGTGGCAATTGCCATCAGCATAGGTGGGCCCGGCGCGGTATTTTGGATGTGGGTAACGGCTATTGTTGGGGTTGCCACCAAGTTTTATACAGCATCTCTAGCGGTTATGTATCGCGCTGAGGGTTCTGATGGCACCCTTCATGGCGGCCCCATGTATGTAATTATGGAAGGCATGGGTAAGCGTTGGTATCCCTTGGCGGCGCTATTTGCCCTGGCCTGCCTTATTGGCGCACTACCCATATTTCAGGCAAATCAGTTTATCCAGCTATTGCGCGACGTAGTTGCTATCCCCGCGGGCTGGGCCACCGCTGAGGCTCATTTCGGTTTTGATCTTGCAGCCAGTTCGCTAGTTGCGGCGCTAGTTGCCTTAGTCGTCATTGGCCGTATTGAGCGTATAGGCAAGCTGACAGTGCGCCTAGTGCCCTCTATGGTGCTGTTGTATCTGTTTATGACTCTCAATGTATTGCTGACCTATGCCGCAGATATTCCAGCCATGTTGCTGTTAATAGTGACAGATGCATTTACTGGTGAGGCTGTTGCCGGAGGTTCCATTGGTGCGGTAATCTTAATCGGAGTGCGTCGCGGCGCTTTCTCCAATGAGGCGGGCATTGGCACGGAATCTATGGCCCATGGGGCGGCGAAGACCGCACAGCCAATCCGCGAAGGTGTGGTTGCCATGGTAGGCCCGGTTATCGATACTCTTTTGGTTTGCACCTGTACAGCACTGATTATTTTGCTGACTGGTGTATGGCAGGCTGACAACGGTATTGAAGGTGTGACGCTGACTGCTCGTGCTATTGAGCAGGTGTTCCCGGTGACTGGTACCTACCTTCTACTAATTATGGTCGGACTACTGAGCTTTAGCACCATGGTTACCATGTGGTTCTATGGTGTGAAATGTATGGGTTTTCTGTTGGGTGCTGAACGCCAGTATTGGTACACACCGATTTACCTGAGTCTATTGTTAGGCGGCGCTGTGGTGTCTATGGATGTAGTCAATGGTCTAATTTTAGCCTCCTATGCGACCATGGCAATTCCCACCATGATCTCTGCGCTGTATTTGGCGCCAAGAGTTAATCGTGCGGCGGACAAGTATTTTGCTGAGTTGGATGCCCGTAAATAGATTGTAGTTAGTACAAAAAATACGCTGCCACCGTTTTTAGTCTAGTCTTAGGGCTAGGTTGAAGAGGGTAGGATAACCTTCGCAGTTTCAACAGCTCACCCCTGGTTCGCTAGAGACAAGGAAGTTGCTATGAAACGTATTGTTATCTGTGCTGACGGCACCTGGAATCGCCCAGAAAAAGACCCTGACGATCAACCAACCAATGTCTTAAAAGTTGCCCGTGCGGTGAAACCTGTCGCCAACGACGGCATTGCACAGCAGGTATTTTACGATTGGGGGCTGGGCTCCTACCATGATTCTGTAGCTGCCGGAGTCACCGGTCGCGGTATTGCCAAAAACATTATGGATAACTATCGCTATCTGGTGCAAAACTACGCCCCTGGAGATGAGATTTACCTGTTTGGTTTTAGCCGTGGCTCCTATACGGTCAGAAGCCTGTGCGGGCTAATCAATAACTGCGGCATTATAAAACGCCCTGATGCACGGCTAATTCAGGCCGCCTTTAATCATTATAAGAAGACCGGCCCGGTCTATAGCCCTGCAGGTAATAAGTCGGTTTCTTTTCGCAATAGCCATAGTCACGCCAGTAGAACTGTGAAATTTGTTGGTGTCTGGGACACCGTTGGTGCACTGGGAATTCCCTTCTCATTTCTCGGTTTAATGGATAAGCAAGACGAATTTTACGACACCAAGATGGGCGATAATATTGATATTGCCCGCCATGCTCTAGCCATAGATGAGCTGCGCTCAGACTTTGAGCCTACGATTTGGCAGCATCGGGAAAATATGAGTCTTCAGCAGGTGTGGTTTGCAGGGGTGCACAGCAATGTAGGTGGCAGCTATAGGGCAGATAGCGATGGCGGGCTGCTTTCGGATATCTCTATGGGCTGGATTGGCAGAGAGGCCAAAGCGGCAGGGCTGCATCTGGAGGCACATATGATGCAGGGCTTAAAACCTGTTGTCACCGCCAGGTTACATAGGTCACGCAAGCATATTTTTCGTTCCAAGCGACCCTACCACCGGCCAATTGATCATGGTCGAGGGAAGGTATTGATACACAGATCGGTTAAACAGCGCTGGCAGGCAGACCCCAGCTATAGACCCAAGAACCTGGTCGACTATTTGGCGCTCCACAGCGGTCAGTGGCCCACCCTGATCGGCTAGTGCTTAGAGCAGTTTCTCAATAGACTTGGCCAGAGCATCTGGTTTGGTAATAGTGGCAAAACGAGCCACAACCTGACCATTGCGATCGACCAAAAATTTGGTGAAGTTCCACTTAATATTATCGTTGAATATTCCGCCAGCCTGTTGAGTGAGATAGCTATACAGTGGGTGACGACCTGGCCCATTAACCTCAATTTTTCCCATTACTGGAAAACTCAGGCCATAGTTCATTTGGCAGAATTCCTGTACCTCGGCATTGCTGCCCGGCTCCTGGCCCCGGAACTGGTTGCAGGGTAGGGCAATAATTTCCAGGCCGCGCTCTGCATAATTGTTATACAGAGTTTGCAGTCCCTCATACTGAGGAGTAAAGCCGCATTTACTGGCAGTATTTACGATGAGCATTACCTTGCCCTGGTAGGCACTCAGTGCCTGCTCTTCGCCTGCACTGGTAGGCACACTAAAGTCATAAACTGAACTGGGCTGAGACATCTTTATTATTGTCCTCTGGGTCTAATTATTTAAAACAATGTTCTGGTGCAGGGAATACGCCACTGCGCACCTCATTGCCATAGGCAATGATCGCTTCTTGAATACTGGAGGTCTGATCGAGAAAATTCTTGGAAAACTTTGGCAGTCTCTGGGAAATACCCAGCATATCCTGCAATACCAGTACCTGAGCATCTGTATCAGGGCCTGCACCTATGCCGATCACCGGAATAGTCAGCGCGGCAGATAGTTCGCGACCAAGGGAAGAGGGTACACATTCCACAACAATTAAATCGGCACCGGCTTCCTCTAATACCTGAGCCTCAGCAATCATCTGCTGAGCGGAGTCTTCCTCTTTACCCTGCACTCGATAACCGCCTAATTTATGCACCGACTGAGGTGTCAGTCCAACATGGCCACAGACTGGAATGCCACGCTCGGTCAGCATATAGACTGTTTCGGCCAGCCATTCGCCACCTTCTAGTTTGACCATCTGGGCACCGGCCTGCATCAATACAGCCGCATTATCCATAGCCTGATTTTCAGTCGCATAGGTCATAAATGGCATATCGGTCATCAGCAATGTGCGGCCATTGCCTCGCTTGACAATTTCCGTGTGGTAAGCCATTTCATCAATGGTCACTGGGATCGTGCTATCACGCCCCTGAATCACATTGCCAAGAGAGTCTCCGACCAACGTAACCTCTATGCCAGCTGTTTCTATCAATCGTGAAAAGGTGTAGTCATAAGCAGTGATAACGGCAAATTTCTCGCCGGCAGTTTTCATCCCGTGGAGGCTATTTATTGTCGTGGTTTTCATACTGCATCTATGCCTTTATCTTTTGGCGGGAACGGTACGTTACTGGGTTTCGGTTATTTTCACAAGCGGCCCAGATAACCCTGTCGGGCTATTACTGAATAGGATGGGGATTATAGTAGTGACGACCAGAACCTGTCTGGAGTATATATTTGACCAGATTATGATAATCCAAATCGCCCTGGGCCAGATTAATTTCTGCGGTATTAACGATCAACAGAGGCGTATCATCATAGTGATAAAAGAACTGCGTATAGGCGTCATTGAGTTGCTGCAAATACGACTGTTCTATTGGCAGCTCGATGGCATTGCCGCGAGTCTGCACTCGGTCATAAAGAGTTTCTGTTGGCGCCTGCAGGTAGATCACCAGATCTGGCTTGGGTAAGTCTTCGATAATTTTGTCATACACAGTTTGATAGAGGCTGTACTCATTATCGTCAAGCGTGATGCGGGCGAATAATGGATCTTTCTCAATTAAAAAATCCGATACGCGGACTTGCTGGAAGAGTTCTCCCTGGCGAAGATCCTGTAGTTTGCGCATACGCTGGAACAGAAAAAACAACTGAGTGGGCAGGGCATTATTGCGGCGGTCCTGATAAAAGCGTTCTAGGAAAGGATTCTCTTCTGCGTCTTCAAGCAGGGTTTCATAGTTAAAGGATTCGGCAAGACGCTTGGCCAATGTGGTTTTGCCAATGCCGATCGGGCCTTCTATGGCAATGTAGCGGGGAATGGTGACGGCTGATAAATCAATGTCTAATTCGTTGAAGGTAGCCTGATCCACATAAGTCTCCGCATGCTGAGGTTAAGTTGCTGTGCCACGCTCTCGTCTGAAAAGTTATAAGAGTGTTGCTCAGATTCTATAATTTTACGATACCTTGCATTGAGCAGTTTGCCAATAGTTGAACGATGTTTTCACCATTTGGTAGGCAGAGCTGAGGTGCTATATCTGCCAGTGGTGCCAGTACAAAGCCGCGCTCATGCATGCGCGGATGTGGTAGGCTGAGGCGTTCGCTATGCTCTACCAGTTCGTTGTAGAGCAGAATGTCTAGGTCTAGGGTTCTCGCCCCCCAGCGCACTGTGCGCACACGACCCTGTTGGTTCTCGATAGATTGCAATAGGTCGAGTAGTTCCAGAGGTTCAAGCTGAGTTTCTAAAAGTGCCACTGCATTTATATAGTCTGGTTGATTGCCAGGACCAATGGCCGGGGTTTGATAAAAACTGGAGAGTTTGCTGATAGTGATTTGCGGGTTACTGGACAGGCTGTCCAGTGCCTGTCCAAGCTGAGCTCTGGAGTCCTTCACCTGACCCTCAATATTGCGCCCAAGATTGCTGCCAAGCCCTATATAAGCGAGCGCCATTATTCAGCCTTTGGTGCTCTTGGTTTGCGTCGTCGTCGTTTTGTCTTGGGTTGAGCCAAGGCATTGGCCATCTGTTCGCGATTTTCTTCACTGGCCTCCTGATAGGCAGTCCACCAGTCACCCAGGCCATTTAATTCCTCTCCCGCCTGCTCGCGTAAAAGCACAAAGTCGTAGGCCGCACGGAAGCGAGGATGTTCGGCGAGGCGCTTGGCTCTCTGGCCACCGCGTTTCTGTAACATTATTTGCAGGTCCCAGATCTCACGCATAGGCATGGTAAAACGGCGGGGAATAGCAGTGATGGGTATCTGCTTGGCAATTATTTCACCAGCCGCTTTGTTGAGCGCATAGGCCGGCGAGTTTCCGCGCTCCTGATAATTGGCCGCCAGACTCTGCACCGATGGCCACAGCAGCGCGGCATAAATAAAGGCTGGTGTGACACGTTTTTCGGACCTAATGCGCAGATCTGTATTGGTAAAGGCCTGCTGCACCAGCTTGCTGGCTAGGCTGTTTCGATCTTTCAGTAGTTTGCTGAGCTGCGGCACCATGCGCTCAAACAGACCGTAGTCGTGAAGTAGCCAAAAGGTGGCAAGCCCCTGACCACTCATAAATAGCTTTAGAGTCTCATCAAAAAGTCGCGGCGCAGAAATATGCTCCAGATCGCCAGCCAGCTTGTGCATTGGCTTCTCTGTGGCGGGATCAATGGTAAAGCCCAGCTTTGCGGCAAAGCGCGCAACGCGCAGCATGCGCACAGGGTCTTCGCGGAATCTGGTTGCCGGATCACCCATGATGCGAAGAGTCCGGCTCTCAATATCCTCAAGCCCTCCGGCAAAGTCATAGATGCTGTTGTCACTGGGGTCGTAATACAGGGCATTAATGGTCAGATCGCGACGACTGGCATCGTCATCTATGGACCCAAATACATTATCTCTGGTGAGCATGCCGCTGTTGGTCTGCTGGCGGCGGTTGCCTCCGCGCTTGTCCTCTCCCTTTGTTTCGTTTGAGCGGAAGGTAGTTACCTCAATAAGTTCACGACTGAACTGCACATGCACAATCTGAAAGCGTCGTCCGATAATGCGTGAGCGTCGAAACAGTGGTTTGATCTCTGAGGGCTTGGCATTGGTCGCCACATCGAAGTCTTTGGGTTTGAGCCCCAGCAGCAGGTCGCGGACGGAACCGCCAACTACATAGGCTTCGTAGCCATTCTCTTGCAGAACTTCAACCACCTTGCGGGCATCACGACTAATCATTTTCGGCGAGAGTGAATGCTGCCCAGATTGCACGACAATGGGCTCACCGATATTTTTCTGGCGTTGATTAAGAGTGAAGAATTTACTGATGCGCTTCAGCATGAACAGCGAGCCGATAGAGAATATGAATCAGAGAGTTTAACAGAGCTATAGTGATTACGGGAGTTTTGGATTGAACTTAAATTGGGGTTTTTGAAAAAATCCCAGACAATAAAAAAGGGATGCCTCTCGACAACCCCCCTCAATGGTTCTCAAGCCTAAGCTTGTTGAACACTTTTCGCAATCCATCCAATTTTTATTATTCTTTATTGTTTTTATTACTCAGGAAAAACCCTGGTCGCCATCATTCTAATCAGAAATTTGTTCTCTACAAGTAAAATTTTGAGCTTTTTGTTATTTAATGTGCCAATCAGCCAAATCTGTTACTTTTTGAAACGAATGGCGTCCAATTAGGGCTTTTTACGGGTAATTCCTAGCTTGTTACGACGCTCCCAGAGCGATTTTCGGCTAATTCCGAGTTTTTGGGCTAGGGCCGTTTCACTCATGTTTTCCTGGTTCTCGAGAACAAAACTAGTGAAATAGTCTTCGAGGGACAGGCCGGCAGGTGCATCGACAGCCGGTCTGGGCGCGGAACCTGACGACTCTATGCTGCTCTCTTGTATGTGGCTGGGCATGGCATCCAGTCCAAGCATTCCTGCGGTAATCATCTCTCCTTCTTCAGACAAAATAGCGCCCTGGTAGAGTATGTTCTGCAACTCCTTAACGTTGCCAGGCCAACTGTAGTTAGACATAGCCTCGACTGCATCTTCAGACAGCGTAATTTTATGACCGAACTCGGTGCTGTATCTGTCGATAAAATATTCGATTAGTTTGGCTATATCCGATGCACGCTCCCGCAGCCTGGGTGTCAGAATTTCCACTACATTTAGACTATAAAACAAATCTTTGCGGAAGCGATTGTTATCGCAGAGCATTTTTAAATCTTCCTCTGTAGAGGCTATACAGCGGAAGCTGTTGTGCTCGATAGCTCTGAGCACTATCGCCTGCAATGGCTTGGTCAGCTCACAGATATTATTCAAAAACAGGGTACCAATAGGGTTACTGGCAAGCTGTTGAGAAAGCTGTGCCTCATCTGTAGTGGTGCAGTTGACAACTACAAAGGGCTGCTCGGCAACCGCGCTATTGTTGTGGATAATTTCTGCAATGGTGCGCCGCCCCGTGCCATTTTCGCCTTTAATAATTACTGGGGCTGCGGTGGGTGCAGCTTTGTGCACAGTCCGCAGAATCTTGAGTAGCCTGGGGCAGTTGCCCACCAGAACAGGCGCCTGATTGTCGGCCTGAGAAGATTGCTTCTCAGAATCGCCAATAATGCGTTGAACTGCGCTCAGCATCTCTTCGTGGTCGAAAGGCTTGGAAATATAATCTGCTGCACCTTGGCGCATGGTTTCCACAGCTGATCGAAGACTGGCATAGCTGGTCATAACCAGCACCGGAACCGGGCCTGCGGGCCGAATAAATTCCATGCCAGAGCTTCCGGGCAGCCTCAGGTCACTGATTATTAGATCGAATTCGTTGAGATTAAAAGACTCCTGTGCCGCTTTCACACTGATTGCCTCAGAAACGCTATAGTCGCTGCGCTCTAGAAGCTTGCGCAGTGAGGCGCGAATAATATCTTCGTCTTCGACTACTAAAATATGTTTGGCAGGCTGAATCATACTGCAGATGATAGGGGAAAATAGATTGTTACTGTAGTGCCACAGTCATTGTTTTTCGCCGGACTCGCCAGAGAGACCTCGCCTCCCAGACTTTTAACAAGATTGAAGACAATCCACAGACCCAGCCCAGTCCCCTTTCCCGGATCCTTGGTGGTAACAAAGGGTTCAAAGAGGTGGTCTTGAAGGCTGTCTTGCAGACCAATCCCTTCGTCGCTAATTGCCACCACAATTTTCTGCCCCTCAGTTTCAGCACTGATAGTAATTCGGCCACCCTCTGGTGATGCATCGCGGGCATTGCTCAGCAGGTTGAGGAACACCTGAATGAGTTGATGGTGATCACCATTAACACAGAGGTCGGAGTCTAGGTCGCAGATATATTCTAGACTCTGCTGTTCTGTTTGCTGCGCAGTGCTGATAGTGAGCAATTGAATGGCTTCCGCCAGGACATGGTTGAGATTGACCTGTTGCTTACTTCTATTGAGCGCATAGCCGCCTCTCGAAAAATTGATCAGCGATTCTACGATGCGATTAATACGCTGGGTCTGAGAGAGGATTTGGTCTGCCGCTTCATGTATCTGTTGATCCTCGGTTTCATGCTGCAGATTTTGGGCTAGGCAGGCAATACCTGTTACTGGGTTGCCTATTTCGTGAGCTACGCCTGCGGCTAGTCTACCGACTGAGGCAAGACGTTCATTATCAATAGAGCTTTGGATAAGCTTGATTGACTCGGTCTGCTCTTCGATTAGCACAACAATATCAGAATTGGCTTCCGGGGCCACTGGCTGCACCTGCTCCTGTTGAATCGAGGTTTGCAAGCTAAACCAACGTACCTGATCGTCAATGTCGAGTCTGAGGTCATCGAGATTGCTGCTGCCGCTATCTATAAAGTCGGTGAAGACTGACCCCCAGGGTTCGGGTAAGTCTGATACAAGGCTACCAGTGGCTGCAGCCTGACTGATACCGGTGTAGCTGACGATCTTGGTATTCCACCTTACAATTTCACCGCTCTGATCAAGGGATACCACCCCAATAGGCAGGTTATCTAGAATCTCACGGTGGTGGACGCGTAATTTATTAAGTTCACTGGCAATACCTGTCAGGCGATCACCCTGAATAGCCAGTACAGATTCAATCAGCTGGATATCGTCTGGTTCATCGGCGGCAGGCAGAATCAGTGGCAGAGACTGTTCCATAATGCGATTGGCAGCCAATACGCCGAAGCGCATATTTAACGAGGCATTAATACTATCGCGTATCTGACGCAGCGCCGCAGGTCGCACCTCGCTAATATCAAAATCCAGGCTTTCCAGTGCCTGAGTTATTTCGGTATCAGCATTCTCGCCCAGCGATAGTCGCAGGCTTGCAGTCAATTCTGGGACGGATTTTTGTGCTATTTCAACCCGTGCGGGGATATATACATTGTCCGCCATACATAGGGTGGCAAACGCCTGCTGTTCTTTGTCCATAGAGCCGTAAACAGCAAATATTGTGCACAGAGTAATATTTACCAGTAGGGCTTCAATTGCCCAGATATTCCAATTTTGCATGCCGAAATGCAGAGTGTTTTCTGTTAGCGGCAGTTGCCAGCTCCAGTCGCCGAACAACAGAGGTACCAAAATTCCTATAAACCATACTGTGATACCACCCACTAGTCCGGCTATAACGCCCTGGCGATTGACTCTGGGTAGATAGATAACGGCGAGCAAGGCAGGGGTTAGCTGCGCCATGCCAGAGAAGCCAGCCAGATAATAGTCAGTAATACTGCGACTCTTAACGATAAGGCTCAGGCCTGCGCAGACCAATACCAGCGCCGCAGCGACTAATATCTGGTGTTTTTTGATCCATCGGTCAAGGTGTGGCTGTTGCTCAAGATTTTTGGCAGGCAGTAAAAAACTATTCAAAAAGATTTTTGAATTAATCAATGTCAGGCTGCAGCTTAGGGAGAGCCCTAGCAGTATGATGCTGGCGAAACCGAGAGCAGCCACCAAAGGGTGCTGGCTCAGAATGGGCAGTGCATACAGATATTCCTGCAGCGGTGATGATGCTTGAACTGAGATGCCGGCCCAGAGTAAAGGAAAGATTGGAATGCTGGCTAGCAATACTAACAGTGGATAACTCCAGGCCGTCATGCCGGCCTGACGATCAGAAATATTGTCTGATACCAGCAGGCTAAAATAGATTGGTGAGGCAAAGCTGGCGGCCAGGAAAATAGCAAAAATACTGTAGGACGAGTCTAACCGCTGCACAATAAAGCGCTGGCCACTATCAATAACCCAGCTATTCATTTCTGCCAATCCGCCAAATACTGATTGCACGGAGGTCCAGGCAGAGAAACCCAGCGCCGGCAGCAATAAAAGCCCTGCGGCAGCCATAATCCAGCCCAGGTGATTGCTGGGACCCTTCTGAATAGCGCGCAAATTAATCAGTATTATGGCCACAGTGGTAAATATGACGGCGAGGATTTTTGCATCCTCCGCCAATAGCCTGCTGGCCACCGACTCAATGGCAATAAGCTGGGCCAGTATCAGTGGCACCGTAGTAATTATGAGACTAGTACAGGTAATCAGAGCTACAGATCTGGTGCGGTATCTAAAGGTTAAAAAGTCTACGGGGGTGGCAAAGCGAATAATTTCACTGAGTCGCCGAATGGGGAAGAATATTAGTGGCGAGAACACAAAAACCAGCGTGAAGGCTACCAGTGCCAGAATAACCGAGTAGCCGTAGCGGCCTGCCATCTCAATTGAGCCCATGGCAAGCAGCACCCCAGTTCCTGAGAGGAGACCGAGCGCCAAAACAAAATCTTTACTGGCACGGCCGTTTAGCTGCGCCATAGCTTTTGCCACGGCGCAGCCCAGAGCCAGGAGGCCTATGGTTGCTAGAGTTATTTCAAGATTCATCGTGGGCTCGGTGACGGTGCGCCACATAGGCAGCAAACACTAGCATAGCCCAGACTACGAAGGGTCTAAACCAGCTGCCGTCAGTTTCTAATGCCCATTGCGTCGCCAAAGGGAAAACCACTGTGCAGAGTAGGAGGAGAGTTGCAACCAATCGATAATTAAGCATGGGCTATGTCGCAGTACGGATTATTTCTTCTTGACCCGCGATGGTATGCCCGCTGGCAGCGCAAAGCAAACTTGATGCTGGGTTAAACCTGCAGCTGAGCATGCTGTGGCTCTTTTAACAGCCGGCTGGAGCCGGGGCATTAGTTGGGTTGCTGGCCAGAGGTTCAAGAGACCAGTGATCTGTGGCCCAGCGCAAAATTTCCACAACAGATTGGTCGGCCAGTTCTTTGGGGGGCGTCTGCTGCAACCAATGAAGGGCCTGATGGAGATTTTGTGACTCCAGACCCTGGTGCAGTCCAGTCGCGAGATTCTGCTTGCTGAGCTTTTGCCCCTCCGAATTCAGTGCCAGGGGCACATGGGCATAAACCGGCTGTCGATAACCGAGGCACTGTTGCAGATAGATCTGCCTGGGTGTGGAATCTAGCAGGTCAGTACCGCGCATAACATGACTGATACCCTGATATTCGTCATCCAGCACCACGGCGAGCTGATAGGAAAACAGCCGGTCGCGACGCTGCACTACAAAGTCGCCTACAGAGCTTTTAACGCACTGCTGGTAATGCCCCATAATTTGATCATCAAACTTGATGTCCGAGGGCCGTTTATCAATTCTGAGTCTGGCTGAGTGATCGCTGCTATTAAGCTCCAGGTCGCGACAATGGCCATCGTAGATCCCAGACAGATTGTTGAGTCGCTGCCGGTTGCACTGGCAATGGTAGGCTAGACCCTCGTTTAACAAATGTTCAACGCAGTCTCTATAGCTGTCCAGGCGACTGCTCTGGTAGAGCACCTCAGCATCCCAGCAGAGGCCATGATCCTCCAGCTGTTTAAGTATCTGATCGCTAGCTCCAGGCACTTCACGGGGTGGGTCTATATCTTCGATACGGACTAGCCACTGGCCCTCGCGCTTACGAGCATCTAAAAAACTCGCCAAGGCACTCACTAAGGAACCAAAATGGAGTGGGCCTGAAGGGGAGGGTGCGAAGCGTCCGATGCTGGTTGGGACTGGCATATAGGATAGACGCTGAAGCTCAGGGTGCTTTTGAGCTGCAGCCACCGGGCGGCTGTTTAGCCGCCGGTGATTTGTTTTTCCTTGATTTCATCAAGGGTTTTGCAGTCAACGCAAAGGTCTGCTGTTGGGCGAGCTTCGAGACGGCGAATACCTATCTCAACACCGCACTGATCGCAGAATCCGTAATCATCTTCTTCGACTCGAACCAGGGTTTTGTCGATTTTCTTGATCAATTTGCGTTCGCGATCTCGAGTGCGTAGCTCAAGGCTAAACTCTTCTTCCTGGGTGGCGCGATCTGCGGGATCCGGAAAATTGGCCGCTTCGTCTTTCATATGAGTTACGGTGCGATCAACTTCTTCCATTAGTTCACGACGCCAAGCCTTAAGAATCAGCTTAAAGTGCTCGCGTTGATTCTCGTTCATATACTCTTCTTTCTTGGTCTCCTTGTAGGGAGCCAGTCCGTGAAGATTGACAGAAGTCACCGCAGCTTTTGAGCGAGCTTTAGTTTTCGCTGCAGGTTTTGACTGTGCTTTTACTGTTGCCATGCATAAGATCCGCTGTTGATATGGGCTAAAAAAACAGAACCCGCGTTTATAGAGATTTTAAGGTCATTTATCAAGGAAAATTTCACCTATTAACCAGATTCTTACTCTCTGTAGCTTTTAATTTTAGACTACAGTTGCATAATTTCCCCGTCTGAGGATACTTTAGGTCCCGAAAATTGCATCCCTGTGACCAAAACCGATGAAAAATACACCGCCGCTGCTAGCTGGCACCTTTGTTAAGCGCTATAAGCGATTTTTTACTGATGTCCGCACTGCGGACGGAGAGCTGCTGACCCTGCATTGCCCCAACACAGGTTCAATGAAAAACTGTCAGGTTGAGGGTTCAGACTGTTGGTATTCGCTATCCGATAATCCCAAGCGCAAATTACCTGGTACCTTGGAAATAGTGACCACCAGTCATGGTCAGCTAGCGGGGGTAAACACCTCAACGCCTAACCGGCTAGTCTATGAGGTGATTGAAGCTGGGCTGGTGCCAGAATTAGCTGGTTATCAACGGATCCGTACTGAGGTGCGCTACGGTGAAGAGAAGAGCCGTATTGATTTACTGCTGGAAGACAATGCGCTGGGTCTCTGTTATGTAGAAGTTAAAAACGTCACTCTGGATATGGGGCAGGGTCTGGCAATGTTTCCCGATGCTGTCACCAGCCGCGGCAGCAAACACCTACGTGAGTTGATGGCGATGGTTGCAGCTGGCCATCGTGCTGTACTGTTCTTCTGCGTCCAGCTTACCGGGGCAGAATGTTTGGAGGTGGCTGCGGATATAGACCCAGTCTATGCTCAGACGCTATCTCAGGCTGTAGCTGCTGGCGTCGAAGTCATTGCCTGGCGAGCCGCAATCAGGGCTGATGAAATTGTCCTTGAGAAGCCAATCAGCTGTCTTCAAGATCTGCCAGGGCCTGAGCTCGCAGATTAATCGGTGCCGCGGGCAGAGGTTGATTGGCCGCTACATAATAGTTATCTCCCTCGATTCGTAACTGCACTGGCTTTAAATGATCTCCGGTGCAGGGTCCGGCAATACATTCGCCAGTGCCAACCTGAAATAGTGCTCCGTGAGAAGAGCACTGGATTAAACTGCCGTCCAAATCGAGAAATTTCTCCGGCATCCAATTCAACGGAATACCCAGATGGGGGCAACTATTCCAGTAGGCGTAAAGCTGATTATCCTGACGAATAGCAAATAGACGCCGCTCATCAATCGTTATCTCAATCGACTGCATTTCGTCCAGATCATTGAGCCGACAGAGCAGCACCTCCTGCAGCAGACTAGCAACCTTATCCACGTCGCAGCGCCGCGATTCGTTCTTCGAGGGGCGGGTGACTCATAAATAGCTTGCTGCGATTGCGTTTCCAGCCGCTGGAAATACCAAAGGCAGTCATGGTATCTGGCATCTGGTTGGCCACCTGTGCCTGAGTTTCGGCGCGCAATTTTTCAAGGGCCGAGACCATGGCGCCACGCCCCGCGAGTTGCGCACCGGCGGTGTCGGCGCGAAATTCCCGTTGTCGCGAAAACCACATAACAATCGTGGAGGCCAGAATACCCAGAACAATCTCCGCAAAAATAGTCGCCACCCAATAGCCCAGCCCCAGCCCGCGCTCATTCTTTAGTATTACTCTATCGACAAAAAAACCAACAACCCGCGCAGCGAACATAACAAAAGTATTCACCACGCCCTGAATCAGTGTCAGGGTAATCATATCGCCATTAGCCACATGGCCAATTTCGTGGGCTAATACGGCGCGCGCTTCGTCTTCAGTGAAACGGTCTAGGAGACCCTGGCTGACTGCGACCAGCGCGTTATTCCTATTCCAGCCCGTGGCAAAAGCATTGGACTGCTGGGCCGGGAAGATTCCGACTTCGGGCATGCCTATATTAGCTTTCTTGGCTAGGGTCGTCACAGTCTGCAGTAACCATCGCTGTTGCTCGGTCTGAGGCTGTGTGATCACCTTAGTGCCACTGAAGCGTTTAGCCATAAACTTGGACAGCAGCAATGAGGTAAATGACCCGAGAAAACCAAAAACCGCACAGAATACCAGTAGTGAGGATAAGTTGAGATCCATGCCATTGTTGGCGAGGATGCTTTCCACACCCAATAGGCGCAGAGTAATACTTGCCACTACGATGATCGCCAGATTCGTGGCTAGAAATAGGAAAATTCTGTACATAACGCAGTCCTGAAATTATCGTTAGTCTATAGATGCGGCCATTCGCGTAAAATTCAACTAGAGTTTACGGGCAGTTTACTGAACACCCAACAACTGAATTTTTGCTTATTGGCCAGTGCCTCTGTATAAGTATTTATTTAAATCTGTAGTAACAGCAATATTAAATGAAAAATGACTTGGATATTTTAACTGGCTCTACGCAACGTCACCTTGTCAATTTAAATACGGCAGGGGATGGCAAATCGGCCATGCTGGTGCACCAAGAGATTGTTGGTCCCCTGCTCGGGCTGCAACAGCAAGCGGCGGAATCAGGTTTTGATCTGCAATTATGCAGTGGTTTTCGCAGTTTTGAGCGCCAGAGACATATCTGGAATAGCAAGCTCTCAGGGCTTCGGCCAGTGGTCGATGACAATGGCGTAGCACTAGAGTTAGCGGCCCTAAATCCCTGGCAGCAGATTCAGGCGGTATTGCGATGGTCGGCTCTACCTGGCGCATCTCGCCACCACTGGGGCACTGATATGGACATCTATGATGCCGCGGCTATGCCTGCTGAATATCAGATTCAGCTAACGCCCGAGGAAGTTGAGGGACAGGGTATTTTTGCGCCTATGCACGACTGGCTGGATGGGCAATTGGCACACTGGGATTTTTACCGCCCCTATGCAAAAGATACAGGAGGCATAGCGCCGGAGCGCTGGCATATAAGTTTTCGGCCTATCGCAGAAAATTACGCCCGGAATTTGACCGCCGATGTGCTCGCTGAGCGCTTAAAAAGCAGTGATATATTATTGGTTGATGTGGTGCTAGAAAATCTCGATGAGATTATTCAGCGCTACCTAGATGTAAGCTAAGGAATTTATTAATGATAACTGATAATCAGCTCTGGGATATGGTTGTGCAAGAGGCCCGGTTGGCCAGCGATGAGGAACCTTTGCTGGCTAACTTCTTTGCCCGTTCTATCTTAGAGCAACCTGATCTCGATACTGCTCTTAGTTTTAATCTTGCCGCGCAGTTAGCCAGTGGCGCAATGCCGGCAGACAATATTGCCACTGTGATTGCACAGGCATTGCAGGCAGATGCCAGCATTGGTCAGTCTATTCGTGAAGATATTAAAGCTTACTTTGAGAGGGATGCAGCCTGCGACCGCTATCTCACCCCGATTCTCTACTACAAAGGTTTTCAGGCATTGCAGCTGCAGCGGGTGTCTCACTGGCTGTGGAAGCAGAGGCGCATTGCGCTGGCGCTGTTTTTCCAAAATCAAATTTCCGAGACCTTCGCTGTTGATATACACCCCGGTGCTCAGATGGGGTCGGGCATTATGATTGATCATGCCACTGGGCTGGTTATTGGCGAGACTGCCGTGATTGGTAACAACGTGTCGATTTTACATTCGGTGACTCTCGGGGGCAGTGGCTGCAAAGGTGGTAATCGTCACCCCAAAATCAGTGATGGCGTGATGATTTCTGCTGGAGCTAAGATTCTTGGCAATATTAGTATTGGCGAGGGTGTCAAGGTGGGTGCTGGGAGCCTAGTGCTTGAGGCCGTGCCTCCTCATGTCACTGTGGCAGGTGTGCCAGCTAAAATAGTGGGCCGTCCCAGTGAAGAGGCTCCTGCACTGGAAATGGACCAGAGTTTACAGTCTCTGGAGTCGGATATCAGGGACTAAAAATAGACATGGATAACCGCAGCCAAAAAGGATTTCTTAGTCGCCGCATCATTGGCACGCTGATGAACTCGGCAAAAGGTTTGCGGGACAGCTTAAGGTATGAAGAAGCTTTCCGTATCGAGCTAGCGCTTGCAGCAGGTCTTGTGCCCGCCGCTTTTTGGTTGGCCGCAGACTACCTACAACTGATTCTGTTAATTGGTGTGTTGTTGATTGTGTTGCTGGTTGAATTATTAAACACTGCTATCGAGGCGGCAATTGATCGCGTCGGCTTGGAATTTAATCTATTGTCGGGTCGTGCCAAGGATGCCGGTTCTGCAGCAGTCTTTGTCTCTCTACTGCTTGCGGCCTTTGTGTGGGTTACTGTCCTTTTTCATAATATCGCTTAAGTCGCTTATTTTTATCGCAAATTTGAATTTTTCAGCAATCTGGCCCATTACTTAGTTAGGGTTTTGAGTCTGGGAGCTCGTGGTAGATATGGTTGATAAGCAGATCACTGGGGATAGCCACAGTACTTTAAAAAACTTCGATGTGTTGTTCTACGGGCAGATTCAGCAGGGACGGGACATGGGAGAGGTTCGAGAGCGCATTGGCGAGGTTTTTAATCTGACTCCAGATCGACTGGAGCGTCTCTTTGCGGCAGACGTCTGCTATTTGAAACGCAATATTGATTATGCCATGGCGATTGAAATTAAGTCGCTTGTGGCGTCCGCTGGTGCTGTGGCTGAAGTCCAGCTTGCCGAAGCGCGGTTTACTATGGCCCCTTTGGGTGCTGATGTACTGGTCAATCAAGCAGACCCCTCGCTGGCCACTCAGATACATAGTCAGCAGCTTGCCAATCTGGACACTCAACCCCCGGGCTCAGATCTCCTGGCGGTGGGCGAGAGGCTAAGTGTTAGTTCAGTTGAGATAGATACATCCCATTTAAAACTGCTAGACCCTTTTTCAAAATAGTACTGTGGCCAGAGTTTATAAGCAGACGTTGGCTAGATGCATAACCTGCTTTTCGAGTAGTGACTGACGCCCCTCAGGAAACCCCTGGAGGATAAAACAATGGTCATCGAAGACCAAAAATCTGGCAATAGATGATAGGGCTTCAATGTCATATTCAGTAGAGTGCAGCACAATAACCCCCTCCTGAAGTCTTGCTGCCAGTTCTGAACATTGCAGTTTAAGTGCGGCCATACCCTCATCATAACTAAATAGAGGTAACTGACTTAGGTTACCGCTGCACAGGGTCCAGTTGACTTCAAGATCCACGCCCAACTTTGCCGACAACCTCTCTAGTAGCTGTTGCAAGCTATATACTGCCATCAGGCAAATTAACAGATGCTGCTTAGAACTCTGTGTTGAGCGTATATAAAAACACAGGGTGCCATCTGTACCCTCAACGCGCTGACCGCCATAGAGCTCTAGCGTGCGTGCTGCGCAGTAATCAATCTTTTCAAATAACAGCTCCAGGCTTTCGCGGTTGAGCTGAGTGTTCAGGCGCTGGCGGTTCTTGATGTTGGCGGTAACCAGGGAATAGTAGTAACCATTATTACTATCTCCATCGATCTGACCGGAATTGGACAGTAGCGGCTGAACCCGGACTTCCAGATCGGCTAGCTCATCAATAATCTGATCGCCGCCACCGGGCAGGCGATTGCTTAGCAGTCGCAGTCGGCGCGCCAACTGCTCGGCAAATCTGTAGCAACCATAGGTACAGCCTGCTGTGAATATCAGCCACAGCAGCATCCAGTTGATTAATACTTGACGATGCTGAGCATAGATAGGCTGACTGTCCAGTTCGATAACCAGGTTGCCAACTAATGTATCCCGCACCTCAATATCGCGTCTAAAGCGCTCTAGATTAACGGGGGGCTGCCCACTCTGTCTGCTCTGAGTGATTAATTGATTGTCGACACCATAGAGGCTGGCGCTGAATATCGCGGGGTCATCGGCGACTCGGGTGAGAGCCACCTGCACACTAATACGGTCATTATTAAACAGGGGCGCACGGATAAGTTCATCCAGCTGGTTCAGTGCACCGAGACTTTTATCGTTAATAACCTGCTTGGCTAGCCGGCTGGTTTGGTTGGCGAGCATTAACCAGCTGATAAACCCCAGCAGCAGGCAGAGGGACAATACTGCGGCAGGCAGCTTATTAGCCATCGAATATTGACGATGCATCCTGAGGTCCCTGAAGAAATTTATTTCGATCGCATTCTATCCTATTCCTGTAGCTTTTATATAATGACAGCTCTAAAAATCACCATGGCTGAAATTAGTGAAAGATATCCTACTTATCAATGTGTCTGGCGAAGATAAACCAGGCGTAACTAGTGCAGTGACCGAAGTGCTGTCTCATTACGCTGTTACTGTGTTGGATATAGGTCAGGCGGTGATCCACGACCAGCTTAATTTGGGTATTTTGGCGGCCGTGCCCCTGACTGCTGATATAGCTAAGGTCACTGAGGAAGTGGAGTCCTGTCTTGGGATACTGCAAATGAAGGCTAAATTTTTGCCCATTAGCGAAGAGCGCTACCAAAACTGGGTAGAGTTGCAGGGCAAACCGCGACATATTGTCACTTTGTTGGCGCGTAAAATTGATGCCATTCATCTGGCACTGGTGGCGACTGTCTGTGCCAATTATGAATTAAATATAGACAAAATCGTGCGCCTCTCGGGCCGTGTACAGTTAGATGAGAGTGACAAGTTGGGTCGGGCTTGCGTCGAATTTTCTGTGCGCGGTGCACCAGATAGTCCCACAGAATTCAGAAACTCATTACTTGAGTTAGCCAGTCAGCAGGATATTGATATTGCCTATCAGGAGGACAATATCTATCGTCGCAACCGCCAGCTAGTAGTCTTTGATATGGATTCGACGCTGATCGATGCTGAGGTTATTGATGAACTCGCGATTGAGGCGGGTGTTGGTGAGCAGGTGGCGGCAATCACAGAGGCCGCTATGCAAGGGGAGCTGGATTTTAAGCAGAGCTTTACCCAGCGCTTGGCCCTGCTAGAGGGTTTAAGCGGCGATGTGCTGCAATCAGTAGCCGAGCGCCTGCAGCTTAATGAGGGGGCAGAGCACCTACTAAAAACCCTTAAGCAGCTTGGCTTTAAGACTGCTATTGTGTCTGGCGGCTTTACCTTTTTTGGGCGTTATCTGCAGACAATACTGGGTGTCGACTATGTCTATGCCAATGAACTGGATATAAAGGATGGTTTAGTGACTGGCAGGGTCGCCGGTGAGATTATTGATGGTCAGCGCAAGGCAGACTTATTGCGCGAGCTGGCTGAGAGAGAAGGGCTGGTGTTAGAGCAGGTGATAGCTGTGGGTGACGGTGCCAATGATCTGCCTATGCTGAGCATTGCTGGTCTGGGTATTGCATTTAGAGCCAAGCCTTTGGTCAAGGCCTCGGCCAAGCAGTCTATTTCTCATCTGGGTCTGGATGGGATTCTCTATTTGCTCGGCTATAGCGATAAGGATATTCAGGCGTTAGTTGGGTAGCTAGGGCTAAGAGTTTTCAGAAAAATCGTAATCCATCTCAAAGGCTGGCTCCTTTACATAATGGCCCTGGATATACTGCACTCCCTGCTGCCAGAGTATGGGTAATATGCTGGCTTTTTCTACAAAGGGAACAATCACATCGACACCAGTGCCGGTCATGCCGCCCATCAGGTTTTGAAATCTGGATTTACCCTCGCCGCTCTGCTGTAATTCTTCCACAATAAGACGGTCTATTTTGACAAAATCCAGGCTGATCCGCTCCAGGGTTTTTAATGGATTGATGGCAACACCAAAGTTGCAGATGCCAATCTGGCCGTCAAATTTTTTCATCTCATTGGCTATCGCAGCTGCCTGATTCAGATAGCGCACCGCATCAGATTCCCGCATCTGGAAAATCAAGGTGTTGGTCGGTAAGTTAGATTTTTTAAGGATCCCGGTTAGCCAGGGCAAAAACTGACTGTCGGAAAATGACTGAGGACTAATATTGATAAACAGCTGAGTATCAGGGTTAGATTGTAGTTTTGTGGAAAGCGATAAGAGTGCGGTGCTGATAACCCAGCGATCAACCTCAGCCGCTATCTCGGATTTAAATAGGCTGTTAATAAAGTCAGGGGGAATATCATCCCTGTCTACCTGCTGGCTAACGCCGAGAATAACCTCGTAGTACTCCTTGCCACTGCCACCGCTGATCAGTGCGACAATAGGCTGATAGCGAACCGAAAACAGCTGATCCCTAAGCAGTTTTTTGGCAGTAATAATCACTGCTTCCTGTTGGGATATTTCGTCAGAATGAATATCAGGTACGAAAAATTGCGCGCCATTTCCTTGATTTTTATTTTGCCTGAGTTGTTCAAGCACTAGCTGGCTGCGCTCCAGCGCTCTCTCTACAGAGGGGACATTTTCGTTGAGCAAAGTGCCGCCGATAGAGATGGTTAGAGAGAAGCTCTCCTCGTCAAGATCAAACACTTCCTGACTAATTTGCGCGACTATGTCCTCAGCAATTTTTAATGCCTGTTGTTCAGAGGTTTCCGAGAGCACTACAATAAAGGTGTTTTCACTGAGGCGCCCGCAGTCAAAATTATAGGTAAAACTATCACCGATCCAGCTAACCAGTGAATGGGCAATTTTTTCAGTTTTGGCGATACCTAAGTCTTCTTTTAAAGCCTCAAAGCGATCCATCTGTATATTTAACAGTACACTGTCTTGGCCCGTCTGCACTGAGGTATTAATGCCATGGCTAATTATTTTATAAACCAGTTGTGGCTGAATAGAACTGTATAGGGTGGCTGAGGCTTCCTCCGTCTGATCTGTGGTGGCGTCAAATAATTTGTCCTTGTTGATAGTGAACTGCAGAGTGGGTTCGCTGTGGTACTGAATCTGATTGATCTCCAAAAAAGCAGTACTCTCTGAGTTATTGTTGCAGAGAATTTTTATGAGAGCTTCAAACGGCATAATTTCCTGCTGTTTGTCGAGTGGCACCATATAAGCTTTGAGTCTGTCCTGGTCGCTGGGAGCAATATTATCGATGACTGGTAAACACAGCATGTCCTCTGGGGACTCAAAACCCATGAAAGTAGCGCAGGCATCATTGGCATAAACATAGGTGCCTTCTTGTACGAGCGCTATAGGGAATCGTGAGATATCCATCAGGTGCTCGCTGCGTTTTTCTGCTAATGACAGCTTGCGCGCCCATTCACGGCACTGACGGCGTTGATAGACGCCACTTAAAGAGCGCGCTACCACCTTGAGAAGGTGCTGGTCCTGATCCGCTACGACTACATCCTGGGCACCTAGACGCAGTCCCTCAATTAGCTTGCTAGGGTCATAGCTTTCATTGATAAGAATTACTGGAATATCGCGCTCGGCGCGACGAATGCTCTGAAAGATACTCTGTATGGAGATAGCATCGAAGTCCATCGGCGCAATGAGCAAATCCCAGTTGCGCCCTGATAAATATTGTTGCAACTGCTGCTCATCGCAGGCCAGTTCCGCATCGACCTGATAGTTAGCGCTGCGCAGAATGCTGAGGGTTTTATTGGCCTCATCATGTGAGTTATCAACGATTAGTGTTTTTAGGGGGGCTTCAGCCAGCATAGGTTGGGAGATCGCTATGTTAATTCGGTTGAATTTCTGCTGCACAACCATTGCTTTCGTGTTGGCAGGAGATTGGGAGTTTCCATGCTTAAAGTGTAGACAAGTTTTAGTAATCAGTAGTCCATTTGCAAAGTCTCTGTTTGAGTATCTCTAGATATTTAGTCAACTGGTAGGCAAAACTGGCCAAAATCATTCAGAGTTCGGTTATCATAGCCAGCTTTAACAAACTCGAGATTTCTCAACCATGGCCAACTATTCAACCAATGAATTTCGTAGCGGATTAAAAGTAATGCTGGACGGAGATCCCTGTGCGATTTTGGATAACGAATTCGTTAAACCAGGCAAAGGCCAGGCTTTTAATCGTGTAAAACTGCGCAACCTCAAGAGTGGTCGTGTTTTAGAGAAGACGTTTAAATCTGGTGAGGCTCTGGAAGGTGCCGATGTTATGGATATGGATATGCAGTATCTCTATAACGACGGCGACTTCTGGTACTTTATGGAGCCAGAGAGCTTTGAACAGCACCAGGCTACAGAAAATGCTGTTGGCGATGCCCTGCAATGGCTGAGTGAACAGGATATCTGTGTAGTTACACTCTACAACGGCTCACCTCTTTCTGTGGTTCCGCCCAACCATGTGGAACTGGAGATTGTTGAAACTGATCCTGGTTTGCGTGGTGATACCGCTCAGGGTGGCAGCAAGCCGGCTAAACTGGTTACTGGTGCAACCGTAAAAGTGCCCTTGTTTTTGGATCAGGGTGACATTATAAAGGTGGATACCCGCACTGGTGAATACCAGGGACGCGTCAAATAGTATCCGGCCACACCGCGAGACTGACAGAGGGGTATTCCATTGACTGATTGGCAGCCCGGTTTCAGTCTCGCCATGTTGCAGCACCGCGCACAGTTGCTCAAACAGCTGCGACAGTTCTTTTCTCAGCGCCAAATTATCGAAGTCGATGTGCCAATTCTGGCACGCTCGACAGTGACAGATATCAACATAGAAAGCATTGCCGCAGAAGTATCTGATGGTAGTGGGTACTTACAAACTTCTCCCGAGTATTTTCTCAAACGCCTGCTTGCCGCGGGCAGCGGTGATATTTACTGTCTGGGTAAGGCATTTCGTAATGGTGAAGCAGGCCAGCGTCACAACCCAGAATTTTCACTTTTGGAATGGTATCGCTGCGGTTGGGATGAGCATCAATTAATGGATGAGGTCGGCGCCTTGATAAGCCAGCTCTATGAGGCTAACTCTCTGCCCGGGCTGACAACCCACAGGCAGACATATGCTGAGTGCTTTTTTCAGGTGCTTGGCGTAGATCCTCACAGTATTGCACTTGCCGACCTGCAGGCGCTGGCAGCGACCGCAGGCTCTGTCAGCTGGGCTGCAGAGAGCAGAGCTAACTGTTTGGATTTGCTGTTTAGTCTTAAAGTCGAGCCTCAGTTGCCCTCTGGGCTGGTGTTTGTGTATGACTACCCAGCCTGTCAGGCTGCTCTGGCTCAGACCAGAGTTAGCTCAGAAGGCCAAAGGGTGAGTCGTCGTTTCGAGGCCTTTTTAAATGGTATGGAATTGGCCAACGGCTATTTTGAGCTAACCGATGCCACTGAGCAGCGACAGCGCTTTGAGTGCGATTTGGCTGGGCGAGAGGCTTCTGGCAAGCCCGGTGTTGAACTGGACAGCCGGTTGTTAGATGCTCTGGCCCAGGGTTTGCCGGCCTGTGCTGGCGTGGCTCTAGGGGTCGACAGGTTGTTAATGCAGCTGCATGAGGCAGCTTCGATTACTGAGGTGATGCCTTTTAGCTGGGATCGCTGTTAGACAGAGTTAGCTGCATTTAAAATAATGGTCCATTACCTTTGATGGCTCATCAGACTTGGCATGACCAACAACAGTTGCAGGAACGCCGGCTACGATGGCATGAGCGGCTACTGGCTTTAGCACCACGCTGGATGCCGCCACCATAGCGCCCTCACCAATTTCAATGTTACCCAAAATTTTTGCGCCAGGCCCAAGCAGTACTCCACAGCGAATTTTAGGGTGACGATCGCCGCTTTCTTTACCTGTGCCACCCAGGGTGACTGACTGCATTATGGATACGCAGTCTTCAACCACTGCAGTTTCACCAATCACAAGGCCTGTGGCATGGTCAATCATCACGCCAGAACCAATTTCCGCGGCCGGATGTATATCCACTGCAAATACCAGAGAAATTTTGTGCTGCAAATGAAGAGCCATTGATTGGTCTCCCTGCAGCCATAGCTGATGGGCAGCCCTGTAGGCCTGTAGGGCAAGAAATCCCTTAAAGTATAGAAAAGGTGAGCTGTAAAGGTCGCAAGCGGAGTCGCGGTCAACCGTCGCCTTGATATCGCGTGCCGCAGCTTGGATAATTTTTTCCTGAGAAAAAATAGTATCCATCAGATCACGCAATAGGCTTGCTGGCATTATATCGCTGGCCAATTTGTTGGCCAGATGAAAGCTCAGCGCCTGCCCCATGTCTCGCTGCTCAAGAATTGTAGCCCGCAGAAAATCAGCCAAAACTGGTTCGTTCTGGGCCGTCTCTCGTGCCTCGCTAACTATATGCTGCCAAACGCTGGGCACTAATAAATTATCTATGGTATCGGTTGAATCCATCATTGTTTCTATTCTTAGGCTGACGATTGATTTGGCTTTCGCCGGAGCTCTATTTTGAGTTAGCCAGCGTCAATATGCCAGCCTGTTCTCGCAATACACCAAATATCTACCGAATGAGCTCCGGCATCCAATAGGCATCGAGCTGCGGCACTGGCCGTCGCACCAGTGGTAATTACATCGTCTATCAGTGCCACCGCCTGCCCGGAAAGCTGAGGGTTCTGCTGAGCTCGAAAGGCACCTCTCATACCGCTCAGACGTTGACGCTTGGCCTGGAGATGCTGGGGTCTGCCATGGCTGACACGGAGGCAGCTATTGGCCTGTATTCTGACGTCAGACAGATTTTCGCTAAGTATTTGGGCAATGCTATGGCTTTGATTAAAGCCGCGTAACATCTGTTTGCGCCAGTGCAGCGGCACGGGAATCAGTATTCTTGGTTTGTCAGTTGTTCTGTAGCCAGTCGAAATAGTCTGTGCCAAGAGTTTGCTTAACTGCTGCAATTCCGGTGCATGCCTGTCCACTTTGATCCGTTGAATCATTTTGTCGACTGGGTATCGATACTCAAAGGCGGCCAAGCAGCGCCGAAAGGGCGGTGGTTGTAGCTGGCAGTCGGCACAGAGGCTGTTGGTGGCCATAGATGTCGCACATTGGGGGCACTGCTTAGCCAACCAGGGCAGGTTGCGGATGCAGCCTTGGCATAGACAGTGATTGCCAAGTTCTTGGGGATTGCTGAGGGATAATTTACAGCTAATGCAATAGCTAGGAAGAGCCAGACCCATCAAGCCGGACAGAGAGAGTCGAACTGAAAAAAGGTTGCTGCTGTTCATAGCCAACTCCCTTTTGTCTTCCAGGCTCTTGAGTTGCTTAACTCAGGTTGTGAGTAGGGTCGCTGTCTTCTTCATCCTCATCTGCACTATTGGCGGCACTGGGATGACCCTTGCTGAGATCATTTTCATCGAGACCATATTCTTCGCTAAGAATACCACCCGGCACCTTAGGGGCGTAGTCTCTAGGCGGTTCGATATCTTCAGCACTAATCAGTGGATTACCATCTTCATCTACGAGGGAGAGGTCGGAACCACCAGCTTTGAGGAGCTGCCGGCCAATCTCAGGGCTTGCCAGGCGGATAGCGCTGGTGGCCAGATGTTCGTGAATCTGTCGGTAGCTCTGAGCTATGTTAGTGGTTAGGTGAGACACGGTGACAAAGTGCTCGGTGACCTCTTGCTGATAGCGTTTAAGCTGCAGCTCAGTCTCCTCAAGCTTTTTTTCCAGCTCCTGCACCGATGAGTCGCTACCCCCGGTTCTGCGTGAATAGAGATGCCCGATACCAGCGCCAATCAAAAAGAATGCAGCAGCAATAAGTACCACGGTCAAAGTTGTCAATGTAAAACCCCCTGTCAATGTTATCAGCCCGCCTTGCAGAGGCCCGAGTAAAATAAGCCCGTGCTAGGTTTTGCCGACTCCTGCCGCCATTGTAACGCAAAATTTAACCCGAAGTGCCGCAGAGTTTTGGTTGTCAGCGATTAATTTGCTAGTTACAGTTCTGTCTGTCGATAAAGTTGTAACTCACCTATGCCAACTCCAAAACTGCGTTACCTCAAAGATCTAAGTCGGGATGGGTTCGTGGCCGATCCAGCTCAGGCCGAGGCGGTGGAACACCTTGAGGCGCTCTATCAGCGCTTGGTGTCGCGACACAATCCATCCGGTGCAGGCATTCTCGCAAGCTTTTTACAGAAATTTGCCAAGTCTGCTCCTCAGCCGGTGCAGGGCCTGTATTTTTGGGGTGGTGTGGGCCGCGGAAAGACCTACCTGATGGATAATTTTTTTGAGAGTTTGCCCTTTGAGCACAAAATGCGCGTGCACTTCCATCGGTTTATGCGCCGGGTGCATAGAGATTTAAAGCTCTACAAGGGTCAGGCAAACCCGCTCCAAAAGGTTGCGGATAAAATTGCCTCGGAAACCCGCATTATTTGTTTTGATGAGTTTTTTGTCAGTGATATTACTGATGCCATGATTCTCGGTATGCTGTTACAGGAATTATTTGCTCGAGACGTCTGTTTAGTGGCTACCTCTAATGTGATTCCAGATCAGCTCTATCACAATGGTTTGCAACGGCAGAGATTTTTGCCCGCCATCGCAATGCTTAACCGCCATTGCCTGGTAGTCAATGTTGATGGAGGTATAGATCATCGTCTGCGTGCTCTGGAAAAAGCCGAGCTCTACCACTATCCTTTGGATGCTCAGGCTGATTCAGCAATACAGGCGACCTTTGATAGCTTGGTCCCCGTAGAGGGAGAGATTAAGCATGCAGTTGATCTCGAGGTAGAGGGGCGATCAATTCCTGTGTTGGTATTGGCGGAGGATATTGTGTGGTTTGAGTTTGATGCTATTTGCGAGGGTCCGCGCAGCCAAAATGACTATATTGATATAGCACGGGAATTTCATGCGGTCATGATAAGTAATGTACCGGCTCTCGGAATTGCTAATGATGATGCAGCGCGGCGCTTTATAAATTTGGTCGACGAGTTCTATGACCGCAATGTAAAATTGGCGCTATCTGCCGCGCAGCCCCTTCAGGCACTGTATTCTGGCGGGCGTTTAGAGTTTGAGTTTCAGCGTACTCAGAGCCGACTTTTGGAGATGCAGAGCCGTGAATATCTGGCCCGCCCCCACCGCCCCTAATGCAGGGTGTAAAAAAGTTAGATTTTGCTGCAAACAGCCCTTGTAATAGGCCGCGGTGGTCATTACAATTCGCACCCTTTTTTGGGATCCCCCAAAAGCCAGGTAGGAAAAGATGAAAACATATAGCGCAAAAGCAGAATCAGTAGAACGCGACTGGTATATCGTAGATGCAGAGGGCAAAACCCTCGGCCGTCTAGCAGTCGAAGTTGCGTCACGTTTACGTGGCAAGCACAAGCCAGAGTTTACTCCTCATGTTGATACCGGTGATTACATCGTTGTAGTCAACGCTGAGAAGGTTGCTGTTACAGGCAATAAAGCGAAAGGCAAAATTTATTACTCGCACACCGGTTACCCCGGTGGCATTAAAGACATCTCTTTTGAGAAGTTGATCGAGAAAGCGCCTGAGCGTGTTATCCAGTCAGCTGTTAAAGGAATGTTGCCGCGCGGTCCACTGGGCCGAGAAATGTTTAGAAAGCTGAAGGTCTACGCCGGAGTGAATCATCCTCACGCTGCGCAACAGCCTCAGACATTAGAAATCTAACGGAAAGCGACCATGGCAGATACTCAATTTTATGGCACTGGACGTCGAAAGACATCAGCAGCCCGCGTTTTCATGAAATCTGGAAACGGCAATATCACTATTAATGACCGTGCTATCGATGTTTACTTCGGACGTGAAGTAGCTCGTATGATTGTGCGTCAACCTTTCGAAGTTGTAGATATGGTTGAGAAGTTTGATCTCAACATCTCAGTTGCCGGTGGCGGCAACTTTGGCCAGGCTGGTGCAATCCGTCACGGTATTGCTCGAGCACTGGTTCAGTACGACGAAAACCTGCGCCCATCACTGCGCAAAGCGGGCTTCTTGACTCGCGATGCGCGTCAGGTTGAGCGTAAGAAAGTGGGTCTGCATAAGGCGCGTAAGCGTCCACAGTTCTCCAAGCGTTAATCGACTCAGGTTTGAAAAAGCCCGACCCATTGGTCGGGCTTTTTTTTGCCTATTAAAATCAATAACTTAACCTATCTCTACGCAACTAAATATTGCGTAAAAATGGGCTTTCCGTTACTATGCAGCGCCTTTTTTATTTGCACGCGAGCCCGCGTGTTTTAAATCCAATTTTGTGTAAGGGAGAACGTCATGAGCAATGACGGTGTCAACCAAAGCCGCCGCAATTTCCTATTGGGCGCTACGTCCGTAGTCGGTGGTGCAGGTGTAGTTGGTGCAGCAATACCATTCGTCTCATCCTGGCAGCCCAGTGCTAAAGCAAAAGCCGCTGGTGCCCCAGTTAAAGTCAATATTTCTAAGTTAGAGTCCGGTGGGCGTCTGGTTGTTGAATGGCGTGGTAAGCCAGTCTATATCGTGCGTCGTAATGCTGAGGCCCTGGCTGCAATTGAGTCTATGGATGTAGGTATCCTTCGAGATGCCAACTCAGAGAGCGCATCTCAGCCGGATTATGTTGCTGGTTCAGCCCGCACCCTCGCTGGTAAAGAAGAGTACCTGGTACTGGTAGGTCTCTGTACCCATCTGGGCTGTGCTCCGATGTATCGTCCAGATGTGGGTGCGCAGGACCTAGGTGGAGACGCCTGGATGGGCGGCTTCTTCTGCCCCTGTCATGGTTCTAAGTTTGACCTGTCTGGTCGTGTATACGCTGGTGTGCCGGCGCCGAGTAACCTCGAAATTCCGCCTCATAGGTATGAGTCTCAAGATGTATTGATTATTGGTATAGATTCGGAGGTTGCGTAATGAGCAATGAAACAGGTTTCGCTGCATGGTTCAACGAACGTATGCCAACACTCCAGCGCGAGTGGAAGCGTCATATGTCCGAGTACTATGCGCCAAAAAACTTTAACTTCTGGTACTACTTCGGCGTTCTGTCCATGGTGGTTCTGGTTATCCAGCTAATCACCGGCATCTGGCTGTTGATGAGCTACCAGGGCTCTGCTGAGCAGGCCTTTGCCTCTGTCGAATATATTATGCGGGACGTAGACATGGGTTGGATCATACGCTACGCCCATTCCACGGGTGCCTCGATGTTCTTTATTGTGGTGTATATGCATATGTTCCGTGGCCTGATGTACGGTTCCTACAAAGCACCTCGCGAGCTGGTGTGGATCTTTGGCATGACTATCTATGTCGCCCTGATGGCGGAGGCCTTCCTAGGCTATGTGTTGCCCTGGGGTCAGATGTCTTACTGGGGTGCCCAGGTAATTATCAGCCTGTTTGGCGCTATTCCCGTAGTGGGTGAAGATATAGTGCAGTGGATCCGTGGTGATTACCTTATCTCAGGTATTACACTGAATCGCTTTATGTCACTGCATGTGGTGGCTATGCCAATTATCCTGATCGCTTTGGTAGTCATGCATATTATTGCGCTGCACGATGTGGGCTCTAACAATCCGGATGGCGTGAGCATTAAAGAGCACAAAGACAAGGACGGAAAGCCCATCGATGGCCTGCCGTTCTACCCATACTTTGTGATTCACGATCTGGCACCTATTGTGGTGTTTCTGTTTGTATTCTGCGCCATTCTGTTCTTTATGCCAGAGATGGGCGGTTACTTCCTTGAGCACGCAAACTTTGAAATTGCCAACTCATTGAAGACGCCTGAGCATATTGCGCCTGTTTGGTACTTCACGCCTTACTACTCAATGCTGCGTGCAGTGCCTGACAAGTTGGGTGGCTTTATTACTATGGCTGCTGCCATTGCTATTCTGTTTGTCCTGCCATGGCTGGATCGCAGCCCAGTGCGCTCGATTCGATACAAGGGCACCATGAGCCGTGTCGCCCTGCTAATGCTGGCTGCTGTATTTATTATTCTTGGTTACCTGGGTGTCAAGGCGCCAACACCTGAGCGTACTTTCCTTGCCCAGATCTGTACTGGCCTGTACTTCTCTTACTTTATAGGCATTTACTTTTGGACCAGAATTGAAACTACCAAGCCTGAGCCAGAGCGCATTACCATGAACGGTGGTATGGGATTCTGGCGGACTCTGGGTGCTGTTTTGGTTGTCGCCCTTTTGGTTGTGCTACCTCTTAAAGCGGTGGGTGCTGAAAGCGGCAAGGCCTGTGGCACCATCGACTGTGATTCCTTTGAAGCTCAGCTGACCAACGACGCGTCATTGCAAAATGGCGCAAAGATGGCAGTGAACTACTGTATGGGTTGTCACTCGTTTAAGTACTCTCGCTGGGAGCGAGTTGCCAATGACCTTAATATTCCCAATCAGCTGATGCTCGACAATATGATTTTTAGTGGCCAGAAGATCGGTGAGCTGATGTCTATATCCATGCCTGCTGATAAGGCCAAGGCCTGGTTTGGTGCTACACCACCTGATTTGACTCTAGTGGCTCGATCGCGCTCTCCCGAGTGGCTATACACCTATTTGCGTAACTTCTATGCCGATCCCGCTCGCCCTTTGGGTGTAAACAACAGGGTGTTTAAAGATGTTGGTATGCCCCATGCCTTGCTGGACCTACAGGGTTTACCCGAATGCGCGCCAGGGCCTGTTCTGGCGGCAAACGGTGGCTTTAAAAAGGATTTGTTGAGCGGCGAATTAATCCTTGATGACCCCTGTGGCAATTCTGTTATCGATAAAGCTGGCAGCATGTCTGCGGAAGAGTTCGATGTTGCTGTCTATGATCTGGTTAACTTTTTGGCCTACGTGGCTGAGCCCATGGCTGAGCAGCGCAAGCATATTGGCCGGTTAGTGCTGTTATTTTTGCTAGTATTACTGGTACTTACAGTTCTGTTGAACAGAGAGTACTGGAAAGGCATCCATTAATTAATGGATGTAATTAGATAGGCCAGCATAATGGCCTGTCGTGGAGGGGCAGAATAATCTGTCCCCTTAACTATAAATAAAATGTGAGGTTGTTGTGCGACGATCATCGATGACGTTATTTTCTGATCCTACTTGCCAGTATAGCCACCGAGTACGTATCGTACTTGCTGAAAAAGGTGTTACTGTTGATATAGAGGATATCGAAGCCAACGCAGTCACTGAAGAAATTCTTGAAGCTAACCCCTATGGCACGTTACCAACACTGGTTGACCGTGATCTCGCGCTCTATGAGTCCAAAGTGGTTATGGAATATCTCGATGAGCGCTTCCCTCATCCACCGCTGCTACCCGTCTATCCCGTAGCCCGAGCCCAGAGCCGTCTGTGGATTTACCGAATTGAACGCGACTGGTGCTCATTGATGAACACCATTATTGCCAGCCCTGACACTAAGAAAGCCGAAGCCGCCCGTAAAGAATTTCATGAGTCTCTGGTAACCATCGCCAGCATCTTTACTGAGATGCCTTACTTTATGAGTGAAGAGTTCACGCTGGTGGACTGCTGCCTGGCACCTATGCTGTGGCGTCTGCCGCAGCTGGGTATCAAGTTGCCCAACAACCGTCAGGTTAAGCCTCTACTGGACTACATGGATCGCCTATTTGAGCGCCCATCTTTCCAGGAGAGTTTGACTGATCTTGAGCGCGAAATTCGCGCCTAGTTGACTAAAATGAAGATGAGGTCCAATCGTCCCTACCTGTTGAGAGCTTTCTTTGACTGGATAGTGGATAACGATTGTACGCCTTATATTGTGGTAGACGCCCATTATCCCGGGGTAGAAGTACCCCAGGATTTTGTCACCGACGGCCAGATCGTTCTCAATATAGCCCCCCGCGCAGTGACCAACTTTGAGATGAATAATGATCATGTTCAGCTCTCGACACGTTTTAGTGGTATGCCTATTGATATCTTTCTCCCAGTGGGCGCAGTCATGGGTATCTACACCCAGGAAAATGGTCAGGGCATGGTGTTTGAGCCCGAGAGTCCGGACGACCCCAAGCCACCCTCGCCTCCCCAGGGCCCCAAGCCTGTAAAAAATATTGCCGACAAAGCTGCGCCTGCCGCTGGCGATAGATCCAATCCCAAAGCAAAACCCTCACTGAGAGTGGTTAAGTAAGACTTTTTACTTAACCTGATAAGGAGTTCCGAATGTCTCAAGCCATAGCTATTTTATCTGCAGCGAGAACCCCCATGGGCGGCATGATGGGCAGTCTATCTGCTATAGATTCGCCAGAACTGGGCGCGGTGGCTATTAAGGCTGCTATTCAGCGAGCAGGTCTAGACGGCGCTAGTATTGACGAAGTTATTATGGGCTGTGTACTTTCCGCTGGTCTCGGCCAGGCTCCAGCGCGGCAGGCAGCCTTAGCCGCGGGCATTAATAAGGCGACCGCCTGCACCACAGTTAATAAGGTTTGTGGCTCTGCCATGATGTCAGTCATGATGGCGGGCAATGCACTGCGCTCCGGTCAGTCGGAAATAGTGGTTGCCGGTGGCATGGAGAGTATGAGTCGCGCTCCCTATTTAATTCCCCAGGGCCGTCAGGGTTACCGTTTTGGGCCGGGCGAGCTGTTGGATCATATGCAACTAGACGGCCTGCAAGACGCCTATCAGCATGTGGCTATGGGTAAATTCGCCGAGGGCTGCGCCAGTAAATATAGCTTTAGCCGTGAAGCGCAGGATAGCTATGCCATCGAATCATTGCGGCGTGCCAATGTCGCCATCGATCAGGGCCTGTTTAGCGCAGAAATCGCACCAGTCACTATTGCCAGTCGCAAAGGTGACATCACTGTGGATACAGATGAGCAACCAGGCAATGCGCGGCTAGAAAAGATTCCTCAACTGCGTCCAGCCTTTCAGAAAGACGGTACAGTCACCGCCGCCAACGCCAGCTCCATCTCTGATGGAGCTGCTGCTCTGACACTAATGATGGCGGACGAAGCCGAAGCGCGAGGCTTAAAGCCTATTGCACTAATACAGGGCTATGACCAGTCGGCCCAAGAACCCGAATGGTTTACAACGGCCCCGGTGACGGCAATCAAAAAGACCCTTGAGCGCGTGGGTTGGGCGGTCGAGGATGTTGATCTCTGGGAAGTTAACGAAGCCTTTGCGGTGGTCGCTATGGCGGCCCTGGCAGAGATAGGCATGCCCCATGACAAGCTTAACGTCAATGGCGGAGCCTGCGCTCTAGGACATCCTATAGGGGCAAGTGGGTCACGAATTATAGTGACCCTTATTCATGCGCTGCAGCAGCGCGGCGGTAAGCGAGGCATAGCCAGTCTCTGCATTGGCGGTGGTGAAGCCACGGCAATGGCAATTGAGTTGGTTTAAATTCGCGACATAGGCGTTCTGAAAGATAGCCTCATAAAAAAAGCCCTGTGCAATACACAGGGCTTTTTAGGGTCTTAAGCCTGGGTTGCAGAAAACCTAATCGGTGTACTCAAACACCTGCACCACCTTTCTGATCCCTGTTGTACCTCGAGCAATATCGGTGGCCTGTTGTGCGCTGGCTCGGTCAATAATTCCCATAAGATAAACGACGCTATCTTCGGTCACTATTTCAATCTTGGTGCTCTTAACATCCTTTAAAAACACAAATTTAGTTCTTAGCTTAGCGGTAATAACCGAATCATTGGTTCGCGATACCACTGACGACTTGCCGCGTATTTGCAGTTCATTATAGACCTGACGTGCCCCTTTAAATTCGCGCGCGACATCCCCTGCTAAAACCTTTAAGTCTTTGTTAGGCACCTCACCGGTTAACAGCACCACACCATTCAAGACATGCACGTTAATATGGGATTTATCTAAATCTGGATCGGCTTTTTTAATATTGACACCAATGTAGGTATCCATTTTCATATCATTTAAGCTGGTACCAAGGCTTGTACTGGTGGCGTCGGAACTAAGGGGCTTGTCGGTCACAGAGTCGACCACTGAGGTACAGCCACCCAAAACCATGGCGCTGATTAAAAGCACTGCTAACTGTCGCATTTATTCTCCTCCAAAAATTTGATGATCCACCAATGCGCAGAGGCACTGAATAATTTGAAACTGTGCCGCTGTAGCTAACTGACCCGAAAACTGCGCAGCGGGTATGGATACGTCATTGTACCCCAAGGTGGCTGATAGTAAATTGTCATTGGCTCCTGAAAGTAAGATAACCGCCATACCTTTTTCTATGGCTGCCTCAACAGTGCTGATTAGTGACAGGCTATTGTCGCCAGAGCTCACCACTAGCAGTACGTCGGCGCTCTGTCCATGTACCTGCAGACAGTCGGCATAGCGTTCGGCCCCAAAGCTACTGTCAGCCAGTCGATTTATATTGAGCGCGGGAAAGCCTGGGCGTTCAATTTCAAAGCCCAAGGCGAGATAGTCGGCAAATAGCTGGGCCAGCAGAACCGCGGAGCGATCACCGCAGCTGAAGATTTTATTCCCTGCGAGCAGGGCAGAGGTAATCTTTTCTGTCGCGCTGATCATAGGTTCAGAAAAAGCATCGCCCACCACCATGGTGGCCTCAATTAACTGTTGAAAATGCTTGAAAATGTGCTGATCCATAATAACCTTTGCCGTTACTCTCTAATTAACTCTAGCTGCTAATCGTCAGATTAAAATATTTACCAACCAGTTAATAGTTAAATTGCTGGAATTTTTCGCTGCTGGGCTCAGTAACACCGCATCAAAGCGAGCATTGAGGTCGGGCTGTCCACAGCGCTGTAAATAGGCAGTCGCTGCTGCTCTCAGTCTCGCGCCTTTGCGTGCCGTGATCGACTCTGCCGCACTGCCAAAGCTAGGGGAGCGTCTAAAGCGTACCTCAACGAAAACTAAGTGACTCTTATCTTGCATTATTAAGTCAATTTCGCCCCGTCTGGTGCGAAAATTCTTTGCCAACAGAGTCAGGCCCCGGCTGACAAGATACTGACAGGCCAAATTTTCTGCCTCTGCACCACTGGGCATAAGCTCGCTTTTTGCTCCTTCCCTGGGCCTCTGCATATTGCTCCTTTGTTAACTCATGATCCCTATGGGTTAAGGCTGAATTTCTACCACCTTGCCGCTATCAAATTTAGCCCATTTTTGTTGGCGCACAACAACGCCTTCAGATAGGGACAGTAAGCCGGTGGCACCAAATAGGGGCACCGAGGTTTCATACTGCATGGCATCCAGGTTTCGATACAGCAAAAAAGCATCATGACCCACGGCATAGAGATGACGATAGGCCGTGTGCAGGCGTTCGTCGGGCTGCAGTTCCTGAGTTAGCTGGCCAGGCAATGTCCATGGCATAGCGCTAAACTCTACATTAGAAAGGTCTCTGTCCAGACCCACCTGCTCGGTGCCATTGTAGAGATGCGAGGTAGCTACTACCGGGACGTCGGAAGCATAGAGGAAGTCCAACGCCGGTTTAATCTGTCGCGCCTTAATCGGATAGCCCAGTACTACCATCAGGTCCAGGTCCTGACGCCGTCGCGCCTCATATTGAATTCGACTGTTAATAAAGCGCCTTAGATTTACACCGCGCTGTTCACTGAGATCAATCTGCAGAGGCGATTTTAAGAGCTTGGTAAAGTCATTTACCGAGGCTGGATAGCTGACCTGGCTCACGACCTTGCCCCCTTTAGCGCTCCAATAGCTATCAAAGAAATCCGCAGCATTGGTACCCCAGCTATTGTTGGGTGCTATCACCAGCACGTTGCGCTGGCCCTGGCGCCAGGCACGGTCAGCGATCTGAGTCATCTCATCGCGAGGTGAAAGACCGAACTGGAATAGATTATCAGGCTGGGGAGAATCGGTATCGGCATCCACCCTGTTAAGGCTCAGCGTTGGTACTGGCAGGCTCGACAATGGCATCAGTTCTTCAACTTCAGACTGACGCATAGGTCCAATAATCATCTTGGCGCCATCGGCCACGGCATTGTTATAGGCGCTCTGCATCGACTGGGCGCTGGTATCATAGAGTCGCACCTGAGGTGTCTCCGCGGTCTTATTGGTGGCTAGAAACTGGTAATAGGCACTCATAAAACCATCCAGTAAGGTGTAGCTGGGCACCTCATATTGCTCTTGCAATGGCAACAGTAGCGCAACCTGAGAGGGAGGGGCACTATTGCTCAAGCCCATTCTAAGTGCTGTAGGTGAGGTTTTGGCGGCCGGATGGTTTTTCCAGCGTAGCTGCCATTCGGCCAACGCCTGAGTTTGATCCTGGCGATTGTTTTGAAAGTTGCGATCGAGCTCTGCCAGCTGGAACCAGCCTGACAACAGCCAGTTTGGATGGTTTTGACCCTGATTCAAATAGCTGTAAGGCAGCTGACTGAGCTGTAGCCAAATTGTATTGTGCACCGCGCGGATATCCTGCTGTTTTCTCAGCATTTTCACCAGCTCAATGGCGTTAAGCAGGCTCTGCTCGTGGTTGCCAAGAGCAAAATTAGCCTCTGATCTGAGGCTCAAAATACGGCGCGATAGCCTTGGGTTAAAGCCAGTACTAATGAGATTCAAGCGATCCTGTTGCAATCGTGAAATTGCCTTAGCGGGCTCAGCCAGACTCAGTTCCAACTCGGCGGCAAATAGGACAAATTCAATATATTGCTGATCTTTGAGCTGATCCGAGACAATCATCGCCAACACTTCGGCACTTTTGCGCAGATCACCGGCACTGGCGAACATCAGAGCCGCGTCGAGCATAACACTGTCTGGGTTTTCTGCCAGGGCCGCTGACTCAAGAAGACTCTGTGCCTCTTGCAGCACAGAGATGTCTGCCACCTGAGTTTCATTAATTACCGGAACCCGCACCGAATCCAGTGTTGTGGTTGGCGCACAGCCACTAATAAAGGCTACTATGCTGACCGCAAAGACAATTAATGGCAGATGTTTACTTTTCATGAATTCAAATCAATCCGGTACGTTATATATAGTCGCGACACCCATAGGCAATCTAGGTGACATGGTACCCCGCGCAGTGGAGACTCTCCAGTCTGTGAGTGTAATCGCCTGCGAGGACACTCGCCACAGCAAAAAACTGCTCGACCATTTTAGTATAGATAAACCCTGTGTGGCCTATCATGACCATGCTGATAAAAAATCTAGTTACCAACTGCTAAAACGTCTGGCCGCAGGGGAGGACATTGCTCTTATTTCAGATGCGGGGACACCACTTATCTCTGATCCGGGTTACAGGCTGGTGGCTGAGGCTCGACAGCAGGGTGTCAGGGTAATACCTATTCCCGGGGCCTGCGCAGCCATAGCAGCGCTCAGTGTGGCTGGACTGCCAACCGACAAATTTAAGTTTATTGGTTTTCTGCCGGCCAAGAGCAGTCAGCGTAAAAATTCACTGGCAGAGTTAAAATCGCTTAACGAGACCATGGTCTGTTACGAGGCCCCCCACCGCATACTGGATACAGTGGCGGATATGGTAGAGATATTAGGCGCCGATCGTCCAGCGTTTATGGCCCGGGAAGTCAGTAAGACCTTTGAAACCTATTTGCACGGCAGCCTGAGTGAGTTACATGAGGTGATTTGCGGCGATAGCAATCAGCAGCGCGGCGAGATTGTCTTGGTGATTGCCGGTGCTACAGAGGCGGCGGATAGAGTGGCTGTGGATGCCGAAAAAGTGCTTGGGTTGTTGTTAAAGGAGTTGCCTATTACCAAAGCGGCTTCGCTTACTGCCAAAATTACTGGCGGTGATAAGAAACAGCTCTATCAACTGGCACTTCAACTGCAGGGTAAGTAACTATTCACTCGCCTATCTATGGAACGGGGCTGAGGCAGTCATGGTGTCATTAGGCTATTAATCGCTAAATATGGCGTCCCCAGGCTATAAGCACTTGTAATACTGATCGATTAGTAAAAGAATACAGAGCCCATAAGGTATTTGGGCTAAAAGCCTACGGGCCCTAAACAATAAATAATAAGAAAGAGGAATAGTCTTGGAAGCACTCGTCGGCCAACTCAATGGCATTATCTGGAGTTCAGCACTCATTTATCTGTGCCTGGGGTCTGGGCTGTATTTCTCACTGCGTACCAGATTTCTGCAAGTCCGCCATTTCCGCCATATGATCAAACTCATGCGCGAAGGTCGTAGCTCTGACTCCGGCGTGTCCTCTTTTCAGGCTCTAGCTATGTCCCTCTCTGGTCGTGTGGGTACCGGCAATATTGCTGGCGTCGCCACGGCGATCGCGATGGGTGGTCCCGGAGCTGTGTTCTGGATGTGGATGGTTGCCTTTCTGGGTGCCTCTACGGCCTATGTTGAAGCGACATTGGCGCAGATTTACAAAGAGCAAGACGACAACGGCGAGTACCGCGGTGGTCCCGCTTACTACATAGAAAAGGCCATGGGTCAGAACTGGTATGCTTGGCTGTTTGCGGTAGCCACTATTATTGCTGTGGGCTTCTGTCTACCAGGCATTCAGGCCAATAGTATAGTGGCAGCCATGAACAATGCCTGGAATGTGCCGCCGCTGGCCATGGCATTATTTATTGCCTTTGGTGTAGCACTGATTATTTTTGGTGGCGTCAAGCGCATCGCGCATTTTGCTCAGGTTGCCGTGCCGGCCATGGCTGTTGGGTATATCCTGATCGCCTTTTTTGTGATGGCGCTTAATATTGATCAGTTTCCGGCAGTCATCAAGCTGATTTTCAATAGTGCCTTTGGTCTGGATGCTGGCTTTGGTGCGATTATTGGTATGGCGGTCCAATGGGGCGTAAAGCGTGGCATTTATTCGAATGAGGCTGGTCAGGGTACCGGGCCTCACGCTGCGGCAGCCGCCGAGGTCTCTCACCCGGCTAAACAGGGTCTGGTGCAGGCATTCTCGGTCTATATTGATACTCTGCTAATCTGCACCGCCACTGCGTTTATGATTCTGATGACCGGCCTCTATAATGTTGCTGGTCCCGAGGGCGCCATGCTCTATGAAGGGATGTCTGGATATGAAGCTGGCCCAGCCTATGTTCAGGGTGCCTTCGATACAGTGTTACCGGGCTTTGGTAGCGGCATTCTGGCCATCTCACTGCTGTTCTTTGCTTTCACCACTATTATTGCTTATTACTATGTGGCGGAAACCAATGTTATGTATATCAATCGCAAGGTGCACCGTGGCTGGTTAGTACTGTTGTTGAAGCTGTTGCTGCTCACCTCAGTAATGTATGGCAGCTTAAAGAGTGCCGGTGTTGCCTGGGCGCTGGGTGATGTGGGTGTGGGCCTGATGGCCTGGTTAAATATTGTGGCGATTCTTATTTTACAGAAGCCCGCTATTTTGGCCCTTAAAGACTACGAAACTCAGCTTGAACAGGGTGTTGATCCGGTATTTGATCCGCAGAAACTAGGGATTGAAAAAGCCGACTTCTGGGTTAAAAAGCCATAGATAATAGTTTGTCGATTAGGCGGCTGGCCAGCCGCCTAACTCTTTCCAGCGATTGGTAATCTTGCAAAATAATTCTGCGGTCTTAACAGTGTCGTAAAGGGCGCTGTGAGCACTGCGGTTATTAAATTCTATATCCGCTGCAGCACAGGCTTTAGCCAACACCGTTTGCCCATAGGCGAGGCCGGCCAAGGTGGAAGTATCAAAGCAAGAGAAGGGATGGAAGGGGCTGCGCTTAATCTGATTGCGATCTATAGCCGCATTGACAAAGCCCAAGTCAAAATGAGCATTATGGGCCACCATCACCGCTCTGGTGCAGCCTGTATCGCTAATTTCTTTGCGAATAGGGCGAAAAATATCCCGCAGAGCTTCGCCTTCCTCTTCGGGGTCACGCTCAGGGTCATAGATATCTATGCCGGTAAATTCCAGAGCTGCCTGCTCTACAACAGCGCCTGGAAAGGGATCAATATTTTTACTGTAGGTCTCTTTAATTTGCAGATTGCCCTGAGCATCCATTTCTAAAACCACTGCGGCAATTTCCAACAGCGCGTTGCTGTGCGAGTCAAAGCCACCAGTTTCAACATCGACAACCACCGGTAAAAAACCACGGAAGCGTTTAGCCATCAGGGAGGGTTGCAACAACTCTTCGGGCATATCCATTAGAGACTCAGTTTCCAGTTAAGCCTGGTACCAGCACCCAGAGGGATCAGCTGAGATCCATCAAAGTCCACTGACTCAGGCAGTTGCCAAGCTTGGCGCTGCAAAGTAATTGTGCTGTTATTGCGGGGCAGGCCATAAAAGTCTGGACCATTGGTGCTGGCAAAGGCTTCCAGCATATCCAGTGCATCCGCCTGTTCAAAAGCCTCGGCATACAGCTCAATGGCCGCATGATGGCTAAAGCAACCGGCACAGCCGCAGGCGCTCTCTTTGCGGCCCTGGATATGAGGCGCTGAATCTGTGCCCAGGAAAAATTTCTTATTGCCGCTGGTGGCTGCTTTAATCAAAGCTTGCTGATGCACATTGCGCTTTAAGATGGGCAGGCAGAAAAGATGGGGGCGAATACCGCCGACCAGCATATGGTTGCGATTAAACAACAGATGCTGAGGTGTGATAGTAGCGGCTATATTATCACTCGCCTGGGTAACAAACTCCGCTGCCTGCGCAGTGGTAATATGCTCAAAAATAATTTTTAGTCGCGGATACTCCGCTGCCAGTCCACGCAAATGACGCTCAATAAACTCTGCCTCGCGATCGAAGATATCAACTTCACTGGCCGTCACTTCGCCATGCAGCTGCAACACCATGCCCACTTCCTGCATGGTTTCCAAAACCGCACTAATATTTGCTAGATCGGTAACACCTGAGTCGGAGTTGGTGGTAGCACCTGCGGGATAGTATTTGCAGCCCTGAATAAAGCCACATTCTTTGGCCGCACGGATTTCCGCCGGGTCGGTATTATCGGTTAGATAGAGAACCATTAGGGGTTCCCAACTGGATCCCTCAGGGCGGTGCGCCAAAATACGTTCTCTGTAGGCAGCAGCTCCAGCTACCGTAGTGGCCGGCGGGGTCAGATTGGGCATAATAATACCCCGAGCAAAGCCCCGTGCCGCAGCCGGTACTGTGGTCTCAAGCGCACTGCCATCACGCAGATGAAGGTGCCAATCGTCAGGTTGGAGAATGCTGATTTGATCCATGAAAAGTAGCGTCCGCAATTAGAATGTGAATGCTACCGGAAACAGTGGCTTCATACGAGTATTTGTGAAAAAGTAAGCCTATGAATATAACAATTCTCACCAACCGTGACCTCGCCAGCCATATAGCATTGAGTCGGCTGATAAAAATGCTCAGCCACCATAGTCTAAGTATTTTTATCTCTGAAAAAGTGGGCGGAGACCATAGCTTACCGCAACCCCTGCTGGAGTTGAGTGCCTTTGAAAGGCAGCTAATAGCCAACAGTCAATATAGTTTTGATGAACTGGCGGCCTTGGCTGGTTGCCGCCTACAAGGGTTTGCGGATCTGGATAATCAGGTGAATAGCCCTGAGGGGTTGGCACGAATTGAGGCTACAGCCCCAGCCCTTATTCTCTCGATACGCTTTGGGTTAATTATCGGCGATCAGCTAATTGCTATTCCTGAGCATGGGGTGATTAATTTGCACTCTGGGGTGCTGCCAGATTATCGCGGCGTTATGGCGACCTGCAGAGCCATGGTCAACGGTGATACCGAGATAGGGTCGACCCTGCATTTTATTCAAGATAGCGGTATAGATACCGGCGATATTCTTTCCATTGCGAAAATCCCCATGCAAAAAACCAGCTCTTATCTGCTGAATGTATTAAATCTCTACAGGGCTGGCTGCCAGCAACTGGTTAGTGCAGTGCAGAGTCTCGAGGCAGGAATAGCGCTGCAGGGCCAGCCCCAGCACGGCGAGCCCGGGTACTTCACATTTCCTACAGACCAAGAATTACAGGCGTTTGCATCGCAGGGCTATGAATTATTTAATCCCGAGGAACTAGAGGCGATTAGGGCCCTGCAGGCTTAAACGGCACACAAAGCGATCAATTTAGGGTAGAATTCGCTCCCGTTTTCCCCAGCAAAGGAATTAGCAAAGTGTCATCGGTTAATAAAGTTGTTCTCGCCTACTCTGGCGGTCTGGATACCTCAGTCATCGTCAAATGGCTGCAGGAAGAATATCAATGTGAAGTGGTTACCTTTACCGCCGATATCGGCCAGGGTGAAGAAGTAGAACCCGCTCGCGCCAAAGCGGAAGCACTGGGTGTTAAGGAAATTTATATCGACGACCTGCGGGAAGAGTACGCTCGGGATTTCGTATTTCCAATGTTCCGCGCCAACACTATTTATGAAGGTGAATACCTGCTGGGCACTTCTATCGCTCGCCCACTGATCGCCAAACGCTTGATTGAAATCGCCAATGAAACTGGCGCCGATACCATCTCCCATGGCGCCACTGGCAAAGGTAATGACCAGGTGCGTTTTGAGCTGGGTGCTTACGCCTTAAAGCCAGGCATCAAAGTGATTGCCCCCTGGCGCGAATGGGATCTAAACTCTCGCGATAAGTTGATGGACTACTGTGCCGAGCACAAGATTCCCGTCGAGATGAAGCGTGGCAAAAAATCCCCCTTCTCTATGGATGCCAATCTGCTGCATATCTCCTATGAGGGCGGTAATCTGGAAGACCCCTGGTCCGAAGCTGAAGATGAAATGTGGCGCTGGACAGTGTCCCCGGAAGAGGCCCCAGATCAGGCCACTTATATGACCATCACTTACCAGAAGGGCGATATTGTCGCCATTGATGGTGAAGCCATGTCAGCGGCCACAGTGATTGAATATTTAAATAAGGTGGCTGGCGCCAATGGTGTAGGCCGACTGGATATTGTTGAAAACCGCTATGTGGGTATGAAGTCTCGCGGCTGCTATGAAACGCCGGCCGGCACCGTAATGATGAAAGCCCATCGCGCCATAGAGTCACTGACACTGGATCGCGAAGTGGCTCATATGAAAGATGAGTTGATGCCCAAGTACGCCAAGCTGATTTACAACGGCTACTGGTGGGCACCAGAGCGCCTGATGCTGCAGAGCGCCATCGATCAGACCCAGGATGTGGTTAATGGTGATGTTCGCGTTAAACTCTACAAAGGCAATGTTAGCGTTGTAGGCCGCAAGTCCGATGACAGTCTGTTTGATGCCAATATCGCGACCTTTGATGATGACGGCGGTGCCTACAATCAGGCCGATGCTGAAGGGTTTATTAAGCTGAACGCTCTGCGTTTAAGAATTGCAGCCAACCGCGGCCGCGATCTTAAGTAAATATCTGTAAGCCTGTGACAGCAATAAAAAAGCCGCTCAATTGAGCGGCTTTTTTATTAGGTAAAAATTCTTAACTGCGCATATGCACATCCATCTGTGGGAATGGAATCTCCAGGCCATGCTCGCGCAAGCTATTGTAGATGGCCGTCAGATAAGTAGAGGTTATTAGCCCGGGGCGCTTTACCAGATCACCTTCAGTCCACACCGACAGCATACATTCCACACCAGAAGCCCCCAGTTCACGCACCAGAATATCCGGCATCAGCCCCGGGCGCTGCAATGTATGTTCGACAGTATGCGCCGCTTCCAGACCAGCTTTTTTAACTAGATCCAAATCACTGCCATAGGCCACACTGAAGTTAATGGTAAAGCGCCGGACATCATCATTCAGAGTCCAGTTATTTACCTGATTAGTGATAAAGTCTGAGTTGGGCACCAGGATATCGGCATTGTCTAATGTGCGAATCAAAGTGCTACGGATATTAATTTCCCGCACTTCTCCGAGCAGACCATTGGGCAGCTCAATAAAATCCCCCACCCGCAGAGACTTCTCAAACAGAATAATAATGCCGCTGACAAAGTTGTTCACAATAGACTGCAAACCAAAGCCAATTCCTACACCCAATGCGCCGACGATAATGGCCAGCTTATCAAAACTAAAACCCAGCACCGACAGAGCCATAAAAATGCCCAGAGCATAAACCAGATATTTTAGTACCCGATTAACAACATAGATGTTTTGATCTTTAGCGCGGCTGCGCTTGCCTGCCACAGTGGCCGCGCGAGTTAGAAGCCGAGACACAATCATGGTGACAATAATAATGCCCAAGGCAGACGCCAGGTCAGCCAGACGCAGTGAAAAATCACCGATTTGTATAATCGGTAATGTCAGCCAGTATTCAATCTTTTCCATCACAGCCATTTATTCCTTTTAAACAGAACCACCAGACTTGCAGCAATGGTGGCCATTAAGCCCACCAAAATAAAATAACCATTGGGCTGATGTAACTCCGGCATATTATCGAAATTCATGCCATACAGGCCAGCCAGAAAACCCAGAGGCACAAAGATAGCAGTCACCACTGTGAGTATGCGCATGGTGTCATTGAGTTTGTGGGAGGTAAGGGATATATGTCCATCAATCAGATCTCCCGCGAGATCATAATACAGAGATGACAGGCTGTGCAGACGCTCAAACTTTTCATAGACATCGGTGACCGCATGGCGCGACTCAGCAAAGGTTAGATTGTCATTATCGAAGTGCTGCAGCAACTCTGCGTAGGCACTGTCATGGTAACTGTGCATGCGCTTGAGTTTGCGCAACGAGGTTTTGCAGGTAATTAGTTCACGCAGCAACTCATCGCTGGGGGAATCCAGCAGCGAATCCTCAAAGCCGGACAAAGTGGGTTCAAACTCCAACAGCATATCTATATACGCCAGCCCCATGCTATTGGTAATGGCCGCAAACAACACCCAGGGTCCTTTTGCCATAGGGCCCTCAACATCACCAAAGTTCCACCAGTTATCAATAATCCCAGAGGGCTGATCGTGGCGCGTAATTAAAAAGTTTGAACCAACAAAGCAAGCTACTTGCTGGGTCTCAAAAGACAGCCCCTCAGATACTGAATTGAGCGCCCGCAGCAACACAAATGACTGATCTTTAAAGTGCTCGGTTTTTGGTGGATGGCGCTCACGGCGTGCGTCTTGAATACAGAGTGGGTGGCAGCCAAACTGATCAAAGATTATCTCCTCAGCACCTGCGGTTTCATTGTAAATATCAATCCACAATGATGACCCCTTGGGTAGAGGTAAGGTAATAAGCTCTGTGCCGCCCACAGCGATATCGGTACCATCAAAAACACAAACCCTGATCATGCATATTCCTTTTTAGATCTGTAACCTGCTGCTTTTACTACCAAGTATATGGCAAATTTGCCGATTGCAAACCATTTGTTTTAGTCGCCAGCATCGCCTTAATTAGACTAAACTGGCAGCATGGAATTAACCATTAAAGATATTCACCAAGCCCATAAGCGCATAGCGCCCCATATTCATCGCACGCCCATTTTGCAAAGCCAGCTGCTTAATCAAATGATCGGCTGCGAACTCTATTTCAAAGCAGAAAATTTTCAAAAAATTGGCGCCTTTAAAGCACGGGGTGGCTGTAATGCTGTGTTTTCAATGGATGAGGCCAGTCTGCAAAAAGGTGTGATCACCCATTCCTCCGGCAATCATGGCGCCGCACTGGCCTGGGCCGCTGCCCTGCGTGGTGCCCCCTGCACCGTGGTGATGCCAGAGAATGCTCCCCAGGTAAAGAAAGATGCGGTTGCGGGTTATGGTGCCCATATAGAACTCTGCGAGCCCACCATGGCCGCAAGGGAAGACACAGTAACCAGGCTTGTGTCAGAACAGGACAGTACATTGGTTCACCCCTATGACAGCGACGCGATTATTGCCGGGCAGGGTACTGCCGCGCTGGAGCTGTTAGAGCAGATCGAAGAGCCAGTGGATATTGTGATGGCCCCGGTGGGCGGTGGTGGACTACTGGGTGGCACTGGTATCTGTGTAAAAGCCCTGAGCAATGCCCAGGTAATAGGTGCAGAACCAGAGCAGGCCAAAGATGCCTGGCTTGGACTGCGGCGGGGCCAAAGGCTGGCCGAATATAGCCCTAACACTATCGCCGATGGTCTGCGCGCCACAGTGGGGGTGCGCAATTTTGAGGTGATGCGCGAAACTGTGGATGACATTTTGCTCTGTTCCGAAGAGCGTATAGTGGAAGCCATGCGTTTAATCTGGACCCGACTTAAAGTGATTGTAGAGCCTTCCTGTGCTGTGCCATTGGCCGCTATTATGGATCAGCCTGAGCAGTTTCAAGATAAGCGCGTGGCGATTATTTTGACTGGGGGCAATGTCGACCTGGATGGGCTGCCCTGGTGAATTAGAAGGCCGGTGGTTAGCCTAGTGTAGCTCTGATGTTGGAGACTTTTGGTCAGTATTAGAGTCGACTTCATATAGACTGACTTGCCATTAATAAACTTCGACCTTAAATAATAGCCAGAGAATATTAATGGCGCCAAATAATGACTCCCAGATGATATTTTGAGCACTTTTTGAAATATACTGGTGTCATGACTAAGCCCAGCTATCCCCGTTTCCATCTCGCTTTCCCAGTCACTGATCTGGAAGCCTCCCGCGATTTTTACAGCGGTGTTCTTGGCTGCACCACTGGTCGTGAATCGGACCGCTGGATCGATTTTGATTTCTTTGGTCACCAGCTAGTCGCTCATTTAGTTGCCCCTGAAGATCACCCTTCGGCTGTCACCAATGCGGTAGACGGCCATGCTGTGCCTGCCTCGCACTTTGGCGTAATTATGGAATGGGAGCAGTATGAGCGGGCTGTAGAGATGATGAAGGCCAATGGTATTGAGTTTGTGATTGAGCCCTATGTCCGCTTCGAGGGACGGGCAGGTGAGCAGGCGACTTTATTTGTCAGAGACCCCAGCAACAACCATTTGGAGTTTAAGGCGTTTCGCAATATTGAAATGCTATTCGCCAAGGACCTGGACAGCTACTAGCGAGATCTCTCCCCCATTATTTTGCGTACAATTGCGCGCTTAACCATACCCAGTTTATCTCTTCCGGGAAGTCGTGCCTGCTGAATTTTTTCTAGGTGCTCTGCATAGAAACTTCTGCGACTGTAGTCGATACAGACCTCTATTATTACCGGCTGTCCCTGGGCGGCGGTTTCCAGTGCACGGCGCACTATGGTGTCGATACCCTGATTGTTGATAACTGGGAAGTAGCCGCATTCTATTGCCTCAGCAAAGGCTCCCCAGTTGATATGGCCGGTATTTTTTCCGGTACTGACTTTACTGTTGTTGAACAGACAGTAGATAGCACCCAGTTTTTCACGGGCGGCAGTCAGCGCTTCCATGCCATTAATAATCATCGCGCCATCGCCAACTATGCCTACCACCTGTTTGTTTGGATTAGCCAGTTTGATGGCATTAACTGCCGGCACTGAGTAACCCATAGCATTAAAGCTGGTGGGGCAGATAAAGCCTCTGGGACTGTTAATAGGTAGCAGCTCTGCGGCTAGTGTCCGATGGGTACCATGGCCGGTGACCACTATGGCCTGACTATCCATATATTTAGCTAGTGCATTAAAAAATACCGCGGGGTTTACTAGGCCTTTGCTGTTGTGCTGCAGCCAGCCATCACGCAGTTCGGTCTTGTATTTCGCTATGGTTTTAGCCCTGGCTTCCAGCCTGAGGGCTATTTCTTCGGTTGCCTGACTCTGGAGTTCTTGCAGCCTGTAGAGCAGCGCTTTTATGGCGTCTGGCTCGAGATATAGTAGCTGTTCTGGCAGTTCGAGATAGTTCAGATCCTCGTTGCTTTGGCCTATCACTAATAGGCAGTCGCAGTCTTTTAGGCTGCGCTTTGCACTGGGATTAGTCAGCAGCCCCGCATGTAGCGGATGGTTGGCAGGAAAGGCACTAATGCCCTGCAATGAGGTGCATACAGGTGCAGCCAGGGCGTCTGCCAGATTAATCAGGTCAATCTGCATGGGGACAGCAGACCAGCCTGCGAACAGCGCGGGACTCTCCGATGCTATTAATGTCTGGGCAATACTATCGACCTTTTCCTGATCTAGCTGGGGTTGGTTAGCTGCTGAAAGGTGCAGTGGCAATGGTTCATGGATATCGCCTTCATGCATCTGCAGTTGTGCAGAAATCTCCACATATACGGGACCAGGTTTGTTTGTGGTGGATAGCTGATAGGCTTCGAAAATACTGCTGACAATATCTTCGAGATCGCTGACTTTGAGGCAGGCTTTAGTTACTGGCCTTAGCATGGGTAGGGCGTTAATCTGCTGACCATGGCTGTCTAGTGCTCCGGCAATGATGAGCATGGGCACCCCAGAGGTAAATGCCTCGGCCAGGCCCTGACTAATAATGGCATCGGAGTTGATAAGCATGGTGCCAATAGCCCTGCTCTGACTATCAGGCTCTGCAGTGCGACTTATGGCATCTGCCATAAAGGCAGCGCTAAGTTCCTGGTTAACTAGATGGGCCGTGATTTGCCCAGAGCGATTGAGTTCGGAATAGATTTCACGGTTGGCAGCACCCAGAACACCAAAAACCTGATTGATGTTGAGTTGCTCCAGTGCATAACGCACTAGTTGGGCGCCGGTCCTGCTCATGATGTGCAACGTCCTTTTTTACCGCTATCCTTTTGACACTGTTATAGCAGATTAATTTCTAGGTTATATGGCCTGTAGTGCGTATGCGTTTGGCACCTTTCACTGGGACCTGTTTTTGCGCATCAATGCGACGCTTGTTGGCAGCGTCAATGGCATTTTTGATGGCGATTAAAAACCCAGTAACCAAGAATGCCCCTGGCGGCAAGATAATCACCAGGAAACTATAGCCGTCGCCAAAGGGGCGCATAACCCAATCGGTAGCGCCGGCACCAAAGAGTAGCTGCATATCGGCCAGTACTGTGCCCTGACCTAACAGCTCTCTTATGCCACCCAGTGCGACTAGAACTGCCAGAAAACCCAGACCCATCATAAGCCCATCAAAGGCCGCCATGCCGACAGTCTGCTTGCTGGCAAAGGCTTCAGCCCGGCCGAGGATGGCACAGTTGGTAACAATTAGTGGAATAAAGATGCCCAGTATTTGATACAGCTCATAGGTGTAGGCCTTCATCAAAAGTTCGGCGCAGGTAACAAAGGCGGCGATAATAATAACGAAAGCAGGCAGGCGCACAGCATCACTAACATGATTGCGAATCAGCGAGACTATGGTGTTGGAGCCAATTAGTACAGCGAGAGTGGCGATACCTAGCCCCAGGGCATTGACCACTGTGCCGGTGACAGCCAATAGTGGGCACAGGCCCAGTAGCTGCACCAGTGCCGGGTTGTTGGTCCAAAGACCGTTTTTGGCGACTTTTGCGACTGTTACATCACTCATGATTTTGCTCACTATGAGATTGCTGCTGCGCGGCCTCTGCCAATAGCCGATCACTGTCTTGATTGAAATACTCCAGCACTTCTGCAATCTGATAAATTACGGCTCTTGGGGTAATAGTAGCACCAGTAAACTGGTCGAACTCACCACCATTCTTTTTTACATCCCAGCCTGAGGGTTGTGGGTCCCTGAGCGACTTGCCATTAAAGGCTAGTATCCAATCGCTCTTTTTCAGATCTACTTTGTCACCTAGCCCAGGCGTCTCTTTGTGCTCAACTACTCGGACTCCGGCAATGGTGCCATCAAAGTTAACGCCAACAATCATACCTATATTGCCGCTGTAACCATCTTTGGTCACTGTGGGAATAATGGCAGCAACCGGCTGACCCTTATCACGGGCTATATGAATCTCGCCGCCTTTTTTAAGCCCGAGCGCAGCCCAGTAGTTCTCTGGAATAACCTGCACATCCATCAATAGGTCATTGTTGTGGCGCTCTAGAGGAATAATTTCCAGCAGTGCTCGTTGAGCAGCGGCACGCTCTGAGGCAGCAATGCGATCTTTGGTCAGAGAATCTGTGGAGGCCAAAATAATCGCAGTGACAAGCGCAAAGCTGGCCAGCAAAATACTATTAAGGCGGATCGACTGTAAGGTCATTAGCCTTCCTCTTTTTCTGTGGCACGACGTCTATCTGTATGGCCATAGGTGCGTGGCAATGTGTAGTTGTCGATAAAGGGTGCGGCGAAATTGGCCAGCAGCACTGCAAAGGCAACAGCATCTGGGTAGGTGCCCCAGGCACGAATAATATAGACCAACAGGCCAATCAGCGCGCCGTAAATCAAACGACCGCGATTGCTGACAGCGCTGGATACCGGGTCTGTCATAATAAAAAATGCACCCATCATGCTGGCACCACTAAATAGATGCATCAGGGGTGAGCCCGGGCTATCTGAGCTGCCGCCATCCCAGAACAGAGCTGACATCAGCGCAATAGCTGCCAGCATGGCAATCGGGCCATGCCAGGTAAAGGTCTTGCTGCCAAGTAGCACTAGGCCACCGATCAAAAAGCCCATATTGACCCACTCCCAGCCGACCCCAGCAATCCCGGCTTCGCTAAATAGGGGGTTTTGGGCATAGATCTGCTCAACTAAGAGGCCATCAGCATATTTAAAGCTATCCAGTGGCGTTGCCCCAGTCACGCCGTCGGCAGGGCTTAAGCCTGTAAATACAATTTGCAATGAGTCTAGTAAATCAGGGTGGGAAACTCCCTCGGGTAGCAGAGCCAGTGGTGTTACCCAGGTGGTCATCTGAATAGGGAAAGAGATCAGCAATACCACATAACCCACCATTGCCGGGTTAAAGGGGTTGTAGCCCAGACCGCCATAGAGCTGTTTGGCAATCACAATAGAAAATAAACTACCTATCACCACTACCCACCAGGCTGCTAAGGGTGGTAGGGACAGCCCCAGCAATACTGCGGTGACTACTGCACTGTAATCTTTTAGGTAGAAGCCCAGAGGCCTGTCGCGCAGTTTGATTATCAGAGCTTCGGCTACCACCGCAGTAACCGTAGCCAGCACGACATTAATTAGGCTGCCCCAGCCGAAGTGGATGGTCAGAGCAACCAGCCCTGGAATCGTGGCCCAGAGTACCAGTTGCATCACATTGGAGGTGCTTTGCGCAGCATGAGCATGGGGTGAGGTAATCTGCTTAAAGGCCATTAGTCTACCTGCTCCCCATTATGGGCTTGATTGTGCTCTGTCAGGCGCAGCCTAGCCTGTTCGAGCTTCTGTTTGGCTGACTCTACCGCGGCCTGCAGTATATTTTCCTGCTCTGGGCTGCGGCTGTCGTCAGCTTCTGCAAGTTTCTCTTCAGCCGTGGTGACGCGCATTTCAGCACCGGCAATAGAGCGTTCAAATTTAGCGCGCTGTTGTTCTGGGCTGATCTTTTTGGCGGCAGCTCGAGCCTGGGCCGCGGCAATAATATCGGCGGCTGAACCCGGGGCTGGTGAATCTGCGCTGGCTGTAGTTTTGGCCTTGGCTTGTTCTGCAGCTTCACGACGAGCTGCACGCTTGGCCTCTTTGTCTTTTTCAGCCTGTTCGATGCGCTGTTGGTGGAACTCAAAGCGTTCACGAGCATGGTCTGATTTAATCTTTTCGGCACGGGATTTTTGAATTTCACCTTTGCTGTGTCGATAGTGCTGGACCAGCGGAATATTGCTGGGACAGACATAGGAGCAGGCGCCGCATTCAATACAGTCAAAAAGATTATGGGCTTCAAGACGCTCGTAATCTTTGGCCTGGGAATACCAGAACAGTTGTTGAGGCAGCAGTGATACTGGACAGGCTTCGGCACACATGCCGCAGCGAATGCAGGCCTGGGCCGGTTCATCTTCCGGTATTTCCTGATAGCTGGGCGCCAGTATGCAGTTAGTAGTTTTAACTATAGGGACATCGGCACTGGTCAGGCTAAAGCCCATCATCGGGCCACCCATCACCAGTCGACTGCAGGCATCTTCGCTAAACTCGCTGTTTGCGAGCATATGGCTTACTGGAGTACCGATTAAGGTCTCATAGTTGCGGTTAATTCCGCAGGCATCACCGGTCATGGTGGTTACTCGAGAAATTAATGGCTCCCCATCAATGATGGCTCGCTTAATGGCAAAGGTGGTACCTATGTTGATACAGACCATTCCAATATCGGCGGGCAGTTGGCCGCTGGGGATTTCCTGGCCAGTCAATATATAGATCAGCTGCTTCTCACCACCTGAGGGGTACTTGGTCGGGAAGGAAACCACCTGGATACCTGTATCCTCAATATGGGGCTGCAGTGCGGCTATAGCCTCAGGTTTATTGTCTTCGATACCAATTAAAATATTGCTCGGGTTGCCGAGAATGTGGCTTAGAATACTGATTCCCTGAACAATCTCTTGAGCCCTTTCGCGAATGGCCGAGTCATCGGCGGTAATATAGGGCTCACATTCGGTGGCATTGATAATTAGCGTATTAATAGGCCGCTGGTGACCTGGGCTAAGCTTTACCGCAGAGGGAAAGCCTGCACCGCCCATGCCAGCAATACCAGCTTCACTAATAGCCTTTAATAATGTGCTGGGAGAGGCGTGTTCGTAATCCTCTATACCTGAATGCTCAATCCACTGCTCCTTGCCATCCGGGATAATTTCGATACAGGGAGCCAGCATGCCTGAGGAATGGGCAATGGGTCTGTGTTCGATAGCGCCAATGGTCCCAGAGGTTGGTGCATGCATAGGCACAGAGACTGGACCTGATGCGTCGGCGATTTTTTGACCTTTGAGAACAGACTGACCGATCTGCACACAGGGCTTGGCTGGCGCACCGATATGCTGGCTCAGCGGAATCAGCAGGGTTTCTGGCAGCGGCAATACGCCTATGGGCAGGGTCAGAGACTGATGCTTATTTTCGGGGGGATGCACGCCACCGGGAGTTACCCATGTTTTCATGCTAGGGCTCTCCGGTCAGAGGCGATTAAATCTACGGTCGCCGGGGGTGCGGGCCAATGCCATTCTTTGATGGTTTCTTCAACTGGCAACATATCGATACAGTCTACAGGGCAGGGCTCTACGCAGAGGTCACAGCCGGTGCATTCGTCGGCGATCACGGTGTGCATTAGCTTTGCGGCACCCAATATGGCGTCAACAGGACAGGCCTGGATACATTTGGTGCAGCCTATACATTCGTCTTCGCGAATATAGGCCACGGTTCTAATATCGGCTTCTTCACCATGTTCGGCATCCAGGTCTGGTGCCGGTACGTCGAGCAGTTTGGCAATAGCATTGATTGTCGCCTGACCGCCAGGAGGACATTTGTTGATTGCATCACCATTGGCAATAGACTCTGCGTAGGGTCTGCAGCCGGGAAAGCCACACTGCCCACATTGGGTTTGTGGCAGCAGCTCATCTAGCTGTTCGACAATTGGATCGCCTTCGACTTTAAATTTTTCCGCAGCAAATCCCAACAGGGCACCAAACAGAATGCCGAGCCCGACCAGCGCAACCAGGGCGGCAAGTATAGGTTGTTGGGCAATGGCTTCTATCATTTAAACCAATCCACTAAAGCCCATAAAGGCGAGTGACATGAGGCCGGCCGTAATCATGGCAATGGCTGCACCCTCAAAGGGCGCAGGTATATCTGCAGCCGCTAATCGCTCGCGCATGGCAGAGAAGAAAATTAGTACCAGAGAAAAGCCAGCGCCAGCGCCAAAGCCGTACAGCGATGACTGCATAAAGTTAAGATCTTTGGAGGCATTCTGCAAAGCTACACCCAGTACTGCGCAGTTGGTAGTAATCAGCGGTAGAAAGACGCCCAGCACTCGATACAGCAATGGACTGGTTTTTTCGATAAACATCTTGGTGAACTGCACCACGGCAGCAATCACCAAAATAAAGGCGATAGTGCGCAGATAGATAAGACCCAGGGGCATCAGCACCAAAACATCGACTATATAGCTCGCCATGGCCGTGAGAGTCAGCACAAAGGTAGTCGCTGCCGACATACCGATAGCGGATTCCAGTTTTGTAGACACGCCCATAAAGGGGCACAGCCCAAGGAACTGCACTAGAACATAGTTGTTGATCAGAATAGAGCTGACCAGAATAACAGCAAATTCTTGCATAGCCTGCACATGGTTTGATTAGTGGCCCATTATCCTAGAATCAAGTCCTTTGATTCAATATAAATGGGGTGGGGCTTTAGTACTTTTTGATCTACCTAATAAATACTCTTGATGTCTAAATTTAGGTCACTCTCTGACCCGGCAGCGCACCAGAATCCGGTTCCAGCAAATAGATACCCTGATTATCGCCCGCCGCCAGCACCATGCCTTCTGACATTCCAAAACGCATTTTGCGCGGGGCTAAATTGGCCACCGTAACCGTCAATCGACCTTCTAAGTCTTCTGGCTTGTAGGACGACTTGATTCCAGAGAATACATTGCGGGTTTCGCCACCAATATCCAATGTCAGCTGGAGCAATTTCTCTGCGCCCTCCACATGACTGGCTTTAACAATCCGTGCCACACGCAGATCCACTTTAATAAAATCATCAAAATTGATTTCATCAGCAATTGGCTCATCGGCCAATGGACCTTCCAGTTTTGGCGCGGCGGCTTGAGCGGCTTCTTCTTTGCTGGCGTCTACCATAGCGTCCACCTGACCTTTCTCGATGCGCTGCATCAGCGGTTTAAAGGGCTCGATTTTATGTTCGGTCAATGGCTGTTGCAGGCTATCCCAGTTCAAAGAATCATTCAGAAAAGCTTCGCCATCGGCGGCCATCGCGGGCAGCACCGGCTTCAGATAGCCCAGCAGTACACGGAATAAATTAATACCCAATGAGCAAATATCCTGCACTTCCTGGTGCTCGCCTTCGACCTTGTTCAGTTTCCAGGGTTCTTTGGCGGCAATATATTCATTGGCGGCATCGGCCTGAGCCATTATTTCGCGAATGGCTTTGCCGTAGTCGCGATTTTCATAATGTTCCGCAATGGTATCCGCAGCACCACTGACCTGTTCCCAAAGAGCAGAGTTTTCAATATTGCCCGATAGCACGCCGTCATTGCCATTGGCCACAAACTTGGCGCAGCGGCTGGCGATATTCACGACCTTGCCAACCAGATCACTGTTGACCTTCTGCACAAAGTCCTCCAGATTCAGGTCGATATCTTCGACTGAGCCAGACAGTTTTGATGCATAGTAATAGCGCAGGTATTCCGGGTTTAAATGGTCCAGATAGCAGCGTGCATTGATAAAGGTGCCTCGGGACTTGCTCATCTTTTTGCCATTAACCGTCACAAAACCATGTACGCAGACTTTGCTTGGGGTGCGGTAGTCTGCACTCTTGAGCATGGCTGGCCAGAACAGAGCGTGGAAGTTAACAATATCCTTGCCGATAAAATGGTACAGCTCGGTAGTTGTATCCGCCGCCCAGTAATGATCAAAGTCGATACCATCCCGGTCGCAGAGATTTTTGAAGGCGGCCATATAGCCAATCGGCGCATCCAGCCACACATAAAAGTATTTGCCTGGTGCGTTGGGAATTTGAAAGCCAAAGTAAGGGGCATCGCGGCTGATATCCCATTCCTGCAAGCCACTGTCCAGCCATTCGCCCAGCTTATTAGCAACCTCTGTTTGCACTGCGCCGCTGCGGGTCCATTCCTGTAAGAACTCAGTAAATTCTGGTAGCTTAAAGAAGTAATGGGTCGACTCTTTCTCAATGGGGGTGGCCCCGGAAATAGCAGATACCGGGTCGATCAGATCTGTAGGTGAGTAGGTTGCGCCACAGGCTTCACAGTTGTCGCCATACTGGTCATCGGTCTTACATTTGGGGCAGATACCTTTGATATAGCGATCTGCCAAAAACAGATTTTTCTCCGGATCAAAGGCTTGGGTAATGTCGCGCTTTGCAATATGTCCATTGTCGTTAAGGCGATTGTAGATCAGTTCAGACAGCTCGCGATTTTCTTCAGAATGGGTGCTGTGGTAGTTATCCACCCCAATCAAAAAATCTTTAAAGTCAGCTTCGTGAATGGCGCGCATATCAGCAATATGTTGCTCGGCGCTAATGCCTTTTTCATCTGCCTTGAGCATGATTGCAGTTCCATGGGCATCGTCAGCGGAAACATAGTAACATTCGTGCCCACGCATTCGTTGGAAGCGCACCCAGACATCAGTTTGGGTATATTCCAATATATGGCCAAGATGCAATGCAGCATTGGCATAGGGCAGGGCGTTGGTTACCAGTATTTGGCGTTTTGATGACATGGTTCAGATTCTTTTATGAGGCATTGAATACAAGCCGCAACTATAGCGATTTTACGCCAACTTTTCACGGGCAATTACTGCTCTAAATACCGGTGATTGGCCGTATCCGCAAAATTAATGATGATTGGAGTGATTTAGTGTTAGATCAGGTGAAATACATTGTCGCAGTTGCCTCTGGTAAAGGCGGGGTGGGCAAGTCGACCACCGCCGTTAATCTGGCACTGGCGCTGCAGAAAGCAGGTAAAAAGGTTGGTCTGCTGGATGCCGATATCTATGGCCCAAGCATCGCTATGATGCTGGGTGTGCCCAAAGGCACTCGTCCCGCAGCTGCCGACGAAAAACACTTTGCTCCAATTGAAGCCCATGGCCTAAAGACTATGTCCATGGCGTATTTGGTTACCGACCAAACTCCAATGGCCTGGCGCGGGCCTATGGCCGCCGGGGCACTGCAACAGCTTCTGGGTCAGACAATGTGGGGTGAGCTGGATATTTTAGTGGTAGATATGCCACCGGGCACCGGCGATATTCAGTTAACCCTGGCGCAAAAAGCTCAGGTATCTGGCGCCGTGATTGTCACTACGCCACAGGATATTGCACTACTGGATGCCAAAAAGGGTATTGAGATGTTTTTAAAGGTGAAGATTCCGGTGCTGGGTATTGTTGAGAATATGGCCATGCATATCTGTTCCAAATGCGGCCACAACGAAGCGATTTTTGGTGATGGTGGCGGTGCCAATGTGGCGGAGCAGTATAAGACCCAGCTATTGGGCAGTCTGCCGCTGGATCGATCGATTCGTGAGAATGGTGATCGCGGCTTGCCGACGGTCGTGGCGCAGGCTGATGGTGCCATAGCGCAATATTATTGCCAGATTGCCCAGTCGGTGATTACCGAGTTGGAAGCCTCCGGGGGTGGCGCAGGGCCGGAGATTGTTTTTCAGTAGCGAAGGCAGATATTACTGCCCACAGTCTATTGCCCAGACAGCGTAAATCGGTATGATACCGGCCTTATTAAAAAATCAATCTGAAGCCTTGGAGTTAACCTAAATGAGCATTAAGTCAGATCACTGGATTCGCCGTATGGCAGAGCAACAGCAAATGATCGCGCCCTTTGAGTCCGGTCAGGTTCGCTACGCCGGAGATGAACGGGTGATCTCCTATGGCACTTCAAGCTATGGATATGATGTGCGCTGTGCCGATGAGTTTAAGGTGTTTACCAATGTTCACTCCAAAACTGTAGACCCTAAGAATTTCGATAATGACTCTTTTGTGGATATGAAGGGCGACTACTGCATTATTCCACCCAACAGCTTTGCCCTGGCTCGAACGGTTGAGTACTTCAAGATTCCACGCTCGGTACTGACAATCTGTCTGGGCAAATCGACCTATGCGCGTTGCGGCATCATCGTGAATGTCACCCCGCTTGAACCGGAGTGGGAAGGTCATGTAACACTGGAATTTTCCAACACCACCAACCTCCCGGCAAAAATTTATGCCAATGAAGGTGTGGCGCAGATGCTGTTCTTTGAGTCAGACGAAGTCTGCGCAACATCGTACGCAGACCGCGGCGGCAAGTATCAGGGTCAAACTGGAGTAACCCTTCCCAAGACCTAGGGGTTAAGTAACGCCTTGCGAAGCGCCTTGGCTTGTTGCTGCAGGCGCTGAGTATTTTCTGGCCCGGTGCGCAGCAGCTGTTTTTGAATCGGCAGCAGTGCTTCCAACTCTGGGTCTGCATATTTATAAGTCACTGAATCTCGGGTCAGTTGAATTGGCTCCGCGATAACTGGCGTCTGCAAAATATTGTCTATAGCTTGCAGAATAATGCCGTCCATCTGCCTGGGGCGGTATCCCATCTCCGCAAAGGCGCTCTCTAGTAGTGGCCGAACAAAGTGAAACATCTGGGCCATAGAGTTCATATCCAATGTGCTCAAAACAGCAACCGTGTCATTGTAGCGTTCGTAGTTGCCGGCGTTTAGCCAGATAACCGTGCCATCGCGATGGGTCGTAAAGTTTCCCTGTGGCGCGCTGAGGGGAAAAATCTTGCTGAGTACCACCCCTCGAGACAAGCCATCCAAATAGCTTGAGGTGCGGCGGATCAAGTCGTCGGTGTTCAACCATAGTTCTAGGTCAGGTTGATGCTTTATAAGCAGAATGCGCTCGCGAACAAATTCGTCGCTATTATCCAATTTTGGTAGTTTGGGCGCTTTCATCACTGACTGTGGGGCGGGCTTAGTGTCAGGGGTAGGCTCGGGTTCGGGTTCTGGAATACTGGCCTCCGGAACAGGCGGCGGTTCAATGGCTGCTTCAACAACAGGTTGTTCGGGAATCACTCCCAGCAGCTCGAGATCATCTAGTTGCGAGCTATCCTGAGCCTGATAGAGAACTCCGCCAATAACTGCCACGGCGGCGACTGTGCCAAGAACAAGGATAAATTTACTGGTGCCGGATTTGTTGGGTGTGTGTGCCATACTTATTTCTCTGTCACAGTCTCTAAGGGAAGCACAGGTCTATTATCAACCTGCCCATTTATAATTCGCATTTCGTGGCTTTCGCCATCTTCAATCTGTTCTAGCCTGACCGCCAAATAATTCCAGTCAGTGGCGAGCCAGATCTTTGTTTGTCGGCTGTTGTCTTCCCTGATGCGCTGCACCAGAATGGTATTTAGCGGACCTAAGGCAGTGTTCAATACTTCTTTCCCGACGACCTGATAATCATATTGTTTCAGCTTTCCCCGGGAAATAACAGGATAGGAGAGGATCTTCTTACCTGCCTGTAAATCCCGGCGCAATTGCACCTTATGGGTAATAATATCCAGAGCGCCGGGCGGAAGTTCAATAGTTTTAGTCTGATCTTTCTTGCTGTATTGCAGCTGCTGAGCCTGCCAGTTAAAAACCTGTTTCTCGGCTCGTTTTACACCGATTAAAGAGCGCTGATAGCTATATTCCAGAGGGGTAATAGTCTGATTTTCGGCAACTTCAAATAGCGCTTGCTCATTAATTTTTCCCAAGAAATTTTTTGCCTTCAGAGTTTCTCGGTATTGACCAGAGTCTAGCTGTTCGAGACGGTGATGGGCTTCGATTTCCATGCCATTAAATTTTGCCGAATAGCTGGCACTGTAGGTGTTTATATCGCCCGCCCAGGCTGATAGAGCAAATATCAGGCTGCTCAAGCCTAGTGCAAGTCGCAGGTTTGAGGTCTGACTGGTCGTCCTGTTGGTAAGCGCTGTCATAGAGGTACTCAATTTCCCTGTTAAGGCGGCAGAGACTGCTGATGAACTAGATTAGTGGTTTTAGACTGATAAAAGCAATTATTGTTCTGAGCTCTCAGAAAAAATTACGCCCTGCTCTGGCAGGCACTGGCCATCCAGATAAGCTGCACCATTATCCATGACCAGCCGACCTTCACAGAACCACTGGGCGACTTTGGGGTATATGCTATGTTCGAAGCCTAGCACCCGTTGCGCCAGACTATCAGCGGTATCATCGGCTAATAGAGGCACCCGTGCCTGCAATACCGAGGGTCCACCATCTAACTCGGGAGTGACAAAATGTACTGTGGCACCAGCTTCACTGTCTCCTGCATCTATGGCGCGCTGATGAGTATGGAGGCCTGGGTAGGAAGGCAATAGTGAGGGGTGAATATTGATAAGCTTACCCAGGAAGCGATTGACGAATCCCGGGGTTAATATGCGCATAAAGCCAGCCAGAACCACTAAGTCTGGCGCGAAGCTATCGATTAATTCACCGAGATTTTGATCGAATTCTTCTCTGCTATCGAAAGCTCTGTGATCTATGGCGATATTGGGAATATTGGCCGCCGCCGCGCGATCCAGTCCTTTAACACCAGCCCTATTGCTAATTACCGCGGCGACCTGAGCATTTAGACTACCCTCTGCACAGGCGTCGATAAATGATTGTAGATTGGAACCACTGCCCGAAATCAACACCACAAGACGTGGCTTGCTGTCCGACATCGAGCTATCAATCATTCAGCCAATCCAAGAAGCTGAACCTGTTCCTGCCCAGTTTTGCTCTCTTCGATGGTGCCGAGAATAAATGCTTCCTCGCCATGGCTGTTAAGGAATTCCAATGCTGTCTGTGCTGTGTCAGCTGGCACGCAGATGACCATGCCAACACCGCAGTTTAGGGTGCGATGCATTTCATGCTCTTCAATATTGCCGCCCTGCTGTAGCCAGTTAAAGACTGCAGGTCTGCTCCAGGCCCTGGTATCAATAACCGCGGTGGCGTTGTTTGGTAGTACCCGCGGAATATTTTCCAACAGTCCACCGCCAGTAATATGGGCCAGAGCATGCACTGGAGACTGGGCAATAAGACCCAGCAGAGACTTAACATAGATTTTAGTAGGTGCCATCAACAAATCGATCAGAGGCTTGCCATCCAGCATAGTGGTGGCAGGGTCTGTGTGGGTGATTTCCAGAACCTTGCGAATCAGGGAGTAGCCATTGGAGTGGGGGCCACTTGAAGTCAAACCGATCAGAGTATCGCCGATAGCGACCTTGGTGCCATCAATCAGCTCGGACTTTTCCGCCATACCAACGCAGAAGCCTGCTAGGTCATAGTCCTCGCCTTCGTACATGCCAGGCATTTCAGCGGTTTCACCGCCAATTAATGAACAACCAGATAGCTCACAACCATCGGCAATGCCATTAACCACGGCAGCTGCAGTATCTATATCCAGTTTGCCGGTGGCGTAATAGTCGAGGAAAAATAATGGCTCAGCACCACAGACAATTAGATCATTGACACACATGGCCACCAGGTCTATGCCCACTGTGTCATGTTTGCCATGATCCAGTGCCAGACGCAATTTTGTGCCCACGCCGTCTGTGCCTGAGACCATAACTGGTTCGCGATAGCCAGTAGGCAGTTCAAACAGCGCGCCAAATCCGCCGAGCCCGGCCATCACTTCAGGGCGGCGGGTTCGCTTGGCCGCACCTTTAATTTTGTCGATCAGGGCATTGCCGGCATCAATATCTACACCAGCATCTTTGTAGCTCAAAGATGGAGTCTTTTCGGTCATGGAGTGGCTTCCTGTTTAAAGCGCGTATTTTAGCGCGCTATTTTAGTGCGGGTGAGTCTAATTTTCATCAAGCACTGGTACAATGAAGCAAATTAATTTGGAGAAAACTCGTTGAAACGGATATTAATGGTGATTTTGGCTTGTTTTAGCCTGCATTCACTGGCTGAAGAGGTCGCTGGTCTCTACAGCGGCCTGGTGCCAGTAGCAGATCAAACAGCTGAATCTCGTGAAACTGCAGTGGTTGATGCGCTTGCTCAGGTTATGGTCAAGCTCACTGGCAACAGCAATATTATGCAGTCACCTAGAATCCAACCGTTTTTGACTAACCCCAATGCCTATGTGGCCGCAGTGGGGTTTCGCAGTCTTCCTGCTGGGGATGAAGGCGGCGATATTCAAACTCTTCTAGAGGTAAGCTTTGCGCGGCAGGCCATCGATCAGTTGATTCGCCAGGCGCAGCTGCCCATATTGCCCTCCAATCGCCCAAAGTTTTTAGTCTGGATTATTCGCGACGACGCTCTAGAGGGCCGTGGTTTTATTGGTGAGTACAGTAGTCAGCAAGGTTCAGAAGAGGCCCAGGCGGTGCTGCGCTCTTTCGATCAGGCCATGCAGGCTCGGGGTATGCCCTACATGTTGCCCAGCTTTGACTTGGAAGATCAGCTATCGCTATCTGTCAATGAAGCCTGGTCGCTGCGCGCCGATTTGATTGACCCAGCATCCCAGCGTTACAACACTGATGGCTGGATTGCGCTGCGCTTTTACACCACCTCAGCAGGCGAGGTTCGTGGCGCCTGGCTCTATAAGGGAGCTGATAGCCGCCAGCTCAATGATTTCCGCAGTGCTGCGGGTGAAGAATTTATGGCGGCTGCAGTCGATGATCTGATTGACAGTCTCGCTGACAAATTTACCTATGTGCCGCAGATAAATACCAACGAGCTGTTGGTGACCATTAATGAGGTAGGCTCTTTTACCCAGTATCAGCTGGTGCTGGCACAGTTTAAAAAACTACAGGTTGTTGATTCTCTGGATCTCTTCGCTGTCGAGGGCAAGCAGTTAACTCTCGCCGTAGATGTTGAGGGCGGTGCCGAATTATTGCATTCTGCTCTGGTGCGCAGTGGGCGGTTCGAGAGTCAAACAGCAGCAGATGCGGTTTTAACCGGACGATTAGAATTTAATTGGATAAACAAGTGAGTAAACCTCGGCAGTTAAGTCTGGCTGTTGCGCTAGACGATCAGGCTACCTTCGATAATTTTTATGCCCCCAGAGGAACGCCTCAGCACCTGGCTACTTTTGTATTGCAGGACGAGGGTCAAAAATACGCCTATCTTATGGGTGATGAGGGTACTGGGCTATCCCATCTATTGCAGGCGGCCTGTCAGCAGACTGCGCTGGGTCGAAATGCCGGTGCGCTGTACCTGCCGTTGGGCGAACTTCAAGACTACCCGCCAGAGCAGGTTTTGGAGGGTTTAGAATCTGCCACATTGGTCTGCCTAGATGATCTTCAGTCGGTCGCCCACAAAGCAGATTGGCAGGAGCCTCTATTTATCTTTTTTAACCGTTGCCGGGATGCTAATACGCGCTTGGTGGTCGCAGCTCATGCCGCACCTGATGACTTAGGCGCAGAGCTCCCTGACCTGTTATCGCGTCTGAAATCTGGGGTTTCTCTGCAGATGGTTAGTTACAAAGAGGCAGACCAGCGGAGACTTTTGCAGCACCGGGCCAGCCGGCGCGGGTTGTATCTCTCTGACGAGGCGGCGATATTTTTACTGAATCGCCTGCCGCGCAGCAGTCGCCAGTTAATGGCAGCACTTGAGCGGTTGGATGGTGCATCTCTGCAAGAGCAGAGACGTCTAACACTGCCCTTTATCAAGACAGTGTTAGAGCTCTAGAGGCTAGGGAGAGAACCCCTCAGCGAGGACATTGCTCGCAGTACAGGTATATGCCTCTGGGATCGTTCAGTGTATTTAGCATCCGAAGAGGTTCCAGCAGTGTTTTCGCCTGACGGTGCAGCCAGCTGTCAGGCTGCATATTAATCCCCAGACCTGTTAGCGAAGCACTGACATTACTATTCATTTCAGACAGAAACTGTTCATAGACGCTAAGAGGTTTGCGGCGGTAATCTACGGAGTATTCGCTAAGCTCCGCTAAGTCGGCAGCCACCTCGATGGCTTCCTTTAGGTCACCCAGTTCATCAACCAGGCCCAGCTGCAAGGCTTGCTCCCCAGTCCACACGCGTCCCTGAGCCAGTTCATGAACCTGGTCTTTTGTCATGCCACGAGCATTGGCAACCAAGTCCAGAAAACGACTATAGGTGCCGTCGACGCCAGATTGGAAAATAGCCTCAGCTTGGGCTGTCATGGCGCGATCGAGTTGCATTATGCCGGATACAGCAGAGGTGCCTACACCATCGGAATAGATGCCCAGTGCTGCCATTGATTCTTCAACTGTGGGGATTATTCCATAGACACCGATTGAGCCAGTGATAGTGGTGGGCAGAGCCATAACATGGTCAGCATCTGTGGATATCCAGTAGCCGCCAGAGGCCGCCACGCTGCCCATCGAAATCACCACAGGTACACCTTTATCGCGGATCGAAGACAGTGCATCGCGGATAATTTCTGAGGCAAAGGCACTGCCACCCGGGCTATCGACGCGCAACACCAGTGCCTGAACATCCTTATCATCCCGAACATTGGAAAGCATATTTGCCAGGGTGTCACCGCCCACATTGCCCTCTGGTTGCTCACCATCCAAAATCGAGCCTTTGGCTACAACCACGGCGACCTTATGTTTTTTGGCTGCGCTACTTTGAATATTGGCTAGGCGAACATTATTCAGGTAGCCCCGCAGGTTGATGTAGTCGAACTGATCGTCTGAACCAGGAATCACCTCATTAAGGTAGTCCATTGTCTCCGTGCGGCTAGCAACCATATCCACCAGACCTTCGGTCAGGGCTAACTGTGCGCCGTCACCCTCAGCTTGCTTAAGATTGGGAACCAGATCTTCGATAAACTGGTCGATGGTGCCCTCGGGCATACCGCGCGCCGTCTCAACCCGTTCGCGATAACTGGTCCATAAACTATTGACTAGCGCTTGGCGCTCTTGTTTTACCCCTGCAGACATAGCGCTGCGCATATAGGGCTCCACGGCGCTTTTAAATTCGCCGGCACGGAAAATGTGAACATTAATTTTTAGCTTATCCAGCGCTTCCTTGTAATAGCTTCCGAAGGAACTGAACCCAGTTAGCATTACCATTCCCATAGGGTTGAGGATAATTTCATCGGCATGGGCCGCTAGATAGTACTGTGGCTGACCAAAGTTATCGCCCACGGCAATAATAGGCTTATCGCTATTTTTAAAACGCAGCAGTGCTGCACTAATTTCCTCAAGTTTGCTGAGTCCAGCACCGGCTAGGTAATCAGTATCTAGCAACAGATGGGTTATTCGGCTATCGGTTGCCGCGGTGTCCACCGCTTCAACTATGTCTCTGACCAGTGTCTGAGAATCTCGACCGCCACTTTGTGACAGAAGCTGTTCTACCGGGTCTGCATAGGTTTTTTGATCGACCAGGAAACCACTTGGGGCCAGATAGAGGGCACCCTTGGTGGGGATTGGTTGCAGGTCGTCGGCAAACATGCCGGCGATAATGGAAACGATAAAGACAAAAACCAATACCCCGATGACGGCTCTTATAGCGGCAATAATTTTCCCTATAAAACCGAAAATACGACGAATAATGCCGGGTTTTTTATCAGCCATAATAATTCCTCTTCCTTAATAATTTATAGATTATTGACCTGTCTTATGCGCGCGTAAACCATGGCAGCGCAAAATAGGGTAACAGTTAATATCAGCTCAATGATATCCATAATATGGGGCTCCGGCGCGCTGATATTTTGTATGCCATTATAAAAATACAGCAGCACCACAAAGCCCAGCCAAATTAATGTGCGCAGCCGGTCAGCAAGCATACCCGGAATAAAAATCATTAGGGGTAGCAGGCTGATGCCATAGATTACTGGCGGTGCAGATTGCATCCACAGATGAGCGGCGGTGGTTAGCATCAAAAGCCAATAGCTGGCAAAGGTTAAAAATCTGCTGATTGAGAGCATAGATAGTTTGGTCAATGAATAGGCCTTTTATTTTGTTAGATCAGTTAGCGAGACAGTTTGTTCGCTAACAAAGCAATACGTTTGCCCTGGGCATGGCAGATGGCAATTTCTTCACTACTGAGACTATCGCTTTCCACATGAGTTGCACCATAGGGTGTGCCGCCGCTAGTGGTTTTGGTTAAAGCTGGCTCTGAGTAAGGCACCCCGGCAAATAACATACCCTGATGCAGCAGGGGTATTAGCATGGTCAGCAGCGTCGATTCCTGACCGCCATGTAGGCTTGAAGTTGAGGTAAAGGCGCCCGCGGGTTTATCGATTAAGGCGCCATTCATCCACAGGCCGGCTGTGCCATCGAGAAAGTATTTTAGCGGCGCTGCCATATTGCCAAATCGAGTGGGGCTGCCAAGTAATAGTCCGGCGCAGTTAGCCAGATCTTCCGCAGAGCAATAGATGTCGCCAGTGGCGGGAATATCAGCTTCTGTGGCTTCACAAACCGTGGACACTGCGGGAACCGTGCGCAAGCGCGCTTCCAGCCCGGCGCTTTCGATACCCAGTGCAAGTTGATCGGCAAGCATTTTGACGTGACCATTGCGGCTGTAATACAGCACTAAAATATAGGGATCAGACATCTAGAGTAACTCCATAACGTTTTCTGGTGGCCGGCCAAGCACAGCTTTATCGCCTACCACTACTATAGGGCGTTCGATCAACTTAGGGTATTTAAGCATGGCCTCAATAAGCTGCTCATCTGTGGTGTCGGACGCATTGAGGTGGTTATCTTTGAAAGCTTGCTCCGAGCGACGGATCAGTTGACCGGCACTCAGACCCAGCATGCGCAAAAGATCTAGCAATTGCTCTTTGTCTAGCCTGTCTTCCAAGTAGAGAGCTACATTGGGCTCAATACCCTGAGCACGCAAGATCTCAAGAGTTTGTCTGGACTTTGAACAGCGCGGATTGTGGTAAATAGTAGCCATAGTCTTCCCTCGGGTAGCTATCCTTGCAAGTGACAGGATTGAAAAGTCCTTATTGTAAGTCTAAATTGAAATAAACCAAAAGCGAGGAGCTAATCAGTGCAATACAGTCTCAATAGCCTGCAGCTTAAGGTTGCTCTAGTCGGGCAATTTATCCGCTACATCCGCCTGCGTTTTGATCGTGATGGCTGTCGACAAAGTGCCGCGGCGCTCACCTATATGAGTTTATTTGCCATAGTGCCTATGCTGACATTGATGTACGGCATGTTTTCATTAATACCGGCATTTCAGGAGGTAGGTGGCCAGGTAGAGAGCTGGATATTTTCCAAGGTTTTACCCAGCAGTGGACAGGAAATCACCAGTTATCTAACTGAATTTTCGGCCCAGGCTCGCAAGCTGAGTTCTGCTGGTGCGCTCATTCTAATACTCACGTCCTATCTTATGCTGGCCAATATTGAAAAGACCTTTAACCATATTTGGGGGACCGATGGTGGCCGTCGAGGCCTCAGTGGTTTTCTGTTGTATTGGGCGATTCTCAGCTTGGGGCCGCTGCTGTTAGCGGCTGGCATGCTGATGAAAACCTACTTGCTGTCCTTTCAGTTAATGGTTGATGAGGTAGATGCTCTCGGCCTCTCCCAGTATATTTTTGCCTATCTTCCCTGGTTGCTGACATGGATTGCTCTGTCATTGCTGTTCGTTGCTGTGCCTAACTGTAAGGTCAATGGACGTCATGCCGTTGTGGGCGGTTTGCTAACCACAGTTCTATTTGAAAGCGCCAAAGCCCTGTTTGGCATTTTGGTGGCCCATTCCAGTTATACCTCTGTCTATGGTGCCTTTGCGGTGATTCCATTGTTTTTGCTATGGATCTATCTGCTTTGGGTATTGATTCTGATAGGCGCAGAATTTGTCCGCAGCCTGGAAACGTTTTCTATGCACGGGCGCGGTAAAAAGCTCCCGGATTTAACTGCTACCCTGATGATTCTCTGGCACTGTTGGCAAAATCAACACCGGGGCGACAGTTTGTCAGATCGCCAGATGGTCGCTGCGGGAATCGATGCCGAACATTGGAAAACACTTCGCACAGAGCTGCTGCAGCACAGGGTCATTGAGCAAACTGTCTCTGGGCGCTATGTGCTGATTCGTGACCTTGGCACTGTCAGTCTCAATGATGTCTGTGACTGGCTCGGAGAAAATATTCTCAGCGCGCCAGACGAGGCTCAGTGGCAATCCAATAAATTAATTTCTGTGCATCCATGGTACAAAAAGTACGATATGCTTGCGTTCGAAAGCCGCTGCGCACTGCAAAATAATTTTTCGCTCAGTGTAGAAGCCCTATTTGCGGAACAGTTACCGGAGACTGCCGAATGATAAAAAGATTGCTGATAGCCAGTTTGTTTCTACTTGGCTGCTCAGGAGATAGAGCCACTACATACCCGCTCCTAGACGAAGACAGTGTTAATCTGGCGGCGCCCGAAAAAATAGTGCTGATTAATTACTGGGCTGTGTGGTGTTCACCCTGCCGCAAGGAAATTCCTGAATTCAATGAGCTGTTAGCAGAGCAGGCTGATCAGGTCAGCATTTTTGCGGTTAATTTCGATGGTTCTCAGGGTGACCAGTTGCGCAGTGAAATCGCCAAACTGGGTATTGAGTTCCCTAGCTTACTGGCTGATCCTCGCGATATCTGGGGGCTAGAGCCGGTGACTGTTCTGCCGGAGACATTGGTGATAAGTGCAGAGGGTAAGTTGCTGCATCGTCTTATCGGGCCTCAGACTAAGGCCTCATTGGAAGCTTTGCTCGATTAGCGGCTTCTAGCCGCAAGCGCCGTTACCTCTAAAGGGTATTGGTGATTATCAGGCTCAGCATTAATCTCTGTAAATTAAGTCGCAAACGAAGGCCTGAGCTGACAAGGGGAAACGATGAAAGATCTAAGGAAATTTTATATCAATGGTCAGTGGCTAGACCCGCTGAAGGCCAACGATTTGGCGGTGGAAAATCCCGCAACAGAAGAGCAGATCGCCACTATTTCTCTAGGTACAGGCGCAGATGTTGATGTTGCCGTAGCTGCTGCTAAGGCGGCTTTTCCTCACTATGCCCAAACCAGTGTCGAAGAGCGTATTAGTTTGATGGAGAATCTGCTGGCCATCTACATGGAGCGCTACGATGAAATGGCTGTGGCCATTAGCATGGAAATGGGCGCACCGATTTCTTTTGCCAGCGCGGCACAGGCCGACTGCGGGCGCGGCCATATCAACGCGGCTATCAAGTCGCTAAAGCAATTTGAATTTTCTCGACAGCTGGGCTCCACCCTGGTTGTCAAAGAACCTATAGGTGTCTGTGGGTTTATTACACCCTGGAACTGGCCGATTAATCAGATCAGCTGCAAAGTTGCGCCTGCATTGGCCACCGGCTGTACCATGGTGCTAAAACCGAGTGAAATTGCCCCAATTTCAGGGTATCTGTTTACTGAAATGATGGATCAGGCGGGCTTCCCTGCGGGTGTTTACAATATGGTTAATGGTGAGGGCCCAGATGTAGGGGCTGCAATTGCCAGTCACCCAGATGTAGATATGGTGTCATTTACGGGTTCCACTCGCGCTGGCATATTAGTGGCCAAGGCTGCGTCTGAAACTGTTAAGCGCGTGACTCAGGAGCTGGGAGGTAAATCACCCAATATTATTTTTGAGGACGCCGATCTTGAGACCGCAGTTAGCGCCGGTGTAAAGAGTATGATGGGCAATACGGGGCAGTCCTGCAATGCACCATCGCGAATGCTAGTGCAGGCTTCGGTCTACGACCAGGCTGTAGAAATCGCTAGACAGACTGTAGAGCAGGTCGAGGTCAATGACCCCATGAAAGAGGGTATGCATCTGGGGCCGCTTTCCAGTCGAGTGCAGTTCGATAAGGTTCAGGGACTGATACAGGAAGGTTTGGAAGAGGGCGCGCAGCTAGTAGCTGGTGGTACAGGGAAGCCGGAAGGGTTCGATACCGGATACTACGTAAAGCCGACTATTTTTGCCGGCGTCAATAATCAGATGACCATTGCCCGGGAAGAAATTTTCGGTCCAGTATTGGTGATGATCCCCTTTGACAGCGAAGAACAGGCCATTGAAATAGCCAATGATACGACCTACGGGTTGGCAGCTTATTTTAGTACCTCAAGCCAAGAACGCGCCCAGCGTGTGGCCCGTCAGTTGCGAGCGGGTATGATTAGTCTTAACAGCGCTTCTCAGGACTATGGTGCGCCATTTGGAGGCTATAAGCAGTCAGGTAATGGCCGTGAATGGGGTGAGTATGGGTTTGATGACTATTTAGAAATTAAAGGTATCACCAGTTAATAGCCGAAGGTGGGCATCGTTCAGATTCTCATGCAATAAATATTAATATCGAGCAGACTCCCAGGCATGTATCGCATGTTTGCGAGTCTCGCCCCATAGATAACCCCCTATCTTCCCGCTCTGCTGAAGCACTCGATGGCAGGGTATTAACAACGCGATCGGATTAGACCCTATGGCAGTGCCCACGGCACGAGAAGCTTTGGGTCTGCCCACGGCTGCTGCCACCTGTCCATAGCTACGGATACAGCCAGGATCAATCTGCAATAATGCTCGCCAGACGGCAATTTGAAAGTTGGTACCCTTCACATAGAGAGATAGTGGGCCTTTACTATCTGATTGCCCAGCAAAAAGGGCCTCCAGGGTTTTGCTGGTTTCTGTGATCTCAGCTGTTATTTCGGCATTGGGCCAGCAAAGAACAAGATTATCGATCTGCTGATCGACATTGTTATCCATTAGAAATGAAAGTTTGCAGACTCCCCTGGGGGTGACTCCAATAAAAACATCACCAAATGGACTCTCTATTAGTGAGTACCTAATCTCTATACCGGCGCCGCCCGTTTTAAACTCGCCCGGGCTTACCGCTTCGAGTTGCACAAAGTGGTCATGCAGTCGAGAGCTACTGCTCAGGCCAACAGAGTCTGATACCTCCTGCAGTGGCTTGGATCTGGCTAGTAACTGTTTAGCTCGAGCCAGAGTCAGAATCTGTAAATACTTTTTTGGCGTCACCCCTGCCCATTGGCTAAACAGACGTTGAAAGTAAAAAGGACTCAGATGCAGGTGGGCGGCAATTTCCTCGAGAGAGGGCTGCTGTCCAACATGGCTATTAATAAATTTGATGGCCTTGGCGATGCGCTGATAATCGGAGTTCATGGGCAGAGTATCGCCTACACCTAAGATTTTAGCGACCCGAATCTTGCTCGGTTTTATTGACAGTGAAAAAGTAGATAAGCGCTCCCAGAGCAATAATTCCCAGCCCAACCCAGCCTTCGAACGGCTTGGAAATCAGGACATAGATAAGAGTCCACATTGTTACCCCCAGATAAATTAGGGGCGCCACAGGGTAGGCAAAGGTGCGGTAGGCACCCTGGATGCTGAGTTTTTTGTAACGCAGCACAAATACGCCCAACACCGAAAACAGAGTATTGATGCCGAGTACAAAACTGGAAAAAATCAGCACCGATTCAAATGTCGCGCTGACAATAAACAATATCGCTAGCAGGCCCTGAAAAATAATCGCATTGACTGGCAGTCCCTGACGATTGCAGTGAGAGAGTTTGGAGAAAATCTTAAAGTCCTGGCCAATCATCTGCAGAACCCTTGGCCCGGCCATGGTCATGGCGCTGACCGTAGAGATAAGGAGAAGAGCTAAAACTGCGCCCATAGCTTTGCCTGCGGCACTGCCCAGAGCCTGGTCTGCGACAATCACACCGATTTCTAATTTGCCCTCTAGGCTGGAGATGGGTGCGGCACTCAAAAAGGTATAGTTAAGCAGCAGATACAGTAGCAGAACGACTGCGGTACCCACAGCCAAAACGATGGGTAGGTTGCGCTGTGGATTGTCCAGCTCACCCGTGACATAGGTAGCTGCATTCCAGCCGGTATAGGCGTAGTTAACATAGATTAGGGCGACCGCAAATGCGCCACTAAACAGCAGTTTTTCATCGCCGGCCTGAGGTGCAAAATAAAGTGCCTGAGGGCTGTTCCCCCAGATCAAAACCACAGCGCAGAACAGCAGAATCAGTAATAGCTTTAGTGCGGTAAATATCTGCTGCACATTGCTGCTGGCGCGACGCGATAGGCAGTGAGTCAGCGTTAAAATGATGACAAGCATCATTGCTGACCAGGTTCTTGAAAGGTCCGGAAAGACCGCCGATAGATAGGCGCCGAAAGTCATGGCTGCCAGTGCCACGGGTGCTGCAAAGCCAACGGTGGCTGATACCCAGCCTGAGATAAAGCCCGCACAGGGGTGATAGAGGCGGGTCAAAAAATTGTATTCGCCACCAGAGCGGGGCAGATTGGCACCCAGCTCTGCATAAGTGAGTGCGCCGCATAGTGCTGTAAGGCCACCGACTAGCCACAGCATCATCAGCACAAAAGGTGATTGAATACCCAGCAACTGAAACCCAAGACTGGTAAATACGCCGGTGCCTATCATGTTGGCGACAACAACTGATATGCCCGTAGTCTTGGAAAATTTCTCTGTCATAGTCGAAGCGAGCTTTATAGAATTTCCGCGCACTTTACATGACTGACCTGTTCCGGCAAAGGTTTTGATTCTGCAGGTCTTTGAGTCAGTTGTTCTGATATAAAAATGATGGATTAAAGTAAAGTAAATCGGTTAGTCTTGACGCCGAAAACAATAACAACAAAAGCTGAGGGTAGCTCATGAAAGGTTTGCTTCTAACCACCGCACTCTTTGTATCTGCGTCCTGCTGGGCAGAGGCATCTGAGCAGGCTCAAACGCAGGTTTATTTTGGTGATACTCACCTACATACCACCTATTCTTTTGATGCTTTTTTAAATAACAACTTCAGCGCTGATCCAGATACTGCCTATCGTTGGGCAAAAGGTCAGCCGGTAATCCATCCATACAATCGGGCCAAAGTGCAGATAAATACTCCACTGGACTTTTTGGTGGTGTCAGATCACGCAGAAATGTTGGGAGTGATGCGGGCAATTCGGAATGACAGCATGATATTTTCTGATACAGACTGGCTAACATCCCTGAAGCGTTGGTGGGCTATCAAGCAAACCAATCAGGCTCTGGACGAGCGAAACGGTATGTCCGTTTTTATGAGTTTTCTGCCTAAATCTGCCGCCGTTGCAGGAGGGGATCCGGTAGCCGACCCCAATAATAATATTGGCTCAGTAGCCATCTTTGGTGACACGTCCTCCACATCTCAAGAGGCCTGGGCAGATATTGTTGCAGCCGCTGAGAGGCACAATGAACCCGGTGTATTTACCAGTATGCTAGGGTGGGAGTGGAGTTCACTGCCGACAGGCGCGAACCTGCATCGGGTTGTTATCTCCCCCGATGGGGCCAGTAAAGCCAATCAGTACCTACCCTATGGCTCAGATCAGAGTCAGTATCCTGAAGATCTATGGAATTGGCTTGACGAAACTGCCACAAGAACTGGCAGTAGATTTATTTCCATCCCTCACAACTCAAATATTTCTAAGGGTTATATGTTTGCTAAAACCAGAGTCAATGGTCAGGCCATTGATGCTGAGTATGCCAGGACCCGGATGAAATGGGAGCCCATCACTGAGATAACGCAGATAAAAGGTGACAGTGAAACCCATCCAAATTTCTCGCCACATGATGAATTTGCAGATTTCGAAACCTATGACTTCTATATTCAGACTAACAAGGGTAAGAATGCTGTTTCCCCCGGTGACTATGTGCGACCAGCATTAAAGCTTGGCCTGGCGATGCAGAAAGAGATTGGGGCCAACCCCTACAAGTTTGGCTTTATTGGGTCCACTGACTCTCACTCGGGCCTCTCCTCACCTGAAGAGGGTAATTTCTGGGGGAAAATGGCAACCGACTCTACACCAGAGACCAAAACACCAGTTATCGGAAGACCCAATGGCGCCGATGGCTGGAATATGTCCGCATCTGGTTTAGCTGCTGTCTGGGCACCTGAAAATACTCGTGAGGCTATCTTTGCAGCTTTCAAACGCAAGGAAACCTATGCCACAAGTGGCCCGCGTATCCGTGTGCAGCTGTTCGCCGGTTGGAGTTTTCCAGAGGGTGCTGAAAATGCTGAAGACTTCGCTCAGCTTGGCTACAGACACGGCGTGCCAATGGGTGGAGACTTGTTAGCCAGTCCTGGGGCCGGCGCACCACAGTTTTTGGTGCGCGCAGTGAAGGATCCCCTGGATGCCAACTTGGATCGGGTTCAGATTGTCAAAGGCTGGGTTGATGGGGCTGGAAAACAGCATGAGCATGTCTATAATATAGACTGGTCCGGTGATAGAGCGCTGGATGCCAATGGCAAGCTAGCTGCGGTTGGTAACACAGTTGACCTAAAAACGGCACGTTATACCAACAGCATAGGTCAGGCCGAGTTTGCCACGCGCTGGACAGATCCAGATTTTGATGCAACCCAGGGTGCTTTCTACTATGCCCGTGTGTTGCAGATTCCAACCCCACGCAATGGTCTGTATGACAGTCTGGCGCTGCAATTGGATGAGCCGCCGCGCGGACCCAAAACAATCCAGGAGCGAGCCTACACCTCGCCAATTTGGTATACCCCCTAAGTTGTTGAGAGCCTAAAAGGACTTACAAGCGCAATGATCAAAAAGCTGTCGAAAGAACCTCTTTTTCAATTCTTGATAATTGCGCTGCTGCTGCTGGGTGGCGAGCGCTTGATCAACGCCGAGGACTATGCCTACGACCAGTATCGCATAGTGGTGACAGATCAGCAGCTACTGCAGTTTATGCAGCTGCGTGCAAAGACATTTAAGCCTGACCAGGCAAGGGCGGCGCTGGATGCTCTGAGTGCTGAGGATCGTCAGCGATTGGTCGATGATTACAGTCGTAATGAAGTGCTTTTTCGCGAAGCTATGGCGCTTAACCTGGATAAAAATGACCAGATAATTCGCCGCCGTTTGATTCAAAAAATGGACTATCTGGCTCAGGGTTTTTACGATGAGTCAGAGCCCCTCACCGAAGACGATCTGCGTGGTTACTATGCGGAAAACCAAGCGCAGTATAAAAAAGCAGCTGAGTTAACCCTCACCCATGTATTTATTTCCTCCCAGCGGCGCAGTTCTCAACAGGCTAAAGTCATGGCTCAGCGGTTGCAGTTGCAGCTCAACGCCGAGCAGGTTCCCTTTGAAAACGCCTCCAGATACGGTGAACGGTTTCTCTACAACCGCAACTATGTCAATCGTGAGGATGATGAGATTGGCAGCCACTTTGGCGAGTCATTCCAGGCGCAGGTGTTCGCTCTGAAAGCTGATAGCCAGTGGCAGGGACCGATTGAGTCGGAATATGGATGGCATCTCGTGCTGCTGGTAAAAAATACCCCAGCTTATATTCCAGACTTTGCCGAGGTCAGCTCTGCGGTGTTGGCTGATGTTCAGCGTCAACAGCAGCGCGAGATACAGCGTCTTGCGATTGATAAGTTGATGGCCAAATACCAGATCGAGAGCGAATAATGCGCCGATTTTTTGTCGCTCTGGCATGGTTGCTGTGCACTGCAGTCTCTGCTGATGAGGCCCGTCCAGTCTATGTAGAAGTTCAAGAAAATAACGCCAGCCAATTTCTAGTGAAATGGAAGGTGCCACCGGTCATGCCCGCTGGGCAAGAACCACAGATAACATTGCAGCACCCGGACTGCAGGCTGGTAAATGGAGCTAATGCCGCAGGGCTGATTGGTCAGCGCCTCTACCAATGCGATATTCAGGATCCAGAGGCCGCCTTTGCGGTGCGGCTGGATTATCCGCGCAGTAATCCCGCGCTCACCTCATTAATTGTCTTTAAGCCCTATGAAGTTGAGCCTATTCAGGTATTTTCGGGGCCAGAGCAAACCACCCTGAGTATTCCACTGGCTACCAGCTCAGGCACAGTGGCCAAGCAGTACACTGTTGCGGGTATCGAACATATTCTGATTGGTACCGACCACCTGCTATTTGTCCTTTGCCTGATGATTATTGCCGGCAGTTTTAAGCGTCTCTTGCTGACAGTAACTGGCTTTACGCTCGCTCACTCCATTACCCTGACTCTAGCGACATTGGATATTTTTCGGCTGCCCACAGAGCTGGTGGAACTGTTGATTGCTTTGAGTATTGTCTTGTTAGCTGTCGAGATCATTAAACACCAGCGGCAAGAGCCTGGATCAGAGGATAGCTTTACCTGGCGCTATCCGGTGAGTGCTTCATCGGCATTTGGTCTTCTGCATGGCTTTGGATTTGCAGTGGTATTGCAGGAACTGGGATTGCCTGCCTCGATGAAAGTCCATGCACTGCTGTTTTTCAACATAGGTGTGGAGCTGGGACAGTTACTGTTTATTGTCGCTGTGCTGCTGCTAGTATCAGTTGCGATGCGCTACATTGCGGTGGTGCGCAAGCACCAATCGGTACTTGCCGAAGCTGTTGTCTACGGGGTGGGGATTACCAGTTCTTATTGGCTTTTTGAGCGCATGGGGACTTTGTTTTAGGCGCTCCTGGGCTTGCGGCTTTTTACTGGCTCAGAGCTGTTTATTAGCTCAGGGCTGTTTATTAGCTCAGGGCTGTTATTAGCTCAGGGCTGTTTATTAGCTCAGGGCTGTTTATTAGCTCAGGGCTGTTTATTAGCTCAGGGCTGTTACTTTAAATGCCCCAGATGTTTTGAAACTACCTTGAGGCTGGGTTTAAACAGTTTTGGCGTGCAGGCCAGAATATGGCCGGTTTCTAAAAACTTTTCCCCACCTTTAAAGTCGCTGACCATACCGCCTGCTTCGCGCACAATCAGCACACCAGCGGCTATATCCCAGGGCTTTAGAGACATCTCCCAAAATACATCCATACGTCCTGCAGCCACATAGGCCAAATCTAGCGACGCCACACCCAGGCGACGAATGCCCGCTGAGTTGTCGGCAAAGTCGCGCATGCAGGCCAGATAGTTATCCATCTCATTGAAGGATGGAGCGCTAAATGGAATACCGGTGGCATAGAGTGCCCCAGCCTCTTCAGTGCGGCCAGAAACCCTAATTCGTCTGCCATTTAGAGCTGCGCCTCGACCTCGACTAGCAGTAAATTCTTCGCGTTTAAAAGGTTCCAGAATCACGGCATGTTCCAGTTTGCCCTTGATGCGGCAGGCGATAGAAATAGCTACATGAGGGATGCTGCGTACAAAGTTCGTGGTGCCATCCAGAGGGTCGATAATCCATTCTACATCGGAGTCAGGATTGCCACTGATGCCGCTCTCTTCACCTATAAAGCGATGATCCGGGTAGGCTTTTTTGATATTGTAGATAATAGTTTCTTCTGAGCGGCGATCCACTTCAGTGACAAAGTCATGGCGCCCCTTCTCATCAACTTTGATTACATCCAGATTATCTGCAGATTTGACAATCATCTCACCTGCCTGACGGGCAGCGCGAAGGGCAATATTAACCATAGGTTGCATAGGGGCGTTATCCAAGTGACTTAAAGAGCGGTGCGCATTGTAACAGAACTGCTGTGCTATAGAAGCCTGATTCTGCTACACTCCCGCCCCGATTTTAGGCGGGTTTACTTTCTTATTGCGAGGTACAGGTGCCAACAGCAGAGCGTCAGGCAAAAATTCGAATTGTCCTAGTCAATACAGCGCATCCCGGCAATATTGGTGGTGCCGCCCGAGCCATGAAAAATATGGGTCTGGCTGAACTCTATCTGGTGCAGCCCCGTGAATACCCTGCGCCGAGGGCAGTGTGGCGTGCCGCTGGCGCCCGCGACGTGCTGAGCAATGCGAAAGTTGTGGGCTCGGTTGATGAAGCGATTGCAGGCTGCGGCCTGGTGGTGGGAACCAGTGCCCGTGAGCGCAGAATTCCCTGGCCACTGATTAATCCGCGTGAGTGCGGTACCCGAATTTGGCAAGAAGCTGAGACCCATGATGTAGCGCTATTATTTGGCCGCGAAGATCGCGGACTGACCAATGATGAGCTGCAGAAGTGTCACTACCATGTGCATATTCCCTCTAATCCTGATTACAGTTCACTTAATCTGGCGACTGCGGTGCAGGTGCTGAGCTACGAAGTGCGAATGGCCAGTCTGTTAGATGCCGAGGGTAACTTGCCTTCATTACAGGAATGGGATCAACCACCAGTAGCTGCCGATGATCTCGAGTATTTCCATGAGCACCTGGCCCAGACCATGGCGGACCTCAAGTTTTATGACCCGGAAAACCCCAAGCAGCTTCTCACCCGCATGCGCCGCCTTTTTAACCGCGTCAGAATGGATCAGATGGAGGTTTCGATTCTCCGTGGTCTGTTGTCCTCCGTGCAGCGTATTATCAACAAATAGTTGATTAAACTAATCAGGTATTTAGTTGACTAAAATACTAGGTTATTAGATAATTCGCGCCCTACAAAGCGCCATACAGGTGGAATAGATGAGACTGACAACTCGGGGACGCTACGCAGTAACAGCCATGCTCGATTTGACTCTGCATGCTCATGACAAGCCAATTTCCCTGGCGGATATTTCCGAGCGGCAATCTATTTCGCTGTCTTACCTGGAGCAGCTGTTTTCCCGTCTGCGCCAGTCTGGCTTGGTTTCTAGCGTTCGTGGCCCCGGTGGTGGATATCATTTGGGTCGTGCCAGTAACGGTATTTTTGTGGCCCAGATTATTGATGCGGTGAATGAATCCATAGATACCACTAACTGCCAGGGTAAAGGTGACTGTCAGGGCGGTGAGATTTGTCTGACCCACACATTGTGGAGCGACCTCAGCAAAGAGATCCACGGATTTTTAAATGGCATTAGTTTGGCTGATCTAGTGGCGAAACGTAACGTACAACATATAGCTCAGCGGCAAGTTGAACAGTTGCTGGTTATAGATGACAACCTGCAGGCCGGCGCCTGCTGAATTTGGAGTAATTAATGAACCTACCCATTTATCTGGACTACGCTTCCACAACACCCGTAGACCCAGCTGTGGCAGATAAAATGATGCAGTTTCTGACCCCCTCAGGTCAGTTTGGTAACCCAGCGTCTCGCTCCCATGTCTTTGGCTGGCAAGCGGAAGCTGCGGTGGAAGACGCGCGTACTGATGTGGCCACAATGATTGGTGCAGATCCCCGCGAGATTGTCTGGACCAGCGGTGCTACCGAAGCTAATAACCTGGCAATCAAAGGCTGTGCCCACTTTAATCAGCGCAAGGGCAAGCATGTAATTACCTCAAAAATTGAGCATAAAGCAGTACTTGATACCTGCCGTCAGCTTGAGCGTGAGGGTTGGGAAGTAACCTATCTGGAGCCAGACTCCAGCGGTCTTATCCAGCCTCAGTCTGTAGCTGATGCGATTCGTGAAGACACCACAGTTGTGTCAATCATGCATGTTAACAATGAGCTGGGCACCCTTAATGATATCGCAGCTATAGGCGCCATCTGCCGCGAAAACAAAGTGTTTTTCCATGTTGATGCTGCGCAGAGTGCTGGTAAAACTGCCATTGATGTTGAAGCCATGAATGTCGACATGATGTCTTTCTCGGCCCACAAAATTTATGGCCCCAAAGGTATTGGCGCCCTGTTTGTCCGCCGCAAGCCGCGCGTGCGCATCGAAGCGCAGATGCATGGGGGAGGTCATGAGCGAGGTATGCGTTCTGGCACCTTGCCGACTCACCAGATTGTTGGTATGGGTGAAGCCTTTAAGCTAGGTTTTGAAAATCTCGCCGAAGAATCGGCGCGCATTGCAGCTCTGCGTCAGCGTCTCTGGGAAGGTGTCTCTGATATGGAAGAAGTGCATCTCAATGGCTCTCAGGATCAGCATGTGCCTGGTATCGTCAACATCAGTTTTGCCTTTGTTGAGGGGGAGTCATTGATTATGGCTCTGCGCGATCTTGCCGTTTCTTCTGGTTCCGCCTGTACCTCAGCTAGCCTTGAACCCTCATATGTGTTGCGAGCGCTGGGGCTCAATGACGAAATGGCCCACAGCTCGATCCGTTTCAGCATTGGCCGCTACACCTCAGAGCAGGATATAGACGATGCCATTGCCAAGGTGCGCCACGCTGTTGAAAAACTGCGTGAGCTATCCCCCCTTTGGGATATGTTTAAAGATGGTGTAGATCTCAACACCGTAGAATGGGCCGCGCACTAAGCGCTGCTGTTAAAGTTTATTTAAGCAGGAATAATACAAATGGCTTATAGCGAAAAAGTAATCGATCATTACGAAAATCCACGTAACGTTGGCAAGCTCGACGACAACTCCAAAAATGTCGGTACCGGCATGGTAGGGGCCCCGGCCTGTGGTGATGTTATGCGTTTGCAAATTAAGGTCAACGACGACGGCATTATTGAAGATGCCAAGTTCAAAACCTATGGCTGTGGTTCGGCCATTGCCTCTAGCTCATTGCTTACAGAATGGGTCAAAGGCAAAAGCATTGATGACGCAGAGCAGATTAAAAACACCGAAATCGCCGAAGAGCTAGCCTTGCCGCCGGTTAAAATTCACTGCTCTGTACTGGCAGAAGACGCCATTAAAGCGGCAGTGCGTGATGTTCGAGAAAAGCAAGGTAGTTAACTGATGGCTATCACCATGACCCCAGCTGCAGAGCAGCATGTTGTCAAACATCTAGAGCATCGTGCCAAGGGTGTAGGCATACGTCTTGGTGTCCGCACCACTGGCTGTTCCGGTCTTTCCTATGTACTGGAATTTGTCGATGAAACTGCCTCAGAGGACGAGGTATTTCAATGTGGTGGTGTCAAGTTGATTATCGACCCCAAAAGCCTGCTGTACCTGGATGGCACCGAGCTCGACTATGTTAAAGAGGGCTTAAACGAAGGGTTTGAATTTAAAAACCCCAATGTTAAAGATGAATGTGGTTGCGGTGAGAGCTTTCACGTTTAGTGTCCCAAAACCCAGTCGGTAAACAGGTTGATCGTCCTTTGAAACTCTCCAGTAACTTTTTTGAAATCTTTGCTATCCCTTTAGCCTGGCAAGTGGATAGCAAACATTTGCAGACCAGATATCTTCAGCTGCAGCAGGAGTTTCATCCCGACCGCTACGCCAGTAGTGGCGACACAGAAAAGCGATTGGCAGTGCAGACTGCTTCGCTGATTAACCAGGCCTATGACACCTTAAAATCGCCTTTAAAGCGCGCCCAATATCTGCTTGAACTCAAACAGATTGATGCCAGTCAGGACAGCCATATTACAAATGATGGCGCTTTCATAATGGAGCAGATCGAACTGCGCGAAGCGTTATCCGATGTGCGCGATAGTGCGGATCCCTTTGCTTCACTCGAAGAATTGCGCGCTGGCGTCGAAAATAGTTTCACAGATCAGCAGAATCAGTTCCAAGCCCAGTATCAGGTATCTGCATTTGATGATGCCTTTAATACCGTGGCCAAAATGCAATTTTCAGTCAAGCTGCTCGATGAAATTGAGCAGCTTGAAGCCGAGTTAGAGGATTTATAACCAGTGGCATTACTGCAAATCTCAGAGCCGGGTCAATCACCCCAACCCCATCAGCGCAAACATGCGGTTGGCATAGATCTGGGCACCACTAATTCACTAGTCGCCACAGTTCGTAGCGGTATGGCCGAGGTATTGTCCGACGAGCAGGGCCGCGAGCTGTTGCCATCAGTCGTTCACTACAGTAAAGAGGGGGTGAGCTGCGTTGGCTATGAAGCTGCAGAACACAATACCAGCGACCCGCTCAACACGCTCTCCTCGGTTAAACGTCTATTGGGTCGTGGCCTGGATGACATAAAAACCTTTGGCGAGCAGCTACCTTATGAGTTTGCTGAGAATGATGGTGGTATGCCAAAAATTCAGACCGCCGCTGGTCTGGTGAGTCCGATTCAGGTGTCTGCAGAAATTCTCCGCAAGCTGGCAGGGCGCGCAGAAATAGCCTTTGACAGCCTGTTAGATGGTGCGGTCATCACTGTGCCTGCTTATTTTGACGAAGCTCAGCGCCAGGCCACTAAAGATGCTGCGACTCTGGCTGGTATTAAAGTGCTTAGATTACTCAATGAGCCTACTGCTGCCGCCATAGCCTATGGATTGGACGAGAGTGAAGATCAAGAGCGGACCATTGCTATCTATGATCTGGGTGGTGGCACCTTCGATATTAGTATTCTGCGACTATCTAAAGGTGTATTTGAAGTATTGGCCACCGGCGGTGATTCAGCGTTGGGTGGCGATGACTTTGATCAAGAGATTGCAAACTGGATACGTCAGCAGATGGGCATGGGAGAAGATCTCAACCCTGTAGAGCAACGCATTCTTCTGGAAACTGCAAAATCTGCTAAAGAAGAGCTCAGTCAGTTAGAGCAGGTACAGCTAGAGGTGTTGGACTGGCAGGGTAGTCTAACCAGAGAGACTATGCACGGTCTGATCGATGGTCTAATTGATAAAACATTGCGTGCCTGTAAAAAGTCACTGCGTGATTCTGGGGTAAGCCAAGACCAGATTAATGACGTCATACTAGTGGGCGGTTCAACAAGAACCCCCAGGGTCGGAGAAAAGGTCGCTCAGCTATTTGGCTCAGAGCCCCTCTGCAGTCTGGACCCCGATCAGGTAGTGGCGATGGGTGCGGCATTGCAGGCCGAAGTACTGGTGGGTAACAGGTCCGGTGATGATATGTTGCTGCTAGATGTGATCCCCCTTTCCCTAGGCATAGAGACCATGGGCGGCCTTATTGAAAAAATCATCCACCGAAATACCACTATTCCGGTAGCCAAGGCTCAAGAATTTACCACGTTCAAAGACGGCCAGACCGCCATGGCAGTGCATATTCTGCAGGGGGAACGTGAGCTGGCCAACGACTGCCGATCTCTGGCGCGCTTTGAGCTGCGGGGGATTCCACCCATGGTGGCTGGTGCGGCCAAGATTCGCGTCAGCTATCAGGTAGATGCCGACGGTCTGCTCAGTGTTAGTGCGCGGGAGCTGACCAGTAATGTAGAGTCTAGAATTGAAGTGAAACCCTCCTATGGCCTGGGGGAGGATGAGATTACCCATATGCTGCAGGATTCCTTCAGTCATGCCAGAGATGATATGCAGGCGAGGGCTCTGAGGGAGCAGCAGGTTGAAGCCGACCGCATGATTGAAGATTTGCAGGCAGCCATTGAGAAAGACGCCGATGTGCTGCTCGACAATGAAGAGCGTCAATGCCTAGTTGTCGCGATTCAAGAGTTACAAACATTGCGTGAAAGCACTAATGAACACCGTGTGCTGGCCCGCCAAATAGAATCTGTAGCCAAGGCCAGTGAAGAATTTGCCGCCCGAAGAATGGACGCCAGCATTAAAACTGCACTGGCTGGCCAGAGTCTTGATCAGGTCGAGAAAGGATAAAATAGACTATGCCCAAGTTAGTATTTCTACCCCATCAGGATCTCTGCCCAGAAGGCGCAGTTATCGAAGCTAAAAAAGGTGAAAGCATCTGTGATGCTGCGCTGCGCAATGGCCTGGAGATCGAGCATGCTTGCGAGATGTCCTGCGCCTGCACCACCTGCCATGTGCATATCCGCGAAGGGTTTGATGATCTGCCGGAGGCTGATGAGTTGGAGGAGGATTTTCTGGATAAGGCCTGGGGCGTAGACCCTGACTCGCGCCTTAGCTGCCAGGTGATCGTCGATGATCAGGATTTGGTGGTTGAGATACCCAAATACACCATTAATATGGTGTCTGAACGTCATTAAATTCGCGCCTAAACAGAGCGGCAGTAAGTGGAGTAATGGACTATGATTAAGTGGACTGATATTAACGACATTGCCATTGAGCTGGTGGATAATTATCCGGATGTCGACCCCCAGTACGTTAATTTTGTTGATTTAAGAAAGTGGGTTTTAGAGCTCGAAGACTTTTCTGACGATCCTGACCGCTGTGGCGAAAAGATACTCGAAGCCATTCAAATGGCATGGATTGAAGAGCAGGACTAGCCTCTTAAGCCCCAGTATTGTTGAACAATAAAGGGATTTTTAACAGGCCAAGGATGCGCAAAAAAAATCATCTGTATAAAAAAGTACTGGATTCTGCTCCCTTTGGCACGCTCCTATTTGCCTATGGCGTCTGCATTGATGCCAATGCAAAATCTCTGTCACTACTGGGTTGTCAGCGATCTGAGTTACTCGGCCTATCCCTTAACGAAGCCACAGATAACCAGCCAGATTCTCTTATTCAGTTAAAAAAAGTCCTCGCTAAGATCGACAGTGACCAGCTGTCGGGGCTGCTATGGCGAACTCAGGGTACCCTGGAAACGGACGAACTGGTGGTCTCAGTAGGTGCCCTCGAAGAGTCAGAAGATGTTCTCTGTATTATGCTCTATCCACTACCTGCGCTGGCGCATATGGTGGTGGAAGAATTTAATAGTGCGGATTTTCCGGTTATCAATACCGCAACAATCGAGCCTACTGATGTTGCTGTGATTTCTAACGCCAAAAGCCTCGCCAGCAACCCCAAAAGTACCGCCAATAGCTCAGTGGACATCGATGGTCTGCCTATCGCCCAGACATTGCTGCAGAGTATCGATGACTACCTTGAGCTGAGCGCGAACGGCCCCAACCTCGGGGCCCTTTTATTGATAGACCTGGACCATTTCAATTCGATCAATGAATCCCTCGGCAAGCATATTGGCAGCCAAATATTAGAGCGCGCCGGTGAAAGCGTTCAGGGTATGCTGAGCGATATGATGCAGATGGAGCAGGTTGCCGGGGATTCTTTTTTGCTGTTTATTAAAGACCTGGCCACCAGCCCCGAACAAGCCCAGAAGCAGGCCATGGCACTTGCCAATGAAATTCGCTGCAGTATTTCGCGACCCTTCTTTACCGAAAATGGTGAGGTGATTGTGACTGCCAGTGTTGGTATTAGTTTGTTATATCAGGGCTCAGATGAAGCCAGCTTGACAGCCTCTAAGGCGATACAGCAAGCCGAGAGTGCTATGTTTGAGGCTAAAAGGAGAGGCCGGGATACCCAGCTACTATTTGATACCCAGATTACCCACCAGGCCCAGCAACGCATTAGTTTGCAGTCGAGTTTGCGCAAAGCGGTAGTCAATCAGGAATTTGATCTCTATCTACAGCCCCAGGTCTCCACCCATGATGGCTCGGTTGTCGGTGGTGAGGTGCTGCTGCGCTGGATTCACTCAGGGCATGCCATGCATACCCCAGCAGAGTTTATTCCTATCCTTGAGGCCTCAGGCATGATTGTCGATGTAGGGCTTTGGGTAATTCGCACCGCCTGCGAGTATCTGCGCAATATGCTCGACCGCGGTATCTGGACGCCAGATATGCAGCTGGGGGTTAATATCAGTCCCAAGCAGTTCCACGATCCTGGGCTCATAACCAGTCTAGAGCACAGCCTGAAGAGCTACGATATTAGTGCGGATATGATTACCCTTGAGGTGACTGAGAATCTGCTAATCGATGATTTTGAATCTGTTGTCGACAAAATGAAAAAGATTCGTGATATGGGTACCAAATTTGCCATTGATGACTTCGGTAGCGGGTACTCATCAATGATTTATTTAAAACGTCTGCCATTGGATAGCCTAAAAATTGATCGCGAGTTTATTGCCAACCTTAATGCTGACAAAGACACCCTTGGGCTAGTCGAGGCGATCATGATGGTATCCCGCCACTATGGCTTGGATGTAATTGCCGAAGGGGTAGAAAAACGAGAGATTTTAGAGGTGTTGCGCAGTCTTGGTTGCGACAAATATCAGGGTGCTCATTTCAGCATGCCGGTGTCTCTGGATAAATTTCAGAGGCTGCTGGTTGCCTAGTCTAATACCCTAGTCTCAGGGCGCCGATAAAAAACAATTGTTACCTCCTGCCAGTGCAGGTAAAATCCGCGCCATTGCCCTTTTGGGCTATTTTTTAACCCTACTTTTAACCTTTTTTAGCCCCATTCTGGAGAGTACTTCATGGCGACTGAACGCACCCTATCTATTATCAAGCCCGATGCCGTAGCCAAAAACGTTGTTGGTCAAATTCTAAGCCGCTTTGAAGCCGCAGGGCTTAAGGTTATTGCCCTTAAAATGCAGCAGCTGAGCAAAGAGCAGGCCGAAGGTTTTTACGCAGAGCACAGCGAGCGTCCATTTTTTAATGACCTGGTTGCCTTTATGACTTCAGGTCCAGTCTGTGTTCAGGTTCTGGAAGGCGAAAACGCTGTTCTGACTAACCGTGATCTAATGGGTGCCACTAACCCTCAGGAAGCTGAAGCTGGTACTATTCGTGCCGACTTTGCCCAGTCTATCGACGCCAATGCTGTACATGGTTCAGATTCAACCACTTCAGCTGCGCGCGAAGTGGCATACTTCTTTGGCGATAATGAGATCTGCTCTCGATAAGCGAGTGATCTTATAACTGAGAGCACAGGACATCTATGTCCCAAGTAGTAGAAGTACAAGCAAACGACGAACAGCCCCGAAAGGTGAGAACCAACCTTTTGGGGCTTTCTGCGTCCAAACTCGGTGACTTTTTCGAAGAAATCGGCGAAAAGCGCTTTCGTGCCACACAGCTAATTAAATGGATTCATCAGATGGGCGAGTGTGACCTCGACCAGATGACTAATCTGTCTAAAGACCTGCGCAGCAAATTAAAGCAGGTAGCGGAAGTTACTCTGCCTGAAGTTGTTAGCTGTCAGGACTCTACTGATGGCACCAGAAAATGGCTGATTAGAGTGGATGGTGGAAGCTGCATTGAGATGGTGTATATCCCTGAGCGTGAGCGCGGTACCCTCTGTGTATCCTCGCAGATCGGCTGTGCCCTGGACTGCAGTTTTTGTGCCACGGGTAAGCAGGGCTTTAATCGCGATCTCACCGCTGCAGAAATTATAGGCCAGCTATGGATAGCTGCAGATTCCTTTGGCCAATTTGAACACAATGCACCCCGTCGTGTTACCAATGTAGTGATGATGGGTATGGGCGAGCCCCTGATGAACTTCGATAATGTCGTTGACGCCATGAATATTATGCTCGAAGACAATGCCTATGGTCTGTCCAAGAGACGCGTCACCCTGAGTACCGCCGGAGTGGTGCCAGCATTGGATAAACTGGCGGATGTGTCGGATGTAAGTCTAGCGATCTCTCTGCATGCTCCCAATGATGAGCTGCGCAATGAGCTGGTGCCAATCAACCGTAAGTACAATCTCAAAGAGTTTATTCGAAGCGCCGCCAACTATATTGAAAAGATGCCGGATAATCGACGCAAAGCCACAGTCGAATATACCCTGATGGATCAGGTCAATGATCGCTCGGTGCATGCCCGTGAGTTGGCAGTATTACTTAGAGACTTGCCCTGTAAGATAAACCTGATTCCTTTCAATCCGTTTCCAGGCTCAGAGTATAAGAAAGTCACCAATACAGCGCTGGATCGGTTTAGGGACATTCTGGCCTCTGAGGGTTACACTGTCACTGTGCGTACCACTCGAGGCGACGATATTGCGGCCGCCTGTGGACAACTGGCTGGCGAGGTCAATGACCGCACCAAAAGGCAAGAGCGCTACAGGCGCAAGCTAGATGAAGCCCAGCCACTAAAGATTATAGATTGATAGTAATGGACGTATGACTCAGAGGGATTCTGACCATGAAGATAATAAATATTTTGCTGACAGTGGCTTTTGCAGCCCTGTTAACGGCTTGCGTATCAGCCGGGCCAAACAGGGCTGTAGCTGAGCCTGAGGCGCGTTTTGAACAGCATATACAGTTGGCTATGAAGTATATAGCCAGCAAAAATCGTGAACTGGCCAGGGTGCACCTAGACAAGGCCCAGAGCTTTGGCTCAAGATCCAATAGGTCTCAGCTGCACAATGGTTATGCGTTGCTCTATCAGTTGGAGCAGGAGACAGAGCTGGCGGAAAAGTACTTTCGTAAAGCCATCTCCAGTAAAAAAACCGACAGTACAGCGCGCTATAATTTCGCTGCATTTTTATATAATCAGGGGCGCTTTGAAGAGGCCCTAAAACAGATGCAGCTGGTCAGTGAAGACCTGGGCTATGAGCGACGCGCTCAGGCATTTTATATATTGGGTTTGGCACAGAACAAAACAGGCCAGGCGTTAGAAGCGTTGGAGTCCTTTGAGAAAGCGAGCCAGTTGGCGCCACAATTTGCGCCGCCCTATATAGAAGCTGCCGAGATATACTTTGCCCAGAAAAGGTTAGCTAAGGCCAAGCGGGCACTGGACCAGCATGGTTACTTGGCACAGTTAAGCGCCAAAAGTCTCTGGCTATCTGTGCGTATAGAGAACAGTTTTGGTAACCGCGATGCGGAAGCCAGTCAGGGCCTAAAACTAAAGAATTTATTTCCTTATTCCAGTGAGAATTTGGAATACCAGAAATGGTTAAAGCAATAGCGAGAGATTAATAGTGTTTAGCGAAACGCCAATTATTAGACGCAAATCGCGACAGATTATGGTCGGCAACGTGCCCGTGGGCGGCGATGCCCCTATCTCTGTGCAAAGCATGACCAATACTAGCACCGCCGATGTTGCCGCCACGGTTGAACAGATTAAGCGGATTCAGACCGCCGGCGCAGACATAGTTCGTGTCTCTGTGCCCTCTCTCGAAGAGGCCGAGGCCTTCGGCCAGATTCGCAAGCTGGTCGATATCCCGCTGGTTGCAGATATTCATTTTGATCATAACATCGCCCTGCGGGTAGCTGATCTTGGGGTCGACTGCCTGCGCATTAATCCGGGCAATATCACCCGCGAGGACCGCCTACGTGAGGTGATTGCCAAAGCCCGCGATCTTAATATTCCCATCCGTATCGGAGTCAATGCAGGTTCCCTGGGTAAAGATTTACTGCGCAAATACAATGAACCCACAGCAGAAGCCATGGTTGAATCCGCCATGCGCAATGTGGAGCTGCTCGATAAATATGACTTCCAAGATTTTAAGGTCAGCGTTAAAGCCTCGGACATTTTTATGGCAGTAGCCGCCTATAGAGACCTGGCCAAGCGCATAGAGCAACCACTGCATCTAGGTATTACTGAGGCAGGTGGCCTGCGTTCAGGCACCGTCAAGTCGGCCATTGGCCTGGGCGCCTTACTTCTCGATGGCATTGGCGATACTGTGCGTATCTCATTGGCCGCGGACCCCGCCGAAGAGGCCAAGGTTGCCTGGGATATGTTGCGCAGTCTGCGTCTGCGCAGTAAGGGTATTAACTTTATTGCCTGCCCAAGCTGTTCGCGACAGAATTTTGATGTCATCAAAACGGTTAACGAACTGGAAACTCGTCTGGAGGATATTGATGTGCCGATGGACGTATCCATTATAGGCTGCATTGTGAATGGTCCCGGCGAGGCCAAAGAGTCTGATTTCGGTCTGACAGGGGGAACCCCGGCCAATCTGGTGTATGTCGATGGGGTACCAGACCATAAGCTGGACAATAATAACTTAGTCGATAAATTAGAGTCTGAAATTCGTGCCAAGGCAGCGGTCAAAGAAAAACAGCTGGCAACCGATGCTGCCAATTTAATTGCTAAAGCTTAGACTGGTGCCAAGAGAAGCATAAGAGCCAACACGAGAAAAATAGCTAGATATGAAAATTCAATCCATCAGAGGCATGAATGACCTGCTCCCAGAGCAGTCCGCCACCTGGCAATACCTGGAACGGGTCGTGGCCGATGTGCTGAGTCGCTACAGCTATAGAGAAATCCGTTTCCCCATTGTTGAGCAGACCGAGTTATTTAAGCGGGCGGTGGGTGAAGTTACCGATATTGTCGAAAAAGAAATGTACAGTTTTGAGGACCGTAATGGCGATAGTCTTAGCCTGCGTCCCGAGGGTACTGCCGGCTGTGTTCGCGCCTGCACTCAAAACGGTCTGCTGCACAATCAAACTCAGCGACTCTGGTATACAGGCCCTATGTTTCGCCATGAGCGACCGCAAAAGGGCCGTCTGCGCCAGTTTCACCAAATTGGTGTGGAAGCCTTTGGCTTAACCGGGCCAGATATAGATGCAGAACTTTTGTTGATTACTGCGCGGCTTTGGAAAGAGTTGAGAATTGATCATGCAGTCAGTTTGCAAATCAATAGTTTGGGCACCTCATCAGATCGCGGCCAATATCGCGCGGCACTGGTAGACTACCTGACCGCGCGCAAGAGCGAATTGGACGAAGATAGCCAGCGTCGATTAGATAGCAACCCTATGCGGATTCTGGACAGTAAAAACCAGAACACCCAGGCACTGCTCAACGATGCCCCAAAGCTTGCCGACTATATAGATGCAGAATCTTGTGAGCATTTTGTACAGCTCTGTGCTGTGTTAGATGCAGCAAATATCAGTTATGAAATCAATCCGCGGCTAGTGCGTGGTTTAGACTATTACAGCAAAACAGTATTCGAATGGGTGACCACAAGTTTAGGAGCCCAGGGCACGGTCTGTGCCGGCGGTCGCTACGACGGTCTGGTGGAACAGCTAGGAGGCAAGCCCTGCCCAGGCGTGGGTTTTGCCATGGGTGTGGAAAGGCTAGTACTGCTGCTTGACGAGTTGGCCGTTGTCCCCGATAGTATCGGCCAATCGGTGGATCTTTATCTGGTTGCCGTGGGCGATGTAGAACTTCAGGCACTGGTTTTGGCAGAAAATCTGCGCAGCCAATGTCCGGGTATTAGATTAGAATGTCATTGCGGTGGCGGTAGTTTCAAATCGCAAATGAAAAAAGCTGACAAAAGCGGCGCTAGTATCGCGCTGATACTGGGTGAAGATGAAAAAGCATCTGGGACTGTCAGCGTGAAATTTCTGCGAGAAGATATGGATCAGCAGTCCGTTACTCAGGACAGCCTGGCCGAACTGTTAAACGACAGATTTTAAATTAGATTTTTTTAACAATATTGAATAATTAGGGAATTACTGTGGCAGACCATCTATCCGAAGAAGAACAGATTGAAGCATTTAAGCGCTGGTGGGCAGAGAATGGTCTGCAAATAGTTGCAGCCCTGATATTGGTGGTTGGCGGTTACTTTGGTTGGCAGTACTGGGAGCAGAACCGGCAGGCTGAGGCGGAAGCTGCTTCGGAGTTATATCTGGAGATGATTGATATAGTGGCCAGTCAGACACCGGGTAAGCCCTTAACTATTGAAAAGCAGGTAGCGATTGGTAAAAAAGCCGACCAACTTAAAACTGAGTATAAAAACTCTGGCTACGCCCAGCTAGCTGCACTGTTAAAAGCCAAGCTGGCGGTTGATGATCGGCAACTCGATGGTGCGGCTAGTGAGCTTGAATGGGTAATGGATAATGATCCTGTACCTGAGACAGAACGCCTAGTTCGACTGCGTCTGGCCCGGATAGAAGCGGGACGCGGAAATCTGGATACTGCGCTGCAAATGGTTCAGGGTATTGATGCTGGAGAAATGACATCTGCCTACGAAGAGGCCAAAGGTGACTTTTATCTGCAGCAGGGCAATAGTGCCGCTGCCTACACAGCCTATCAGGCTGCACTGGCCTCCAATCAGTCTCAGGATCAGATGATCAGAAATATTTTGCAGCTTAAAATCAGCCAGGTTGAAGCCGTGGCTATTGATACTCAAGAGCAGCCTGCTCCTGAAGAATTGCAAGATGATATTGCTGAAAACTCAGAGGTCAGGAGCCAATGAGACAGCTAACGCTTCTGGGCAACGCTCTACTATGTTCAGTTTTACTCTCAGGCTGCAGTCTTTTTGAGGGTAATGACGAAGATGCGGCTATTACCCCTGCAGATCTGGTTGATTTTGAACCCGAGGTTTCTGTAGTACGCCAATGGTCAGCCAAAATAGGCGCGGCAACCAACGATTACTGGACCAGCCTAAAACCTGCGGCTAGCAAAGATACTGTATTTGCATCAGATCACCAGGGCACAGTCACAGCCCTGAATCTGGAGACAGGCAAATCACGTTGGTCTACCAATCTAGAAGCCTCAGTATCCGGTGGTGTTGGATATGGCGCTGGCCTGGTTATGCTGGGCACTATTGAGGGCGTAGTCCACGCGCTTGACGCCGATGATGGCTCTATTCTGTGGAGCGCGCAGGTCAGTAGCGAAGTGCTTTCCAGCCCAAAATCCAATGGTGAAGTGGTTGTGGTGCAAACCGTAGACAACCGCATGTTTGCTCTGGACGCTAATACTGGCGAAGAGTTGTGGCAGCATGATGGTGATGCGCCGATCCTGACCGTGCGCGGTATCAGTGAAGCGATTGTCACCTCTAATATGGTGATTAGTGGTTTTGATTCCGGCAAACTGATTGCCTTTAATCCAGACAATGGATCCCTAATCTGGGAAGTTCGTCTGGCCCTACCTAAGGGTCGCACCGAGTTAGAACGTATGGTCGATATCGATGGCGTGCCATTATTGGTGGGTGACGTGATCTACTCCGTGACCTATCAGGGTCGACTGGGAGCTCTGTCGCGAGGCACAGGCCGCAGTCTCTGGTTCCAAGATAGCTCATCGCATTTTGCTCCAGCCCACAGCGGAGACAAAGTATTTGTTACTGAAGCAGAGGGCACGGTGCGCGCATTTAAAGCCGGTAGTGGCCAGCCTCTTTGGAGTAATGAGCAGCTATTTCTGCGCCGCGCAACTGGACCTGCCAAGCTAGCAGGTACGGTGGCTGTGGCCGATGCAGAGGGCTATCTGCATCTGCTTGATCCAACTGACGGTCATTTTGTTGGCCGCACTAAGATTGATGGCAGTGGTGTTAGCGCGCCTTTGATTAGCGTGGGTAACAGCCTGATAGTGCAGAGTAATAACGGTGCGGTAAGCGCCTATAAACTTCAGTAACCCAAATACCACATCCAAGAGACTCCTCCGCGCCAGGAGTCTCGGGCTTTTCTAGAAGCTTGGTGGTGAACAGGCGGTAATCAGCTCGCAGGGTTCTCTGCCCGTATTCTTAAACTGATGAGGTGTGGAGCTTTTAAAATAATAGGCATCACCAGCTTTTAAAACCTTTTGTTGGTCACCGACCTGTACCTCCAGTGCGCCGCTGAGAATAATTCCGCACTCTTCGCCCTCGTGGACTATCTGGTGTTTGCCAGTATGGGCCCCCGGTTGATAGCACTCTCTCATCATCTGGATAGCTTTATTGTGAAGATGATTACCCACCTGCAAGTAGGAAACACCACCTTCTCCCAGTTGCAATAAGTCGCCAGCAGAAAAAAATACTCGATCCGAAAAACTATTGTTATCAGCAAAAAAGTCACTGAGGCTGATCGGGATACCTCCCAGCACTTTCTTAAGCATGCCCACTGTGGGGTTAAGGGCCCCAGATTCAATTTGCGAAATAGTGGCGTTGGCCACCCCAGAGGCTCTGGCCAGCTGACGTTGCGAGAGTCCAGTCTGGCTGCGTATCTGTTTTAGACGTGTGCCGGTTTCACTATCCATGATAACTGCCCTGGTTTGCGATTATTGTTTAGTATAATAAACATAAAAATAATAAAAACTAGTTAAATCAATCAGTTAATAATTAACACCTAACTGCTTGTTTAACATGCTACTAAGGTTTTACAGTGTTGATATATCCTAGCAACAGACAGCGAGCGCCAGCCATGACCAACCAGCCATCAGCCCAGTCTATGGATGCCTACTGGATGCCATTTACGGCCAATCGTGACTTTAAGCAGGCACCACGACTAATCGCCTCAGCCCAGGGCCATCATTACATCAGTAATGATGGACGTAAAATCTACGATGGATTCTCAGGTCTATGGACCTCAGGTATTGGTCACTGCCATCCAAAGATTGTCGAAGCGGTTCAAAATCAGGTGGCGACGCTCGATCTCTGTATGGGTTTTCAGCTGGGCCATAATCAAGCTTTTGAGTTGGCTAATAAGCTCACTAGCCTGGCCCCCGAGGGTTTGGATCATGCCTTTTTTACTAACTCGGGTTCAGAGTCTGTCGATACCGCATTAAAGATTGCTCTGGGCTATCACCGCGCTCGCGGCGATGCAGGTCGCACCAGACTAATTGGCCGTCAGCGTGGTTACCATGGTGTTAATTTTGGGGGCATCTCGGTGGGTGGTATTGGCCCCAATCGAAAAATGTTTGGCGCTAATCTAATCAATGGGGTGGATCATATCTCCCATACCCATAATCTGCAGCATGCCGCCTTTAGTGATGGCCAGCCACAATGGGGTGCCCATCTAGCCGATGAGCTTGAACAGTTAGTAGCGCTCCATGATGCCAGCACCATAGCGGCAGTGATAGTGGAGCCGGTCGCTGGTTCAACCGGCATCCTGCCGCCTCCAGTTGGTTATCTCGAGCGCCTGCGAGAAATCTGCAGCAAACATGGAATTCTGTTAATTTTTGATGAGGTGATCACCGCATTTGGTCGTATTGGTGCGCCATTTGCAGCCCAGCGCTTTGGGGTGACGCCGGATCTGATTACCACGGCCAAAGGTTTAACCAATGGCGTTATTCCCATGGGCGCTGTGTTGGCTACTGATGATATCTATCAGGCGTTTATGCAGGGGCCTGAGCAGAGTATTGAGCTTTTCCATGGCTATACCTATTCCGGTCACCCTGTGGCCGCCGCGGCTGCGCTGGCAACCCTGAATGTCTACCAGGAGGAGGGTAGTTTCCAGCAGTCACTTGAGTTGGAGACCCTGTTTGCCGAGGCGATTCATCAGTTTGATGATCACCCGCTGGTAATCGACGTACGCAATCTTGGCCTAATGGGCGCTATAGAATTAGCTCCGCGAGAAGGTGCTCCAGGAGCGCGCGGTCTGGAGGTTCATAAGCAGTGTTTCTGGGAAGAGAATCTGGTGATTCGCAATGGTATGGATGTGTTGCAGTTCTCGCCTTTTCTTAATTCTAAACCAGAGGATATTCATAAGATGTTTTCAGCTGTAAAGCGGGTGCTGGACAAAACCTCCTAAACAACCAAATCTTCCTGGTGTTAAGCAATGCCAAACTACAGTAGAATGCCGCACTTGAAACCTGCGGCATTTTTTATTCCATGATTCCTGTTATCGCCCTTGTTGGGCGCCCTAATGTTGGCAAGTCCACATTGTTTAATCGACTCACTCGCAGTCGAGATGCGCTGGTGGCCAACTATTCCGGATTAACCCGCGACCGCAAATATGGTGACGGTGAAATGTATAACCGCCGCTTTATGGTGATTGATACCGGCGGTATTAGCGGAGAGGAAGAGGGTATAGACCTGGGTATGGCTGAGCAATCGCTGCTGGCGATGGATGAAGCGGACATTGTGTTGTTTATCGTTGATTGTCGCTCTGGGATTATCGCCGCTGACTATATGATCGCGGAAAAGCTACGGCAGAAAAACCGCAAAGTCTATTTAGTCGCCAACAAGATTGATGGCCTTGATCCCGCTGAGGCATTGGCGGACTTTTACCAGCTAGGTTTTTCCGGCATGTTCCCCACCACGGCGACTCATGGCCGCGGGGTTCGCTCTATGATGGAAGAGTTATTGGAGCCCTTCCCTGAATATGTAGAGCCGGATAACAGCGGTTTAAACAGTATCAAAATCGGTGTGGTAGGCCGCCCCAATGTTGGCAAGTCAACATTGGTTAATCGCTTGCTGGGCGAAGATCGTGTGGTTGTCTACGATGAGGCGGGCACTACCAGAGACAGCGTCTATATAGATTACGAGCGTCATGGTCAGGAATACACGCTGATTGATACAGCTGGTGTTCGCAAGCGCAAAAATATCAAACTGGCGATTGAAAAGTTCTCCATTGTTAAAACATTGCAAGCTATTGATGACGCCAATGTGGTTATTCTGATGGTCGATGCCCAGGAGGGTCTGGTGGAGCAGGATCTGCACCTGATGGGCTCAGTCATTGATGCGGGGCGGGGTCTGGTTGTAGGTATCAATAAATGGGATGGTCTAGATCCGGAAAAGCGCGAGAAGATTAAAGCGGATATTAAACGTCGCCTGCGCTTTGCTGAGTTTGCCGATGTGCACTTTATCTCTGCACTCCATGGCACCGGTGTGGGTAATCTCTACGACTCTATAGGGGCAGCTTATTCCGCTGCGACCGATACCCTGAGTGCATCGCGCTTAACCAAGGTGTTGGAAGGAGCGGTGGAAGAGCATCAGCCACCGATGGTGCATGGTCGTCGAATTAAATTGCGCTTTGCCCATGCTGGCGGACGTAACCCCCCAGTGATTATTATTCACGGTAATCAGACTGATTCTGTGCCGGCGCAATACACCAGGTATCTGGAAAAGATTTTCCGCCGGGAACTCGGCCTGCATGGCACACCGGTGAAGGTTGAGTACCGTACGGGCGATAATCCCTATAAGACCAAGGCGATCACGGCGAAAGATAAGCCAGTGGCAAAGCGCAAGAAGGTGGTTAAATACAGCAAGCGCAACGACCCTGGCAATAAGAAATCACGATAATTCAGCCACCGTCACCTCTGTATCTGTTGGATCTTATTTATCTTAATATTCAGCCCTGTCTAGTTCGCTAAGTCTGGCGATAGTAGGTTTCATGATCTGATTAAACAGCAGGATCGCAAACAACAATGCCGAGAAGAGCCCGGCCAGCATAAAGCCATATTCTGCTTTACCTCCAAATAGATCGCTAACGAGTCCCATAGTCAGTGGACCAAATGCGGCACCCAATGCGGTAAAGAATAGAATTACGCCAGCTACGCCACCGTGATTTTGTTTAGGAAAGCAGCTTATCCCCTTGGAGTTTATCGTTGGGTATATCACCGACATAAACAGGCCTGATACAGGCAGCAAATACACTGCGGCATTGGTGCCGCCCACAATAGTACCTGCAAAGCACAGCATGATTGCCAGGCTGGATATCACCAGTACTGCGGCCCAATCCAGATGTGCCATCATCCAGATACCCAAAAACCGTCCGGCAGCGCGAAGCACAAAGAATATGGTCAGTGCATAGGTCGCTAAAAATACGGCACTGCCCTCATAGCCAAGAAGCAGGGTAGGCATCCACACATAAATTGCACTCTCTGTCGCCACATACAGGAATGCTGTGAATGAGAAACCGAGCGCGTAGCGGTCCTTTAGCATCTCAAATGTCTGGGCTAAAGTAATAGGGTTTTCTGGTGGTTTGCTTTCTGGATACTTAACCCAGAGTGCCAGAGCGATCAACACCAAACAAAAGCTGGCAGCTGCAATGTACAGCCATTTCCAGTCAACCCCTTGACTGAGCATGTAGGTCACTAACAGAGGCCCGATGATCGCACCCACGCCAAAAAAAGCTTCAACACCGTTCATTGTTGAAGTGTGCTGGGTTGAAGAACTGCTGATATCACCAATTAGAGCCAGCGCAGCGGTTTTGAAAATACCGATTGCTACTCCAGACAGCATCATCAAAGCCAGGTAAAACCCAAAACTGTTTCCTGCTAGGAACAGATAGGCGGATACAGAGAATAGACCCAGCCCTAGAATAATGGTCTTTTTTCTGCCAATTCGATCGGCCAAAAATCCCAGCAAAATACCTGACAGTGCAATGGCAAACATAGGACCGTAATGAAGCATGCCTGCGGCAGTCATGGATAGATCAAAGTCCTTCATAACCACTGGAATAATCATCCCGACAGCATCAGTCGTCATGGCGAACATCATAAACATCATATAGGTTAGCCAGCGTATTATTCGGTCAGAATCAGCTGTTTGATTGGTCATTGGGTTTTACCTTTTTATTAATGTCATTATTATTTTAGCCGTCAATGCTCTGGACATTAACGGATAGTTAAAGAAATTACAAACGATTGCATGATTCTGCGTTGCCTCGCTGTTCAGTATCCATTACCTAGCGTAAAGTTTTTTCTGGATAGATACTGAGAAACCCAAAGCCTGATTGCAATCGCTTGTAACTCACCCTATCCTTCCTCTTTGTTTTAAGTGGTAAACACCTAATGGCGTCCAAACCCCCAAGGCTAACCAAAATGCAGCAACTCGCAGATCTTGCGGGCGTGTCTGTGTCTACCGTGTCTAGAGCATTGGCAGGCAATCCACTGATCAATGTTAAAACCCGAGACAGAATAGCAGCGTTGGCCGCCGAGCATAATTATCAAATAAACGAAAATGCGCGCAATTTCCGGCTTCAAAGAACTAACGTAATTGCCGTAGTGCTTATGCTGGATGTTAAATCGGAGCAGCATATTTCGGATATGTTCTTCCTTGAGATGTTGGGCGCTATTGCAGATGCGTTGTCAGCACAGAATTATGATTTGCTGTTGGCCCATTCACCTGTCGATGATGTTGCAGATATCTATAGCAGTAGAGTGTTTAGACAGTCCGACGGCATTATCTTTATTGGCCAGGGTAATCAGCATGGGAAGCTCAATGAAATTGCAGATCTGGGTAATCCGATGGTTGTATGGGGCTCTAACCTGACGGATCGTCATTATTGCACCGTAGGTTCTGATAATGTTGCCGGGGGTTATCTGGCGACCAAACATCTGCTCAATCTGGGGCGAAAGAATATTGTGTTTATGGGTGATATCAATATGCCTGAGCCAAGGCAGAGATATGAGGGCTATTTACAGGCGTTAAAAGAAAAGAATATTAAGGCTGATCGCAGCCTGCAGATAGATGTACCCTTTGAGATGTCCCATGCCAGTGAGGCTATTAACCAGTTGCTACAACAGAAGATCTCATTTGATGGGGCGGTATGCTGTAGTGATTTGATTGCACTGAGCGCCATTGCGGCATTAACAGAAAGTGGTTTAAGCGTGCCTGATGATGTTGCGGTAGTGGGTTACGATGATATTGCCCTAGCTTCCTATAGCAGTCCCTCCTTGACGACAGTAAGGCAGAATATTGTTCAGGGCGGGCGCGTGCTGGTGCAAAAAATTATGGCGCAGATTAATGGAGATAAGGTCGCTGATTCAGTGTTAAAAACTGAATTAATAGTCCGCCGCTCCAGTGGAGCCTGGTAGGCGCTTGAGTTTGTTCCTCGAATAAAATTTACATCTTCGCTGATAAAATCTAGACGACTTCTCTATGGGCGTGGGTAGGCTAGCAGCCTGATCAAACTGTTAATTTTTTATGTAATTATTTGTTGTGAGGTAAATAATTATTAATGCAATCGTTTGAAAAATACTTGCAATCGTTTGCAAATCTAGGTTTTAATCAAAATTGAGCATTGATTAATTTCGATAAGCTCGTAGGAAAAAGCTGACTTACAGGGTGAAGGCTGGTTACAAAATTGTCTGGATGACCAGGGGTTTTGCGGAACAGAGCTCATTAAAGATGCTAAGCAAAGTCTAATTTGGGTCATTCAGCTTGTTTTGACACCAATACTTTTTGAGATGGGCATAGAGCGACAAATACTTTAATAAATTAACAATTGGGGAAAATTATGAGCCACATAAATAAATCCAAAATGGCAATTTCGATTGCCGGAGTCCTGGCACTTGGGCAGGCATTTCCTGTCCTTGGCGGGACTCTTGATGAGATCATCGTCACGGGTAAGCCCGGTGAAGGTGTATCAAAATTTGAATCAACAGTTTCTGTAAACACCTTGAGCGCCGATGAAGTCATCAAGTTGTCGCCTCGATCTGCCGCTGAAGTATTGCGCGCAATCCCGGGTGTTCGATCGGAAGCTTCTGCGGGTGAAGGTAACACTAATATCGCTGTTCGCGGTGTACCTATTGCCTCAGGTGGTTCCAAGTTCGTTCAACTTCAGGAAGATGGACTGCCAGTTCTTCAGTTTGGCGACATCATTGTTGGTACTGCGGACCAGTTTTTGCGTATTGATGATTCACTGCAGCGCGTAGAAGTCCTGAAGGGCAGTTCGTCTGCTACTTTGGCAAGTAATGCGCCTGCGGGCGTCGTTAACTTCATCAGCAAAACCGGTGAAGAAGAAGGTGGCAGTGTTACTGTTAGCACTGGTCTTGACTATGATAATTTCAAAACCAGCTTCGACTACGGTGGTGCTTTGAACGAAGATTGGCGCTTCCATGTAGGTGGTTTCTATCGTGAAGGTGAAGGTGTCCGTGAGGCTGGTTTTAATGCCTCTAAAGGCGGCCAGCTCAAGGCTAATCTCACCCGCGAGTTAGATAATGGCCACTTCCGTATTTACGCAAAGTATCTAAATGATAGTGTTCCCACTTACCTGCCTATGCCATTGACTGCTGCTCAAGGCAGTATTGCTGGTTTCGACGCAGGTTCTGGATCCAATATTTCCAACGACTTACGTGATGTATTGACCGTTGGTGCTACTGGTGGCGGTCGTCGCAGTGGTATTGATAACGGCAACCACAGTGACTCAACCTCGATTGGCGCTGAATTGGTTATTGATTTGGCCGATGATCTAACCCTGTCTGAAAAATTCCGCTACAGCCAGAATTCAGGCACATTCTTTGGTGCTTTCACTGCAAGTATTGGCAGTGCCTCTGATGTGGCTGGTATCTCTAGCGCTTTAGCCGATACAGGTGCAAACGGTCTGGGCTATGTATCAGGTGCTGGTGCGGGCGCAGAATTAAGCGCATCTGCTCTTGCAAGCCTCAATGGTAATGGTCTGATTCAGAACATCCGTACTTTCGATAATGAGCTTGAAAGCCTGGATAACTTTACCAATGATCTGCAGTTGACCAAGTCCTATGATGATATGTCAGTCACTTTGGGTTACTACAAGGCGACTCAGGAAATTGATGTCAACTGGTACTGGCAGACATATGTTCAGGACGTGTCTAACAATGCGCGACTGATGAATGTCTATGCCGATGGTGTTCAGTTGACAGAAAATGGTCAATTGGCATATGGAGCACCTGATTGGGGTGGCTGCTGTACACGTGATACCGCGTTGGAAGCTGATTTGGACGCGCTTTATGTAGCCGTTAACCGCAAGGTATCTGACGCTCTGACTGTTGATGCAAGTATCCGTTATGACGAAGGTGAAGCTACTGGACATTACTCAGGCGGTACCACCGTTGCTTCAGATATGAATAACGATGGCACTAGCGACGGTCAGTTGGCTGAGCAATATGTCACTTTTTTAAATGCAGCAGGTACAGTTGCCTCTGGATTTGAGTATGACTGGAGCTATATGTCTTACTCATTGGCTGCGAATTATGTGATGAGCGATAACTTGGCTCTGTTCAGCAGCATCTCTAAAGGTTCGCGAGTCAATGCTGACCGATTGGGAGACGGCGGATTCTACAGCGGCGGCACTGCTGCTAGCGGTTCAGTAGAGAATGAACTCAGCTCATTCGAGCTTGGTGCCAAGATTGATGAAGATGATTACAGTGTGTTTGCAACATTCTTCTACGTTGAAACTGACGATGTGAACTCTGAATCAACCAATGCTAACGGCGGTGCACGAGTTCGCGGTTATGAGTCAACTGGTTTGGAAGTTGAAGCCAATGCTACCTTGGGCGCAATCAATCTTCGTGGCAGCATGACCTGGACTGATGCTGAAATTGTGTCTTCTAACAACCCTGACCTGATTGGCAACACACCTCGCCGTCAAGCAGATTTTGTCTGGAGCCTGTCTCCTAGCTACCAGTTTGGCGATCACTATGTTGGCGCTACACTAATTGGTACTGGCGACTCATATGGCCAGGATAACAATAGCTATGAGATGGATGGCTATACCTACGTTAACCTGTTCGCCGACTTCGCTGTGGCTGAAGGGTTGAATGTACAGCTGTCAGTTAACAACCTCACTGACACAATCGGTGTGACTGAAGATGAAGGTCAGATTCATTCAGTTGATGGAACCGACTATATCCGAGCTCGCTCAATTGCAGGTCGCACTGCCGAGTTATCTGTTCGATATAGTTTCTAAGCAAACCGCGCCGGGCTGAGTGGTTCGCGACTCAGCCCTATCGCAACTTTTTTATACCTTGGAAATACCTACTCTGATCTACGTCCCCCGTTAAGAGTGGGTATTTCCATAGGTATAGATTTAGAAACTAAACAATTCTTGAGATCACCGGTTAGTAACTGTTTTGGAAGACAATGATATGACTGTCAGGAGAATTAAAACTCCCGCCCCATATGGCGAGCCATTTTATGGCTGTATCTCACATCCGGATTTATATTTGTGGGATGCCTGGTCATATGAAGATGATAAAGCCTTGCATCTCTATTGCCTGGCAATTAATAAAACCCAGCCAAATGGCGATAAATTACTTCCGGCTGATAAAGACAACTATTTATTTCATACCAGACATTTTCACTCATCGGACAACGGTGCCTCCTGGCAAGATGCTGGAGCATTTCAGCAGCCGCTTCATACCAGCGATGGCCATGATGCCCGAAATATCTGGAGTGGATCTATTGAGCCCCTTGCCGATGGCAACAAGCTGGTAGGCTTTACCGGTATTTTTGAAGTTGATGATCAGCGCCAATATTTGCAGAATATTTCATTGGCAAAGACCGCCGATGGCAACCAGGTTGAGTGGTTTTTGGATAGTCCACTGTCTTGTCCCGTTCGTGATCGTACTCAGATCCTAGAGGCTGGCTATTACCTTGATATTGCGGAGCGCTTGGGTCACAAGGATGGCGAAGAGGGCGGTCCGATAATGACTTGGCGAGACCCCTATATATTTGTCGATGATAACGACCAAATTCATGTTTTTTGGGCTGCCAAATCAGGCCCAACAACGCCTGCTATAGCTCATGGCCTGATTAAATTGGGTCCTAAGGGTTACTTCCTTGAGCATCTCTATGCGCCGATTAGTTTGCCCGATGGGGATAGCTTTACTCAGGGGGAGCTGCCAAAGATCTATCATGATAAGCTCAATGAAACATTCTATTTAGTCATCTCAACCTGCAAGAGACTTTATGAAGCTCAGCCAGAATCTGAGGTTGAGAGAGCACTAAGGCTTTATAAATCAGAGTCGCTGCGAGGACCCTGGGTGCCAGCAAATGGTCAGGACAGTTTAATTGATGGCGCCGATGGTATGTTTGGTATGACGGTGCTGCGCACTGATTTTGAGAACAATCGACTGCTGTGTATCTCCCCACGGACATCTGCTGTTGATGCCGAGCAGGCATTTACATTTAGTGAGACCTTTTACCTGGATCTAATTTCCGCGAGTGTTTCACAGTAGGTAATCTCTATGCAGGAAAAAGCAGCTAATAAATCACCTGTATTCGCAGGTATAGAGGCGGGGGGCACAAAATTTAACTGTGTCCTGGCGACGGATACCAACAGAATTTTGGCTAGCACCAAAATAGCCACCACAACCCCAGATATCACGCTTCCTCAGGTTAGGGATTTTTTTCGTGAGCAGGAAAAAATTTATGGTCCTATCCAGAGTATCGGTATCGCATGCTTTGGTCCTGTTGATTTGGATAGAGCTTCAACGACCTATGGTTATATCACTTCAACGCCAAAAAAAGGCTGGTCTAATCAAGATATCGCCGGGTTTTTTAAACGCGAGTTTGCTGTAAACATTGGCTTCGACACTGACGTCAATGGTGCTGCCAGAGGCGAGTTTGTCAGCGGAGCGGCGCAAAATGTAAGTGACTTCGTCTATATTACCGTAGGCACTGGTGTTGGCGGCGGGGTATTTGTTAACGGTTCACCTGTGCATGGGCTAGTTCACCCCGAGCTTGGTCATATGCAGATTCCTCGCAAACGGGATGATGAATTTTCTGGAAACTGTCCATTTCATGGCGACTGTGTCGAAGGGCTAGTGTCCGGACCTAGCATTGAGGCCCGATGGGGATGCACAGCTGATACTCTGGCAGAGCACCATCCTGCCTGGGTTTTGCAAGCCCACTACCTGGCGTTAATGTGCGTCAATATTACCCTTAGCTATTCGCCAAAACTGATTATTCTGGGTGGTGGAGTCATGGGTCAAAAGCATCTTTTTCCTCTGATTCGTCAGGCGTTTCAAGAGCTAATGCGAGGCTATATGTTGCCCGACGTACCGCTGGATCAATATATTATTCCGCCAGGCTTGCAAGATCGCGCCGGAGAGGTAGGTGCCTTGAGTTTAGCTATGATGCAGGCAGATTAGCGCCAGAGACTGAGTTAGGCATTATTTAGTGGTAATAGTCATTAGATATGATTCAGTGGCATCTCAGTTCGCTGTACCACCTGCCTCAATACAAAGCTGGTTCTAATACTGCTAACCCCCTCAATCTGATTTAACTTATCCAGCAAGAATCTCTGGTAATAGTCCATATCTGGCATCACCACCTTTAGCAGGTAATCTGTATCGCTGCCGGTAATCAATGAGCACTCCACTACCTCGGCCCAGCTGCTGACGTTGCTGTCAAAGTTCGCCAGCCGATCAGGGCTCTGATGATCCAGACTTACGGAAATATAAATACTGATGGGTAGCCCCAGCTTCTTTTGGTCCAGCAGGGTAATCTGCCGGCTAATAATGCCACTGTCCTGAAGTAACTTAACCCGGCGGGCACAGGGAGAGGGCGAGAGGCCCACGCGCTCGGCCAGTTCAAGATTGCTGATACTGCCATCGGCCTGAATCTCTTCAAGTATGCGTCGGTCCATGCGATCAAGTTTCGGGATTGGCATTATTCACCTTAATTTATAATTATTGTGGTGAATATAGCTATTTATTGTTGCTTCAGCAAACCAAAAAAAGAGATTTAACCCAATTAATAGGGTTAATCTAATCGCTATTACTGATCTTTTTGATGAGCTATCCCATGTCCACTGATAATAAAAATAAACTCTCTTTTGCTACTCGTTCTGTACACACCGGCTATAACAGCGCAGATCACGAAGGTTCACTCAATCCGCCAATCTATATGACCTCGACCTTTGCCTTTGATAATGTGGCTCAGGGCGCCGGGCGCTTTGCAGGTGAGGAGCAGGGACATTTTTACAGCCGTATCTCAAACCCCACACAAGAGATTCTGGAGACGCGCCTGGCGGACCTAGAAGAGGCTGAGGCGGCTCTCGCGACGGCCTCTGGTATGGGTGCGATCACCGCAGCTCTATGGACCCTTGTTGGGCCCGGGGATCAGATTCTGGTAGATAAAACTCTCTATGGTTGTACCTTCTCATTTTTGGAGCACGGGCTAAAAAAGTTTGGGGTCGATATCTGTTACGCCGATTTCACCGATCATGCTGAAGTTCAGGCCAAACTCAGTGGTAAAACCACAGTGGTGTATTTTGAAACGCCGGTAAATCCCAATATGCGGGTCATAGATATTGCGGCGATCACTGGGCTGGTCAAGGCCTATAACCAAGATATCACAGTTATGGTAGACAATACCTATTGCACACCAGCACTGCAGAGACCCTTAACTCTAGGTGCTGATCTGGTGGTGCACTCCGCTACAAAATACCTGGGCGGCCACGGCGATTTGATTGCCGGGGCAGTGGTGGGTGGTGCCGAGATTATTCAGCAAATTCGGTTGTTTGGTTTGAAGGATATGACGGGCGCGGTGATCGCGCCGATGACAGTATTTTTGGTGCTGCGAGGCATTAAAACACTTCAGCTGCGTATGGAGCGCCACTGCCAAAATGCTCAGGCTATTGCCGAGATGTTGGCGCAGCACCCGGCGGTGGAGCAGGTGTTTTATCCCGGCCTAAAAAATGACCCCTGGCACAATATCGCTGCCAAGCAAATGGATGATTTCGGTGGCATGATCGCTTTGGAGCTAAAGGGAGGCTACGAGGCTGGGGTGCGCATGCTAAATAAGCTAAAGCTGGCCAAGTTGGCAGTAAGCTTGGGGGATGCGGAGACCTTGATTCAGCACCCGGCGAGTATGACCCATTCTGTGTATACGCTTGAGGAGCGAGCCGAGCATGGTATTAGCGAGGGTCTGGTGCGAATTTCGGCTGGGCTTGAGGCGGCGGTGGATATTATTGCTGATCTGGAGCAGGCTTTGGCCTAGTGCTATGCGGTCACCAAAATGCTCCCCGATTAAAAATTGTAAAGCTGTTATTATTTGCGCGACTACCTTAAACAAAGGATGTAAAACCGATGAAATATTTTAATTTTATGGCCGTTGCTCTGGCGGTGGGGCGTTCTATTTTATTGTCCATTGCGGTCTTTATAGCCGTGCCGGCTATGGCACAAATGGCCGAACTATCCTCTGATGTAGCAGCTGAGGCTCAGGTATGGATCGAATCGCCTCGTGATGGGCAGGTGGTTAGCTCGCCGGTGACTATTGTGTTTGGGAGTAAAAATGTCAGTATTTCACCAGCCGGAGTTGAACAGAGCAATAGTGGGCACCACCATCTTATGATTGATATGGATGAGCTGCCTGCAATGAATATGCCTTTGCCTGGCAGTGCCCAGCTTATTCATTTTGGTAAGGGGCAGACATCAGCCTCATTATCCCTAGAGCCCGGAGTGCATAGTCTACAACTGCTGCTGGGGAACCATTTACATGTGCCCCATACTCGACCGGTGTTGTCTAAAAAAATCACCATTATGGTGAAGTGATTCGCCAGAGGCTTATTTTAAAGGGTTTTGCTATTGGTCTCTGTCACTGAAAAGACCACTTCGCCATCCGCCAGCTGACCTCTCAATGTATCTCCGGTACTTACCTGAGTCACTGTTTTGACTACCCTGTCACTGCTGTCGCGAATAATCGAGTAACCCCGCCCCAATGTTTTTAATGGGCTCACGGTATCCAGCAGATGCATAGCCTGAGCGGTTTTACTTTGCTTGAGCTCTAACTGCTGGCGTACAGCTCGCATCATTTGCTTCACCGAAGTAGCCACTGTCTGCTTTCGCAGAGCAATTGCTTGTTGAGGGCTCTGGCGCACCAGCCTGTCTTGGGTACTCTGCATCTGGCTGGTCTGTTGCTGCATTTTCCCAGCCATGGCCCGGCGCAAACGAACATCCAAATGATCCAGGTGCTGGGCCTGCTCTTGCAGCTTGCGTCCTGGGTGCTGCAGGCGTTTTTGCAGGTAATCGGTGCGCTGTTCCAGATGCCTGATTTTGCGAGTGACGGCTTCGGCCAGCAGTATTTCAAAACCATCAAACTGGTTGAGCATCTCTTCGCCATCTGGGCTCAGTAGCTCGGCTGCTGCTGAGGGGGTAGGGGCTCTTAGGTCGGCGACAAAGTCTGCAATGGTAAAGTCCACTTCATGACCTACGGCGCTAACCACCGGAATCTCACTGGCAAAAATAGCTCGAGCTACGGCTTCTTCATTAAAGCACCATAAATCCTCTAAAGACCCGCCGCCTCGGCCAACAATAAGGGCATCGCATTGCCCGCGCTGATTGGCGTCGCTTATGGCCTGAACAATCTGCCTGGCTGCCTGTTCTCCCTGCACCATGGTAGGGAAAATACTAATCTTAATGGTCGGAAAACGCCGATCGAGTACCGAGAGAATATCTTTGACCGCGGCACCAGTGGCGGAGGTGATAACCCCTATATGGCGCACCGACTCAGGCATGGGCTGTTTGTACTGATTCTCGAACAGGCCCTCGGCGCTAAGCTTCTGTTTAAGCTGCTCAAACTGGCGCTGCAGAGCGCCAAAGCCCGCCTCTTCCATATGCTCGATTACCAGCTGGTATTCGCCGCGGCCTTCGTAGAGGCCGGCGCGGCAGCGCACTAGTACCTGGGTGCCATTGGCCGGCTGAAAGCCGACACGCTGGTTGGCATTGCGGAACATGGCGCAGCGCACCTGGGCCTGATCATCCTTTAATGTCAGGTACCAGTGGCCGGAGCCCGGGCGCGCAAAATTTGATATTTCGCCTTCAACCCACAGCATAGGGAGCTGAGTTTCCAGCAGATGTCGCACGCTGCGATTGAGCTGGCTAACGCTGAAGATTTGTCTGTCTGATGGAGTAGTTTGCATAAGCGTATTGTAGAGAACTACGGCGCCCTAAGTCACTGTTTTCCTTATCCCAAGCCTTGAGATGATGTCTGGTTCTGGATCAGGTTTCTAATCCAGATTTGCTCTTGTTGAGTATCAGTGAGGCCAGTAGTATTTATAGGATAAAAGAAGACTAATGAGAATCGATGAATACAGATACGCCGAAAGCCAATGATGCCCTTGAGGGGCCTATATTTCCCACCTTTATAAGGTACATGCTCCCCTCTCTGCTCGGCTTGATTGCCATGACCTCCGCTTCTTTGGTGGATGGCATGTTTATCGGCAACTACGAGGGGGTGACTGCTCTGGCAGCCGTCAATCTTATTATTCCCATTACAACCCTACTGTTCGGTGTCAGCATGATGATATCGATTGGCGGCTCTGTGCGCGGAGGCAAGTATCTGGGTGAGAAAAATACCAGTGCAGCATCGGCAATTTTTAGCAAAACACTGATGTTTATGGTGATATACGGCCTGATAGTGATTGCCTTGGGGCTTATATTTGAGGCAGAGATCTTTGCCAGTCTGGGCGCGGATAAGACATTGTTTCCGGTGATGAGCGAATATTATCAGATCATTTTTCCCTTCCTGTTTTTCCAGTTTATTGTTATCCAAATCTATTTCTTTATTCGCCTGGATGGCTTCCCCAATTTAGCGGCCTTGGGACTTGCCATAGGTGCAGCGGTCAATATCATACTGGACTATCTGTTTATTGCCCTGTACGGCTGGGGACTCAGTGGCGCAGCGCTGGCGACCGGGTTCTCACAGGTGACGTCCCTTGTGGTTATGCTATTTTATTTTGTCCATCCACAACGGAAAATATCCTTTGGATGGCGGCAAAAAAATTGGCGCGAAGTCTTCCAGGCCGCCTATAACGGAATCTCTGAATTTATTAATGAAGTCTCCGGCGCGCTGATTGCCTTTATTTTTAACTGGATGCTTATTCAGCGAGCGGGTGTCACAGGAGTGGCAGCCATTACCTTGGTCAACTACCTACTGTTTATCGGGTTTATGGCGTACTTTGCTATATCAGACTCTATCCAGGTGATTATTTCGCAAAATTTTGGTGCCCGAAATCCCCAGAGAATTCGGGTATTTTTAGGTACCGCCGGGATCATGATTCTGGGGGTCAGTGCAGCTATTATCAGCCTATTGATCGCTGGCAGTGAATCACTGATCGGGCTGTTTATTGATGTTGAGCGAGATAGTGAAACCCTGGCATTGGCATTAGAGTTTGTCGCCTATATTTGGCCGGTGTTTATTTTTGCCGGTTTTACCATGTTGATATCCGGGTACCTCACTGCAGTGCATCTGCCATTTCAATCGGCACTGGTGGCCAGCTGCCGCAGTTTGATTATGCCAGCGGGATTGCTGATTCTGTTTTATATGCTGTTATCGGATTACCGTTTTGTCGCCGCTATTTCCGTTGCCGAGGCGATGAGCTTTGTGATCGCGGTAACTCTGTACCTCTACCATACTCCAGATAGCATCATCCGAGAGTAGCCTTAAGTCATTGTTTCCCCCGTATAAAGGCCGGTAAATAGTTGTTTACCTTATTATGGGCGCTGATTTATAATACAGCGCTTACTTTTTAAAACCTCACAGAGGTAAGCGTCCCCTATGTTACGCATTTCCCATGAAGCTCTAACCTTTGATGATGTACTGTTGGTACCAGGGTACTCTGACGTCACTGCTAAAGATGTGTCTACCCACTCCCAGCTAACTCGCGACATTACCATGAACATTCCGTTGGTCTCTGCAGCCATGGATACTGTTACAGAATCCCGTCTGGCCATCGCGATTGCCGCTGAAGGTGGCGTGGGTATTATCCACAAGAGCATGACCATAGAGCAGCAGGCTAAAGAGGTTCATGCTGTAAAAAAATATGAGTCTGGCGTGGTTAAAGATCCCCATACTATTCAGTCTACCGCCACATTGAAGGATCTTCAGGATCTCACCGTATCCGCTAATATTTCTGGGTTACCTGTGCTGGAAGATGGCAATTTGATCGGCATAGTCACCAGACGTGATGTGCGTTTTGCTACTGATATGGATGCATTGGTCACTTCTGTGATGACACCTAAGCAAGATCTGGTAACCGTTCAAGAGGGCGCAGACCCAGATGCAGTGCGTGCCCTATTGCACGAACATAGAATTGAAAAAGTATTGGTAGTCAATGATGACTTTGAGCTCAAAGGTCTGATTACGGTTACCGATATTGATAAAGCAGAACAGCATCCCAACGCCTGTAAAGACGACCAGGGCCGACTGCGTGTAGGTGCCTCCGTTGGCGTGGGCGAAGGCACAGACGAGCGGGTTGAGGCGCTGGTAAAAGCTGGTGTTGACGTGCTGGTAGTGGATACAGCCCACGGCCATTCGAAAAATGTTTTGGATCGGGTCAGGTGGATCAAACAGCACTATCCCGACGTTCAGGTCATTGGTGGCAATGTGGCCACTGGTGCTGGCGCAAAGGCGCTGGTCGATGCCGGTGCTGATGGCGTTAAAGTGGGCATTGGCCCTGGTTCAATCTGTACTACAAGAATTGTTACTGGTATTGGCGTACCGCAGATTACTGCGATTGCTGATGCTGTAGCTGCCCTTGAAGGCACAGGGGTTCCGGTAATTGCCGATGGCGGTATTCGCTACTCCGGTGATATGTCAAAAGCTGTTGTGGCCGGTGCCAGTGCAGTGATGATGGGCTCCATGTTGGCCGGTACCGAAGAAGCGCCAGGTGAGATTGAGATCTATCAGGGCCGCTCCTACAAGTCATACCGTGGCATGGGCTCGCTGGGTGCCATGTCTCGCAGCCAGGGCTCCAGTGACCGCTATTTTCAGGATGCCAATGCCGGTGCTGAAAAGCTGGTGCCTGAGGGTATTGAGGGGCGAGTGCCCTACAAAGGTCCGGTGTCTGCCATTATCCATCAGATGATGGGTGGCCTTAGGTCTGCTATGGGTTACACCGGCTGCAGCACCATGGATCAGATGCGCACCGAGCCTGAATTTGTGCGAGTGACCTCAGCTGGTACCAGTGAAAGCCACGTGCACGATGTACAGATTACTAAGGAAGCACCGAATTATCCGGCCGGTGGCCGATAAGCTACAGGTGTTGTTATGTTTTAAAAAGGGCTGCGTTCAAACAATATCGCAGCCTTTCTTTTTTAGGGTTAATTAATGTCAGATCTACATTCGCAAAAAATTCTTATTCTCGACTTTGGGTCTCAGTACACCCAGCTTATTGCTCGCCGAGTGCGCGAGATTGGCGTGTTCTCCGAAATTCGTGCCTGGGATATAACCGAAGAAGAGATCCGCGAATTTGATCCCAGAGGCATTATCCTCTCCGGTGGCCCGGAGTCTGTCACCGGTGGCGCAGATGCACCCCGCGCGCCAGATTGCGTATTTACCATGGGCCTGCCTGTGCTGGGTATTTGCTACGGTATGCAGACCATGGCTGGTCAGCTGGGAGGCAAGGTCGATACCTCAGATGTACGCGAGTTTGGTTACGCCCAGGTGCAGGTAGAGACTGAATCAGCCCTGCTGCAGGATATTAAAGATCATGTGGGTCACAACGGCGAGTCACTGCTGGATGTGTGGATGAGCCATGGCGATAAGGTCGTGGCCATGCCCGAAGGCTTTAGCCTGATGGCCTCAACCCCATCCTGCCCGATTGCCGGCATGGTCAACGAAGACAAAAAATTCTACGGCATTCAGTTCCACCCGGAGGTGACTCATACCCTTCAGGGGCAGCGAATGTTTGAACATTTTGCCCTGCAAATCTGTGGCTGTGATGCCCTGTGGACCGCCGCCGCTATTATTGAAGACCAGATTTCCCGGGTTAAGGAGCAGGTTGGTGATAGCCATGTGCTGTTGGGCCTCTCCGGGGGCGTTGATTCCTCCGTGGTTGCCGCACTATTGCACAAAGCGATTGGTGACCAGCTGACCTGTGTGTTTGTGGACAATGGTCTGCTGCGCAAAAATGAAGGCGATATGGTGATGGAGATGTTCGCCAAAAATATGGGCGTTAAGGTTATTCGTGTCAATGCCCAGGAAAAATTTCTCGGTGGCTTGGTCGGCGTTAGCGACCCGGAAGCCAAGCGCAAAGTGATTGGCAATACCTTTATTGACGTCTTCGATGAAGAGTCCCATAAAATCGACAATGTAAAATTCCTCGCCCAGGGCACTATCTACCCGGATGTTATCGAATCAGCGGCCTCCAAAACCGGCAAGGCCCATGTGATTAAGTCCCATCACAATGTAGGCGGTCTGCCCGATGATATGGCCCTAGATCTGGTTGAGCCTCTGCGCGAACTGTTTAAAGATGAAGTGCGCAAAATCGGTGTAGAGCTGGGTCTGCCCTACGATATGGTCTATCGCCATCCGTTCCCCGGTCCTGGTCTGGGTGTGCGTATTCTTGGTGAAGTTAAAAAAGAATATGCCGAGATTCTTCGCGAGGCCGATGCCATCTTTATCGAAGAGCTGCACAATTCTGGCTGGTACCACAAAACCAGTCAGGCCTTTGCTGTATTCCTACCGATTAAATCTGTGGGTGTAGTGGGTGATGCCCGTCGCTACGAATGGGTGATTGCACTGCGTGCGGTAGAAACCATCGACTTTATGACTGCGCGCTGGGCGCACCTTCCCTATGAGCTATTAGAGAAGGTATCCAACCGTATTATCAATGAAATTACCGAAGTATCTCGTGTTACCTACGATGTGTCGAGCAAGCCGCCGGCGACGATTGAGTGGGAGTAACGGGGTGACGCTAAACTATTGATTTATATAGGTTTGCGAGTTGCAAAGAAGTTACAAAGAGCCCCGTTTTTGGGGCTTTTTTACAAGCGAAGTTACAAACGGTAGCGATTATTGCGCATCATAAGTATCATGTATGAGTGCTAAGCGTACTTGACGCTGATACACATGTGATGGGGCTTACCATGTATGAGCACGTTAACTCAGAGAGGTAAGCATGACAGCAGCAGCCCGTGTAGCATTAGTGATAGACAATACGAGAACTCAAAAACAGCGCAGCAAGCGCACAGCTCCTACCCAGTCCTTCCTAACGGACAAACACTCTATCTACGGCGGAAAAGCAGAAATCGTCAGAACCCAGCAAAGCGGTGGGTACTGGCACTTTCGCATGTGGATTAGCGAAGAAAGCAAGTACGTTCGCAAGACGCTGAAAACCAAGCACTTGGATACAGCTGTGGAGCGCGCGGAGAACGAGTTCTTCGCTATCAAAGCCAATCTCAATTCTGGCAAGCGCATCTTCAGCCCTACAGTGCAACAAGCGGCTGAGGAGTACCTCAAGCATCGTTGGGAGGTGGACGTTAAGCGCGGCTCCATCACTGAGGGGCGCTGGGGCACCATCAAGTCGCAGCTGAATCACTTTGTGGCATATTGCGGCATTGTGGGACGGAGCGAGCGAAGTAGCGTTACCAGACTCAGCGACTTGGAGAGCAAAAGCCTACAGGGCTACCAGCAGTATCGTCAGCAGAAGGGCGCCAAAGACGTCACCATTAAAAATGAGCAAGCCACCATCAACGCTCTTTGCAGATGGGCTTTTGATGAGGGGTTGCACTCAGTGCAGCACTACGTGTTTCCAAGCATTAGCCGTAGAGGCGTTGATGCTGACACGCTACGTCGCAGTACCTATACAGACGATGAGTATCGTCGCATCACTCGTGCGCTTATTAGCTACACGTCAAACAAGACGGCAAAAGCGGAATTCCTTAGTGACGAAGAGCGGTTTACTCGCCAGCTGGTGCGACATTTCTTCCTCACTGGTGCCAACACAATGATGCGGTTTGGCGAGTTGTATCAGCTCAAGTGGGGCAACGTGGAAACCTACTCCGCTGAGAATCAGCGACTCGTCACCATCAACGTGCTAGCTGAAACTAGCAAGGTACGGCAGAGCAGGGTGATTAAAGTGCGTGGGGGCAAGCACTTTGACAGGTTGCGCAGCCTCAGCAAGCACACTAAGCAGGGTGACTGGGTATTCACTGCTCACAATGGCGAGCGAGTGACACGCGATGCTTTGTATTACCACTACGCTCAGCTAATGACCTTGGCTGGCATTACGGATTGGAAAGAGCGCAACCTCACCTACTACAGCACCAGGCACTACGGTATTACCAAGCGACTGCAAAGCAATGCGAACCCACTCACGCTTAGCAAGGTGTGCGGTACAAGCCTCAAGCACCTTACTGAGACTTACTACCACGCTGATTTAACAGAGCAGGAGCGAGCTGCGCTGCTTCGCTACGAGGGCAGCTCTGCAGAAGTAGTGGAGCTGGACTAAAGCATTTCCACCGCGTTACGCAGTAAATGAGGCGAAACCTCAATGTAGCGCTGCGTGGTAGCCAAGCTGCTGTGCCTCGCAATCTGCTGAATCACACGGGCATGCACACCACGCTCAGCCAGTTTGGTGAGCATGGTACGACGCCCGCTATGGCTGCTCGCCCCATCCATACCAACTTGCTCATACAATTGACGAAACACCTGCTGGATTGTCTGACTGCTGAAAGCACCGCCTTTTTGGCTCGCGAGCAGCGGTGCATCAGCAGGTGCTTTGGCTCTGTGCTCCCGTACGTACTGAGTGATCTCCTTCCTCAGCTTCTCACTTACCACAGCCTGCTGACGCTGTGTGCCTTTGGTTTGCCAGCGTTCCAGCAGAATCGTGTGTTTTGCCTCTCCATCGCTGCCTATCACGTCACTGATACGCAAACTGGCAATTTCACATGCCCGCAGTCCAGCACAGTAGCTAAGCATCATCATCAGCTTGTTTCTGTGCTGGTATCTCGTAAGTTTGGTGCTGTTCAAAACAGAGCGCAGTTCCTTGTCGTTCAAAACACGTGCTTGCTTCATCTCTACTCTCCTCAGTAATTGGGGCTCCAATGACGACGTTCTTGACGAGAAGCAGCTTTTTGAGTTGCTCTTCAGTGAGTCGTCCTTTATCGCCCATAAAATCACCTAAATATCTGTTTTTGTTGTGTTTTATTATATTTTCATATATTTCAAAGGACGACTGGTTTTTGCCAGAAACTGTAAGTTTCCGTAATCATTGGGCTTTTTGGAGAAATGTATGAAATTGCTTGTTTCCATACTTTTTCAGTCTGAACTTCCTCAAATCTGCTTACTTGGGTAAAACCAGGCCCACCTCGTAAAACGCCCTGTAAGCGTCTACAGCACGTTTCATCCTGTTCCTAGCATCTTCGCTGTGCTGACTTGCAACCACGCTGTAACGGCTGATTTGAGCGTTGGGATAAATACATGTGCTTACTAAAGTAAGGAGAAGCACATGGAACAAACGAACAAACATTTCATCAGTAAGTTAACCAAGCGAAGCGGCCGCATTGAACGGGACAGAGAAGACATCGAGCGCGAAGAAAGTGATGGTGAGATAGTCACTGATCCGCTACATAATTTCAGACGAGAGCTACGTAGGGGGCTACAGGATGCCGCGGACAGCTGTCTCAATGGTGGCCGAATAGAACCTGATGAGCGTACCCAGTACGAGCTGCTGCGGTACGAGTTGAACAAGGCACTTGCGAAGTCACCAGAGGCGCGAAAGCAGTACATCCAGCGTCAACGTGAGTTCCAGCAGCGCTTCGAAAAATAACCCAATTCTGCTTACGCGACTAAGCAGAATTGATAAATAACTGCATGAACAGCCAACAGATAACCAAAGCCTACGTAGAGCTATGTTTGAAAGTCCAACCAGATTTTTACTTCGTGCTGAATTACCAACAGCACGCTCGCAGAAATCCTCTCAGCTACGAGCAGCTGAGTGCGCAAGTTCAGAAGCTTTTTTACAGATTAGAGTGCGACGAGTGGGGTTACGAAAAAAGGAAGCTCAAGCAAAGCGGAGCAAAAAAATGCCGCATTGAGAGAGCTGTGTGTATTGAGTGCGCCAGTCTCTATCACGCTAATGTGATGATGAAGCGTTACGGGAGTCAGTCAGACGAATCACTGCTGGCTCACATTAAACGCACTTGGCTGGATATTCAGAATAGAGCTGGTGACTGGAGCGACGATTACCTTTTCCAGCTAAGTGGCAATCAGATAAAAAATCAGCAAGCAGTGTCCGTTTACAGCAACAAGGACACTGCTAAAGCAAATCAGCGCAACGAGGATGTTTTCTGCACGAAAGCCAGCTTCATACGTAAGCACAGCAATAAGCGGTGAAGCGGATGCCTCCGTTGTATTTATCACAGCAGAGGGCTGTGTGTGCTTAGTAATGACTGAAATATCAAAACCAATCAAAACCATTCACAACAACAAAGGAGTGCAAATTGATAACAGATGAAATATTCGCTCAACTGAAAACAGTAGACAGAAAGCTCACTGAGAACGAATTTACTACCAAATACCTAAAAACCAGTCGCAGTTATCTGTGCAACAGGAGAAACAAAGGCAGAGATGTCAGCAATGATGTACTGCTAAATCTATATGGGGAGCTTGCTGGCATAGGCAGTGTTTGGCGAAGTGCAGCAGCTACTGAG
>CBFHMK010000008.1:0-133061 GCA_965656965.1 uncultured Porticoccaceae bacterium
GTGCTCGCGCCAAAGATGCCCTGTTGACCATGGCGTTGGCCAGTGAAGAGCAACTGACCAAGACCGAGCCAGCTGAAGATCTGCTGACGATGGAGGGTATGGATTCTGCGTTGGCATACCAGCTAACAGCAAAAGGCATTATCACCATGGAAGATCTTGCTGAGCAAGCCGTCGATGACCTGATGGATATCGATGATATGGACGAAGAAAAAGCAGCAGCATTAATTATGACTGCTCGTGCACCCTGGTTTGCTGAAGAGCAGGGCGAGTAATTAGTCGAGCGGTAATAGAGGAAAACAGATGGCTGAAGTTACAGTAAGTGAATTAGCAAAAATCGTAGGCGCGTCCGTCGAACGTTTGCTGATGCAAATGAAAGAGGCGGGGCTGAGCCACACCTCTGCAGAGGCAACAGTGTCTGACGAAGAGAAGCAAACCCTGTTGGCCTATTTGAAGAGCCTGCATGGGGCAAGCACCGGTGAGCCAAAGAAAATCACCCTGCGACGCAAAACTGTCAGCACATTAAAATCCGGCAATCGCAAAACCGTTAATATCGAGGTGCGTAAGAAGCGCACCTACGTTAAGCGCAGCGATGAAGAGCTAGAGACTCAAGCAGCTGCCGAAGCTGAAGAAAAAGCGCGTCTAGAGCGAGAAGCCGCAGCCCAGGCCGAAGCCGCCGCCGAGGCAGCGCAAGCCGAAGCTCAGGCAGCAGTTTCAGACGTTGCTGAAGAAGCCAGCGAAAGCGAAAGTGCCGCGCCACGCCCTGTATTGAGAAGTACGGGGGTTGACGATATTGAAGAGAAACGTCAAAACGCTATTCAGAACCGCCGTAAAGCTGAAGCTGAAGCCAAGGCCGCTGCAGAAGCAGCCGCCATGGCCAAGCTGGAAGAGGAAGCTCGTAAGGCTGCTGAAGCTGCGTCTGCTCTCGAAAGTGGTGAAGCTAAGAAAGCTGCGAAGCCAACCAAAGCTGCGGCTCCAGCTGGTGACCCTGTGCACGATAAGGGCCGCCGTCACGCCAAGCCCAATGATGATGAAGATAAGCCAGGCAAAAAGATCTCTAAAAAGACGTTGAGCAAAGGCGGCAAGAAAAAAGGACGCCTACAGCTGGATGATAGTCTGGACGAGCGTGGTGGTTCCGGACGACTGCGATCCAGTGTGGTGCTGAAGGTTGACAACAAGCACACCTTCAAAAAGCCAGTTGAGAAAAAAGTATTAGAAGTTGCGATTCCCGAAGAGCTCAGTGTAGGTGACCTGGCTCAGAGTATGGCCATTAAGTCTGGTGCGGTGATTAAAGAGCTGATGAAGTTGGGCGTGATGGCCAATATCAATCAGGTGATAGATCAGGAGACTGCCTTTTTGGTGGTTGAAGAGCTGGGCCACAGGCCTGTCGCAGCTCAGGATGATACCGTCGAAGATGAACTGACCAAGCAGTTTGAAGCTATTCAGGCAGAGGGAGATGAGTCTCCTCGCGCGCCTATCGTGACTGTTATGGGTCATGTTGACCATGGTAAGACATCGCTGCTGGATTATATTCGTGAATCGCGCGTTGCCTCTGGTGAGGCTGGTGGTATTACCCAGCATATTGGCGCCTACCATGTGGATACCCCAAAGGGCATGATCACCTTTTTGGATACCCCTGGGCATGCCGCTTTTACCGCTATGCGTGCCCGTGGTGCGCAGAGTACAGACGTGGTTATTTTGGTCGTGGCGGCTGATGATGGCGTGATGCCTCAGACAGAAGAAGCTATCCAACATGCCCGCGCTGCTGGCGTTCCGATTGTTATTGCCATTAACAAAATGGACAAAGAGGGTGCTGATCCCGAGCGTGTCACAAGCGAGCTGGGTGCCAAGGATGTAATCCCCGAAGAATGGGGCGGTGATACCCAGTTTATTAAGGTATCTGCTCAGACTGGTGAGGGTATCGATGAGTTGCTAGAAGCCGTACTTCTGCAATCAGAACTCCTTGAGTTAACCGCTCCAGTTGAGGTTCCGGCCCGCGGTGTAATTGTTGAGTCTCGTGTTGATAAAGGCCGTGGTGTTGTTGCCACTGCACTGGTTCAACAGGGTACATTGCGTAAAGGCGACTTTATGCTGGCTGGTGAGAGCGTAGGTAAAATTCGCGCCATGACTGACGAAGCCAAGCGACCTACTAAAGAAGCGGGTCCATCTATTCCCGTGGAGATTCTTGGTCTGGACGAAGCGCCCAATGCCGGTGACGAGTTCTTTGTTGTTGCCGATGAGCGCAAGGCCAAAGAGATTGCGGATTTGCGTATTACCAAGGCTCGCCACGAGCGCATGTCGCGCCAGCAGGCCGCGAAATTGGAGAATATGTTTACCGATATGGGCACAGAGCAGGTCAACAAGCTCAACCTTATCGTTAAAACGGATGTACGTGGGTCTCTGGAAGCTATCAACAGTGCACTGCATGATTTTGCGACTGATGAAGTTGCCGTAGACATAGTTGCGTCCGGTGTCGGTGGTATTACCGAATCTGATATTAACCTGGCACTGACAACTGGCGCGATTGTGCTGGGCTTTAATGTGCGTGCTGGAGGGGCTGCCCGAGCATTGGCTGAAAAAGAAGAGATTGAAGTGCGTTACTACAGCGTGATCTACAACCTCCTCGATGAAGTTAAGCAGGCGCTGTCTGGTATGTTAGCGCCCGAGACTAAGGAAGAGATTGTAGGTATTGCCGAAGTTCGCGATGTATTCCGTTCACCCAAGTTTGGCGCTATTGCCGGCTGTATGGTGGTCGAGGGTACTGTCTATCGCAGCAAGCCAATTCGTGTTCTTAGAGACGATGTCGTTATCTATCAGGGCGAACTGGAGTCCTTGCGTCGCTTTAAAGATGAGGCTGCAGAGGTTCGTAATGGCATGGAATGTGGTATTGGTGTTAAGGACTACAATGATGTTAAGGCGGGTGATCTGATTGAGGTCTATGACGTCACTCAGGTACAGCGTTCGCTGTAACAGGGCACATTAACTAAATGCCAAGAGAATTTACCAGAGCCGAACGGGTATCAGATGCTGTGCAACAGGAGTTGGCAGTACTGATACGAGATAATGTGCGCGACCCTAGGGTCGGCATGCTCAGCGTGACTGATGTGGATATCAGTCGCGATCTCGCCTATGCCAAAATCCACATCAGCTTTGTTGGTGAACGCAGTCAAGATCAGATTGATCAGGGAATTGCTGCACTTAATGGCGCCTCTGGTTATTTGCGCAAATTACTGGCCTCCAGTATCAAACTGCGTATTACTCCAAAGTTAACCTTCTTGTTTGATGAAAGTGGCCGTCGTGGTCAGCATCTTTCTGCCCTCATTGATCTGGCCGTCTCAAAAGAGACCCCTGCGGCAGCCGAGTCGGATAGCGGGGAAAGCTAGACTTGGCTCGTAGACGCAATCGCGGTCGTTCTGTTAATGGTATCTTCCTGCTCAACAAGCCCCTGGATCGGTCTTCTAATCAGGCCCTGCAGCGGGTTAAAAACCTCTTCGATGCCAATAAGGCAGGCCATACTGGTGCCCTTGATCCACTGGCTACAGGTGTGCTGCCTATCTGCCTGGGGGAGGCGACCAAATTCAGCCAGTTTTTACTGGATTCAGATAAGCACTATCGCAGTACCTTTGTGCTGGGTGTAGCTACTGAAACAGGCGACTGTGACGGTGATGTTGTTTCAGAAACAGATGCCTCTGCTCTGACAAAGAATCAGATTGAGACGGCCATCGAAGCCTTTCGTGGTGAAATCCAACAAGTCCCCTCAATGTATTCAGCACTCAAGCACAATGGCCAGCCTCTTTATAAATTGGCGCGCCAGGGCATAGAAGTGGAGCGAGAAGCGCGCACGATAAATGTTTATAAGTACCAGATTTTAAATTTCCGCCCTGGCCCCCGCGCCGAGCTGGACGTTGAGGTCCATGTCAGCAAAGGCACCTATGTGCGCAGCCTGGCTGAGGATCTGGGTGTGGCGCTGGGTTGTGGTGCTCATGTCAGTGCTCTGCACAGACATATTGCTGGCCCCTTTACCGAGCAAGAGACGATGACGCTGCCGGAACTAGAAAAACTCCGCGAAAGTGGTGAAGCGGCGGATTTGGACCCTCTATTAAAGCCGATGGATATCGCTGTTGCTGACCGTATGGCAGTGGAATTAAGCGAAGTTGTGGCTGGATATTTCCAACTGGGTCAGGAAGTAATGTCGACACAGGCCTTTCGCAATGGACAAGAAGGCGATATAGTGCGCGTCTTTCGCGAGGGTGGCACTTTTTTAGGTGTAGGAACAGTTACCAAAGACGGTAAAGTTGCCCCGAAAAGACTGGTAGTTGAACAATAATTACCAAAAAAATTCATGTTAGGTTGTCTGTAAATATGCGCGGGCAACCCGAATTTAACTAATCCGCATATTGGAGAAAGTATCATGGCACTGAGTGCAGAAGAAAAAGCAGCAATCGTTACTGAACACGCAACCTGCGAAAATGACACAGGTTCACCCGAAGTACAGGTTGCTCTGCTAACCGTAAACATCAACAAGCTACAGGGTCACTTTGGTGATCACAAAAAAGATCACCATTCACGTCGTGGTCTGATTCGCATGGTTAACCAGCGTCGCAAGTTGCTCGACTATTTAAAGAGCAAAGATGCAGAGCGTTACACTGCGTTAATCAAGAAGCTTGGTTTACGTCGATAAGTGTTCTCGGTGCGGCTCCTATCTAAATTGGAGCCGCATTCATTTCGAAGAGCACATAATTTAATCGCCCCTATGCTATGTCCCTATCTTTGCTGATCGAGTTACTTATGTCTGTCACAACTGGCAGCTATAAGTAACCCGAGCAGCGCACAGGGCATGCAGAAAAGGCGCTAATTGGTAAAAACAAAGGTAAAAATATGACTCCTTTAATTAAGAAGTTTCAATACGGCAACCATACCGTAACGTTAGAAACTGGCCGTATTGCCCGTCAGGCAACTGGTGCAGTTTTATGTTCAATCGACAACACCTCAGTACTCTGTACTGTGGTTGGTGCTCGTGAAGCCAAGCCGGGAATGGATTTCTTCCCCCTGGGCGTTCACTACATCGAAAAGGCCTATGCCGCAGGTAAGATTCCTGGTGGCTTCTTCAAGCGCGAAGGTCGCCCCAATGAGAAAGAGACACTGACCTCGCGTTTGATCGACCGTCCGATCCGTCCTCTTTTCCCCAACGGCTTTAAAAATGAAGTACAGGTCGTCTGTACTGTTATGTCTGCCGAGAAAAATATTGATCCAGATATCGCCGCAATGATCGGTACCTCAGCAGCACTGTCTATCTCAGGTATTCCGTTTAACGGTCCTGTGGGTGGCGCGCGTGTAGGTTATACCGAAGAGCAAGGCTATCTGTTGAACCCAACCTATGCAGAGCTGGAAGGTTCTTCACTGGATATGGTTGTTGCCGGTACTAAAGATGCAGTACTGATGGTTGAATCTGAAGCCAGCGAGCTGTCAGAAGACACCATGCTGGGTGGCGTACTGTTCGCCCACCAGGAAATGCAGACTGTTATCAGCGTCATCGAAGAGCTGGCCGCTGAAGCGGGTAAGCCTCGCTGGGACTGGCAGGCAGAAGAAGAAAATATTGAGCTTAAAGATGCCCTTAAGGCAGCAGTTGGCGCCGAGCTGGATGCAGCCTACCAGGTCGTTGATAAGCAGGCTCGTGTAGCATCAGTCAACGGTCTTCGTGATCGCGCTATTGCAGAACTGGCCAGCGAAGACGGTCATTCAGAAGAAGATCTGAAAGACGCCTTCAAAAAGCTTGAGAAAAATATTGTTCGCGGCCGTATTATCCGCGGTGAGCCACGTATTGATGGTCGTGACACCAAGAAAGTTCGTGCTATCAATGTAGAAGTAGGCATTCTCGACAAGGTTCATGGTTCATCACTGTTTACCCGTGGTGAGACTCAGGCCATCGTAGCTGCAACTCTGGGTTCAACCCGTGATGCACAGATGATCGACGCCCTCGAAGGCAAGCGCGACGATCCATTTATGCTGCACTACAACTTCCCTCCCTACTCCGTAGGCGAATGTGGCCGTATCGGCTTCACCAGCCGTCGCGAAGTAGGTCACGGTCGTTTGGCCCGTCGCGGTATCAATGCCGTGCTGCCATCAGTAGAAGACTTCCCCTATGCCATGCGCGTAGTATCAGAAATCACCGAATCTAACGGTTCAAGCTCAATGGCCTCTGTATGTGGCTCTAGCCTGGCGCTAATGGATGCTGGTGTACCTCTGAAAGCACCAGTTGCCGGCATCGCCATGGGTCTGGTTAAAGAAGACGAAGGCTACGCCGTACTGACCGATATCCTCGGTGACGAAGATCACCTGGGCGATATGGACTTTAAAGTAGCTGGTACAGCTGCTGGTATCACCGCCCTGCAGATGGATATCAAAATCGAAGGCATTACCGAAGAGATTATGGAAATTGCCCTGGACCAGGCTATGGAAGCCCGTATGCATATCCTAGGCGAGATGAACAAGGTCATCGCAGCAGGTCGTGACGAAGTGGCTGAATCAGCACCTCGCATGGGTATGATGCAAATCGATCCAGACAAGATCCGCGATGTAATCGGTAAAGGTGGCGCGACTATCCGTTCACTCTGTGAAGAGCACAACTCAACTATCGACATCACCGATGATGGCGCAGTTAAGATCTACTCAGAAGACAACGACAGCCTGCAAGCTGCTATAGATGCAGTAACTGCCATTGTTGCCGATCCAGAGCCAGGTACTATCTACGAAGGTAAAGTGGTTCGTATCGTAGACTTCGGCGCCTTTGTTAACTTTATGCCTGGAACAGACGGCCTGGTGCATATCAGCCAGATCGCCCAGGAGCGTGTTGCCAAGGTAACCGACTACCTGAGCGAAGGCCAGGATGTTCGCGTTAAGGTACTGGAAATCGACAACCGCGGCCGCGTTAAGCTGTCCATCAAAGAAGCTCAGTTGGAAGAGGGCACAGTCCCAGAAGCTCCAGCCGCAGCTACTGAAGAAGAGACTCCAGAAGCCTAAGCTTCAGCGAGTTTAAAAAATCCCCGCTTGCCCAGGCAGTGGGGATTTTTTTTGCCCAAAAATAACTATAAACAGCGCACAGGGTTGCTATAAATACAGGGAACTATTGGCAGATATCATATTTGCTAACTATTATTTATAGGTCGAATTTCATTGAAGCACTGTTATTCAACGGATGGATAAATTTCAACGAGGCAGAGCCGGTCATCTGGCATTTCGTTGACGTAGATGGCCATAAATTACGGAGTTAGACCAATCTTAAGGAGCGAGATTGTTATGAATAGGCGTATTGTAACCCTATGTAAGTATCTGGTGGCCACCTCAATGCTTTTTGCAACAGCACCAGCGTTCTCAGGAGTCAATGATCACCCAGCATTTGAATTTAAATCAAATAAGGAGTTAGCCAACCTCAAGCCTATATCAAAGTCCCAAACCCCATTATCAAGAGTCGATCAAAAGCCCTCAGTCGATGAGCTTCACTATGAAGAAAAACACCCTCACCAAGATGCGACACTAGTAGACACAGCAAGTATCGACACCAGTAAGCTAATTCCCAGCAAAGTTATATCTCTGGACCCAAATCGCCCCGATCTAGAGTTACCTGATCCACAAATCACCATTGCCGGCAAAACCTATATCCTCTCTGTGGTGGAATCTATCCCAGATGCCAAAGAGCAGGTGCGCTATGTGACCGCGAAGCTCATAGGCCACAAGGGCAGGGCGCGGTTTATTATTGATGACGAGTCTAGAGAAGTCGTTGGTAATCTAGTGATTGAGGATGAGACCTATAGAGTGATACCCCGGGAGCTTAATAAAGATCAGCAATTGGTCTACAAACTCAAAAAGAGTAAGTTATCTGGCAATGAGGTTACAAAGCCACTAGAAGTTGCCAGAAGAGGGGCGCAACCGTTTAACCGCCTAGAGCGAGCGCTCCTCAAGGCAGAGCTATTAATAGAGATAGAGCCCAAAGTTCTTAGTGAATCATCAAAGAAAACTGGTGGGAGATCAAAGATTATTGGTGGCAATATCGGAGTTATTGCTGCCCAAAAAATCGTCAATGATAATGACATATCTGTTATCGAGGAATTTTTGACTGACATCGAAGTTCTCACTAGGTCCTCAGACAAAGTCAAATACCAGATTACCAAAATAAGCGGTTCAGAGGCCCGGGGCTACTCGGTCAATTTCAAACAACTAATCAACGGTATTCCACTAAGAAACAGCTCAAGAATAAGATTTACAGCAGAGGGGGAAATTACTGAACTCTCAAATCTAGTAATAAATTCTGATATGGCAGATATCAAGCCTTTGAAATATTCAGAAGAAGCTGTCCTGAAAATTGCGAAGAAAGCGGCGCGTCGTCATGTAGGAAAGACCAATGTACGTTTTATAACTTTAGAGAGGACTCCTATTAACCTCGGCTATAAAATCAGTGATGAAAATCATACTCTTGTACCCTACTGGGAGGTGCTTCTATATGAAGTTGAAGCTGGAGCGGGGCACTATAGGGTGTTTGTCGAGGGCAATACGGGTAGAGCAAAAGTAAATCTTGCAGCAGATCATGTAACAACACAATTCCAAACTGATGTGTGTGAGCACGAGTCGGGTGTATCACTACCAGCTTGCGAAGACGTCAATATTGTAATTCCTCTTTGGCCGTCTATTACAATTATCAGTGATGTTAGAGAGATTATAAGTGAGGCTAGCTTAGTTGGACGCCATTGAAAGCAATTCAGAAGCATGAGAAAGCGTCTGATCTGTCACCTGAGCGCCCCCTAACATACGAGCCAATTCATCTACCCGCTGCTGTCGATCAAGCGCGACCATCAGTGACTCCGCGCTATTGCTCTCGATGACCTTGCTGGCGCGGTAGTGGTGATGGGCATGGGCCGCTACCTGAGGCTGGTGAGTGACGCTGATCACCTGGCCGCGGTCACCCAGCTGTCTGAGCAGTAGGCCGACTATATCCGCGGTACTGCCACCTATGCCTACATCCACCTCGTCGAAGACCAGCGTGGGAATCTTGGAGTGGCTGGCAGCCACCACCTGAATCGCCAGGCTAACGCGCGACAGTTCACCGCCAGAGGCAATTTTTGCCAGGGGCTTGTGAGGTTGCCCCGGGTTGGTGGCAATCACAAACTCCACTTCCTCCAGGCCGCTGGCGCGGAACTCGCCTTCAGACACAGGTCGTAGCTGCACCAATAACTCAGCGCCCTCCATGGACAGCTTCTGTAGCTGCTGATTAATCTCCGCCGCCATGGTCTCTGCTGCTTTGCGGCGAATAGAACTCAACTTTTTGGCTGAGGCACTGTAGGTCGCGGCCAAATTATCCAGCTGCAGTTGCAGCGCTTCTATGCTCTCGCCGCCGTCTTGGAGGCCTTGAAGTTCGGCTTGTAAAACCTCCAGGGTTTCTGCCAGCTGGTCTGCATTAACCCGGTGTTTGCGCGCCAACTGAAAAATCACTGCCAGCTGTTCCTCGACCTGCTGCAGGCGCTGGGGGTCCGCTTCAAAACGGTCCACATGGCTTTCAATTTCCCGGGTGGCTTCCTCTACCTGAATGAGACTGCTCTGCAGCAGCTCCTCGGCATTGGCCAGGGCCTCAGGTTTGTGGCTGAGTCCGGTGAGAGTGGACAGGGCGCGGTTAAGGCCATCGCGGACATTAAAGCCCTCTGTCTGATCACAGATCGCCAGTACAGCCTGGCTCTCCAGTAAAATCTGTTCGGCATTTGCCAGAGTCTGCTGCTCGGACTCCAGCTTATTCAGTGCCTCGGGGTCGAGATCCAGCTGTTCCAGCTCATTGACTTGAAAGCTCAGCAGGTCTTTGCGCGCAATCAGTTCATCTGAACGCTCAAGCAGGCTGCGCAGTTTTTTGTCCGCGGCATGCCATTGACGGTAATCAGAGGCAACCTGAGTGGCCAAATCTGTCGCCTGGGCATAGTCATCCAGGAGTTTGCGATGGGTCTCTCGCCGCAGCAGCGACTGATGCTCGTGCTGGCTATGAATGTCGGTCAACATCTCGCCGAGCTGTTGCAGCTGCTGCATGGTGCAGCTCTGGCCGTTGATATAGCCTCTGGAGCGCCCCTCTATGGTGTATAGGCGGCGCAATATACATTGGTCATCGGCATCAAAATCGTTGCTCTGCAACCAGTCCACAGCCTCTTCGAGGCCCTTAATGTCAAAAGTAGCGGTAATTTCGGCGCGCTCTTTGCCGTGGCGAATGGTGCCAGTATCTGCACGGTCACCCAGTGCCATGCCTAGGGCGTCCAGTACCAGAGACTTACCGGCGCCAGTTTCCCCTGTTATAGCTGTAGTACCCGCGGAAAATTCGATCTCCAGGGCCTCTACCAGCGTGTAATTATTGATATTGATGGATAGCAGCAAGGTAATTTATTCAGCTAAAAGTCAATTTAGGTTTATACAGAACAGATTGCTGTTAAGCAATCGCTTGAAACTCAATAGTTTGTCCCCATATCTAGAACCAGAGTAACTATAAGGGTCCGCAGGATCAATCCAATAAACACAATGTGAGGAGTTGGCGTGTCAGACGAAACCAACAATGATGAAAAAACCGCAGCAAATGATGAGCCACAGGTATCTCCAGCGGAACAAAATGGTGAGACCAAGCTGGATGAGGTAAATGCTGAGATTGAAGCTGAGCTTATGGATGAGATGGATGCCGAGGCAGCTGAACAAGAACAGCAGTCTGAAGCAGAACACCTAAGGGCCCAGGTGGCAACAGCCAACGATCAGGTGCTGAGAGTGCAGGCAGAGATGCAGAATGTGCGTCGTCGCGCCGAGCGAGATGTTGAAAATGCCCATAAGTACGCCCTGGATAAGTTTGCCGCCGATCTGCTGCCCGTGGTCGACAACCTGGAGCGTGCACTGGCTGCGATAGACAGTGCCGATGAGGGACAGAAGTCGGTTGCCGAAGGTCTGGAGCTAACCTTGAAATCCTTTATGGAAGTGCTGGTGCGTTACAAGATTGAAGCTATTGATCCTGCGGGTCAGCCTTTTGATGCCGAGCTCCACCAGGCTGTGAGCATGGTGCCCAATCCAGATTTGGAGCACAACACAGTGATGGATGTATTCCAGAAGGGCTACACCCTCAATGGACGTCTGGTAAGACCCGCCATGGTGGTGGTCTCTCAGGCATAAAAAATACCGAATACGGGATGCGACCCTTGAATTTTTGTAAATCGCACCCAAATATCAATCAAGCAGTTAAACATCTACAGATAAGTAACGGAGAAACAAAAAATGGGAAAGATTATCGGAATTGATTTGGGAACCACCAACTCTTGTGTGTCGGTTCTTGAAGGCGATAAGCCCAAGGTGATTGAGAATGCAGAGGGTGCACGAACTACTCCCTCAGTGGTCGCTTTTACTGATGAAGGTGAGATTTTAGTTGGCCAGTCAGCCAAGCGTCAGGCAGTGACCAACCCTCATAACACAGTGTACGCGGTGAAGCGCCTGATCGGCCGTCGCTTCGAAGACGATGTAGTGCAGAAAGATATCAAAATGGTGCCCTACAAAATTGTTAAAGCAGACAATGGCGATGCCTGGGTAGAGATCAAGGGCGAGAGCAAAGCTGCGCCACAGATTTCTGCTGAAGTCCTTAAGAAAATGAAAAAGACCGCTGAAGACTATCTCGGCGAGAGCGTATCAGAAGCAGTAATTACTGTGCCTGCTTACTTTAATGACTCTCAGCGTCAGGCGACCAAAGATGCAGGCCGCATCGCCGGTCTGGATGTGAAGCGTATTATCAATGAGCCAACGGCTGCGGCACTGGCTTATGGTATCGACAAAACCGCCGGTGACAGTGTGGTTGCTGTTTATGATTTGGGTGGTGGTACTTTCGATATCTCGATTATTGAGATTGCCGATGTTGATGGCGAAAAGCAGTTTGAAGTACTGGCGACTAACGGTGATACATTCCTCGGTGGTGAAGACTTCGATATGCGATTGATCGAATATTTGTCAGCAGAATTTAAAGCCGACAGCGGCATTGATATTCATGGTGACCCACTGGCTATGCAGCGTCTTAAAGAAGCTGCAGAAAAGGCCAAGATTGAACTTTCTTCAAGTTCTCAGACTGAAGTGAATCTACCTTATATCACTGCAGATGCTACCGGTCCCAAGCACCTGGTGGTCAAGTTGACCCGTGCCAAGCTAGAGTCACTGGTTGAAGATCTGGTTGAGCGTTCACTAGAACCACTGAAGGTTGCTTTAAAAGACGCCGGCAAATCTACATCGGAGATTGATGAGATTATCCTGGTGGGTGGTCAGACTCGTATGCCATTGGTACAGGACAGGGTTACGCAGTTCTTTGGAAAAGAGCCACGTAAAGATGTTAACCCAGATGAAGCTGTCGCTGTTGGCGCTGCGCTTCAGGGTGCTGTGCTCGCCGGTGATGTGACTGACGTGTTGCTGCTTGATGTCACGCCCCTAAGTCTGGGTATTGAAACCATGGGTGGTGTGGCGACTCCGGTTATCGAGAAAAACACTACGATTCCTACTAAGAAATCACAGATTTTCTCCACAGCCGAAGACAATCAAACCGCCGTTACCATTCACGTGGTTCAGGGTGAGCGCAAGCAGGCCACTGGCAATAAATCACTGGGCCGTTTTGATCTGGCAGATATTCCTCCAGCACCTCGCGGTATGCCTCAGATTGAAGTGACCTTTGATATTGATGCCAACGGTATTTTGCATGTAGGCGCCAAAGATAAGGCCACAGGTAAAGAGCAGTCGATCGTTATTAAAGCTTCATCAGGTTTGTCTGACGACGAGATTGATGCCATGGTGAAAGACGCAGAAGCGAATGCGGCGGACGACAAGAAGTTTGAAGAGCTTGTGCAGGCGCGCAATACGGCTGATGGTCTGGCCCATGCCGCTAAGAAAACTCTCGAAGAGGCCGGCGATAAAGCCAGTGAAGAGGAAAAAGCGGCGATCGAAGCAGCTATTGCCAAGGTGGAAGAGGCAGTGCAGACAGATGACAAGGACGCTATTGATGAAGCGGCGAAAGTACTCTCTGAAGCCTCTTCAGGTCTGGCTCAGAAGATGTATGCAGAGCAGGCTCAAGAGGGCCAGCCAGAGGGCGGTGAGCAGGCTGCTGGCGACGATGCTATGGATGCCGAGTTTGAAGAAGTTAAAGAGGAAGAGGCTAAAGAAGATAAGTAATCTTATCGAGATTGCTTCTAGCTTTCACAACTCAATATTAGGCGCGGGCAGGTTCCGCGCCTAATCATATCAGCGATATTTAGGGTAAAAGACACAGTTTATGGCTAAGCGCGATTACTACGAAGTACTGGGTGTTGATAAAAATGCCTCTGATGCAGATGTTAAAAAGGCATTTCGTCGCATTGCGATGAAATATCACCCAGACCGCAATCCAGACAGCAAAGATGCCGAAGATAAATTTAAAGAGGCTCAAGAAGCCTATGAAATTCTCGGTGACGAAGAAAAGAAGTCAGCCTATGACAGGTTTGGCCATGCTGGTGTTGATGGAAATGCTGGCGGCGGGGGTGGTTTTGGTGGCGGAGCAGGCTTTGGCGATGTCTTTGGCGACGTCTTTGGGGATATTTTTGGTGGCGGTGGTGGCCGTGGTCGCAGTGGGCCGCAGCGTGGTTCAGATTTGCGCTATGACCTGCAATTGGATCTTGAAGATGCCGTAAAGGGTAAAACCGTACAGATTGATGTCCCCACCATGAGTCACTGTGATACCTGTGATGGCTCCGGCGCTCGCAAAGGTTCCTCGCCAGTGACTTGCGACACCTGTGGTGGTGCCGGCCAGGTGCGTATGTCTCAGGGCTTTTTCTCTGTGCAGCAGGCCTGCCCACAGTGTCGTGGTCGTGGTCAGATGATTTCAGACCCCTGTGGCGATTGCCATGGTCAGGGTGTTAAAGAAGAGCGTAAGACCCTATCCGTCAAAATTCCCGCCGGCGTAGATACTGGCGACAGAATTCGTCTCGCCGGCAAAGGCGAGGCTGGTCCTCAGGGTGGCCCTGCCGGCGACCTCTATGTACAGATGCATGTGCGCGATCATGACATCTTTGTCCGCGATGGCAGCAATCTGCATTGCGAGGTACCAATCAGCTTTGCTCAGGCTGCTCTGGGTGGTGAAATAGAGGTTCCCACATTATCCGGCAAGGTGAAATTAAAAGTTCCGGCGGAGACTCAGAGTGGTAAGCTCTTCCGTCTGCGCGGTAAAGGAGTGGCCCCGGTCCGCGGTGGTGCTACAGGGGATCTTTTGTGTAGAGTTGTTCTCGAAACTCCGATCAACCTCAATGCAGAGCAGCGCAAGCTATTGGAAGGCTTTGACAGTAGTCTGGCGGGCAATAGTAAGCATTCTCCGAGAACCAATAACTGGTTTGATGGGGTAAAGAAATTTTTCGATAATTTGACCGGTTAGGGTTACATTTAACAGTCGTCAGTTAAACAGGAGCAAAAGCCATGGGTAATATCGCAGTAATCGGTGCCGGCGGCCGCATGGGCAAGGCTCTAATTGAAACTATCACTGCCACTGAGGGCGTTCAGCTCAGTGCTGCTTTGGAGCGCCCGGATAGCTCATTGATCGGGGTAGACTCCGGTGAACTCACTGGAATCGGGCGCAATAATATTCCGGTGGCGGCATCTCTGGAAGATGTGAGCGATGATTTTGACCTGCTGATAGATTTTAGTATTCCGGCGGTTACTGCAGCCAATGCGGCCTTCTGTGCTGCCCATGGCAAAAAAATGGTGATTGGCACCACGGGTCTTGATGAGGGGCAGTTGCAGTCGGTGGTCGATGCCAGCCAGCACAATGCCATCTGTATGGCCTCCAATTACGCCACTGGTGTTAACCTGTGTTTTAAGCTGGCCGAGCTAGCCGCTGAAGTGCTGGGTAACGAGGTGGATATTGAAATTAGTGAGGCCCATCATCGCCATAAAATCGATGCCCCCTCAGGCACCGCTTTATCTCTGGGAGAGTCTGTTGCAGGAGCTCTGGGCCGTGACCTTAAAGAGGTGGCTGTCTATGGTCGAGAGGGTCAAACCGGTGCTCGTGACCCACAGACTATTGGTTTTGCCACAGTGCGTGCCGGCGATATTGTTGGCGACCATACCGTTTTGTTTGCCGCTGAAGGTGAACGCGTAGAGATTACCCACAAAGCCTCTAGTCGCATGGCCTTTGCTCGTGGCGCTGTGCGTGCGGCCAAATGGTTGATGGATAGGGAGTCTGGGCTCTTCGATATGCAGGACGTGCTGGGGCTAAAATAAGGCCTGTAAAATACGCTGAAAATACAGTGGACAGTGATAGACAAAATACCCCTCCTTCAATACAATGCAGTTCTAACACCGCGAAGGTTTCAGCGGTCTCATTCCGAGAGGTTAGAGCACAGAATATTATTTAATTAAACGAGATGAGACGCACAGTTTCATCTCGTTTTTTTGCAAATGTCTGGTGCGCATTTCGGAGATACCTTATTTCAGGTCCATGTGACTAATTTAGGAGGTTGTGTGAATTCCCAGACTTACCGGGAAGCCGTACTTGCGCTTGCAGACGGAACAATTTTCAGGGGAACTGCCATTGGTGCAGAGGGTTCTTCTGTTGGGGAAGTAGTTTTTAACACAGCCCTCACAGGGTATCAGGAAATCTTAACTGATCCCTCTTACGCCAGACAGATCGTCACTCTGACCTATCCCCATATAGGCAATACAGGGGTTAATACAGAAGATGAAGAATCGTCCCAGATATGGGCAGCCGGATTGGTGATTCGAGATCTCCCGCTATTGGCCTCTAATTTCCGTAGCCAGCAGACACTAGATGACTATCTAAAAGAAAAAAATATTCTCGGTATCGCTGATATCGACACTCGCAAGCTAACCAGAATTCTGCGGGAAAGCGGCGCTCAAAGCGGCTGCATTATGGCCGGAGATATTGATGAAGAGCGAGCCCTGATGGCAGCTCGAGGTTTTGCGGGCCTCAAGGGAATGGATCTAGCAAAAGAGGTTACAGCCTCTAGCAGCTATCAGTGGACCGAGCACAGCTGGCAGCTCGGTGTGGGTCATAGAGAATCCACTGGCGGTAAATTTAAAGTCGTAGCCTACGACTATGGGGTTAAACGCAATATCCTGCGTATGTTGGTAGATCGCGGCTGCGAGCTCACCGTAGTGCCGGCTCAGACTCCTGCCAGCGAAGTGCTTGCTATGAATCCGGATGGCGTATTTCTCTCTAATGGGCCTGGTGATCCAGAGCCCTGTGACTACGCCATTCAGGCCATCACCGAAATTCTCCAAACCAATATTCCGGTCTTTGGTATCTGTTTGGGTCATCAGTTGCTGGCACTAGCCTCTGGAGCCAAAACAGCCAAGATGAAATTTGGCCACCATGGTGCCAACCATCCGGTAGAGGATATAGACAACAATGTTGTCATGATTACCAGTCAGAACCACGGCTTTGCTGTGGAGGAAGAGACACTACCAAACTGCCTGCGAGCCACGCATCGCTCGTTATTTGATGGCTCTTTGCAGGGAATTCATCGCACCGATAAGCCGGCCTTTAGCTTTCAGGGTCACCCTGAAGCCAGCCCCGGACCCCATGATGCAGCATCATTGTTTGATCACTTTATTGAATTAATGGAAGAGCGCGGTTAATCCCCTATGCCAAAAAGAAATGATATAAAAAGTATTCTTATCCTCGGGGCCGGACCTATTATTATTGGCCAGGCCTGTGAGTTTGATTACTCCGGAGCTCAGGCCTGTAAGGCTCTGCGCGAAGAGGGTTTTAGGGTTATTTTGGTCAACTCTAATCCAGCTACCATAATGACTGACCCGGCCATGGCCGACGCCACCTATATAGAGCCTGTCGAGTGGCGCACCGTAGCTAAAATTATCGAAGATGAGCGCCCGGATGCTCTGCTACCTACCATGGGTGGTCAAACGGCACTTAACTGTGCATTGGACCTGGCTAAGCAGGGTGTTTTGGATAAATTTGGCGTTGAGATGATCGGTGCCAATGCTGATGCCATCGACAAAGCCGAAGATCGCGAGCGGTTTGATAAGGCCATGAAGGCCATTGATCTGGATACTCCCAACTCAGGAATTGCCCACAGCTTGGAAGAGGCCTATCAGGTTGCTGATCGCTTTGGCTTCCCCTGCATTATCCGTCCCTCATTTACTATGGGTGGTTCCGGTGGCGGCATTGCATACAACCGTGAGGAGTTCGAAGAGATTTGCCGACGCGGGCTAGATCTGTCTCCCACCAATGAGTTACTAATTGATGAGTCTCTGATCGGCTGGAAAGAATTTGAAATGGAGGTAGTGCGGGATCGTAAAGATAACTGCATTATTGTCTGTTCGATTGAAAATCTTGACCCTATGGGTATCCATACAGGTGATTCAATTACCGTGGCTCCAGCCCAGACATTGACCGATAAAGAGTATCAAATAATGCGTAATGCCTCGATTAAGGTATTGCGTGAGATCGGTGTTGAAACCGGCGGTTCTAACGTACAGTTTGCGGTTAACCCGGCAGATGGCCGGCTGATTGTTATTGAGATGAACCCGCGGGTTTCTCGCTCGTCAGCATTGGCCTCAAAAGCTACCGGATTCCCAATTGCTAAAGTTGCAGCCAAACTGGCGGTAGGGTACACCCTGGACGAGCTGCAAAATGAAATCACCGGTGGCGCTACGCCGGCCTCGTTTGAGCCCAGTATCGACTATGTAGTAACAAAAATCCCCCGCTTTGCCTTTGAAAAATTCAATCAAGCAGACGCCAAGCTGACCACCCAGATGAAATCTGTAGGTGAGGTGATGGCTATTGGCCGAACTTTCCAGGAGTCGATGCAGAAAGCATTGCGCGGTCTGGAGGTGGGCGTTGCTGGGTTTGACCCCCAGCTGGACCTAAATAATGAGACGTCTACGGCAACCTTGAACAACGAGCTTGCCGAAGCGGGCCCAGATCGTATTTGGTATCTGGCCGATGGTTTCCGCAAAGGTATCAGTCAAGAAGAGATGTTCGCCATTACCAAAATTGATCCCTGGTTCCTGGTGCAGATTGAAGACCTTATTAAAGAAGAGCAGCGACTGGCTGCGGCTCAGTTATCTGATCTTGATAAGCAGGCGCTTTACCGCCTCAAGCGCAAAGGCTTTGCCGATCGTCGTATCGCCGATATCCTCGGCTGTGCTGAGGCCGATGTGCGTAAACTGCGCTACCAGTACGAACTGCACCCGGTCTACAAACGTGTAGATACCTGTGCTGCAGAGTTCAGTACAGAAACCGCCTATATGTACTCAACCTATGAGGAAGAGTGTGAGGCTCGTCCCAGCGATAAAGACAAGATCCTGGTTCTGGGTGGCGGTCCTAACCGAATTGGTCAGGGCATTGAGTTTGACTACTGCTGTGTGCATGCGGCGCTTGCCATGCGTGAAGATGGTTATGAGACCATTATGGTCAACTGTAATCCAGAGACTGTATCCACAGATTATGACACCTCTGACCGACTGTTTTTTGAGCCAGTTACCCTTGAAGATGTATTAGAAATTGTTCGTGTGGAAAAGCCAAAAGGCGTGATTGTGCAGTTCGGCGGTCAGACGCCACTTAAATTGGCCCGCGCCCTCGAAGCCCATGGCGTACCCATTGTAGGTACTACTCCGGATGCTATCGATAGAGCGGAAGACCGCGAGCGCTTCCAGCAGATGATTGAAAAACTCGGCCTGCTGCAGCCTTCGAATAGCACAGCCCGCAGTGCTGAAGATGCCGTAGTGTTGGCCAGACAGATTGGCTACCCGCTGGTTGTGCGACCCTCCTATGTGCTGGGTGGCCGTGCCATGGAAATCGTCTATAAAGAAGATGAGCTGCGCCACTATATGCAAACCGCGGTGGAGGTCTCAGAAGACTCTCCCGTGCTGCTGGATTTCTTCCTGCCCAACGCTATTGAGATGGATGTCGATGCTGTGAGCGATGGTGAACAGGTGGTGATTGGTGCGATTATGCAGCATATTGAACAGGCCGGTATTCACTCTGGTGATAGCGCCTGTTCGCTGCCTCCCTATAGTCTCAGCGAAGAAATTCAGGATGAGATGCGCGAAGTTTGTAAAAAGATGGCTCGTGAACTGGGTGTGCGTGGCCTAATGAATGTGCAGCTCGCTCTGCAGGACGGCAAAATTTATGTCATTGAGGTCAATCCTCGTGCCTCTAGAACTGTGCCCTTCGTCTCCAAGTGCATTGGCACTAGCTTGGCCAAGATAGCGGCGCGCTGTATGGTGGGCCAGAGCCTTGAGTCTCAGGGCTTTACAAAGGAAATTATCCCACCTTACTTCAGTGTTAAAGAGGCGGTATTCCCGTTCAATAAATTCCCTGGTATCGACCCAATTCTTGGGCCAGAGATGAAGTCTACAGGCGAGGTGATGGGTGTAGGTGAAACCTTTGCAGAGGCCTATGGCAAAGCAGAGCTGGGCGCCAGTGACGAGATTCCCTCAAAGGGAACTGCCTTTATCAGTGTCCGGGAGCGAGATAAAGAACAGCTACCAGCATTGGCTGCCAAGCTGAGTGATCTTGGCTTTAAGCTGGTGGCCACAAAGGGAACAGCCTCCGCTATCGAAGCAGCAGGGCTTCAGGTGCAGCTGGTCAATAAGGTAAAAGAGGGTCGACCCCATATTGTAGATATGATCAAGAGTGATAAGATTAATTTGATTATTAATACAACAGAGGGGCGTCAGGCAATATCTGACTCCTCAACTATTAGGTCCAGTGCAGAACAGCATCGGGTCTATTACACAACTACCATGGCTGGTGGCAGTGCGGTCTGTGAAGCACTGCAGTTTGGCGGTGACATCAAAGTGCGCAATTTACAAACGCTGCACAAAGGTATTGGCTAATGCAAAAGAATCCAATGACAGTTGAGGGCGAAGCAGCCCTTCGCGCAGAGGTCGAGAGGCTCAAGAAGAACGATCGCCCCAAGGTAATTGAGGCGATTGCTGAGGCTCGTGAGCATGGCGACTTAAAAGAGAATGCTGAATATCATGCCGCCCGCGAACAGCAGGGCTTTATTGAGGGCCGCATCCAGGATATTGAAGGCAAGCTCTCGACTGCCCAGATTATTGATATCTCAAAGATCACGCCTGGGGATCGGGTGATTTTCGGTTCCAAGGTCACCATTCTCAACGTTGATACCGATGAGCAGGTGAGCTACCGCATTGTTGGCGATGATGAGGCCAATGTAAAAGAGGGTAAGATCTCTTACCAGTCACCCATTGCCCGCGGCCTTATTGGTAAAGAGATTGGTGATGTGGTGATAGTGACGACCCCGGGCGGTGATGTGGAATACGAAATCGACGACGTGGTTTATTCTGCTTAAAGCAGCCTAATGGCTGTTTTTTAGCAAAAATACCATCAATGCTTTCTGGGCATGCAGGCGATTCTCCGCCTCATCCCAGACCACAGAAATACTCTCGTCTTCTAATAGCTTTGCAGAGACTTCCTCTTCCCGGTGGGCGGGCAGGCAGTGCATAAATAATGCATCCTCAGCCGCATGGGCCATCAGCTGATGGTTGACCTGAAAACCAGCGAATTTTTCTAATCGCTCCTGCTGCTCATCTTCCTGGCCCATAGAGGCAAACACATCAGTGGTCACCAGATCTGCACCACTCACAGCAATTACAGGATTATTGGTTACCATCACATGATCAGCAGCCTCAGCCACTAGATCAGCATTGGGCTCATAGCCAGTAGGGCAGGCGATATGGAGCTTAAAGTCAAACTGTATGGCAGCATTGATCCAGGAATTACACATATTGTTGCCATCACCAATCCAAGCCACGGTTTTGCCTTGAATTGGGCCGCGGTGTTCTGTAAATGTCTGGATATCAGCTAGTAGCTGGCAGGGGTGATAGTCATCGGTCAGTGCATTAATCACAGGCACTTTAGAGTACTGGGCAAAGGTTTCTACAGTGCTGTGAGCAAAGGTCCGGATCATCACAATATCCACCATACGAGAGATCACCCGCGCGGAATCTTCCACTGGCTCGCCGCGCCCCAGCTGAGTGTCATTAGGCGATAGAAATAGGGCATCGCCACCTAACTGCGCCATGCCGGCCTCAAAAGAAACTCGCGTTCTGGTCGAGGATTTTTCAAAAATCATACCCAACACCTTGCCGGCAAAAATCGGCTCTTGGCGATTTTCACGCTTGGCTGCTTTCATCTCAATAGCTAGGTTGATTACCTGATTGAGCTCAGCAGTGCTCAGGTCTTTCAGCGTTAGAAAATGTCTTATAGCCATTGGTCTAGTCCTGTTCAAAGTCTTTTATCAGAGGTGTCAGAATAGCCACTAACTCGTCCGCTTCGTCATCGCTCATAATCATTGGTGGTAACAGGCGGATGACTGAGTCGGCGGTAATATTGATAATGAGTCCCGCATCCATTGCCCGCATAAATAATGATCTGCAGGGCTTGGTCAGTTCTATGCCCAGCATGCAGCCCATGCCGCGAATCTCTTTAACATGCTCACAGCCAGCGAGCTGATTTTTCAGTCCAGCTATAAGGCGATCGCCTAGTTCAGTGGCGCGCTTTTCAAGACCACCGTCAACAATAGCGGTAACCGAAGCCAGAGCTGCTGCACAGGATAGTGGATTACCACCGAAGGTCGAGCCATGATTGCCGGGGCGCATGAGTTTGGATGCTTTGCCGGCGGCCAAACAGGCACCTATGGGCACACCATTGCCCAGGCCCTTAGAGGTAGTGACCACATCGGGCAGGATACCGCTGTGTTGATAGCAAAAGTATTTACCGGTTCGACCATTACCTGTCTGCACCTCATCGAGCATTAGCAACCATCCCCGTTGGTCGCAGAGTTCACGGAGCTGTTGCAGATAGTGCTCGTCGGCGACCCTGATACCACCTTCTCCCTGAATGGGTTCAACAAAAACCGCGCAGATATCTGGGTTGTTATCGCCTATGGTTTTAAGAGCTGCAATATCGTTATAGGGCCCCCGAGCAAAGCCTCGCACTAGAGGTTCAAATCCCGCCTGCACCTTGCGACTGCCTGAGGCTGTCAGCGTGGCTAGGGTTCTGCCGTGAAAGGCATTATCCATAACCAAAATAGTGGGCAGCGAGATTCCCTGTTGATGTCCGTATAGCCGTGCAATTTTAATGGCAGCTTCATTGGCTTCGGCGCCGGAGTTACCAAAAAATACATTGGTCATTCCGGAGATTTCACGCAGTTTGTTCGCCAGCTTTTCTTGGTTGGGAATGGCAAAAAAATTGGAGCAATGAGTCAGGCTAATCGCCTGGTCAGCGACGGCCGAGGCGACGGCCGGATGTGAATGACCCAGTCCGCACACCGCTATACCTGACAGGGCATCAAGATATTTTTTACCATTGGCATCCCACAGCCAGGCGCCCTCACCCTTTACCAGTGTGGCGGCTCTGTCTCCGTAGGTATTCATCAACGCATCTGTTGTCATGGCTCTTCTATTCCAACCTTGAAATCGATTCATAGCACAATAAAAAAAGGCAGCTAAGCTGCCTTTTTTGTAATTATTTTTTAAACTATGCACGAATAATATAGAGGTTCTTTATAGCTGGCAATAGGTGATATGGGCGCTATTGTTTGCGTAATCGCTGATGATTTACCCAGGCCCATAGCCCAGTGATAGCTAAAATACACATCAGCAACCCCACGATATCTACAAAAATCACGCCAGCATCTCCAAAGAATCGGCCACTGTGAAGGTCGAGAACGAGGGTTTCCAGTGAAATACCCTCTCTATTATCGGCGTTAATGTAGTCTGCGGGTACCATTGTGGCCGAGATTGGCACGATTGAGCGGCTAGCCAGACTTTTGGGCTCAGTCAGGCTGAGGCTGTCGGTATCCAGCTGCATGGTTGCTGTCTTGGTGATTAGGTAGATAGACTGGTTATCACTGACCAGAGCCTGACTGTCTTGAGGTAGGCCCTGAACCTGACTAAACGTTTCGACTAGCTGACCCTCTGCTGTCAGTACCACTAGGCTGTCACTGCAAAGTGCTACGACCAGCTGTTCTGTTGCAGCTGCAGATAGCATAGGCGGCTGGCAGTAACTGACAGCCTGCCGGTTAAAAAATAATTGATCAGTGCCAGTGTTATACAGCCAATTATCAGAGATTTGATAGCCTTGCTGAGTTGTCGGAGGCAAACCATACCAAGACAGCAACCAGTTGCTGGTCAGCTTGATTTTATTGAGCTGAAGACCTGGTGAATGATTGAGAGCGAACCCACTGATGGATAGAAAGATCACCATAAAAAATAGCGAAAGGCCAATACGTCGGTGCCAGCGCAAATTAAAAACGATTGATTTGGTGATTTTCAAAGTACTTCTCAGTTAGCGTCTGTTATTGGTGACAGCCTATTTGACTACCTGACTATGATAATACAAAGCGAGTGCAGCTACCTTATTTACCGCCCATACAGAGAGCGTAGCCCCGGTAATGCCATCAATAGATTGATTTAGCCTATTGTTTTTTCGAAGCGAAGCTCCGCTGTACTGTGCAGTATAGGCTGGATAGCGGACCTCACCACCACGACTCTCTCGGTAGGCAAGGATTTTTACCTCAGTAATTTTGTTGTCGGCAATGACGACCCCTATGGTAATTGGCATTTCCTTGCCAATTTCTTCCAGGATCCAAGCCGTTTTATTATCGTGAATGTGATAGCGGACCCTCAGTCCTGGCACCTGATGTTCGAGAATATCCTCAGCTTGCCGGCGAACATCTGCAGTTAACCACAGGGCTTGGGCCTGGGGTTTTTGTGGTGCAAATGCCTGAGCAATAAAGTCAGGTCCAGACTGATAAACCCCTTTGCCCAGCACCATGGGTGAGGAAAAAGAGGTTATTAGTAGGGCACCTAATAAACAGAGGGCTTTGAGGCGTAACCTATGCATGCAAACCTAAGGCTTTTTGCGCTAGTGGTTTAGAAAGAATAGCCAACACCCATATTAATACCGTCATAGCCATTTCCGTTTGGGGCATCCTGATTTTGGTAATCAACTTTAAAGACAACATTGCGGTGTAGCCAGTAATTAATCCCGAGGTCTAGCTGAGTGATTTTGGAATCTGTCTGAGCGCCCGCGGTATTATCCCACTGGCTGTAGCGAGCAAAAACCCCGAGATTTTCATTGAACTTGTAGGACGGCTCGATATAAAAGCCACTCTGTTCGCTCGCACCCTCTTTGGTCGCATTGAGAACATCGTCAAAGTCCCATTGCGCGTAGAGCGCACGCATCTGGAAGCCATCAGTCTGCCAGGCAACATGGGTTTCAAAAAGAGTGCCATCAATTGAAGCGCCTTCACCCTGGCGAACGTCAGTCTGGTACTGCAAAGATGCCGCTAGCTCCAGACCTGGGATAGCGGTATATTTTAGACGCCCGGTGAACGCCATGTTATCTGCTTTCGCCTTGCCCACCTTCTGTCGGCCATCGCGAGGCCTGTGGTTACCTTCAGCTATATAGAGGCCTGAATGGGCGGCAACGTCGTAGCTCAAGCCTTGACTCAGCTCTCCATTGACTGCACCACCAGCTTCCCACCAGGTTGCAGGAATAATATTTTTCTCAACATTATTGCGCTCGGTCCCATAGAAGGTATCCGGCTCATGGGTTTCGTTTAAAATACCTATGGGCATCAAGAAAAGACCTGCTTTGGCAGATAGGCTTTCTGAGGCGTCCCATTCAATATAGGCCTGTTCTAACTCAATCTCGCCGACTTGGCCTTCACCTGCAATGCTATGTTCTACCTCTAATTCTGAGAAGAAGCGGATCTTGTCAGTGAATTGATGCCCTGTGAACATAACAAAGCGATGAAAGTCTATGGCATCTGTGGTGTTGGAACCATTATCCTGTTCGAGATTGTTGTAATGCACTTCACCATAGCCGCCAAAGGTCGTCTTGTTGGCCTTAACAGGAGTAACAGCAAATTGTTCTACAGCGCTGATAGTGGCTTCTGTCTTGATATCGTTATCTTTGATTTTAGCTTTTAGCTCTTCAATCTGAGCTTGCTGATCCTTTATTAGCTGCCACATTTGTTGGAGGCTGGGTGTCTCAGCCTGAACTGTTGAGGTAATACTTAAGCTGACTACTAGCGCCAATAGCTTTTTGTCCATGTCTACACCTTCCTGAGCTGTAATAAGATTGAGATTGGGAAATTGAAAGTACGCAAACTATAGCTATCTTTTAACGCAAATGCAAATAGTTCTCATTTGCATTCAATAAAATAGCCTTGCCGCGATTTCAGCGAGACTTTCGGGCGGACCGGCGAAAATAATTAACCTCCAGCCCTATAAGAGGGCCTGTGAAATTGGTAGAATTGACAGCATCTTTTGTTATCAATTTTTTGAGGCCGGTCTTAATGGACATTATGGAAACTATCCGCGATCAAGTGGAAAATAACTCAGTTCTTCTCTATATGAAGGGTTCGCCAAATCAGCCGCAATGCGGGTTCTCCGCGCGCACTGTGCAGGCACTGATGGGTTGTGGCCAGCGTTTCGCCTACGTGGATGTTTTGTCTAACCCAGAGATTCGTTCTAATCTTCCCACGTATGGAAATTGGCCGACATTTCCTCAGCTATGGGTCAATGGTGAGTTGATCGGTGGCTGTGACATCATCACTGAGATGCACGAAAAGGGTGAGCTCAAGTCGCTGATTGATGAAGCCATGGGTGATGAAACGCCAACTGACGATCAATAGTTCCAATAGTCAATTCAGGGTGGGGGTCTATGCCTTTACCCGGACTGGCTAACGCAGGGATTTAGTGGGCAGACTCAGTGCTATCGGGACAATAAAAACATTTTATTAGCCCGTAGCATGGCTCTGTGTAACTATGATGCCGCAATCTAATCTTTTACAACAATTTTTATTTTTTATTACTTAATAGGAGCACTTTATGGGTGTTTTAGTAGGACGGTCAGCACCTGATTTTATCGCAGCAGCAGTAACCGGAAGCGGCGAAATTGTAGATAGTTTTACCCTGAGCGAAGCCATCAAAGGCAAGAAAGCGGTTATTTTCTTTTATCCTTTGGATTTCACCTTCGTCTGTCCTTCAGAGTTGATCGCCTTCGATCACCGGTATGAAGAGTTCCAAAGCCGAGGCGTGGAAGTGATTGGAGTGTCAATCGACTCTCAGTTCTCCCACAACGCCTGGCGTAATACTGCTATCAATGATGGTGGCATTGGTCCTGTACGTTACACATTGGTTGCTGATGTTAAGCATGAGATCTGTCAGGCCTATGATGTTGAACATCCTGCCGACGGCGTTGCTTTCCGAGGCTCTTTCTTAATTGATGAGCAGGGCATGGTTCGTCATCAGGTAGTAAATGATCTTCCCCTGGGTCGTAATGTTGACGAAATGCTGCGCATGGTTGATGCTCTGAGCTTCCATGAAGAACATGGTGAAGTTTGCCCAGCTGGCTGGAACCGCGGTGACAAAGGCATGAAAGATACTACTGCTGGCGTTGCAGAATATCTGTCTGAGAATGCTGAAGCACTTTAATTCAGTAGTCAGGTAGTTTTAACCCCAGGCCGAAAAGCCTGGGGTTTTTATTTGAAACTGACTATTTGCCAATTGGCTGTAGTATTCTGCGGGCATTAGTCACACTTTTGTCGACTGTCATTTTGTATCATCACTGTCAACCCGTCGGCTAATCCACAAGGAAGATCAATGAAGCTATTATGCAATTCTCTCATTCGCAGCACATTACTGCTGACAACAGCTATGATTCCCTCATTAGCTATGGCCGACTTTATAGGCCTGTATGCTGGTGGAGGTGCCTGGCAAGCTAATCCACAGGGAAATATAGGGCGCAGTAATATCAACCTAGATTCAACATTGAATTTGAATGAAGAGACCAATCGCTTTGCCTATGTTGCAGTAGAGCATCCAATTCCCCTATTACCTAATATCCGGCTTCAGCATACAGAGATGGACTGGGTTGGCGATGCGCTTATCAGTGCTGGTACCGATTTGAACGGCAACCCCTTTGTGGCCACCGAGCAGGCCGATGTCGCTCTGAATCTTACTCATACCGACGCGACACTTTATTACGAGCTCCTCGACAATGTTGTCGACTTAGATTTGGGCATTACCGCACGAGTATTCGATGGTGATGCCAGTCTGGTCAGTGCGAGCCAGCAAGAAAGCATAGACTTGGGGGCCACAGTTCCCATGCTTTATGGAAAGGCAGGCATTGATATTCCGTTTACTATCATCTCTGCGGCGCTCGTTGCCAACTGGGTTAATGTAGGTGATTTCCGTCTGATCGACTGGTCTGCTGAGGTGGCTTTTGAAATGGATCTGGTGCCACTGATAGATGCAGGATTAATTATGGGTTATAGATCCATGCAGGTCGATATAGATGATTTTGATGAGTTGCAGTCAGATGCTCGCTTTGAAGGTTACTTCGTTGCCCTGCAGCTACACTTCTAATCAGTTATTGCGGTCTGGTTAAAGCTAGAGCCTCTGTATATCAGAGGCTCTCTTGTTAACTTCGGCGGCTTTTCCAAGGCCGTGAAATCTGTTCATGCTTAACCGCAAACTCTGCGGTTTTTCTGTCTCTAAGGTAATGGTCCAGAGCTAGCTCGACTACAGGGAACGCCAGTTCTGTCCAGGGAATATCTGCCTCATCAAACAGGGCTACCTCAGAGGATTCTAGGCTGGGCCCAAATTCCGGTGCTGCCAAATTGGCGCGGTAGAAAACGTAGAGTTGATTAATCTGCGGGATATCGAAAAGGGCATAGAGTTCAGGGTTAATCACCTGGGTATTGGCTTCTTCAACACATTCCCTTAGCGCTCCGTCTAAGGAAGACTCGCCGTTCTCAAGAAAGCCTGCAGGCAGTGTCCAAAAGCCATGGCGAGGTTCTATAGCGCGTTTACAGAGCAATATTTGATCCCCATAGGTCGGCAGTACTCCAGCAATTACTTTGGGGTTTTGGTAGTGAATGGTTTCGCAGCTCAGACAAACATGGCGTTCGCGATTATCACCCTCAGGTATTTTTTTTATTACGGACTCACCGCAGTCAGAACAAAAATTCATGAAAAGCTCAGAAATTAGACAGAGCTAAGTATAATGCACGAATGCTTGACACAATCAAAACCCAATTAGTAAAAGATTTTCCTCTGGATCCGTTTGCGCCTGGCCCACAAGACTCAGGAGCGACCGCTGCGGTGCTGGTGCTATTACATGGTGATGTGGACCATCCACAGATAGTATTAACCCAGCGCGCCATGCACCTGAACAATCATGCCGGCGAGGTGGCCTTTCCTGGCGGCATGTGGGACCAGTCAGATAGACATCTTCTCGAGACCGCACTGCGTGAAACCCATGAAGAAATCGGCTTGCATCCCAGCCTGGTTGAGCCTATTGCTATGTTGCCTATTGCATCTCCCAAGCGACGCAACCTGAGTGTGACACCATTTGTAGGCTTGGCGGAGGGTCAACCTCAACTTACAGCCGAACCTTCGGAGATAGCCTCTATATTTCACGTCCCAATAAGCCAATTTATGGCCATTGAAAATTACCAGTATTTTCAAATCAGTAATGCAGGGGGTGCACTTAGTTTTCCCTATCTACCGTATAGAGGTTACAAAATTTGGGGTTTCACATTAAAGGTACTAGTGGATATGCTGAATAGCTGTCTGGATGCTGGAATTGATCTAGAATACCCCAGCGACAGCCGCATAGAGGATTTACGTAAGCGAGGGCAACAATGATCTATCGAATTGGCAATGATATCCCGAACATTCATGCATCGGTGTTTATCGCCGAGAGTGCAGATGTTATGGGCAAGGTAACCCTCAAGCAGGGCTCCAGTGTTTGGTTTAATGCGGTTATTCGTGGCGACTGTGATCTTATCGAAGTAGGGGAGCGCAGCAATATCCAGGATGGCGCCGTACTACACTGCGATCCGGGCCAGCCACTTATTATTGGTGATGATGTCACCGTGGGGCATAACGCCATGATCCACTGTTTGGAGGTGGGTGATCGCACCCTGGTGGGGATTAATGCTGTGATTCTCGATGGTGCCAAAGTGGGTGCCGACTGTATTATCGGTGCCAATACCCTAGTCAAGGCTGGCGCAGTCATTCCAGACGGCTCCTTGGTAATAGGCTCGCCCGGTAAGGTAGTACGCGAAAATGATGAGCAGACTCGTCAATTTTTGCTGGCGTCTGCCGCGCATTACGAAGAGAAGAGTAAAAAAATGGCCACAGATCTGGTTGAGGTGGAACGTTAATGTCGGACAAGCCTATCGCCTCACCCTGCACCTCAATCTGCATGCTTAACGATGAGGATGTCTGTGTAGGCTGCTATAGAACGAGCCAAGAAATCCGCGAATGGAGCTATCTGGATCGCGATCAGCGTCTCGATGTTTTGGTCCGCTGCGGTGAGCGCAACCAGAAGAACAACCCGTTTTTTTAAGGGCTACTCTTCTGGGGCTTTTTTAGGTTTTATGCTGGTCACCAAGACCTGTTTGATCATGGTCTCATTGATTTTCTGGGTTTCAAACCTGTAGCCCTCAAACATAAAGCTGACATTGCCGTCAGGGATGCTCTCTAGCTGCTCTAATGCCAGGCCGTTGAGTGTTTTGGGTCCATCTGTAGGCAGTGACCAGCCGGTAGCCTTGTTGATTTCGCGAATGGTGGCAACGCCATCAATAATATAACTGCCATCGCCTCTGGGGATCACCTCCTGTACCTCATCAGCGGTGTTAGTCGTAAAGTCACCAACAATTTCCTCCAGAATATCTTCCAGGGTTACCAGGCCCTGCACTTCACCATACTCATCCACCACCACAGCAAAGCGGCTACGATGCTTTTTAAAATTCAGTAGCTGAGTCGTCAAGGTGGTGCTTTCAGGTATGAAATAGGCCTCTTCTGCAAAGCGTTTGATCGCGTTGTGGGTTACTTTTTCTGAGCGCAACAGATGGTTGGCCTTGCGCACATGGAAGATGCCGATAATATTATTAATATCTCCCTCGTAAAGGGGCTGTCTGGTGTACTCCGACGAAATAATGGTACTCATTAGTTCGTCGATATTGTCGTCCAGATCCAGGCCTTTGATTTCACTGCGGGGAATCATAATGTCTTCGACCGTCACATTCTCGAGATCAAGAATACCTTTCAACATTCCCTGATTACTGTCTGACAGCTTGTGACCAGAGACATCTACCAGAGACTTCAGCTCCTCTGTATCAAGGCCATCATCGCGGTCTTTATTGGGGTCAAAGCCCAGCAGGGAGATCACAGCATTGGTTAATTTATTAACCATCCAAACCAGAGGAGTCAGTAACTGCAGCAATGGTTTGAGAACATGACTAGCCTTAAAGGCAAACCACTCGGGATTCTGTGCCGCAATAGTTTTTGGTGTCACCTCAGAGAAAACTAGTACAGCAATAGTTAGAGATGCAGTAGCCACCCAGGGTGCAGCGGCTTCCCCGACATAAATAATAGCTAGCATATTGGCGATAATAGCGGCGAGGATATTTACCGCGTTGTTGCCGATAAGAATCAGGCCTATAAGCCGATCTGGCATGGCCAGAAGTTTGGCGGCGCGTCTTGCACCGGCACTTTTTTTACGCTGATGTCTCAGGCGATAACGGTTGAGCGACATCATGCCGGTTTCTGAACCAGAGAAAAAAGCGGAAATAATCAACAGGATAGTAAGTGTCAACCACAACACTATGGGGTGGGAACCGTCCAATGAATAAGGACCTCTAGATTTAAGGCAGGCAATGTTGAATTAGTTTGCTGCTTTTGGCAATAGCTGGTTGTCGCTTTTAATCTTCTGTTTCTGGTTAGGAGAGAACAAATTCAAGGACGAATTTGCTACCAATAAAGCCGAGTAAAATTGCGCTAAATCCTGCCCAGGTCCAACGAATCGCCTTGTTGCCACGCCAACCCCGGTAATGCCTGCCCCAGAGCAGGGTGGCGTAAACCCCCCAGGCCAGCAGGCTAAATACAACCTTGTGGACCAGCTTTTGCGTAAAGAAGTCTTCGTAGAACAGAAACCCGCTAAGTAGAGATAGGGTCAGTAGTATCTCTCCAGCCCAGATCAACTCAAACAGCAGGGCTTCCATAGTTTGCACGGGAGGGAAGGTGCGCATTAGCAGGTTCTGATGCTTGTGCTTAAGCTGCCAGTCTTGATATCCGGCCAGCAAAGCTTGCAACGCAGCTATAGCAAGCAGGCTGTAGGCAAGTAGAGAAATAAGCACATGGGCCTGTAGGTTGAGAGACATTATTGGCGTAAGAACAGAGCTATCGCTCAATAAAGCTGCCAGCAGGCTGACCACAGAAATTGGAAACAAGAATAGATAGAGACTATAGACCGGCTTTTTTAGGCCGCTAACCCACACCAGACTATTAATGACCAGAGCTAGTAGGGCGAGAATTTTGAGTAAACCCAGATCCAGATTATGCCCTACAAATATCAGATCTATAGCAGCAACCCCATGAAGAGCAATGGCTACAGCCGCAGTTGCCTGCAGCAAAAAGGGTTTAAACTGAGGATCCTGGCGCAACTGCCTCTGGTGTAGGACCCACCCGGCCAGATAGACAGCAATTGCAGTAAAACCCAGTATTGAACTTGTCATTTAAATAAAACGCCGTGAAAGTTTACAGAGTTTGGCATATTCAGAACACAGGGTGAAGAGCAGGGCAAAATTATTGCTATAATGACCGCCTAAATTGATTAGCTGGAAGTCATCTGCATGGCCATGTTTGAAAATTTGAGTGATCGCCTTTCCCTGAGTTTAAAAAAGATCTCAGGCAAGGCCAGCCTCAGCGAAAATAATATTAAAGAAACTCTACGCGAAGTGCGCATGGCGCTTCTCGAGGCGGACGTGGCTCTGCCGGTAGTAAAAGACTTTGTGGAGCAGGTCAAGCAGCGTGCTGTGGGCAAAGAGGTGAGTAGCAGCCTGAATCCAGGTCAGCAATTCTTAAAAATTGTACAGGCTGAGCTAGAAGCGGTGATGGGGGAGCAGAACGAATCCTTAAACCTAGCCGCTCAGCCTCCTGCGATTTTATTAATGGCGGGTCTGCAAGGTGCTGGTAAAACCACCTCTGTGGCCAAGCTGTCGCGCTATCTGCAGGAGCGTGAGAAGAAAAAAGTAATGGTGGTGTCTGCTGATGTCTACCGTCCAGCCGCGATTGAGCAGTTAAAAACTCTGGCAGGCGAGGTGGGTGCCGAGTTTTTCCCCAGTGAGACCAGTCAAAAGCCAGTGGCCATTGTTAAAGATGCCATAGCAGCAGCTAAAACCAAATTTGTTGATGTGCTTATTGTGGATACTGCTGGTCGCCTCGCCATAGATGGCGAGATGATGGATGAAATTAAAGATGTTCATCGGGTCGCTAATCCAGTAGAGACATTATTTGTTATCGACGCCATGATTGGTCAGGATGCGGTTAACACGGCCAAAGCCTTCAATGAAGCACTGCCACTGACTGGCGTAATTCTCACGAAGGTTGATGGTGATGCTCGCGGCGGTGCCGCATTATCGGTGAGGCACATTACCGGTAAGCCAATTAAATTTCTGGGTGTGGGTGAGAAAACCGATGCTCTAGAACCCTTCCACCCTGAGCGCATTGCCTCGCGCATACTCGGCATGGGCGATGTGCTTAGTCTGATTGAAGAAGTTGAGCGCAAAGTCGACAAAAAGAAAGCCGAGCGTCTGGCGAAAAAGGTCATCAAGGGTAAAGGTTTTGATCTGGAAGATCTGCGCGACCAGTTGCAACAGATGAAAAATATGGGTGGCATGTCGGGTTTGATGGACAAGTTGCCAGGTATGGGGAATATGGCCCAGATGGCCCAGCAAAAAGATGTCACCAGCCAATTTACTCGTATGGAATGTATTATTGACTCTATGACGCCCAAAGAGCGCGCCAATCCTGATATTCTCAACGGCTCGCGCAAGAGGCGAATCACAGCAGGCTCTGGCACCAGTATTCAGGATCTTAACCGCCTTCTCAAACAGCACAAGCAAATGGGTAAGATGATGAAGAAAATGAAGGGTAAAGGCATGCAGAATATGATGCGTGGCATGGGCGGCATGATGCCTCCTAGCGGCGGGTTGCCTCCCGGCGGTTTCCCCAAGTTATAAATTGATGGATCAGCCCTGAATGGCCAGTAAAACCGGCCTTTTTATGTGGCATGCGAAAGCTGTGTAATTAGCACCAAAAGTAGTTTCCTTTCATCTTCTTTTGACGTAATATACCGCGCCTTTCGGGGGGCTCCGGCTTTAAATGCGTGGGGTTCGCGAAATTAGAAATTTAAATGCATCAAGTTTGGCGATTAGGCCGCTTGAACACAGGATTACAGTAAATGGTAACAATTAGATTGGCTCGTGGTGGCGCTAAGAAACGTCCCTTTTACCACATCACAGTTTCCGATTCGCGTAATGCACGCGATGCTCGATACATTGAGCGCATTGGCTTTTTTAACCCAGTAGCTCGCGGTGCCGAAGAGCGCCTGCGTGTAGATCTTGAGCGTGCAACCTATTGGCAGGGTCAGGGAGCTCAGGTTAGCGATCGTGTTTCTGCGCTGTTAAAAGAGGCCGCCAAAGCTGCAGCCTAAGACTGTGTAGCCCGGGAGTAGTTCTTTGGAAACACTTGTAGTTGGGCGTATTACAGCGGTATTTGGTGTGCGTGGATGGGTTAAAGTGTTTTCGTACACCGAGCAGTTGGAAGCAGTGTTGGATTTTCAGCCCTGGTGGGTTGCCACCGCGGAAGGCCTCAAACAGATTACTGTTGATGATTGGAAGCGGCATGGCGACGGACTGGTTGTTCATATCGAAGGTATCGACGACCGAGATATAGCGCGAGACTGGTGTCAGCAGGATATTCGTATTGATAAATCTCTGCTGCCTGATCTTGATATAAAAGATTTTTATTGGCACCAGCTCGAGGGCTTGGTTGTCATTAGCCATTTCGAAGAGCGAGAGGTTCGTCTGGGAGTGGTGAAGTCGCTGCTAGAGACCGGTGCCAATGACGTACTGGTGATCAAGGGAGATGCAGAGAGCATAGATCGCGAAGAGCGATTAATCCCCTACGCGGAGCAGTTTGTTAGCAAGATAGACCTTGAGTCACAGCGGATAGACGTGATGTGGGACCCAGATTTTTAGGGTTTAGTGGTCGAAAAATAGTATTGGGCACAGAGGTGAGATGAATGAAAATTGCATTGATTACCCTGTTCCCAGAGATGTTTGCCGCAGTAGCTGACTACGGAATTAGTGGTCGCGCGGTCAAACAGGGGTTGTTGGAATTATCTAGCTTTAATCCCAGAGAGTTCACCCAAGACCGTCATGAGACGGTTGATGACCGACCCTATGGCGGTGGGCCTGGCATGGTGATGATGGTTGAGCCTCTGCGCAAAGCTATAGCCGCCGCCAGAGAATGGGCAGGCCAAGACGCACTGGTGGTTTATCTTTCCCCGCAGGGCAGGGTTTTAAACCAGCAGGCAGTGAATAGTTTTGCCAAACAGCAGTCTCTAATACTGATTGCTGGTCGCTACGAAGGTATCGACGAGAGATTGATACAGCTGGAAGTCGATGAGGAATGGTCCATAGGAGACTATGTTCTCAGTGGTGGAGAACTTCCCGCAATGGTGTTGGTGGACGCTTTGATACGCCAGCTACCGGGAGCGTTGGGCCATCAGGACTCGGCCGATCAAGACTCCTTTGCCGATGGTCTGTTGGACTGCCCGCACTATACGCGGCCAGAAGACTACCAGGGGCAATCGGTTCCAGAGGTTTTACTGTCTGGCAACCATGAAAAGATTAGACGTTGGCGTTTGCAGCAGTCTCTAGTGCGAACCCAGCAGAGAAGACCAGAATTGATGGACAGCCTGGCGCTCAATAAAGAGCAGCAGGCTTTACTTAGGGAAGCGAGTGATGCGCTGGCAGATGATGACAATGGATAATGGTCATCCTCTCTGTACAGAGCTCTAAAACAGGTGGCATGCCACCAACCAATGAAAATTGAGGAGCGAGAAATGAGTAACAAAACACCTATTATCGCTGCGCTTGAAAAAGAGCAGATGAGTAAAGAAATCCCTGATTTTAGCCCTGGTGATACCGTGGTTGTTCAGGTAAAAGTAAAAGAAGGTAGCCGTGAGCGCTTGCAGGCCTTTGAAGGCGTAGTTCTGGCTAAGCGCAACCGTCAGCTGAACTCAGCATTTACTGTACGCAAAATCTCTAACGGTATCGGCGTTGAGCGTACGTTCCAGACCTATAGCCCGTTGGTTGACAGCATAGAAGTAAAGCGTCGCGGTGCTGTTCGTCGCGCCAAGCTGTACTACCTGCGCGAGCGTTCAGGTCGATCTGCACGTATCAAGGAAAAGCTGGGCTAAGCATAATCTGCTTAACTGGTTACTGAAAAAGGCGATCCATAGGGTCGCCTTTTTTCTTGCCTAGATTTCTTGACTGTCAGCTGCCATGGTCTATCTTTAAAAATGCCAGTGGCAAAATGTGAGCCAGATCACGTTTTCCAGCGCTTTCGATTTTCGTAGGGTCGCACACTGGGTTTTGTTGGGGCCAGGCGCTAGAGCACCTAGACCTATAGCCTCTGACATGGAGAGACGTTCGAGGATGAGCTATGAAAAAGGTATTGTTTTTAACAGCGGTTGTTACCCTCTGTTCATTTTCCGCAACCTCCGCTTTATCTGACACAGTCGATTTACTGAGCATTTGGGAAGCGGACAAACAAAATAGCTTAGGTGGGGTGGATGTCGACGGAGATGGCAGCATAGATCAAAACTACGGAGTCTGTGTGCCGAGTTGTCAAGTGACGGTGGGCAGTATTGCGCAGATTACCTCCGCAGCTTTTTGGCAGGGAGGCAGCGCCAATGATCACCCGACGCCGGATATGGAAAACATGCTGGCCTTTGAAGGTGTCGCCCTAGGCAGCCTGAGTAAAACCCTTGAAAGCTTTCCATCTAACACCACTAGCCTTCTCTCATCTATAGACTTTTCTGGCTATATCACCGTCAAAGCCGCCGGCTCTGTGTGGCTTTATTTTGTCGAAGACGACGATAGCAATGGCGTCGCGATTAGCATTGGCAATGCCCTAGATGGAAAGCTTCATGATATCTCCCATTACTCTGAATGGGGAATCGCCGAGGTGCCTTTACCTGCAGCGATATGGTTTTTTGTTATTGGGTTAACCGGCCTGTTCGGCCTGCGCTGGCAAAATAGCCTTTAGATAGCAGACAAAAAGATAACCAATTCTCATTTTTGCTGATAAACAATTCGCACAATAAAAATTACGGCTACAATCTTGCTGAGATATCAAAACTCGGCAGTTGTTCTAGTTTATGAAAGACTTATCAAGGATGGTACGTCCCAAGGACGCAAAAATAAATGCTCTCTCTCGTCTGATAGACGCGGGCATCATTGGCTGTACTCTTGTGGCCCTGGTGTCTGTGCTGCAACTGGATTGGTTACCCAGCTATAACTGGCTTCTGCTTATAACCATAGTGCTGTTTAGCTACTTTACTGAGTCCAGTCTGAGTTATAAGTCATGGCGTGATATTAGCCTTAGAGCAGAGGTTGCGGCTGTGCTCAGCAACTGGGGTACCATTGTTCTTATTCTGGTAGTGATCGAGTTTGCCTTCCACCCAATTGATCTTTACAACCGCGAGATGGTTCTGTACTGGTTTGTGCTAACACCAGTCGAGCTAATTTCCTGGCATTCGATTATGCGGATGGCTTTGCGCCTTTGTCGCGACCAGGGGGTAAATGCACAAAAGGTCGCTATTTATGGCGCTACGGAGTTAGGTGTTGGGCTCGAAAAGCGAATTCGCTCTATGTCCTGGGCCAGTTACAATTTTGTCGGTTTCTTCGATGACAGGCGTACCAATGGTAATCGACGTTTTATTTCCGACCACAGTCTTATTAAAGGCGGTTCCCAGGAGCTTATTAATCGAGCTCGAGCCGGTGAAATAGACACTATTTTTATCACCTTGCCTCTAGCGGCAGAGGCGCGAATCAAAAAGCTGCTGGATGACCTCTCAGATACCACAGTATCTGCCTATATGATGTTAGATCTATTTAGTTTTGATTTGCTTAGTGCCAGCTGGCTGGATATTCAGGGTATGCCAGCAGTGAGTATCTTCGAATCACCCCATACAGGACTAGATAACCTTACTAAAAGAATACTGGATGTCAGTTTCAGTATGATTATTTTAGCTCTGATTGCTCTGCCTATGCTGCTGATTGCCGCGATGATTAAAACAACTTCTAAAGGTCCGGTGATATTTCGTCAGAAGCGCTATGGCATAGGGGGCGAAGCCATTGATGTCTGGAAGTTTCGGACCATGTTCACTATGGACGCAGGGGATGATGAAGTCATCCAAGCCAGCAAAGCCGACAATAGAATTACGCCATTTGGTCGCTTCCTGCGCAGAACCTCCCTGGATGAGCTGCCCCAATTTTTTAATGTTATCTCTGGCACCATGTCGATTGTCGGGCCACGACCCCATGCCGTAACCCACAACGAATTCTATCGAACGGCAATTCATGGCTATATGCTCAGGCATAAGGTCAAGCCAGGCATTACCGGATTAGCTCAGGTTAAGGGCTATAGAGGTGAAACAAAGGTCCTGGAAAAAATGGAGGGGCGCATAAAATATGATCTGGAATATATCCGCACCTGGTCAATCTGGTTGGATATTAAGCTGATCTTAATAACGGTGTTTGTAGGCTTTAATAATAAGAACGCTTACTGAGGTAAAGACAAAGTGCCAGTAAGGCGTCGTAACCCTTAATTCAGGTCTACAATTAATTGGAATGGACACAACAATACCGAAGGAAAGGTAACCATGAACAGCAAACAGCAAATTATCAGCAGAAGCGCTCTGGGCGTCTTACTCTTACTCTGCGCCGCACTGGCCAGTATTACGCAATCGGCTCAGGCCGATGAGCCCTATCTTTTAAACCCTGGCGATCAGCTTGAAATATCAGTTTGGAATGAAGAAACCCTACAAAAAACCATCACGGTGTTGCCCGACGGTATGATTTCATTTCCCTTGGTGGGGCATCTTCACGCCGCTGGCAATAGCGCCGCTGTATTAGAGGCGGCTATTGCCGAAAAGCTAGATACCTTTATAGCCGACCCAGAGGTCAATGTCACAGTGACGAGTACCAGGGGTAATGTGAGTTATGTGGTAGGTAAGGTTTTGAAACCTGGGCCAATTGAAATGGTGCAAAAAACCAGCGTTATGCAGGCGTTGGCCATAGCTGGAGGTATCAATGAATTTGCCTCAGGCAATGCCATCAAGATTATCCGCAGCGCGGGAGAGCAGGAAGTTATCCTAAAGGTGCGTTACTCCGATCTAGAAAAAGGCAGTGATTTGTCTACTAATCACAAACTCAAGGCCGGTGACGTACTAGTTATACCCTAAGCCAAGGAGGCCATTATGAAAAAAACAGCCAACTATGCAGCAATACTAACCTCGTCCCTGCTTATTGCAGTGGCGTCCTACGCAGGAACCTGGGTGCCCGACTGGAGTCTGGACAGCGACGTCAGCTATGAGGATAACTTTTTTATGGATGAAACCACCCAGGACACTTGGCGCTATAGTATTAGCCCTGAATTGTCTCTGATTTATATGACTCCATCAGTGGAGTCGTCTCTAAATGCTGAAGTCGCCGTGCGCCGCTACTCTGATTTTGACGAATTCGATAGTCAGGACCCCTCTTTTAGTTGGGACAACAGTCTAATTAGAGAGCGCACCACCTGGACCTTTAATTTTGGCTACGACGAGTATTCCCAGAGGGACTTTGCTGAGCTGGACACTGGGCAGTTTAATTCCAACACCACTGTAGAAAAGATTTATATGGAGCCAGGAGTTGCCTACCAGTTAAGCGAAAAAGACAGTATCTCACTATCTCTGGGGCGCGTTGAACGGGACTATGATACCCAAGACTTCGCCGATAATGACAACGACTCTCTAGGCTTTGCCTGGGAACACCAGGTTAACCAGCGCTGGACTACAGTCCTAAATACCATGATATCTCGCTATCAGGCTGGTAAGCCTGGCATTGATAGGACGGAAACTGATTATTCAAATATCACAGCCGGATTTATGTATCAGGCTTCAGAAGCTATGACTCTGGATATCAGTATTGGTTATTTTAATAGCGATCAACAACATAGATTGATGGTTGGACCTGCGATGATCATCACTGATCAGGAAAACTCCGGCGTACTGATTAGTCTAGGCTTGGTTGGCGATCATCAATTGGATGACTGGCGCCTCGAGTTTAACAGAGGGCTATACCCCTCGAGCCAGGGCGAAGTAGAAGAACGGGACTCGGTAAATATTTCCTACGAACACCAGCTAACTGAGCGGAGCACAACTGGTATACGTGCGGCCTATCATGACACCAAGTCAGAAACTAATGCTCGCCAGAGCACAGTGGTAACACCTTTCTACTATTACTATCTATCGCCCAGATTAAGGCTAGAAACATCCTATAGCTATCGCGACTTTGATCGACAACTGGGAACAGTCGAATCGAATAGAGTTGAGGCTGGATTGCGTTATAGCTTTTGATAACCAGCATTTAGATAATAAATTAATCAAGAAGAGATTGGGTTGAGCCCTATGACAGTTATGGATGACAGGGAAAAGTCACTGCTGGATTATCTTGAAATTCTACGCAGGCGCAAGCTCTATATTATTATCACCTTTCCATTGTTGCTGGCTCTTAGTGCAGTCATTACCTTTGCATTGCCGCCAATTTATCAGTCGGAAGGGGTGATTCTGATAGAGAGCCAGGAAATACCCAGAGATTTGGTTCGCTCTACAGTAACCAGCTATGCCGAACAACAGATTCAAGTGATTAAACAGCGCATTCTAACTACCTCGAGGATTCTTGAGACTGTCGATAAATTTGAGGTCTACAGGGATGAGCGAGAGTCGAGCACCATTTCATTGTTGGTCGAGAAATTTCGCAGCAATGTGCAAATAGATATGATCAATGCCAATGTGATTGACCCCACTAGAGGTAGGGCCCAGCGCGCCAGCATTGCTTTTAAAGTCTCATTTATGGACGAAAACCCCGCAACTGCGCAGAAGGTAGCCAATGAACTGGTCACGATGTTCTTGGATGAGAATGTCAAAACTCGCACTAATAAAGCGGCTGAGACTGTGTCATTTCTCACCGATGAAGCCAACAAAATTCAGAAAACAGTTCAGGATTTAGAAGAGCAGATAGCAGGCTTTAAGCTGGAATATGGCGATAGCCTGCCCGAGTTATTGCAATTTAATCTATCGATGATCGAGAACCTTGAGGAGAAAATTCGCGGGCACCAAACTGAGTCGGTGCGGCTGAGTGACCAGATTCATTTCCTGAGCCTAGAGCTGGCCAGTATGGACCCCTACGTAGCTAGTAGTGATGGGGTGAATACCCTTAGCGCACCAGTGCGGTTGGCACAGCTAAAAAATGAGTTGAGCAGTATGCGTAATAAATATTCTGCTTCTCACCCTGATATCAAACGTATTACGAGAGAGATAGAAGCGCTGGAAAAAGAAGTGGCCGAAGACGCACTGTTTCAGCTAGAGCAGAATCTTGATGAAATCTCCAATCCCCTCTACCGGCAGATTAAAATCAAAATCGACCTCTCCGAAAAAGAGCTGGCAAGACTGATTAAAGAGCGCAAAGCCATGCAGGTAGAGGTGGCTGAGTATAATGCGCGGGTGTTGCGTACCCACGAGGTCAAGCGGAGTTATGACGATCTCACCCGAGATTATGAGAACACTAAGAAGAAATATCAGGAGCTCAGGGGTAAGCAGCTTGAAGCCGATGTCGCACAAAATCTCGAGTCAGAAAATAAAGCTGAGAGCTTTACACTGATTGAGCCCCCTCTAAAACCAACTGAAGCGGTAAAGCCAAACCGTCCCAAGCTAATGATGATGGGACTATTCTTGTCAGCGGCTGCTAGTTTCGGGCTAGCGATGTTTGTGGAAATGATCGATCCCTCTGTCAGAAGTATCAAAGATATTAGCCGCATCACAGGCGCGGAACCCCTAGCCGTGGTGCCACTAATGCTGACCCAGGCAGACTACAAAAGGCAGGCTAAGGCTCGTAAGAGCCTAATTTTTGTCAGCATCATGCTCTGCATAGTCACAGTTTTCATCGTCCATTATTTCTTTATGAGCTTGGATATTCTGTGGTTCAAGATACTTAGCAAAATAAATATGTTGTAGGTAAATAATATGTCACGTATTCATAAAGCCCTGCAGAAAGCACGGAATAAGCGGCAAGAGCAGCAGGCGGCTAATGGTAATAGCTCGCCTTTGGAAAAAATTGTTTATTCCACCAGCAAAGTGATGCCGATAAAAAATAAAGTGTTGGAAAGCAATCATGTGGTGTCCAGATCCACCAGCGACCCCAGATCGCAAATATTTAGAACCTTACGTACTGACGTGGTCAAAAAAATGCGCGCTAATAACTGGCGCAGTATAGGTATAACTTCCCCCTCCTATGGTGAGGGGAAGTCTCTTATCGCCAGTAACTTATCTGCGGCCATTGCGATGGAAGTGAACCATACAGCGCTATTGGTGGATATGGATCTGCGGACTCCCTGTATCAAAGACTTCTTCTCTATCGATCCCAGTGAGGGGCTGCTGGACTATCTAAAAGGTACCGTTGAAATTGCAGATCTGTTAGTTAATCCTGGTATGGAGCGTCTATTACTACTGCCAGGTGTAGGCTCTGCGGAGAATTCAGCAGAATGGATCTCAACGCCAAAAATGGTCTCTCTATTTAACGAGGTCACCCACAGATACAAGTCGCGTCTGGTTGTTTACGACTTGCCTCCGATACTGCCGCGGGATGATGTCATGACCTGTGTCAGCCACATTGATTGTTTTTTGATGGTTATCGAAGAAGGCAAAAACTCCGAAGTGGAGATTAGAAAAGCTATGCAGACTCTAGAGAACTGTAATCTGATAGGGACAGTTGTTAATAAATCTCAGACTGATGATCTAGTTCTCAAGTCACCGGTATTGGCTTAAACCGCCGTGCGCCTAAAGCGCCATAAATGAAGAGATTAGACCAATATGTACAAAGAGTTTTTTGGGCTTAAGGAAAAGCCGTTTAGTCTGAATCCAGACCCGGCATTTTTATACCTAAGTAAAAACCATATTCGCGCCCAGACCATGCTGGAATATGGGTTTCATAGCCAGGCAGGGTTTACAGTAATTACTGGCGATATTGGAGCCGGGAAAACTACGCTAGTTAACTACCTTCTCAGTCAGGAAGGAGATGATGTGGTGACTGGAGTTATTAATAACACCCATTCTTCATTTGGTAACCTGATGACCTGGGTGTTAGATGCTTTTGATTTAGAAGAGCCCAGCCCTGAGAGTGCTAAGAAACTGCGCAGGTTTTCCGAGTTTATAATGGATCAATATGCAGAGGGTAAGCGAGTACTGCTAGTGATCGATGAAGCCCAGAATCTATCTGAAGAAACCCTGGAAGAACTGCGCTTAATTTCCAATATCAATATCACCACAGATATATTTTTGCAGCTTATTTTAGTGGGTCAGCCAGAGCTAATTGAAAAACTAAACGATCCCAGATTGACCCAGTTCGCACAGCGTATAGGCGTAGATTTCAATCTCCGCCCTATGGACTATGTAGATACGGGCAAATATATCCTCCATCGACTCAAGACTGCAGGCTCTAGCAAATCCATATTTACGACAGATGCTATAGCCGCTGTATTTTGTTTCTCTGAAGGTGTACCCAGGCGCATTAATACGCTCTGTGATATGGCTCTAGTCTATGCCTTCGCCGATGAACGAAAAAGCATTAATGCTAACCTCATTATTGAGTTGGTCAAAGACCGCAATACATCGGCTGTTATCAGACCCACGGCTACCCAGACCAAGGAGGTCATGGAAGTGGCCAACTGGCTTAAGGATGCTAAGGGGATTAATATTTTGGGCATAATCCCGCAGTTGGAAAGCTAATGGCGATGAAGGCAATAAAAATAGCCATTGGATTGTTTGCTCACAATGAACAGGACAATCTATTAACTACCCTGCAGAGTGTGGCTTCTCAGGATATTTTCATTAACTCCATCGACTCTGGTTTATCCGTCAGGCTGGCGGTGATAGCTAATGGCTGCACTGATAAGACCATTGCCATAGCAAGCCAGTTTCTAAGCAACAGCTCTGTCATTAATGGGCAGGTTATTGAAATTGTAGAGCCTGGCAAAAGTAATGCTTGGAATATATTTGTCCACAATGATGCCTATGCTGATATTGATTATTTTTTCTGTATGGACTCAGATATCAGGTTTGGTTCTGACACAGTACTTTCGTCACTTCTTCTTGCTTTGGCCAATTCTCCAGTAGCCTATTTGGCGGTCGACCAGGCCAAGAAAGATACCTTATTAAAAAAGCACAGGACGTTCTTTGAGAGCCTGTCATTATTATTTTCACAATTGATAAATCAGGGGAGTACTGCAGTGGCAGGGTCGCTGTACTGTGCTAAGGCCGAACGCCTGCGCCATATCACCATGCCCAAAGGCCTACCAGTAGAAGACGGCTTCTTGCGTGCTATGTTAGTGACCGATCTGTTTACCCAGCAAGACAACAATCAACGAATTTTAGTTGTTGAGGATGTTTGCCACTACTTCACTCCAGACCCATCAATAAAAAGCCTGTTACGCCATGAAGAAAGGTTATTGATCGGCACATTTATCAATTCGGTTATCTACCAATATCTGTGGGCCGAGGTGGCTCGCACCGGCAGAGATGCTGGTCAGCTTATCTCGGAAAATAATAGTAATAACCCGGCTTGGGTTGAGAATCTTATTGATCGATATCGCGAGGATAATGATCGACTAATACCGCGGCATTTCTACTTAAAATATTGGGTGCGCTGGAAATCACTGTCTGGGCTTAGTCGGGTGATAGCTCTGCCAATAATTGCAGTAGCCTCAGTGGTGAAATATTTTTTACTTAAAAAAATAGAGCGCCGGTTAGCGACAGAATCCGGTCTTGGATACTGGTGATCCCCTTGTTGCATGTCCGGTATCCCAGGGAAAGTTATGCCAAATAATATCGCCTATCTGGCACTTATCTTATGGCCCTTTATTGCACTCTGGCTATACCGAAGACAGGGAGTTATACCAGCAACATTCTGGACTATTGCAGGTGGTTACCTGCTACTACCTGTAGGGGTATCTTTCGACTTTCCGTTGATTCCAGCTCTAAACAAAGAAACTATTCCGGCAATTATGGCCTTTGTGGGCTGTAGATATGTTGCCAGGCAAAAGATTGGCCTATTGCCTGCAAAAAGCGTTGAGCGAACCCTAATTCTTATCTTTTTCTTCGGCTCAATTGCTACCGTGCTTACCAATGGTGAATCTATCACCGAGATAGACAGATATCTGCCTGGACTAAGTATCAAGGATATTTTTTCTGTGGCCTCTGGCAAGTACCTTCTTCTTCTGCCTTTTATTTTGGCACTACAGTTAGTAAAAACCGCCGAGGATCAGGTTCAGCTATTCAAATTGCTGGTTATTGCAGGGTTATTATATTCGGTTCTTATCATGTTTGAGATTCGCATGAGTCCCCAGCTACATAAATGGATATATGGCTTCTTCCCACATAGTTGGGGGCAGCAGGTTAGATACGGTGGTTTTAGGCCAGTGGTATTTTTAGGCCATGGCCTATGGGTGTCAATATTTTTGGTTATGGTTGTTGGAGCATCAGTCACATTGTCAAAGCTAAAGATTAGGCTAAGTAGATTTCCTAATGTGCTGGTGATCGGCTATCTGATTTTACTCTTAGTGCTCTCCAAGGGCTTTGGCTCAATCATACTAGGCGCAGTAATGCTGTTGACTATCCTATTTTTGCCCACGCGTGCCATCTATGCTGTCGCATTAGGTATTGGCGCATTAGCTATTGCCTATCCCTTCCTCTGTATTATGGAAATCTTCCCCCATCAATACATTATTGAGCAGATTAAAATTATCAACTCAGCGCAAGCAGGATCCTTGCAGTTTCGCTTTAACCATGAGCTAGCGTTGCTGGAGCGTGCTACCGAAAAGTTGTTATTCGGCTGGGGCGCCTGGGGTCGCAATAGGTTGATTGACTCGGTAGTTGATGGGTACTGGATTGGACTCGTTGGAAGCTATGGTGTGGTGGGCTTTTCGGCAATTTTCGGGCTGATGTTTACCACCCTATGGAAAGCTGGATTTGGTTTGAAAGTTCTAGTTGATGAAAACGAAAAAACCTTATTCTCAGCACACTGTTTGATGGTCGCGCTGATTATGCTTGATCAGATACCGAATCATTCTGAGAACCCCTTATTTTGGGTGCTTATTGGCGCGCTGGCTGGGCGGCAAGCCTATATCAAACAGGGATTAAACAAAGGCCCGGCAACCTCAGATAATCAGCCAGGTATTGCTGAGCCCTCCCAAGTTATGACTCGCGCAGAGACAGGGGCATAGGGTAGTTGATTGCAAAATATTTAAAGATTACCGAGCTGGGTAAAAGCCTCGCGGTTAGGGGGTCACTCTGGTCGTCGGTTGGTTTTGGTGGCAGTCAACTTATCCGCCTCATCAGCAACCTTCTGTTAACGCGATTACTAGCCCCAGAGATTTTTGGTTTGATGGCACTGGTACAGGTGGCACTCCAGGCTCTAAAAATGATGTCAGATGTTGGTGTCTCGACTGCAGTGATGGTGGGTAAGCATGGTAATGATCTAGATTACTTAAACTCAGCCTGGACCATACAGGTCATTAGAGGCGGTCTGATATGGGCCCTATGTTGTGTGGCTGCTTATCCTATGTCGCTAGTCTATGAAGCTCCCGAGTTATTATTGTTAATACCTGTGGTGGGATTCTCCGCAGTATTTCAGGGTTTTACATCACCAGCTGTTTTGACCCTCAAGCGACAAATTGCGATCAAAAAACTACTGTCCTGGCAGATATCTACTCAGCTGTTAACAACACTGATTACAATTCTTGGGGCCTGGTACCTTCGATCTATTTGGGGTATCGCCTTAGGGGGACTCCTAGGTGCAGCTTTAACCTGCATTCTGTCCTACCGATTGGGTGAAAAATCAAAGCTTGTTTTCAAGCTTGATTCCAAGGCAGTGGCAGAAATCGTTCATTTTGGAAAGTGGATTTTTGTTAGTTCCTTCGTTTCTTTTATCATCAACAAGGGTGATATTTTTATTCTCGGCGTATTCTTAAGCAAAACGGATTTGGGTGTTTTCAGTATTGCCGCCATCTGGTCGAAGATGGCATTAGAACTGCTAGTTAAGGTCAATCAGGAAGTGATGACACCTCTTTATGCAGCTGCATTCCGAGAAAATCGGGGCAGTGTTAAAGCAAAAATAAAAAATACTCGTATTATTTTGCTCTCCCTGACACTGCCCGCGATTTGGCTGATGATAATCATTGCACCTGCATTGATAGAGTTTCTTTACGATGAAAGGTATCTCCAAGCAGGGTGGATGCTACAGATTCTTGCAATAGGTTCGATTGGCGCTGCGGTTACATTAACCTCCAGTAATGCCTTGCTGTCATTTAGTGATTCCTTTGGCTATATGGTATTTCAGATTTCTGGTGGATTACTACTTGTGGCCTGTATGTTAATCGGTGGTGCCCAGTTTGGTGTAATTGGTATTATCACTGGGGTCGCAGTTGCAAAATTCGCGTCATATCCTGTCATAGCGCTATTAATGCACAGGCACAATATCTGGCTGCCTCAGGTTGATGGCCTTGCTCTTGTAAGCTCTGCGCTGGTTATAGGTGGCTGGTGGTATCTTAAAGCTTAGCTATGATTAAGGTGCTGCGCCAAACGCAGGCTCAGTTGAATGATCGGCATAGTGGGATTGCAGGCACCACCTGTGGAAAACACACTGCTGCCTGAAATATAAAGATTATCAATGCCATGTACCTTACAGTTGCTGTCAACAACGCCATAGGTTGGTGAATCAGACATGCGGGTTGTGCCCATATGGTGGTTATGATGGCCGAATGGGATATCCAATGACTGGTCGAGAATAAAGTCAGCTAAACGTATATTGCCAAGACCGGCGTCAGCAAAACCCTTGGCTATGCCGATAGCGGCCTCGCGGATAGTCTTTTTGTCAAAGTCATTGATTTGCCAGTCAAATTTTGCCCTGTTAAGGCCCATGCTATCAACTTTATTGCTGAGACTAACCCTGCTATCTAAATTGGGAGATTGCTCTACCAGAGTGCCAATAGACCCCATGCCTGGACATTTAAAGTCACTGATAAACTGCACTCGGTCCTCAATATTCATTTGGCAGGCGATATTTTTAAAGAAGTTCTTAATCTGTTTGGTGCGACCATAGGAGCGAATCTGTTTAACAATACTCAGGGTGATATTGGATTTACCAATATCTCTAGCATTGCAAAATTTGTCTGAAGTATAAAACTGGAGTTTTCCGAATTGATCTGGGTCTCTATAGATAAAAGAGCCCATTGGTACATTCAGATGTTCCATAAAACAGCGCCCGACCATGTCGCTATTATTGCCAAGCCCGGTGCTGATTTGGCTATTGCAGTTCAGGAGAAACCTTGGGTTTTCTATGCCACCCAGGCAAAGAATAAAGCGGTCGGCAGAAATGCTGGTGCGCTGATTATGGTAGTTGCTCAAAACCATCTGCGTGATCGAACTTTGAGATTGATTTAGAAGCAAATCGACCGCAGTAGCATTGTAGTAGCAGTCTATATTCTCACTATCTGCGATGTCGGACAGATATTTTTCTTTAAAGCGTGTAGGTGGGCTATGGGCGAAGGCATCAGCATAAAAATCTTTAGGCATAAGCTTGCGATGAAGGGCTCGAAATCCTGTAGCTGGGTTCAGGTCAACTATCTCCATGGCTTCTTTAAGATAGGGCTCGATAGTACTGTATTCTATGGGCCAGCCCGGTAAGCCATTAATGGTGGGAGAGCTAAAATCTGACCTATCAAAGGGTCGACATCGACCTGACCAATGATTAGATGTACCACCGAAATATCGCAACCGGGTAAACTGTGGCCAGCCATCGTGACCTACAGACTCGCATTCATAAAATCCCTGTGATTGGTCCGAATATTCAAGGCCGCCTGCCTCTAATAGGAGGATAGATCGCCCTGCTGCGGCAAGCTTCCTTGCCAAAGTTATGCCCGCTGGGCCTGTGCCGGCAATACAGATATCGTAATTTTTATCTATAGTTGTCTGTAAGTTAAAGTCCTGCAACATACTATAGATCTCCTCGAATCAGTCGATTTTTGGGTATAACCCAGCCATCAATGGAGACAAAATGTTCATCAATGGATCTGATCTTTTTCAGAATCAGGGGGTGATTTTTTAATGAGGGCATAGTTCCTACGAGCGGTGACCTCTGAACGATAGATAGGGGGTTTGCAGCACTAAATGCCAGGGCATTAAGAAAAATTCTTCTACTGATAGGCTGAGACATACAATATATCCTTATATTTACAATCTAAGAATAGTTCATAGAGGAGGCGTAGCAAGTCATTGTTTGGAGCCAACTTGTTTTTAGTGAATGTGAGCTATGTCCTATACCAGGAGAATAATTGAACCCAGGTCACGCATCTGCAATGCGCTCAAAGACAGTGCGGACTCCCACAGTTACTATCGCTTCATTATTGATTCGGAGTGACAATCATGCTGGTAGTTAAACATGTGGTATGGGTATTTTTTCTGCTGTCTGTGGTGGCCTGTAAGACGAGCCCACCCGCTGACCAAAGTTTTGGAGCCCAAGCCGCCAGCAGTAGTGAGGTTTCGACGAATGCTGAAGTAAAGAGCGAGATTAGTAGTTCAGCCGAAACCGATTCCTCTCCAGATACTCAAGACAGCGATTACAATGTTCAACCTGGAGAGTTTAATTTATATCCTCGAGAAACCAGCGGCTGGGATGAAACAGGCTGGTCTATTATTACGCCCTCTGAAGACTCTCGACTAATCTATGTCAGTTCAAGTGCAGGAGATGATGAAAACGCAGAATTTTATGCGCCCCGAGATATTGCTGATATTGAACACCCAGGGTTGATTAAGCCCTTCAAAACTATTGAGGCAGCCAATCAAAATGCTCGACAGGGGTACCCTGACTGGATTCTGTTGCGAAGAGGAGATGTCTGGGAAGTCGATGGCCCGGTTCATTTAAACGGGGGTCGATCTATTGAGGAGCGATCAGTATTCACATCCTATGGGCAAAATATCGAACGCCCAATGATTGTCAAAAGTGGCAGCAAAGATATATTGAGAATATGGGCAGAGATTAGATATGTGTCTATTGTGGGGATTTCTTTTTACGGCGCAGAGCGCGATCCCTCATCACAAAGATTTGTTGGCTGGGGTAATGTTCCAGAATTACGCGGTATTTTTATTTACTCGGGTGATGCCCATGAAGAAAGGATGGGATCTATTTTAATTGAAGATAATCGCTTTAACTTTCTAAGTAAGGCAATTTCAAGTACTGGTGATGCCGAGCATGTCGATTTAGTCATAAGACGCAATGTCATAAGCAATTCATACAACGAACTGGGGCATGCACAGGGCATGTCGGCCGCCTATACCTCGGCCTTGTTGGAAGAAAATATATTTGATCACAATGGTTGGTTAACTCAGCAAAAGATCAAGGATGGCAAGGAAAAATCAGAAGGCCAGGCGACCATGTTTAATCACAATACCTATTTTACAACCGCAATGGATACCATTTTTAGGAATAATATTTTTCTTAGGCCTTCGAGTATCCACAACAAATGGACAGCCAATCCCCCAACTGAGACCGATCAGGTTATGTCCCGTAATCTGATAATGGAGAACAATCTCTATGTTGGTGGAGAAATAGGGATTAGTGCTGGCGGTAATGATGATAACGATAATGGTCATCGTTGGGAAAACATTAAGATTATCGACAATGTACTGATGGCCATAGGTAGAGATCAGCCTACAAAAAGAACGCTGGGGTGGAATATAGATGCAACAGACTGGGATAGCGGTTTGATCTGCGGTAATTATCTATTGCATACCGACAATGCAGCGATAACAAATATCTATGGGATTAAGCTTTCCGGCCACAGTAAAAATGTTTCTATCAATGAAAATACCATTCATGGTCTGATTACCCCTAACCCCAGTGATATTAATGGAGCCATTGCCATAGTTGATGGAGCCGCCAAGACGGACATTGCGGTTTCACTAAATAATATCCAGCTTTCAGATAGCAATATGCGCGTTGTTGTCACCGACCAGTTAGATTCGGTAGAATTTAATGAAAATAAGTATTTCTCAGGCCTAGAAGAAGCCCAATGGTTCGGTTCAGGAGGCAGTGACTATGATATTTCTGCTTGGCGTTCTATAGCTACAGATACCAGTTCTGAGGTGATTAAGGATGTATTTCTTGAACCGAAGAGAACATTCGAAACTTACCTGCACTCAATTGGCATGGACTCAATCGATGTTTTTGTGGACTCAATAATGGCACAGTCGATTGGATCTTGGAATGAAAATTTCTCCGCTAAGAAAATCAATAAATACATTCGTGAGGGCTACGGAAATATAACCTGCCAATGAGCCTTCATCTATATCTTGCATAGCCTGAAAGTAGACTATTATTAGAGACATACTTTGGCATATTTTTGCCTCAGGTAAACGATAATAAGAGCTAACGGAATGGCGTCTAAAAAGCAGACAAGCCCCAAAATATTAATGGTAATGAATGGCCCACCCTGGTCACCCTGGACTATGTCTGGTGTTAGTAAAGGTGTCTGTACAGCATTGTTAAATCGGGGTGCTCTCTACGGGGCAATATCTCATCGCTGTCCAACCTCCAGAAATCTTGTACCTACGCCTTGGCGACGATTAGAGTCCTTATTCTTCGGATTGGTAACTAGGTTTTTGGGTCAGTCGTCGCCATCTTGGCAGTCTGAGTCATCTCCTGGATTGGCGGCAATATTGACCCGCATTCCAGCTTCTACAGCAGTGGTATATACCTATGTCAATCCAGAGTATCAGGAGACCTATGATTTGCAGAGATATAGGTGGATAGGGATCTCTGTGTTAGATGCTGCGGAATATCAGGCTTATGGGCATAGAGGTCTCGATAAATCCGCACTCCGAGAAAAGTATCAAGCACAGTATAAAACCATACATCAGTCAGAGGCGATTTTTACTCATTCAAGTTATGGTGCGGATTCTATAGCTCGAGACTACAACTATCCCCGAGAAAAAATATTCCCTATTGGCGCAGGTGCTTCACTCCAGTTTGGGTCAATAAAACGTAGTCGTCCAGATCGCTTCAGACGCTGCAACATCCTATTTATAGGTCGTGATTGGGAGCGTAAAGGTGGTCCCTTGGTGTATGCGGCATTCAAGCTGCTTCGGGCAGAAATTCCCCATGCAACTCTCACCATTGTTGGCCCGACAGAGCAGCCAGTGTTTGGCCCGGGAGTACTGTTTGCGGGCTTTCTTAGAAAGCATAGGTACCGAGAGAGGCGAAAGCTCAAAAAGCTATATTTAAATGCTTCTATTTTCTGTACTCCCTCAGTATGTGAAACCTGGGGTCTAGTTTATGTGGAGGCCGCAGCAGCAGGGCTGCCCATTGTGGGTACCTATGAATGGGCTATGCCCGACATTGTGCTCAATGGGAAAACAGGAGTGCTCTGTAACGAACGATCTCCAGAAGCAATAGCTAAGGCGATGGCCAGTATCTTGGTGGACCCTATTGGCGCAATGAAAATGGGCCAAGAAGCGGCTAAGTATGTTAGGGATGTGCTGGATTGGCCTCATGTGGCTGACCGGATAATCGCTGCAATTTCTCCAGAGCTACTCAAGGGTCGAAAGCCTATATGGCTACCCAGAGATATAGTTAGGTCAAAGAAACGGCCACAATGATGACCGATTTATCTATTATTATTGTCAACTACAGAACGCCTAAGTTATGTATTGATTGCCTCTCGTCTTTAATTGAGATTAACGACCTAACGCTTAAAATCATCATTGTAGATAATGCGTCTAATGACGACTCTATAGAGAAAATTCAACAGGCTATTCATGATAATCAATGGGCTACAGTCAGATTGATAGGCTCACCAAATAATGACGGGTTTTCTGCTGGAAATAATCTTGGCATTCAAGCCTGTCAATCTGACTATGTCCTACTGCTAAACAGTGACACTATTGTTCGCCCTGGAGCCATTAAGATATTACTGAAAACTCTAGAAGACAGCACAGATATGGGCATGGCAAGTCCCCGACTGGAATGGCCTGACGGCAGCCCTCAAGAGAGCTGTTTTCGCTTTCACCGGCCTATCAATGAATTGATTCGCTCTGCTTGCTCTGGTCCCATTACCAGGCTGCTTAAAGCTTATGAGGTGCCTCTGAGAGTGACCGACGAGCTATCCTATCCGGAGTGGACTAGCTTTGCCTGTGTTTTGGTTCGCCGCGAGTTATTTGAGAAAATTGGTCTTCTCGATGAAGAGTTCTTTATGTACTTTGAAGATGTCGATTTCTGTCACCGTGCCCGCGCTGCCGGCTGGCCTATTATTAATAATCCGCAGGCCCATGTTGTGCATCTGCGTGGTGGCAGCTCACCGGTCAAGAGTCAGGCGGCCAAAAAGAAGCGCTTGCCGCGTTATTTTTATGAGTCTCGTACCAGGTATTACTACAAGTACTTTGGTCGCACTGGTTTATTGATGGCCAATTTATTCTGGCATCTGGGCGCCATAATCGGCAGGGCGCGACAGCTTTTTAGCGCCAGCTACCCGCCCAATATCTGCGAATCTCAGTGGCGGGATATCTGGACTAATTTCACCCGCCCCAATGCGCCCTATATCCACCCGGACGACTATTAACTATGACGCCAAGACTGCCTAGTTTCTTTATTATCGGCGCCATGAAAAGTGCGACCAGCACATTGCATAATCAACTGGCGGCTCAGTCAGGAATTTTTATGTCTACCCCCAAGGAGCCTAACTTCTTTAGTGATGACGACCGATATTCCTTGGGTGTGGATTGGTATCAGGGCCTGTTTGCTGCAGCACAAAAGACCGATATCTGCGGAGAGTCCAGCACCCACTACAGCAAACTCCCCGATCACCCCAATACCATCAAGCGCCTAAAGCCATTAATTAATAATCCCAGATTCATCTATGTGATGCGCCATCCGATAGATCGCCTAGTATCGCACTACATGCATCAGTGGTCTGAGGGAGTTATTTCATGTGATATCAATCAGGCGATTGATACCTATCCTGAACTGGTTGATTACAGCCGTTACGGGATGCAGATCAGGCCCTATTTAAAGACCTTTGGCGGGGGAGCGGTGCTACCTGTTTTCTTTGAACAACTAAGAGCGCAGCCGGAACTGACCCTTGGCCAGGTAGGAGACTTTATTGGCTGCTCGAAACCATTGCATTGGTTCCCGGATCTAGCGGCTGACAATGTATCCAACCAGCGTATTCGAAAATTTCCGGGTTATCAGTGGCTGATTGAATCTCCCGCCATGTCTAGCTTGCGTAGGGCGCTGATACCAAGACAGCTGCGGGATCGAATCAAAGATAGTTTGCGCATGCAGCAGCGCCCATCGATCAACTGTTTCCAGCTTAGAAAGCTACAGCAAATTTTTGATAAGGATTTACAGGCGATAACAGATTGGCTGGGTTATGAGGTTAGCTGTGATCGCTTTTCTAAGCCCCTCGAATTCAGTGCGGAAAGTGAGCCTTTGATATGAGAAATAGGCTATCTTTTAGGAGTAAGGCTCAAAATGTGAACCAGTTGGCTTTTTGAGATAAAAGAGGGTCTCATTTTGGTTTTAATATTTCATTATCAATGCCCCACAAGTAAAGTTAATCCAGAATGAATTTTTTTATCGGTGCAGGCCCAGTTGCTCGAGCCAATAATATATGTAGAGAATATATGGACGATTCTTACCTGATTATTTCACCCTGCCGCAATGAAGCGGAATTTATGTTCAGTACGCTTGATTCTGTTGTTAGTCAGTCAGTGAGGCCTGCCAAATGGATTATTGTTGACGATGGCTCGACAGATGCAACCGGCGATATCCTTCGTGAGTACGCCAGTCAGTACGACTTTATTGAAGTTGTTACCAAGCCTGATCGCGGCCATCGTGCCGTGGGTCCCGGTGTTATAGAGGCTTTTAATCTTGGTTTAGAGTCAACCAATCTTGATGATTATGAGTTTCTCTGCAAGCTAGATTTGGATGTTGATTTACCCCATAGATACTTTGAGATACTAATACAGAAAATGCATAAAACGCCGCGTATAGGTACCTGCAGCGGCAAGCCCTACAGCAGGCAGGGTAAATGGTTGCTGAGTGAAAAGCGGGGTGATGAGATGTCTGTAGGTATGACCAAGTTCTACCGTGTCAGCTGTTATAAACAGATTGGCGGCTTTGTACCCGAGGTTATGTGGGACGCAATAGACTGTCATCGCTGCCGACAACTGGGTTGGATAGCCTGTAGTTGGGATATCCCTGAGTTACGGTTTGTGCATTTGAGAGCTATGGGTTCCAGCCAAGATAATATCTACGTGGGCAAGCAGCGCCATGGTTATGGACAGTACTTTATGGGTACAGGGCTTATTTACATGCTGGTTACCTCAGTTTACCGCATGCTTCATCCACCCTATATTTTAGGCGGCGGCGCCATGTTTCTGGGTTATCTACGCAGTATGGTCACTCGCGTCCCCCGATACTCAGATCAGACACTAAGACGCTTTATTCGGAGCTACCATTGGAAATGTCTAATTCTGGGGAAAAAGTACGCAACCAAACTGGTTGATGACAGGCAGGCGTCAATATGGCAGCGCTATCAATCGCGAAAAACTTCGGTAGTAGCAGGGTAATCCTGGGCCCAACAATAATTTGAAAAGGACTTCCAAATGGATTTTGCAGAATTTGTAGAAGATTACTATCAGCGATATATTCAGGTTATTAAAGACTTCGATAAGGCCACTCTCGAGCCTGTATTAGAGATTTTTTTAGCGACCGCTCGCAATAATGGCACACTCTGGGTCGCTGGCAATGGCGGAAGCGCCGCTATAGGAGATCACACGGTCTGCGACGTTACCAAAGGCACGCATAAACCCGGTCAGCCGAGTATTAAGTCCATTTCATTGTCATCCAATACCGCCATGCTGACTGCACTGGGCAATGATATCTCCTATGAAGCGGTGTTTAGCGAGCAGCTAAAATATTATCTGGGCAAGAATGATGCTCTGCTGTTGGTTAGCTCTAGTGGAAATTCGCCCAATGTAGTTGCTGCCTGCGACTACGCCAATCAGATGGGCGTACCTACCATCGCCTTTGTGGGCTTCAAAGGGGGGAAATTAAAAGAGATGGCCAAGTATTCTGTATGGATACCGGTGGAAAACTACGGCATGACCGAGGACGCGCACCAGAGTCTAATGCATGTGACCACTCAATATATTATGGCGCATGCCAAGACCAGAGTAGGCACCGAGGCTGAGGCGCTTAATTAATGTCTCTGTCGCAACAGGTAGGTGCTGTGGTTATAGGTCGCAATGAGGGCGAGCGATTGAAGCGCTGTTTGTCCTCGCTGCAGACGCAGCATCAGGGGCCTATAGTGTATGTGGATTCTGGTTCCACCGATAGCAGTGTGGAATATGCTCAATCCGTTGGTATTGATCTGGTTAATCTGGAGATGAGCAGGCCTTTTACCATGGCTCGGGCCAGAAATGCGGGGCTTTGGTACCTCCAAGAAAAATATCCCAAGACTGCATTTGTACAGTTTATTGATGGAGACTGCGAACTCAACGACCACTGGCTCTCTTCTGCCTATAATTTTTTACTTGCACATCAGAACATAGTTTGTGTCTGTGGCCATCGACGTGAACGTTTTCCTAACATCAGTCTTTATAACAATCTTATTGATATGGAATGGCAGCGCGAAGTAGGCGAAATTGACGCCTGTGGCGGCGATGCTATGTATCGCATAGATGCGCTGCAAAAAGTGAAAGCCTTTAACGAGATTATGATTGCTGGTGAAGAGGGCGAGCTCTGTTGGCGACTGCGTCTTAATGGCGGAGGCATAGTAAGACTAGACCAGCCCATGACCTTACATGACGCCAACATGCATTGCCTCTCACAATGGTGGATGCGATCGGTGAGATGTGGCCACGCCTACGCGCAGGGCTATGACTTACAGAGACGGAGTTCGAGGTATCAAAAACCAGCTTATAAACAGCATCAGATGTTAAGTAGTCTGTTTTATGGTGCAGTAGTGCCGGCTCTGCTGTTGGTATTTGCGGCAATATTGATAAGTCTTAGCCTACCCAGCATCTGGATTCTTTTTGTGGGTTGGGCCATGGTTTTTTTAGTCTTTTTCTATGCCCCTATTATTCATAAGTCAGCGGCCTCCAGACTGCCCCAGAAATATAGTGTAAAAAACCGTTATCTCTATGCATGTTTTGTTGCTCTGGGGAAATTCCCCGAGGCTCAGGGCGTTTTGAGATATTACAAAAACAAATTATTTGGCAAGACTGCCAGAATTATTGAATACAGACGAAATTTGTAGCTGTATTTAGCTAAAGGATTAGCATGATTCATTATATAACCAGCAATGGTGTCGGTAATGCTTGGGTTGGCAACGAGTTAATGGCACTGTCAAAACAGAGTCTGGACTTTGCATTACATTCATTGCATCGACCTGCGACTAGCTATTTTAAATCTCAGACGGTAGCAGAGATCAATCAGCAGACCCACTTTATATATCCGTTACCGCTATCTCAGGTAATTTCTGAGGTCTGCAAAGCGCCATTTTGTTTTGGGCGACGTTTTTGGTTTGCATTGCTTAATGCTGTGTTTGGTCGCAAAGAATCTTTTACGGTGAGGCTTAAGTCTGTGTTGCACTTCTCAGTGGCCTGCGTATGGGCAAGATATCTAGCGACACAAAGGGTTTCCCACATCCATTCTCAGTGGATCAACTCCTGTGGCACTGTCGGCATGTATGCGGCCTGGCTGCTCGATAAACCCTTTAGTTTTACCGGCCATGCGGCAGATCTATTTCGCGAGCGCTGCGCTCTAAAAGATAAAATCATCAGAGCAAAATTTATTGTCTGTATCTCCAGTTTTCATAGAGACTTCTATATAGAGCAAGGGGCAGATCCAGCCCAACTCATTGTTGCCTATTGCGGCATAGACACTAGCCTTTTTAAACCCAAAAAACCAACGCATAACGCGGGGCCTGTGCATATTGTTTCAGCCGCTCGGCTGGTAGAAAAAAAGGGTTTGATGTATTTAATTGATGCCTGTGAACAATTAAAAACTGTTCTGGACTTTCGCTGCACCATTGCCGGCGATGGGCCGTTGTTGTCCGAGTTGCAGCAGCGAATAGACGGCAGAGGTTTATCTGATCTAGTGACACTTACCGGCGAGCCCCTGCTGCAGGAGGATATCCCAGATTTTATGGCAGCCGGTGATATTTACTGTCTGCCCTGTGTCTGGGCAGAAGATGGCGATGTGGATGGTCTGCCTCAGATGCTAATGGAAGCAATGGCCTGTGCTGTACCCGTTATTTCAACCCAGTTAGTAGGCATCCCGGATTTAGTTGAGGATGGCCAGACTGGATTATTGGTAGCACCCAAGGACTCTGCAGGCCTGGCCGAAGCAATATCTAAGCTGGCCCAGGATAGCCATTTGCGTCAGCATCTGGCGGCCCAGGGTAGACAAAGAGTGATCGATACGTTTTCTATTGATAAGTCGCTGCAACCTTTAATTTATCAGTTTAAGCAACAGATTGATCAAGGATTGGCGCAATGATTATTTCGCAAACACCCTACAGAGTGAGCTTTGCTGGTGGCGGAACTGACCTACCTTCATTTTATGAAAAAGAGATGGGTGCAGTCTTATCTGTCGGCTTAAATCAGCACATGTATGTGACGGTAAGTCCGCGCTTTGAGGCCTCCACCCGTATTGCTTACACCAAGACTGAGATTGCCGATTCTATTGATGAGATTCAGCACACCATTGCAAGGGAAGTGCTGCGCATGACTGGGTTGGGAAAACATTTGGAAATTACCACCATTGGCGATGTGCCCTCGGGCACAGGTCTGGGGTCCAGTAGCAGCCTCGCTGTAGGTCTTCTCAATGCGCTGTATGCCTTCAAAGGCCGGCTTACCAGCGCCCAGCAACTTGCAGAGCAGGCCTGTCAGGTTGAGATTGATCTATTGCATAAACCCATTGGCAAGCAGGATCAATATGCCGCTGCCTATGGTTCTCTTAACTATATTGCCTTTAATCCAGATGGCACAGTCAATGTAGAGCCTGTGCCCTATAAGCCCGATACCTTGAGGGAATTGGAGTCGCGAACCCTATTGCTGTACACGGCACAACAGCGCAGTGCCGATGATATTTTAGTCAAGCAAAGTGCCGGCACCAGAGAGGCTGATAAGTTTAGTATTCTTAGACAGATGCGGGATCTGGCCATTGAGATGAAAGGGATTATTTCTAATCAGGGCAGCATTGATGAGTTTGCTAGGCTACTTCATGAAGGCTGGTTACTTAAAAAATCTCTGGGTTTTGGGATTTCAAATAGTGCCATAGATGATTGGTATGAAGCCGCAATAAAAGCAGGTGCTCAGGGGGGTAAATTGTTGGGTGCTGGCGGCGGCGGGTTTTTGCTGTTAGTCGCACCGCCAGAAAAGCATCAGGCAATCCGCGACGCACTGGGTAATCCCCGCGAAATTCCTTTTGAGATAGATCGTCGAGGCAGCAGAATTATCTTTATCAGTGATCGATATAAATAGCTTTTAGAACACTAAAAGTTAAGGACAGAGGAAAAATGACAAGGAGTGTTTGGTGAAAATTTTACTAACGGGCGGTGCAGGCTATGTGGGTAGTGCCTGTTTAAGACATTTATTAGAGTGCGGCCATAGGCCTGTTGCCTATGATAATTTAGTAGAGGGTCATTCTGCAGCGGTCAATGGAGCGCCCCTAGTAGTAGGTGATATCCGCAATACAGACTTACTGAAAAAAACTCTTCGCGATTATCAAATTGAGGCAGTAATGCACTTTGCGGCAGCCACTAATGTAGGGGAATCGGTAATAAACCCCGCTTACCACTACGACAATAATATTGCTGGCACCCTGTCACTTCTCAATGCCATGGTAGCGGCAGATGTTAAAAAAATACTCTTTTCAAGCACCTGTGCTACCTATGGTTTAAACCCCAAAAGCCCCATGGCAGAGGATGCTGATCAGGCCCCCTGCAGCCCCTATGCTCGCACTAAGTTGGCAGTGGAGTGGATGATCAAAGACTTTGCCCACGTGCATAAAATGGGTTACAGCCTGCTGCGGTACTTCAATGCGGCCGGAGCATCCGAGGATGGCCAGTTTGGTGAATATCACCATCCCGAAACTCATCTTATTCCTCTGGTTTTGGACAATATCTTACAGGGCAGCAGCGAACTCAGGGTGTTTGGCACTGACTACCCGACAGTAGATGGCACCTGCATACGTGACTATGTGCATATCAACGATCTCGCCAGCGCCCATCTCTTGGCTATGCAGGCAACCACTGAGTCTACCGCTGAGGTGTTTAACATAGGCACCGGAAACGGTCAGTCGGTGCTAGATATTATTCGAGCCTGCGAAAAGGTATCTGGGCACAGGGTTGATTACCAGGTGGTCGAACGGCGCCCGGGAGACGCACCTGAATTGGTGGCTAAAGCGGATAAATTAAAGTCGCAGCTCGGTTGGCAACCTCAATATACCGATATTGTAGACACAGTGCGTACCGCCTGGACCTGGCATAAATTAAAACCTCAGGGCTATGGTCCGCGATAGTGAACAGACAGCAGACAAGGAAGTATTAATGAAAATTTTGGTCACCGGGGGCGCTGGCTTTATTGGCTCTCATACAGTGGATCGCCTGGTTACAGAGGGTCATCAGGTGCGCATTTTGGACTGCCTAAAAAAACCTGTACACCTAAGAGGGCTGCCGGATTGGATAAACCCCGAGGCAGAATTTTTGCTGGGAGATGTGCGCAACAAAGTTGATCTAGAAAAGGCTATGCGGGGTGTTGATGCTATTTATCATTTGGCTGCCTATCAAGATTATCTGCCAGACTTTTCTGCCTTTATTCACACCAATGGGGTTAGTACCGCACTGATTTATGAAATTATTGTTGAGCAAAAACTCCCCATCCAAAAAGTTGTCGTTGCCAGCAGTCAATTTGTGCAGGGCGAGGGCCGTTATATTTGTTCTCAATGCGCCGCGGATGTTTCGCCTCTTATGCGTGACGAAAGCCATTTATTAAAGGGTCAATGGCAACATCAATGCGCTGACTGTGGTGGACAGTTAGACTGGTGTTGGACCAGTGAAGAACATATTGCTCCACCCAACGCCTACGCACTATCCAAGCACTCTCAGGAGCAGCAAGCAATCACATTTGGTCGGCGCTATGGCATACCCTCTGTAGCATTGCGATACTCGATAGTTCAGGGTGCCCGACAGTCCTTTTTTAATGCCTACAGCGGCGCCTGCAGGATTTTTTGTTTAAATTATTATTTTGCCAAGGCACCAACGCTCTACGAAGACGGCAATCAATGTCGAGATTTTGTCAATATCCATGATGTGGTTGAGGCCAATCTGTTGGCGCTTCACAGTACCCAGATGGATGGCCAGGTATTTAACGTCGGTGGGGGAACCGCGTACAGTCTTGCCGATTTTGCTGAAATCGTTCGCAGTGCGGTGCAGCCTCATCATACTGATTTGCTTCCCACTCCAAGTATCCCCGGAGCTTACAGATTCGGTGATACTCGCAATGCCTGTTCCAATATAGATAAGCTCAGAGCCATAGGATGGCAGCCTAAGTTCTCGCCAGAAAATTCTGTGGCGGAGTATGTTGACTGGCTCTACGCACAGGAGAATGTTGAAGATATTCTTAATTATGCTGAACAAACCATGAAGAAATTAAATGTGGTTAGGCAGAGCGCCTAATTTAATTAGAACAACAAAGGATTGTTGAAATGAACTGGTACTTTATGCGCCATGGACAGATTAATTCAAATCTTAACCATGTTTATTCAGGCCGTAGCGATGAACCCCTAAATAACTGTGGGGTAGAGCAGGCCCATGAGGCTGCCGAGTTAGTTAGTAAAGCGCCTATCGATCGCATTATCTGTAGTCCATTAGTTAGAGCTACTCAGACATCCAATATTATTTCTATAGCTAATGACATTGGTTATGAGACGGATGATGCGTTTATAGAAATGAAGTTTGGCCCCTGGGAAGGCAGGTCGGAATCCTGGGTCAAACAGCACTACCCCATTGAATGGGCGCTATGGAACAGAGCACCTCATCAACTCCAGCTTCCAAGGCGTGAGACATTGCTGGAACTGCAGAATAGGGTTATTAGTCGCATGCATAAGATTGCTATCGCTAAACCTGTGGAGAATATTTTAGTGGTTTCTCATGTAGCGGTTATTCGAGTGGTATTACTGCATTCCCAGAGGCGGCCTTTGTCAGACTATAAGCTAGTTGAGGTGGATAACTGCGCCCTATTTCAGGTCAACTTGCAGGCTGCGCCGCACTGGGAGTCCTGTCTATGAAGGCGATACTTCTTGTCGCTGGTTTGGGGTCAAGGCTGCGTCCTATGACTCATAAAATACCAAAGTGTTTGCTGCCAATTAATAGCCAGCCACTGCTGGGTATCTGGTTTAAAAAATTAGCCAGTGCTGGTGTTACTGAGGTATTGGTAAATACCCATTGGCTCGCCGATCAGGTAGAGGACTATGTTGCGCAAAACACACCCTCTGGGCTAACAGTTAGGCTGTTTGATGAGCCTGAACTTTTAGGCAGTGCTGGGACCCTGCTGGCCAACCAAGATTATCTGGGTAAACAGACTTTTTTTGTTATCTATGGCGACAATCTGTCTGATGTGAATTTGTCAGATATGTACCAGTCACATTTGCGCCATCGGCCAATACTCACTCTGGGGACTTTCAGTGCAGACAGTCCTCAGACATGTGGTATTGCCGAAATTGATGACCAAGGCTGGGTGCAGAGTTTTATTGAAAAGCCCAGTAACCCAGTTTCTAACTGCGCCGCTGCGGGAATCTATGTGGTGGAGCCGGAGGTCTTTGATTACTTTCCTCAGCCAGATATCAATGGGCAACTGGATCTTGGCTTTGATGTCATCCCCAAATTAGTCGGCAATATGCATCATTACCCGATTAATTTATTGATAGATATTGGTACGCCTGACAGTTATCGCCGAGCTCAGGATGCTCAGATCGATGCCCTGTTGGATATTTAATCTAATGGAAGGATGGAACCGTGACTGGATTAACCCTAGCTGAACGCAACCTCTGGACCGTTTTGGGGTTGCCATTTGACCGAGTAAACAGGGAGGAGGCTGTTGCTCTGATTGAGCAATGTATTCGGACAGGGAGTCGCTGTTTTCTATCGACGCCAAACTTAAATTTTGTTGTACAGGCATACAGGGACAAGGCGTTCTATCGTTCGGTGCTCGAGAGCGATCTGGTGGTAGCAGATGGTATGCCGATTATATGGGTGGCAAGGTTGCTAGGCATTCCTTTGCCAGAGCGAGTAGCCGGTTCATGTCTTTTTGAAAGCCTAGAACAGCAGAAGCCTGATAGGCCGATCCGAGTGTTCTTTTTTGGTGGTCAGGGTGATGCCGCAGAAAAGGCCGCTGCCAATCTTGCAGAGACCAGCCAGAGCATGGAGTGCTGCGGGTTTTTAAACCCCGGCCTGGGGACTGTAGATTCCATGAGTACTGATAAGATTATCCAGCAGATTAATAGGGCTCGGGCAGATTTTTTATTAGTGGCTCTTGGCGCCAAAAAAGGTCAGCACTGGATTCAGCATAATCGCTCTAGACTTGAAGCACCTGTAATCAGCCATCTAGGAGCAGTGATAAATTTTGTGGCTGGTGATGTTGAGCGTGCCCCTAAGTTATGGCAAAGATTGGGTGTTGAGTGGCTTTGGCGTGTTAAGCAAGAGCCTGGCCTGATGCGACGGTATATTTCAGATGGTCTGTGGTTTATCTATTTATTAGTAGCTCGGGTATTTCCGTTGGCAATATATGACTCCATATTACAGCTGACAGCAGGTCCCCGACGGCCCCTCAAAATCAGCAGCAATCAGATTGACCACTGTCTTGAACTGGCACTGGTTGGGTCGGCGACGGCGACAAATTGTCGACAGCTTAAGCTGGTCTGTGAAAAAGCGCTGAGTCAGCCATGTACTATACTCAGGCATGTGCAAATTGATTGCTCTGAGTTGGTTTATATCGATAGCGCGGCGGTGGCGGTACTTTTGATATTTGAAGCAACTCTGACACAAAGAGGGCAGAGCCTGACATTTCTACATATTAATGGACGTATTAAAAGGTTAATTGGGTTGCAGGCGTTGCATCGTTAGTTTTTTCTCTGAATGCTGTCTGTCGCTTAGGGCTCTTTATAGCTGAGGGCTCTTTATGGCTGAGGGCTCTTTATAGCTGAGGGCTCTTTATAGCTGAGGGCTCTTTATAGCTGAGGGCTCTTTATAGCTGAGGGCTCTTTATAGCTGAGGGCTCTTTATAGCTGAGGGCTCTCATGGCTGAGGGCTCTTGGCAAAAAAATGGAGTTGAATCAGGAAATGGATTTTAAGGATAGTACTGCAGCTGTGCCGTCGCCGGAAAAATTTTATGCATTAGCTGAGTTGTTAGCTAAACCTGGATTTTGGGTAGGCATCGGCGCGATTTTGGTTGGTCTATGGCTTTATTGGGATGGTTTAGCTGAGGCGGTTCTGCGCTGGGAAAGGCAGGCAGAATACAGTCACGGCTACCTAATTCCTCTGGTGTCTCTATTTATCCTCTGGGAGAAGCGCTTTGAGATTATTGCCGGTTATCGTCGTCCTTCCTGGTGGGGCTTGCCAGTCATTATTCTGGCCCTGATTGTTCTGGTTGTTGGCGAGATCAGCGCGTTGTTTGTGCTGATTCATTATTCCTTTATTTTGTTTCTGTTTGGTCTATCTCTGGCATGGCTGGGCAGTGCAGCCAGGCATACCTGGGTACCTATTCTACTGCTGGGCTTTGCTGTGCCTTTGCCCTATTTTATTGAGGTGATTCTCACCGCAAAGTTGCAGTTGGTTTCTTCTCAGTTGGGTGTTGACATTATCCGCCTGTGTGGGATTCCGGTATTTCTCAGCGGCAACATTATTGATCTGGGTGATTACCAATTACAGGTGGTAGAGGCCTGTAGTGGCTTGCGCTATTTATTTCCCCTCATGAGTCTTGGTTTTATTGCCGCCTATCTGTATCAGGCTGCTTGGTGGAAACGGGTCTTACTATTTATTTCAACTGTACCTATCACCATCTTTATGAATAGTTTTCGCATCGCGGTGACTGGGCTCTTGGTAGACAACTGGGGCACCCAGATGGCCGAGGGATTTCTGCATGATTTTGAAGGCTGGTTAATCTTTATGGCCTGTGGCTGTTTGATGCTATTAGAAATTATGTTGATGGAGCGCTTCACCAGCAGGCAGAAAATCCATCAGGCATTTGCGGTGCCTGTGCAAATTGGAGCAGCAGGTCTGCACAACAAAAAGCCGACTGAGCTAATTATCTCCCGACCACTGCTGATAGCTATTCCATTATTACTCATAGCGGTTATATTTTTGTATTCTGTGAAGGCACGACAGGAACCTGCGCTGGCGACCAATGGCGCATTAATTGATTATCCAATCCGACTGGGGGACTGGAATGGCGTGCATGACAGTATCGATACTCTGGTCGCTGAGAAGCTCGGCTTTACTGACTATGTGATGCTTAACTATACCAATCTCGAGCACCAGCCAATCAATTTCTATGTTGCTTACTATGCTTCTCAGCGCAAAGGGCTCTCACCCCATTCACCCAAGGTCTGTATTCCGGGTGGCGGCTGGGAAATAGCAGATTTTCGCCGTACTCAGGTGGACGATATACCGGTTAATCGGGCATTGATTCGCAAAGGTAATCAAGACCAAATTGTTTACTACTGGTTTGAAGAGCGCGGAGTTGCTGTGGCCAACGAGTATTTAAAAAAATGGATGTTGTTTAAAGATGCACTATTTCTCAATCGAACTGATGGCTCTCTGGTGAGAGTCACCACGCCTGTATTAAGCCATGAGTCAATGGAGGACGCAGATCAAAGAGCTCGTGGATTTATTCGTATTTCACACAATCAATTATCGCAACTTTTACCAAGTCATAACTTGGAGGGAACAAAATGAGCGGCATAGCTATAAAGACTATTTGTAAGATTTTAACCCTGAGTATATTTGTATTTGCTGTCTCAGCTTGTAGCAGCTCAAAGGAAGAGGCGGCAAATAAATATCTCAACAGTGGCATCCAGTTATTTGAGGATGAAAAATTATCTAAAGCCAGTGTTGAATTGCGCAATGCGTTGCAGATTGATCCAAAGTTAGCCCAGGCATACTTCTATTTGGCATTGATCTCTGAGCAGGAGCAAAACTGGAAGTCGATGTTCAAAAATTTAACCAGAGTGGAGCAGCTTGATAAGGCCCATATTGATGCAAGGGTAAAACTTGGCTATCTAATGTTAATGGCCAACCAGTTTGATTCGGCTATTGAAAAGGCAGATGCGGTGTTATTGCTACAGAGAGATAATGCCGACGGCTACCTAATTAAAGCTTCGGCCTTTCTGGGCAAGGGTCTGCTGGATGTAGCTATGACCTATGTAACAAAGGCCTCCGAAGCTGAGGGAGACTTTATTGAGATCTCTACAATTCAGGCCTCGATACTGCATAGGCAAGGGAAGTCGGCCGAGGCGCTAGAGATTTTAGCTAATGTTATAGCTCAAGAAGAAGAGGATTTGCATCTTGTGCTGTTGCGCACTGAGATCAATCAGGATCTCGATGACGTGCAGGCCATCGAAGCAGACTACCGGCGAATAATTCAAGCCTACCCCTCGGAGAGAAGCTTTCACTTAAAATTGGTCGCTTTACTGCGCGACGAGGGCCGTTGGCAAGAGGCTCAGGCTGCTTTAGAGCAATACCTGCGCCGTTATCCACAGGATACTGAGGTGCGGATGGCCTTGGTGCAGCTGATAGCTGATAGCGATCAGCAGCAAGCTGCTGCCCTGCTAAATCGCTATATCAGTCAGGAGCCGCAGAATGCTGAGTTGCTGTTTTTCCGCATTAACAGAATGTTATCAGCAGGCGCCGAGCAGGAGGCTTTGGCTGAGTTAGAGTCTGTTAGTAGCGCAGATTTTGACGATCAGCAAATATTCCGTGCCCTTGCCATGCAGGCTGAAATCAAATTATCTGCCGATCAGCGCGACCAGGCGCTTACTCTTCTCAGTAGGGTCTTGGAGTTAGATGGTCACTTTGAGCAGGCCCTGTTAGCCAGAGCTCGATACTATCTTATGGCAGAAGATATAGACTCTGCAGTGACGGATCTGCGTGTGGTGCTGCGCAATAATCCGGAGTCGGAAAGGGCTCTAGTGATGCTGGCTAACGCCTATATTAGTTCTGGCTCACAACAGTTGGCTGACGACACCTTTAGAAAGGTTTTGGATATTAATCCGGGTAATATCCAGGCGGCTGTCCCAGTAATTAAAGGCCTGTTGGAGAAACATGACTCCGATCGATCTGAGCGTATCATTGAAAATGCATTGGCTCACTCACCAGACAATGACGTATTGCTGTCCATTCTTGCGCAAATCAAACTTTCTAATCAGGATCTAGAGGGAAGCCAGAAGGTAATTTCCAAGATTAAGTCAGCAGGACGCAACCCAGCTTTTGGTTATTATCTATCTGGTCGAGCGCAGCAGGCTCAGGGTAAGTACAGGCAGGCTGTTGAGAGTTACAAGCAGGCCCTAGCACTAAATCCTGAGTTGACTCGAGCGCTTGAAAGCTTGGCTCAGTCCTACGGTCGTCTTAATAAACAGCAGGAGTTATTAGACTACCTTGTAAAATTTAGTCAGGAACATACTGACAACCTGTCCGCCTTTTCCGTCATGGCGACCATTCAGCGCCAGCTAAAGGATTACTCTGGTGCTATCAAAACCATTGAGCTGGGCCTTGAGCGAGAGCCGTCTTGGGTAGGTGGCTACAGTGCACTCGCTGGTAATCATATTTCCATGGCTAACTATGAACTGGCTGTGGAGGCTTATCAAAGAGGGTTGAGTGCCGTCCCAGATAGCAGTCTATTGAAAATGTTGCTGGCATCATCCTATGAGAGATTAGAAGATTTTGATCGAGCCAGGTCACTCTATGAGCAGGTATTGGAGATCAATCCTAATCACCATACCGTAATTAATAACCTTGCCAGCCTACTGACGGATCGCTTTGCCTCTACTGACAATATCAGGCGTGCTGTCACTTTAACAGAGCGTTTTGCTGATTCTGAACAGCCTTTCTTTGTAGATACCTATGCCTGGGCGCTGTTAAAGTCCGGGCTTCCCCAGGTGGCTGAACCGCTTTTCGATCGGGTTACTACAATGGCTCCAGATGTTGCAATCTTTCATTACCACCGCGGTGTTGGTCTTAAGCTGATGGGTAAATTTGATGAAGCAAAAACTGTTTTAACTGAAGCTCGCGATAAAGTGGGAACTAACGCCTCGTTAAAGGCCCAGATAGAAAGGGAGCTGGCAAGTCTCTAGACCCCTGGCAAGTCTAAAAACCCGCAAAAATCCAACAAAATCCTCTCTAATGCCCTACAGTTTCAAGTAGGGCAAAAGCACCCTGCTTATTTGCTATGCTTACTCGTATATGCCAAGCTCCGTCTAGTGATTGTTAGAGTTTTCGGCGGCATTTTGCAGCAGTTACGGGCTAGCATAGCTTGACTGACCCCTTCAGGCCGGAAGTGAACCAAGGATTGAAATTATGCACGTTCTTATTGTTGATGATCATGCTTTCGTCTGTGTTGGTCTCAAGGCGACATTAAGCGAAGAGTTTGAAAATATTCAGGTTACCACCACCGACCATGGTGACGATGCACTGACCATTTTGGCAAAAAATGAAATAGATCTAGCCATCGTGGATTTATTTATGCCTGGAGGGGCCGGTGGCTTTAACTTTATTGAAATGCTTTGCGAAAGCTATCCTAAACTCCCATTAATTGTATTATCGGCGTCAGAAAATCCTGCACATATACGTAAGTGTCTCGATTTTGGTGTGGCGGGGTTCGTAACCAAATCAGCACCAAAAGATGCCTTGTTTGAGGCCATATCTAAGGCATTGTCAGGTGAGCGATATGTCCCTGAATCATTAATAGAATCCATGCCAGAAGTAGCGCGAGTAATCGATGAGGTCGATTCCGGTGCGGACGTTGATATTATTTCAGGTCTGGTCACTGATCGGCAGATGGATATATTGCGCAGGATTACTCAGGGGCGCTCCAATAAGCAAATTGCCCGTGAGCTGGATCTCTCTGAAAACACAGTTAAGGTCCATGTTAGTGCAATGTTAAGAGCATTGGGGCTTAGCAATAGAACTCAAGCGGGAATTCTCGGGCAGAAACTGGGCCTATCAGAACCCTCAGATACTCATAAATACCCCTGAGCTAGAATCTCAGAAAATAAAGAGACCTTAAATGATTAAAAATAGAAATAATATCTGCATTTTTCTGATGCTAATTCCTGCACTATCGGCATCCAGCCTCGCAGATATTGTGGTCACAGAGGATGATCTGCTTGCAGATATTCATCTGGTCTCTAGTGTGACCCATATGAATCAGCCTCAAAGCCAGACTCCTGCGGCAGTGACCATTATTGATCGAAGAACTATCGATGCCTCTGCAGCTGTTGATGTGTTGGATTTATTTCGTCTAGTGCCAGGATTTCGGACTTACTTCGTTAATGCTAACGCACCTAGCTTGAGCTACCATTCTGTGGGTGAAAGTTACCCTCGTCGATTAGAGGTAAAAATCGATGGTCGCTCTGTTTATGAGTCTATTTTTTCATCCGTAGAGTGGAACACCCTGGGGGTGGAGCTCGAGGATATTGATTATATCGAAATAGTGAGGGGAGGTAATGCCCCCGCGGACGGGAGCAACGCATTTCTAGCTTCAATTAATATAGTGACTCGGTCACCATTGCTGGACAGTGGCTGGAATCTGCGCGCCCAATTTGGCAGCGATAATATTCGCAATAGGTCGATAACATATTCAGGCAAGCTGGGGGAGATCGACCATCGCACTACGTTGCGGCATAGGTCCAATGATGGGTTCAGAGACTTTTCTGGTGAGTATAGAGGTCAGCAGAGAGATATTAGTCTTGACGATGGCACAGAGACCATAACCCTGGGTTTTAAGGGACTCTGGACACCCAGAGCATCGGACAGTGTTGAACTGCAGTTTGGTTTCAATGACAGTGAGGTGGGTATCGGGGAGAGGGAATATCAGCTGCAAGAGACCGATTACCAATACCAGCACCTTGCCTGGTCCCATAGTGGCAATGGCAGCAACCAATATGAGTTGATTGTTTATCATAATAAATTTGATATTAACCAGGCTCAGGACCCGCTAACATTCTATCAAGCATTAACTTTTTTTCCTGAGGGGCCAACCAAACTGGCACTATCGCAGCTGCCAGATAAGTTAATTATTGAACCTGAAAGTATTATAGTCTCCGAGCGATGGGACGCGGAATTTAGAGCAAATTTTGAGGCCACAGACTCTATCCGTGGTGTCTATGGTGTAGCTGCTAGGAAAGACCGGGTTTCGAGCAACACACTTTTTGATATGAGTGGCTCTGCCAGTCAAGAGTCCTATCGGAGTTACTTAAACCTGGAATGGAGAGCTCTGAATAATATTAGCTTTAATGCTGGATTTATTTCTGAATACCGAAATAAAAGTAGAAACGTCAATTCCTACCGAATCGCCAACAACTACCAGGTCTCGGAGGATCACAGTATAAGACTGGCCTATAATCGAGGTTACCGAGCTCCCACGATGTTGGAAAGCCAGCAGAACACTACTGTTCGTTACAATGAGAACTTAATTCTTGATGCGTCAATACAGTCTGATGCGAATGTTGAACCTGAGTTATTGTCTAGCTCTGAGCTAGGCTACTCTGGGTTTTTCCTAAACCAAACTCTAAATGTTGATGTGCGTCTATACAGAGAGCGGATGTCTGATCTAATCGGTGAGCGTCGAGAAAGTTATCCAGACTTCGACGGTCAGCTAAATATTCGCGACAATATAGGTAGCGCTGAAGTAACGGGGATCGAGTGGCAGGTTCAGTACAGGCCCGACAATCACTGGCTGGTGCACGCTAATTACAGTTATACGGATTTGCAGCAGGACTACCTTTACCGATCTAGTCCAGAGATCGAAATTCGCGATTTTAGTAGGCTTAATCCCCATCACCTGGGCGGGCTGTTGATCAGCTATCTAACAGAAGACAACCTTAGCTTTAGCACTATGGTTAATCACCAAAGCAGGATTCACCATTTTTCAGGTGTTGATGATGAGGGATATACCCGTGTTGATTTTAAGCTGGCCAAAAAGTGGCGGGCGAAGCAGCGAGATGCAGAATTATCTTTGACCGTACAAAACATTGGCTCTGACTACAGAGAGTTCTATTTTTTCAACCAGTTTAAAACCAGATATGTTCTGGGTTTGCAAATTGGGTTTCCTTAGAAACTGAGATGCGAGTCCCCCGTTAATAGCAAAATATTTAACTTATTATGACTATATCGGCCATGCAATCAGAATCCTATAGCTCGATTAAATATTGGGCCCTGTTCCTTTGCGTGACTTTTTTGTTCTATCTGGCACCAGCGATTGCTCTAGAGACTCAAGCCTCCCAGAGTATACTCTTTATTATGAGCAAGGACGCTCCTGCATATTCGCAGGTGGTAGATTTTGTTGAGTCAAATTTAAGTGCTACTAGGCGGTCCTATTCTTTTCGTAGGCTGCTAAAAAACGACAGCTCCGAGCTTGCCGAGCGTCTGAAAGATGCCGATATTATTGTGACTGTGGGTGCGGGAGCTACCGAAACTGCGATGAAGGAAAAGCCCGTACAGCCGCTTATAGCGGCGTTGATTACCGATAGTGCATTTTCGGCATTGGCTAATAATTACTATGGTTCTACACCTCAAGCGCTAGCTGCTAGAGTTTCTGTTATCTGTTTGGACCAGCCGGTCCAGCGCAGTATTAAACTGGCCAAGCTTCTTGTTCCTTCAGCCTCGAGTACCGGTTTGATGCTAGGTCCAGCATCACAGGGTAGGGGGGAAGAGTTTTCTCAGTATGCCTCTGAGGTTGGTCTAACAGCCAATCTAGTAAATATTGAGTCCAGTGATAACCCTATTTTGGCTATTGAGCCGGTGCTAGCGAAAAGCGATGTGTTTATCCCAGTACCAGACAGCAGGCTTATTAATATTGCTTCTGCGAAGTGGATATTGCAGTTGAGTTATAGATATCGAATTCCAGTTATTGCCTATTCAAAGACTTATCTCAATGCAGGTGCCCTGGCAGCAATTTATTCATCACCAGAAAACGTAGGCCGACAGACCTCAGAGTTAATACTAAATCAGTCGACGGACATCACTAGCAAAGGTGGGGCTCATATGCCCGCTTATTTCTCAGTTCAGTTTAATACAACCGTTGCCGGGCATTTAAGAATCCCGTTAGAGGAAACGCAGTTTTATATAGATCGGCTGCTGGATAATTAAGATGCTAAAAAACCGCGACTACAACAGTATTCATACGAGACTTCTTATTACAGGCTTAATCCCCCTAGCCCTGCTAAGTCTAGTCTTGGGCTGGTATATGATCTCTACGCAGAGCTCTGAACTATTATCCAATATGCATGATACGGGCAGAGTCGCGACTAACCAGATGGCCTCCAACGCAGAGTTTGCTCTGTACTCCGGTAATGAGGAAATGCTGGAAACATTGGGGTACTCAATTCTGGATATTCCCTCGGTGTCGGGGATCCTTTTTTATAATACTGTTGATGATCGCACCGTAAGGATTGGCGATATCGACTTTGCGACTCAGCGAATGCCAGACAACTTTGATCTGGGCCCTCCATTTTTTAGAGACAACCAGTGGTATTTTTATTCAAAGATCACGCTAAACCGAGGTCTCACCGAAGACTATGATGAATTTGGTCAGGCTGAGTCAGAAGTCATAGGTTGGGTTCTGGTGTCCCTGACTAATGAAATCCTGATACAAAAACAGCGGCAGGCTATATTTGGTGCCCTGATCGTAATCAGTCTTGGTTTGTTGGTTGCTGCCTGGATATCCATGCGTATAGGCCGAAGTATTTCCAAGCCATTAGAAAATTTAACTCAGGTTGTTGAGGTGATGGAGACCGGGGAGTTAGATTCTCTGGCTAGTGAAGAGGGGCCGCTGGAATTACGCAAGCTAGCTTACGACATTAACCAATTAGCCACTAGCGTTCGTCAATCTAACGTCCGTATGCAAAGTGAAATCGCTCGCGCTACCGCGCAGTTACAGATTACCCTAATCGAACTTGAAGAGGCTATGGAGGCACAGGATCAGTTTTTGGCTCGAATGAGCCATGAGCTTCGTACCCCGCTAACGGCGGTTATTGGGTTCTCAAGATTGTTGTTCACCGAGCTAGATAGCGGCAAGAGAAATGAGCATTTGCGAGTCATTGAACGCTCATCAACCATGCTACTGACCATGATTGACGATATTCTCGAGTTCTCAAAAGCTCATGATGGGGGTTTTACTCTAGAGCAAATCAACTTCGATATACGTCAGTGGATGAGTGACCTGATGGAAATTCACCGCCAGCGCGCCGAGGAGAAAGATTTACAGTTTACCTACGAAATTTCCTCAGATGTTCCAGAAAAACTCTGTGGTGATCCGGTGCGGTTATCTCAGGTGGTTGCTAACTTAATCAACAACGCAATCAAGTTTACCGAGAAGGGTTTTGTTCACCTGCAGATAGAAAGTCTGTCCAATAAAGATGGCATTATTAATCTGCAGTGCTCCGTCTCTGATTCCGGCAAGGGTATTGCCCAAGACAAAATTGCCGGTTTATTTGAACCCTTTTCACAGGAAGACACCTCGATCAATCGGCGCTATGGCGGCACTGGGTTGGGCCTCTCGATCTGTAAGCGACTGGCGGAGACAATGGGCGGAGACGTGACTATTGAGAGTAGGGAGAGCCATGGCTCTACCATCAGTTTTACCTGCTGCCTATCTGAGGTTGACCCAGCGTATTCAATGGCAATGGCTGATCAGATCGCTGTTGAGCCGGAACCACTGCTATCGGGATTAATCATATTAATTGCCGAAGACAACCCTTTTAATCAGAAGCTGATTTTGAAGCTATTAGAGGCCTATGGAGCCACCTGTATGCTCGCCAATAATGGTCAGGAGGCTATAGAATTGGCAGGCGAATTACATGTTGACGCGGTGCTTATGGATATTCATATGCCAGTGGTTGATGGCGTGACCGCCTGTGAGACTATTATGCAGCAGTCAGGTGAGAGCCCGCCAATTATCGGGCTCACGGCAGATATTACCCAGGCTGAGCATCAGAGAATGATGTCAGCTGGGGCTATCAGTATTCAATCCAAGCCGCTTGAGGAAGTAAATCTAGTGAATGCTATTCTCAGTGCTCTAAGTGACCAGCGAGAACTCTCCGAGCAGTCCTCCGAAGGTCTGTTATCTTCAGTTATTCCTGCACAGGAGCTCAAGGCGGCACTAATTGATAATCTACATTTGCTGGAGCAACAGCTAACTGCTAATGAGAAAGCTAGCCTCCGACAAATCATTCATGATCTCATGGGCCTTTGCGGGCTATATGGCATGTTTGAGTTGCGTGAGCTAGTGCTGACGTTTAGAGCCACTTACAGCTCTTTGACTGTGGCTGAAAACCTCAAAAAGGTGCAGATTATCCGTCAACATATTGAAGATTCTTTTAGGGGAAAATCCTCCAACTAATACTTTTGTATTAACTCGTCAGTGTAATTTATTTATCCCGAAAAATTCCGTATCTTACAACCTAGCATTGACTCCTTGGCATGAAGCTTTGACAGGGACTTTACTGGTAAAAATACACAGACCTACACTGCTGTAAGAAAGACAACACTGATAAATAGGAAGTTTAAGAGCTAAGTTGACAGGGAGTTGACTTCAAAGGATAGACGCTCAATCAGTTGTTATATTTCGTTTGCTACCAGTTGTGCGGTATAGACGACTTGGATGTCGTGCGCCATGGAAGGCGCGGGTCAATCTTTAGATTGCTAACACGTTTCGCGTTGTTTTGGGTTCCCCACTTTATAACCTTATAGATATCCTAAGCCCAAGGGCTTAGGTTTTTTTTGCCTGACTATTTCATATTATGACTAGCCTACTTGCTACTGCCCAGAGACCTGTTGATAAGAATTACTTTTACTCTCAGGGCTTTAGGCCATAGACTGGAGCCATTCAAGCCTCAAGTCTAAAAGACCCTATGTCAAAAAAAACCAAACAGATAGATCCTTTCGCCAGTAGAGAAGCCGCTAACTATCAGCGGCCTATCCCAAGTCGTGAGTTTGTGCTCGACTATCTCAGCGAAAGTGTTGGCCCTGTAACCCACGAAGAGATCTGCGCAGCCCTTCAGTTAACTGATGAAGTTCAGGTCGAAGCAATGCGTCGTCGTCTCAGGGCGATGGAGCGAGATGGCCAGGTGGCCCGCAATCGTCGCGGTGGTTATGGCACCTTGGATAAACTAAATTTGGTAAAGGGAAGAGTGATAGGCCATCCCGAAGGCTATGGGTTTGTCTCGCCAGTACAGGGTGATGGGCAGGATATTTATCTCTCTAGTGCGCAGATGAGGCGTGTTTTTGATGGCGATATTGTGCTTGTCAGAATTGCCGGATGGGATCGCCGTGGGCGACCTGAGGGTAGTTTGGTGGATGTGGTTGAGCGCAAAACCACACAGCTAGTCGGGCGCTTTTTCTGTGAAAGCGGCATCAATTTTGTACGCCCTGATAATCCGCGTATTAGCCAAGATATCCTGATACCTGCAGATAAGCGCTTAAATGCTACCTCGGGGCAGATAGTGGTAGTGGAAATATCCGAGCCACCATCCCGTAATAGTCTGCCCGTCGGTTATATTTCTGAGGTGCTGGGCGAGCATCTGGATCCCGGCCTAGAAATTGATATGTCTATCCGCAACTACGGCATTCCCCATCAATGGAATGATCAGGTGTTGGAGGAAACAGCTGCAATCCCGGATCAGGTTGAGGACAGCGGTCTGCGAGTGGACTTACGCAATACACCGCTGATTACCATTGATGGCGAAGATGCTCGAGACTTTGATGATGCGGTTTACTGCCAGCCCAAACCCCGAGGAGGCTGGTCTCTAATTGTTGCTATCGCGGATGTATCTCATTATGTCAGCGCGGGCTCAGCGCTGGATACCGAGGCCTTCCATCGGGGCAACTCCGTATATTTCCCCAATCACGTAGTACCCATGCTGCCAGAAAAGCTTTCCAATGGCCTGTGCTCGTTAAATCCCGCTGAAGATCGCCTCTGTATGGTTTGTGAGATGCAGATCAGTGCCGAGGGTGATGTAAGCCGCTACCAATTTTATGAAGGCATAATGCACTCTCACGCCAGAACCACCTACACTCAGGTGGCGCAAATTATTGCAGATAGGGTTCAGGAGAATCGCTCTGGTGTGCGCAAACAGTTCTCCTCCATTTTGCCCCAGGTTGATGCGCTGCATGATTTATACAAAGTACTGCACAGGCGCAGAACCAAACGGGGAGCCATTGACTTTGATAGCCAAGAAACCCGAATTCTCTTCGATAGTCAGCGCAAAATTAGTCAGATTATTCCCGTTGATCGTACCGAGGCCCATCGTCTAATTGAAGAGTGTATGCTCTGCGCTAATGTCTGTGCTGCTGAGTTTTTAGAAAAAGTTAAAATCCCCGCTTTGTTTCGTGTCCATGAAGGCCCCAGCGAAGAGAGGCTGTCCTCTGTTCGTGACTTTCTGGGTGAGCTTGGTATTGGCCTGGGGGGTGGAGATGACCCTCAACCCGAAGACTATCAGCGTGTCCTGCGGGCTGTAAAAGGCCGTGATGATGCTGCGATTATTCAGTCAGTCATGCTGCGTTCGATGAGCCAGGCTATGTATCAGCCGGAGAATATGGGACATTTCGGACTAGCATTTGATGCCTATAGCCACTTTACATCACCGATACGTCGCTATGCAGATCTGCTTGTTCACAGAGCCATTCGAAGTGTTATAAGGAGTAAGAAAAAGACCTCTGCAGTGCAGCGGGTGCCTGGGGCGACGCTGCTCGAACTACAAACTATTTATCCCTATGACCTGGGTCGCCTAGACGAGACTGGCGAGCATCTCTCGGTCACCGAGCGTCGTGCCGACGAGGCGACTAGGGACGTGGTCAACTGGCTCAAGTGCGAATATCTCATGGATAGAGTGGGCGAACAGTATTCTGGCGTCGTCAGTGCTGTGACTGGTTTTGGTTTGTTTGTCATGCTTGATGATCTCTATGTCGAGGGGTTAATACATGTTACTGGGCTACCCAAAGATTACTATTATCATGAAGCCTCCCACCACCGTATGGTGGGCGAACGTACCGGGCGAGTGTTTCGACTGGGTCAGAAGCTGCGGGTCAAAGTAGTTCGTGTTAATTTAGAAGAGCGTAAAATAGACTTTGAACTGCTGGATGGCACCAACTCAGAAACTCCCGGCAAAGCATCTAAAGGGCGCGGCAAGAGTGGTGGTGGCGAGAGGCCTCGAGTGTCTTCGAGAGCAGCCGAAATGGCATCAGAGCATGAGAAAAAACGCAGTACTCGTGGCAAGGGAGCCAATAAGAAAGCTGCTGCCGGCAAGAAAAAGCCGATTTCTAAAAGGCGCAAAAACAAACCCGCGTCAGGGGCTGCTGGAAAATCCTCTGTGGGTAAAAGAAAAAAGACTCGCAGTTAAGATAGCCTGTTTTACACTGATCTGGATCGCTTAGCTCAGATGCTTGGGCAAAACTCGGTTGAGTACTTCCGAGATATAACTCAAAAACAGAGTACCCATGCTGCTTTTATAAAAATTGGGATCCGCATTGCCTAGGGCCAAAATGCCGTAGAGATTGTTGTAACGCAGAGGCACGGCCGCCACAGATCCTACTTGCAGACCTTTTTCGCCAAATAGAAAGGTCATTTCCTCTTCGCGCAGCACACCGCACACCGCTCGGTTAGAGCCCAGTAGCGTGCCCACCTGTTCGTTGGCTTTTTCAAGGCTTGCTACGCGAGCCAGGGTGCGAGGCAGCACTGCTTCGTCACCTAGGAGAGTCAGGCTATAAAAATCTATAGCAAAGTCTTTACCCAGACTATCGTAAAGAATTTCTACCATTGCCGGCAGAGTTTTTGCATCCAATAAATTCAATACCAATCGTTTGGTTTTTTCAAACAGCAGATCATTGTCATGAGCTGTTGCCAACATATTATCCAGGCGTCCGCGCATCTCTTTAATACGATCACGCATTACACCCACCTGCCGTTCAACTAGAGAGACAGCACTGCCGCTATTATGGGGTAGTGTCAGAATCTCGAGAATATCAGGGTTTTTATCTAAAAAATCTGAGTTGTCGCGAAGGAATTCACGCACCATTTCTTCCGTTGAGTCGATCTGCTTTTCTTCACTCATATTCGTATTCGCCCATGAAAAACACTGACTGCTGGTCCAGTCATCAATAGTGGCTCACTGCCACCTGGCCAGTCGATGCACAGGTCGCCACCAGTTAGATGTACCCTCACTGAAGAGTCTACCAGGTCCTGCTGTATCGCTGCCACTGCAGCGGCACAGGCACCAGAGCCACAGGCGCGAGTTTCGCCAACACCGCGCTCGAACACTCTCAGGTTAATATTTTGACGGTCGACAATCTCCATAAACCCCACATTAACCCTTTCGGGGAATCTGGGGTGTGCTTCTAGTTTAGCGCCAAGCTGAGCCACCGGGGCCTGTTCAATATCATCCACCTGGAGCACAGCATGGGGATTACCCATCGAGACTGGGGCAATATTGTAGCTGATGCCGTCCACTTCAATGGGGTATAGCACTGCCTGTTGTTCCGCTTGAAAGGGAATTTTATCGGGCTGTAGCTGAGGAACGCCAATATCGACTTTGACCATCTTATTAGCGTTTAGCTCGAGCGTCATCACTCGATTCATGGTTTTTACCCGAATCGGGTTTTTGCCAGTCAGCTGACGATCCTGCACATAGCGAGCCAGGCACCGCGCGCCATTGCCACATTGCTCGACCTCGCCGCCATCCTGATTAAAGATACGATAGTTAAAATCGATGCTGGGATCTGAGGGCGGTTCAATCACCAGTACCTGATCGCAGCCAATTCCCAGCGAACGATTGGCCAGGCGCTTGACCATAGAGGCCGAGACACGCACATTTTGGGTCACAGCATCTATGACAACAAAGTCATTACCCAGGCCATGCATTTTGGTAAATTTCATCAGCATACTATTGGCCCTGAGAGTTCGCTGGCAGCAGATGCTCACCCCGAACCAGATCGTCGAAAGTCTCACGAGCTCTTATGACATGGGTTTGATCACCAACTACCATCAGTTCTGCGGCTCGGCCGCGGCTGTTGTAGTTAGAACTCATCACAAAACCGTAAGCGCCGGCAGAGAACAGAGCAAGAAAATCACCTGCCGCGATTGCTAGATTGCGATCTTTGCCTAAAAAATCCCCGGTCTCGCATACGGGTCCAACCACGTCGTACTGCAGCTTGGCGGCCGAGCTATAGGTGCTAAGCGGCTGAATATCCATCCAGGCCTGATAAAGTGCCGGCCGCAGCATGTCATTCATGGCCGCATCCACTATGGCAAAATTCTTATCGCCATTGTTTTTAATAAACTGCACCTGAGTCAGCAGTAGACCTGCATTGGCAGTAAGCGACCGCCCTGGCTCCAACACCAAACTCTCCTGTCGGCCCTCAAGACGAGGCAGTAGCTGCGTCATATAGTCAGCTACTGAGGGAACATTTTCGTCTTGATAGCGCACACCTAAGCCGCCACCTATGTCTATATGATCCAAGTGAATACCCTGGTCTTTAAGCTGGTCCACTAACAACAGTAAGCGATCCATGGCGTCGATAAAGGGTTTGATCTCGGTGATCTGCGAGCCAATATGGCAGTCGACGCCAATCACAGAAATGTTGTCCATCTCCGCGGCGCTCTGGTATATCTGTGGTGCCAGATTAATATCTACCCCAAACTTATTCTCTTTAAGTCCAGTAGAAATATAGGGATGTGTTTTGGCGTCGACATCCGGATTAACGCGCATAGAGACTGAGGCAATACAGTTTTGCTCGGCTGCTGTTTTATTTAGCAGTTCCAATTCGGCTTCTGATTCCACATTAAAGCAGTGGATACCCACCTCTAGACCTCGGCGCATTTCATCGGCAGTTTTGGCAACTCCGGAAAATACGATTTTAGCGGGATCACCGCCGGCCATCAAAACACGTTCTAACTCACCTGCAGAGACGATATCAAAGCCAGCACCCAGGTTGGCCAGGGTTTGCAATACAGCGATATTAGAATTGGCCTTTACCGCGTAACAGATTAAATGTTCTTGGTTACCTATGGCGGCTTGATAGGCCTGAAAGTTTTTTATCAGTGCAGCTTTACTGTAGACATAGCAGGGCGTACCAAACTGGTTGGCAATATCCTCAAGCGCAACATCTTCGAGATAGAGTCTGTGATTTTGAGTTGTAACTGTGTTGTGCATGGAATCCTAGCTGTCTGTGTCAATTGTCTGGGTAGTCCCCTGATCGTCGGGAAGATATAAATCGCCTGTGTTGCCGCATCCGGTTAGACCGCCAAGCAGCAGCGAACAAGCTATAAACAGGTTAATTTGGCGAAACATGAGGGACCACCGCAAAAAATGTAAGTATAGCTGGACTGGTAGATCACAACCAAACAATTATACTGCGCACCTATAATTTGGGGAAAAGCGAATGAATGAAGCGGAATTTAACCAAACAGTCGATGATTTGATGTTTTCTATTGAAGAGGCTATCGACGACAGTGGCGCAGATCTGGACTATGAAAACAGCGCCGGTATGCTGACCATCACCTGTGAGGCCAATGGCTCGCAAATCATCCTGTCGCGGCAGCCCGCAATGTCTGAAATATGGCTGGCCGCGCGCTCTGGAGGTTTTCATTTTAAATTGACCTCTGAGCAGGGTGCCGAACGCTGGCGCAATACAGTGACTGGTGAACTCCTGTCAGAGATGCTCAACGGCGCCTGTCTGGCTCAGTCTGGAGAAACCCTTAACTTCGGCTTTTAAGCCGCTGCAATGCTCTGCCAGCAGCAGCGCGCACCTGCTCTGGCGCTGTTCCGCCTAAATGGTTGCGGGCGGCTACAGACCCCTCAAGAGTAAGAATATCGAATACATCCTGATCAATCTGGTCGGAGAATTGTTGCAGCTCCTCAAGGGTCATTTCTGAGAGATCCCTGTTCTGTTCAATCCCATAGGCAACGGACTTGCCAACAATTTCATGGGAGTCACGGAAAGCAATACCTTTGCCGACCAAATAATCCGCTAAATCTGTGGCCGTAGAGAAACCTCGGCGTGCTGCTTCGTACATGGACTGTCTATTGGCCTGAATCGCAGGAACCATATCGCCGAAAGCTCGAAGACAGTCCATCACGGTATCCACCGCGTCAAACAACGGTTCTTTATCTTCTTGATTATCTTTGTTGTAGGCTAGCGGTTGAGATTTCATCAGCGTCAGTAAGGCAATTAGATGACCATTGACGCGGCCGGTCTTGCCGCGCACCAGCTCTGGCACATCAGGGTTTTTCTTCTGCGGCATAATAGAGGAGCCAGTGCAAAAGCGATCGGGTAGATTAACAAACTGGAACTGTGCGGAGGTCCAGAGAACCAGCTCTTCGGACATGCGCGACATATGGGTCATCAGCATGCTGGAAAAGGCGCAAAATTCTATGGCGAAATCGCGGTCGCTGACAGAGTCTAGAGAGTTTTCTGTGGGCTTATCGAATCTCAGCTCGGCTGCTGTAAATTCGCGATTAATTGGATAGGTAGTTCCGGCCAGCGCCGCAGCGCCCAAGGGGCTTTGATTGAGTCGTTTTCGACAGTCCAGCAGACGACCATAGTCACGCTCTAGCATTTCATTCCAAGCCAGTAAATGATGGCCAAAGGTGACTGGCTGTGCAGTCTGGAGATGGGTAAAGCCGGGCATAATGCTATCTGCCTCAGCTACTGCCAGCTCCACCATGCCCTGTTGCAAATGAGTTAATAATGGCTGGATGGCGTCTATTTTGTCGCGCAACCAGAGACGAATATCAGTGGCGACCTGATCGTTTCTCGAGCGCCCGGTATGAAGTTTTTTGCCGACAATACCAATACGATCTGTGAGTGCCGCCTCGATATTCATATGGACATCTTCTAGCTCCACAGACCAGATAAAGTCGCCGGCTTTAATCTGTTGGCCTATCTCCTGCAAACCACTGGTAATCAAATCTAGCTCCTTTGAATCCAGCACACCGGCTGCGGCCAGCATTTTTGCATGAGCGAGAGAGCCTTGAATATCTTGATGAGCTAATCTTTGATCGAAGTTAACCGACGCGGTAAAGCGAGCCACAAAGGCATCTACTGGCTCATTAAAGCGCCCACCCCAAGATTGATTGGTCTCCTCGACTTCAGGCGTTTTCGAACTATTTTTGTCAGAATTACTCATCGACGGGCTTACCCAGTTGTTTAAAGCGTGTCGAATTATAGCTAATCAGAGCCCTCAGGGGTAAAACTTCATGTTTAAAATAGGTATGATGGCCGAGCTCGAGTAAAACCCAAGGAGGGTAAGTATGATCAAGGTATTGATCGTTGACGACGAGCTGATAATGGGGTGTCACTTAGAGGGTCTGATATCAGCTTTAGAAAATATTGAAATCGTTGGTATGGTTACTGGGAGCTGTGAGGCCATCGCCTTGGCCGGCCAACAGAAACCAGATGTCTTACTGATAAAACTTCCTGCGCCAACCCTAGACGGAATCCCAATTGTCGATCTTCTGCAACAGACTGACTGCAATCCAGTAATAATATTCTGTCCATCTTTTGAAAAATTTAGCCCTAGGTCTGAGGCTACTAAGCGATCAGCATCCTATAGAATGACGCTAATTTATCCTGAAGATTTATTGCCAGCCTTGTTAGCCGCCTGCAAGCTGATCCACAATAGGCGCCGAGAGCAAAGTGTCGAGCCGAGGCGCCATCTTTATGTATACTCCTACCTAGGCATCGAAAAAATCCCTGTTGAGAAAATCCTTTTGCTGAGGGCAGATCAGAAGTATGTCAAAGCCTATCTGGCTGACGCGGTATTCACCATTAACGATAGTCTGCAGAGTCTTGAAAAAGAATTTAAGCAGCGGTTTTTCAGAATTCATCGCAATGCTCTGGTGGCCATGGATGCGATCGAAGGATTGATCAATTCTGAGGGCTCTCTGCGGGTCAGTATTGAAGGTTTATCTGTTCAACCCTTAGTGAGTCGACGCAGAGCATCAAAATTACGACAATTATTGCGGCTTCTCTGACAATAGAGTTCAAATCGTCGATAATGTCTAACTAGACATTGATTCAGGTTGATAATGTGACCCACACAATTCGTATAGCAACAAGAAAGAGCCCCCTGGCCCTATGGCAGGCCGAATATGTCAAGGCGCAGCTGCTGCTCCATCATCCGGCTATTGAGGTAGAGCTGGTCGCCATGAGTACTAGAGGCGATAAGTTGCTAGACACACCCTTGGCGAAAGTAGGCGGCAAAGGTCTGTTTGTTAAAGAGCTAGAGGTCGCTATGTTAGAGGGCAGAGCGGATATTGCTGTGCACTCGATGAAAGACGTGCCTATGGAATTTCCTGATGGTTTGGCGCTAGCAGTTATCTGCGAACGTGAAAATCCGTTGGACGCCTTTGTCTCCAATCATTACCAAAGTCTGGATCAGTTACCCCAGGGCGCTGTAGTTGGTACATCTAGCCTGCGCCGTCAATGCCAGGTAAGAGCCAACTTTCCCAGCCTGCAAATCAAAGAGTTGCGTGGCAATGTCAACACTAGGTTAGGTAAATTAGATGCCGGTGAATACGATGCTATTATTCTTGCTAGCGCCGGTCTGATTCGTTTGCAGATGGGCCATAGGATTGCCTCCTCGTTACCCTCGCAGTTATCTCTCCCCGCTGGCGGCCAGGGCGCTGTAGGCATCGAGTGTCGGACAGATGATCTGGATACCCTGGCTCTGTTGGCACCTTTGCACCACAGAGACACTGCTAGCTGCGTGCTCGCAGAGCGCGCAACTAACCGGCATTTACAGGGGGGCTGTCAGGTGCCTATCGCCTGCTTCGCTGAGCTTGATTCCAATGGCCAAACTCTGGCGCTGCGCGGTCTGGTGGGAAGCGTAGATGGCGCAACCATATTGCGAGCCGATATTCAGGGTGCCCGGGAAAATGCCGAACAGCTGGGGGTGCAAGTAGCCGAGCAGTTGTTGGCTGCTGGTGCTGGCGAAATTCTGGCTGAGGTCTATGGAAGCTAATCCTGCAAGACCTCAATCTGTCCTAGTGGTGAGGCCATTACGACAGCAAGATGCATTTTTGCAGCTGCTTGAGCGGGCGCATATTGATTATCAATACAGACCGATTATGCGTATCCAGCCGATTGTTGAGGGGGAGCCGGAGGCAGAGCTAGTTAAAAATTTGGTACTGCGCTTTGCTGAATTCGATCAGGCTATTTTTATCAGCGCCAATGCGGCGGAATTAGCCATCAACTGGCTGGATGAATACTGGCCCATGTTACCTTCGGGTATAGACTATTTTGCGGTGGGCCAACAGACAGCACAGATACTTAATCAGTACGGTTGTCAGGTCTTGGCTCCGCAGCAGCAAAACACCGAAGGCCTGTTGCAGGAAATGCCACAGTTACAAAAGCTTAAGAATAAATCGGTGATTATTTTTCGTGGCGGTGGTGGTCGCACCACATTGGGAGAAACCCTGGAAAGCCGCGGCGCTTCCGTAAGCTATTGTGAGTTATACCAACGAATCATAGAGCCAGATAAGGTTTTGGAGGCTCAGGCATTGCTGCCGGAAACCGGCTGCATAGTCGCGCATAGTGGCGAGTTATTGCAGGCTCTGGGTTTATCTAGCTGCTCTTCTACCGCACTAGTAGTACCCAGTCAGCGGGTGGCCGAAATGGCCTGCGATTTAAATTATCAGAATATCCATATCGCCGAAAATGCCTTGCCTGAATCGATGTTTAAAGCAGTACAGATTGCGTTGGCCCAGTCTGTCTTTTAATCTAAGATCATATTAGTCTAGGCAGCAGGCACAAACGTCTTGTGAATGGCAACAGTAGTAGAGGTCAGATAGTGACGGAAAAAAACAAGCAGACGGAAACTCCATCAAAGCCCGATGATACGGCTAAGGCCAAGACTCAGCAGGCCAAGCCAAAAGTTGCCGCTGCAAAACCTGATTCTAAGCCCTCTTTTGGTTTTCAGGGTATCTTAAGGCTTCTACTTACATTGTTTGTTCTGACTATTCTGGGCGCAGTGGGCTGGGTTGGTTGGATGCAGTGGCAGGAAGGTATGACAGAGATAAATGCTAGTAGCATCGAACTGTCTAGGCTGGAAGGGACCATAAACAAACTAGAGAAGCAGCGCCGTCAGGATCAGGACCGCCAGGCCGTGCAGATGCAAATTATCCAGCAAATGCAGCAGGACCTCACAGACCTGCAGTTGCGGACCAATAGTCTCGGTGCCCGCCTCGCAGAACTGGGGTCCACCACGCGCAGCGATTGGTTGCTTGCTGAGGCTCTCAATCTTGCCCGCTTGGCCAATCATCGACTGCAAACAGAGCGCAGTACGAGAAATCCTCTGGCGCTGTTAGAGAGCGTGGATAAGATTCTTCAGGAGTTAGATGATCCGCAGCTACTGCCGGTGCGAAGTGCCGTGATGGCTGATATGAGTGCCCTGCGCCTCGTAGATCAGGTAGACCTCGAGGGTATTTTTCTCGAGCTGGGTATTCTGATTAAGGCCATTGAACGTCTAGAGATACAGGGCGCCTATGGTAAGTCTCCAATACCAAAAGAGTCTTCTGAGCTGCAGCAGGATCAGCCTAAAAAACTCAATGAATTAGCGGTTGGTTTCACCGAAAAACTCAGTCAGTTGATCACCATAAGGCATCGAGAGCAGACCATAGAGCCTCTTTTGCAGCCCACTGAAGAAGCCCTGCTGAGACAAAACTTGCGGCTGATGCTTGAGCAATCACAGGCTGCCCTATTGCGTGAGCAGCAGGCTGTTTACAGCGAAAGCCTGAGCAAGGCGCAGAGCTGGTTGGCAAGCTACTTTCAGCATAATCCCAATGCCCGTCTAGTGGAGCAACAGCTTGCCGATCTGGTAGAGGTCAAGATTGTGCAGCAATTACCGCCAATAAATGGCTCGCTTGCAGCGCTCGAAAATTACCTATTGATACGCCAAAGCCGTCTGTCAGATCCCGCTGAACCGGAGTCCCTTCAGTGAGAAAACTCCTCCTGATAATAGTTCTGGCGCTGCTTATTGGCGCAGCCAGCATCTGGCTACTGCAACAGGGCAGCGGCTATGTGCTAATTGTTTTTGCTGACACCAGTATTGAAATGAGCGTTTGGGTCGGGGTCGCGATTTATCTGCTACTAACCGGGCTACTTATCTGGCTATTGCTGGCTATCCGCTGGCTTGTGGCAGCTGGAGGTATTCGCCAGTGGTGGGCTGAACGGCGCAATAGTAAACAGGTCAGCAAAACTGTCCAGGGGCTGTTGCTGTACACAGATCAGGATTGGCAAAAGGCCAGCATAGTTCTCTCTCAGTCAGCCGATCGCTCCTCTATGCCGGTGGTAAATTTATTATTTGCCGCCCGTGCTGCGATAGAAAATCACAAGCTTACTGCGGCAAGGCAGTTGCTGGAGCGCCTTAAGCTAAATTATCCCAAGGCGCGCCTGCTTGCTGACAAAGCATTGGCCGAGCTGTTGATAATGACAGAAGATTTCGACCAGGCTATAGAAATACTAAAGCCCCTGCATCGTGCGAAACCTAGTGATACTGGTGTGTTACGCCTTTTAGTTGACACCTATTGTCTGCAGTTGGACTGGGGGTCTGCACAAAAACTGCTTTACGACATCAAGTATTATGGAGCGCTTGACAAGCAGGACTTAACGCTGCTTGAAGCAGATGTTTATAGTCATCTGATTGGCGACTTCGTCGCCGACCCAGAGCTTAATCAGTATGAGCAACAGAATCAGTTGGTGGAACTCTGGGAGCTACTGCCTCGCTCTCTGCGCAAGATGCCAGAACTGGTGGCCCAATATGCTGATGCACTGGCAAAGGTTGATGCCAAAGATAAATTACAGCCCCTGTTAACTAAGGCGCTAAGTCACAACTGGCACCCTGAGCTAGTTGAACGATTTGGCCTTTTAGAGACAGCGGCGCCAGAGAAGCAGTTGGCTCTGGCCGAAAAGTGGTTGCCGAGCCATAAAGACGATGCCGGGTTACTACTGGCTCTGGGGCGTATTTGTCGACGCCTGGGTTTTATGGGTAAAGCCAAAGATTATTTTAGCAGTACCATTGGACTAGATCCCTGCCCCCAGAGCTATCTTGAAATGGCGGATATCCTTAAGGAAATGGGGGATATCTCCGGCAGTGCAAAAGCCAGTCGCGCAGGCCTCGAGGCAGGGCTTAATTTTGCAGATGAGCAATAGTCGCTAAACGCGTTTCTTCTTTAAATCGCGGATAATAAATCGAGCTGGGTGCATGGCCAGGCGCAGCTCCTGATCTAGCGGCGGCTCCTCGCCGGCAATTTCAGTGGCCAGCAACTCTGAGGTCAATGGCGCATAGCTGAGGCCCCGAGACCCCATGCCGCAATTGACATAGAGATTTGGCCAGTAACTACCCCCAGACAAGATATCCGCCCGGGCGTCCCGGCGCAGCGAAGCGAAGTCCTCTATAAATTCACTGAGTTCCGGAACAGCTCCCACGATAGGCAGATAGTCTTTGGTCGTGCAGCGGTAATTAGCTCGGCCCTGCATTTTATCTAGGGGCTGAGCGCCCAGTAGAGCGCCTAGGCCGGCATCTGTAGCCTCTATTTGCTCCAGGTTGCTCTGATGATCTTCGTCTCTTAGCTCAGTGGTAAAAAGGCCTTTATTGTAGGTTGCACCGCAGCTGTGGCGACCTGCTTGCTGGGGGGTAATATAGCCTTGCCCACAGATGACTGTCTTAAGCCTGCTGCTAGTGGAACTGGCTGCCAGCTCAGTAACCTGGCCACGTAGCTGGGTCACTGGCAAAAAAGCCGTCTCGGAGAGCTGTTGGCAGCCATAGGCATTGGCGATAACCAGTGTCTCAGCGGCACTAACCAGCTGGCCCTCTGCATTGAAAAGCTGCCAAGATTGGCCATCATGTTTCAACTGATGAATATCTGCGCTCAGCAATGGAATCTCCTGCTGTGCTAGGAGTTGCTGACATATTTTTCCTGGGGGAAGCCAGCCAAGTTTGGGAAAATATAGCCCAAGTTCGGCCTCCAGACTAAGCCCGGCGAGCTCGCACAGCTGGGCATTTTCCAGCAGCTGAACTAACTCGGGTTGATTATGAAAACGCTGGCCAATAGTTTTGAAATCTGCACTGACTCTGGCGTTTTCCGGCAGTACCATAACGCCACATTGCTCCCCCAGACCCTGCTGCCAAAAAGGCCGATAGTAATTGCTGGCGAATTGCATAGCCGCAAGATTTACTCTGGGCAGTAGATCGTCTCTAGGTGATAATTTTGGGTAAACAATTGCCTGTCGGTTGCCAGACCCTTCGCAACCAGGGGTGCTGTGACGGTCGACAACCCTTACGTTAAAGCCCCGACGTCCCAGTGCGGCGGCCGTTGTGCATCCAGCAATACCAGCGCCCAATACCAGCACATCTTTAGTGCTTCTCGGGGTGGGCGACTTATTGATGTGCCATCGCTGCACGGCCTCTCTAGCCATCCGCTCGCAATCCGAATTCTTGTAGAATTTGATTACACCATTTATCAATATAGTCGTCAGTCAGGTCTAGCTGGTTTTCATCATCAAGGGGCAGGCCAACAAAAAACTTGCCATCTCCGGTTAAGGCTTTTGACTGTTCGAAGCTATAGCCCTGATTAGGCCAGGCCCCAACGGCATGGGCACCCTGATTAACCATCTTGGCCCACAGATAGCCGAGAGCATCCTGAAACCATTCGGGATATCCTACCTGATCACCAAGCCCATAAATGGCGACCTGAGCATTGGTTAAATCTAAGTCATCCAGACTATCCCAATGAGACTCCCAGTCTTCCTGCAGTTCGCCGTAGTCCCAGGTAGGTATGCCGAGAATAAGGTAACTGTAGTCGGTCATTAAGTGCACTGAATCCGAGGCGATATTGTGTAACTGGACAGTATCACTACCCATTATGTTATCGATGGCATCGCGGATTTTTTCTCCCGCCATTTCCGTGTAGCAGGTGGAGCTGCCATAGAATAAGCCGATGGTTGCGGTCATTATTTTTTGCTGTCCTCGCGAATAATGGTTGGGCCTGTGATGTGCCTATTCAACTGCCTGCGAACCCAAGCTGTCGCCAGGCTTCATAGGCGACTATGGAGACTGTATTAGAGAGATTCAAGCTGCGGCTGTCGGGCTGCATAGGCAGCCTTAATACATTAACCATTCCAACCTCTGAGCGTATTGCTTCCGGTAGCCCCCTAGTCTCAGGGCCAAATAGCAGCGTATCCCCGGGCTGATACTGGACTGCAGAATAGCATTGGGTGCCCTTGGTGCTCAGGGCATAGATATTGCTGGGTTTTACCTGCTGCTGATAGCTGGGCCAGCTGCTATGGACCTGCAGTGATTGAAATTCTCGATAATCAAGCCCAGCACGGCGAAGCTTTTTATCATCCAGATCAAAACCCAGAGGCTCAATAAGATGCAGTTGGAAACCTGTATTGGCGCAGAGACGAATAATATTGCCTGTGTTTGGGGGAATCTCTGGCTGATGGAGCACTATATTGAGCATAATAACTGACTCGACTTGAAAGCTGGTTATTATCGCACTAATTTATGGCACTGTTGTAGGCTGATCGGCTAGTATCCACAGGCAAATTAAAAAACTCTAAAGTATCTATACAGGGGAAAAGGCAATGCAGTTTTTCAGATTATCCAGATTGTTACTCGTTGGCATTACATTGCTAATGACGTCCTATGCCTTAGCAGAGCGCAGTGCCGCCAATATGGCTCGCGATGAATTTCGTCACCCTATTGAGACCTTAGATTTCTTTGGGATAAATGCTGCTATGGATGTGGTCGAAATCACCCCGGGAGGTGGTTGGTATACCGAGATTTTAGCGGAAAAAATTCAAGGTACTCTGTATGCGGCGCATTTTAATCTCCAGGCCAAAAGTGCCTATTACCGCAATTCCAGAACCAAGTTCGAGCAGATGATTACTGCTACCCCATCACTTTACAGTAATGTCGAATTGCACACCTTTGATTCAGGTGCTCAGCTACTGACTACGCCTGACAATAGCGCAGATGCAGTGCTTACCTTTCGCAATGTGCACAACTGGATGAGATCCAGTAAAGAAGCCTCGTCGTTTGAGTTGTTTTTCAAGACTCTCAAACCTGGTGGTGTGCTGGGCGTAGTGGAGCATAGAGCCAAGCCAGGGACCAATCTTCAGGCCATGATTAAAAGTGGTTATGTGACTCAGAGCTATGTGATTGAGCTTGCTGAACGAGCTGGATTTATCTTTGAGGCCTCCTCAGAAATCAACGCCAATCCAGCGGATACCGCGGATCATCCGAAAGGTGTTTGGACATTGCCACCTAGCTTGCGCCTTGGGGACGAGGACCGCGATCGCTATCTGGCTATTGGCGAGAGCGATCGTATGACCCTGCGCTTTAGGAAACCGTTAAAGTGATTGAAATCCCTCCTGAGCGATTAACTGCTGAAGTTTTAGAGGCTGTTATTCAGGAATTTATCCTGCGTGAAGGCACGGATTATGGCGCCCAGGAAGCTGGTTTAGAGGCCAAGATAGACCAGGTGCGACGCCAGTTGGCGCGCGGTGATACGGTGATTACTTTCGACCCGGCAACGGAAAACTGCACCTTGCTGACCCGCCATCAATTTAGGCGTTTTATTGCTGAGGAAGCCACAGCTGCAGCACCGCCCTCCGATATCAATCAGGATAAATCTCAGGCGACGATTGCCGCTTACGAGGACTATTCTCAGGATCCAGGTAATAGTATTGACTAAAGCTCTGGAAATAGAGGCAGGCACGGCATTGGCTGCCTGGCAGTCACAGCTAAATCGCGCGCCCCAGATATTATTGGGTCTCAGTGGTGGCCTAGATTCAATGGTCTTGCTAAATCTGGTACTCAAGACAGTGCCCGCTAAGCGGGTCCTTGCCCTGCATGTCAATCATGGATTATCGCCTAATGCCGAGCATTGGCAAGCTGTGGTTACTCGCCACTGTAAGACAGTAGGGGTGCAGCTGCATACCGAGTCTGTTGAGGTGAGTGAGTCTGGTGAAGGTCCAGAAGCCGCTGCGCGCGCAGCGCGATATGCGGTGTTTGAGCAAAGGTTAGAGCAGGGCGGACTACTGTTGCTTGGCCATCATGCCGATGATCAGGTGGAGACGGTGCTTTATCATCTGCTGAGAGGTTCCGGAACCAAGGGCCTGTCAGGTATGCCAGCTCAGCGCAGTCTTGGCGCTGGGCGGCTACTCAGGCCTCTATTGGAATGGCGTAAGTCTGATCTGAAACGCTATGCCGAGGAGCAGGGCCTCAGCTGGATTGAGGACGAAAGTAATAGGCAAAACCAATTCGACCGCAACTATTTGCGCAATCAGGTGCTACCAGCTATCGCCAAGCGCTGGCCCGAGTATAGCCGCTCTGTGCAGTTAACGGCTAAGCTAGCTGGCGAGGCAGAAATATTGGCTGAGAATCTAGCTGCCGACGATATTTTGCAGTTGCAACCCAGGCAAGAGCGTGGCGGTTGGTCAATTAATATCGAATTGCTGTCTTCCTTAACCGAGCTGCGTCAGAGAAATGTTCTGCGCCACTGGCCGGCGCTCTATAATCTGCCATTGCCGGGCTATAAAACGATTGATCAGATTGTCGATTCGCTATTATCTGCTCGCGAGGATGCCAGTCCTCTGGTGAGTCAGCAATCGTTGCACTGGCGTCGCTTTCAAGAGCGACTCTATCTGCTCGATGTGGCCCTGCTGCCCAAAGAGAATACCCAGACCCTAGAAGGGCCTCAGAATTTGCAATGGGATTTGGCCAGGCCGCTGGAGTTAGCTGATGGTAGTCGGTTAGTCGCCGAGCAGGTATTGGGTGAGGGTCTTTACATCGATGCGGATGAGCGGCTTACTCTGCGTTATCGCCAGGGGGGTGAGCGCTGTAGGCCAGCTGGTCGGGGTCATTCTAATAGCCTAAAAAAATTATTCCAGGAATACCATGTAGAGCCCTGGTGGAGGGATAGACTGCCTTTGCTATACAGGGGTGAAACCCTTGTTGCGGTGGGCGATTACTGGGTCTGCGAGGGCTGGCAAGCGATGCCCGGACAGCAGGGCAAAAAAATCCTCTGGCAGCCCAACTCTTTGTAGATCGCAGTAGAATAACCCCATCCTTTCTGGTAATCTGCTACCCCATCTTGAGTTGGATGGGCGCCGGCCAAAATAACACCAAAAACTTGGCCAACACCACTTTCAAAGATATGTTTTTCCACTCTATTTGCGATCTTTACAGGGTCATTATGACGCGTTTTATTTTTGTTACAGGCGGTGTAGTTTCTTCTTTAGGCAAAGGTATTGCCGCTGCTTCACTGGGAGCTGTTCTTGAGGCTAGAGGTCTCAGCGTAACCATTCTCAAGCTCGACCCCTATCTCAATGTTGACCCGGGCACTATGAGCCCTTACCAACATGGTGAGGTTTATGTGACCCAGGATGGCGCTGAAACTGATTTAGACCTTGGCCATTATGAGCGCTTCCTGCGTTCTAAAATGACCCAGAATAATAACTTCACCAGCGGCCAGGTTTACGAGACTATTTTACGTCGTGAGCGCCGTGGCGATTATCTTGGTGGCACAGTACAGGTGATCCCTCATGTAACCGACGAGATCAAACGCAGAGTCTATGCTGGCGCTGGCGACCACGACATTGCCGTTGTCGAGATTGGTGGCACTGTTGGCGATATCGAATCACAGCCATTTTTGGAAGCTGTGCGCCAACTGAAGGGTGAGCTGGGCCATCAGCGCGCCCTGCTGTTGCATCTAACCCTGGTACCCTATATTGCTTCAGCCGGCGAGACCAAGACCAAGCCAACTCAGCACTCAGTAAAAGAGATGCGGTCTCTTGGCCTGCAGCCCGATGTATTGCTATGCAGATCTGAAGTTGAGTTGGAAGAAACTCAACGCAAGAAAATCTCATTATTTACCAATGTTGAGGAGCGCGCAGTCATTCCAGTAATGGACGCGCCGACCATTTATCAGGTGCCACGCATGCTGCATCAATGGGGTTTGGATCAATATGTGGTAGAGCGTTTTAATCTCGACAAGCCAGTAGCAGACCTCGCTGAGTGGGACTCTGTCGTTGATAATCAGCTCAATGCTAAGGGCGAAGTGGTTATTGCTATGGTTGGCAAATATATGGAGCTGCTGGATGCCTATAAGTCGTTGACCGAGGCGTTGGTCCACGCGGGTATTCACAATAAGACCAAAGTGAAGATTCGTTATATCGATTCTGAGTTGCTGGAGGCCAATCCCTCATTGATTGATGGTGCTGATGGTATTTTGGTACCAGGCGGATTTGGCACTAGAGGTACCGAAGGTAAAATCTATGCAGTAAAAACTGCACGCGAAAATAATATCCCCTATTTGGGTATCTGTTTAGGCATGCAAATAGCTGTGATTGAATACGCGCGCAATGTATGCGGCCTCAGCAATGCTAACAGTACCGAGTTTGATCCAGACACCCAGTATCCAGTCGTTGGCCTGATTGCTGAGTGGATTGACAGTGAAGGCAATAAAGAGCAGCGCACTGAGGACAGTGATCTTGGCGGCACCATGCGTCTTGGCGCTCAGGTTTGTCACCTGGTTCCAGGTTCCAAAGCCCATGATATTTATGGCAGTGAGCAGATCGAAGAGCGCCACCGTCATCGCTATGAGGTCAATAATAATTTCTTGCCGCAGATTCAAGAGTCGGGGCTGGTAATTGGTGGACTGTCGTTCGATAAGACATTGGTAGAGACGGTTGAGCTACCTAATCATCCCTGGTTCTTTGCCAGCCAGTTTCACCCAGAATTTACCTCGACTCCTAGAGATGGGCATCCATTATTCCAGGGTTTTGTCAGTGCTGCGACAGCCTTTCAAGAACAGAAGTAAGGGAATCAGCTTATGGATTCAGTAAGTATTCAGGTCGCAGGTATTGGTGTTAGTAATGATGCACCCATGGTCCTATTCGGTGGTATGAATGTGCTGGAGTCCAGGGACATGGCGATGCAAACTGCCGAAGCCTACGTAGAGGTGACGCAAAAGCTTGGCATCCCCTATGTTTTTAAAGCCTCCTTTGATAAGGCTAACCGCTCCTCAATTCATTCTTTTCGTGGTCCGGGTATAGATGAAGGGCTGAAAATCTTTCAAGAGATAAAAAGTACTTTTAATATCCCGCTGATTACAGATGTCCATGAGGTTCATCAGGCTGCGCCAGTTGCAGAGGTCTGCGACGTAATTCAGTTGCCGGCTTTCTTAGCTCGCCAAACCGATCTGGTCAAAGCCATGGCTGAGACCGGCGCAGTAATTAATGTCAAAAAGCCGCAGTTTCTGAGCCCCGGGCAAATGGGCAACATTGTCGATAAGTTCCGCGAGTGCGGGAATGAGCAGGTGATGCTCTGCGAGCGAGGCGCCTGCATGGGCTACGATAATCTAGTGGTTGATATGCTGGGTTTCAGAACCATGAAAGAGGTCAGTGGAGGTTTGCCACTGATTTTTGATGTTACCCATGCACTGCAATGTCGCGACCCTTTGGGCGCTGCCTCTGGTGGTCGTCGCCATCAGGTTGCTGAATTGGGGCGTGCGGGTATAGCTGTGGGTATTGCAGGGTTATTTCTGGAGGCTCATCCAGCGCCGGATCAGGCTCGCTGCGATGGTCCCAGCGCACTTCCGCTGGATAAGCTAGAGCCATTTTTGGCTCAGATGAAAGCCTTTGATGATTTGATTAAGTCACAGCCAGACCTAAATATTCTCTGAGGATATTGTAGGCTATCTCGGCTGCAACTAAGTTTTGCGCAACCTTTTTCTTCTTTGAACTGTTTCTTAACCACCAAATTGGAGTCACTAAACCATGAGTAAAATTGCAGATATTCGAGCTTTTGAAATTCTCGATTCAAGGGGGAACCCCACAGTGCAGGCTGACGTCATTCTAGAGAATGGCAAAATGGGAACTGCCTGCGCGCCTTCCGGCGCCTCGACTGGATCGCGAGAAGCACTCGAACTGCGGGATGGTGATAAAGGACGTTATCTGGGTAAAGGTGTACTCAAGGCTGTTGCTAATATCAATGGGCCAATAAAAGAGCTGTTGGTTGGAACGGATGCCTCAGACCAGGCAACCCTGGATCAGGCAATGATCGACGCCGATGGTACAGAAAACAAAGCTGTTCTGGGTGCCAATGCAATTTTGGCAGTGTCTCTGGCGGCCGCAAAAGCTGCAGCGGACGATAAGGGGATGCCGCTTTATGCTCATATAGCTGAGTTAAATGGCACCGCTGGTCAGTACAGCATGCCTGTGCCCATGATGAACATTATTAATGGTGGCGAGCATGCTGATAACAATGTGGATATTCAGGAATTTATGGTTCAGCCGGTTTCTGCGACTAGCTTTGCGCAGGCTTTGCAAATGGGCGCTGAAATCTTTCACGCCCTTAAAAAGGTTCTGGGTGCTAAGGGGCTGAATACTGCCGTGGGCGATGAGGGTGGTTTTGCTCCTGATCTGGCTTCCAATGCCGAGGCCCTGGCTGTTATCAAAGAAGCCGTTGAAGCTGCTGGCTACACGCTGGGCCAGGATGTGACTTTGGCGCTTGATTGTGCCGCTTCAGAGTTCTACAAAGATGGTCAGTACGACCTGTCTGGCGAGGGTAAAGTCTACAGCTCTAACGGCTTTAGTGATTTCCTGGCAGAACTCAGTGATCAGTATCCTATTATCTCTATCGAAGATGGCCTGGATGAATCTGATTGGGATGGCTGGAAATACCAGACCGAAATAATGGGCGATCGTTTGCAGCTAGTAGGCGATGACCTGTTTGTTACCAACACCAGTATTCTTAGCCGCGGTATTGAAATGGGCGTGGCCAATTCAATCCTTATCAAATTCAATCAAATCGGCACCCTGACAGAGACCCTGGGCGCTATTAATATGGCCAAAGATGCTGGCTACAGCGTGGTTATCTCTCACCGGTCCGGTGAAACTGAGGATACGACTATCGCAGACCTGGCTGTGGCCACTGCAGCTGGTCAGATCAAGACGGGCTCACTCTGTCGCTCAGATCGTGTGGCTAAATATAATCGCCTGCTGCGTATTGAAGCAGAGCTGGGCAATACAGTGGCGCCATACAGAGGAAAGGCTGAATTCAAGCTGTAATTGGGTGATTGGCCAATGCCTTATAAAAGCGAATAGAATGACATTATGCGTTGGTTGCTGATACTGCTGATAATACTCTTTGCCGGTCTTCAGGTTCGCCTGTGGGTTGGCGAAGGCAGTCTCGCCCATAAGGCCGAGCTAGATCGACAGTTAGACCTTCAAAAGCAAAAAAATCAACAGTTGGAAAAGCGCAACGAGCTTATTGCCGAGGAAGTTGAAAGCCTCAAAGGCAATCTTGACTCCATTGAGGAGAAGGCTCGAAAGGACCTTGGTATGATTAAGCAGGGCGAGATTTTTTATCTGGTTATTGATAAAGACGATCAGGTGCTAAACAACCAGTCTAATGTCAGCCAGCGGGGCGCTAATGATGACAGATAGGTCTCCAAAATACTGGGCGATTGTTCCCGCAGCGGGATTAGGTCAGCGATTTGGTGCAGATATTCCCAAACAGTTTCACCAGCTAAATGGTGCGCTGGTCGCCCAACATACCCTGAGTCGTTTACTAAGCCTGCCTATAATCGAGGCCATCGTCGCTCCCTGCGATGTCAGTTCCGGTTACTGGTCAAAAGTAGCCGCCTGTAATGATTCGCGAGTGCAGCTGGTACCCGGCGGCGAGCAGCGTGCTTATTCAGTGCTCAATGGGCTGGCTGCAATAGAGAGTAGGGCAGAGGATAATGATTGGGTGCTTGTCCATGATATGGCCCGACCCTGTATCACCCCAACAAATATAGCCCAGTTGATTGCCGAGTTAGCTGAGCACAGGGTGGGTGGTATTTTGGCAGCGCCAGTCAACGATACATTAAAGCGGGTAGCTGCGGATAAACGCATCACCAGCACAGTGAATCGTGCAGAATATTGGGCGGCTCAGACACCCCAGATGTTCCGGTTTGGTCTGTTAAAAAAATCTATACAGAGCATGCTGGATAGCAATCAGTTACCTTCAGATGAGGCCGCCGCCATCGAGTACTCAGGCCTGCAGCCACTGGTAGTTGAGGGTCGACAGGATAATATTAAGATCACTCGTCGAGAGGATCTGGTGATTGCTGAAGCCATTATGAAAAATCAAGAGCGCCAATAATGGGTGCTCAGGAGAATCTGATATGCGTATAGGTCATGGCTATGATGTGCATGCTTTCGGTGAAGGTGATGCGTTGGTTCTAGGTGGCGTTAGCATTCCCTACCGACATGGATTTATCGCCCATTCTGATGGTGACGTGCTGATTCATGCGCTAATTGATGGGCTTCTGGGTGCTCTATCTTTGGGGGATATAGGCCAGCATTTTCCCGATACAGACCCGGCCTATGCCGGCAGTAATAGCCGAGATCTCCTCGCTAAGGTAGTGGCTATGATGCGCAGCAAAGGCTATGTCCTAGGTAATGGGGATGTCACTATTATCGCTCAGAGCCCAAAAATGGCACCCTATCTAGACAGCATGAGACTCAATCTGGCGTCTGATTTGGGCTGCAGTCTTGAGCAGATCAATATTAAAGCAACAACCACTGAAAAGTTAGGTTTTTGTGGTCGCGAAGAGGGTATAGCCTGCCATGCAGTTGTGCTTTTAAGGCCTCTCAGTTCGGTCGATCATAACGGAGACTAGAGTAATTCGCCGCGATCATTTCGATTTTCACCTTATGCCACGTCTGCATGGTGAGCCTCTGTGCCGAGCTTTATTTCGGTCCTGTCCAGAAGATTTCCAGGTAGATGAAATACTGGAGCTTGAGCCCAGTGGCGAGGGTGAGCACCTTCTTTTGCACATTCGCAAGCGTGATCAGAACAGTCAGTGGGTTGCTGGCCTGCTCGCCGAATTGGCAGGCATTAAACGCAGAGATATTGGGTTTTGCGGACTGAAAGATCGCTATGCAGTCACCAGTCAATGGTTCAGTCTACATCTGCCGGGTCAAGAACTCGACCTCAGGCAGCTTCAGCATGATGATTTTGAGATTCTTGCCGCTCATCGACACCATAAAAAGCTGCGTCGCGGTATGCATAGTGGCAATCAATTTAAAATAGTACTTCGCCAATTTGAGCCCCATCGAGATGAGTTAGATCAGCGCTTGCAGCTTATCCACCAACATGGAGTGCCCAATTATTTTGCAGAGCAGCGCTTTGGTCATGGCGGCGGCAATTTGCATCGGGTGGTTGAGCTGATCGAAAACGACCAGCTAAAAGGAAATAAGCAGGGCACAGGCATCTACCTCTCCGCTGCGCGGTCCTGGTTGTTTAACCTGTTGGTCAGCCAGCGTTTGCAAATCAATGGCCTAGCGCCTATTGATGGCGACCAGTCTGGCGCGCTTTGGGGCCGTGGTCGATCCAATAGCAATGCCGAGGTGGGTAGAATTGAAACTGAGGTTTTAGCCGACTGGCAGAGCTGGCGTTATGCTCTGGAGCATGCCGGCCTAAAGCAGGAGCGCAGAGCCCTGTTGCTGCATCCTCAAAATTTGGTTAGCCAGTGGCTAGCTGATGATCAGTTGCAGTTCAGTTTTGCACTACCGGCAGGAGCCTATGCCACGGCGTTATTGCGGGAAATAGCAGAATTATTCCGCCCCGAATTTAAAGCCCTGTGATATATTATCTCCCTAGCAACAGGCCGAGCTAAAAGCAGCCCAAGTAAGGGTTCAGAACAGGAGTAATGGGTGAATTCGATCGAACTAGCTGGCATTGGCATGACTTCCCAGCGCACTAGGGAGCGGTTAATTCAGCGTCTGATAGATCAGGGTATCAGCAGTCAACCTGTGCTCGATGTTATTAGAATGACCCCCAGACATATTTTTCTTGATGAGGCCCTCTCTCACCGAGCCTACGAAGATACCGCTCTGCCCATTGGATTTTCTCAAACACTGTCCCAGCCCTATATTGTTGCGCGTATGACCGAGATTCTACTCAGCGCAGGGCCGCTTAAAAAAGTGCTGGAGATTGGTACCGGCTCTGGCTACCAAACTACTATCCTGTCGCAACTAGTGGAGTCTGTGTATACGGTTGAGCGTATCGAGCCCCTGCTGAGAAAAGCTAAGGATCGTTTTCGTAAGCTGGGCCTAGGCAATATTACTGCGGAGTTGTCCGATGGTAGTTTTGGTTGGGAAAAGCACGCACTCTACGATGGTATTATTACCACAGCCGCGCCTCAGACGGTACCAGAAGAGCTGCTCCGCCAGATGGCGCCGAATGGCATTCTAGTTATCCCAGTTGGCAATGGCGTATCTCAGGATCTGCGCGTTCTTAAGCGTGTGGGTGATTCTGCGGAATTTGATGAAGAGATAGTCGAGAAGGTGAAATTTGTACCCCTATTAGGCGGTCTTTCGCGCTAACAGCCCACACCAGACTTCAGAGGAAGCGCCATGGCAAATATTGCACAACAGTTACTACTGTTTTTGAAAGGGCTAGCGATGGGAGCTGCCGATGTAGTGCCTGGAGTTTCTGGAGGCACCATTGCCTTTGTCAGTGGTATCTATGTTGAGTTAATCGAGACTATCAAGTCTCTCAACATGCAAGCCCTGCGGGTGCTTAAATCACAGGGCATCGTTGCGGCTTGGAAACATATCAACGGTGGCTTTCTGAGCGTCCTGCTGGCGGGTATCCTGACCAGTCTTTTTTCTCTGGCTCAGGTCATGCAATTTTTGCTGGCAGAGTATCCCCTGCCATTATGGTCATTTTTTACTGGGTTGATTCTCGGCTCGGTGATTTATTTGTTGCGCCAGCATCCGCCAGTCCAGCGAATTGATCGGCTTATGTTTGTTCTGGGTGTGCTGATTGCCTACGGAATTTCTATCGCCCCAACAGTCAGCCTAGAGGGTAATCATCTGACCATGTTCCTGGCTGGCACTATTGCCCTCTGCGCGATGATTTTGCCGGGGATATCTGGTTCATTTATTCTCGTTTTACTGGGGCTTTACCCTGTATTTATAGATGCAATTGCCAACGTCCGAATAGATATACTGCTGGTGTTTGCAACTGGTGGCCTGATAGGTCTGATGCTTTTCAGCCGCCTTCTTTCTTGGCTGTTAAACCATTATCAAACCATGGTTATCACCACTATGTGCGGTTTTTTAGTCGGCAGCCTAAATGTTATCTGGCCCTGGAAGCTGGTTACCCAATCGATTGTTAGCGACTCTGGAAAGACCGTTGTGTTGGCATCAGAGAATCTTCTGCCCCATCAGTTTACTGAACTGGTGGGCCAGGACCCCTTGACCAGTCTGTGCATTGCAGCACTCGTGTTTGGCTTGATTTTAGTGCTGGGTTTGGAATATGTTGGCGCTAAATATCAAGACCATAGTCCACAGGTAGATTAATTTGTACAAGGCAATCCTATCTCTGTCAGCTCTTCTCTGTGTTTTGATCAGTGGTTGTTCAACCTATTCGGCGCCCCTAAGCACTCGTGAACAGCCTCCTAGTATGCGTGTTACCACCCATCCTGTTAATGCAGGTGAGACACTCTACTCGATTGCTTGGCGCTACGATTTAGATGTGCGTAAATTGGCAAGTGCCAATGGCATTAGCCCGCCCTATACAATTCGCAGTGGTCAGGTACTGTCATTAAAGACCAGAGGCATCAAGCTCAATACTCCGCCCAGTGCGACAGCGCCGAGCTATTCGACTGCAAAGGCCAATGTCGGCTCTGTGGCAGCCCTTAAAACTGCTCCCAAGCCTATTGTCTATAGCAAAAATCTGCGCTGGCAATGGCCTGTAAAGGGTGAGGTAGTTGAGGGATATAGCCCCAAGGACCTGCGTAAAGGCCTGAGTATTAAGTCAAGTGCGAGCCTGGATGTGCAACCCGCTGCTCCCGGAACTGTGGTCTATGCAGGTGACGGTTTGCGTGGATATGGTAAGCTGGTTATTATAAAGCATAGTGAGGTATTGCTTAGTGCCTATGCTCACAATGAAAAAATACTGGTAAAAGAGGGTCAAACTGTAAAAAGTACGGAAACAATCTCAAAATTGGGGTCTAAGAAAACGTTGTATTTCGAAATACGGAAAGACGGCAACCCTGTAAATCCAACTGTATATATAGATTAAAACCACATAACAAAAAAGTTAGAACTAAGAAATTGATAGGGAGAGGAGAGAATTACCGACTGAGGTAAGGTTCTGGGTTAGCGCCGGGATTGGCTGCTAAGTACATGGAAGATCGTGCAAAAAGGATGATAACGTGATGGATGAAGCGTTTATTGTAGATCAGCAAGCTCCGGCTTCTGATAATAGGGAAGACTCACCGAATATAAGTCATCAAGTCATTGATGCAACTAGTCTTTATTTAAAAGAAATCGGATTCGCGCCGCTACTCACGGCCGAGGAAGAGGTTTTTTATGCTCGTAAGTTTCACAAAGGTTGTGAAGCCGCGCGGCATAGAATGATTGAAAGCAACTTGCGATTGGTGGTTAAAATCTCAAGGCGCTATGTCAATCGAGGCCTTGAGCTGTTGGATCTGATAGAAGAGGGTAACCTCGGCCTTATGCGGGCTGTTGAAAAATTTGATCCCGAGCTGGGGTATAGATTTTCAACCTATGCGACCTGGTGGATTCGCCAGACCATTGAGCGAGCCCTTATGAATCAAACCCGCACCATTCGGCTGCCGGTTCATGTGGTAAAAGAACTCAATGTCTATCTGCGAGCATCGCGAAAGTTAGCTCAGCGTCTGGATCACGCGCCTACCCCCGACGAAATTGCTGAGGAAGTGGGCAAACCCGTCGCTGATGTACTCAAGGTTCTCAGTTTAAGTGAGCGCATTGGCTCCATTGATGTGCCGGTTGCAGACAAAGAAAAAACTCTGGTAGAAACCATTGCTGATGACGGTGCCTTTAGTCCTGAAACTCAAATCGAGGGCGAAAATCTTACCACCGTACTCAACGAGTGGTTGGAACAGCTACCGGAAAAGCAGCGTGAGGTTCTAGTGCGACGTTTTGGGCTGCTCAATCACCAAGAGGAAACTCTAGAGCAGGTGGGTCGGGAAATAGGGCTTACCCGCGAGCGTGTCAGACAGATACAGGTCGATGCTCTTCGCCGCTTGGGTGATGTCTTGCGCAAGCATGGTCTAAGCAGTGATGTACTATTTGCTGACCTGCAAGATAGCTACTGATCAGACAGACTTTCTAAGCTAATAAAAAACCCCAGCCTAGGCTGGGGTTTTTGCATCAAGACAGCCAATACACAGCTTATTCAGCTAGGTAGCGCTCTCTTGATGCTACAACTTCTTTACGGGCTGCTTCTGCATTGTCCCAGCCTTCAACCTTTACCCACTTACCCGGCTCAAGGGCCTTGTAGTTTTCAAAGTAATGACCAATCTGTGCAATCAGCAATGCAGGAAGGTCGGATGCTTCCTCTACATGATCATAGAGTTTAGTCAGTTTACTATGGGGCACCGCTAACAGCTTGGCATCAATACCAGATTCGTCACTCATGTTTAAAACGCCCACCACACGGCTGCGAATTACAGCGCCTGGTACCACTGGGTAAGGGGTGACGACCAGCACGTCTAGGGGATCGCCATCTTCAGAAAGAGTCTGAGGCACATAGCCATAGTTAGCTGGATAGAACATAGGAGTAGCGACAAAACGGTCAACAAAAAGTGCGTCGCTGTCTTTGTCTACTTCGTATTTAATCGGGTCATGGTTTGCGGGGATCTCAATAATAACATTGATATCATTAGGCAGGTCTTTACCCGCTGGTATGTCGTTGTAGCTCATTTCAATGGTTCCATTAGATTGCGTGTCAAGGGAAGCCGCGGATTATAGCCAGTTGATCAAAACTTGACCAGTGGCAAAAAGAAAATGCCGCAACGACTACTGCAGTCTAAACGTTATTGGAAGATTTACTTCGAATACATCGGTTTTCATTTCGTCGGGTAATGCGGCGAAGGGCGCGGCCTTTTTAACGGCTTTTAAGGCTGCCTGATTCAAAATTCTAAAGTCGGACTCCTGAGTGATTGTTGCGCTGACTAGCTCCCCAGACCGCTCAATGGAGACCGCAATACGAACTGTGCCTTGCTGATTTTTTTCTACGGCTCGATTGGGATAGCTTATTGCTTTGTATATCTGCCGAACTACCAGCGGCGTGTAATCGCGTTGTGCCAAGGCCTCGGTTACATCAAAATCTAAAACGCTGTCTTCCAAATCTGCGCTCTCAGTGTCTAAAACCTTTTCCGCTCCAGTCTCGTGATCGGGCTCTTCACTGGCAAGCTGCTCGATTACTGGCTCAGGTATCAGCGGATCAACCTGAGGTTCAGTGGTTCCTCCTTCAGCAATGATTGGTAGAGGCTCAACAACAGGTTCATCTCGTTGTTCAGGTATTGGGGGTGGAGCCATCCAGGAGGCCGCTAAGGATATTCTACTTGGCTGAGGTTTCACCGACTGTAAAAACTCAAAGGCCTGATCGTCTGCGCTAAGCCCCAATAACTGCTCTTTAAAGGCTGTTGAGGGTGGGATAGGGCCTATCCAGGTGCGCAAAAGAATATTAAAAACATTGTTTGGATAGTTGGAGACTAACTCTGTGCCGTTAAAGCGCACTGATGTGCCGCTGCCTGGGTCATAGAGATACTCTATGACGTCGCCTTTCTTCGGCGCAGATTTAGGGGCCTGCATAATATCAATAACCTCTTGAGCAGATCCCGAAAAGCTCGCTCTATCATTATTGATTGAGATACTTTGCATCCAAAGATTCAACCAGCGACGCTTAGAATAGTCATTGAGTATTCTCACTTCCATACGCTTGGGGCTCTCAGCTAGCTGAATACTATTAGCATTACTCTGTGGCAGCTGGGTAAAGAGCGCAGCTACAAACTGCTTTTTGCCCAAGTCCTCATAAATGGCGGCGCCATTCATTGTTAGCTCATTATTGCCGGTAGCATTGGCAGTACTGGCCAGTATCGAACAAAGAATAACTAATATAACGTCACGAGCTGATGCGATTTTAATGCGATGCAGTCGTTGCCTAACTCTACTAATCATTTGGCTTCATCCTATCCTTGTTACCCAACATCCCGCAGGTCGCAGTTGCGCTCGGAATGGTCCCTTTCCTGACTTAGATGGCTTATTGTCATCAGACATATATTCAGTGCAAGCGCGATTAATTGAAATACAAACGGCATCTGCTTTTTCATACTGTTTCTGCAGGATAGGTCACATCTTGGGAGGTTGACTGAGAAGTAATTAGAGACCTAAACGACAGTGCATCGGTCCCCTTAATGCCAAGTTATATCCTATATTTTCTAAAAGGATGTATTTTTGACGACAGCTACCCTGAAATCCGAGTAAACTAAGCATCCTAATTTTACGTACATCCAACAACTTTTTTATATCTGTGGACGAATAAGATCTAAGGTAGGTTTCTTTGAACAACAACGTGCGTCTCGCCTTGATATTTTCTCTGGCTATTGGTGCCTGGTTCGCCAGCGGTTTTTTAACCTCACCAGACCCGGTAGAGGTTGTCAGCCAGTCTCCTGATAAATATACCAAAGTACTGGTAGCCTACTCTGAACAGCAGCTTTTTAGCCCTACAGTCTCTCTGCGAGCAAAAACAAAAGCTAACCGAGCGGTTCGGGTCTTGGCGCAGGTTCCAGGAAAGATTTCAGCCACTCTAATTGAAGAGGGCTACGCTGTTGAGAAGGGTCAGGGCATCTGTCAAATTGATCCTGAGGACCGCCATTTTCGCCTAGCTCAGGCCAGAGCGGCTCTGGAGAATGCGGATATTGCCTATCGAGGCGCGCTAAAACTTAAAAGTGCTGGCTATCAATCAGAGCTGGCTATTTCCAAAGCAAAGGCTGCACTAGCGTCTGCTAGAACCAATGTTAAACGCGCACAGTTGGATGTTGAAAACCTTCAGGTTGTAGCACCCTTTGATGGCATAGTCGAAGTGCGACCTGTTGAGGTCGGTGACTTTGTTTCACCCGGTAGTCATTGCGCCACGGTAGTCGAACTGAATCCATTAAAAATTGAGGCCCTAGTCACTGAGACTGAAGTGGGCAGCCTTAACAAAGGCGACCAGGCGGTGATTGGGGTCGATGGCAAACAGCACAGTGGAGCGCAGATTTCCTACTTAGCTTATCAGGCGAATCCAGTAACCAAGGGTTACCGGGTTGAGGCCACCATGGAGAACCCCGAGCCATCTATACGAGCTGGCGTTTCTGCGCAGATGAACATTCAGATAGCTGGCGTCAGGGGGCATCTGGTGCCAGCGAGTACCATCCTGCTCAATGACTCGGGTGAGACCGTAGTCCGAGTAGTGGATAGAAATCAGATAGTTAGATCTTTTCTGGTCTCTACCGTGGGTGAAAGCGGAGAGGGCATATGGGTTACAGGGTTGCCTGATGAGGTGGTGTTGATTACTGTGGGTCAAAATTATGTGATTGATGGTGAGCGGGTAGAAGCCGCCTTTCCAGCTAACGCTGCACTACGATAGTCTGGATCTGATCTCAAAATGAAATTTCTTAGTCTCATAGTCGACCATTCAAGAGCAACATTATCCATTATGTTGCTGATTCTTATTGCAGGCGCGGGGTCACGATTATCCATGCCTGTAGAGTTAAACCCAAATGTCACTCTCCCGGTCGTTATGATTATGGTGAGACATGATGGTATTTCTCCAGAAGACGGGGCTCGGTTACTGATCAGGCCAATCGAAAAAGAGCTCAAGACATTAGATGGTCTGGAAGAAGTAAAGGCTACAGCTCGAGAGAGTATGGTGACAGTGACTGCAGAATTTGAAGTGGCTGACAATATTAAGGAGATTGTTGCCGAAGTGCGTGAAGCGGTCAATCGCGCCAAGGCAGAGTTTCCCTCGGAGACCAAAGAGCCCATAGTTAATGAGCTAAGCCCCAGCCCAGAGCCGACCATTGTGATTACCTTCTCGGGCAACAACGTGACTGAGCGGGAGCTGTTTAGAGCGGCGAAGTATTATCAGCGCGAACTGGAAATGCTCCCGGATGTGCTCACGGCTGATGTCTCAGGTGATCGTGATGAGGTGGTCGATGTAATCGTGGATCCCTCTCGTCTAGAACAGTACGGTTTGCGGATTGACGAGCTAGTGCGTGCGGTTAGAGTCAATAACCTGCTGATTCCCGCTGGTGAACTGGATGCAGCTCAGGGCCGCTTTGGTATCAAAATTCCAGCGCTAATAGAGACTGCAGAAGATGTGCGAGCACTGCCGGTTCGCAATAATGCCGAGGGGTCTATCACCCTTGGTGACGTAGCCTCGGTGCGAAGAACCTTTAAAGATGCCGCCGGTTATAGCTTCATTAATGGCGAAAAAGCCATTGCGATAGAGGTGCGCAAACGCCTCAATGCCAATCTTATTGAAACAGTAGACGCCTCCAGGGCCGCAGTAGAGAAATCGCGGGATCAATTCTCCGCCGATATGAATATAGGCTATGTGTTCGATTCATCTGTAATGACCAACCAGATGGTCAACGAGTTGCAGGGTAATATTATTACCGCCATGTGCCTGGTGCTGATCCTGGTGGTTGCAACCCTTGGTGTTAGGTCCGGGATGTTGGTTGGATTTGGTATCCCTTTCTGTCTGCTGGGCGCCCTGATCTTTATCAATGTTCTGGGCTATAGCTTTAACTTTATGGTCATGTTTGGGCTGTTGCTGTCCCTGGGTATGTTGATTGATGGCGCTATTGTTGTTGTGGAATTTGCCAATACTCAGGCCGCTGCTGGACTGCCCACCAGAGAAGCCTATATAGCTGCGGTGCGTCGTATGGCCATCCCGGTTATCGCCTCCACGGGAACCACCCTGGCTGCATTTTTACCGCTGCTTTTCTGGCCTGGTGTGTCCGGAGACTTTATGTCCTATCTGCCAATCACTGTATTTGCAGTACTCGCCTGGTCTCTTACCTATGCACTGATTTTTGCGCCGACCCTGGGGATCGCACTGGCCCGCCGTCGCGGTAAACAAAAGCAACTTCCAGAGGACCATCAGTCAGAGGAGTCGGTAAAAACCTTATTGGAACCTCTGCTGAATGGTTATCTCAGGGTTCTAAAACCGGTTATTAAGAATCCATTGATATCAGCAGCTGTCTCGATGCTACTCCTGGTGGCTATTTTTGATCTCTATGGCAGATTTAATGCCGGACAGGAATTCTTTACAGCTATTGAAAGCCAGTACGGAATGGCAGAAGTGCGTGCGCAGGGTAATATGTCCCTCGAAGAACAGCGACAAATTACCATGCAGGTGCAGGAGATCGTTTCTGCTGTGCCTGGCGTCCATAAGCTCTATGGTTATGCAACGGGCGGCGGTATGCTGGTTTACGGTTCCGATGTTAGCCGCGACAAAATTAGCTCGTTTCTCGTCGAACTCTATCCTCGCGACGAGCGTGAGCGGGGCAGTGCCGAAGTCTTTAAAGATATTCGCCAGCGCACCCAGTCACTACCAGGTGTCTATGTCTCAGCGATGGAAATGGAGACAGGACCCCCGACAGGCAAGGATATCCAGGTGCAGATTTCCTCGTCAGATCGTCAGGCTATGTACAAAGCTACAGCGCTCATAAGACAGTGGATTGCAGATAATGTTGAGGGTGTCCGAGACCTTCAGGATACCTCTCCGCTGGCAGGTATTCAGTGGGAAATCGAGGTTGATCGCTCAAGAGCTGCAATGCTAGGCGTGAATGTGGCAGATGTAGGTAATATGGTGCAGATGGTCACTGGCGGTGTAATGATTGGTGAATTCCGTCCAGATGATGCTGATGATGAAATTGAAATCAGATTGCGCTATCCAGAGCAGGACCGGCAGCTGGCCTCTATTGATAGCCTTAGAGTTAATACACCTCAGGGTGCGGTGCCAGTGGGAAGCTTTAGTCAGCGGCTGGCCAGACCTCGAGTTGATGCTATCCAGCGCATCGATATGGTCGAGACCGTATTTATTTTGGCTAATGCAGAAGAGGGTTATCTGCCCGATGATCTAACTGGGCAGATTGGGGACTGGCTAGAGACACAGGATTTTGGGTCAGCAGTGAATATTACGTTCCGTGGTGCCAATGAAGAGCAGGCGAAGGCAGCGGAATTTTTATCAACGGCGTTCTCTCTGGCCATGTCGGTGATGTTGATTATGCTAGTGATGCAGTTTAATAGCTTTTATCAGGCAGGCCTTATTTTATTCTCTGTTGTTATGTCTACCGCTGGAGTGCTGTTGGGTCTGCTAATCGCTCAGGCGACCTTTAGTACCATCTTAACTGGTGTGGGCATCGTCGCTCTCGCAGGTATTGTGGTTAACAATAATATTGTACTGATCGACACCTACAATTATTTGCGTCGGAGTGACCCTGGCCTGTCGCCCACTGATGCGGTTTACAAAGCGGCCAAATCAAGGTTCAGACCGGTGATGCTGACCAGCGTAACCACAATTGTGGGCTTACTACCCCTGGCTAACGGGATAAGCATAGATCTAGTTAACCGCAGCTATACTATTGGCGGTATGGTAGCGTCCTGGTGGCAGCCTCTGGCCAGTGCGATAGTTAATGGGTTGATCGTGTCCACCGTGTTAACCCTTCTGCTAACGCCAGCCATGCTTTTGCTGCCCGGCGTGATTTCCAAAAAGCTGGGTTTTAAAGTGGCGGAGCATCAGTTTGAAGACGACCCTGCATGATTGCTGTGTCGGCTACCTAGCTGAGAGCTCCGTATCTTTATGGATGCGGGCGTTTCCTTGAGAAAAATCATTCACTGCGACTGTGATTGCTTCTATGCTGCAGTGGAGATGCGCGACGACCCCTCCCTAATTAACCTTCCTATTGCCATTGGCGGAAAATCTGATCGCCGTGGCGTGATTGCCACCTGTAATTACAAGGCGCGTCATTATGGTGTGCGCTCGGCAATGCCCACTGGTCAGGCCCTGAAACTCTGTCCTGATCTGGTAGTGATCCCTGGAACCATGGCTAAGTACCGAGAGGCCGCCCAGCAAATTCGGCAGATATTTTATCGCTACACCGACAAGGTAGAACCATTGTCTTTAGATGAGGCCTACCTAGACGTTACAGACTGCGATGAATGTCAGGGCAGCGCCACCCTCATTGCCGAGCAGATCAGGCAGACCATCGCCCAGGAGGTCGGTGTGACGGCCTCGGCTGGGATTGCCCCGAATAAATTCCTCGCCAAAGTAGCCAGCGACCTCAATAAGCCAGATGGACAGTTTGTGATAACCCCAGCAGATGTAGACGGCTTTGTTAAAACTTTACAGGTGAAGCGAATTTTCGGTGTTGGCAAGGTGACCAATGAGAAATTGCGCCGCCTGGGCATTATTACCTGTGGGGATTTACAGAAAAAATCCCTGGTTGAGCTGGTAGATAAATTCGGGGTATTTGGCAAGCGATTGCATGACCTCAGCTTTGGCCGCGACCATCGTGAAGTCAACGCCAATAGTCGCCGCAAGTCCCTGAGTGTCGAGCATACCTACTCAGATGATTTGCAGGACTATGGGGCCTGTCTCGCTAAGTTGCCCGAGCTGCTGATAGAGTTGCGCAGTCGCCTGCGGCGAGTCGATAGCGATTATCTGGTGACCAAACAGTTTATAAAAATGAAGTTTAATGATTTCTCTGCGACAACGGTCGAGCGGCAAATGGTCAAAGGCCTGCCGGTTGAAAGTTTTGAAAACCTCTGTGAGCAGGCCTGGCAGAGAGGTGAGCGCCCAGTGCGTTTATTGGGTATAGGTGTGCGGTTTGTTGACAGTGCTGACCAAAGTCTGGCCATGCAGTTAGAACTCTTCCCCTAATGGCTGATTGGATACACTTAAAATACTCAGTTTGTTAGACTGGTGCATTAACAAAAGGACAGATATACGGCTGTGGTCAAAGGATCTAAACAATCGATGCGCAAAGAGCTCCGCCGTAAAACGGAAGAGTTCTTATCCCGTGGTGGTGAGATTAAAAAATGCAACACAGGTGAAACTGGCGAGCCTGCAGACCAGCCGAGATCGAAGTCGGTATTTGTCAGTAGCGAGCCCCGGCAAACCAGAACCTATGTCAATGATGTGGTTTCAGCCCTGGATAGCCGCAAAAAGAAAAAGCCACTGGAGCCCCTCTCCAAACCTAAAAAACGGCCGAAGAAAAAGATAATCTACGATGATTTTGGTGAGCCTCTCCGCGAGGTTTGGGTAGAAGACTAGGTAACTGCTTCTCCGCGGGCCTGCTTGTCAGCATGATAGCTCGAGCGGACCAGAGGGCCGCAGGCAACCTGAGAGAAGCCAATGCTCTCTGCGTAGGCGGTATATTCGGCAAACTCATCCGGATGCACAAAACGGTCAACTTGCAGATGATTGACTGAGGGTTGCAGGTACTGGCCGACAGTTAGCATATCCACATCATGTTCTCGCAAATCGTCCAGAGTTCTCAGCAACTCATCTTTAGTCTCTCCCAAACCAACCATAAGACCAGACTTGGTGGGTACATTGGGGTTGAGAGCCTTATATTCTTTCAGTAGTTTCAGTGACCAGGCATAGTTAGCACCGGGACGCGCCTCTCGATACAGACGTGGAATAGTTTCCATATTATGGTTAAAGACATCGGGCGCTGTCTCAGTCAGAATCTCAAGCGCCGGCGCCATACGGCCTCGAAAATCAGGGACTAACACCTCGACTTTTAATGCTGGTGATAGCAGTCGCGCTTCACGAATACAGTCAGCAAAGTGTTGGGCACCACCGTCGCGCAAATCGTCACGGTCTACAGAGGTTATAACCACATAGCTAAGCCCCATCTCATGGATAGCCTTGGCCAGGTTGCCTGGTTCAGCACTGTCGAGTGGGTTGGGCTTGCCATGGCCTACATCGCAGAACGGGCAGCGTCTGGTGCATATCTCACCCATAATCATAAAGGTCGCTGTGCCATGGCTAAAACATTCATGCAGATTAGGGCAGGCGGCTTCTTCACAGACTGTAGCCATTTTGTGGTTGCGCAAAATATCTTTGATTTGCTGAACCTTGGGTGACGCAGACAGGCGAATACGCATCCACTCAGGTTTGCGTTGGATGGTTTTAGTAGGAATAACCTTGACCGGAATACGCTCCACCTTATCAGCACTGCGCAGTTTCTCACCCTGCTGTAATCGGCGTGTGCGCTTGGGTGGTGTAACAGACTCTGATGTCATGGTTTTTCCTGTAGATAATTCAATTTACAACGACCTGTTTGCTGCCGGTCACATAGCTATTATAACCAAGTCCCAGAGCCAGTAATTCAGCCAATACCTCTGTGACTGTCTCTATACTGGGCGGCTGGTCAATCAGATCTGCTATCTGTGTCATAGGAACATCCAGCCCACAGGGATTGATACGTTTCCAGGGGGACATATCCATGGACACATTAAAATTCAAGCCATGGTAACTGCAGCCTTTGCGAATACGCAGACCTAGTGAGGCAATCTTTTGGCCATCTTCTGTATACACCCCTGGAGCTTCGCGTCTTGGGCTGGCACTAATTTGCCATTCCTGCAATGTGTCAACCAGAGCCTGTTCAATCAAGCTGACGAGGTCGCGCACACCCAGTTTAAGACGCTTTAGATCAATCAACAGATAGGCAGTGATCTGTCCGGGACCATGGTAGGTAACATGACCTCCACGGTCGCTCTTTACAACGGGTATATCGCCGGGCATGAGAAGGTATTCTTCTTTGCCAGCCTGACCCTGAGTAAATACTGGCTGATGCTCCAGAAACCAGATTTCGTCTGCCGTGGTTTCGTCCCGCTGTTCATTAAACGCCTTCATAGCCGCGAACGATTGGCCATATTCACAGAGCCCCAAATGGCGAATAATCAGTGGCATAGGCTGACCCATGGTTAGAGTACCATTTTCACTCGACTGCTGCTTTTGAGGGCTTCAAAAATAGCCGATAGCTGGGGTTTTCCAGTGGCTGTAATCACCACAGTGATAGATTGCCAGCGACCTTTGCTGCTATCGCGAATAGTGATCTCACTGCGATCGAATCCCGGGGCATGGACTTCCATAACCTGCAGTACATGCTCGTACATCTCTGGGTGGGTATCGCCCATTACTTTCACTGGGTAGCTGCAGGGAAATTCAATCTGTGGTGCTTCTTGCTCAGTCACTGGCGTCATCTCAGGATATTAGTTGGGTAAAAAACAAGATAATCCAATCAAGCAGTCGTGAGAAAAGACCTGCTTCGGCAACATCTGTCTGGGCTACCAGAGGTACATCAACCATCATTTCGTCCTTCAGACTGACCTGCAGTCGGCCGAGCTCTTGACCTTTAAAAATAGGCGCCTTGATCTCTTCATCAACCAGGATATTAGCGGTCAGATTCTTTTCAGAGCCTCTGGGGAATGTCAGTGTCACATTCTCAGCAATAGTGAGATTTAAAAACTCCTGCGCGCCGTACCAGATCTTGGTGTTTTCTTTAATTAACTCACCCGCAGCATAGATAACCTTGGTATTAAAATTACGGAAGCCGTAGGACAGCAGCTTCTGTGACTCTCTGGCTCTGGAGGCATCATTGCTCGCGCCCAGTACCACCGAGATTAGTCGCATATCACGACGCTCTGCTGAGGCGACCAAGCAGTAGCCAGCTTCCTCTGTGTGGCCTGTTTTTAAACCATCGACACTCTTGTCGCGCCATAACAGGCGGTTGCGATTAGGCTGCTTGATATTATTGTGCTCAAAATATTTTTTTGCATAGATGCTGTAGTACTCGGGGTGATCGCGAATAATAGAGCGGGCGATCAACGAGAGATCGCGGGCCGTGGTAACCATGCCTTCGGCAGGCAAGCCTGTGGCGTTCATATAATAGGTGCCAGTCATTCCCATTAGTTCAGCCTGCAGATTCATGCTGTCAGAAAATGCCACCTCTCCACCACTTAAAAACTCGGCCAGAGCTATGGCTGCATCATTGCCAGATTGGATGATCACACCATGCATCAGGTCCAGCACCGACACCCTGGAGCGCGGGCTGAGAAACATTGTTGAACCATCAGTTTTGGCGCCACCCAGTTCCCAGGCATTGTCACTGATTAGCACCTCATCATCTTCGCTGATGCGGCCAGCCTTGATCTCATTGGAGACAATATAGGTGGTCATCATCTTAGCCAGACTAGCGGGTGGTAGTTGCTCGTCGGCATTTTGTTCTGTCAGCACCTGACCGGTCTGTGCATCCACAAGTATCCAGGCCTTAGCAGCAATTTCCGGGGCAGCTGGGATCAGTCTCTGTGCCTGGGTGGCAGACATTGCCAAGAGACAGAAGAGGAAGATTGCTGACGACAATATCCGTTTGGTAAACATAGGGAACACACCGAAAGTCAAAATAAACAGGGAGCCTAGTTTAACACCAGAAAGCGGCTTATGCGCCCCCTCTGAACATAGTTGTACTGATTACTGGAACATCTCAGAGCCAGCTGGCCTGAGGATTATTCCAAGATAATAAATCCGGGAATATTAGCCGATTCCTGAAGGGCCTTTCGCAATACCTGTAACTCAAGCTTGCCAGCAATAGGCCCGATCCAAACTTTGAAAAGCTGGTCCTTTTTATGCACCAGAATGGGCAGCGAGGTATAGCCTCTAACTGTTTTTTGCAAACCCTGCGCAGCATCAAGATCTTCAAAAGCTCCGACTTGAAAATAGCGGCCCTGACTGAGTGCGGGCAGACTGCTGTCTGCAGATTGGTTGTCACTAAATGCAGGCCGGCTGAGCTGAGGCGATGGCTCGCGCTTTCCTTTGGAGGGGTCCAGGCTCTCCAGAAGCACTTTAGCGGTACCCTGGTCGGCAAAGCCTAGCTTTAGAGCCGCCACATAGGACAGATCAATTAGGCGCGAGTCATGGAATGGGCCTCGGTCATTAATACGCACAACAATCGAGCGATTATTATCCAGATTGGTGACCAGCACATAGCTGGGTATGGGCAGTGTTTTATGAGCCGCGGTCATGCCATACATATCATAGACCTCACCATTGGAGGTTTTGCGACCGTGAAATTTTTTGCCGTACCATGAGGCGATGCCCTGCTCGCGATAGTTTTTATTGCTGGGCAGAACCTCATAGGTTTTACCGAATACGCTGTAGGGGCTTTTATTGCCCAGCCTAGTAATGGGCTCTACCTTGGGCAGTGGATTGCGGATAGCTCTGGTATCTACCTGCTCACCCGGGCCATCGACATCTGGAGCCGACGGGCCCAGAGTCGGCGCAGGGCTGCAGCTGGTTAGGGCAAGGGTTGCAGCTAAGGTAGCCGGCAGGATGCCAATGCAGCGGTTAACAGTACTCTGCGGAGGCACAGTGGCTAGTCCGGATAATTTCACTGAGTTGATAAACCGCAAGGGCGTATTTGGTGCGCGGGTTATAGCGACCTATAACATAAAAGTTATGCAGGCCAATCCAGTATTCGTCGCCATATTTGGCTTTAAATCGCATTGGGAAGGCTTTGGTATCCCCGGGAAAGTTTTCTACAGGTTGGTAGCCCATTGCCACAAGGTCGGCAATACTGGTCTTGGGGCGTTTCATTTTGTTTAGCCCCTCTTCACTGACCCTGCCCTCAATATGGGCTCTGGTTGCTACGGGCTGATCTTTTTGCCAGCCATGTTTGGTGAAATAGTTGGCTACGCTGCCGATAGCATCCGTGGGATTGGTCCAGATATCAGCAAAGCCATCACCATCGTAGTCCACCGCATAGTTACGGTAGCTATTAGGCATAAACTGTCCCCAGCCCATGGCGCCAGCGTATGAACCCTTGAGACTCAATGGGTCCTGTTGCTGTTCTCTGGCAAGTAGAAATAGGTGCTCAAGCTGAATGGTGAAGAATTTTTTACGAGATTCACGCTTGTTTGTGTAGGTGTAGTAATCGAAGGCCAATGTAGTCAGAGCATCAATTACCTTGTAGCTTCCGGTATTGCGACCATAGTTGGTTTCGACGCCAATAATACTGACAATAATAGCTGGATCCACGCCAAATTCTTCCGCGGCACGCTCCAGAGTCGATTGATTTTCGCGCCAAAATTTCACGCCATGTTTGGTGCGCAGATCAGAGATAAAATGTTTTCGGTACTGATGCCAGGGCTTCACTTTTTCTGCTGGGCGACTCATGGCTTTAACAATAGAGCTCTGGTGCTTGGCATTGGATAGCCAGTCTAGGATCTGCTGCCGCTCAAAATTATGCTTGCTGACCATGGTGTCGACAAAGGCAGCAGCCTCAGGGTGCTTTGAGTAGTCTGCTAGTGAGAGGTTTGCCAGGATACAGGCCGTTAAGAATACAAAAGTTTTTGTCAGATTTTTCACAGATTCATCCTAATCCGTTTGGGCTCGGTACTAATAGCCATAAGAATACCAAATCCTAGAAATAGAGCCACAACTGATGTCCCGCCATAGCTAATTAATGGTAAGGGTACGCCCACTACAGGCAGCATGCCGGATACCATACTCATATTAACAAACACATAGATAAAGAAAGTCAGGCTGATGCTACCTGCCAGTAGGCGACCGAATTGCGACTGAGATTTTAGGGCGATCATCATGCAGCGGCCTACCAATAGACAGTAGACGAGGCACAGGGTTAACACGCCAATAAGGCCAAATTCCTCTGCCAGCACGGCGATAATAAAATCTGTGTGACTTTCCGGCAAAAAATTTAGCTGCGACTGAGTACCCTGCGTCCAGCCTTTACCAGCCCAGCCTCCAGAACCAATCGCGGTCGTTGATTGAATAATATTCCAGCCAGCCCCCAGCTTGTCGTCTTCAGGCGACAGTAGAGTTAGTACTCTCTGCTTCTGATAGTCACGCATCACAAAAAACCACAGGCTGGGTATAGCCGCCATGGCAAGTACGAAGGTGCTAACAAGATAGCGCTTACCCAGCCCGGCTAAAAACAACACAAAAAATCCGGATGCAAAGATTAAGAGTGCAGTGCCCAAATCTGGCTGGTTAACAATTAGAAATACCGGAATCAGGATCATTACCAGGGTAAAAAATACATGTTTAAACGATGGCGGTATCAGGCGCTTACCAAGGTAAGCGGAGATCATCATGGGAACAGCAATTTTCATTAACTCAGAGGGCTGGAATCTTGTCACGCCGAGATCAAGCCAGCGTTGCGCCCCCTTGGCACCCACCCCAAAATAGAGCACAGAAACAAGAGAGATTAGGCCTATAGCATAGAGTACAGGCGCCCAACGCTCCCAGAATCGCACTGGAAATTGTGCCACGATCAGCATTGCCACAAAACCAAGCAGCATAAAGGTAGCCTGACGTTTAATATAAAAAATACTCTGCCCACTGGCACTGTAAAGTATAAAAAGTCCCCCCAGGCAGGTGGCGACTAGTATTAGCAGCAATGGGATATCTATATGCAGAGAGCGGCTGGCGCGCCGGTCTCCGCCAGGGCTTTGCAAGCGCCGTACAAAATCATCTTTATGCATTTATTGACGCAGCTCCCGTTGGTTTGCTAGCTGAGTTTGGTTGGCTGAGGCTGCTAGTTCAGTATTATCTGCGAGCTTTGATTTAAGGTAGGCGTCAATCACCCGCTGCGCGATTGGCGCCGCCACAGAGCTACCATGTTCGCCATTTTCTACGATCAAACCCACGGCAATCTGCGGGTTATCCAGCGGAGCAAAGGCAATAAACAGTGCATGGTCCCACTGGCTCTTATCTAGCTTAGAGCTATCGTATTCCTCTTCAGCATTAATACTTATCACCTGAGCGGTACCGGTCTTTCCGGCAATCTGATAGTCCAGACCTTTGCTAATGCCCTTGGCCGTACCTCGGGGTGAATGCACCACATCTCTCATCGCATGGTGAATATAGTCCCAGTATTTTTTATCGATAGAGATCGTTTCCGTCGGCTCTGGTATCTCCAAGGGAACCCCATTGATACTCTCTACCAGTCTCGGCTGAATCATTTTTCCCCTCGAGGCAATCCGTGCAGACATCACCGCAAGCTGTAAGGGTGTTGTCAGCATAAAGCCCTGCCCAATGCTGGCATTAATGGTGTCACCATTAAACCAAGCCTGCTGTCTGGCGTTCTTCTTCCATTCCCTTGAGGGCATAATGCCCCTGCGCTCTCCAGGCACATCAATACCTGTCGGGGTACCCAGCCCAAATAGTTCACCATAGGTTGACAGTAGATCGATGCCGGTTTTTACGCCCATCTTATAGAAGAATACATCACAGGATTCGATGATTGCCTTGGCCAGATCGACCCCATTGCCATGGCCGCCGCGCTCTGAGTTATGGTCGCGCCAGGGGCGCTCGATACCTTCCATATAAAAATAGCCAGGATCTTCAATACGGTAGTCCATGTTGATTGTCTGTTTATGCAGCCCAATCAGGCCGAACAGAGGTTTGATGGTAGAGCCCGGTGGATATTGCCCGCGAATAGCCCGGTTGAACATTGGGCGATCGTCAGAGCTTAGTAGTTTATTGTAATTTTTTTGGCTAATGCCAGATACAAACAGATTGGGATCATAGCTGGGCGCGCTCACCATGCTCAGCACTCCGCCGGTTTTTATATCCAGGGCGACAAGCGCGCCGCGCTCCCCCTGAAAAGCCTCGTGGGCCAATTTTTGTAAATTACTATCCAGATGCATGGTTAGATTGGCACCGGGCACTGGCTCTAGCTGTTCCAATACGCGCATTACACGACCGCGGGCATTAGTTTCAACATGCTCATTGCCCACCGCACCCAACAGCTGCTGCTCGTAGTACTTTTCGAGGCCAATTTTGCCAATGGAGTCGGTGCCGCTGTAGGCGACGGGATCAATCTTTTGGATTTCACGGTCATTGATGCGACCCACGTAGCCAACAACATGGGCGAATAGCTCTCGCTTAGGATAGTAACGGGTCAGGCGGGCGGTGATCTCAGCACCACTCAGTCGAAAGGCATTGACCGCCAGAACGCTGCGCTCCTCTTCGGTGAGCTTAAATTTTAGTGCGGTGGGTTCAAAGGGTTTGCGGCGTTTAAGCCGTTTTTCAAAGCGCCGTATATCCTCATGAGAGATAGCAATAAGCTGGGATAAGTCATCGAGTAGCTGCGACAAATCCTGCGAGCGCTCACGAACAATACTCAGGTTATAGGCCGGGCGATTATCGGCTAACAGTTCGCCATTGCGATCGTAAATAAGTCCGCGGGCGGGTGCTGCAGGTCGGGTGTGTACGCGGTTATTGTCAGAGTGAGTTGCAAAGTCCTGATATCGACTGATTTGCAAATCCATATAGCGCAAGCCGATGAGTACAAACATAAGAACCACGCCAAGGGCCGTAATCATCAGTCTCGTGCTGAAAATTCTGCGCTCTCGAGCTGGGTCTATAAAAGCTGCATCATCTCTCATATGGCTTATCCAATCATCTAGGCACGATGATAAGGGTGATTACTATTGATCGTCCACGCCCGGTACAGCTGTTCCATTAAAATAATACGCACCAGAGGGTGCGGCAGCGTCAGCTCCGATAATGACCAGCGCATATTAGCTCGCGCTAAACAATCCTTGCTGAGGCCATCTGGCCCGCCAATCATCAGGCTAATATCCCGCCCCTGCATTTGCCAGTCGCTCAGGTTGCCGGCGAGTTTTTCTGTGCTCATGGTTTTGCCCAACACGTCCAGGGCAACCACAAAATCATTGTCGCCAAGAGCTTTCAATAGCCCTTTACTCTCAGCCTGGATAGCCGCGGCTGCCGACTGGCTCTTTCCTCGTGGGCCCAGGGGTACTTCTACTGACTGTATGCGCAGCTCCGGTGGCATACGTTTGCCATATTCATGGCAGCCGGACTCTACCCATGCTGGCATTTTGGTCCCTACAGCTATCAGCCTAAGCTTCATGGGCCTTAGTCTGCGCCGTTCTCGGGGGCGCCCAGTATTGTAGTCTCATCACCCGAGCCATCTTCGGGCATATCACCCGGACGCAGCGACCATAGTCGCTCAAGATCATAAAATTCTCGGGTAGTGGGCAGCATTATGTGCACAATAACATCGCCGAAGTCGACCAAAATCCATTCGGAGGTATCATCACCCTCGACGCCAATCAGGCTATAGCCGGCCTTTTTGGCATCCACCACCACAGTATTGGCCAGAGATTTGACCTGACGGTTAGAGTTACCGCTGGCCACAATCATAGTATCCATCATGCCGGTAAGTTCGCGTACATCAATGGTTGAAATATTGATGGCCTTGATCTCTTCAAGGGCGTTGATAACAATGTCTTTCAGGGCTTGCGTCATGGCAATTATTTACTCGTATAAGTGATGCTGTTGAATGTACTCGACCACCTTGGTCGGGGTCAAAAAATCTATAGTCTGGCCTTGGGCTAGTTTATGGCGAATGTCAGTGCTTGAAATATCCAACATGCTGAGGCCACAAAAATGTACCCTGCCTGCTGGCTGATGCTGCATATGGCTGAGGTCATCGCAGCCATATGCAGCAATCCAATCTACTAAGGGCCCAGAATCTGGCATTGCACTGCCAGGTCTCGAGGCTACCACTATATGGCCATAATCTAATAGCTCCTGCCAGCGATGCCAGGTCGGGAGATTTACCAGACTGTCCATGCCCATGCAGAAAAATAAGGGTTGCTGCTCACCAATTTTCCCCCGCAACAGCATCAGAGTATCGATACTGTAGCTGGGTGCATCTCTCTGAAGCTCTATAGGGTTTGCGACCAGTCGAGGCTGCTCGTCAACAGCTAGCTCAAGCATTTCCAAACGCTGTTCTGCGCTGACCTGAGGCTGCCCTCGATGAGGGGGGAACGCGCAGGGCATCAGTTGTATCCTGTCCACCTGCAGCAACTCTGCCAGTTCGGTGGCAACAGTGAGGTGACCAAAGTGGATTGGATTAAATGTTCCACCAAACAGAGCTATAGCCATATTATTGACGGATCTGCCCATCGCCAAATACAACCCATTTCTGGCTGGTAAGGCCCTCGAGACCCACAGGGCCCCGAGCATGTATTTTGTCAGTTGAGATGCCGATCTCAGCGCCTAAGCCATATTCAAAACCATCGGCAAAGCGGGTTGAAGCGTTGATCATCACTGAGCTCGAATCCACTTCAGCAATAAAGCGACGACCGCGATTAAAGTCTTCGGTCACTATGGACTCTGTATGCTTGGAGCTGTACTGATTAATATGGTCTATGGCCTGATTAATCCCCGAGACGATTTTTATCGACACAATAGGCGCCAGATATTCTTCATACCAATCTTGCTCCGTCGCCTGAATAATTGAACTGAGAAGTTTGCGAGATTTTTCACAGCCGCGCATTTCAACGTCTTTTTCGGTATAGATTTTCGCCAGTTCAGGTAGCACTTTACTGGCCACAGACTCAGCGATCAGCAGTGACTCCATGGCATTGCACACGCCGTAGCGGTGAGTTTTGGCATTGTCCGCTATAGCCACTGCTTTTTTCAGATCAGCGCGGTCGTCGATATAGACATGGCAGTTACCATCCAGGTGCTTGATGACAGGCACTCTGGCATCGGCACTAATACGCTCAATTAGGCTTTTACCCCCGCGAGGTACCACCACATCCACATAGTCAGTCATGGTAATCAACTCGCCAACCGCCGCTCGATCTGTGGTGGTTACCACCTGTACCGCATTGTCAGGCAGGTCACAGGCAATCAGCCCTGCGGCAATACATTTAGCAATAGCCTGATTGGAATGAATGGCTTCACTACCGCCACGCAAAATAGTCGCGTTGCCAGATTTTAAACACAGGCTTGCCGCATCGATGGTGACATTGGGACGAGACTCATAAATAATCCCGATAACGCCCAGAGGAACGCGCATCTGGCCCAACTGGATACCACTGGGGCGATAGCCCATATCAGTGATCTCCCCGACAGGATCCTGCAGTGCAGCAACCTGTTTTAGGCCCTCGATCATCCCGTCAATTCGCTCATCATTGAGTTCAAGTCTGTCCAACAGCGCATTATCCAGGCCATTGTTGAGGCCATTAGCCATATCCTGGCTATTGGCTTTAAGAAGGTCAGCTCGAGCACTGTCGATGCTGTTAGCGATGGCCAGCAGAGCATTGTCTTTCACTGCGGTTCCGGCACGCGCAAGCACAACAGACGCCTCACGGGCGGCAATGCCAACAGACTGCATATAGGCTTTAATTTCCGTATTATTCATGACGCTAAAATCGATGCTGTTAAAAACCGCCATTATACGGGTAGGACAGGCATAATTCCTTATTTTTGGCGGCTTGCAGGCAATTTCCCTCTGGCCTGCGTATAAAGTTTATGGCTGTTAGGCGAGGATCTATGTTGGAGCAGGCAATCTCAATACTGAGATCTCAAGAAAATTGGTTGGTATTAACCGGAGCTGGAGTCAGTGCTGAGTCCGGTGTGCCTACCTATCGCAATAGCGAAGGGGTTTGGCAGCGCAAACAGCCAGTGACCCATCAGCAATTTATGACTGACCAAAATGCTCGTCAGCGTTTCTGGTTGCGCAATATGCTGGGTTGGCGGTTTATGACTGAGGCCCAGCCCAACAGCGCCCATCGGGCTCTGGTAGCGTTGGAGAATATTGGCCTCCTGTCTAGCCTGGTGACGCAGAACGTCGATGGACTACATCAGCGTGCGGGCAGTCGCAATGTTATTGATCTGCACGGCCGCGTGGATACCCTATCCTGTATGAGCTGTGGTATCAGATATCCTCGGGCACCGATGCAGCGCTGGCTGGAGCAAAATAACCCGGAGTACAGTCGTATAATTGCCGTTATAGCCCCGGATGGTGATGCCGATATTGATCACCTTGATTACAGCAAGATGCAAATTCCTGATTGTGAGCACTGCGGGGGGATTATTAAGCCCGACGCGGTTTTTTTTGGTGACTCCATTCCCAAAGATCGCCTGACTGAAGCGCAATCGCAGCTGCAGCAAGCCGCCGGGTTGTTGGTGGTGGGATCATCGCTGACGGTTTATTCCGGTTATCGCTTTTGTCTCTGGGCACAACAACTGGGCAAGCCAATACTGATAATAAATGCGGGGAAAACCCGGGCAGATGAGCTGGCTACATTAAAACTAAGCCAGCCCTGTGCCGAACCTCTACAGCTGTGGGCAGACAGTTACGGCTCCTAAAGGTTTTTGCTGGCAATCTCCGCCAGGGCTTCAAGATGAGCGGGTTGAGCATTCAGGCAGGGGATATAGTGAAACGTCTCGCCGCCATGTTCAGTAAATATCTCGCGACCCTCATCGTTAATTTCTTCGATGGTCTCCAAGCAGTCAGAGGAGAACCCAGGGCAAATGACTGCCACATGCTTAACGCCGTCGGCCGGCATAGTTTCCAGTGTTTTGTCTGTGTAGGGCTGCAACCAGGGTTCGCGCCCGAATCGTGACTGGAAGGTAGTCATAATGCGATCTTCGTCGAGTCCCATTTTTTCTCTGACCAGCCTAGTGGTCTGGTGGCATAAGCAATGGTAGGGGTCGCCCTTCTTTAGATAGCGCTCGGGGGTGCCATGGTAGGAGAACATGAATTTATCTGGCATGCCATGCTCGTCAATATGGGCCTGGATGCTGTCGCACAGAGCTCCGATGTAGAGGGGCGACTGATGATAGCTGCCGACAAAATGCAATTCCGGCACCCAGCGCGTTTTGGTAAATACCTGAGCCACCGCATCGAAGGTGGAGCCTGTGGTCGCACCGGAATACTGGGGGTACAGGGGCAGTACAGTAATATCGCGCACATTTTGCGCTGTTAACTCAGCAATGGCGCACTCCATAGAGGGGTTGCCGTAGCGCATGCCCAACACCACAGGTACATCACGCTTAAATTTTTCATCGAGAATCTTCTTTACACCGTCTACCTGATTGGTGCTGTGCACCATCAGTGGCGAACCACCTTCGGACCAGACGCTGGCATACAGCTTGGCCGAGCGACGCGGGCGAATACGTAAAATAATCAGATTAAGAATCATCCACCATAGCAGGCGCGGCACTTCAACCACTCTCGGGTCGCTGAGGAATTCTTTCAGATAGCGACGCAATTCTGCAGTTTTGGGCGCATCGGGAGTGCCCAGATTGCACAGCAGTACCCCAGTTTGAGGCGAGGGGCCTTGGTGGTCATAGTCTGTTTGGCCGCGATATTTCATTGCAGAGGATTCCCTGAGAGGTATTGAGATAGCCAAGACGATACTGCAACAGTGCAGTATCGCCAAATTTAATTAATGCACGATGTGGGTACTACGCGTCGATCTGGTGGCTGGATTGGACGTTAGTTACTAACTCCGAACAACAGCATTGAATACTAAGTTCCCCAGGATATATGCCTGCCCGACTCAACCCAATAAGCAAATCTGGGTAATGGCCTCAAAGAGCGGCTACATACAGCGCCTCTATCTCTTCCTGCTGGATGCAGAGATATTCAAGAGTCTGTGCCTCAGAGCTATGGCCATAGGCCTGAGTAAGCAACACCGTGGGTTGATTAAATGTTTTGCGCTGATGGTAGCCCCAGGTTTTGCGCAAACTATGGGAGCCATAATTACCCCGCAGCCCGGCATCGGCGCACCAGCGTTTAACCATATTGGTGACAGTCACACTGCGCAGCGCCTGTTTGGTTTTCCGAGAGACAAACAATGGCGCATCCTGATGGGTATTTGGATGAACCTCAAGCCAAGCCTGAATAGCATCGATGGCATTGGCATTCAAAATAGTGGGGCGATATTTGTTATTTTTGCTCTGCTTTAAATCCAGTCGGTCCCAATTTTTTAGATAATCCACCTGTCCTACTTTGATTGATACCAATTCATTGGCTCGATAGGCCGTATTGATACCCAATGTGAATAAACACAGATCTCTCGGTTTGTCGGTGAGTTGCTGTTTTATGCGCTCGATAGCGCTGAGATCGGTAATCGGATTAACCTTGATAGAGGAGCCAATTTTGGGATGGTTTGCATTGCGAGGGACTGTTTTATTTGTCTGCATAGTTAAACCTTAATTCTCGGAAAGTTTAATGCAGCGCTTGGCTAAAACTTTTTTAACACATTGATTTATATTGGGAATTTTTTAACTCTCAATGTTAACTTCTATGTAAAAGTTAGCATAATAAGGAGCCCAAAGCATAGCAATGCATTGGTGGAGGTTCAAGTTTAAACAGAACAAAAATAAATCACTAAAACCCGTATCAGCCGCGCTTTAGTAGCCAAAACCTAACTTTTACATAGAAGTTGCAATGACCATTTTTGGGCTTCTGTGATAACGATTTACATTAGCTTCCCGCAGTGACGAAAAAACACTGGGTAAAGGATCTGTGCAGGCAATTGATAGGTTGCCTGCGACCGTTAATGCCGACCTGAGAGGTTAACTGTGGGGCGTTTATGGCTTATGGGCTGCTGGTTAATTTTGGCTGGCTGCAAGCAATCTGATAACTCTGGAGGCGAGGAGAGTCGTATTAGCTCCGCGACACATTCGCCTACAGGGAATGCAAAAATCTACAACGGTCGTGCGCTTCAAGAGCCTCTCTTGGAGACCACCAGTACTCACTTAGAATCAGCAACGACTGGGTCGATATTGGATTCAATTGCCAGCAAGGCGGCGTCTGAGACAGGCGTTCGCCTTTATTTTTTTCCAGCGGTGGACAGTGATTTGCTCAGTCATGCGCAATCGCGCCAATCTCAATCCCACAGGGTGAATCTGGCAGAGCTCGATCATGCTATTAGGGCGGCCAAGATCCCCAAGCTGACCTGGAGAAAAATTATGCTAGAGAATTGCGATGACGCCCTGGGTTGTCGGCACCATAGCTTGCAAGATTAGGCTGCAGGCAGAGAAAAGGCCGCTCGCCCCCAGCCTGTGACTACAAAGCGATTTGAGGCGCCAGCTAGTTGACCTGACGCTCGCTGTCTCCCCAATAGGGAATACGCAGGTCTCGCTTGAGTACCTTGCCCGCTCCAGAGACGGGTAAGGGCTCATCTCGCAATGCTATGGAGCGAGGCAATTTATAATTAGCGATCAGCGGGCGACAGTGTTCAATAATCTGGTTCAGAGTCGGTGCCTGACCTTGCTTGGGTACGATAATGCCATGGACAGCCTCGCCCCATTTATCATCGGGGATGCCGATCACCGCCACTTCGGCCACGGATGGATGCTGTGAAATAGCGCTTTCAACTTCTGCTGAAAATACATTTTCCCCACCGGTAACAATCATGTCTTTAATACGGTCGGCGATAAAGATAAAACCCTCGTCATCCATATAGGCGCCATCGCCTGTATGCACCCAGCCATCTATCATGGTAGACGCGGTTTTTTCTTCGAGTTTCCAGTAGCCCTGCATGGTGCCCATACCACGGGCAGCGATTTCGCCGACTTCACCAAGAGCCACTCGCTTACCATTCTCATCAACAATTTTAACTTCCATCCCCGGTGCGGCGCGTCCGGCGGAACGCAGTTTAGAGTTGCTGGAGCCGAGCACATGGAATTCCGGTTGCAAGGTGGAGACGATTGGGGCTAGTTCAGTCTGCCCATAACCCTGAGCAATTTTCAGGTCCGGCATACGCTCTATCAATTGCATCAAAAGCCCCTCTGGCATGGGTGATGCACCGTAGAGGAGATATTGCAATGAGGCGAGGCGTTTGGGATCAAAGCTGTCGGAATTAAGCAGCATGCCAATCATGGTGGGTACCAGCAGCACATGGGTGACCTGATGGGTCTCAATGGCACTCATGACAGCTTCAATATCAAACATGGGGGTATAAACATGTGTTGCCCCCATGGCTGATTGCGCACCACCAGCGGCGCCATCTGCGAGATGAAACATGGGTGCCGCATGCAGGTAGCGGGCCTCCGGGCTAACATTGAGCATTTTCGCGATAACCAGATTGTTAAACCAAAGGGCCCTATGGGGCAGCATTACCCCTTTGGGGAATCCAGTGGTGCCACCTGTGTAATAGAGGCCCGCCAGATCTTCTCCTCCCGCGCGCGCGTCTTCGCATGGGCTGTGGTTGGCAATTAAATCTTCATAGCCAAGCATGTCTGCCGGAGCTGGCTCGTCGCCCAGATAAATTACGGTTTTTAGAAGCTGACACTGCTCTTTAATCTGTTTCACCATAGGCGCAAAGGCTTTATCAATAAATAAAATTTCGGCCTCTGAATCATTGAGGGAATAGACATTCTCTGCCGCGGTCCAGCGGATATTCATTGGCACAACGGCGGCACCAGCCCACCACACTGCATTGTAATACTCGGTGTAGCGGTCTGAATTAAGCGCCAGTATGGCCACCCGATCACCCCGCTGAGCACCCAGGTCGCGCAGCGCACTGGCTAGCCGCGATACTCGATCGCGATGTTCGGCCCAGGTAATTTGGCGATCACCCATAATGGTGGCGATTGCAGTTGGTCGCGTATCGGCGGCGGCCGTCATAAATTGAGTTAGATTAAGCATGAACCTCTCCCGGATTCTTAAATAAGATGGTCAGTCTTTGGCTGACCTTAAGCTGCGATCAAAATAATAAAGCTATCTGGCATTCTAGGGCTTCTGGCGTTATTTCTTCAAGGTCCTAGAGTAATTGTCCGAATTTAGATTTCAGTGCGGCCCTGATTGGTGATTTACAGTGACTCGATCCTCAATCCAGTTGCCTTGGCATAGGCTGCGATAAAAGCTGACCCCTAACCAAGGCAAGGCTATAATGCGCGACTTTTAACGGCAGTCAGAAGAATCATGAGTCAATCAGCCTCAGACCGGCGCACCTTTGCGATTATCTCCCACCCGGATGCGGGTAAAACCACCATCACTGAAAAGCTATTGCTGCTCGGCAATCTGATTCAGGTGGCGGGTACGGTAAAGGGTCGCAAAAGTGATCGCCATGCCACCTCTGACTGGATGGCGATGGAAAAAGAGCGGGGCATCTCGGTGACTTCCTCTGTCATGCAGTTTCCCTATAACGACTGCATGGTTAACCTGCTGGATACGCCGGGCCACGAGGATTTTTCTGAGGATACTTATCGAACCTTAACCGCAGTAGATTCGTCGCTGATGGTGATTGATGGTGCCAAGGGCGTGGAAGATCGCACCATTAAGCTGATGGATGTGTGCCGATTGCGTGATACTCCCATTCTTTCTTTTGTGAATAAAATGGATCGGGATATTCGCGACCCTATCGACCTGCTTGATGAAATTGAAGCTGTGTTAAAAATTAAAGCGGCGCCAATCAACTGGCCGATTGGTATGGGGCGTGAATTCCGCGGTGTTTATAATTTCTATACAGATACTATCCATGTCTATACCCAGGGCAAGGGGCATACCTTAGCCGATGATATTCAGATTAAAGGGCTAGAGTCACCAGAGGCCCGGGAGGCGCTGGGGGACTATGCAGATGATGTGCTGGAAGAATTGGAACTGGTCAAAGGTGCCACTAATCTGTTTGATATGGATGAGTTTTTGTCCGGTAAACTGGCGCCGGTATTTTTTGGCACCGCTCTGGGTAACTTTGGTATCCGTGAGATGCTAAATGATTTTGTACGCTGGGCCCCTGCGCCACAGCCGCGTCAGACATTGGACCGGGAAGTAGTTGCCAGTGAAGCTAAATTTAGCGGCTTTGTATTTAAGATCCAGGCCAATATGGACCCCAAACATCGTGATCGTATTGCCTTTATGCGGATCTGCTCGGGCAAGTACAGCAAAGGTATGAAAATGAAGCATGTTCGCACGGGCAAAGATGTGCGAGTGGCTGATGCTTTCAGCTTTAAGGCCGGAGAGCGCATCTCGGTGGAAGAGGCCGTGGCTGGAGATATTATTGGTCTGCATAATCATGGCTCTATCCAGATTGGTGATACCTTTACTGAGGGAGAGGCACTGAAGTTCAGCGGTATTCCTCACTTTGCCCCAGAGCTATTTAAGCGTATCCGGCTCAAGGATCCGCTTAGAGCGAAGCAGTTACAAAATGGTATTCGTCAGCTGTCGGAAGAGGGCAGTACTCAGGTATTCTTCCCATTCCGCAATAACGATATTATTGTTGGCGCTGTGGGACAGCTGCAGTTTGATGTAGTAGCTTACCGGCTTAAAGAGGAATATGGGGTAGAGGCTATTTATGAGCCAGTCAATGTGCATACGGCGCGCTGGACCGAATGCGATGACCCTAAAACTCTGGAGGCTTTTCGTGTTAAAGCCGAAGAAAATCTGGCGGTAGATGGCGGCGGCCATCTCACCTATCTAGCGCCTACCAGAGTCAATCTTTCGCTGGCGCAAGAGCGACACCCTGATATCGCTTTCCGCGCAACCAGAGAGCATTAGTAACCGCCGACAGCGGTTGGAAAAATAACAAAAGGCAGAGAAGCTAAAGGTATGAGCAGGAAAGTTATCCCAGTCTCTGAGGAACAATGCCCCGAGCATTTACGTACTAACCGCAGCGCACTGACACGCTGGTTTGGACGCACATTTTATCGCGCCAGTGGCTGGAATCTGGAGGGTAAAATTGCCGACTCTCAGCGGGTTATGGTGGTAGCCGCGCCCCATACTTCCAACTGGGATTTTGTTTTTGGCATCTGCGTTATTTTGGGTATTAATGCCCGAGTGCGCTGGCTTGGCAAACACACAATTTTTAAGTTTGGCGTAGCCTGGTTTTTTCGCTGGCTAGGGGGCATTCCGGTCAATCGAGCTAAGCCCGATGCGGTTATGGGTTATGTTGATGAAGCGGTTGAAAAAGATAATGGTCTTATTCTGGCTGTGGCACCGGAAGGGACGAGAAAGAAGGCTAAAAAATGGAAAAGTGGATTTTTACGTATTGCCAAGAAAAATAACTGTGTGATTCAACTGGGTGCCCTGGATTTTGCCAACAGGCGCATTGTGCTTGGTGAGGTGTTTGAGCCGACGGGCGATAATGAGGCAGATATTGCCGCTATTATTGGATACTACCAGCAGTTTAAAGGCCGATATCCGGATCAATTTTAAAGCGAATACTGTGCTTTCACCCAGCAGCGCAGAAAGAACTAAAAATAAAGAGACGAAATATGAGCAAGAAGCCGATGGCTGTATCTCAACAGCAATGCCCAGAACATTTACGTGCCAATAGAGGTGCACTTGCTCAGTGGTTTGGTCGTACCCTATTGAGGGTCTTTGGTTGGCGTGTAGACGGGCAAATTCCCGATCTCCAGCGAATCTTAATTATAGGTGGACCCCATACATCTAACTGGGATTTTGTTTTTGCCATGGGTGCTATTTTGGGGCTCAATATTCGTCTGCGTTGGCTCGGCAAACACACCATATTCAAACCTGGCGTTCGCTGGTTTATGGAATGGCTCGGTGGCATCCCGATCAATCGTTCGCAGCCCCAATCAATTGTTGAAAATGTCACCAAACTGGTCGAGCGAGAGAATGGAATTGTTATTGGTTTGGCTCCAGAGGGGACGCGTAAAAAAGTCGATAAATGGAAGACCGGGTTCTTGCGAATGGCTGAGGCAACTGACTGCACTATCGTAATGATTGGGCTGGATTTTCCCGCCAAGCGAGTTGTTCTTGGGGATACCTTTCAACCCACCGGCGATTATGAGGCTGATCTGGAGGCCATCATGGCGCATTACAAACGCTATCACGGGAAACACCCAGATAAGCAATAGTTAGTACTTACTATTATGGAAATAGCTGCTAGCACTCAGATTATTTTGGTTTTGGTGGCTTTTTTTGCCGGCCTGATTTCTTCTATCGCCGGGTCGGGTGGCCTGCTGACTCTGCCTGCCTTGCTCTGGGCAGGATTGCCCCCGCTCAGCGCCCTGGCAACCAATAAGGTGCAAAGTTCTCTGGGTACATTATCCTCAGCCTGGAATTTTTTTCGCAAAGGCCTCATAGATATAAAATCTCTTAGACTCTCGGTATTATGCGCCATTGTCGGTGCTGCCGTGGGTACTCTGGTAGTGCAGAGCCTGGATGCCCAGTTATTGACTCGACTGATACCTCTGTTATTACTGGCTATTGCGCTTTATTTCCTATTTTCTCCCAAAGTCAGTGACAGGGATCATCCGCAGAAAATAACCCAGCCTCTGTTTGCCTGCACTGCGGCACTGGGCATGGGCTTTTATGGTGGTTTTTTTGGGCCTGGTATGGGTTCCATTATGCCGTTTCTGTTTGTCTGGTTACTGGGTCATAATCTGGTTAGGGCAACCGCAGAGACCAAGTTGATGATTTTGGCTGTCAATGGCAGCTCGGCGGTAATTTTTATCTTTAACGGCTATGTGCTCTGGTCGCTAGCCATTGCTATGTCAGTGGCGCAAATAATAGGCGCGCGACTGGGATCCAATCTGGTGATCAAGCGCGGATCGGGTTTTGTTCAACCAATTATTACCGGGGTGACATTGTTGATGGCCCTCAAGTTACTGATATTTCCCTAGGGGCTTTTAGCAATGAATTTCATGATTACTGTTGCGCTGACTTTTGTGGTGATTCTGGTGGCCCTCTTGGTATTTCGCTATATAGCTGTGCCGGTCTACAGAGTGGAAGCGATTAATATCAGAGTATTGCTGGAGTCAGTGCTTAATGAAACCGCCACAGTTGCGGACTGGGATGTATTTATTGGTATGCCGATTCGGCATGATCCTGAGCTAGATAAAATTCGTCTGCAATGTGCTATGTTAGCGGAAACTACAATGACAGAGCGCGCAGGGTTGGTGATATTTTCTGAGGAAGGCCGCACCCAGTTGGCTGTGACTGCTGAAAGATTAAATGCCCAGATAACCGCGATGGAGCACAGAAATGATTGATAAACCCTCACCCATAGCAAAATTCTTGGTGGTTAGTGCAGCCTTTGTGGTGGTGGTTTCCGGGTTGAAAATGGCCGGGCCGCTATTAGTGCCGTTTTTGTTGGCGGTCTTTATCGCCATGATTGTCTCGCCGCTACTGAACTGGTTGAAGGAGCGCAAGGTACCGGGAAGCTTAGCTATTATCTTGATTGTGGCATTGGTGTTTCTGGTGGGCCTTCTTCTAGCGGCGGTGATTGGCTCATCAGTGGAGAGCTTCCGTCAGGATATTCCCGTTTACTCCGCCAAACTCTCTGATATGAGCACCCAGGTGCAGCAGTGGTTGAGCCTGCGCGGTGTTGAGATCGATGCTCAACAGTGGCAGTCCAGTTTTGACCCCGGTGCCGTTATGGGGCTGGTGGGCAGTACCCTGGCATCCTTTGGCAATGTAATGACCAATGCTGTAATGATACTGCTCACCGTCGTATTTATTCTCGCTGAGAACGTGGACTTTGGTGAAAAACTGCGCCTGGCTCGCGGCGGGGATGGGTCCCAGGCATGGTTAACAACCTTTTCTAATAGTGTGCATAGTTATCTGGCCATCAAGGCAGCCATTAGTCTGGTGACAGGGCTATTGATATTTATTTGGCTGAGCATTCTCGGTGTGGATTATGCGGTGCTCTGGGGGCTGCTGGCATTTTTGCTTAACTTTATACCCACTGTGGGTTCATTTATAGCTGCTGTTCCGGCAGTACTCTTGGCCCTGGTGCAACTGGGTCTGCTGCATGCAGGCTTAACTCTGGCGGGGTTTGTGGTGGTTAACCTAGTGATGGGTAACGCTGTAGAGCCTCGCTGGATGGGCAGAGGACTCAATCTCTCTCCACTGGTGGTGTTTGTTTCCTTGGTTCTTTGGGGCTGGGTATTTGGCCCTGTGGGTATGCTGCTGTCTATTCCCCTGACCATTATGATCAAGATTGCGTTGGAGAATCAGCCAGATACTCATTGGATAGGGATTATGATGGGCGATGCTCAGAGCCCCGTCGAAGAGCAGGATCAAGAGCCTGTCTAGACTGTTTTGCCCTGCCAGTTAAGCGACCAGATCCAGATATCCTGTGACTGGCGTCACGGTTTCTACCTGCCCCAGTTGTTACCATTCTGCGACTTGTGAGCTGCGCTGAGATTTCCATCAGGTTTTAAACCCTATCCAGATATCAGTGCGGCAACCGAAACAGCGGATGTAAGGTTACAGCAATGAATTCCTGTCTTAGTTCCAGATTTTGCAACGGATTTACCTTGGTTGAACTGTTGGTTACTATTTCAATAGTCGCAGTGCTTTTAACTATTGGGCTGCCCTCCTTTGTTACCTTTGTTAATAATAATCAAATCTCATCTGCCACCAATGATCTGGTATACAGCGTTCACATGGCGCGCAGCGAAGCCATCAAGCGCGGTACTCAGGTCAGGGTGGCATCGCGCAGTGGTAGCGACTGGAATAATGGCTGGACAGTACAGGCGGATGTTAATAACGATGGTGATTACGAAGACGCCGAAGATATTCTTATGCAGTGGGAGCCTCTGCAGGGCAATATTGCCCTGACCCTAGTTGCCACCAATGTGCCAGATGATACCTTTTTACTCTTTAACCCCCGTGGCTCCCTAGTACCCAACAATGCCCTATTTTCCATGACCCTAACCCCAGGCGATTGCAGCAACATAGACTCAAGAATTATTTCGATTCAGCCTACAGGGCGTCCCGAAACAAGCTATGGAGACTGCAGCTGATGTACGGGCCGACTAAACAATATAGCCATCAGACCGGTGTCACTATGATAGAGGTACTGATCGCGATTCTGGTGGCAGTGATTGGTCTGTTTAGCGCCATGCAGCTGCAGCTAACCGCTGTGGCTAATACCCATAGCGCGTATTTCCGCAGTCAGGCTGCAGTAATTTCCATGGGGCTAATTGACCAGTTGCGGGCTAATCCCTCAGCAGCATTGGCCGGGGATTATGATATTGAGCTGGCTACTAATGTACCCAGCGATGGCGGTTTAGAAGTCACTGATCTGGCGCAGTGGCGCGCAGATCTCAGTTCTGCACTACCAGGGTCTACCAGCTCAGTGGCCTGTGTCACAGCTACTCGAATCTGTAACCTATTGGTGCAGTGGGATGATAGTCCTGGTGTTAGCGGCAATAGTCTGCAGCAGTTTAGTTTGACCCTGAGGTTGCCCTAGTGAAGAGACCGTTGTCCTGCACAGCACAGTCAGGGTTGAGTATGGTCGAGCTACTAGTGGCCATGGCTGTGCAGTTTATTCTGCTGGCCGGCATGGTGCATGTGTATTCCACTAGCAAACAGATGTCGAGTCTCAATCAAGAGCTCTCGAGAGTTCAGGAGAATGGCCGCTACGCGATGGATACGCTGCTCTACGATATTCGCATGGCGGGTTATTCTGGCTGTCGCAATCTGGCAGATATCAGCCCAAACATTATTGCTCAATCGCCACCCAGCTATGCTGTGCTTACTGATAGTTTAACGGTATTTGAAAACGGCGCTGGCTGGACTAACCCAGGTAGCGTCAACAGATTGGGCGGCACAGATGTGATTACATTGCAGTCTGTGCGCGGGACCGGTGTTCAGCTGACGGGCAACATGTCAGCAGATAATGCCAATATTCAGACGGCTGATAATCCGGATGGTTTGCAGGCCAACGACCTGGTTTTAATTTTTGATTGCCAGTCTGCCGATCTTTTTCGTGCAACTTCAGTATCTAGCGCTGGTGGCAAAGTGACCATAGCGCATGCCAATAGCAGCAACACATCAAATCGACTTTCCAAGGCCTATCAGGATGAT
>CBFHMK010000009.1:0-127099 GCA_965656965.1 uncultured Porticoccaceae bacterium
CATGTACATCAGTCACATTTTTGAATTCAAACAATGGTTCACCTGATATTTTGGGCTTTACTGAAGCTATAGTGAACCAAGGCGCTGAACACCCAAAGTCAATGTCTACTTCCCTTTTCCGTCCACCAATATTTGCCTAACACAGGGTTAGTGCGTCCAAAATTTACGCACAGAATAACTTTTCTTGTTAATTAATTAAGCGCTATTGCGCCTATATTTTATCCAGCATTGTCTGGGGGCAAAATGATCAAATTATTTTTTAAGTTAGCGGTAGCTATACTGCTAATACCAGCGTTTACTCACGCTACCGAGCATAATCATGAAAGTCATGTCGAAGCAAAGCTAATCGAGTTATTAGTTTACAAAACTCCGACTTGTGGATGTTGCAAAAAGTGGATAACCCATATTGAAGATGAAGGGGTGATTGCGCACTCCAAAGATTACCGCAACATCTCCAATATAAAAACTAAGTACGGTATCAAACCTAATTATCGCTCTTGTCATACAGCCGTTACTAGAAATGGCTTTGCGTTTGAAGGGCATGTGCCTGCCAAATTCATAAAACAATTTTTAGCTGAAAAACACAACAACGCCATTGGTTTGTCAGTCCCAGCGATGCCTGTTGGCTCTCCGGGGATGGAAGTAGGTGAACGTTTTATGCCTTATAACGTGTTGATTCTATTTAAAGATGGTACTAGCGAAGTGTATGCAGAGGTGAAAACCTATGAGGAGCAATTCTAATGAAATTTGGAATTCCAAGTCTGTTAAAGATTACTGTTAGTTTAATGATCGGATTTTCTGCATTTTATGCCCAAGCAGAAAAGATCATTTCACTTGATCAGGCGATAGCATTAGCACAGCAAAATGACCCTTGGCTGCACGGCAGCAAGTTGAAACAGCAAGCTGTTGAGTATAACAGTATAGCTTCTGGAACATTGCCTGACCCTATTATGTCTGTGGGCATGATGAATTTACCAACAGATACATGGAACTTAGATCAGGAAGGTATGACTCAATTTAAAGTTGGAGTTTCTCAAATGTTTCCTAGAGGAGATAGTTTGGAACTCAAACGACAACAGCTAAAAATCGAATCAACTAAATACCCGCTGTTACGCGAAAATCGTAAGGCGAAATTGAAAAGTGAAGTTTCCCAACTTTGGTTAGACGCTTTTCTAGCGCAACAAACCATTAAGTTAATCGAGAACGATTGGGAACTATTTGAGCAGATGGCGGAGATAGCAAAAGCCAGTTACTCAAATGTGATTGGAAAAACAAGACAACAAGATGTCATTCGAGCACAACTAGAAATCGTTCAATTGGAAGATAGGTTGACAGTCCAGAGGCAAAAATTAGAAACCTCAATTGCTCGTCTAAACGAATGGCTTCATCTTTATGATGACAGTAACTATGAAAAAGCGTTTGATTTTGACGCGCAACCAATGGCATTCAATGTCTCAGAAACTCTACCTGAAATTCGATTGCAAACCCCCGCATTTTTAAAGAAGGCTCATTATTCGCGAAATGCTCTGGCATTAGAATTAGAAAATCACCCTGCGATTCGCTCAATTGATGTTCAGAAAAAAGTGACTGAAACAGCTGTTGATATAGCCAAACAACAATATAAGCCCCAGTGGGGAGTAAACGCCAGCTATGCCTATCGTGATGATATGCCATCAGGAGATAATAGAGCAGACTTGTTTTCTGTTGGTGTGACGTTTGATTTACCGTTATTCACTGAAAATAGACAAGATAAACAAGTTGCCGCATCAATCGCGGAAACAGAAGCTGTCAGAACAGAGAAATTGCTGTTAACAAAACAAATGATTAGCGAAATTGAAAAAGAGCTAAGGCAGCTGAAAAGACTATCAGAAAGGCAGTCAATATATAAAGAACAATTGCTTACGCAAACCCACGACCACGCAGAAGCTTCGTTGACTGCTTATACCAACGATGATGGTGATTTTTCTGAAGTTGTTCGAGCTAGAATCGCAATGCTTAATGCCAGAATTTCCGCACTAAAAATAGATGTTGATGCATTGAAAACAGTAACTCGTATCAATTATTTCTTCGCACAGTCACATTCAAAATCAGCACCCGCACACACTGGTAAATTCGGAGAGAAATAATGTCATCTAATACAAAAATAATTATCGCGATCATCATTGGTGCAGCAATAGGTGCTGGGACATTGGGTTTATTCCTAAATCCTAACTCTGAAGGACCGAAAACAAATTCTGAAGAGAAAAAGCCGCTTTATTGGGTTGCCCCGATGGATTCTAACTACCGCCGGGACAAGCCCGGTAAATCTCCTATGGGGATGGACTTAATTCCTGTGTATGAAGATGAATCATCAACTGATGACTTCGGCCCCGGTGCTGTTAGGGTCGCTCCTCATGTGGTGAATAATCTTGGTGTTCGTACCGCACCTGTTGAGCTAGAAAATATGCACACTGAAATCTCTACGGTGGGTTATGTACAATATGACGAAGATAAACTAATTCATATCCACCCACGTGTTGATGGCTGGATCGAAAAACTATACGTTAAGGCTGAGGGTGACCCTGTAGAAAAAGGTCAACCCCTTTACAGCTTATATTCTCCCCAGTTAGTTAATGCTCAAGAAGAATTGTTAATCGCCTTAAAGCGCAATAACGGCTCGTTAGTTACGGCAGCTAAAGATCGTCTTAAAGCCTTACAACTTTCAGCAGGCTTGATTAAAGAACTAGAGCAAACAAAAAAAGTTCAACAAACAATTACCTTTTATTCGCCTCAAGCAGGTGTTGTAGATGGGTTAAAGATACGAGAAGGTTTCTATGTGAAACCGGGAGATACTTTGCTTAGTATCGGCAAACTTGACCAAGTATGGGTAGAGGCTGAAGTGTTTGAACGAGATGCAGCGCTTATCAAAGAAGGGTTGCCAGTATCGATGACTCTAGACTACTTGCCCGGAGAAGATTGGACAGGTGTGGTTGACTATGTTTACCCAGCATTAAACAGTAAAACTCGCACACTTAGAGTTCGCTTGAAATTTGGTAATCCTGATTTTCAATTAAAGCCCAATATGTTCGCACAAGTTTCGATCCATGCGAATCAAGCCGACAGTGCGATTATTGTTCCTAAAGAAGCGGTCATACGCACAGGCAAGCAAGACAGAGTCGTCCTCGCCTTAGGTGACGGACAGTTTAAATCAATTGAGGTAACTATTGGTCGAGTTGATAAAGATAGTATCGAGATTCTGAGCGGTTTAAATGAAGATGATGTTGTTGTTACGTCTGCTCAATTCCTAATTGATTCGGAATCAAGTAAGTCATCAGACTTTAAGCGTATGACACATGATGAGGTGCCGAACTCTATCTGGATGCAAGGTGAAGTAAACAGCGTCATGACAGGACATCGTATGGTCAATATTACACATGGCCCGGCTGAAGCTTGGGATTGGCCGGAAATGACAATGGACTTTAATGTGGCTGAGAATGTTGATGTTGACTCTTTAAAGTCAGGTCAATCTTTACACTTCGAGGTGTCTAAAACCGAAGATAGTGGATATGAAGTAACTGGTATTCATATCATGAGTCAGCCAGAAGTATCCTCTGCAACAGTCTCAGGTTTAATTAATGAAATAACCTTAGGCAATCGCACTTTCAATATTAGTCGAGGCCCAATAGAGAAGTGGGATAGACCTGCTGCGACGATGGATTTTATCGTCGCGGAAAATATAGAAATAGCTGACTTTAATGTTGGTGACAACGTCACTTTCACGTTTGAAGTGAGAGATGAATTGGTTATCACTGAAATTTCCCTTGAAGCAAATGAAAAAAACAGCGACGAACATGAGACAAATCATGAACAGAAAGCTGTTGTCGATCATTCGAACCATTAAATAGGGAGATTAGTAATGATTGAATCAATAATTAGATGGTCAGTGGGTAACCGTTTCTTTGTGTTATTAACCACGCTTATCATCGCATTTGGTGGAATATTTGCGTTAAAAAATACACCTGTCGATGCGCTTCCTGACTTGTCAGATGTTCAAGTAATTATCAAAACGAGTTATCCGGGACAAGCACCTCAGGTAGTACAAGATCAAGTAACTTTTCCTTTAACTACTGCGATGCTTTCAGTACCGGGAGCACAAACGGTTCGAGGTTATTCGTTCTTTGGCGACTCATATGTCTACATCATATTTGACGACGACACAGACCTTTATTGGGCAAGGAGTCGTGTGTTGGAGTATTTGAGTCAAGTTGCTTCGAGTTTACCAGATGCAGCAAAACCACAGCTAGGGCCTGATGCAACAGGTGTGGGCTGGGTTTATATATATGCGCTCACTGATAAATCTGGTAATCATGATCTTAGTCAGTTGCGAAGTATCCAAGACTGGTTTTTAAAATACGAGCTTCAAACGGTTCCGGGAGTTTCTGAGGTCGCTGCAATTGGTGGCATGGTTAAACAATACCAAGTTCAAGTTGATCCAGATAAGTTGCGAGCCTACGGTATACCATTGACTCACGTTCAAATGGCGCTGAAAAGAGGTAACCAAGAAACAGGTGCGTCTGTTGTTGAAATGGCCGAAGCTGAGTACATGGTAACTGCCACTGGCTATATTCAATCCGTTGGTGACATCGAAAAAATACCGTTAGGCGTTAATGAGCAGGGTACGCCATTGCGTATTGGCGATATAGCTGATGTTGGATTGGGTCCACAGATGCGCCGAGGGATAGCGGAGTTAAATGGTGAAGGCGAAGTTGTTGGGGGCGTCGTGGTAATGCGCTTTGGAGAAAACGCACAGCAAACAATTGACGGTGTAAAAGAAAAACTTGAATCATTAAAAGCCTCTTTGCCTGAAGGTATTGAAGTTGTTCCTGTTTATGACAGATCTAAGTTAATTGAACGAGCGGTTAGCAATCTATCAGATAAATTGATTGAAGAGCTAATTGTGGTTGCACTAATTTGTGCGGCATTTTTGTTTCATCTACGTTCTTCCATTGTCGCAGTTATTACCTTGCCTTTAGGAATTTTGGTGTCTTTTATCATCATGTACATGCAAGGTATCAATGCCAATATTATGTCATTAGGTGGGATTGCAATAGCGATAGGAGCCATGACGGACGGTGCAATTGTAATGATTGAAAATATGCACAAGCACATGGAAGCTCTTAATAAAAAGGGCGTGCCATTGACGGATGAAAACCGTTGGCAAATTGTTGCTAAAGCTGCAAGTGAAGTTGGTCCAGCATTGTTTTTCAGTCTACTTATTATCACAGTGTCATTCTTACCAGTCTTTATTCTAGAAGCTCAAGAAGGAAGAATGTTTGCCCCTCTTGCATACACTAAAACCTATGCGATGGCTGCATCCGCTGGATTGGCAATAACTCTGGTTCCCGTTCTTATGGGATATTTTATTCGTGGAAAGATTATATCGGAAAAGAAAAACCCATTGAACCGCGTACTGACCGCTCTGTATATGCCTGTGTTAAGACAGGTTATGAAATTCCCTAAATCAACCATTGTAATTGCGTTATTGGTTACCGCCGTGGGTTTTTGGCCTGTTAATAAGATTGGTAGTGAATTCATCCCGCCATTGGATGAAGGTGACCTGATGTATATGCCAACAACTTACCCCGGCATATCCATTGGTAAAGCTCGCGAATTATTACAACAAACGGACAAGTTACTTCGCACAGTGCCTGAAGTCGAGACCGTCTTTGGCAAAGTTGGTCGTGCTGAAACCGCCACTGACCCTGCCCCTTTAACGATGATTGAAACATTCATTCAGTTGAAACCACAAGAGCAGTGGCGAGACGGAGTAACCACTGAAAGTTTAAAAGCTGAATTTGATGAATTGGTTAAATTACCCGGCTTAACAAATGCTTGGGTGATGCCAATAAAAACCCGGATAGATATGCTAGCGACGGGTATCAAAACTCCTGTTGGAATAAAGGTAGCAGGACCTGACCTTGATAAGATTCAAGAAATAGGTCAGCAAATTGAACAATTGTTACCAGCGGTAGAGGGAACAGCATCGGTTTATTCCGAGCGTGTAGCTGGCGGCCGTTATATCAAGATAGATATTTCTCGTGAAAAGGCGAGTCGATTCGGGTTAAATATTGCTGATGTTCAGCAGGTGGTATCGACGGCTATTGGAGGCATGAATGTCACTCAAACTGTGGAGGGACAAGAGCGTTACCCTGTCAATTTAAGATATCCACAAGACTATAGAGATTCGCCTGAGCAACTCGCTAGATTGCCTGTTATTACTCCGAATGATCAGCGTATCGCATTGGGAGATGTAGCAGATATCCGTGTTGAGAATGGCGCTCCGGGAATAAAAAGTGAAGACGCTCGCATTAATGGCTGGTCATTTATTGATATCGAAGGCGTGGATGTCGGGACATATGTAGAGAATGCTAAAGAGTACCTTGAGCAAAATCTAGAAATTCCAACAGGTTACTCAATCTCTTGGGCTGGGCAGTATGAATATATGGAAAGAGCAAAAGAAAAATTGACATTTGTTTTGCCCTTAACGCTAGCCATTATTTTGATCTTGCTCTATTTGAATTTCCGCTCGTTTAGCGAAGTAGCCATTATTGTCGTGACATTACCTATGGCAATGATTGGTGGCTTATGGCTAATGTATTTGGAAGGATTTAACTTTTCCGTCGCTGTAGGTGTTGGTTTTATTGCGCTAGCAGGTGTTGCCGTAGAGATTGGAGTCATCATGCTGGTTTACTTGAATCAAGCTCTTACAGATCTCAAGGAAAAAGCGACCGAGCGAGCAGAACAGATTTCTGACGCAGATTATCAAGATGCCTTGTTACATGGCGCTGGTTTGCGTGTACGCCCTGTCATGATGACCGTGGCAACAATCATCATCGGTCTATTACCTATTTTATATGGAACAGGCACTGGTTCGGAGGTCATGAGTCGCATCGCAGCACCTATGGTCGGTGGGATGACGAGTGCAGTGTTACTAACTCTCATTGTACTGCCTGCTATTTATTCAATTGTTAAAAAGAGAGAAATAAATTTCTTTAATCAAGAGTTATCAAAAAGCTAAATTTAGTCGTTAAACCATAAATTTTAAAAGAGGTAAATATGAAAGCATTAATCAAAATCTTAGCGGTAATCAGCGTTGTTATTAGTAGCGCTGTGTTCGCACACGTAAATCTTGAAAAAAGTTCGCCTTCGGATAATGCAATGTTAATGACATCCCCAGAGGAACTTACACTTAAGTTCAGTAAAGAAGTGCGTTTAGTCAAAGTATCGTTAAAAAATAAGCAGGGAAAAAAAGTAAAGTTTGGCTTTCAACCTTCAAAAGAAGCGAGCAGTGAATTCTCATGGAAGCTACCTCAGTTGGCTCCAGCCAATTACATCGTAGATGTCACTTTCTTAGGTAAAGATGGTCACAAGATGAAGGACAACTTTGGCTTCATGGTTCATTAATTAAGTAGAGTAATTACTATGGAAATTTATATCTGGAATACGGTCATAGTGCTGACGAAAACTGCGTTCTACGTTGGCTTTGCCTGTATTGCTGGATATACATTTTTTGGCAATGTGTACGGCGGTAATACTTTGGAAAATGGAGAAAGAAGATCATTTAGTCAGATAACCCTTATTGCCGCCTTAATAGCTTTTCTAGCAAATGCAATTTGGTTCTTTGCTAACACTGGCGCAATGGTTGAAGAAGGAATAGTAGGAGCGCTAGACCTAGATATGATTAGTATCATGTGGGATTCGTCAATAGGCGATACCACACTATGGCGCTTGATTGGCCTGATTGGGGTTGCGATAGTAGTAATTTCTTCTCAATTTTGTGTTTGGAAGCTTACTAAATATGTCTTAAACGCCGTGCTTGTCATATGTCTATTTTTTCTTTCTTATTCATTTACTTTGGCTGGACACGTTTCCGTCATGGGGGTCTTTGAAAAAGGTCTATTAATGGTGCATGTCATTGTAATGGCGTGGTGGTTTGGTGCCCTTTACCCTCTTAAAAAAGCCTGCAATAAGTTGGAATTCGAAAAGCTTTATCAATTGATGGAAAGGTTTGGAAAACAAGCTAGTGTCATGGTAAGTCTGCTCTTAATCGCTGGCTTATTATTGGCAATTCAGTTGGTGGGTGGATTAGATGCTCTGCTATTTACTAATTATGGACAAACCATATTAGTTAAATTGTTGTTAGTGATTTGCGTAATGAAGATAGCCGCTACACATAAATTGAAATTAGTCCCGCAGCTCAAAAATAGTGATGGCAGAAAAACATTATCCAAATCAATCTCAATTGAAATGTTTGTAGCTATTGCCATTTTATCTGTAACAGCAGTGCTTACTAGTATTGTCGGCCCTGTAAATTAAACCTGAAAAGAGAATGAAAATGAAAAAAAGAAATATACTACTCGTTTTATTAATGACGGTTAGCTTTGTAGTTCACGCTCATGGTGACAAACAAAAAGATAAAGGAATGCTTAAAGGGCTGGATACCCCAGCTGCAAAAGTTGTATTAGCTTTTCATGAAGCGTTAGAAACAAGTAACAAAGAGCTTGCGCGTGCTCAATTAGCTGATGATGTCACCATTTATGAGGGCGGTCGTGTTGAAAGAAGCGCAGACGAATACGCTCATCATCATATGTTGTCTGATATGAAGTACTTGGCGGCTATGAAGAGCGAAACATTAGAGCACCAAGTGACAGTTCTTGGTAATACTGCGATATCGGCCTCGCGTAGTCATACTACAGGCTCTTACAAGGGTAAAGAGCGCGATTACGAAGGTATGGAAACAATGGTGCTGGAAAAACAAAATGGTGAATGGAAAATCAAGCACATTCATTGGTCTCATTAATTTATTGGTAAAAAAGACTGAGAATAAAATTGACTTCACCACAGTGTTATCTGTGCGAAGCTTTGAGAAAAAATGGAACCCAGTATTATCAGGAGTGCGCTAAAGCTTGTCGCAACTTAATTGATATATGTCGGAAAACCGTGAAATCGTGCTGTTGTTCGTAAGAGTTTAATTGCTTTTTTTGTTTGGAATTTCTTGCGAAAAAAGTTTGTAATAAAACGTAGCAGACCATGTCAGCATCATAAAGCCTAGAAGTGATTGCATCGCTGTGATGAATTTAATATGGCCTTCGGGGTTGAACTCACTCAACCCTAGGGTCGTCATAGTCACTAATGAATGGTAAAAGTAATCTCTGAAAATTGGTTTAAACGCTTTAGTAAATTCACCAAGCTCAAGGAGTTGGTGAGCAGCCCAATATATGCCAAATGGTGGAACCGACAACTGCATGAACTGTCAGCATAATAGGGCAAATCAAGTATCATCAAATATCAAAACTTCACAGAGAGACACTCGCATTCCTTTCTGTACTGTTCATCACATCCCAGTTTGGAATCATGCGTGGACATATTGCACCAATATTGGCTCTGACCATCCAGAAATAAACATTCCTATCAATACAGTCGGGTTGAGTTCCGAGGGGTATTCGAGAATTCCATGGCTGGGGAGAACTGCGCCTTTCTGCAGTGAACAGGTCTCGAATTGTCAAATATGCGGAGTGTCTGGAAATGAAGGCATACGTTTAGAATCTGATGTAATGGGTATTGATGTCAGCTTTTGTAGTAATGACCACTATCGACAATGGTACCAGGCGAAGCTTGATGACAGTGGTCTAGAGAATGTTTATGAGATTGAGCGAAATCAAATACACCAATCAGTTCTAGATAGTGACTATGCCTCATTTAATACTCATGCCGAGATCCGAGACAATATTAACGAAGCAGATATCTTTGGATGGACACCGCTACATCTGGCGGCCTTCTTGGGATTAGAAGAATTTGTATCTGGTCTTGTTGAAGCGGGCTCAGATGCTCTCGCAAAAGACTACGTTGGTAATATGCCAATTGATCTTGCAGGTAGTGAGGGATACACCAAAATTGTAGGCTTTCTTGCGCCAATTACATTTGTGTCAGAAGAAAGCAGACAAGAAGCGCTGTTAAATGCCGCAGAGAGAGGTAACTTAGAGTTAGTGGAGGCTTTGATAAAATCTGGTACGGACATAGAGTGCAAAGATTACCGTGGCAGAACGGCTCTATTACTCGCTGTATGGCAAGGCCATTACACAACATCAGTCTATCTCTTGGATCATGGCGCTAACATCCATGTGCAAGATGACTATGGCAATTCTCCATTAAAGATTGTCGATACTTGGAATTCAAAAAGACCAGATGATATCTATCATCTGGTGCATAAGTGGATACAAGCTAAAGGGTAGTGGATGTAATAGAAGAGTGCCTTCTGCGCGGCGATGGTATTTGTCGCATCATGCGACAGTGGAGGTTTAGCCATAGTTACAAAGCTTGTAAGTGCAGATGTAGCAGGTGTTTGATTGCCAATAGATTTAGACAAACACATTTCGGGAGCCAAAATGGCGGCGACTTGCAAAGAAGTTACAAACCTCATTTATATGAGCGTAACCTACTGTTTTACATGGAAAAAATACAGCTCTATTATTGAGTGGGAGTAATGCGGCGGTATTAGCCTATTGAGCGTACAGTTTTATGAATCGGTTAGCTCAGAGATAAGCATAAACACCCCCGCCAAGTTCAGAACAGCATTGAGGGTGTTAGTGCGGGCCTACTCTGCCTTAGTTCTGAGTCGGTCAATAATGCGACGGGCCCGATTTGGGGCTGCATCCACATGAATGCTTACCAAAGGCGTCTCACCGAAGCTGAGCATATTGGCATACTGTGATTCGATAACCACTTTGTCCTCGTCGAAGGTCAGGGCGGTCTGATCTACAACCTTCTTTAAAACCTCCTCCTGATTGGATGCGGGATTCGTCGCTATCGTCCAGATGTAGTGAGCAGTTGATTCGGTTTCTGGCGTGACGCCATGAAAGCCCCGCATGTGAAAGCCTCCTCTTGCTGGGTCATTGATATCTTCAGTGCCAGCGTCAACCGCTCCAGTCCATATGCGCAGGTGGTTAGGGCGAAACTCAATCTCCTGCCAACGGTCGATCAGTCCTGTAAAGGGGTAAGCAGCAGTATAGGTAGGTGGCGGTGTTGAATTCGGCATGTGCCGGACGACACGCACATTGTCTGCCTCCGCCGTCACATTCATCTCTGCATTCATGTGAGTTTTAGCGTCGCCGCCAATGGTTTGCAGGTGAACATAGCCTAGATGGCTCAGATCAAGGAGGTTATCGTGAATGAGCTGATACGGCGCCTCATAATAGTAGGCGGCACCGTCCCAGATGTAATCGCCACTGCTGTGTACGGCGTAGTCTGGCGGTGTACAGCTGGGTTCTGCGGCCTCATCGCTGCCAAACCAAATCCAAATAATGCTGTCTTTTTCTTCCACATGATATTTCTTCACTCTGGCACGTGGCGGTACCATATCCTGTCCGGGAATTTCCAGGCACTGGCCCTGCCCGTTATAGAGCATGCCGTGGTACCCGCAACGAATACCACAGGCCTCGACGGTACCCGAAGAAAGGGGCAGAGCGCGGTGACAGCAGCGATCTTCAAGCGCGCATACTTTTCCCTGGTCATCGCGAAACATAACGACCTTGTTACAAAGCAGGGTGCGGGCCAGAGGTTTGTCAGTTAGTTCTTTGCCGAGTGCCGCCACATACCACTGATCCAAAGGGAAAGGGGTTCTTGTCGCATCCGTCGTGTCACTGACGCCAGGGATATGCATTGTCGATCTTCCCATCATTTCCTGCTCCTGTGCTTTTAAAACTAAATAAGAATTTGAAAAATACCTGTCTTAAGCTCTAGCTATCCGTAGAAAACTTTTGTGACCTCCAATAGTTTTCGGGGGCCTCCTATTAACATCGGCGACATGGGGGAGGGCGCCTCCGATGTTAATAGGTGTGCATGCTGCCCCGAATCTTCGGGAGAGCTGTAACTAGATCGGCTTGGCCACAACGGCAATACTTTTAGCCGTCGCCTCGCTGTTATCAACCAGTGGCCCCTTGCCTAGTTGGCCCATGCAGATAGCAAGGCTGCTCTTAACGATGTAGTCACAGCGTTCGAACCGTCGATCTCGGTAATTTTTAAAGGCCTCTGCTGGCGTTGATGCTTGTGTTAGTTCATCGGCTAGAACAAGCGCATCCTCGATAGCGAGTCCGGCGCCCTGCCCTAGGTGCGGCGTAGTCGAATGCACGGCATCACCTAATAGGGCTATGCGGCCTTTATGCCAGTCGCCTTCAAGCATGAGCCATTCCAGCGGACGATAGACCACTTCTTCGTTGTCAGTAATTTGTTCTGCGAAGTGGTGCAGAGTTGGGCAGGCCATCTGTAGTCGTGCCTTCATTTCATCCGCAAGCGTTGATTTTTCAAAGCGCGGACTTCCCGGCTCTGGGGTCGTTATATACATGTATATCTGCTCTTCAGACATTGGTACAAGACCCACCCCAACCTGGCCGTTATACACGTGAAGGCCTTCCATGCCCTCAGGTCGGTTAAAGTTATAGCGCCATACAGATTGGCCGGTAAATTCAGGACGCGGTGCCTGGGGGAAAATAGCCTGGCGTGTTTGAGAATAGATCCCATCAGCGCCAATCACCAAGTCATACTGTGCTTCGCTGCCGTCACTAAAGGTGACATCAACAACGTCGCCGCTGTCATTGATGGTTTCTGCGGTTAGACCCAGGCGAATCTTGGCGCCAGCGCCCTTGGTGCGTTCAGCAAGGACCTTTTGCAGGGCAGGCCGTGCAATACCAGCATTAGCAGGATATCCCTCGACCAGGGGCGATATAGGTATTTTGGCGACTTCCATACCATTGGGCGCGAAAATCTTAACATGGTCAAAACCATAGCCGGCATCAATATAGTCATCGATTACTCCCAGCTCATACATGGCCCGGATGACGTTGTTCTGCTGAATGATACCGACACCGTAGACGGTCCATTCAGGGTCTTTTTCAATTATCTCGACATCATAGCCCTTGCTGCGTAATGCTATCCCGGCGGATAACCCACCGATACCTGCGCCAATAATTAAGACTTTCCAAGGGTGGCTGTCTCCTTGGAATGAAGGTTTATTAATGCTCATATTGCGGTTCCTTTCTGTGTTACCCGTTGGTCCATAGAACCAAAGAGAGGTTCATCGTTGGGTCCTCTGGTTTCCATCCGAACCCGATCACCAAACGACATAAATGCTGTCTGTATCTCTCCATATTCGATCAGGTCAATTGCCCGCCGCTCTGAGATGCAAGAGGATCCCACTGTCTTGTAGTCGACATTTGATACAGTCCCAGAACCTATAAGGGTCCCGGCTGGCAGGTCACGGGTCGCCGCGGCGTGGGCTACCAGTTCATGAAATCCATAATCCATTTCATTACCCACAGTTTCTCCAAATCGCTCTCCATTGAGGTCTACCCGAAGTGGTAAATGAACTTGGCCGTCTCGCCATGCGTCACCCAGTTCATCTGGTGTTAAGGCGACACCAGCCATACTGCATGCAGGTTTGCCCTGTACCCAACCAAACCCGGTTTTCATTTCGACGACGGCTATGGTGCGCAAGCTCCAATCATTCAGCTGCACGATAAGCTTGATGTGTTTCATGGCGTGCTCAGCCGACGTACCCATTGGTACTGCATCAACAATCACACCAAATTCGCCTTCGAAATCGATACCGCCATCCTCCGAGGGAAAAGGAATATCATCAGATGGGCCAAAAAAGCAGTCTGACAACCCCTGGTACATCAATGGCTTCTGAGTATCCATGGGTGGAAGATCGTAGGCTTTCTCCATTAATTTGCCATGCTGGGGAAACGCTGAGCCATCTAGCCACTGCCAGGTGCGAGGCAGTGGAGAGGCAGCGGTCAGTGCATCGAAAGGCTGTCCCTCGCTGCCGCTCCCATTGAGTGCATTTGAGAGCTGTCTGAGGTCATGCTCAACATTATCCCAGTTTTCAATGGCCGCTAAGAGGTTGGAGCTAATGCTTTGAGCATCTATGCATCGTTGATTATCATCAGATACCACGACTAGGCTGCCATCGCGGCTATCAGATCTTAATGTGGCAAGTTTCATATGAACTGTCCTGGGATTATGCGAGTTCGGGGCTATATTTGCCGTCAATTAGTACAAAGGCGATGCGGCACAGCTTATCTGAGCGATTTGCCCATCCATGATTTGTACCCCGCTGAATGATGGTGTCACCGGCTCTACAGACTGTTTCACCTTCATCCATAATCAGTACAATTTCACCCTCCAGCACAATGCCGTAATCAACGGTTTCGGTTTTATGCATGTGAGCGTGACGTTCACTTGCACCGCCGTCGGCCACAGCATCTCCGGCCCCAATTTCTGCAAAGTGCGCAATACGCTCTTCGGCGGACATGTTTGCAAAGCTTTCATCATCTGGCGGAATATCGAGAATGCGGATACGAGTGCCATTTTGTGGCGGCACGAGCTGTATGCCTTCTTCATGAGGCTCTCCGCTTGCAGGATCAATTGGCGCAGGGCTAGCTGTCGTGCTCCATAACTCATAAAACATCGGCCCAGTCTGGCCGCCAATTCGCTGAATCCGAGATGGCACGCCATCCTCTTGGATAATTGCCCGTCCTTCAGAATTATGGCCCGTTACAATGCGACGTGGAGGAGTACTGTTCATTTTATTGTCCTGTTCCAAATATGTTGACTGTAGTGCTGACCCATTTACACAGAGCATCGCTTTCAGATGATTCTACTGCAGCTCTGAACAGGGTTTAAGCTTTTTGGTCCCCGAGTGTATCGACGAACCAGTCAGCGATATAATCCCTGCCATAGGACATATTGTCCGCTCCAACGTGCTCGACACCGCCTTCTCTAGCAGTGAAGATTTTTAGTTCTGGCTTGATGGAATTGGTCATTTGCTCAAATGCCTGGTGGGCATATTTCACATTGATCTGACGATCACTGGCACCGTGGGTAATTAGGAATGGCATTTTGATTCGGTCCATATGACCGTTCATATCCATACCCTCAATCTTTTTGAAAAAATCTTCTTTGTCTGTTGCGCCAAAGACCCAATAGACATGTTTCCAATAGTGCGGAACTGGGTTTTCACCTTCGCTATCGAGGCGACCAATTTGCACTTCATGCCAGTTGTGATTGGCGCCCCAAACGGCAGCTGAAGCAAAGCGCGGCTCGTAGGCCGCAGCTCTCGCTGCGAAATGACCGCCTAGAGAGATGCCGGATACTCCGACACGCTCCCCATCGACGTCATCACGCCCAGCTAGGTATTCGTAACAGGGCGTTGCCCACTCCTCCGCATAGGGTGTCGCAGGGAGGTTATGCAGGCGCAGAGTCTCTCCGGTTCCTGGTTGATCCACACAGAGCGTGGATATACCTCTTTTAGCCAGTGCATGGGGAAGCCAAGACCAAAAAAGAAGTTCTTTGCTGCTATCGAGACCATTGGTAAAAAGAACGCAGGGCGCGGGGCCATCAACGCCTTCTGCGCGGGTAAAGAGCGCTGGTATAACCGCTCCCTTGTAGGGGATTTCGACACGTGTGCAATTTTCACCGCTGAGTTCGACATATTGTTTAAAGGCTGACTGGGCCTTGGCAAAGGTCGCTGCTTTACCTGGCTGCCCTGCACCCTGCATTCTCTCTGCCGTGGTGTAGTACAGACTGGCTCGGCGAAATTTTTCAGCTGCGGATAAATTTCTACCGCGTTCTAAGTCTTCATTGGCGAGCTCAGACAAAGTATCAGCCTTTTTCGCCCACTCCTTCATAAATGCCGGTGTTCCGGCATCAGCGCCTTCATCAGCGGCACGTTTAATCGGCTCGCACATATCCACGATTTCGCCAAGCTCTGCGCCACTGGCAACAGCGATTGAAACGGAAAGATTCCAGATATAATTTGGGAAAAACTCACATAAAGCCATGATCTAAGCCTCCGGAGCTGAAAACAGCCCAGTGTTTGTTACTGACTTGGGCATAGTCGCAGGACCGCCAGCGCCAACGCCCCATTGATCCATTATTTCCTTGCTGGGCACATGGACAGTTGCAACCCAGTTTTCGTCGTCGACTCGTTCCAGGTCAGATGTATATTCAACAACATAGCCTGCTGGAGTGGCAAAGTAAGAGAAAATATTGTTTCCGGCAGTGTGGCGACCCGGGCCCCACAAGACGTCACTGTCGTGACTGCGGACTCGCGTAATCCCTTTCATCACTGAGTCGACATCAGGGACATCATAGGCCACGTGATTGAATGACGGCGGTCCCGGCAAAATAGCGAGACGATGGTGCCATTCATTGCAGCGTAAAAAGCACATGAAATCACCCAGCCAGTCGGATACTCGAAAGCCCAGTGCTTTTTCGTAGAATTCAACGTAGTCCTGAGGTTTAGGCGCATGCAGTACCACGTGACTTATTTTTTCAGGACGTGGTTCGCCAGGCTGCAACGTTTCAGGCGTTCGGGTTTCAAAGTCCGTACATACCTCAATCGTGAATCCCACTGGGTCAAAGAAACGGAATCCGTAGCCACCGCCAGATTCACTCATTTCATGTGGCTGGCTGATGATTTTGCCACCAGCTTGCTCAACTTGCTGAGCTAATGCATCAACCTCGGAGCGATCAATAGCGCTCCAACTGATAACATCAATTCTCGGTTCTGCGCTCGGTCTCAGTCTGACGGCATAGGTTGCTGAACTGCCAGGTGCGGCTAGATACACCATGGAATCATCACTTGGCACCTCAATCAGCTGCCAGGCCTCTGTATAGAATTTCTTTTCCGATTCGATATCAGTAACACCGTAACCTACATATCGTATTTCATTGACGCGAGCCATGCTTTATTTCTCCGAGATTTTAACTATTTGTGCTGCCATTTAATCGGCTGCCTATATGTCGCTAACCGTTAAAGCGGGGCATTAAACCTTCGGACTCAAGGATAGCCTCCGCATCATTTTCCCTCGAAATGGCGCGCTGAACGGCTGGCATTTCTAGGGTTCTTGCGTAGTGGGATGTGATAGCCGCAAACGGGCTGGGATCAAACCCGGCGCCGGTGATGCGAAACCAAACCCAATGCAAATAAGCATCGATTACCGACCAGTTATCGCCGAGCATCCATGGCTGGCTTAACAAGTCATTTTCTATCTGTTGTAGTTGCTCTGAGATAGTCATTATTGCCATTTCAGCAACTCTCTCAGGCGCGCCCTCACGATCGCAAAAAAAGTGTGGCATCCGGATTCGTGTCACCAGCGGATGCAGATCCGCACTAAATCTGAGCAGGGCGCTTAGTTGTTGTGCCTGGGCGAGAGTCGATGTCGCCTCAGGTAACAGCTTGGCCTCTGGGTATGTCTTCGCCAGCCAGGTTAATATAGCGACGTTTTGGGGTATCGCCGTCCCATCGACAACCAGCACTGGAATCTTGCCGCTTGGGCTAATCTTTTTAAATTGAGGGGACTTATGCTCCCCTTTCATAAAGCGGATTAACTGAGCGCGAAACGGTACTCCAATGGTCTCGAGAGCAATCAATGGGACTCTAGAACAGGCGCCGGGAGCAAAGTGTAGGCAGAGGTCATTCATTTACTGCACCACATAAGATTTTCCCCCTGGAAACGTTAACAATCACTTGAGTTTCCCTCAAAGTCCTGCGGATCGGCCGCAACGATCTCGCTAATAACGGATATTATTAGGCTATGGCCTGGAATTATAAAAATTGATTGTTTTTATATGTTTGGATTTGTTTTATTGATGGAGGCTTCTTTAATCATTTTTAATATGAACTGAATGCCTGCGTCATTAGAGCGGGCGCTGTGATGTTGTACATGTTCCCTGATGGCGGGAAAGCTAAATGGCAATGGTACCTTGGCTATGGGGATACGCGCGGCGAAAAAGTCAGCCAGGCGCTCATGCATTACAGTCAGTCGATCTGTCCCTATGACCATTTCGGGAGCAAGTAGGAATGAACCGACCAGAATGTCGTTGTCTCTGGCTTTTTTGCGCGTTTCCAGTTGCTGATCTGACACTGAAAAGGGACGGCGGCTGCCAAGCTTTACAACCACATGCCCTGAGCTATAAAAGGCCTCCTCCGTCATTTCCTGTTGAAAAATAGGGTTTTCCTTGCAGCCTACGACCACAAACTGATCTTCGAAAAGAAGCTCAGAGGGAAATTCATCGGAGATCATTTGCTGGGGGAGTATCGCCAGATCAATACTACCTTGCGACAGTAACTCATGGCTTGTATCTGCGGGAGGGATAATTTCGAACTGTATTCTCGGCGCTACATGTCGCAATTGTCTTATCATAGGTACAAGAACGACCTGTGTGAGATAGTCGGACGCGGTAATGGTAAATTTGCGCGATGTTGTTGAAGGGTCGAAAAATGCCGTTTTGGAGATCAACGTTTCTATATTGGCCAGCACGCCCTTTAACTCATCATGAATAACAAGCGCGTGAGGTGTCGAGATCATTTGTTTGCCATGCTGCTTGAGAATGGGGTCATTAAAGTATTCGCGCAGCCGTTTGAGGACCGCGCTCATAGCAGGCTGGCTTAGATGCAATCTTTCAGCAGATCGGGAGACGCTCTTTTCATCTAACAAAACGTTAAGTGCCAAGAGCAAATTTAAATCTAAACCTTTGAAGCGCATTCTCTGTCTCTCTGCTTGGTTTGCGAGTTAGCAGGTTAAGATATAATATTTTTTGATGCAATATAATAAAAACAATAAATTTTACCGATAAGCATCCAGGAACTACAGTCGGAAGACTACCAAAAAATAAATTCAGGGGAAACGCATGAAAAAAGTAGCAATCTCTACAGCTAGCGCGACGCTCCTCAGCTTGGCCGTTGGCAGCCCGACTGCGTTTGCGCAGTCCGCCGCTGAGCCTAAGGTGAGTGAAAGCGCTGGCATTGACGAAGTTATTGTAACGGCACAGCGCCGTGAACAATCATTACAGGATGCGGCGTTGCCGGTCCAAAGCTTTGATTCGGATAGTCTGAAACAAGCGGGAATAGATTCCGGTTTGGATTTAGGTGTACTGTCACCTGCCTTGGGCGTGAACGCAAGCGGTGGCCCACTGGCGAGCTTTTTTGTTCGCGGTGTTGGCGCGCTGACCGTTAACCCTTTAACTGACGCAGCCATTGCTCAGAACGTTGACGGTGTCTATCTAGGGCGTTCAAGTGGTGCTGCTGGACAGGCCATGTTTGACTTAGAGCGGGTAGAATTACTGAAGGGCCCTCAGGGTACTCTATACGGTCGAAACGCCACTGGCGGTGTTGTGAATTATCTTCCGACCAAGCCAGTTCTCGGTGAGAATTCCGGTTATATCCAGGCTGAAGTTGGCAACTACTCTAAAACAGGCCTGCAGGGTGCGGCAAACATTGCCATTTCAGATGATGTTGCGATTCGTATCTCGGCTAATAAGGTTGACCGCGACGGTTTTTCCGATGATGGCACCAATGACCAGGATTCGGCTGCTGTTCGAGCGCAGTTGCTGTTCAACGCGAGCGATAAGTTATCGATCCGATTGGCTGTCGATCACTCTGAAATAAACGGCAAAGGCCCTGGTGGTGATTTGTTGGGAACCTATGCAAATCCTCCCGAAGGATCCATTACAGATTACACGCCATCTGGATTGGCGGTTAATAGCGGCCCGACAGATGCGGGTGCCAATGCGATTCGTGCCGGTGTATTGCACACGCCTTCTTTTGCCCCGTATCAGCCGATTGATGGGGACGATCTCTATCAAGACGCTAGCTGGACTGGTTTCTCAGCTGAAATAAACTATCAGGCAGATCTTGGTACCCTGACTTTTATTCCGGCTTATCGTGAATCAGAGCAGGACTATCAGTTTTCTGGCCCTGGGTTTTCGCCTGCAAAAACGCTTGAAGAGAATGAACAAACCTCTTTTGAGCTGCGCTTTGCAACTGACTTAGACGGCCCTCTAAATGGTATCCTCGGCGCCTTCTATATCGAGGAAGAGATTAGCACCAGTTCTGTGTTTGCACAAAACTACGCCTCGCCGATTCAAAACTATGATAACGGCGGTGATAGCTGGGCGGTTTTCGGACAGGGTACATTTGATGTTTCCGAAACTTTCCGTCTGAATGCGGGTGTTCGCTATACGGAAGACAACAAATTTGTTGATGGCATCAGCGACACATTCTTAACCTTCTGTGGTGGTGCGCCGTTTACTGGTAATTTCCTAACCCCAGGAGCGCCGCCATTTAACAGTTTTGTCAATGGCTGTGCTTCTGGCGCAATGCCAGCGCATCCGATCACTGGTGACCGCGACGCATTTATTCAACATTTTGTCGATAATGGTCTGATTGCAGCAGATTCTGTAGCAACGGTTCCCGGTATGGGACCCCCTCCATTCTACAACCTCACTCTGGAAGGTGGTGTTCCCGCTACTGAACAGAACCCGAATCCGATACTTGGAGCCATTGTAAATGTTGGTGATGGTGCGCTAGCGTCTGACCTCAGCTACAGCGAGACTACCTATAGATTCGGCGCTGAATGGGATTGGGCTGAAAGCAATCTTTTATACGCCACTTTTGAATCTGGCTACCGCGCTGGCGGTGTCGACCTAGCGACTGCTGCGCCGACCTATGATCCAGAATACATTGACGCGTTTACCATTGGCTCTAAAAACCGCTTTTTGGACAACACATTGCAAGTCAACGCCGAGCTTTTCCTGTGGAAGTATGATGGCCAACAGGTAACGTACTTTACTACGCTCGACGGCGGTTCAGCGTTCCCCATTGCGAATGCCGATGCGACCATTCAGGGTCTCGATGTTGATATTATTTGGGCGGCCACAGGCAGCACAACATTCGGCTTAAACCTGCAGTATCTAGATGCCGCTTATGACAAGCTGTCGTTGATTTCTGATCCGGGTGTGGGACGATTTGGCTGTGCTTCAGCTGGTGTTACTGATGGTGTAGAAAGCTATGATTGTGCAGGTAGCGATATGCTCTATTCGCCTGAAATTGGTGCTGATCTCGATATAAATCATGTCATTGATATGTCAGGTAACGAACTGTCTCTTACCGCTAGGGTGTCACACAGAGCAGAGCAGCAAACAAACTTCCTGTTACTGGATGAAACCAAGTCGGATTCTTACACTACGCTTAACCTGGACGCGACGCTCTTCGTCGATGATGGTGGTTGGTCTGTCTCTGCCTTCGTAAGAAATGTGACCGACGAGCAAATCATTGCTAACACCAATGTGTCAAACCGCGGCCTTAACTACGGAATCTATTCACCGCCACGCACTTACGGTGTTCGGTTGATGGCTAACTTTTAGTAAGTAATAGATGTAGATATTAATGGACCCCGCTCATGGCTTTGCAGTCTTGAGCGGGGTTTATTTTTTTTACAAGGTTAAAGTAAACTGAATACTTCTCTCCTCCAATTGTTAATAAGAAGAGCACCCACCTATGAAAAATATCACCAGCGCCGTCTTCGTTATAATTGCTCTGGCCTGTTCGGCGGCCGTTATTGCATCTTCCCCTGTTGATAGAGTCTCCGAGAATTCGGTTGATGGTGGCGCGCCAAATATTCTTCTTATCGTTGCTGACGACCTGGGATTTTCTGACCTGGGCGCCTTTGGTGGCGAAATCGAAACGCCAAACCTTGATGCCCTCGCGACATCGGGGATTCGGATGACAAATTTATATGCAGCGGCGACCTGCTCGCCCACTAGGTCCATGCTTCTGACGGGCCAGGATAATCATCGTGCCGGGATGGGTGCTATGGCTGAAGCTCTGCGCTCATTTCCGATACTGAAAGGACGGCCTGGCTATGAGGGGTATCTTAAACAGGAAACCACCACTATTGCCGAAGTACTTTCCAAGTCCGGCTACAGAACACTTATGAGCGGTAAATGGCATCTTGGTCATCAGCCTGAGCAGCAACCTACAGAGCATGGCTTTGATCGAGCATTTGCGTTGTTAGACGGTGGTGCCGATCATTTTGGTGCTGGCCAAAATGGCGATCCAGTGTTGCAGTCTGCGACTTACACAGAGGATGGGCGTCCGGTTGAATTTCCAGTGGGTGCCTATTCGAGTGATTTTTTTACCCAACGCCTTATCGATTATATCAACGACGACGCTGAATCAGACCAGCCATTCTTTGCCTATTTGGCCTTTACTGCACCGCACTGGCCACTGCAGGCGCCAACCGATTTGATTGCAAAATATCAGGGCCGTTACGATGCTGGTCCCGCGGCGCTGCGCTCCGCTCGTTTGGCGCGAATGAAAAGCTTGGGGCTAGTTGATGATTCTGTCCTAACGTCGAGTTTTGCAGTTCTTAATGACTGGGAGGCTTTGCCCGAGAGCCAGCGCAAGATTGAATCGCGCAATATGGAGATTTACGCGGCCATGGTTGACTCGTTGGATCAGAATGTTGGTAAGGTGCTAAAAGAGCTTCGTGCCAACGGCGACTACGATAATACAGTTGTCATTTTTATGTCGGACAACGGTGCTGAGGGTATCGAAGCTAGATCTCTTATAGCGAGGACGGCCAGCTCGACTCCCCAGCACTATAAAGCCAAGGTTCTCGCGACGGTAGAATCAGCCAACGCCGACTTATCAAAGATGGGAACGGGAGAAAGCTTTATTACCTATGGCAGCCAGTGGGCGCAAGCCGCAATGGCACCATTTCGCAAGACCAAGGGAGATGCAGAAGAGGGTGGCGTGAGAGTTCCCGCCTTTATCTCTGGGCCCAGTATCAAAGGTCAGAGAATTATTTCCAGTGCTCTATCGGTTCGAGATGTTATGCCAACAGTTGTGGATATTGCACAGGCTTCTGTTGGTCAAGTCTCAAATAGCCCAGAGCCAGTGGCTGGTGAGATTGCTACGCCGTCTGGAAAGTCATGGCAGCCCATTTTAGACGGATCGCGTGACTCTGTGCGCTCAGATACTGATGCACTTGCCTGGGAGTTACACTTCCAGCGCGGTATTCGAGTGGGGGATTGGAAAGCGGTCTACAACAAAGATAATGGCGACCGTAAATCTCCGTCAACCTGGAAGCTATACAATCTCGCAAATGACGTGGCGGAGAGCCGTGATGTCAGCGGCGAAAACGCCGAGGTTCTTGAGCGCCTTGTATCCGCTTGGCATGCCTATGCGCTTGAGAACGGTGTGTTTGTTCCAGGGCCGCCACCGCCAAAGGGTGGCTAACCGGGGCTATGCTAATAACCCCAGCTGCTGCCGGCTACAGTCCTTAACAGGTTACTTATCGACCATTTGCTGGATTTTTTCCATCACTTCCATGGTGGATAAAATCTGAGCAACGGATCCGTTGGGCTCTCTGCCCTCTTGGATAGCAGAAAAGAATTCTCTCTGCATCAGCTCGATGCCATTGGTGGACACATCGATGCCGGATACATCGATAACCTCGCCCTTTCCGCTCTTCATATCATCGTAAAATGCGGTGTAGGTTCCGTTGTCGCAAATGTAGCGAAACTCGGTGCCGAGCGGTCCATCGTTGTTAAACGAAAGGGACAGGTTACAAATTTTTCCACTGCCGGTTCGCATCACGATTCCCATGTCCATATATATGCCGAGGTTCGGATTAACCGGACCAGCCACGGCATATACCTCGGTGATCTCTTCACCGGTTTGATACTTGAACAAGTCGATCGAATGGGCGGCATGGTGCCATAACAAGTGGTCGGTCCAGCTGCGGGGTTCTCCCAGCGCGTTAACATTGGTTCTGCGGAAAAAGAAGGTTTGAATATCCATTTGCTGGATACTCAGTTCTCCGCCAACCACTTTGTTGTGCACCCATTGGTGCGGAGGATTAAAGCGACGGACATGTCCAACCATTGCGGTCAATCCAGTGGCTTCGACCTTCGCGGCAAGAGCCCTTGAATCCTCGATATTGTCTGCCATTGGTATTTCAACAAATAGATGTTTGCCGGCGTCCAAAACTTGCATAGCCTGGGCCGCATGCAGCGGTGTAGGTGTAACTAATATAGCGGCTTCAACACCTGGTTGGTTGAGGCACTCTGCTAGATCCAGTGACCAGTGCGGGATATCAAAATCTCTCGCGACATCTTGAGTTGCGGACTCAACACCGCCAGCGAGTGATACTACCTCTATATTCTCAACATTCCTCAGGGCTTCTAAATGCTTTCGACCGAAGGCACCTTCTCCAGCAACAACTATTTTCATTTTCCATTCTCCAGCACAATGTGTCCTAGCGCCGTATTGGACGCGGGCACGTGATAATGACGATGTAATTCTTTAGGGTTTGTTAGCGCGCCGAGCATAACCAGCCACATAACAAGTTCGATTCCTTCTGAGCCAGCTTCCCGCAGATATTCAATATGGGGGATTTCGCGCAAGCGCTCCGGGTTTGCTGTTAGATCATCCAGAAACTGCTGATCCCACTCCTGATTGATCAATCCTGCACGGGGGCCCTGGAGCTGGTGACTCATGCCGCCCGTACCCCAGATCTGAACATTGAGATCGCTGGGGAAGCTCTCAACTGCACGCTTAATAGCCTGTCCCAGACGGAAGCATCGGTCGCCAGACGCGATAGGGTAGGTGACCACATTGATCATGATCGGAACAACCAACGCCGGCCAGGCGTCCGGCTGTCCGAATAGTGCAGAAAGCGGCACTGTGAGGCCGTGGTCTACGTCCATCTCATTCATGATGGTCATATCGAATTCGTCGAGAATCAAATTTTCAGCAATATGCCAGGCCAGATTGGAATGGTTGCGGACCTTGGGAACAGGCCTGGGCCCCCAACCCTCGTCGGCGGACGCAAACTCTTCCGCGCAGCCAATGGCGAACGTTGGGATAATCTCCTGACCAAACGCCGAGGCGTGATCGTTATAAACAAGAATCACAACATCTGGTTTGTTCTCTGGCTTTGCAATCCACTCTTTAGTCCATTCATAGCCTGCAAAAATAGGCTGAAAATAGGGCTCTTCACACTTGCCTTGGTCAATGCCGACGCCAATCAATGGGACATGACTCGTGGCGACACCTGCAGTTATTGTGGCCATGCTAGTTACCCTCTTTTATAGAGCGAACGCCATCGGGTGACCGGCCGCCGGCCGCCATCATGGCTTGGTAATCTTCAACTGTCATACCTGTCATGGTTGACACGGCTTGCACAAAAGACAGACCGTCGGTTGAAAATACTTTTGCCAGGTAATAAATATTGCCGCCCAGCTGGAGTAGTTGGTTGTAGTCTCGTGCTAGTAGTGCGGCTTTTTGTGCGTCCGTCACTGTCCAATCGGCCAAGTAGGCCTGTTCATTTAAGAGCCATCTTTCACGGTTTTCAGGCTTCATTAATGACATGCAAAACTGATTGAGCCAGTAACCCTGTCTGGCTCTATCGGTTGTGAAAACTAGGGTTCCGGGAATATCAGCGAAAGCGGCTTTATAATCTTGATTATTTCTATCCATTGTCGATGCCCATCAATTTAGCAGTAATAGATCTAGCATGATCGCCGGACGAGTAACTTTGACCCGCCCTTAACATAGCTGGGTTATATGCCAACCATTGCCTATAACAACTCACAAACCACGCCCTTTAAGCAGTTCGTCGAGTCGCGGATAAATACGTCGGGCGTTGCCTTCAAATATGTCGTGACGAACATCAGCGGGCAGATTGAGATTTTCCACGTAGCGCTTAGTATCGTCGAAGTAAAAGCCGGTCTGCGGATCTATACCCCGCACAGCGCCAATCATCTCGGATGCGAAGAGAATATTTTTCGGATCTATCACCTCACATAGCAGGTCAATACCGGGCTGATGGTACACACAGGTGTCGAAATAGACGTTTTGCATCAGATGTGTATCTAGGCTTGGCTTGCCGAGCATATCGGCCAGGCCGCGGTATCGTCCCCAATGATAGGGCACTGCCCCTCCGCCATGGGGGATAATAAAATTCAGTTCAGGAAAATCGGAAAATAGATCGCCGGTAATGAGGTTCATAAACGCATTGGTGTCGGCGGCCATGTAGTAGGATCCGGTTGCATGGAGACATGCATTGCAAGAGCCCGAAACATGGATCATGGCCGGCACGCGAAGCTCGACCATCTTTTCGTAGAGGGGATACCAGTAGCGGTCTGTCAGAGGTGGTGCTGAAAAGTGTCCTCCGGAAGGGTCGGGGTTTAGATTGCAACCGACGAATCCAAGCTCGAGTGCGCAGCGTTCAAGTTCTTCAATAGCATCCTCAAGGCCAACGGGTTTGTTGTTTGCTATTTGCTGAGGCAGCTGGCAGACACCGACGAAGTTATCGGGGAAAAGGTCAACCGTTCGCTTGATCATATTGTTGCAGGCCCTGGCCCAGTCAACAGAGGTTTCGCTATCACCAATGTGGGGTTCCATCACTGAAGCCCGCGGTGAAAAAATAGTAATGTCTGCGCCGCGCTCCTGCTGCAGCCGGAGCTGGTTATTTGCGATAATCTCCTGCAGCTCCGAGTCTGCATACACAGGTAGACTGGGGCGTGGTTTTGAGGGATCTTTGAGCCGGGCAAGCTGGGCATTCCGGAAATCAAGGTGTGCCTGGGGGACTAGCGTTTGGTGCCCGTGACAATCTATGATGAGACTCATACTGATATTCGCCTAAAAATGTCTTTCGAACATTGTAACCACATTATCATTGCACAACGAATTAGGAGTGTATGTTTGATATAAGGAAATGCTAATATGAGGCCATGGATATATGGCGCTATAACATCAGACATTTGCGGGCATTTTTGAAAACCGTGGAGCTGGGGACCTCAGTTGCAGCGGCACGGGCGGTTAATCTTTCCCAGTCCGCAGTGACTCAGGCAATTGTAAAACTTGAAGATCAATTGGATGTTCGTCTGTTTGACCGCCATAACGGCGGCATGGTGCCAACCAGCGCAGCGCAGTTAATTTATCCTCGGGTTATTGAAACCCTTAAATACATTGGTCGCAAAAATGTCACCCATACACAGATAAAAGCATTTCTCGCGCTGGCCCAGCGTGGAAATTTTGCTGAGGCCTCTAAGAGCACCGGACTCTCTTCCGCATCCTTGCATCGAGCTATCCGCGACCTGGAAATTTTTCTCAAACAGGACCTGACTCGGCGGAAAGGCCGAGGACTTGCCTTGACCGATTTCGGGCAGGCTCAAGCTCGGCGGTTTAGTCTTGCGGGGGCTGAGTTGCGATATATGATCAATGATCTCATGGCCCTCAAAGGTATAGCATCTGGGTCAATTGTGATCGGCGCCATGCCACTGTGCCGTGCCCGAGTTCTACCAGCAGCCATAGTTGAATTTCAAGCATCCTATCCGAACGTTGATATACGTATCTCTGAGGGCTCATTCACAGAGCTAATAGAGCCACTTTTGACCGGTCAGCTAGACTTTGTCATCGGCGCCCTTCGCGAGCCAAACCCGGGCCCGGATCTGGTTCAGACCCCGCTTTTTGAGGACGCTCCGGTGATTGTCGCTAGGGCGGGGCACCCATTATTTGATCGACCATCGTCCGACACTACGATCAGAGCGCTCAGTGAGTTTGCCTGGTGCGTGCCGCATTCTGGCGCGCCACTGCGCGATAAGTGGGAGCAACTGTTTACCGCGGAAGGCCTGCCATTACCTCGAATTTCTGTGGAATGTGGCTCGGTGATCGTAAATCGTCAGATTCTGCTGAGGACAGATTGCCTGGCAATTTTGTCGCCAGATCAGATCGTCGTTGAGCTGGAAGCCGGTTGGTTGTCCGTCCTTTGTCCCCTTCCTCCACAATTAAACCGCACGATTGGCGTCACCTGCAGGCAAGACTGGCGGCCGACTGGCTCCCACCGGCGTTTTATCGAGATTTTGCAGTCAGTCAGCTAAATGGGTTCGTATTTTCTTATAACCTGAACTGACTTCAATCTGGAAATGTAGCGCTAAGAAAACAATACTAAGTCACTAATACTTATCCGGGATTTTTTTATGGCTGAGCATGTTGTTGTGCAAAATATTGACCGTGTCGATCTAGAGACTGTCGACGGTTTAGGGGTTTGTGGGGTCTCCACGGTTTCAGAAGCGCAGGGCAGAACAGGTTGTATGAAGCCCTATATGCGGCCCATTTATCCGGGCGCGCGTATCGCAGGCAATGCGGTGACCGTCTCTATTCCGCCGGCGGACAACTGGATGATTCACGTGGTGGTTGAGCAGTGCCAGGAAGGCGATATCTTGGTGATTTCACCGACCTCTGAGTCCGACGCAGGCTATTTTGGTGATCTCTTTGCCACAGCTCTGAAATACCGTGGTGTTCGCGGGCTCATTATTGAGGGGGGTGTGCGTGATCTCGCTGAGCTACAAGAAATGGACTTTCCAGTATGGTCAAAATATGTTCAGGGCACAGGCACGGTCAAGGAGAGCCTAGGTTCAGTCAACATACCCATCATCTGTGCAGGGCAAGGTGTTAGGCCTGGTGATGTAATCGTTGCAGATGATGATGGGGTCTGTGTAGTGCCTCGGGAAACTGCAACAGATGTACTGGCGAATGCGCGAGCTCGAGAGGAGAAAGAGACGCGCAATCGGGCTAAATTTGCCGCCGGTGAACTTGGACTAGACGTTTACGGAATGCGTGAACGGCTCGCAGAAAAAGGGTTGAAATACACTGATGCCTAGCCTCCAATCTCAGCCACCGACGCCAGGTGCGCTCGATGTGCACCCCAGCCCCAAAAAACCTGATTTTATTGTACCTCCGGGCGCAGTGGACGCTCACTGCCATGTGTTTGGGTCCTCAGATAAATTCCCCTATTCGCCGATTCGAAAATACACCCCTCACGATGCGCCTGCGGCCAAGTTATTTGCCCTTCGTGATCATCTGGGTTTTGATAAAAACGTCTTGGTTCAAGCCAGCTGTCACGGCAAGGATAACGCTGCCATGGTTGATTGCCTCAACCAATCAGGCGGCAAGGCCAGGGGTGTAGCCATTGTTGATCCCGCAATATCGGATGATGAATTACAAGCGCTTGACGCTGCCGGCGTGAGGGGAGTGAGATTTAACTTTTTGAAGCGCCTGGTGGACCCAACGCCAAAATCTGACTATCTCAACATTGCACAGCGCGTTGCCAAAATGGGCTGGCACGTTGTGGTCTATTTCGAGGCTGAGGAACTTGACGACATTGCCCCTTTCCTTGAGTCAATTCCTACCATCCTGGTTATTGACCATATGGGTCGCCCCGATATCAGTTTGACCGCAACCCATCCGCAATTTTTACGTTTCGTAAAATTAATGGATGACAATCCAAACTTTTGGGTCAAGGTATCCTGCCCCGAACGGTTGTCAGTCACTGGCCCGCCCTACGATGATGTCACGCCTTTTGCCCGAACGCTGGTTGAACGCTTCCCGGATCGAGTGCTCTGGGGTACCGACTGGCCGCACCCCAATATGAAAACACATATTGCAGATGACGGTGAGCTTGTGGATCGCATTCCATTTATTGCGCCCACTGTCGAGTTACAGCGCAAGTTGTTAGTCGACAATCCGATGTCCCTTTACTGGCCGGATCATTTAGTGTGAGTGGAATTCCCTGCATGCTAATGCGTGGTGGCACCTCCAAAGGGCCGTTTTTTCTCGCACGGGATTTGCCGGTCGATGTAGAAGCTCGCAATCAAATACTACTGCGAATTATGGGATCCCCCGATGCCCGTCAAATCGATGGTTTAGGCGGCGCGCATCCTCTCACAAGCAAGGTTGCTATCGTATCGCCCTCTGAGCGTGCTGATGTGGATGTTGACTATCTGTTCTTGCAGGTAACACCAGAAACTGGCGCGATTTCAGTGGCCCAGAACTGTGGCAATATGCTCGCCGCAGTTGGTCCATTTGCCATTGAGCGTGGCCTGGTGATCGCGGATATTGGGCAAACAGTAGTGCGCGTGCATATGGTGAACTCTGATGCTTATGCAGAACTGGTTGTGCAGACCCCAGCCGGCAGTGTGACCTATGAGGGCGAGGCTAAAATTGACGGTGTACCCGGGTCCCATGCGCCGGTGCTGCAACGCTATTTTGGAACTGCCGGCGCCCAGTGCGGAGCCCTGCTGCCTACAGGCCATGCCATGGACAGAATTGACGGCATCGACTGCACCCTGATTGACAATGGCATGCCAAGCGTCCTGATACGCTCGCAAGATCTGGGCTTAAGCGGCGACGAAAATCCCGAAGTCTTGGAGGCCAATGAGGCGCTGAAAACACGTCTCGAAGCCATACGACTTCAGGCTGGTGTGATGATGAATCTAGGCAATGTTACGGACAAAACTATTCCCAAAATGTGCCTGATTGCGCCACCTAAAAATGGTGGCATTATTTCCACGCGGACGTTTATTCCCCATCGTGTCCACCAGTCTGTTGGCGTGCTCGGCGCGGCCTCGACCGCGGCTGGCTGCATGTTACCCGAGGGTGTCGGTGCCGGTATGGCTATGTTTGCCGATATCAATCCCTGCCAAATAGATGTTGAGCATCCTACTGGAGCGCTTACGGTCGAATTAGAATGGGATGGTGGCACGGTTGTGCGCACCGCTCTTTTACGTACAGCCCGTAAAATAATGGATGGAGAGGTCTTTCCTTGAAGATTGCCATTATTGGATTTGGTGAAGCCGGGAAGATGTTCGCTGAGCACCTAGCGGGACACGCTGAGGTGCATGTCTACGATATAAAGCAAAATGCTGAAATAAAAGCACAGGCAAAGCAGCTCGGCGTTCAGTTCCAGACCAACCTTGCTGATGCGATGCTGGATGCCAAATTTGTACTGTCCCTGGTCACTGCAGATCAGGCCTCAACAGTGGCGAAAAACGCTGCTGCCTACTTACGGCCTGCGCACTATTTTTTCGAAATGAACTCTATAGCGCCCGCAACAAAACAAGCCAATGCCCGATGCTGCTCTAACCTTGTTGATATTGCGATTATGGCACCGGTGTACCCTCAGAAAGCGGCCGTACCACTTTTGATAGCTCATCCCGAAGGTCAGGCGCTCAGTCAGGCACTCAGCGAGCTGGGGCTAAACAGTCGATATGTGGGTCCAGACGTTGGGCGGGCGGCGGCAATAAAGATGTGCCGATCAGTAATGATAAAAGGTATGGAGGCTCTGACTCTTGAGTGTTTTCAAACCGCTCGCTTTTATGCTGTCGAAAATGAAATAAAGTCATCTTTGGATACCAGTTTTCCTGGGATGGGATGGTGTGAAGATCGTGTCGACTATTGGTTTGAGCGTGTAGCCACCCATGGACTGCGCAGGGCCGAAGAGATGCGTGAGGTTGCCAAAACTGTCAGTCAGGCGCAGGTAAAATCGGAAATGTCTGCCAGCGTGGCGGATACCTTTGATCGATTTGTCAGAAAAGAATCAAACAATGTTAAATAATAATGTTTCCAATACTATAAAAAAGTCTCCGCTGTAGCTGTCGGTGGAATAGGGCTCTACCAACAAGAATAAGAGGGTTCACATGTCACAGAAAACCGTATCGCAAGCAACCAATATTCACGGGATTATCCTTGTGTTGGCGTCTATCATGCCGGCAATGGCGATTATTTCACTGGTGCCGGTCATGCCACTGTTAGGGCGAGAATTTGCTGGCGTCTCCGGCAGTGGGGCACTTGTTCCTATTGCGCTGACAATCCCTGCTCTATGCGTCGCCGTTTTTTCGCCGCTAGCAGGATGGCTATCAGACCGTATCGGTCGAAAAATGCTGTTGTTTTTTGCCTTGCTTGGCTACGCCGTCATCGGGTTGATTCCATTCTTTTTAACAGATCTTATGCAAATTATTGGTGCGCGCTTCGCTCTCGGTGTTTGTGAAGCTGTGATCATGACGGTTGCAACCGCGCTTCTTGGTGACTACTTCAAAGGTGCTGCAAGAGAAAAATGGATTGGAATACAGATTGGTGTGGTCAGTTTGAGTGCGATTTTTCTTATTGGTATAGGTGGTGCCCTAGGTGAAGCAATAGGTTCTCGAGGGCCTTTTCTTCTCTATCTCTTGGCTATACCTATAGCGCTATTGGTTTTGTGGAAACTATTTGAGCCTGAAGTCATTGAAAAGAATACTGAAGTCAGCGGCAGCCTGCCTTGGAAATCGTTGCTACCGCTTCTCTTTGTTACCCTTGGTGTTGGGATACTCTTTTACACCACTGTCGTAAAGCTCGGTGATATTTTGCTCCTTATTCAAGACGTGAGCCCGGCCATAATTGGTGGTGTTGGAGCCGCGTTTAATCTCGGTGTGATGATCGGATCTCTAACCTTTATGAAGCTGAAAGGGCAAAAATCTGGTGCGAAAATTCTCGCCATTGGCCTGGCATTTTTTGCCATTGGCTATGGCGGCATGGGCCTGTCGTCTGGGCTATCGACCACGATTGTATTCGCAATGATAACGAGTCTGGGTGCGGGTATGCTGCTGCCATGCACATTAGCATGGGTCATGAGTATTCTTTCCCCGAGTGTCAGGGGGCGTGGCACTGGACTATGGACTGGTATGTTCTTTCTCGGGCAATTCATTGCTCCGCTGGTGGCTGTGGCGCTCGATCAACCATTGGGCGGTTTGAGTAATGTGCTATTGGCCTATGGGGTCGTGGCGGCTGTGCTCATGGCAGTGGCGCTACTCAGCGGTCGCGGTGCCAGCCCCTTAGCCCAAGATAATTAAATCTCCCCTGATTTATTGGCGCTAACGTTATGACGTTATACCCCTATAGAACCGGGGTATAACGCACTGGGAATCTGCTAATCGCCCGTTGTTTTAATTGATCACCGAGGTGCCGCCATCGACCGGAATAATCTGGCCAGTGATAAAGGCACCTGCCTGTGATGCCAACATAATGGCTACGCCGGCAATATCTGTGGCCTCGCCCCAGCGGCGCATGGGTATGGTTTTCAATTCCTCATCAAAGGCCTTCTGGTCACTACTCAGAAACTCTGTCATTTTTGAATAAAAGCGCCCGGGGGCAATGGCATTAACGCGAATATGATCCTTGGCCAATTCGGTTGAGAGTATTCGAGTGACCTGATGAATGGCTGTTTTGGACACGGCATAACTAAAGTTATCCAGAGCATTGCCTACCATGCCAGCAATGGAACCAATATTGATAATGCTGGCGGTACTGTTTGCGCTGGCATTCTTTTTCAGCAGTGGGGTCAGAGCCTGAATCAGAAAGAAGGGGCTTTTGACATTGATATTCATGGTCTTGTCCCAGCCTTTTTCCGGAAACTGATCGAAAGGTGCGCCCCAGCCAGCCCCCGCATTGTTTACTAACACATCAATATGTTGCTCCCGGGACATGAGTTCAGAAACCAGATTATGCAGGCCATCAGGGGTGGCAATATCCCCTGGAATGGCAATACATTCGCCGTACTGGCTGAGTTCTTCCGCGGTACTGATGCAGGCTTCGGCCTTGCGAGCCGTGATATATACACGCTTGGCACCGGCTTCAAGAAAGCCTTGAGCCATAAATGAGCCCAGGCCGCGGCTGCCGCCGGTGACAACACAGATTTTATCTTGCATAGAAAATAATGAGTCGATCATGGCTTATTCCAATTTAGGTTGATAATTAACGGTTAAATTTTTAGCGTTTCTATTTGCAGCGAACTTAGCAAGTTGGCACTATTTATGTCAATAAAACAGGTGCCAAGATCGCAATGCCAACCGACCAAAGGGTGCTAACGCCGCAGAACGCTTATAGGATTTCTACAGGAGTAGCCATGATTTTTGACCATAAAATCAGGGCAATTGAAACAGATCTTCAACCGAGCAATTTAACGTTTTTGAAATTTTTAATGCTAGAGCTGTAGAGGGAATATAGATTCCATTTTCAATGGCATTGATGCTTTTTCTGGAGACCTCAGCACTTTCCGATAGCTCTTGTTGAGTCAAGCCGGCAGATTTTCTAAGCTCTTCAAGATTGTTTAGAAGCTTTTTATGGTGTTTTCCCACCGTTTATTTCTCTTCAAACTTTTCAACGGCATCTGTTAATTCGGCACTGGTATTGGGGTAGAGGTAGCCGGCGAACAGAGTGCCCAGGCCTATGGCGCCAACTAATAGCCCGATACCCTGAAAGAACGGGCCCATGGCAGTAGAGCCAAGCAGGTAGATGCCAATACCTACAAACAGGGTTATTACACCGCCCCTACGATAATCTAATGGCTCTTTTTTTCTTTCATCAAAAATACCGACCAGTTCTTCCACTTTGGATGGATCATCCATATGTTTCGCTATCTCTAGAATAGTTTCCCTTTTGCCTTTACCTTCGTGATACAGCCAGATAAATACTGCCAGCGGGACAATAATTCCCGTCAGTATGCCTAAAAGAGGGATTAGATCGGCCATGGGGTTTCTCTCAACGATAAATGTAACCTAAACTTATCATATTACAGAAAGGCAAGTAAAGGTTACATTATTGATCCAAGTGTTTAGTATCAGGTTTGGACGTCAGGATTGTTATATTATAAAACTACTAAAGGGTCATCAGGTCGGCGCACGGCCTCCTGCAAGGGCCGGATAACTTACTATGAGGGGACTGCATGCAACTGGCAATTTATGGCGCTGGCTCGACAGGCTGTTATTTAGGGGGGCTTTTACAGCTCTGTGGCCATAGCGTTAGCTTAATCTGTCGCGAACGTATTGGTCATGCAATTATGGATGCCGGGGGTATAACGCTCACTGACTATACCGGCCAAAACGAAAAGGTTATGCCATCGGCACTAATAACCGAGCTAACAGATGAAACCTTTGACGCGGTATTTGTGACCGTCAAATGTCATCAACTCGAGACGGCTATTGATGACCTAAAGCAGCTTGCTGAAGATGGGGCGCAGCTGTTTTTTATGCAAAATGGCCTCGATAGCCTGGATCCTATTTTAGATCAGTTACCCAGTAGTGCGGTGAAGCAGGGCATCACGCCCTTCAACATACTCAGCCTGGACAATGCTCGCTTTCATCGAGGTACTGAGGGTACGTTTCTGTTTCACCGGACAGCTGTGACAGAACAGCTTGCCAGCCAGCTGGGTGACATTGGTTTTCCCACAGTGCTGCACACAGATATGAAACCTGTGATCTACGGTAAATTATTGCTCAACCTAAATAATGCCCTCAATGCAGTGGCAAACCAGCCTATTAAAACGCAGCTTGAGAACCACAAGCTGCGTAGGGTCTATGCAGCAGCTCAGCGTGAATGGCTTGCTGTAGCCAAGGCCGAGGGCGTTGAGCTGGCGCAGTTTACCGCGGTAAAGCCCGCCTGGATGCCAACAGTTCTAAGCTTGCCAAACTGGATATTTCTGCATCTGGCCAAGGCGATGCTGGATATAGACCCCCATGCGCGCTCTTCAATGTGGGAAGATATTAAGCTGGGTAGAAAAACCGAAATCGAATTTCTCAACGAAGCTGTTGTGAGGCGCGCTGAGACATTAGGTATAGAGGTTCCGGTGAACCGAAAAATAGCGGCCCTAATTCACCGGCTAGAGAAGGGCGCTACAGTGTCTCTGGAGACAGTCTACCAATAGCGAGTATCTGAAAATAACGATAAAGGAGCATTAGGGATGAACAAATTTTTAATAATAATGATGTCTTTATGGGCCATCAATGGGTGGGCTGAGGCTGATCCCTCTGGTCTGTGGAATACCTTCGATAAGGCTGGCGTGCTGCAGTCGACCGTTGAGGTGAGGGTGCAAGAGGGAAAGCTCTATGCAACAGTGGTCAGCATACATACTGGTACGGAGAAAAATCCGCTCTGTGAGAAGTGTGAAGGGGATTTAAAGGACAAGCCGGTGATTGGTATGGAAGTGATTAACGGGCTTACCCTGAAGAAGAATATCTGGGAGAAAGGCAAGGTGTTTGATCCAGAGACTGGCGGTGCCTACAAGGGCAGGGTGTGGCTGGAAGATGGCATGCTGATGGTGCGGGGCTATGTTGGATTTGTCTATCAGACTAAAGCCTGGCGAAGAGCGCTTTAGGTAGATTTAGGAACACGCAAGATAGAGGCGCCAGAACAAATCAATCCTGGCGCCTGACTTGGCTGGTTTGAGCGCGCCCCTAGGTATCTAAATCGCTGGCATCATGACGTTCGGCTAGCTGCCGGCTCTCATCACCCCAGACCCGGTTTACTCTGAGCCCACGCTGCACAGCCGGGCGCGCCTGAATTTGCTCAGCCCAGCGGATCACATTGCTATAGCTGGCCACATCCAAAAACGTCTGGGCGCTGTAGAGAGAGCCTGAAACCAAAGTGCCATACCAGGGGTGGGTGGCCATATCGGCGATGGAATAGTTATCCCCGGCCAAGTATTCCCGAGTTGCCAATGTTTGGTCGAGCACATCGAGCTGTCGTTTCACTTCCATAGCAAAGCGATTAATCGGGTACTCATATTTCTCGGGCGCATAGGCATAGAAATGGCCAAAGCCACCGCCGAGAAAGGGGGTGCTGCCCATCTGCCAGAATAACCAGGACAGACATTCGCTGCGCTCTGGCATTGCACTGGGCAGGAATTCATTAAAGGCCTCGGCCAGATACATCAGCATGGCTCCAGACTCGAATATTCGAACCGGCTCGGCGCCTCTGCGATCCACCAGTGCGGGAATCTTTGAGTTGGGATTAACCTCTACAAAGCCACTGCTAAATTGCTGCCCTTCACCAATATTAATTAACCAGGCATCGTATTCGGCGTCGGCGTGGCCCAGAGCCAGCAGCTCCTCAAACATAATGGTGACTTTGGCACCATTTGGCGTGCCCAGGGAGTAGAGTTGGAAAGGGTGCTTGCCAACAGGTAGCTCTTTATCATGAGTTGCGCCTGCTATGGGTCGATTAATAGCCGCAAACTTGCCGCCACTCTGCTTATCCCAGCTCCAGACTTTAGGGGGTGTATAGATATCGCTCATGCTGATGACAGCTCCTGTTTTAATTATTGTAATTGGAAGGATAAACCTGGGTTATTAAGACCGATTCTCTTCGGAGATAGATTGCATCAGGTCGTTATTCTCTGTACTCCATTTGCATAGAGAATTTAGCACCGGCATAAAAGACAGACCAAAATCGGTTAATGAGTATTCAACCTTGGGGGGAATGACTTCATAGACCTTGCGATCAATCAGCCGATCTCTCTCCATCTCCCGCAGCTGTTTGGTCAGCATCTGCTGGGTAATGGGCGACAGAATACGTTTTAACTCGCCAAATCGCACCGGGTTCTGACGCAAATTATAGATAATAGCAATTTTCCACTTGCCGCCGATCAGGCTTAGAGCACTGCTTACAGGGCTTTTACATTGGGTCATAGTCTACGCTTCTATACCAGTATGATTTTAATGACTACTTGTATAATCAACCTACTAAACCATATCATACTGCATATCAATAAAGGGTCAACTTTAAGGCCGATTCCGAATACCTATAACGAATGAGGGCAATCATGTCAGACAATAACTCAAAACAAATACGCTCAACGATCACCAATGAAGGCGTATTGGAACTATCCATTGTTAATTCAGAGCGGCCAGTTCCCGGCGAAAATGAGGTTCTGATTAAAGTAGAAGCTTCACCTATTAATCCCTCTGACCTTGCCTTGCTGGTTACCTTCGCCGCCGATCTAGATAGCATCAGTGTTTCTGGGGAAGGGGATCAGGCTGTCACATCTATAAAATTACACCCCGCAATGATGGGCGCAATGAAGCCGCGTATGGGTCTATCCATGCAAGCGGGCAATGAAGGGGGCGGAATAGTGGTAGATGCCGGTGCCAATGCCAAACATCTGATTGGCAAAACTGTTGGGGTAGCTGGTGGGGCTATGTATAGCCAGTACTGCTGTGTTCCCGCTCAGAGCTGTCTGGTGATGGATGAGGGGACTACCTCCACGGAAGCTGCGTCTTCCTTTGTAAATCCATTGACTGCTCTGGCCTTTGTGGAAACCATGAAAATGGAAAATCACACAGCCCTCCTTAACACTGCTGCAGCCTCAAATTTGGGTCAGATGCTGGTAAAGATTTGTCAGGATGACGGCGTGCCACTGATCAATGTGGTTAGAAAGCCCGAGCAGGTAGAGACTCTTAAAAAGCTGGGAGCAGAGTATGTTTGCGATACCAGTTCAGATAGCTTTATGAATGATCTGGTGGATGCAATTGTAGCCACTGGCTGCACCCTGGGCTTTGACGCCACCGGTGGTGGCAATGGCGGCAAGCTGCCTGGCCAAATACTGGCGGCTATGGAAATTGCTGCTAATAAACAAGCTACAGAATACAGCCGCTATGGTTCAGACACCTACAAGCAGGTATATATCTACGGCGGGCTGGATATGCAGCCCACTGTTCTAAACAGATCATTTGGTCTGCAATGGGGTCTTGGCGGCTGGCTGTTGACACCTATGATTGGGCGTATTGGTATGGAGCGATTTGGCGAAATGCGCGCCCGTGTTGCCCGTGAGATTAACACCACCTTTGCGAGCCATTATACTCAGGAGGTCTCGTTTGAAGAGATGTTGCAGCCAGAGGTTATTCGCGGCTACGCAAAACAGGCGACGGGTGAGAAGTACCTGGTTAACCCTCATAAATAATTACCGTTAAAAACAAGCATAAGAGAGAATTACAATGCCAGAGATGACATTACTAGGCTGGTTCCACACAATCCTCGGGATAGTGGCACTAGTCACCGCGTTCTATACATTGTTTAAATACAGGGTAGTTTCTCTGGACAACAAGTCAGGAAAACTCTATGTGCTGGTCACTATTATTGTGGCTGGCTCTGCTCTGGGTATCTACAACCAGGGCGGCTTTGGTATTGCCCACTGGCTGGCCGTATTGACCCTAGTTGCGGTTAGCGGTGGCATTATTATGGAGAAGTTTAAGTGGTTTGGTCGCTTTTCCATGTACTTCCAAGCGCTGGGGTATTCCAGCACGCTGCTGTTTCATATGATTCCAGCGATTACTGACTTCCTGCGTCGCCTGCCCCTGGGTGATCCGTTTATTGATTCATTTGCAGATCCGCGATTGCTCAGCTTTCACAAGGCATTTTTACTGATCTTTGTGGTTGGCATCATTATGCAGGTACGTTGGTTGAGCAAGAACTCAGCTGGCTCTGCCGAAAACGCCTGATAACCACTCCTTAGTTAGGATTCTTTAAACAGCGCGATGTGGCCTCGGAAACGGTGAGGCCACGTTGATACTTTAAGCTAGGCGCGAGCCGTTGGTAGCCTGTTTATCGGGCACGGCCAAAATAATGCTGCCATCATCCTGCACAAACCCGGTAACCAGACATTCCGACATAATCGGGCCGATCTGCTTTTTTGGGAAGTTGACCACCGCCGCTATCTGCTTGCCAATCAATGCCTCTGGATCGTAATGATCGGTAATCTGGGCAGAGGACTTTTTAATGCCGATATCGGCACCAAAATCGATACTGAGTTTAATAGCAGGTTTGATGGCCTCCTTAAAAATCTCCGCGGCCACCACTGTGCCAACCCTCAGGTCAATACGTTCAAATTCTGCCCAGCTAAGATTATTGATTGCTTCTGTCATTTTATAAGTACCTCTTTTTGTGCCGAGATTTTAAGGCCATAACCGGTCTGAAAACAGCCTTAAATTAGTGGGTGCCAAATCCCTTTTGGGCTGCTAGCATGCCAGTCAAAAGGCTGATGTAAGCCATAAACAGGTATTCATATGAAACGAATTATTATTGCAGGCGTAGCGGCTATTGGACTTCTAATGGCCCTGTTAGTTGTGCGTACTCTGATGCATCAGCCCCCGGTTGCCATTGACACAGACCTAATTGAAATTGAGCTCAATGAGGCTGCTCTAGCAGAGCGCCTGTCCCAGTCGATTCAGTTTCAGACAGTGTCCTACCAGTCGCCACAACTAAAAGACCAGTCTCAATTCTCTGCCTTTATCGACTGGGTCCATTCCAGCTACCCCAGAGTTCATCAGAGTCTGGAATATAATCAGCTTAACGACACCATGCTCTATCGCTGGCCGGGTTCTGACCCCAGTCTGCAACCTATTCTTGTTACTGGGCATTACGATGTGGTGCCGGTGATTCCGGGCTCCGAGAGCCAGTGGCAGCAGCCACCTTTCTCTGGTGCCATAGTAGATGGCGTGATCTGGGGACGCGGGACGCTGGATGATAAAAGCGGTGTGCTGGGTATTCTTGAAGCCGTGACCCATCTGTTGGAAGCGGGCCATCAGCCTGTGAGAACGGTCTATCTTAGTTTTGGCCATGATGAGGAAATTGGTGGCCAAGAGGGTGCTGCCGCAGTGGCCGCATATCTTAAAGATCAGGGGGTTCAGCTGGCCTGGTCCCTGGATGAGGGCTCTTTTATATTTGATGGACTGATTACCGGCGTCGATAGTTTGGTGGCGGCGATTAATGTGGCCGAAAAAGGCAGTATTACGCTGGATATTGTGGCCGCAGGGGAGGGAGGGCACTCGTCCATGCCACCGCAAACCAGTGCCATTACCGATTTGGCCCGAGCCATTACCCTGCTTGAAGAACATCCGGTACCTGGTGGGCTGGAGGGGCTTGCTGCAGATATGTTTGATAAAATCAGCCGCCATATGCCCTTTGTGCCCAGAGTATTTTTTGCCAATCAGTGGCTATTTGGTGGCTTAGTTGAGGAACAGCTCAGTGCCGCGCCCAGCACCAATGCGATGCTGCGCACAACCACTGCACCCACCATGTTGTCGGGTAGTGTAAAAACCAATGTCTTGCCTATTGAAGCCGTGGCCACGGTGAACTTTAGAATACACCCCAGGGATTCTATAGATAGCCTGGAAACCTATGTGACTGATCTAGTGGCCAGCGACAGTATCTCAGTACGGCGTCGTGAGGGTACTAATGCTTCGTCAGTATCCGACTGGAAGGCCCCGGGTTTTTCCATTATTGCCCAGAGCATGCGTGAGATACATGGGGATATTCCCGTAGCGCCGGGTTTAATGATCGCCGCTTCAGATAGCCGCCACTATGGCAAGGTGGCAGATAATGCCTATAGGTTTAATCCGATCCGTCTGACACCAGAGTTGCTAACAGGTTTTCATGGCACTAATGAACAAATCTCGGTGGCTGACTATGCCCAGGGCGTGCGAGGCTATATTAGAATTATTGCCCAGGGGACAGCCGAATAAATAGTATTTTAAAACGGGGGTAAGCCAATGGATATTTTATTGACTATGCATATAGGGGCCGGGGTAGTTGCGCTGGTTGCCAGTCTATTGGCTGTCGTTTCAGGCAAAGGTAAAAAGCTGCATATTAGATCCGGGCGAATTTACTTTTTAGGTATGCTGGGTATTTTTATCACTGCTATTCCCATGGCGCTGATAACAGGCAACCAGTTTCTGTTTATCACCGCCGTGTTTTCTTTTTATCTGGCGTTTGCCGGGATAAGATTTGCCAGAAATCGCACAGGCATCCCCGCCACCATTGACCGGGTCGCGGTGATACTCATGCTGCTGTCTGGGGTCGCTATGTGGCTGTTGGCTTCGCTGTATTTTATGGATGATAATCCAGACTTTATTATCCCGGTGGTATTTGGAACTGTGGCTCTGGCTCTAGGTTATAGAGACTACCGTACCCATAAGAATCAGACCGCCATAGGTCCCCAGAGAATTGCCAGCCATCTAAGCAATATGCTGGGAGGCACCATTGCAGTGGTCACTGCTGTGCTGGTGGTCAATGTGGATATTCAGCCAAGCTGGCTTTTCTGGATACTGCCAACCCTGGTTATTACGCCGCTGATTATTTTATGGAATGCCAAGATTTTAAAGTAGTTTAATTAAAGAGGTTGGGGTGTTGAGAAAAGTCGCGCTGATACTGCTGATCATTGCTATGGGGCTTGGCTTGGCCTATATCAGTAAAACCCATGGTTTGAAGCCTATTTCGGTGGCGGACCTTCCCCCTGAAGGTGCCTGGGCACCATTGACTCAGGGCAACCTTTACTACCGCTGGTATTTGCCCAGCAAGGCTAAAAGCAATGGCCAAACCCTGGTGTTGGTGCATGGTTTTTCCACGCCTCATTTTGTCTGGGATGGGGTTTTGCCATTTTTCCTCGATGCCGGTTATAAGGTGCTGGTCTATGACCATTTTGGTCGAGGTTACTCGGAGCGACCATCCGTAGACTATAACGCCCAACTCTATGTGCAGTCACTGAGGGAATTGTTAGATCAGCAAAACCTGTCTCAGCCTGTGCATCTGGTTGGCTATTCTATGGGCGGTGCTGTTGTTGGCCACTTTACTGAGGCCCATGCAGATAGAGTAGACACTATTTCTTTGGTTGCGCCCGCTGGTTTTATGACTGAGAGATCTTCCTACGGTAGTTTGATCAATATTCCTCTCGTTGCGGAATGGATCGGATATATGTTTGCGGATAGGATGCTGGTTAGCGATATTACAGAAACCGAAATGGTCAAAATTAGCGATCCCAAGGCTATTTCCAGAGCAGAGTTTATCGTGAAAGTTGGTAGACAGATGCAGCATTCTGGATTTGTTGAATCCCTAGTTTCTACCATGCGGCACTTTAATCTGTTTAATGGGCTGGCTAGTTTCACGGCGGTGGGCAAACTTAATATTCCTACGTTGGCTATCTGGGGTACGGACGATGCCACAGTGCCTTTTATGGGTAGCGAAAAGTTACTTGAGGCCATTCCCCATGCTCAGCTGGTAGCCATCGAAGAGGGTGGCCACAATATAACCTACATGCAGCCCAGCATTGTCGGTCCAGCTATTGCCAATTTTCTCCAGAAAAATAGCCCTCAAAAATAGCCTACTCAATAGATAACTGGTTTGATCTACCGCTGGTTATGTAGCACACTAACTCGGTAACCGCGGGGCAAGGCTAACGCCAGTTTTACTCTGTGTAAGCAGTTCAAACTGCGATTAGTCTGCGCTGTTATTGAGATAGAAAAACGTGATTATTAACCTCCAACTATAAAAAAGAGAAAGCTATGTTTAGTCATATTATGATCGGTGCAAATAGCATCGAAGAGTCGAAAAAATTCTACGATGCTATTTTGGGCGAGCTGGGCTACAAGCCTGGTATGGTTGATCCCAAGGGCCGTTGTTTCTATTTCAATGGTGATTCTATTTTTGCTCTGAGCGTACCTATTGATGGTGAGCCAGCCAGCCATGGTAACGGCAGCACCATAGGGTTTAATGTAACCTCGACAGAGCAGGGCGATGCCTGGCATGCGGCTGGTTTGGCAAATGGCGGTACCACCTGTGAAGATGCGCCAGGAGTGCGTGAGGGCGGTGCTATGGGCGATATGTATCTAGCTTATCTGCGTGATCCCGCTGGCAATAAGATCTGCGCACTGCTGCGTATGGGCTAAGTTTCTATTGAATAGATTACTAAGACAGGTTCACAAATATCTGAGCCTTGCAATTTCCATTCAGCTGCTACTGTGGACTATCTCGGGTATCTATTTCTCATTCAATGAGATTGGCGATATTCGGGGTAGCCAGTATCTGGTTGATCAGCCGGCGAGAGATTTTGATACTACTGGCCAGGTAAATTTACCTCAGGCTCAGGGCATCAGTTATTTCTATCGCCTTGATCAATTGCTGATAGAAGCCAAGACGGATGAGGGGGCAAAATTTTTTCAGGCCGATGGCAGCCCTGTTGAAGCTTTGTCAGAGGATCAGGCCCTAGCTCTGGTGAAGCAGAATACAACCCTTGTTGTTGGGACTGTTAGTCGGATTACCCAGGCAGAAGCTGGTGCAGAATATCGCGGCAGAGCGCTTCCTCTTTATAGAGTAGAGGCTAGTGCTGGTGACGAGTTGGTCAATGTGTATGTGAACCCCTATTCTGGAAAAATTGTCGCGGTGCGCTCGGATGCTTGGCGCACTTGGGACTTTCTATGGGGCCTGCATATTATGGATTGGAATGAGCGAGACGACTTTGGTAACGTATTTATTCGTTTCTTCTCTATTCTGGCCCTAATCAGTTCGCTATCCGGCATATTGTTATATTTCAAGATTCGCCGGCGTTAGTTACCCTTGGGTCGTAACGCCTGCTGCTGTTCAAGAATATTCTCTCTGTAAAACCCTGGTATTGGCATTGACTGCCGGGTTTTGGGGTCTACAAATACCTGGGTTAAGCCGCCTTTGGCTAACAGCGTCCCGTCGGCATTATTATATAATTCAAACACCGCATCGGCGCTGGATTTACCCAGGCGGCCGTATCCCGCATACACTGCAATCTCAGAGTTTCCTGCGATTTCGTTGAGATAGTCGCAGTGGATATTCACGGTAAATATCAAACAGGGTGCGGAGAGAGGATCCATAATACTCAGACCCAGTTGCTCCATATAGGCCCCGAGCACCTCATCGCCAAACACCAGATAGTTGGCAAAATACAGATGTCCCTGAGCGTCCAAATCGCTGTATCTTACTTTGACAATCTCACTAAAGGGTAGCTGGCTATTGATTGTGGAGGCCAAAATAACAACTCCTGTTATAGTTTGTTTTAGATCAGTATGATTAACCTTGCTGGCACTGAGTCCAGCGAGTACAGCATTATGAATGGGCATCTAAGCCCAAGTAAAGCAGCAGAATAAGAAGAAGATTGCCCTATGTCAGCAGCCCCAAAGTCTTTCTATACAGTCCATAGTCGACACAGTAGTTTAGTGCTGGACTGCGGCAGCAATGGCCCGGCGATAGTCTACTGGGGTGCGCGCCTAGACGAGGGCAGCAGTCCGGAAATGCTGGCACTGCTAGCAACTCAACAAGAGGCGCCGGCCTGCCCACCCCAGGAGGCACCCATTTCCCTGTCACCAGAACTAGGTACTGGCTTTCAGGGCAATCCGGGCATTCAGGTGCATAGAGGTGGCAAAGATTGGGCGGTCAGTGCGCAGATTACCTCGGTAACCCAAGATAGCCATACCCATCTAACCATTGAGTCTGTCTGTAAGGGCACTCAGATTCGGGTCACCCATAGAATCGGCCTTGATGCTGATAGCGATCTGTTAACCGCCAGTACTGAGCTGTGCAATTTGGGTGATAGCCGTCTATGGGTTGAGCAATGTAATGCGCCCAGTATCCCCGTGCCCATGCACTACAATAAAATTCTTGGTTTTCAGGGCCGCTGGGCCAAGGAATTTCAGCTTCAGCCGGTGGACCGATTTATGGGCACCTACCTGCGGGAAAACCGTTCTGGGCGAACCTCCCATGATTCATTTCCCGGTGTCATTATTCATACCGAGCAGACCAACGAGAGTGCTGGTGCTGCCTACGGGCTGCATCTGGGTTGGAGTGGCAATCATCATATTCGTATTGAAGAGCAGTTTACCGGTCGTGCCTATGCCCAGTTGGGGGAGCTGTTTTTTCCCGGTGAGCTGAGTCTTGAACCCAGCCAATCCTATTGCTCGCCGGTGCTCTTTGGCGCCAGTACTAATAATGGATTATCAGAGTTATCCTGCTGCTTTCATCGCTATATCCGCTCTCATCTGACCGCTAGCCGCATGGCGGGTAAGGTCAAGCCAGTACACTTTAATACCTGGGAGGCGATGTATTTTGATCTATCGCTGGAACGGCTTCAGGCTCTGGCGGACAGTGCCGCGGAACTGGGTGTGGAGCGTTTTGTGCTGGATGATGGCTGGTTTAAAAACCGCAAATCTGACCGCGCTGGGCTGGGGGACTGGACTGTGGATGAGACAGTTTTTCCCGATGGATTAGGGCCACTAATTGAAACTGTGCAGGCTAGGGGTATGGAGTTTGGCCTGTGGATTGAACCTGAGATGGTAAACCCGGATAGCGATCTGTATCGCGCTCATCCGGACTGGATTTTGAGCACGCCACCAGCGTCATTAATTCTATCGAGAAATCAGCTGGTGCTGGATTTAACCAGGGCAGAGGTTCAGGACTATTTGTTTAACTGCATTGATGCGCTGCTGAGTCAGTATCCCATTGCCTACTTAAAATGGGATATGAATCGGACGATTAATCAGCCCGGCAATACCGAGGGGCGAGCGGTGACTCATTACCAGACACTGTCCCTTTATCAGTTGCTTGGTCGTGTTCGCGCTGCCCATCCACTGGTTGAAGTTGAGAGCTGCTCCTCTGGGGGTGGCCGCGCTGACTTTGGTATTTTAGCTTATACGGATCGTATCTGGCCCTCGGATAGCAATGATGCATTGGACCGACTTGCCATTCAAAAAGGCTTTTCAATGTTTTTCCCGGCAGAATTTATGGGCGCCCATGTGGGGCCCAAAGACTGTCATATCACTGGGCGCAGTATCAGCATGGCTACTAGAGCCGGGGTAGCACTGTTTGGGGATATGGGTATTGAGGCTAACTTACTGGATGTGGATGAGGACGAAAAAGCTGAATTAACCGCCGCTGTGGCACTGCATAAGCAGCACCGTCAATTGATTCATAGCGGCGAGTTGGTGCGCTTGGATACTCAGGAGTTTGAGAATAGTTTTGGGATAGTTGCCGAGGATAGAGAGGAGGCTTTATTTTCCTATGCGCTGCTAGCAAGCTCACCCAATACCAGTGCGGGCCGCTTGCGCTTTCCTGGGCTGAATCCAGATAAGCTCTATACAGTGGATATTATCTGGCCCCTAAAGCCGAGCAGTTCATCTCCATCCATTCTGGATAGAATCAATGGCGCAGTCATTAATGGTGATGCCTTAATCCATGCCGGGCTGCAATTGCCGATTATGCAGCCCGAGACATTATTGGTTTTCCATCTTCAGCAGAATTAGACTGCCTGCAAGCCAATAAACTCTGCTTTATTACCCAGCACCAATCGGTTGATGGTCAGTGCTAATCCAACGCAGATAAAGAAGGTGAAAAACATCATATGAATATAATGCAGCGGCATCCATAGCCAGATAAAGCAGGCATACATCAGCACACCAAAGATCACTGCCGCAATAGCCGCCCTGTAGTCGACATTCTTAAATAGCAGACCCACCGCAAAGCAGGCCAGTATTGGCATGCTGATCAGACCCCAGAGTTCTTGAAGCAGATTAATAATGCTATCGGACTGGGCATAAATCGGCACCATGGCCACCGCAATTAGGACAAAGATACTGGTTGCTATACCGCTGAGCCGTCTCACATTGGGTTTTTCGTCAATATAGCGCTCATGGAGATCACAGACATACATGGCCGCCGAACTGTTGACCATACTGTTAAACGAGCTCAATACAGCCGCCGCAATGGCAGCGGCAAAGACACCGGATAACCAGCTGGGGAGCAGATCGCCAACAATACGACCATAGGCCTGATCGCCAATATCGCCGTAAAGTTTAAAGGCAACAATACCTGGGATAACCACCATTGAGGGGATAAAAATTACCCGAATAAAGGCTGCGGCATACACGCCTTTCTGCGCCTCCTGCACCGTGGGTGCCGCCATAGCGCGCTGGGTAATGGTTTGGTTAGTGCTCCAGTAGAAAATTTGAATCAGGAACATACCGGTTAATAAGGTATGCCAGGGCACAGGTGACGCGCTGTCGCCAATCAATGTTAGTCGCTCGGCGGGAATACCACTGAAGTCAAAGTCGATGGCCATCAGGGATAGCACCACAATCAATAGGCCCATTAGCAGCACCAGTACACCACCGTAGGTATCGGATACCGCAACTGCCCGCAGACCGCCAAGAACAGAGTAAGCCGCGCCCACCAGGGCAAAAGCAATGGCAATGGTCATCAAGTCAGCGTCTATGCCGGTCATGGAAATCATAAATAGCGCGCCGGTGTAGATAACCGCGGGCTGAAACACAAAGACATTGATAAACAGAAACATGGTAGAGACCAGGGCGCGCACATGTTTGCTATCGTAACGCCGCTCAAGCAGTTCGGTGGTGGTGGTGCAGTTATTGCGGTAGTACACCGGCAAAAACACCTTGGCCAGTACCATCAGGCCCACAAAGCCCGCTAGCTCCCAGAGCGCCAGCAGCATCATCTGATTGCCATTCATGCCCACCAGCTGATCTGTACTTAGATTGGTCAGGGTGATAGAGCCCGCGACAAAAATCCAGGTCAAACCGCCACCGGCTAAAAAGTACTCTTTATTGGAGTCGGCCGAATGTCGGTTCTCACCTGTGCATTTAATATAGGTGATCAGCGCAATGGCACCTAGGACAAAACAGAATACCGCTAATTGGATGGCTTGCTCGCTCAAGGGAGACTCCTAGTTATTATTGTTAATTATCAAGAGGGCTATGTTTATTCACGCCAGACAGTGACCCCATAAGCCTCAATAGTGGCAGTGCCCAGTATAGGCTCTGCCCGGGCACCCAGAGCAAGTTCCTGAGGCTGATCCGAGTAATTAAAGGCAAAGAGTAGATTGCCTCGCCGGTTGACTCTGATATCTGCGCCAAATCTATAGACAGGAATACTGGCTTGCTGACAATACTGCTGGAAAAAATCCAGTAGGAATTCGCGATTGGTCAAGGTGCCCAGATAGGTAAAGCGATCCTGGGCTACCACCGCGGGCTGATTATCTTCATAGCGAGCCAGCACTGTTGTCTGTGCCGCATCTAACTGTTCCCGCCAGCTACCACTCTGGTATTGCTGATTATTCCAACTTAACGCCTCAGTGCAGTCGGCGCGCAAAGTCTCCACCGATAACACGCGAATGGGAATTAGCTGCTGCAATAGTCCCGGTGGCAATACAGCGGGATAACCAAACTCTAAGGTTTTGGCACCGGCTCTGGGGCCAAAGATAAACTGGGCACTGCTGGCTTGGCATTTATCGACAAAGGCCTGATCAATAATAGGCAGGCTGGGAGCAATAATAATTGAGTAGGGCGCAAAGTCAGAATCTACGGAGATAAAGTCAATATCAATGCCCAGTTCACGGAGAGCACTGTAGTAGGAGAGCTGTACCTGGTTAAATTCATAGGCCTCTCCCTGCTTTTCTATATCACTGACCCAGAGTCCCTCGGCGCCGGTAATAATAGCCACTGGGGACGGCTGTAGTGGTTGATCGGAAATCTCCAGCGCCGCCACTTCGGCCATGGCCTGCTCGGCTTCTGGCCAGGCTTCGGTTTTGGAATTATCCGGACGCAGCAGTCCCGCATGCATTTGCTCCTGGGCAAAGGGCGCCTGCCGCCAACGGAAATAACAGACACAGTCAGCGCCATGGGCAAAGGCTTCCAATGTCCAGAAGCGAATCATGCCTGGTGCCGGGCGAGGGTTGTTATTGGCCCAGTTAACCGGCCCGGGCTGCTGTTCCATCACCCAGAATCCGCGGTTTAATAGCCCGCGGGTTTGATCATGGTAATAGGTGGCAAAGTCTGGATGCCCGGTGCGCATATAGGGCTGCAGCTGTTCTCTGGGAGCGCCGGTTAGCAATAGATCAGTACGCCCCAATGGGTAGTTATCGTAGCTCGTGAAGTCCAGAGGTGCGGCCAGGGCAAAGTTATCCACCGCGGTTTCATTCATGGGAATAAAATTATGGGTAATAAATTTGCCCGGGGCATGCTGGCGAATCATCTCCACCATTGGGTTGTGGTAGGCAATCACCTGATCGGAAGAGAAGCGTCGGTAGGCCAGGCGATGGGCCGGGCTGGTTTCTGTGACTGCGCCTATGGGCAGCTCTATCTCGGTAAAGTCGCGATATTCCATAGACCAGAAGACATTGCCCCAGTCGCTATTGAGCTTGTAGATAGTGCTGTAGCGCTGGCGGCACCAGTTTTGAAAAGCCTCTCGGGCAAGGACTGACCCGCTAAGGGCGGTGTCATGGCAGCACAGCTCATTATCGGTCTGCCAGCCAACTACGCCATCATGGTCACCATAGCGTTTTGCCAGAGTTTCGGTAATGCGCAGGGATTCGCGCAGATAGGTAGCGCTTGAAAAGTCATAGTGACGCCGGGAACCAAAACCGCGGGTACGACCAGTGTCTGGGTCAACCGGCAATATATCTGGGTACTGATCAATCAGCCATTTTGGCGGTGTGGCAGTGGGGGTGCCCATTACGACTTTTAAGCCGGCATTGGTCAGGCTGGCGATAGCATCATCCAACCAGTCAAACTGATATTCTCCGGGATTGGGTTCCAGTCTTGACCAGGCAAATTCACCAATGCGCACATAGGTTAAGCCTAGCTCGGCCATCATTGCAGCGTCTTTATCCCATTGCGACTTTGGCCAGTGCTCAGGGTAATAACAGACTCCAAACATAGGGTTACCCTGTTTAATTATTTGCGGTAGAACTCTAGGCCGCTAGCCCAGAGATGTTTAAAGCCGGGCCAGGGATCTCGATGCTGATTCAATGTGCCCTCGTACTGCTGTGCATCTTCTTGCGCTGGCAGATAGTCACATCTGGCGCTATCGCCTTTTACATGGCAGTCCAAAAATGCCAGGCTCATATGTTCCAGTATCCGATTTATGGTTTCTATATCCCATGTTGGGTCAAAATAATGGCCCAGCTCAAAGTCAGTGGCAAAGGAAGCTGCTGGCGCCGGATGGGGGCCAATATTATGTCGGGCATTTTTAAATAGCAGTAGATAATTGTGCTCGCTGCCAGTCTGCTTATAGAGCTTTTCTATACCCTGCGTAAAGCCAGAGGTATTGTCTTGATCACCGGCCACGTACAGCGTAGGAACAGTGATATTTTTCATGGCTTCGGCGCTGTGCACATTGTGTTCACCACCCCAGGGGGCAAACAGCTGCACTGCTTTCCAACGTGGGTCTATGGCGTCGCGGCCGCCATAACAGGAATTGAGAGCCAGAGGCATAACCAGAGCCACTGGGGCAGGAACTCCAAAGTCATTCAGCATTCTATAGGTAAAATCAAAGCAGCCACCCACAGTATTGATGGCACCAAAGCCACCCATGGAATGACCAATAATCGCAGCCTTATCTGTATCTACAATATTGGCTACGGGAGACTTCTGATGTGTAAAGTAGTCGAGCAAAAACTGCTGATCACGAGCACGGTTATACAATGTGCTTATCAGGCCGGCGGGTCGATCTTCAGACGTTTTTATCTCGGCATTGGTTGAGTCTTTATGATCTATGCCCACGACTATATAGCCATGACTAGCCAGATGTTCTCCCAGATAAAACATCTGCGTGCGATAGCCGGTAAAACCATGGGAGAAAAGAATTATCGGAAAACTGCCTTCGCTGAGAGCCGGCACATCGCGGTGGGCGGCACCCTGCAGCTCAAATGGCTTTTGCAGGCGAGTGACATTTTTATAGGTGGCCATTGCCGCGTCTTCAGGGGCCTGAGCCGGATACCAGACTTCCAGCACCAGAGGTCGCTCACCACGGGTAATAAAATTGCTGGTATTGAGGCGCTCCGGATCAGTCGCAGTGATGGTGATTACACCTACATCATAGGTGCCAGAGAAAGCCAGTTCAGGAGTGACAGGGGGCTGGTCGGTATAGAGTTGTTCTGCACTGATGACAATATTGCTAAACAGTATGGCACTTAAAATTGCGGTTATCCGCAGCCCGTTAATGATCACCTGGTACCCCTGTAAAAGTCTGTCACTTAATTTTTATTATGGCGATCTGGGCTGACGTTGTTGTTGCTTCAGAATCGCGTTATGGTTGCTTTTATATTAAAACAAAAGCAGACAGGGTTACAGGCTGTGATCACAGTCTGTGGCTTAATTCTCGCAAGTCGATAATTACAAGAGGCCGTCCGATGGGCGAAAAAACAAAATATCCAAGTCTCGAGGGGCGCTGTGTATTTATTACCGGAGGTGCCACTGGAATCGGTGCCGCGATGGTTGAGGCATTTTCTATTCAAGGCGCGAAGGTAGCCTTTGTGGATTTGAATGCTGATTCTGCAGACTCTCTCTGTGCCAGTTTAAAAGATCGGACAGGTATCAGGCCCTGGTTTCAGCAGGTTGATGTGACAGATGCTGAGGCTCTGCAGGTGGCGATTAGGGCTGCAGTAGGGGAGCTGGGCCCGCTTCAGGCACTGATTAATAATGCCGCCAATGATAACCGCCATTCCCCCGCAGAGGTCACGGCTCAGAGCTGGCGAGACTGTATGGCAATTAACCTGGATGCAGCGTTTTTTGCGGCTCAGGCCGGGGCAGAGTTGATGGCCCAGCAGTCCGGCGGCTCCATTATTAACCTTAGCTCGATTAATGCGCTGCTTGGCCCCTCTAATATGCCCGGTTATGTCACCGCCAAGGCGGGCATTGTCGGTATGACCAAGGCGCTGGCGCGCGATTATGGTGAGTCAGCAATCAGAGTGAATGCCATTTTGCCCGGCTGGGTTGTGACTGAACGACAGCTTAAGACTTGGCTAACACCAGAGGCAGAAGCTGACTGGATGAAACAGGTAGCGCTTAAGGAGCGCTTGCAACCCTCTGAGGTGGCGAACCTGGCACTGTTTTTAGCGGCGGATGATAGCCGTATGATCACGGGTCAGAGCTTTACCATCGATGGTGGCAGGACCTGATTGGATGACTGAGTCTATATTTATCGCGGGGGATTGGGGTAATACCAATCTGCGTCTCTATCTCTGTTCTTACAATCAGTCTCAACAGCTTGAGATCTGTGCCAGTCAGAGCGGCCCTGGTTGCATCAAAATAGAAAACAACTTTGAAGATATATTTTTTGATCTAGTATCAGGCTGGCTGGATCAGTTTGGGCCAGTACCAGTGATTTTATCCGGGGCAGTGGGTTCCAGTATCGGCTGGCATACAGTGCCTTATTTAGATTGCCCCGCTGGCCCGGAACAGATTAGTAACGGCATCACAAAGTTTAATGTCCGTGGGCTGGATATCTGGATTTTGTCTGGACTAAAAACCCAGACTATCCTTGGGACTCCAGATATGATGCGTGGCGAAGAGCTTCAGTTGCTGGGCTGGATGCTGACTAAGGCTCAAAAAGCAACTGAACAGATTGTGGTATTGCCCGGCACTCATAACAAATGGGTCCGAGTAAAAGATAATCAGGTGCAAACCTTTGTTACGGCTTTTACGGGGGAACTGTACGCTGTATTAGAGGAGCACAGTGTTCTGATTACCCAACCCATGGGTGAGAATTTTTCTGATCAGTTTTTTATACAGGGCGTCGAACTGGCGAATAGGCTAGAGGCTGGTCAGCTACTCAACGCATTTTTTGCCATTCGCGGTCGACAAATTCAGGGGGAGCTGGCAGCAGAGGATGCACCCTCTTATCTATCGGGCTTATTGGTAGCCTCTGATATTATTGGCTCTATTGGGCTGTTACAAAAGCCTGGTACTAAGCTCTCAGAGGTTACGATCATTGGCAGCAAGATGTTGAGCCATGCCTATCAGCTTGCACTGGGCTTTATGGATATAGAGGCACAGGTCTGTGATCCAACTCAGATTGCTCTTTCAGGCTATCAGTCCGTTTATCAATCTCTCAATAGGGATGGAGACCAATGACAAAAAAATTAGAAAACTGGTTTGCGCAAATGCCGGTGATTGCCATATTGCGCGGTGTGCGACCAGAGGAGGTCGTGGAGATTGCTGAGGCTCTCTATCGGGCCGGCATTGGTATTATTGAGGTGCCACTCAATTCCCCGAACCCATTAATCAGCATTAAAAATCTCGCCCAAGCTATGGGTGATCGCTGTGTTATAGGTGCAGGAACAGTATTGACTGAGGCCGATGTGGCTAGTGTCACTGGCGCTGGCGGTGAAATTGCTGTCAGCCCCAATACTAATCCAGCGGTGATCGTGCGCAGTCTTGAGGCGGGTTTAGTCCCTATGCCCGGATGGGCCACGGCGACAGAGGCATTTTTGGCCTACCAGTCTGGCGCCCGCTATTTAAAATGTTTTCCTGCCGCAACCTATGGTCCGGGCCATATTAAAGGGCTGAGTGCCGTGCTGCCGAAAAACTGCAAACTATTGGCTGTGGGTGGTGTAGGTGCAGATGATGCAGATCAGTGGCTTCAGGCTGGAGTTGATGGTTTTGGTATTGGTTCGGATCTCTATAAACCTGGGGATAGCGCTGAACAGGTTTATCAGTCCGCACGGGCGGTGGTGGACGCTATTAATGGCGCGCGGCACTGTTAATGGTAGGCTAAATATCCAGCATAGATAGCGCACAGATCGAGGGAAAATAATGGTAACTGCCAGATTAATAGAGACATTGAAGGTAGAAAATGAACTGGGCGAAGGTGTGATCTGGGATGCCACTGGTGCCGCTGTCTGGTGGACTGATATTCAAGGCAGTACTCTCTATCGTTATTGCCCGCAAGATAAACAGCTGGATCAGTGGGACACGCCAGACCGTCTTGGATCTTTTGCCCTGGTGGCGGATAGCGATAATCTGATCTGCGGCTTTGCCAGTGGATTCGCCTATTTCAATCCTGCAACTGGCGCTATCCAATGGCTGAGTAAAATAGAGCAGGACAATCCCGGTACCCGACTTAATGATGGTCGTGCGGACCGACAGGGTCGATTTTGGGCTGGCGCCATGGTGGAATCTGGAGAGCAGGGTGCTGGGGCGCTGTACTGCCTTGACCATCGGCTAAAGGTCTCCAGTCAGATCGGTGGGTTATCAATCTCCAATGGCCTCTGTTGGAGTCCTGACGGGACAATGATGTATCACACGGATACGCCCTCAAGACGTATTTACCGCTATGATTTTGACCCGGCCAGTGGGGCTGTTTCAAATCAAACCCTATTAGTTCGCACGGAAAAGGGCTGCTTTCCAGATGGTGCCACCGTGGATGCTGAAGGCTATCTGTGGAGTGCTCAGTGGGCTGCGAGTCGAGTGGTGCGCTACAGCCCAGAGGGAGAAATAGACTTTATTTTAACTCTACCCGTTAGTCAGCCAACCTGTGTGGCCTTTGGTGGCCGAGAATTAAACCGGCTGTTTGTGACCAGTGCTTATCAGGGGTTGGATCCAGAATCTCGCAAGACTGAGTCAGAAGCAGGCAATGTATTTATTTTTGAAACGAATATTAGAGGTATAGCGGATCCGCGGTTTCGACCCTAGGCTCGCTTGAGTATTTTTACTAATTCGGCGATTTTGATATCGACCTGATCCTGACTCTGCAGGGAACCTCTGACACATTCTTCAATATGCTTTTCGAGTATCTTAGCCTCAACTGTGGCTATGGCTGATTTGGCGGCTTTAAGCTGATTGAGAATATCGATGCAGTACTGGCCCTCATTAACCATTTTGCCAATACCTTTAATCTGCCCGGAAATACGGTTGATATTGGGAATCAATTTCTTGTGGCAGGAATGTGTCATTGCCTCTCCTTAGATAAACTTGGGCACTATGTAGGTGAAAATGCTGGCGCAGATAAAGATGCCTGTGGATACAGTGTAAATTCTTCGCGAACGCTGCCTGGTCTGCAAGCAGGCGCGTCCCAGCTCAGGGTCAGCAGGGCATGGCATTCTGGCTGTTTTATAGTTGACCACACCGGCTACCACAATCATGGTCAGGGCAAACAGGCTAATGGCTATTTTGTATTGGGACAGCACAATCAAAAAGGGGAATACGCCCAGCAGGCTAGCAAAGCTGGCTCCAGCGCCCAGGGTGACAAAAAGTGCGGGCAGGGCGCAGCAGATCAATGTCGAGGTAGAGGCGAATAGTGAAAAGAAATTGGCTGCTCGGTCTTGCATATTATTTGCCTATGACCTGTATGGCCGTGGTGTTAAGGCCGTTATTAAGAATGTTTTGCTCAATACCAGTGCGGTTGATTTCTGTCTCTGGGGCGAAAGCCAGCAGGACTTTTCCTGAGGCCAGATCTACATCTATTTTGGTCACGGCACTGTCTTTACCAAAGGTCTTTTCAATACCGCGGGCACAGAAGTCACAGACCATGCCCTGAACACTGACCACCACGACTTGGTCCCCGGGAACGGCATTAACAAAGTTGTCAAAACGTTCGGCATCTACGCTGAGCTTTTGGCCGTCGACCATCGTGTCGTGCACATGGCCCTCGTGGGAATGCATATGCCCCATTTCATGGTGGGCGGCCTGAGTTGCTGTTGCAGTCAGTAAAAATGTTGCCAGTAAGAATTTTTTCATGATCGTCTCTCTTTTATTAGAATCTATACATCAGATGAATATCCCAGTCGGTTTTTTTGTGATAGCCGACTTCAATCAAGGCGCCACCTTTAAAAAACCGCAGCACAGGGTAGGTGATGCGTTTGTTATCCAAGTCATCTTTTTTGCTCTCAATCATCAACCAGGTATGCAGATCGCCGTAGGCACCCAGATAGGGGGCTACCCCCAGTTTTACTCTCTGCTCGAAAAGCTCATAGCCAATGCCTGAGACCTGTTTGGCGGAGAAACCCATAAACAGGCGCCGAGTCTCCCAGTCACCATTGAGGGAATAAAAGTGGTTGTCGCTACTATCGAGTCCAAAGCCGGTTTTTAGGTAGAGGTTGCGCTGAGAGGTAGCGGTATTCTTGCGGTTGATCAGATAGGTCAACCTGGCGGAGGGAAACGCCTCACCGCTGATTTTATCTTTTTGGTAATCCAGGCCTAATGAGTACTTGATATTGGGCGTGTAGTGCCAGTAGATATTATCTGATTGTGCTCCGGCGTTGGCCATTAAGGTATGGCCGCCCACATAGGAGATGGGTCGGCTCATTGAGGTTGAGGCGACCAACAGGGAGACAATAATAATCAGTGCTTTCATACACCCCTAGGGTATATAGAATTAAGCGGCTGTCAAGATTCCTGTGGAGCTTAGGTGTGGACATAAAAAAGGGGTGCCAATCGGCACCCCTTTCATTACTGCTTTGTAGCTTACCTCTAGATAAAACTTAGAAGTTGTAACCGGCTTTCAGGTACCAGAACGAACCTTCGATACCAAATGGAGAGGTCTCGAAGAAGATTGCGCCCAGAACGTTACCAGGAACGCCTTCAGCAACAGCACCATCTGAACCATCGATGCGCTCTGCATCCTGGTCAAACATGTTCTGCGCACCCAGGCTAATGTCAAAGCTATCGTTTACACGATAAGTCATTTCCATATCTACAGTCACAGCAGCGTCTGCTTGAGTACCGAACCAGTCAGCATGTACTGCGTAGTACTCGCCGTAGTAGTTAGCACGAACAAATGCACTCAGGTTTTCGGTTGCACCGAAGCCTGATTGAGCCATTGTGAAGGTAGCGCGGTGGTTAGGCAGACCTTCTTCAAGACGCTTAACTTTGCTATCGCTAGTTACGTTACCCTGATCAGATACTTCTGTATCAGTGAAGTTGTAAGCGGCGCTAAAGTCTGTTGAGCCACCAAGCATCTCAGTGCTGTAAGTTGCAACAACATCGAAACCAGTAGTGCTAGTGTTGAAATCGTTGGTGAAGTAGTTAACTTCGCCGATCAACTCTGGATTAGGAATACCAGCAGCACCCATTGCAATACGTTGTGCAGCAGTTGGAGCGGCATTACTAGTCAGAGCGATACGGTCTTCAACATCAATGTTGAACCAGTCAGCAGTAAGCTCAACTTCGCCTAAAGTCATAACCACACCAAACGCGTAGTTTACAGACTCTTCTGGCTGAAGCTGACCTGCGCCCAACTTAAAGCCTGGCAGCGTTTGAGCCTGAGTTAACTGGCCATCAACAAGAGTGGTCTGAGTGTTAACAACGTTAGCCTGACCCTGAGTAGGAGCGCGGAAACCGGTGCTGTGCGAGCCACGGAACGCAACGTTGTCAGTCGCCTGATAGTTGAACGTTACCTTGTAGTTAGCAGTGTCACCGAAGCTTGTGTAGTCCTCATAACGCAGAGCACCACCAATCAGCAGTTCGTCGCTTACCTGGGATTCAACATCCATATACATCGCGTAGTTGCGACGAGAGAATGCACCGGCAGAGTCTGGAGAGAATCCAGCAAAACCGTGTGAACCAACATTGAAGCCTTGCTCGGCATAGTCGCCTACTTTCCAAGAAGCTTCTTCACCAGAAACAACTTCAAAAGTAGTCTCACGCCATTCGGCACCAGCAGCAACACTTGTGTCGCCATACTGCTTCTGCAGATCCAAGTTAAAAGTCTTCTCCAGCTGGATGTAGCTACCAGTGTAGAAGTCACGCTTGGAATCTGGACCCATAGATGGGTTGAACGTGTTGTTCAGGCCGAAGTCAGCTTCGTTACGACCAACAGAACCGCTGATGTCATAGCTTACGCCGTCCATGTTTCCGCCAGTGATTTCACCGCGAGTACCAGCTGTAAAAGAGGTGTCGGTGATGTTACCAGTGAAACGAGGAGTGTAGCCGCCAGGAGCCTGTTCGTTGTGAATGTAGCAGTTAGGGTTAGCCATAATTGCATCACGCAGAGCGTAGTCAGCAGGGTCTACGTCAACAGGGCAGTTACCTGACATGTCACCAGTAACGTCTGCAATCAGACGATTTCCGTCACCGTTAGTGAAAACTCCGCCACGGCTATCTGGGTTACGGTAGTAGAAACCACCATCCACATCGCGCTCAGAGTAGTTACCAAACATATAAGCTTCTGCGCCATTGCCCAGGTCTAGGCCTGAGTTGAAGAAGAAAGTTACGTCGTCATCAATTTTTGGAGCACCCCAGATTTGTGCTGGATCTGTAACAGCAGTGTTACCTGCGTTGATCAGAGCCTGTGCGTCTGGACGCTGAACAGAACGTGAAGTGTCATCAGCCTGTTTAACCTGGAAGCTCATGTTAACGAAGCCAGCATCAGTTAAAGGCATACCGATGTTACCAGCAACAGTAGTTGTGGTGCCGTCGCCTTCGCTGTACTCGCCCTGCTTAACAGAGATAGAACCGCCTTCAGAAGCGTCGTTAAGAACAAAGTTCATTACGCCGGCGATCGCATCAGAACCATACTGAGCGGCCGCACCATCACGCAGAACTTCAACTTGCTTAAGAGCAATGCTAGGAATTACAGAAATGTCTGCACCCTGAGAGCCATCATTTACACCACCACCTTGGAAGGCGATAACTGATGCACGGTGACGACGCTTGCCGTTAACCAGAATCAAGGTGCTGTCTGCAGACAGGCCACGCAGGTTAGCTGGACGGATCATAGAGGCTGCGTCACTGATAGGCTGCAAGTGAACGTTCAGTGAAGGAATAGCACCCTGAAGCTGCATAAGCAGATCAGTTGAACCTGCACGACCCAGCTCGTCAGCGCTTAGCACGTCAACAGGAACCGGAGACTCAGCAACAGTACGTGGTGCACCACGTGAACCTACAACTACTACTTCTTCCAGTGCTGCTTCTTGGGCGAAAGCAACTGTAGGAAGCGCAGTGCTTCCGGCAATTACTGCTGCCGCAATAGTATTCATTTTCCAAAAGGTATTAGATTTCATAAATCTCCCCCGAGATATTAGTGGGTGTAACTTAGTTTTCTCTGTCAGTATTGAACTTTGATATTATTATTATCAAGCAAGTCAGATGGGATCTGATTCCTATACTGCAGACTTTTCATAGGTTCGTACGAGCAAACCCATTCGATAGTTTACGCTAATCTATTTTATTTTTCGATAGTCGTTTTAAGATAAGTATATGTCGCTTATAGTCCTGAGGGGCAGGCTATTACTGGATCAGGGTCTTGGATTCTTCGCCGGGAACTTCCCGTACCAGCTTGGGGACCAGAAATCCTGGCAGGTTAGACTGGAGCTCGGCGTAAATTTGCAGGGCCCGTTGCTGGGCAATATCGAAATGTTCTGCGCCCTGCACCCTGTCCAATAGGTGCAAATAGTAAGGCGTCACGCCAATATCAAATAGCCTCTCACTCAACTGCCTGAGTACTTCGGCATCGTCATTGACGTCTCTTAGCAACACCGTCTGGTTCATCACCCTAATGCCCTGGTCAGTCAATCGCTGAACCGCATCTGCAACCTCTTGGTTGATTTCATTGGCATGGTTGATATGCAAAACCATCAAAGGGGCTAGTCTGGTGCCGCTAGCCCAGCGCAGAAAATTCTCGTCGATCCGCGATGGGATGACCACTGGCAGTCTGGTATGAATCCGCAGGCGCTTGATATGAGGTATGGCTGCTATCTGTTCGCAGAGCCAACCAAGAAAGTTATCATTAGCGGCCAGCGGGTCGCCTCCACTAAAAATCACCTCATTAATGTCTTTAGCTTCAGTTATATAGTCTATTGCCCGCTGCCACTCCTGTTTGCTCTGACGATTTTCTTGATAGGGAAAGTGGCGGCGAAAACAGTAGCGGCAGTTGATGGCGCAGTTGGGGCTGACGATAAGAAGTAGCCGATTGCGATATTTCTGTACAATGCCTGGAGCTGGATTATGATCTGTCTCCTGCAGCGGATCGAGACTGTAGCCGGGCATAGGCTGCATTTCAGCTGCAACTGGCAGTACCTGAGCAAGAAGCGGATCCTGGGGGTTCCCGGTTTCCATACGTTGAGCGAAAGACTGGGGCACCCGCAGAGGAAAATCTTGTTGTGCCAGCTGGCTTAAATCCAGCTGATTGGGTTTGAGGCACAGATAGTCCAATAACTTATCGATTGATGTAATACATTGGCTGAGCTCTGCTTGCCAGTTGGATTGGATTTGGATGGGCTGGCTGGCGTTATCGGCGGACATATTGGCTTGGCTTTTGTGAGGCTGATGACAGACCTGAATCTTACGCTATTTCTTCAGCCGCGGTGGATAAAGAGTGAGGATAGATTGAGCAGTGACATGATTTTTATGGCCAGGGCACTTGAGCTGGCCGAGCAAGCGGGTGCGGGGGGTGAAGTCCCGGTAGGCGCTGTGGTGGTAAAAGATGGTGTGGTGATTGCTGAGGGCTATAATCAACCCATCACCGACTGCGATCCGACCGCCCATGCTGAGATTGTGGCTATTCGCAATGCCTCTGCCAGCCTGAAAAACTACCGGCTGAGTGGCTGTGATATCTATGTCACCATTGAGCCCTGCACCATGTGCGTGGGTGCCATGATCCATGCGCGGATTGGGCGCCTGTTTTTTGGTGCAGCGGAACCAAGGGCCGGCGCTCTCACTAGCCAGCTGAAGTTAATGGACCAGGGTCATTTTAATCATAATATTGAATGGCAGGGCGGTTTACTGGCAGAGCAATGCGGAAATCTGATCAGTGAATTTTTCCGCAGCAGGCGCACCAAGAAAAGCTAGTCGTCTAAAGAGAAGGCAGATCATTCAGTGTCCAGTCGACACTCTCTGCCTGATCAGCCTCTGGTATCTCCGGTTCAGGGTTCTGTTGCGATAATGAGTACAGTTGCAGATAGGTTCTGTAGTACTGAATATTATCGACATAGACCACTGGCTCGTTGCCACGAGCATAGCCATGCTTAACCGTAGAATAATACTTCTTATCACTCAGCAGAGGCAGATGTTGGCGGACATCTGCCCAGACATCTGGATTCTTACCATGGCGCTGGGTTAGGATTCGCGCATCTTCCAGATGTCCAAAGCCGACATTGTAAGCCGCTAGTGCCAGTAAGGTGCGATCTGGGTCGATAATGCGCTCTGGCAGGCGTGATTTGAGTTTAAGTAGGTACGCCGTACCACCTTCAATGCTCTGTGCTGGATCAAGGCGGTTATTGACCTCCATTTCTTGGGCTGTATCCAATGTCAGCATCATCATTCCGCGGACTCCAGTGGGAGATTTGGCCCTTGGGTTCCAGTGAGATTCCTGATAAGAGAGCGCTGCCAGTAGGTGCCAGTCGATATTAAATTGTTCTGCTGTCTGCCGGAAAAGAGTTTCGTAGGTAGGCAGACGTCTGGCGGCTAGCCGCCCCAGGCGCTGGGAATCTGCTGCTGAAAAATTTTCTGTCTGCGCCAGAAGTTCTTCCGTCATGGCTTTGAGCTCTCCCGACTCTATATAGCTGTCTAGAAATTGATTGGCGGCAGCCAGCAGGGTGCCATCATTATGAGAGGCAAAAGCCCAGGCCATGGGCTGGGCTTCAGATATATCAAATGCTCTGCGCGCCCTCGGGTAGAGATGGCGGCTGATCAAGTAAGCCAGAGAGTCTACGATGGCATAGCTCACCTCACCCTCATGGACCCGCCTAATCAGATCGCTCATTTCCGCATGGTCCTGTTCACGCCAGGTTAGATTAGGGTATTCCCCTCGTAACTTTTTAAGTTGCTCGCTATGGGATGAATCGGCGATCACCACCAGTTCTCCATCAAGGTCGCCGAGAGATTTAGGGCGCTTGCTGCCGCTGCGGTAAACTAATAGTTGAGTGACGTCCAGATAGGGCGTTGCAAAGCTAAAAGACTGATTGCGTTTAGCTGTCTTTACTATATTGGCGGCGGCAAAATCTCCCTGGGGCGTGCCCACAGAGAGCAGAAGTCGACGTAGCGTCGACTTGGTGTTGACCACCAGCTCGACTTCCAGGCTATCGGCGAAGGCTTTGGCCAATAGATAGTCAAAACCGTTTTTGCCGCGACCGTCTTCAAAGTAAGTGGTGGGCCCCGCCGTGGTGATCATGGTCAGCTGACCACTGACTTTTACTTTCTGCAGATCGTTGAGGCTGGTGCTGCTGGCCATGAAGATAGAAAACAGCAGGAGGAAAGGAATCAGAATAATCCGATTACGCAGTTTTCTTGCTCTGTTGGACAGTTCCCGCATTATTTTTTAACGACCTCTTGGGACTCTATATTCTACTTTTTTAAAAATGTAGCTGTCATGAAAATTATTGTACAGCCTTTGCTAAATTCTATCTGCCTATAAGGCGTTTTTTCGGCTAGAATACCGCCCTTTCCCTATAGACGATTTTTGAGACCAGCCTTCATGATAATCCTCAGCGGCGCACCATCTCTATCCGCCTTTCGACGTCGAAAATTACTTTCCAGCCTGCAAAAAGCTGTGCCAGCCGTGACCTCAGTGGTTGCTGAATATGTGCACTTCGCCGAAATACGCGATGGCTTGTCAGATGTCGACAGTGCCACCTTAGAAGCCTTGATGACCTATGGCCCCAGTGAGGAGCGCGGTTCCACTGATGGTACTCTACTGCTGGTAGTGCCGAGGCCAGGAACAATTTCACCCTGGTCCAGCAAGGCCACTGATATTGTCCATAATTGCGGGCTGGACAATGTGGTGCGTGTTGAGCGAGGCGTTGCCTACTATATTAGTGCCAGTGAAACGCTCGGTGAGAAAAGTATGGCACTGCTATCGCAGTTGCTAAGTGATCGCATGGTTGAGACGGTATTTGCCGAGCTTGATCAGGCTGAGGCTCTGTTTACTCATCATCAGCCCAAGCCGCTGACTCAGGTGGATATTTTGGCGGGTGGCACAGGGGCTCTCACGCTGGCCAATGTTGAGTTAGGCCTGGCTCTGGCCGAAGATGAAATTGATTATTTGGTGGCTAGCTTTGAAGAGCTGCAGCGCAATCCATCAGATGCAGAGTTAATGATGTTTGCTCAGGCGAACTCAGAGCACTGTAGACATAAGATTTTTAATGCCAGCTGGACTCTGGATGGTGTGGACCAGGAGCATTCTCTATTTGGCATGATTCGCAATACCAATAATCTCGGCGGCGAGAACGTCCTGTCCGCCTATTCTGATAATGCGGCGGTTGTCAGCGGCTCTAATGGCGGGCGTTTTTACCCCGATCCTGTGACCAAAGAATATGGCTACAGTCAGGAACCTGTTCATCTGTTAATGAAGGTGGAAACCCATAATCATCCCACCGCTATTTCACCCTATTCTGGCGCTGGAACCGGTTCTGGTGGCGAGATTCGTGATGAAGGTGCTGTGGGCCGTGGTTCCAAACCCAAGGTAGGGTTGGTGGGCTTTACGGTCTCTAATCTGCAAATACCTGGCTATATACAACCCTGGGAGCAAGACTACGGTAAGCCCGAGCGCATTGTTTCTGCTCTGGATATTATGACCGAGGGGCCCATAGGGGGCGCTGCCTTTAATAATGAATTTGGTCGCCCCAATATCTGTGGTTACTTCAGAAGTTTTGAATTGGATTTTGCTGGTGAACGTCGCGGTTATCACAAGCCAATCATGATTGCTGGTGGTTACGGGAATATTCGCGAACAACATATTGATAAGCCAGAGTTTGAACCAGGGGCGACATTAGTCGTGCTAGGTGGCCCGGCCATGTTGATTGGTTTGGGTGGTGGTGCAGCATCCTCGATGACCACGGGCAGCAGTTCTGCTGATTTAGATTTTGCCTCGGTTCAGCGTCAAAACCCCGAAATCGAACGGCGTTGTCAGGAAGTTATCGATCAGTGTTGGCAGCTAGGCGATATTAATCCTATCGCCTTTATTCATGATGTGGGTGCTGGTGGGCTGTCGAATGCATTGCCTGAGTTAGTAAAGGATGGCGGCACCGGTGGCCGTTTTGAACTGCGCAAGGTGCCCAATGATGAGCCCGGTATGTCTCCTGTAGAGATCTGGTGTAATGAGGCTCAGGAGCGTTATGTTCTGGCCATTAAGCCAGAGGATGTCGAGCGCTTTACCTCTATCTGTGAGCGTGAACGCTGCCCTTACGCACTGGTGGGCGAAGCTGTCAAAGAAAAGCATATTACTGTGGCGGACGATCACTTTGATAATAAGCCTGTTGATCTACCCATGTCGATACTCTTTGGCAAACCGCCAAAAATGCATCGTACAGCCACTAAACTGGATATTACTGGCAGCCCGTTTGCGGCGGATAAATGTGATATTAATGATGCCGTGTTCCGTGTTTTGCGCCATCCAGCTGTGGCCAGTAAAAACTTCCTGATAACCATTGGCGATCGCTCAGTCGGCGGCATGGTAGCTCGAGATCAGATGGTTGGTCCCTGGCAAATTCCCGTGGCTGATTGTGCTGTTACCACAGTCACCTATGACTCGGTAGCTGGTGAAGCTATGGCAATGGGCGAGCGCACGCCTTTGGCGCTGATCGATGCGCCCGCCTCTGGTCGCATGGCAATAGGCGAGGCGATTACCAATATCAGCGCTGCGCGCATTGGTAGCCTAGTAGATGTCAAACTCTCCGCCAATTGGATGTGTGCCGCAGGCTCGCCAGGCGAAGATGAAAAACTCTACCGGACTGTTGAAGCTGTGGGCATGGATTTATGTCCCAAGCTTGGCATTACGGTGCCAGTGGGCAAGGACAGTATGTCTATGCGCACTGCCTGGCAGGATGAGAGTGGCGACAAGTCAGTGACCGCTCCTCTCTCATTAATTATTACTGGCTTCTCGCCGGTCCTGGATGTTCGTAAAACAGTAACACCTCAGTTGCGCACCGATCAGGGTAATACAGAATTGTTGCTGTTAGATCTGGGTGCTGGCGCTAACCGCATGGGTGGTTCCATTCTGGCGCAGGTATTCTCTGAGTTTGGCGATACGGCACCAGATGTTGATGATCCAGAGGCGTTAAAGGGGTTTTTCAATACCATGCAGGCGGCACTTGAGCAGGGTGATATTCTCGCCTACCACGACCGTTCTGATGGTGGACTATTAGCCACATTGGCTGAAATGAGCTTTGCTGGCCATGTGGGTGTAGATGTCAGTCTGGATGCACTGGATAGCAACTGGATGGCCGCGTTGTTTAGTGAAGAGCTGGGCGCAGTTATTCAGGTGCGCAGCGAACAGAGTGAGAGGCTGCAGGCGGAATTTGCCAGTGCTGGCGTCACTACTCAGCAGCTGGGCCGGCTAAATGGTGGCGATATGCTGAACATTCGCTGTGCCGGAGAAACGCTATTTTCTGAAAGCAGGACTAAGTTACAGCTAGCCTGGAGTGAGACCTCCTATCAGGTGGCATCCCTGCGTGATAATGCGGAATGCGTTAGAGAAGAATTTGAACGAATCTCCTATGCCGACGAGGGTCTGTCTGCCAACCTGAGTTTTGATCCCGCCGACGATATCAGTGCGCCCTATATTAAGACTGGGGTAAAGCCCAATGTCGCGATTGTTCGAGAGCAGGGCGTTAATAGTCATCTTGAAATGGCCGCGGCATTTGATCGCGCCGGCTTTAGAGCTGTGGATGTCCATATGAGTGATCTGTTGGCAGGGCGTCGTTCACTGACAGACTTCTCTGGCATGGTTGCCTGTGGTGGTTTCTCTTATGGTGATGTATTGGGAGCCGGCGAAGGCTGGGCCAAGACAGTGCTGTTTAACGAACAGATTCGCGATCAGTTCCAGCAGTTCTTCCATCGCCCAGAGACCTTTAGTCTGGGTGTCTGTAATGGCTGTCAAATGCTGAGTAATCTCAAGCCGTTAATTCCCGGTGCCGAGCTCTGGCCGCGTTTTGTGCGCAACTTATCCGAACAGTTTGAGGCGCGTTTTTCGCTGGTTCGTGTTGAAGAGTCGCCGTCTATTTTTCTAAAAGGTATGGCCGGTACCCATATGCCAATCGCGGTTTCGCATGGTGAGGGGTGTGCTGAATTTGCCAGTGCCGAGGCCCTGGCGCAGTTGCAGCAGACTGACCAGGTTGCGATGCGCTTTTTGGAGAATGATCTTTCCGTTGCTTCAGGCTACCCGGCCAACCCCAATGGTTCGCCCGATGGCATTACAGGGGTTACCAGTGCTGATGGACGTGCTACATTAATGATGCCTCACCCAGAGCGGGTGTTCCGCACTGTACAAAATTCCTGGCATCCCGATGACTGGGGTGAGGATAGCGGTTGGATGCGCATCTTCCGTAATGCACGCACCTTTGTTGATTAACCTATAGATGCTGAGGGCCTGACTAATGAATAAGATTGCCAATGAAGATGAGTTAGTAAAGAAGGCCCTGCAGATTGGTGCTGTCTATGCCAAGAAGCGAGCCTATGGTGAGGTTGAGGCTCAAGACTCGGTTAAGCTAAAGGTCGAGTTTGTCTATCGTGTGCTGGTGGAGGATAAGTTGATTCAGCCACTGGCCAAAGATCAGATTAGTGACCCTAATATGCGCCATAAATTGGCACTGTGGATTTCGCGGCAGTTGCCGGCGGGCCATCCTCTGTTGTCTGAAAAAAAATAATCCCTTTCCTGCCTTGTTGTCATCCGGTATCCAAAACGCTGGGCGGGGCCTGCTAAGTGTAGCGAAGAATCTGTTTGTAATTGAGTTTAGGTTTGAGAGAGGGCTTGCCTGCATCACCCCAAAAAAAGATTCCCATGCATAAAAAGGCGCTAATTTAAATTGTCACTGTGTTACCCTCCATGCTGAGTTGACTAGACAGTCGCTGTGATGATTTCTCGCTTATTCGCTTGCGTTTAGGAGGGTGCATCACAGAGGAAAGTCCGGGCTCCACAGGGTAGAGTGCCAGGTAACGCCTGGGGGGCGAAAGCCCACGGCCAGTGCAGCAGAGAGAAGACCGCCGATGGTTCGTTCGCGAACACAGGTAAGGGTGAAAGGGTGCGGTAAGAGCGCACCGCGCTGCTGGTAACAGCAGTGGCATGGTAAACCCCACTCGGAGCAAGACCAAATAGGTTCCCATATGGCGCGACCCGCGTTGGGAACGGGTAGGTTGCTTGAGGCAAACGGCGACGTTTGTCCCAGATGAATGACTGTCCACGACAGAACCCGGCTTATCGGTCAACTCAACCAACAGCAAAATCAGAAAGGGCTGGCAAGAAATTGTCAGCCCTTTTTGTTTTCTGGGCGACCTGCCTGACAAACTTAAGCAGTTCAGCCTATTTTTGTTATGCCTTTATGGTCTAAAAAACTAATTTAGTAAAAATAATTATTCTTAAAATACGAAAAAGCTCGAAGTTACTTTAAGTTGTGGCCTTAGGGTCATGTTTTATATTGCTAATTATTTTGCGCCACAACTAGGCTCTGAACGAATCTCGCAACATTCACGGAACTCACTGATTTTATTCACTTTTTTAGTAATCCCCTGGCATTGACATTGGCCTGTGATCACCATAATCTGCACAGATGGATAAAAGTGGCGAAAAGTGGCAAATTTAGGTTATCAAGTGGAGAGAAAGGGCTAAAAATGTTTAGAGGTAGCGATCCAATCAATATGGATACTAAGGGCCGGATGGCAATTCCGACTCGCTACCGTGCCCTGCTCGAGGATATTTGCTCTAACGACCTGGTCATCACCATAGATATGAAGTCTACCTGTTTAACCCTCTCGCCGCTCCCTGAGTGGAAAAAATTCGAAGAGAAAGTTGCCGCACTACCGGCTATGGACGAGCTCGGCGAAATGCTGAGTCGTTTTGTTGTGGGTCAGGCTAAAGACCTGCAGGTGGATGGCAGCGGGCGAATTCTGATTCCAACAGAGCTGCGTGGCTATGCGGAGTTGGAGAAAAAGTTAGTTTTGGTTGGACGTACGCAACGCCTGGAGATCTGGTCAGAAGATAACTGGAATGCCGAGCGCGAAAAGTCGCAAGAAAATTATCGCAGCATGTTGATCGATAAAGACAATATGTCCGACGCTCTTAAAAACCTTTCCTGGTAAGAGGCCTGTTATGGATAGCACCGAACAGACTATGCATACCACAGTGTTGCTGCATGAGGCGGTCGATGCGCTGGTGGTGGATCCAGATGGTTTTTATGTTGATGGCACCTTTGGTCGTGGCGGTCACAGTGCAGAGTTGTTGGCAAGGCTCTCAGATCAGGGTTCAGTGATTGCTATAGATAAAGACCCCCAGGCGATTGCCGCGGGTCAGCAAAGATTTGCCAGTGATCACAGGTTGTCGCTAGTGCATGGCAGCTTTGCTGAATTGTCAGAGATTGTGGCTCGGGCTGGTAAAGCCGGCAGCTTGAATGGTGTCTTGCTGGATCTGGGTGTGTCCTCTCCCCAGCTGGACCAGGCAGAGCGTGGATTTAGCTTTATGCGCGACGGCCCTCTGGATATGCGCATGGATACCAGTAGAGGCCTGTCGGCCGCAGACTGGATAGCCAGTGCGGAAGAACAGGAAATTGCCCGGGTTATTAAAGAGTATGGCGAAGAGCGTTTCGCCCGGCGCATGGCTGGTGCAGTGGTTCGGGAGCGTGTTAAGGCGCCAATTACCAGCACAGTGCAGTTAGCAAAAATATTGGCAGAGGCTCATCCGGCTTGGGAGCGCGGCAAGCATCCCGCGACCAAGGCTTTTCAGGCCATCAGAATATTTATTAATCGCGAGCTGGATGATCTTGAGGATTTGCTGGCACAGATAGTGGATACCCTAAAGATAGGTGGCCGCCTGGTGGTTATTAGCTTTCACTCTCTTGAAGATCGGCGCGTGAAGCGGTTTATCCGCGATCAGGAGCAGGGCATTAAGTTACCTAAAAACCTACCGATTCGCGATGTGGATCGCGGAGTGCGCCTAGTCAAAGTAGGTAAGGCCATTAAGCCAGCCAACACCGAAGTTGATGCCAATGTTAGGTCGCGCAGCGCGGTGATGCGTATTGCGGAGCGAGTTGCCTGAGATGAAGCTTGGGGTAAGCCCGTTGCGAATTGCACTGATGTGGCTGTTGGTGGTGGCAAGTGCTTTAGCCGTGGCGTTGGTAAGCCACCTGTGTCGCCAGCAGTATGCAGAGCTGACAGCTATGGAGCGCGCAGCCAACCAGATGGACGTGGACTACGGAAGATATTTGCTAGAACAGAGCGCCTGGGGTTCATTGCAGAGAATAGAAAATATGGCGGTGCAAAAGTTGGATATGCGCAGCCCGCAACCAGAAGAGATTTTAATGGTGAAGCGCAACTAGCTCATCGCAAAGAACGATTAGAAAAGAAACAAGAGCTGGATTTGCTCTAAAACATAGACAACAGGGTTAAGTGATAACGTGGCTAAAAAATCGCTGCAGAAAGTTATACCGCGCTGGCGTTACTATTTAGTAATGACTGCGTTGGTCGCTCTGCCGATTTTGCTGACGGGTAAGATTGCTCAGCTTCAGGTGATGCCCAGTGAAGAGCATGGCGTAGACTTTTTACAGACCCAGGGTGATGTGCGCTCAATTCGCAGCGAAGTTATTCCCGCCTATCGCGGTTTGATCACTGACCGCAATGGTGAGCCTCTCGCCGTAAGCACGCCGGTTACCACTTTGATAGCCAATCCCCAGCATATTCAAAAACTAGCGACTGAGGCTGATCTGGCTCGCCTGGCTAAGGCCCTGGATACCAGTCTGGCGCAGCTTAAAAACCGTCTGCAGCGCTATCGCAATAAATCCTTTATGTATCTGGCCCGTCAGCTGCCCCCGGTGCAGGCGGAAAAAATCCTCAGCCTTCGAGTGCCGGGCATCAGTGGTCGCCAGGAATACAAGCGTTTTTACCCTGCGGGAGAAGTCACGGCTCAGCTGGTTGGCTTTACCGATATAAATGATGATGGGCAAGAGGGCATGGAGCTGGCTTACAATGGCTGGCTAACAGGTGAGGCTGGATCTAAAAAGGTCGTTAAGGATTTGGCCGGGCGTATTATCAAAGATATTTCTCTGGTTAAGCCAGCTCATGCGGGTGAGGCGCTGCGTCTGAGTATTGATCTTCGTGTCCAGTATGCAGCTTACCGTGCCCTAAAGGCCTCAGTGCAGAAGCATCAAGCCAAGTCAGGTTCGGTGGTGGTGTTAGATGTTGAGACTGGTGAGGTGCTGGCTATGGCCAACCAGCCATCATTTAACCCAAATGATCGCTCCAATTTACGCCCGGATTCAATCCGTAACCGCGCCATGACCGATATGATGGAGCCGGGCTCCACGGTCAAGCCCTTTACTCTTTTGGCGGCTCTAGAGAGTGGCAAGTTTGGACCCGACACTCAGATTGATACCAGTCCTGGTTATTTAAAGGTGGATTACAAAACCTTTGTTGACCCTAAAAATTATGGTGTGCTGGATTTGGCAGGCATTCTGACTAAGTCTAGTCAGGTAGGCACCACCAAGCTGGCCCTAGAGCTCGATCCAGATGCTACCCGCGATCTTTATGAGCGGGTTGGTTTTGGTGAGCCAGTAGGCAGTGGTTTCCCGGGTGAGACCCTGGGTAATCTGCCGGGTTATCGCAAATGGGATCCAGTCACTCAGGCGACCTTTGCCTTTGGGTATGGCCTCAGTGTTTCATCCCTGCAGATGGCTCGAGCCTATGCCGTATTGGCCAATGATGGCATGCGCCAAGAAATATCCCTATTGGCAATTGATGAAGCCCCTGAGCCTGTCTCAGTGGCTAATGCGGAGCTAGTTAAGGATGTACGGCGTATGCTCCGAGAGGCAACGGGTGTCAGTGGCACTGGCAAGCGCGCCATGATTGATGGTTACTCCGTGGGTGGAAAAACTGGCACTTTGCATAAGGTTAAATCTAGTGGTGGCTACGATGAGAATCGCTATATGTCAGCCTTTGCAGGACTGTCGCCAGTTGATAATCCTCGCCTGGTTACTGTGGTGGTGATTGATGAGCCCCGGGATGGTGATTATTTTGGCGGCCTGGTCGCGGCACCGGTATTTTCCGAGGTGACAGGCAATGCTTTGCGCTTGCTGCAGGTCACGCCGGATCAGCTGGATGTTAATCGCACCATTGTCAGCCTGTTAAAGCTGCCCAAAAAGCGAGGGGAGTCATGATGAGCCTGTCGCAAAAGTGGACCATGACCCTGGCAGAACTTGTGGCTGATTTTGTCGCCACAGACAGCTTGCCGAATCTCTCGGTTGAGGGTATTGCTCTGGATAGTCGTCAGGTGCAGCCAGGTGATTTGTTTATCGCCGTCAAAGGCACTGCAGTCGATGGTGCCAAGTTTATTCCTCAGGCTATTGAGCAGGGTGCTGTGGCTGTATTGGTCGAGCAGGACCAGTTGAGTGACGATTTTATTGCCGCGGTCCCAGTTATTGGCCTGGAGCGTCTCAGCGAATACGTCTCTGATATCGCCGGTGTATTCTTCGGCCATCCCTCGGCCAGGATGCAGCTCACTGCAATTACAGGCACTAATGGCAAGACTACCTGCTCCAGATTACTAGCTGAGCTAAAAGAAGGTATGGGTGTTGATAGAGCAGCCTTTATAGGAACTCTGGGTTACGGCATGGTGCGCGATGCTGGGTGTCAGGATGCTGATTTAGCCGATCGAGCCTATGCTGGCGTCAAAGATACTGGCCTGACGACACCGAATGCGGTTGCCATGCAGCGTATTCTGGCTGAGCTTGCCAGCAGGGGTGCCAACTCTGTTGCTCTGGAGGTTTCTTCCCATAGTCTGGTGCAGCGTCGGGTTGCCGGGCTAAAGATTGATACGGCTGTGTTCACAAATTTAAGTCGTGACCACCTGGATTACCACGGCGATATTAATGCCTATGCCGCTGCCAAGTCGCGCCTATTTGCGATGGGCGGTCTGCAGCAGGCGGTGATTAATATTGATGACTCTGTAGGCCGCGCAATTCTGGCCAATTTAAGCTCTGAGATCCGCGGCATAAGTTTTAGTTTGGAAAATGCTGAGGCAGATATCTATTGTTCCACTATTGGTCTTTCACCTGAAGGCCTGCGGGCATCGGTGATAACTCCTTGGGGACAGGGCGAGATTAGCTCCCCTCTGCTGGGTAAGTTTAATCTGGCTAATCTGTTGGCGGTGATTGGTGCGGCGGCGGCCCAGGGTTTTGCGCTAGAGAGTATTTTGCAAACCATCCCCAGCCTGCGAGCTGTGCCCGGTCGCATGGAGCTAGTTGATAGTCATGCCGAGCCAGCGGTGGTAGTTGATTATGCCCATACCCCAGATGCCTTAGAGAAGGCTTTAGAGGCGCTGCGTGTGCATTGCCAGGGTCAACTCTGGGTGGTATTTGGCTGCGGCGGAGATCGAGACATTGGCAAGCGCGCTGAGATGGGTGAAATTGCACAGCGCTGCGCCGACCAAATTGTAGTGACCAGCGATAATCCGCGCACCGAGTCTGCAGAGCAAATTATTGAGCATATCCTTCAGGGTACCAGCCGCCATGTCATCGTCGAATCAGATCGGCGCGCGGCTATCCGCCAGGCTGTTTTTTCGGCGGATAAAAATGACGTAGTGTTGATCGCCGGTAAGGGTCACGAGAGCTATCAAATTCTTGGTGCAGAGCGTCTGCCCTTTAGTGATCAGGCTGAGGCACGTCTGGCACTGCGCGATCTTGAGCAGCAGCGTCGAGAAGCGCTATCCGGGGGTGCTAAATGATGCCCGAAATGCGACTGACCGACGCCGCTGTGCGCTTTGGCGGCACTCTTCTGAATCCCGACTGTCATTTTGATCATGTCTCTATCGATAGTCGCAAAGTCTCAGAGGGCGACCTGTTTGTGGCTCTAATTGGCGAGCGCTTTGATGGCCATCAGTTCTTGCCTGAGGCTGCTAAGGTTGCCAGTGGCCTAGTAGTCTCTGTAGCAGATAAAAAGCTACCCCTGCCCCAGTGGGTAGTGGAGGACACGACTCAGGCGCTGGGTCAGTTAGCTCAGCTGCGACGCGAAAGTTTTGGCGGTGCAGTGATAGCGATTACTGGTAGCACCGGGAAAACGTCTGTTAAAGAAATGACTGCCGCAATTCTGCGCAACTGGGGTTCGGTGCACGCGACTGCGGGTAATCTGAATAATCATATTGGTGTACCTCTGACCCTGCTATCTATGGATGAAGATGCAGAGGTAGCGGTTGTCGAAATGGGTGCCAGTGCCAGCGGTGAAATTGAGTATCTCTGCTCAGTCGCCATGCCTGATATTGCAGTGATTAATAATGTTCAGTCCTCACATATTGAGGGTTTTGGTAGCGTCGAAGCTGTGGCTGCAGCCAAAGGCGAGATCTACAGTGGTTTAAAGCCCAGTGGTGTTGCACTGCTTAACCTGGATCAACCCTGGTGTGAGCAATGGCAAGAGCTAATTGATGAAAGGCCCTGCCTAACATTCTCGGTCAATGATAATAGTGCGGATATCAGCGCGAGCAATATCCAGATAATAGATAACGGCTGCTACAGCTTTGTGCTCTGCGTCAACCTGATCTCTGGTCAGCCAGTTCTGCAGCAGGATATTGCCCTGTCAGTTCCGGGACTGCATGCAGTCAATAACGCTCTGGCAGCCTCGGCCTGTGCCTTGGCGGCAGGAGCTGATCTTCAGCAGATCGCTACAGGTCTAGCGGCAGTGGATCCTATTGCGGGCCGTTTGCAGACCCGCGTATTAGCCAGTGGCGACTGCCTTATCGACGATACCTATAACGCGAGTCCGAGCTCATTTGAGGCGGCGATTGATGTGCTGGCCAATGGATCTGGGCGCCGGGTATTAATTATGGGTGATATGGCCGAGCTGGGTAATGAGGCCTCAGCCTTGCATCATCAGGTCGGAGTCTATGCCCAGCAGGCGGGAATAGATGCGCTTTATGGTGTGGGTGCTTTAACCGCAAATGCTTGCGAAGCATTCGGCGGCAAACATTTTGCGACTAAAGCTGCTTTGGTCGAGGCTCTGGAACTGGAGTTTAGCTCCGCTGGGGCAGGTCAGGGTTCTGTCAGTTATTTAGTCAAGGGATCTCGAAGTGCAGGTATGGAGCAGGTTGTTGAAATGTTAACTACCCGAGGAGAAATCTAATGTTGGTTTGGCTTGCAGATTACCTGAGTCAATTTTATAGCGCTTTTTCAGTGGTGCAGTATTTGACGCTGAGAGGAATTTTATCAGTATTGACAGCACTGGCGATCAGCCTGATTGCCGGGCCGCTGGTGATTCGTAAGCTCAACAGTTTGCAGATGGGTCAGGCGATTCGCACTGATGGTCCCAAGACCCATTTGAGTAAAGCTGGTACCCCAACCATGGGTGGAGCCCTCATTTTACTGGCTATTTTTGTCAGCACCCTGCTGTGGTCAGATCTCAGCAATCGCTACGTCTGGATTGTATTGGGCGTGACCTTTAGTTTCGGCCTGGTGGGCTGGGTAGATGACTACCGCAAAGTGGTAGAGAAAAATCCTCGCGGATTGCCGGGGCGCTGGAAATATTTTTGGCAGTCTGTGTTTGGTCTCGCCGCTGCCTGGGTTCTGTATTCCACTGCACAGAGTCCTGCCGAGCTAGAGCTGATTGTGCCGTTCTTTAAGAATGTCGCCCTGCCAATGGGGGTCTTCTATGTGGTATTTACCTATTTTGTGATTGTGGGTACTAGTAATGCAGTGAACCTGACCGATGGTTTGGATGGGCTGGCAATTTTGCCAACGGTGTTGGTCAGTGGTGCGCTCGGTATTATCGCCTATCTGACCGGCAACTATCAGTTTGCCAACTATCTGCATATTCCCTTTATTAGTGGCGCTGGCGAGATGCTTATTTTTACCGCTGCTCTCTGTGGTGCCGGGCTGGGTTTTCTGTGGTTTAACACCTATCCCGCGATGGTATTTATGGGGGATGTAGGTGCGCTGGCCCTAGGTGCCGCACTTGGCGTCGTAGCCGTGATCGTGCGCCAGGAAATAGTGCTGGTAATTATGGGTGGCGTGTTTGTGATGGAAACGGTGTCGGTGATTTTGCAGGTGGCCTCTTTTAAGCTAACGGGCAAGCGTATTTTCCGCATGGCACCGCTGCACCACCATTACGAATTAAAAGGCTGGCCAGAGCCGCGTGTGATTGTGCGCTTCTGGATTATTACCGTGATGCTAGTGCTGTTTGGCCTAGCCACATTAAAACTGCGTTAAAACATTGATGAGTATGGCAATGACAGATGTAATCGCGACCAATCGCAAGACAGCTATCCTGGGCATGGGTGCCACGGGTCTGTCTGTGGCGCGTTTTTTGTCATCGCTGGGAGACTCCTTTGTGTTTGCCGATAGCCGCAGTGAGCCGCCGAGACTGCAGGAAGTCATGGATAAGTACCCTGACACCAAGATAGTGCTGGGTGCCTTTGAGTCGGACTTGCTGGTTAACTTTGATCGTGTGATTGTCAGTCCCGGTATTGCCTTAAGCGAACCCGCTCTGGTCAGTGCTCAGGAGCAGGGTATTAACCTGATGGGTGATCTGGAACTGTTCCTTGAGTATGCCAAGGCACCGGTGATTGCAATTACTGGCTCTAATGGCAAGAGTACGGTGACCACCCTGGTCGGTGAGATGGCAAAAGACAGCGGTCTCAGTGTTGGCGTGGGGGGCAATCTGGGTACTCCTATGCTCGATTTGCTCGATGATCGTCAGCAGCTCTATGTGATTGAGCTATCCAGCTTTCAGTTGGAGCTCCTCAATGATAGTCGCGGTGCCGTCGTAGCTCTACTTAATGTTAGCCCAGATCATATGGATCGCTATCCAAAGCTGCAGCAGTACCATGCAGCTAAACACCGAATTTTTCGTGGTGCTAGCAAGGTGGTCGTTAACCGTGAAGACCTTTTGACCAGACCCTTGATCTCCTCGCAGATAAGCCTCTCTAGCTTCGCATTAAACCAGCCTGATCTGGGTGATTTTGGTATCTTAGAAGGGCTTGAAGAGGGCTATCTGGCCTATGGCATCGAGCGACTGATGCGAGTCTCAGAGGTCGCTATCAAAGGTACCCATAATCTGGCTAACGCCCTTGCAGCCCTGGCTCTGGGTTATGCCATTGACCTACCTATGGCCTCAATGCTGCAAACGCTGAAAAACTTTAAGGGGCTACCTCATCGCTGTGAAAATATTGCCGAGATCGATGGCGTTCTCTATATCGATGATTCCAAAGGCACAAATGTCGGAGCCACACAGGCCGCCTTACATGGCTTTGGTTCAGGGCTGCGAAAAAATCTGCTTTTAATCGCCGGTGGTCAGGGTAAGGATCAAGATTTTTCTGGCTTAGGCGCTGTAACAGAAAAGTATGTTAAGCAGGCGCTGTTATTTGGTCAGGATGCGCAGCAGATTGCCAGTGCCCTAAGCAGCCATTGTGAAACCAGCCTGATGGGTTCTCTGGAAGAGGCAGTTGAACAGGCCAGTCATTTAGCTGTAGCCGGCGATATAGTGCTGTTGTCTCCCGCCTGTGCCAGTTTTGATATGTTTTCTGGATTTGCCGAGCGCGGCCAGTGCTTTCAGCAAGCCGTTGCCAGCATTGAAAAAAATGGAGGGCAGGCATGCAGCTAACCTTGCCCCTTCATAATCTAGGTCTGGGAGACAGAGCATGGCATCTGGATATGCGCCTATTGCTGCCAGTGTTGGCCCTGATCTCCATTGGTCTGATTATGATTGCCTCGGCCTCATTTAGCTTTGCCGAACATCGGCTTGGAGACCAATTCTATTTTGTTAAACGCCATATGGCCTACATGCTTATTGGTTCTCTGGCCATGGCTGTAGGGTTTTTGGTGCCACCGCATATCTGGGCCCGCTATAGCCGTTTATGGATGCTATTGTCAGTCTTGTTACTTGTTGTTGTTTTGATTCCAGGCATAGGTCGAGAGGTGAATGGCAGTCGACGCTGGCTAAGTCTGGGCGGTTTTACTCTGCAAGTGTCTGAGTTAGTAAAAGTTGCCACAGTGGTATTTTTGGCTGCCTATCTCGAGACCCACCGTGAAAAACTCAGTCAAAGCTGGCAGGAATTTGCCAAGCTTATCGCAGTTATTGCGTTACTGACTCTCCTGTTATTGCTGGAACCAGATTTTGGTTCCGCTGTAGTGCTTTCAAGCACCTTTATGGCATTGCTGTTTTTAGGTGGTTCGCGACTGAGTCATTTTACCCTGGTGGCTGTTTTGGCTTTGTTGGCCATGCTTTGGTTGGCTGAGGCGGCACCTTATAGAATGGCTCGCCTAGCCTCATTTATGGATCCCTGGTCCGATCCCTTTAACTCTGGTTACCAGTTAATTCAGTCATTGATCGCTTTTGGTCGCGGTGAGTGGTTTGGTGTAGGTCTGGGGCAATCAGTACAGAAAATGCTCTACCTGCCGGAGGCCCATACAGATTTTGTATTTGCCATCTTTGCGGAAGAGTTTGGATTTATTGGCGTAGTTTGCCTACTAGGCCTCTACACGGCCATGGTGGTAAGAATTTTGCAGCTTGGCAAGCAGGCCATCAGCCTACAGAACTGGTACGCCGCCTTCGTATTATTGGGCTTTGGCATGCTGATAAGCGGTCAGACCTTTATCAACCTTGGCGTCAATGCTGGGTTATTGCCCACCAAAGGACTGACCCTGCCATTTGTTAGCTATGGTGGCAGCAGCCTATTAGTCTGTTGCGCAATGGTTGGCATGATGATGCGTCTTGCCCATGAGATAGAGACCCACACCCCAGCAACGCGGAGGCCTCGTGATGGACAATAATCCTGTCTCTTACAGTAGGTGTCGGGTAATGGTGATGGCGGGTGGCACTGGCGGCCATGTTTTCCCAGCTCTGGCCGTCACCCAAAAACTCCGCGAATTGGATGTTAAAGTCTCCTGGCTTGGCACCAGAGCAGGCATAGAGTCTGAACTAGTGCCGGCCCAGGGGTATGAGCTGCACTACCTGGATATCGAGGGCATTCGAGGTCGTGGACTCGGAGCCCTACTTAAAGCACCATTGCTTCTCTTGCGCTCTTTGTATCAGGCGCTGTCGGTGCTGTCCCAGTTTAAACCTACAGTGGTGTTGGGTATGGGAGGTTTTGCCTCAGGACCTGGCGCCGTCGCTGCAAAGCTAAAGGGTATACCTCTGGTTATCCATGAACAGAATTCAGTGGCCGGCACCACTAACCGTATCGCTGCAAAAATTGCTCGTCGAGTGATGCAGGGTTTCCCGGATACCCTGGCGGGTGGTGAATGGTGCGGCAATCCAGTGCGCCAGGCGATTGCCGATTTGCCCGTACCTCAGGATCGTTTAAAGAACCGACAGACCAGAACCAGAGTGCTTGTATTGGGTGGCAGCCGCGGTGCTTTGGCGATTAACAAGCTGGTCCCCGAGGCTCTAGCTATATTGGATAGCAACCAGCGCCCCGAGATCATGCATCAGACGGGCAAGGCACATTCTGAGATCACTAAAGAACAGTATCAGCTGCTGAATCTGGATAGCCAGCCTGGAAATGTTCAGGTGCTGCCCTTTATTGAAGATATGGCGGCCGCCTACAACTGGGCCGACTTTGTGATCTGTCGAGCCGGTGCCTTGACAGTGGCTGAGTTAACCTCCGCTGGATTGGGTGCGCTACTAATTCCATTCCCCTTTGCTATCGACGACCATCAGACGGCCAATGCTCAGTTGCTAGTCAAGCAGGGAGCGGCTCGATTAATACAGCAAAAAGATCTTAGCGCAGAGATTCTCGCCGAGCAGATAGCTGAGGTATGTGGTGCTCCTGAGTTGCGTCTTGATATGGCCATGCGCGCCAGAGAGCTGGCTAAAAATAATGCAGCTCAGCGCGTTGCTGCAGTATGTCTGGAGGTGGCCCATGGTTAATACGGCTAACTTCCAGGTGCCAGAAATGCGCCGAATCAGACGCATTCATTTTGTCGGTATTGGTGGCAGCGGCATGTGCGGTATTGCCGAGGTACTGTTAAATCAGGGCTACGAAATCAGTGGCTCGGATATAGGCGCAAACCCCAGTGTTAGACGTCTGATAGAAGCCGGTGCAGAAGTATTTATTGGCCATAGCGAAAGCCATATTCAGGGTGCTGATGTCGTCGTTAAGTCCTCCGCAGTCACTCTGGAAAATCCCGAGATCGCCAGTGCCCGTGCCCGCGGTATTCCAGTGGTAAGGCGCGCGGAGATGCTTGCCGAACTAATGCGCTACCGACATGGTATCGCGGTTGCTGGCACCCATGGCAAGACCACCACCACGAGCCTGATCACGGCCATATTAGCTGAGGATGGTCGTGACCCGACCTTTGTGGTGGGCGGTCGCGTGAACAGTGCAGGCACCAATGCCAAATTGGGTGACAGTCGCTACCTGGTGGCCGAGGCGGATGAAAGTGACGCCTCATTCTTGCATCTGCAGCCCATGGTATCTGTAGTCACCAATATCGAAGCCGACCATATGGAAAACTATGGTTTTGACTTTGAGATAATGAAAAAAACCTATATCGAATTCTTACATAACCTGCCGTTCTATGGACTGGCTGTTATGTGTATAGACGATGAGGTTATTCGAAATTTACTGGTCGATGTAGCCCGCCCATTACTGACCTATGGCTTCAGTGAGGACGCGTCTTACCGGCTGCGTGATCTAAGTGCCGATAAGCGCCAGTGCAGTTTTGTTATTGATCGTCCCGATGGCAATGAATCACTGAATATCTGCCTTAATATTCCCGGTCGTCACAACGCATTAAATGCAGCGGCTGCCATTGCTGTGGCTACCGATGAAGGCATAGCAGATGAGGCCATTATTGCCGGTCTTGAAAAATTCTCTGGTGTGGGTCGTCGTTTTGAATTGGTTGGCGACTACCCTGTTGCTGAGGGGTCGGCCATGCTGGTCGATGACTATGGCCACCATCCTACAGAAGTTAAGGCCACTATTGATGCAGTGCGAGCTGGCTGGCCCGATAAACGTCTGGTCATGATTTTTCAGCCCCACCGCTATACCAGAACTCGCGATCTCTACGAAGACTTTGTGCAGGTGCTATCAAAGGTGGACGTACTCCTAGTGCTGGATGTCTATGCGGCCGGTGAAGACCCCATTCCTGGGGCTGGTAGCAAAAATATCTGTGGCAGTATCCGTCAGCGAGGTGGTATAGATCCCATATATGTCGAGCAGATTGAACAGGTGCCCAACCTGATCGCCGAGCTGGTACGGAACAATGACTTAGTGATGACACAGGGTGCTGGCAGTGTCAGCAAGTTAGTGGCCATGCTGGCTGAAAGTCAGCTAAAGGCGATTCAGGAGGACGACCTATGAGTCTTACTGATGCTGCTAAATTTGGTCGCGTTGGGCTGCTGTATGGCGGCGTCTCTTCAGAGCGTGAGATATCGCTAATGAGTGGCAAGGCGGTGCATCAGGCGTTGATTAATCTGGGTGTGGATGTCGTGGCTATAGATGCTCAGGACGATCTACTGCAAAGTCTCCCGAGCCATAAATTGGACCTGGTATTTATTGCCCTGCATGGCCCTGGTGGTGAAGACGGCACTCTTCAGGGTGCTCTCGAATATCTTGGATTGCCCTATACCGGCAGTGGGGTGCTGGCATCAGCACTGGCAATGGATAAGCTGCGCTGTAAACAGATGTGGCAAGGCATGGGGCTGCCAACAGCCGACTTTGCTGTTCTAAATCAAAATTCCGACTGGGCCGCGATTATGCAGAGCCTTGGCGGCAAAGCCATGGTAAAACCAGCCTCGGAGGGCTCGAGCATCGGCATGAGCCGTGCCGAGAGTCCTGAGGAGCTTCAACAGGCCTGGGTGGCAGCAGTAGAGTTTGGCACCGAGGTCATTGCTGAGCCATTGATGGAAGGTGAGGAGTACACAGTGGCTATTCTAGGCGATTGGGTATTGCCGTCCATTCGCATTGAATCCAGCGCAGTGTTTTACGACTATCAGGCCAAATACTTCTCCGATGAAACTCAGTATTTCTGTCCTGCCGGCTTATCCGAGGCCCGAGAGGCCGAGCTCCGCAAGCTCTCAATGGATGCTTTTAACAGTGTTGGCTGTGCAGGCTGGGGCCGAGTTGATGTGATGGTGGATCAGAGCGGTCAGTTCCAGTTATTAGAAGTCAATACAGTGCCAGGAATGACTAGCCATAGCCTAGTGCCTATGGCAGCCAAAGCTGCCTCTCTGAATTTTGACCAGCTAGTGTTGGCGATCCTCGAGGAGGCTCTGTAATGGCTGTACAAAATCGCCGCGGTGCCAACCGCAAGCAAGAGGCCCAGGTTAGCCGCACTGATGGATTGATGGAAAAGCTATCACGGCTCTTTATGCTGATGTTGGTAAGCCTGGTGATAGTTGGCAGCACTCTTGTGTATCAGCAGATTGACAAGCCATTAACCAAGGTGATGGTGGGCGGTGAATTTAACTATATGCAGCGCCAGGATTTAACCAATCTGGTCAATCAGCAGATTGATGGCGGCTTTTTAAGTATCGACCTCAACCGTCTGCAGTTGGTGCTTGAAGGTCATCCCTGGGTTGACGAAGTGAGTATTCGCCGTCAGTGGCCATCCAGTCTAAAAGTGGAGGTGATTGAGGAGGTGCCGATTGCGCGCTGGGGTGAACAGGGCTTTCTTAATCGTCTCGGCGAAGAATTGGTGATCGCTGATAACAGCACCCTGAGCAGCCTGCCGGTATTGCGAGCCCAATATGGCAGCTCGGCAGAGATGATGCAGCAGTACCAGCTGCTGGCCGAACAATTATTACCCACCGGGCTAAAGCTGACTGAGTTGCAGCGCGACAACCTGGGTGCCTACCGAGTGGATACAGCAGCCGGTATCAAGCTGGTGCTTGGACGCAGGCAAATAGGTGAAAAAATTAAGCGGTTGGCTTTGGTCTGGGACTCCGGCCTAAGCCAACAGATAAATAACATTGAAATTATAGATCTGCGTTATCCAAATGGATTAGCCGTGGCCTGGAAGCAGGGCGTGCTAGCTGGAGCGTTCAAGGATGTTGAATCAAACACAGTTTCTACTGTGCGGGGATAAAAGCGAGTTGCTGAGGAAAAATTATGGCTAGTGCAAATGAAGAAAACATGATCGTTGCTTTGGATATTGGTACCTCCAAGGTGGTTGCCATTGTCGGAGCCATTGGTGCCAACGGTGACCTCGAAATAGTCGGTACCGGCATGCATCCCTCGTCTGGGTTGAAAAAGGGTGTTGTGGTCAATATTGAGGCCACAGTGAACTCAATTCAGCGCGCGGTAGAGGAGGCTGAACTGATGGCGGGCTGTTCGATTCACTCAGTCTATGCGGGCATAGCCGGCAGCCATATTCGCAGCCTAAATTCCCACGGTATTGTGGCTATTCGGGACCGCGAGGTGCAGTCACTGGATGTCGAGCGTGTTATTGATGCAGCCCGAGCTGTTGCAATTCCTGCCGACCAGGAAATTCTGCATGTGCTGCCGCAGGAATACATTATCGATGATCAGGAAGGCGTGCATGAGCCGATCGGGATGTCAGGTGTGCGACTAGAGGCCAAGGTGCATCTAGTTACCTGTGCCGCCAATGCCGCGCAAAATATTAAGAAATGTATTCGTCGCTGTGGCCTTGATGTAGACACCGTGGTTCTTGAGCAGCTGGCCTCCAGCCATGCAGTGCTGACTGATGATGAGAAGCAGTTAGGTGTAGCACTGGTAGATATAGGCGGTGGCACTACCGATATAGCGATCTTTACCGAGGGCGCTATCCGCCATACGGGTGTGATTCCTATCGCTGGTGACCAGGTGACCAATGACATAGCCATGGCGCTGCGCACCCCGACACCTCATGCCGAAGAACTAAAGGTCAAATATGCCTGTGCGCTGGCCAAATTGGCCCGTCCAGAGGAAACCGTCAAGGTTCCCAGCGTAGGCGATCGCGACTCGCGTGATATGTCGAGACAGCTATTAGCCGAGGTAGTGGAGCCCAGATATGACGAGCTGTTTACCCTGGTACAGGCTGAGTTGAGACGCAGTGGGTTTGAAGAATTAATCGCTGCCGGTGTCGTGTTGACCGGCGGTACAGCGAAGATGGAAGGCGTGACCGAATTGGCGGAGGAAATTTTCCATATGCCAGTGCGAATTGGAGCGCCGACTAAAGTCAAAGGCCTGTCGGATATTGTTAATAATCCAATTTATTCAACAGGTGTTGGTCTGCTGCATTACGGCGCTCAGGAACAGTCAAAAACTGAGCATTCCGAAACCAGCACAGTAAAAACCGGCGGTGCCCTGAGCCGCTTTAAAAGTTGGATTCAGGGTGGTGTGTAAATACTGACTGTCATTTATTTAAATGCAGTACAAATGATTTTTAATTGTGAGGCGCAAAAAGGGGAAACCTATGTTTGAACTAGTAGACAGCATTCCAAAGAATGCAGAAATCAAAGTAGTTGGTGTTGGCGGCGGCGGTGGTAATGCAGTTCGCCATATGATGAATAGCAATATTGATGGCGTGCATTTTATCTGCGCCAATACTGATGCTCAGTCACTCAACGATCTGGAAAATGCCACTGTGCTGCAGTTAGGTGGTGCATTGACCAAAGGTTTGGGTGCCGGGGCCAACCCTGAGGTAGGCCGTCAGGCCGCCCTGGAAGACAAAGAGCGTATTGCTCAGGTGCTTGAGGGTGCAGATATGGTCTTTATTACCGCCGGTATGGGTGGTGGTACAGGTACAGGCGGTGCTCCAGTGATTGCTGAAGTGGCCAAGCAGATGGGAATTTTGACTGTGGGTGTTGTAACCCGCCCATTCTCGTTCGAAGGTCGCAAGCGTATGGCGATTGCTGATGAGGGTATAGCTCAGCTTAAAGAGCGTGTTGATTCACTGATCATTGTACCCAACGAGAAACTACTTCAGGTCCTGGGTAAGGATATGACGGTACTGAATGCTTTTAAGCAGGCCAATGATGTGCTGTTTGGGGCGGTTCAGGGGATTACTGATCTGATTCTGCTCGATGGTTTGATCAATGTGGATTTCGCCGATGTGCGCACAGTTATGTCTGAGATGGGCATGGCCATGATGGGTACAGGTGAGGCTAGCGGTGTCGACCGTGCTACGGTTGCTGCTGAGGGCGCTATCAAATGTCCACTATTGGAAGATATCAACCTGCAAGGTGCCAAAGGTATCCTGGTCAATATCACCAGTGGTTACGATCTGACTCTGGGTGAATTCGAAGATGTAGGTAACACCATCCGCGAGTTTGCTGATGAAGATGCCACGATCATTGTCGGCAGTGTTTTTGATCCTGAATTAGAAGATCAGCTGCGTGTCACTGTGGTAGCCACAGGTCTGCGCGCACCCAGTGCTAAAAACGGGCCCAGGGGTGTAGTTGTCGATAACCAGCCACCACGCAAATTAGGCGGGGATATTGATTACAACCGTCTAGATAAGCCTACGGTAAATCGTCGTAGCACCAGTGTAGTCAGTGGTGATTCAACGGCGCGTAAAATCGATGCTCAGCCAGATCCAGAGATGGATTACCTGGATGTGCCCGCCTTTTTACGTAAGCAGGCCGACTAGTTTTTAGCCTATAGATAACGCTAAAAACGGCCCTCTGTCATCTCGCCTCAGATTTTAAAATCTTGGTGATGGAGGGCTTGTCTGCTAGAATCGGCGCCTTATAAATCAAAGGTGTCGCGATGATTAGGCAACGCACGTTGAAAAACGTAATACGTGCTACTGGCGTGGGTCTCCACACCGGCGAAAAAGTGTACTTAACTCTTCACCCTGCAGAGCCGGACAGCGGTATCGTTTTCCGTCGCACTGACCTTGATCCCGTGGTTGAAATTGTTGCCAAAGCAGAAAATGTTGGCGACACCACATTATCTACAACCCTAGTGAATGGTGATGTTCGTGTATCCACGATCGAGCACCTGTTGTCTGCGCTGGCGGGTCTGGGTATCGACAATATAGTGATTGATGTGTCGGCCCCGGAAATTCCGATTATGGATGGCAGCGCTGGACCCTTCGTATTTTTGCTGCAATCTGCTGGTATTTTAGAGCAGGATGCGCCGAAGAAGTTTATTCGCGTCAAGCGCCCGGTCACCGTAAAACAGGATGACAAAGTCGCCACATTCAAACCTTTTGAGGGCTTCAAGGTTAATTTTGCCATTGACTTTGATCACCCTGTATTCAAACATCAGGCCCTGAACGCGACCATCGACTTTTCCAGCACCTCTTTTGTGAAAGAAGTCAGTAGAGCCAGAACCTTTGGTTTTATGCACGAATTCGAATATCTGCGCTCCAAAGGCTTGGCCCGTGGTGGCAGTTTGGAAAATGCCATTGTGGTAGACGAATTCGATATTTTGAACGAAGATGGCTTGCGCTATGAGGATGAATTTGTCAAACACAAGATTTTGGACGCCATTGGTGATCTCTATCTACTGGGCAATAGTTTGATCGGTGAGTTTGTGGCCCACAAATCAGGGCATGCACTGAATAACGCCTCATTGAGAGCATTGATCGCCGATACAGACGCCTGGGAAGTGGTGACATTTATTGATAATCCCCAGGATGTACCTATAGCGTATATCCAGGCGAGCTAAATAATTAAATAACAGGTGAGACAGGGTATTAACCTCCAGTGAAAATAATTCTTATCAACAGTCGAGCAGATAGGGTTAGAACGCTTAGCCTTAATAGCTGGGCCAAAGGCCTGCTGTCAGTGCTGCTACTGGGTATTCCCGTAGCAGCTGGCACCTTGCTGGGTGTTAAGATTGCCGATGGCCGCTGGGAAATACTGTTCGATAACAGCATCAATGAGATGCAACATCAGCTAGTGGAGCAGCGCAGCGAAATCGATGCAGGCCGCGAACAGGTTGCTGACTCGGTTTCCGCCATGACCCTAAAACTTGCACAGATGCGGTCAAGACTGGTTCGCTTAGATGCGCTGGGTGAACAGCTCACGCAAATAGCAAGCCTGGAAGATGGCGAGTTTGACTTCTCCGTAGCGCCCGGCTTGGGTGGTCCAGATACCAGACTAGTCAAAGAGTCTGCTAAAGCTATGGATATGCAGGAAGAGCTTGGTACGCTGTTTGCGCGACTTGAAAGTAGTCTGGACAGTCGCGAATCTCAGCTGCAAGTGCTGCAATCTATGATGTCTGATCAAAAATTAAAGACAGAGCATATGGTGGCCGGACGACCGATCACCAAGGGCTGGATGTCGTCGTCCTATGGTATGCGTACCGATCCATTCCATGGCGAGCAGCGCTGGCATGCAGGTGTAGATTTTGCTGGCAGACAGGGTGCTGATGTAATTGCCGTGGCCTCTGGTGTGGTGACCTGGTCAGGTGAGCGCAGTGGTTACGGGATGATGGTAGAGCTCAATCACAGTGATGGGTTTGTTACCCGCTATGCTCATAATGAAAAAAATATTGCCGAGTTAGGCGCTATTGTTAAAAAAGGCGAAGTGATCGCCAATATGGGTAGTTCGGGTCGTTCGACGGGCCCCCATGTGCATTTCGAAGTCTTCAAGAATGGTCGCACCGTCGACCCTGCATCTTATATCCGCCGCACCGGCCGCTGATTCAACACAGAAACTAGTCTATTCTGGAGGGTATAAATTGTCCTCTGCTTGTTTTGTTTTTGTCTATGGAAAAATGTAATGTTTGGTAATATCCTGAAAAAAATCTTTGGCACCAGCAATGACCGAGAAATTCGTAAAATGCGAAAAACGGTCAATAAAATCAATGCCTTGGAAGAAAACCTAAAGTCTCTAACTGATGCAGACCTGAAAGCCCAGACCAGGGTTCTTAGAGAGCGCTTGGCTGCTGGTGAGACATTAGATGATGTCTTGGCTGATGCCTTTGCTGTGGTTAGAGAGACCTCCTGTCGTGTGATGGGTATGCGTCACTTTGATGTTCAGATGATTGGCGGTATTACCCTCCATCAGGGAAAAATTGCCGAGATGCGTACCGGTGAGGGTAAGACCCTGGTTGCGACCCTGGCTGCTTATCTCAATGCGCTGCCGGGCACCGGAGTGCATGTGATTACCGTTAACGACTATCTGGCCAAGCGAGATGCACAGTGGATGGCGCCGCTTTATCAGGCGCTGGGACTTTCTGTGGGCGTTATTCAGTCTTATCAGGGTCCAGATGCGCCCAACTCATTCAGACTCAACCCAGAGGATGAGGGTCAGCTAAACCCATCTAGCCGGCAGCAAGCCTATGCCGCCGATATTACCTATGGCACCAATAATGAATTTGGCTTCGACTATCTGCGTGACAATATGGCGCTGCGTTTGGATGACAAATCCCAGCGTGGCCTGGCGTTTGCCATTATCGATGAAGTAGATTCAATTCTGATTGATGAAGCCCGAACACCATTGATTATTTCTGGCGCCGCCCAGGACAGTTCAAGTCTCTACAAAACGATGAACAGCATTGCCCTTAAACTGGTTCCTCAGACCAATCCAGAGGATAGTCTGGACGAGTCAGATACCGCTGATCAGGCGGGTGATTTTATTATTGATGAAAAAACCCGTGGCGTTGACCTGACAGAAGATGGCCACCAAAAGGTAGAGGGAATTCTGATTAAAGAGGGCCTACTGGCCGAGGACGATAGCCTCTATCAGGCCTCCAATCTGGGGCTAGTACATCACCTGCACTCTGCTCTTAGGGCCCATTATCTGTTCCATAAAGATGTCGAATATATTGTTCAGCAGGGCGAAGCCGTCCTGATTGATGAGCACACGGGTCGCACCATGCCTGGCAGACGTCTCTCGGAAGGCTTGCATCAGGCGATTGAAGCAAAAGAAGCCCTGAATATTCAGCAGGAGAGCCAGACCCTGGCCTCTACTACCTTCCAGAATTATTTCCGTCTGTACCAGAAACTAGCAGGTATGACCGGTACTGCAGACACCGAAGCCTACGAATTTCATCAGATTTATGGCCTTAGGGTTATGGTTATACCAACCAACGTAGAAGTGCTGCGTAAAGATCTTAATGATCTGATTTACCTCAGCCAGGAACAGAAGTTCCAGGCCGCAATTGAGGATATTAAAGAGATTGTCGAGAGCGGCGCGCCGGTATTGGTGGGTACTGCCTCGGTAGAAGCCTCCGAACTACTGTCGGGTATGCTCAAGGCAGCCAAGATTAAACACAGTGTGCTCAACGCCAAGCAGCATGAGCTAGAAGCTAATATTATTGTGAATGCTGGTCGGCCCGGCGCTGTGACCATTGCTACTAATATGGCCGGTCGCGGCACAGATATTGTGCTGGGCGGTAACCTCGAGGCTGAACTTAAAGAGCTCAAGGAAAAAGGCAAAGATAGCGAAGCCGAAATTGCAGCGGTGAAAGCTGACTGGGAAAAGCGTCACAGCGTGGTGATTGAAGCCGGAGGCCTGCATATTATTGCGACTGAACGCCATGAATCGCGACGCATCGATAACCAGCTGCGCGGCCGCTCTGGTCGTCAGGGTGACCCGGGTGTGTCGAGATTCTACCTATCCCTCGAAGATCCCCTAATGCGCCTGTTTGCATCAGACCGAGTCAAGAATATGATGCGCAGCCTGGGTATGGACGATGGCCATGCTATAGAACACAGCATGGTCACCAACTCGATTGTTAAGGCCCAGCGCAAAGTCGAGGGTCGTAACTTCGATATCCGCAAACATCTCCTAGAATACGATGATGTGGCCAACGATCAGCGTCAGGTCATCTATCAGCAGCGCAACGACCTTTTGGAAGATGAGGATATTTCCGAGGTCATTACCAATGTCCGCGAAGACGTTGTTGACCAGTGCATTAGTAGCTATATACCGCCCCAGAGTCTTGAGGAGCAGTGGGATATAGAGGGTTTAGAGAAGGCGCTGGCGAGAGATTTTGGCACCAATATTCCCGTGCAGCAGTGGTTAGATCAAGATAACCGTCTTGACGAAATGGTGTTGCGAGACAAAATTATTGAGCAGGTACAGTCTGCTTATGATAGTCGCTATGCCCATGTTGGCGCACAGATGCGTGAAGTTGAACGCCAGATAATGTTACAGATACTCGACAACCTTTGGAAAGAACATCTGGCTAGCATGGACCAGTTGCGACAGGGCATTGGCCTGCGCGCTTACGCGCAAAAAAATCCCAAGCAGGAGTACAAGCGCGAGTCTTTTGATCTATTCGAAAGTCTGCTGGATAACATTAAATACGAAACCATCCGTTACCTCAGCCATATAGAAGTGGCCACGAGAGAAGATATGGAGCGCCTGGAAAAGCAGCGTCGCGAAGAACAAAAAAATCGCGAATATCAGCATGCCCAGGCCGCGGCATTAGATAATGACTCATCGCCTGCAGGGCCTGATGGGCAGCAGCCCATACAGCGACCAGGGCCTAAGGTGGGTCGCAATGACGCCTGCCCCTGTGGCTCAGGCAAAAAATACAAACAATGTCATGGAAAAATTCAGTAATGGCTACGGGTAACCCAGGGTTTCCAGCAATGCATGCAGTGTCCGGCTTTAAGCTGGGAACCACCAGTGCCGGCATTAAAACGCCGGGGCGACCAGACCTGGTGGTGATGGAAATCGCTGATGGCAGCACTGTGGCCGGGCTGTTTACCCAAAATGCCTTCTGTGCAGCGCCGGTGACCCTCTGTAAACAACATTTGAATCAAGCCAAGCCTAGGTATTTTCTAACTAATACAGGCAATGCCAATGCGGGTACCGGCGAGCAGGGTATGGCAGATGCGCAGCAAAGCTGTGAAACCCTGGCCGCGGCTACTGGCCTGGCAGCCAATCAGGTACTGCCTTTCTCAACCGGCGTTATTGGTGAGCCACTGCCTATGGATAAATTGTTGACGGCAATTCCCAATGCGCTAAGCAATCTGTCGGATCAGGGTTGGGCTGAGGCCGCAGAGGGTATTCTGACTACGGATACCAGGCCCAAGGGAGCCAGCTTGGTATATCAGGCGAATGACGGAGCCGTCGTCATTACCGGTATTTCCAAAGGCTCGGGCATGATCAAACCCAATATGGCGACCATGCTGGGTTATGTAGCCACGGATGCCGCCGTGGATGATGAATTACTGCACAGAGCATTAAGGCTGGCCACCAACAAATCTTTTAACCGCATAACCGTGGATAGCGATACGTCCACCAATGACTCTATTATGTTGGTTGCCACCGGCACTAGCGGTGTGGTGATCGATGAGCAATCATTTGAGGCCTTTGTTGAGCAGCTAACTGTTGTCTTTATCGAGCTTGCCCAGGCAATAATTCGCGATGGAGAAGGTGCCAGCAAGTTTGTTTCCGTGGTTGTAGCAACGGCTGCAGATAGTCAGGAAGCTCTAGCAGTGGCTTACTGTATTGCTGAGTCACCTCTGGTTAAAACCGCGCTGGCGGCCTCAGACCCCAACTGGGGAAGAATACTAGCGGCCATAGGTCGTGCCGGTGTTGAGGCTCTGGACGTTAATCAGGTTCAGCTCAGGCTCAATTCCGTCTTAATTGCCGAACAGGGTGGCCGTGCCCCGAGCTATACAGAGCAGGCGGGCCAGCAGGCCATGCAGCCTGAAGATATAGAAATTTTGGTATCGCTCAACCGTGGCGAGGCTCGGGAAACAGTCTGGACCACCGACCTGACCTATGACTATGTGCGCATTAATGCCGAGTACCGAACCTAAATTAATAGGTGCCGAGCTATGAAACGCATCCATGTGGTAGCCGCTGTCATCTACAGCCCCGACGCAAAGTCGATTTTAATCTCAAAACGTCTAGATCACCTTCACCAGGGCGGGCTCTGGGAATTTCCAGGTGGCAAGGTTGACGCCGGTGAGCAGCCTCAGCAGGCCCTGAGCAGAGAGCTCCATGAAGAACTAGCGATTACTGTGACAGTCGCAGAGCCGCTTATGCAGGTATCCCATGATTACAGCGACAAGCAGGTATTATTGGATATCTGGCAGGTCAGTCGTTTTCAGGGAGAGCCCCAGAGTATGGAAGGGCAGTTATGGCGCTGGGTAGAGCTGGCAACAGTACTTGCTCAAGACGGCCAGTATCAGTTTCCCGCAGCTAATCAGCCTATTTTGGATAGGCTGGCTTCAATGGTCGGTTAGCGACTCAGTACCCATCAGCTCCGGATCCAATGCAGGTTCTCCGGCGATGCTATAACTTTCAGTGGCCCAGTCTCCAAAGTCGATTTTCTGGCATCGTTGCGAGCAGAAAGGCCGGTGAGGCTGTTTGTCACTCCACTCAATACTGGTTTTACAGTTAGGACATTGCACAATGGTCGTTTTCATGGGGCTAGTTGGCTCTATCAGATTGTTCAGATTTTCTCCTGGCCAGTGCTAGTAGCTGCTGATGCAGCGCCTCAATTCTGGGCCCTAGAGTCTCAATATCCTTGGAATTATCTACCACATAGTCCGCTTTTTCGAGTTTTGTCTGTCTGGGCATCTGAGCTTCAATAATAGGCTGTATCTGCGCAGGTTCATTACCGTCTCTGGCACAGGCTCGTTCAACCTGAAGTTCAACTGGCACATCGACCAGCAGTGCGGTATCCACTAGTTGATGCTGGTCGGTCTCAAATAGCAGCGGTGATTCAAGAATGACATAGTCACTGGTAGCAGCCTGCAGCTGACTGAGAATCCAGTCGCGAATTAAGGGGTGGAGAAGGGCCTCTAGCCAACGCTTGTGATCAGGGTCGGAAAATATAATGCTTCGCAGTACTGGGCGATTTAACCGGCCATTGGCTAGCAATATATCTGTTCCCAATTCCGCAGCCACGGGGGCAAACTGCTGTTGGATACTCGCCAGTGCCGGAGTCCCGGGCTCAACCACAGCACGCGAGGCCTGATCTGCATCTACAGATTGAATGCCGAGGGCTGCAAACTGTTGGGCAACCGTGCTTTTGCCACTGCCAATGCCGCCTGTCAGGCCAACTATCAATGGGTGTTTTGTCACATTTATTCTCTGGATTAAGGCGCTGTGGGTTAGAGGTTAAATAGCCCCAAATAACTGCCAAGAATCTTATCACCCCAGACAAAGGCAATCCAACCGGCCACAGCCAGAAAGGGGCCAAAGGCAATCGGCATCTCTTTGTGACGACCGACAAAGATAATCCCTATTATGCCGATAATAGCGCCAGCTGCAGTGGAGAGTAGAATAATCAGTGGTAGCATTTGCCAGCCCACCCAGGCACCCAGAGCGGCAAGCAATTTGAAATCACCATAGCCCATGCCTTCTTTTCCAGTGACCAGTTTAAAGCCCCAGAACACCAGCCAAAGAGAGAGATAACCAGCGATGGCACCCAGAACCGCCTCATTGAGACTCACAAAGGTACCGCTGAGATTGGCAAAAAGACCCAGCCATAGAAGGGGCAGGGTAATCTGATCGGGCAATAGCTTTTCGTGAACGTCTATGCCGGTCAGAACCAGCAGACTATAGGAAAAAACCAGCCCGTAGAGAGCATGGAGACTTAGCCCAAATTGATAGACAAAAAATGCCGCCAGCAGGCCAGCGACTAATTCCACCAAAGGATACTGCAGCGATATAGGCGCAGCGCAGGATTTACAGCGACCTTTTAAAAAGATAAAGCTAAAAAGAGGAATATTATGCTGGGGCTTGATGGCGGCGCTACAGGTCGGGCAGCGGGATGCAGGTTTGGCAATGGTCACCTGGTGGACAGGTTCTGGCTCCAGACCCAGAAAATCAAGGGAGTCGCGTCGCCAGTCGCTGTTGAGTTGCACGGGCAAGCGGAGTATTACAACATTTAAAAAGCTTCCCAGAACCAGGCCAAATAAAAAACCGACCCCAGCTAGAGCTGATTGAGAGAGTCCTAATTCAATTTCCATACCAGTGCATTCCCTGATGGTTTTATGGGGCCTCTAACTCAGTGGCAGAGGAAACCAGCAATAGCCAAGATCATACTACACAACGTTGCCGAGCTGGAAGATTGGCAGATACATAGCGATCAGCAAACCGCCTACCAGAACGCCGAGAACAGCCATAATCATCGGCTCCAGCAGACTAGTGAGATTGTCCACCGAGTTGTCCACCGCCTCTTCATAGTGCAGAGCAGCTTTTTCAAGCATCTCATCAAGGGCGCCAGATTCCTCGCCAATAGCCGCCATCTGATGCAATAGCGTAGGGAATAGTTTACGAGATTTGATGGCCTGTTGTAGCTGTATACCTGTCATCACCTCATCTCGCACCTCCAATATGGCATCGGCATACAGACGATTGCCTGCGGCACCAGCCACAGATGTCAGAGCATCTACAATAGGCACGCCAGCAGAGAAGGTGGTGGCCAGAGTACGGGAAAATCGGGCAATAATTGAATTGTAGAGAATGCCGCCGACCACCGGCAGCCTCAACATGTATCGGTCGACCAGATAGGCGAACCTATGGGATCTAAACCGCGCCTCTCGAAAGCCAATCAATGCAGCGCCAGTGGCCAATAAAACCCACAGCCAGGAATTTTGTAGAGACTCTGAGAGCCCCAACACCAACAGGGTAAAAGCGGGTAAATCAGCACCAAAGCCGCTAAAGGTTTCGGCAAACACCGGCACCACCTTAATCAGCAGAATACCGGTCACCACTATGGCTACCACCAATACTGCTATGGGATAGGTTAATGCCTTTTTAATTTTAGCCTTGAGCTGCTCGGTCTTTTCCTTGTAGGTTGCGACCCGATCGAGCATGGTCTCCAGTGCCCCGGCGGTTTCACCAGACTCGACTAGGCTACAGAAAAGGTCATCAAACTGGCGGGGATGCTTACGCAGCGCTTGAGCAAAGCCGCCACCGGCAGCGACGGTGTCGCGAATTTCAAAGATTAGCTGTTTCATCAGCGGTTTTTCTGAGCCATCGGCAACAATTTCAAAGCTCTGCACCAGTGGCACACCCGCCTTCATCATGGTGGCAAGTTGACGAGTAAAGATTGCAATATCAGCCGCGGTGATTTTCTTATTGCGACTAAATAGCGGTTTGGGTTTCTTTCTCACCGAGGTAGAAATAATCCCCTGCTTACGCAAATGGCTTTTTGCCTCGATCAGATTGTCGGCGCGCACCTCACCAGCGACTTTTTCACCCTTACGGTTTTTGCCTTTAAAATTAAACAGATGTGTCTCTATAGCTGTCGCCATAATTTAATCCTTGGTAATTCGGTTAGCTTCTTCAATACTAATTAGCCCGCGAGCTGCCTTGCGCAGTGCCGATACTCGCAAAGTTCTAAAACCCTCCTCTAAGGCGGTCTGCAAAATGTCCAGTGAGCTGCCCCCCTGCATAATTATTTTCGAAATAGCCGGTGAGATTTTTAAGGTTTCGTAGACACCCACACGGCCCTTATAACCATTGGTACAGTTCGCGCAGTCTCCCGCCTTAAATAGGCTAAATTCTTCGCGGGGCAGGCCTATATCATCGAAGCCTTCATCCCTAAGTACCTGTTCCGGGATGTCCTCAAAGGGCACACGACAATGGGTGCAGAGTTTACGGCCTAGCCGCTGGGCAATAATCAGGTTGACTGAGGTCGCCACATTAAAAGAGGGCACGCCCATATTGAGCAGGCGGGTGAGAGTTTCAGGGGCGCTGTTGGTATGCAGTGTCGACATCACCAGGTGGCCGGTTTGGGCTGCTTTTATGGCAATCTCTGCCGTTTCAAGATCACGTATCTCACCCACCATCACCACATCTGGGTCCTGACGGAGAAAAGAGCGCAGCGCCTCGGCAAAGCTCAGGCCCACACGCATATTGATCTGGGTCTGATTAATACCATCCATGTTGATTTCAACAGGGTCCTCGGCGGTGGAAATATTGCGTTCAGGGGTATTTAAAATATTCAGCCCAGTGTACAGGGAGACGGTTTTACCGCTGCCCGTGGGTCCAGTCACTAAAATCATTCCCTGGGGGCGGGCAAGCGCATCCATATAGATACTTTTTTGATCATCTTCATAACCCAGTGCGTCTATGCCCAGTTTGGCGCTCGAGGCATCTAAAATCCTAAGCACAATCTTTTCACCAAATTGCAGAGGCAGGGTGTTAACCCGAAAATCTATAGATTTAGTTTTAGAGAGCTTGAGCTTTACCCGACCATCCTGGGGGATACGCCGCTCCGAGATATCCATGCGTGACATCACTTTTAGGCGAGCAGCCAGGCGCTGAGCCAGGTTTGCTGGGGGCTTGGCCATTTCTTGCAAAATGCCATCGATTCTAAAGCGCACCCGATAGCTTTTTTCATAGGGCTCAAAATGTATATCCGAGGCACCTAACTTGATAGCGTCGATCAACATCTTGTTGATAAAGCGCACTATAGGTGCCTCATCTTCAGTATTGCTTGTGCCGCTATCTGAGTCCTCGTCTTCTACTGCCTCCATATCCAGGTCGTCGAGGTGCATATCATCTACGGTGCCCAGCACCTCGTCTATATCCTGCTCGCTGTTGTCCTCTAGCCAGTTATTTAAGGCCTGCCCAATAGTAGAGTAAAGGGCCAAAACTGGTTCTACAGAAATGCCAGTTTGGAATTGAATCTCATTGAGTGCCCGGTGATTAGTGGGGTCAGCAATCGCAATAAAGAGGCGATTGCCACGCTGCACCAGAGGCATTACCTGATGTTTTTTGAGTAACTTACTGTCAATCAGGTCTCTGGGTACGCTGTCGTGATTGTGATGCTCAAGAGCATAGATCGGAATACCAAATTCTTTAGCCGCCGAATTTCCTATGGCCTTATCAGAGACCAGATTCTTTTCGCACAGATACTGGACCAGCGAGATATTGGCGCTTTTTGCTGAATGAGTCGCCACTTCAAGATCCTGGGGCTCAATAAGATGATCATCCACCAGCCGTTTGGGTAACCCATGGAGTGCTATAGGTGCCATATTCATAGAGATGACCTTCCCTGTTACATTGATATTTAAGCTGATTCTACTGGCCAGTAAAAATATCTGGAGTGCCGGGATGCACAAAAACAAAAATAAACTGTGAGAAAATTAACGCTTTTTTTAAAAATGGTTGGCAGCCCAACCTGTGACAAAAAAGGTCACAAACTGACATAAATAGAAAGCCTCGTCTGCTCAAGTATGTCCCTTAACCAAAGAAAAACCATCTAAGCAATTGAAATATAACAGTTTTAAAATATTGGCATATAAATTGCGATCTCCTTGGGTAGTGCGATAAGTGCATAGGCACTTTTTGCCAGTTAACTGGAATTAACCCTGCCTAGTGCAGTTTTTACTATTTTGGAGATTTAAAAATGAACAAGAATCAATCAGGTTTTACCCTTATCGAATTAATGATTGTGGTCGCTATTATTGGTATTTTGGCTTCTGTGGCTTTGCCTGCTTATAACACTTACACGCAAAAAGCTCAGTTTTCAGAGGTAGTTCTAGCCACTAGTGCCGCAAAAATTGCTGTTGAGATCGGGGCTCAAACAGGGCTTGCTCTCACTGCTTTAGATGGCGGTCAAAACGGAGTGATTGACTTAGGCGCTTCAGGCTTTGTAGAGAGTGTAACTACTTTGAACGGGGTAATTACAGCCACCGCGATAGATTCTCTTGGTGGTCCTGATGGCGACAGTGGTGCAACCTACATATTGACACCAACGGTTGCTGACGGACAGGTGCAGTGGGCAATTACTGGTTCCTGTGTTGCTGAGGGCCTTTGTTAAGTTGCAAGACTATCCAGATACAAAAAAGCCCCAAGAGTTTTGGGGCTTTTTTAGTGTCCCTATCAGTCAACTAGCCGCATAGATAAATCAATTGCCCGAATATGCTTGGTTAAGCTTCCCGATGAAATATAGTCAACCTTCGAGCTAATATATTGCTGCACGGTCTCAGCAGTAATATTGCCCGAGACCTCAATTTTGGTCTCGCCAAAATCAATCTCCACCAGGGCGGCAATATCCGCCGGCGAAAAATTATCCAGCATCACCACATCAACACTGGCGTCCAGTGCCTGATGTAACTCTTCAACTGACTCCACCTCAACCTCGATTAATTTATCCGCGGCAATACTGCGGGCCTGAGAGACAGCCTCGGCAATACCGCCACAGGCGGCAATATGATTCTCTTTAATTAAGAAGGCATCGTACAGACCTATGCGGTGGTTATGGCAACCCCCTACAGTCACTGCATATTTCTGGGCCAGACGCAGGCCGGGGATGGTTTTTCTGGTGTCGAGAATTTTCACCTCTGAGTCAGCGGCCAAGTCGGCATACTGTCTGGCCAAGGTGGCGGTAGCAGAGAGTGTCTGTAAAAAGTTAAGTGCTGTGCGCTCGCCGGTTAGCAGCACGCGGGCATTGCCTCTCAGGGTAAATAATTGTTGGTCTGGGCTGACCAGTTCGCCTTCCGCGACATGCCATTCAATAGTGGTAGCCGGGTCTAGCTGCTGAAACACCTCATCTACCCATGGGCGACCACAGATTACCGCAGCATCACGAGAAATCACCAGCGCCGTGGCATTGTTCATTGCCGGGATTAACCTGGCGGTAATATCACCCTCGCCAATATCTTCTTGCAGTGCCCTGGCAATACAGGGGGCTATATCGGCGGCTGTTTCCTTGGGCAGGTGGATGGCTGTCATGAAATTCTCTTATTTAATCGAGGTTCTTACTTGATGATTGTGGTCTGCTGAACTCTGTTTCGGGCGCATTATAACAGCAATAATGGGTTTGGATTTTGCCCGTTGATCTGTTTCAATGCTTACAGGAGTTGTTAAACCTATTTGCTTAGTTTGCTAGGCAGTCGCGGTTTGTTTAGCCATAGAGTTGGCAGGGTGAATGAGTAAGGGATTCAATTACAGTAACAAAGAGCTTGTCAGCTCGCTGCGGCAGTCCTGCCAGCGGCATCTCAACTATGTCTTTAACAGTTTCTTTGAACGCGCCTCAGCCAGCTTGCTAGCGCTGGCCTCCAAGGCTGAAACCAATCGTCTGCAAACATTATATCTGGATGCCCAGCGGCTGATGCGATCTCGCCGACCGACCATTGAAAGCCAGGTGTTAGAGCGCGCCCTAGCAAGCTTTGCGGTGTTAGACCCGGGCAGCCTTGAGGGGCCTGAGAGAGGCCAAGGCAAAGACCAAAACACCCCCTACAACCATCTGGAACTATTGGGCAACGAAGATCTTGAAGTCATGATTGCTCTGGATAATGGCACCACCAAAGGCATGGAAACCTACAAGCAGCCCCTGTATATGCTGAGTAGGCGTTTTGAGTCATTGATGGGCGATGGTGCCTCAAGAGTATTAGCTAACGCCATGCCTCTGTCGCCAGATGCTCTGATGGAATGCTTTGCCGAGGCTATTTCCGATGGCATGCTGGCCGTAGAGACCCAGGTGATTCTCATTAATCTATTTAGCCAAGCCTGCTTTGATCGCGAGTATGGAAAATTATTGGATAAGGTTAATGCCCAACTGGAGAGTGCTGGTGTGCTGCCGAAACTAGAGGATAGCTCTGCAGAAGAGCCATCATCTGAGCCACCTGCTGCCAGAGCAGCCTTGAACCCCGGACCGCTGCAAGGTCCTGAGGTTAAAAAAACAGTGGCAGCTCAAAAAAGCCAAGTGGATAAACTGAGCCTGAAGACGCCTCCGGCAATCTCGGGAAAAAGCGAAATTGCAGAGAGCAAACCGTCGGAAGAGGCTGAAGTTAACCAGCACGCCACCAGAGTTCAGACCGAATTCTTGGCGCGAATATCTAGCCTGCTTGGGACTGCCGACAGTCGACAGGTTGCAGGTCAGCAAGCATTTCTCGGCAGACAGCAGTTAATTGCTGCCATAGACCAACAGATTGTCCGCCAAAGCCTGCCATCAGACTCTGCGCCTAAACAGCCTGGCCAGTTAAGCTATGAGCTGGAGCAGAGCCTCAACGCGGTCACAGCCAATGGGCAGCATGGTTTGCACCGCAATGATGCCAGTGTATTTAAGTTGGTGGGCAAGACCTTTGGTCAGCTAAGCGACGCCAGTGCCATGGCCCCAGAGGCCCAGACAGTGATCAACCGCTGCGAGCTTCCTCTACTGAAGTTAGCGCTGCAACAGCCGACAGTACTGGAACAGCAAAATCATCCTATTCGTCGGCTATTTAATGAGATGGCTGACTATGCCATTGGCCTGGAGCAGGGGACCTGTGAAGGGAATAAAATTTATCATCAGATGCTCAAGCTTTCCGAGCGCATGCTAAAGGACTCATTTCACGAGCAGCAGATTCCCCAGATGCTGATGGAATTTATGTCTGCGGTAGATGCCGAGCGACGCTCAAGCAAAATTCAGGCGCAGCGTCAGTTAGAGGAGGTCGCGGCCAAAGAAAAAATCAACTGGGCCTATACCAGAGTAGAGCAGGAAATAAGCGATCGCCTACTGGGACTTGAGGTGCCAGTGGCGATCTTAAATTTCGTCGAGCAATACTGGTGCAGGGTCCTGCATATTGCCCATTTGCGCGGGGGTGAAGGCTCTGTGGAATGGCAGGATGGCCTGCGTATTTTCGACCGGCTATTGGCTATGGAGCTAGTTCCCCCACAGCAGCGAGAAAAACAGGGAGTCATGCAGCTGTTGGAGGATATTGATTATCGTCTCGAACATATCGCCATTGACGGGCTGCAGCGCAGTGATCAGATGGAGCGTTTGCAGTTTATCCTTGAGCCGGGGCTACCAGCTAACGTAACCTCTCTGCACGCCGAGGGGCGCAAAGGACAGCCAGTTAGTGGTCAGATTAAGCGAATCCTGGTCTCCTCACTGCAGGCCGAAATGCCTGGCGAAAATATTAGTTTGGCGCTGGATGATATGGAATCCATGGAAATGGCAGAGAAACAATGTCTGGCTGAGTTGCAAAAGGGTTGCTGGATGGAATTATCGGATGATATAAAGTCCGAGAGACGCGGGAAGTTAGTGGGCATAGTGGGCCCGACCTGGAAGTACCTGTTCGTGAACAATAAAGGCAAGTTGGTTGCAGAGCTAAACCGCACGCGATTGGCACAACAGCTACTCGAGGGCAGGGCGCGGGTGTTGGATAGCAGCCATCTGTTCGATAAAGCTATCAAAGGCGCGATAAACGATATGAAAGAGTTATCTGTCGCCGTTTAGTGTCTGGCACAGAGGATTTATTATGAATATTGCACAGGGCTGGCTGAGTGAAGCCACGCGGCTTGAGTCTCCCAACAAAGATCAGCGACCGGATGGCGATACTATCAACCTGCTGGTGATCCATAATATTAGCCTGCCCCCAGAGCAGTTTGGCGGTCCGCATATTGGCGAACTTTTTTGTAATCAACTCAACCCCGATTTTCATCCCTATTTTGCTGAGATAGCCCAACTCAGGGTTTCCTCCCATGTACTAATTGATAGGATGGGGGTAGTCACCCAATTTGTACCCTTCGAGCAAAGAGCCTGGCATGCAGGGGTATCTGAGTTTGAAGGTCGTCAGAACTGTAATGATTTTTCCATAGGTATCGAGATGGAAGGGGCTGATACTATAGCCTATACCGATTACCAATACGCGGCGCTGGCCCGGGTCACTCAACTACTGCTTAGTCAGTACCCAGGCATCACCGCAGAACGCATTGTGGGCCATAGTCATATAGCTCCGGGGCGCAAAACCGACCCAGGGCCGGCGTTTGATTGGCCCAGATATAAACAGATGCTTAGTTAGCCCAAGGAAACTTATGAATTTTTTGATTGTGCTGTTGGCCGTCGTGTTGCTCGAAGCCTATTCCGAACTGGCCTCTGTACAACGAGACGGCTGGTTGAAAAAATGGTTTGGTTGGCTGGGCAATCTAACGTTTTTTGACGCCCAGGCGCACCCCAGTGCATCTAGGCTGTTGGTTTTTATAGCGGGGCCAATCATAGGTCTATACCTGATCTTAAATACGCTAGAGCAGGGTCAATGGGGCCTGCTGGTATTCTGTCTTGAATTATTGGTGCTCTTATACGCCCTGGGGCGAGGCAATCTCGATAAACAGATTGAGCTGTTGGATTCAGATTTACAGCGTGACGATTTGCAGGCAGCCTTTCATGATGCCGCCGGTTTTAATCAGGCCTACCGCGAGAGCACGGCGGAAACCAAAGAAGAACTAGCGGATGAGGTGTTTGCTGCCTTACCCTACAGAATGTTTGAGCGCAGTTTTGTGGTGGTATTCTGGTTCTTCCTGTTGGGCGCGCCAGCTGCTCTGGCGTACCGCCTGCTGGCGCTTTATGGAGACCTGGCTCTCTATGGCGACCCTGAAAAGTCGACAAACAACGCCTCAGTGCCTCTTTGGCTACTGGAGTGGTTGCCGGTGAGAGCTCTGGGTTTGACCCTGGGCCTGATGGGCAACTTCTCGCGCACCACTGGCACTGTGCGCGATCTACTGCTTTGCACAAAAACATCCAGTTCGGAGTTTCTGCACCGTGCCGTCAAAGGCGCAATGTCAGAATCAGATGCTGAACTTGAACTTGATCAACAGAGTATTAGTGCCATGGTCTCGCTATTTAGACGAGCCATGACAAGCTGGCTCGTCGTTATCGGGATTCTGGTGATTCTTGGCTAGCGACGGGCTTAGGGTCCTCATTCCAGGGCGCCACCTTTAGCAGCAACAGCATCCCCGGCACTGCCAGCAGCGTGCATAGATAAAAGAAGCTTTCCCAGCCGACTCCCTCGACAATAAGACCGGTTACAGAGCTAGCCAGGGTGCGTGGCACTGCTGTAATTGCAGTAAATAGAGCCAGCTGAGTAGCGGCAAAGGCTGGATTGGTAGTGCGAAAGATAAAGGCAATAAAGGCAGCCGTGCCCAGCCCGACACCCAGGTACTCAAAGCCGATTACCAGGGCTAATAGCCATAGGCCCTCACCTACCCGAGCCATCAAGGCAAAACCTAGAATCGAGATAATCTGCACCGCGCCAAAAAGCCACAGCGCACGATTAATGCCTATCTTGATCATCAAAATGCCGCCCAGCATACCGCCCACTATCATGGGAACCAGTGCCGCAAATTTAGCCACAGAGCCGATCTCGGTTTTGGTAAAGCCCATATCCAGATAAAAGGGTGTGGCCAGAGCAGTGGCCAGACTGTCACCGAGTTTATACATAAACATAAACAGCAGAATAAGGCCTGCCTGCCTGACGCCCTGACGGGTTAAGAATTCCTTAAAGGGTTCGACCACCGAGGCTCTCAAGGTGGTGGGGTGCTGAGCTGATCTCGAAGGTTCGTCGATACTCAGCGTCAGAGCAATGCCTATCAACATAAAGGCGCCGGTGATAATAAATACCGTCTCCCAGGGCAGTATGTCGGACAAAATCAGTGATAGAGACCCAGGGACTAAGCCAGCCAGACGATAGGCGTTCACATGAATTGAATTGCCCAGGCCGAGTTCAACATCCGGCAGAATTTGACGCCTATAGGCGTCCAGTGCTATATCCTGAGTGGCGCTCAAAAATGCAATTCCGAGGCAGAGCCAGGCTATGGGCCACAGCTGGCTCTCAGGGTGTAAAGAGCCCAGTGCAGCTATGCAGATAAACAGTCCAATCTGGGTGCTCAGCATCCAGCTGCGACGCAGTCCGGGGCTGTAAGCAAATAGCCTCAGCTGATAGCGATCAAGAAACGGCGACCAGATAAATTTCCAGGTGTAGGGGAGACCTATAAGAGCAAAGAACCCGATTTCAGCCAGGCCAACGCCCTCAGAGCGAAGCCATGCGGGCACCAGAGAAATCAGTAGGTACAGCGGCATGCCCGAGGCAAAGCCGGTAAATATACAGATCAGCATGCGCCGGTTAAGCAGCACGTCGCGAATGCTAGGTGAATTCATGTAATCGCCTGTTTTTTTAAGGTCGCCATCTATACTCTGCAAGGCTGATGCGGCAGCCATCAACCAATAGCCCCTCGTCTTGTAAGCGCGCTTTTTGTTTTTTAAAGCTGTCGCTATCGGGGGGCAAGCTTATTTTGCCAGCACTATTAATTACCCGATGCCAGGGCAGGTTGCTATCTCTCGGCAGATTGCGCAGGGTTCTGCCTACCAGCCTAGCGGCTCTGGGCAATCCCGCCAGCTCAGCAACCTGGCCGTAGGTAACCACTGCCCCAATCGGCACCATGGCTAGCACCGCAAAGATGCGCTGTTCTGGTTCAATCTCGTCCATGGCTAAAGCCTACGCTATTCAAGGGCATGTTGAAATAGTGCAAACTACCCCCATACTAACGACAGGGTTACTTAAGAGGTATTAGATGCGCTTTCTGTTTTTGCTATTTATCGTTATGCCGGTCTTGGAGATGTGGCTGTTGATTACCGTAGGCACGCAAATAGGGGCGCTCTACACCATTGGGCTGGTTCTGCTAACTGCCGTTATAGGTGCCAAACTGCTGCGTGAGCAGGGGTTAGACACGCTATGGCGTGGTCGCAGCAAACTAGAGGAAGGCCAGCTCCCTGCTCAGGAGATGGCAGAGGGAATGATAATTGCCATCTCTGGCGCGCTGCTACTCACCCCAGGTTTTTTCACAGATGCTGTGGGTTTTGCGGGCCTAATTCCGCCCATCAGAGCCTACTTTGTGCAGCAAATGCTGAGCAGGATAGTGGTAACTAACCTGCAGGGCAGTCAGTATCAAGGGTCCCCGCGCCGCGATTCTGGCTCCGGGGACATTATTGACGGCGAGTCCTGGGATAATGGCGACGGCATTGATAGATCAGACCGGTAAGAAAATAAAATTTTTGTAGAAAAAGTGTCGGGCACCCTTGAAAAATAATGTCTTAGTCACCATATCCCTTAACAATTGCGAAGATAGTAGTCTCGCAAGTTACTGTCGAACATTGCAGATATTAATTGGAGATTCAAAATATGAAAATTCGCCCCTTACATGATCGAGTGATTGTGCGTCGCGAGGAAGAAGAGCAAAAGACTGCAGGCGGGATCCTATTGCCCGGCTCTGCACAGGAAAAGCCCAATCAGGGTGAAGTGGTTGCTGTAGGCAGTGGCCGCATTTTAGATAACGGTGACGTTCGTGCTATCGATGTGAACGTTGGTGATGTCGTAGTATTTGGCCAATATGCCGGCAACGATAAGATCGACGTCGATGGAGAAGAGCTGATTATCCTCAGCGAGAGCGATATCAAGGCCGTCGTTGAAGCATAGGCTCAGGCACCGTTTTAATTTAAGTGTTAAGTGAATTTTTGTAACTGATTTGGAAGGAAAAGAATCATGGCAGCTAAAGAAGTAAAGTTTGGCGACAGTGCTCGCCAAGGCATGCTAGAGGGTGTAAACGTTCTGGCCAATGCCGTTAAGGTAACTCTGGGCCCTAAAGGGCGCAATGTAGTACTAGATAAATCTTTTGGTGCACCCACTGTCACCAAAGATGGTGTGTCTGTAGCTAAAGAGATCGAACTTAAAGACAAGTTCGAGAATATGGGCGCACAGATGGTTAAAGAAGTGGCTTCAAAAGCCTCTGATGATGCTGGCGATGGCACCACCACAGCAACCGTTTTGGCGCAGTCCATTGTCAACGAAGGTCTTAAGTCGGTTGCCGCTGGTATGAACCCAATGGATCTCAAGCGCGGTATTGATAAAGCCGTGATTGCAGCAGTTGCAGAAATTGCCGCAATCGCCAAGCCCTGTGCCGATACCAAAGAAATTGCTCAGGTAGGCACTATCTCTGCCAACAGCGATGCACATGTTGGTGACATTATTGCCGAAGCCATGGGCAAAGTGGGTAAAGAGGGTGTTATCACTGTTGAAGAGGGCAGTGGCCTGGAAAATGAGTTGGATATTGTTGAAGGTATGCAGTTTGACCGCGGTTACCTGTCTCCTTACTTCATCAACAATCAGGAAAGCATGAGCACAGATCAAGAGAGCCCATTAATTCTTTTGGCTGACAAAAAGATCTCCAATATCCGTGAACTGCTGCCGTTGCTGGAAGCCGTTGCTAAAGCTGGCCGACCTCTGTTAATTATTGCTGAAGATGTTGAGGGCGAAGCCCTGGCGACCCTGGTAGTTAATAACCTGCGTGGTATCGTTAAAGTCGCCGCCTGTAAGGCACCTGGCTTCGGCGATCGTCGCAAGGCAATGCTGGAAGATATCGCTATCTTGACCGGCGGTACCGTAATTAGCGAAGAAGTGGGCCTGGACATCGAGAGTGCAACTCTTGAGCACCTGGGTACAGCCAAGCGCGTCAGCATGACCAAAGAAGCGACTACTCTGGTTGATGGTGCAGGCGAAGTGGCGGCTATCGAAGCCCGAGTTAAGCAGATTCGTGCACAGATTGAAGAAACTAGCTCAGATTATGACCGTGAGAAACTACAGGAGCGTGTAGCCAAGCTGGCTGGCGGTGTTGCGGTAATCAAGGTTGGTGCTACCACTGAAATCGAAATGAAAGAAAAGAAAGCTCGTGTTGAAGATGCCCTGCATGCAACGCGCGCTGCGGTTGAAGAAGGTGTTGTACCAGGGGGCGGTGTTGCCCTAATCCGTGTGCTGCAGAAAATTGCTGAACTGAAAGGCGACAATGAAGACCAGACCGTAGGTGTAGGCATCGCTCTGCGTGCTATGGAAGCTCCACTGCGTCAGATCGTTGAAAATGCTGGCGGCGAAGGTTCAGTCGTGGTTGATAAGATCAAGGGCGGTGATGGTAACTTTGGTTACAACGCTGGTTCTAGCGAGTATGGCGATATGATCGACATGGGTATTCTTGATCCGGCCAAGGTTACTCGTACTGCACTGCAGGCAGCGGCTTCAATCGCTGGCCTGATGATTACCACAGAAGCCATGGTTGCCGATGCGCCAGATGAAGGCGGCGCTCCTGCGATGCCTGATATGGGCGGCATGGGTGGCATGGGTGGCATGGGCGGCATGATGTAAGCCAGCTGTCCGGTAATAGTTAAAAACCCCGCACTAGTTGCGGGGTTTTTTTTGCCATTAAAAATTAATTCGCCTCCCAGGCCTCGTTGATGTTGCTATTTGCCCTAGTTTACAGAACAATTGCCCTGGATAAAAAATACAGATCCCGGTGGGGATAAAAACATAGAGAGGAGTTGTCATGGAATTATTTGATTTTCTAGCGCGTTGGAGCCATGTGCTGTTTGGTATTGTGTGGATCGGCATGCTTTACTACTTTAACTTTGTTCACGGTGGTTATATGAAAGAAGCCTCCGCTGAAGGCGCTGCTGATGCAAAAGCCAAGCTTGCACCCAGTGCACTTTGGTGGTTCCGTTGGGGCGCAATGTTCACCTTTATCACAGGTCTTTACCTGCTGCACAGTATCTCTAATGTTCTCAACAACTATATTATCATTGGTGCGGCCATGGGTACTCTAATGGCAGCCAATGTGTGGATGGTCATCTGGCCAGCACAGCGTATCGCTCTGGGTATTGAAGAGGGCGGTGATAAGGCGGCAGCAGCGGCTAAAGCACTGCTGGCCTCAAGAACCAATACATTATTCTCTGCGCCTATGCTGTTCGGCATGTTAGCTGGTCCTCATTATGGTCAGTATGGCACCGAAGTGGGTGGCACTGGTTTGACTGTAGCTCTGGTTATTATTCTGGCTTTGGAAGTGAATGCACTGAAAGGCAAGATGGGTCCAATGACCACTGTAAACGGTGTGATTGGCTCAAGCTTGGCACTGACTGCCGTTATGGTTGCTGTGCTCAGTATGCTATAACCTTAGTTAGGCATTTAAAAGCCGGCGCTGTTTATGCAGAGCCGGTTTTTTTATGCCCATCAATAATCCTCTTAAAAGTGCTTTTCAAGGATGCCCAATGGATTGGATCGGCGTATAATCAGGCAATCATTCTGAGACCAGATTGGACACCGAGGCACCATGGATAAAAACCGTATAAATCCGATTATTGCTGATCGCGATGATATGATTGGCCGCTCACCCTCTTCAGCTAAAACCGATGGCTCCGAAAGCAATGCCTCCGTATCTGCCGCTGCCTCAGGTATGTCTGGCCCATGGAAGCCTCTGGTGCTGCTGGCCTTTTTTGGGCTGCTCGCAACAGCAGGATTTGGCTGGGTGCAGTATCAGAACCTATCTGCCAGTCACAGCCAGTTGCAAGAGCGTTTTAATCTTCTCGAGTCGCGCTTAAGCAGCACAGACGAGTCAGTGACTCAGTCTGGTGCAGCCATGCAGCTAAATATCAGCAAGCAGGGCGAAGAGCTGAAAAAACACTGGAGCGAAATCAAAAAGCTTTGGGGTGTCACCAACGATATCAATAAAGGCAAAATTGCCAAAAACAAAACAGATATTGCCTTTTTAGCCAGCAAGCGCAATGAGCTTACTGCGCTGGTAAATAAAGAGAGTAAAAGCCTCAAGGCACTGAGTGGCAACTATCTGGGTATCAGTGCAGAAGTAGATGCGATAAACGAAACCAACCGCGGCCAGGCCGATGGGTTAAATCGTCTCAAGGCGTCACTGGCAACTATGGATCGCGACCTGAAAAACAATGCTGATGCCATCGAATCTATCGATGCCTTTCGCCGCCAGATTAACCAAAAAATTTACGCTCTTGAACAGCGTATTGCCAATGCTTCCGCCAAGGCCCCGGTTCAAGAATCACCAGCTGTAGTTAACCCAACAGGATCATCCCAGTAAGCGTTATGACAATTATCCGTCAACAAGATGTTATTCAAAGTGTTGCAGATGCTCTGCAGTATATCTCCTATTATCATCCAGCTGATTTTATCAAGGCGGTAAAAGAAGCCTACGATAGAGAAGAGTCAAAGTCCGCCAAAGATGCCATGGCTCAGATTCTTATCAACTCTCGAATGTGTGCCATGGGCCACAGGCCAATCTGCCAGGACACAGGCATTGTGACTGTGTTTGTGAAAGTGGGCATGAATGTGCAGTGGGATGCGGAGATGAGTCTGACGGATATGATCAACCAGGGGGTGCGTGAAGCCTATACCCATCCCGATAATATTCTGCGCGCCTCCATACTGGCCGATCCAGATGGCGCCCGAAAAAATACCGGTGATAACACGCCCGCTGTGATTCATTATGAAATTGTCCCTGGCGATACAGTAGAAATCGATGTGGCGGCCAAGGGTGGCGGCTCTGAGGCCAAATCCAAATTTGCCATGCTCAACCCCTCTGACTCTGTGGTTGATTGGGTGCTTAATGTGGTACCCACTATGGGCGCAGGCTGGTGCCCACCAGGAATCTTGGGGATTGGTCTGGGCGGCACTGCAGAAAAAGCCATGCTGATGGCCAAAGAAGCCCTGCTGGAACATATTGATATTCAAGAATTGCAGGCCAAGGGCGCAGAGAACCGCAATGAGGAACTGCGCCTAGAGCTATTTGATAAGGTTAATGCTCTGGGTATCGGTGCTCAGGGGCTCGGCGGTCTGACCACAGTATTGGATATTAAGATCAAGGATTACCCCTCCCATGCCGCGAACAAGGCGGTGGCGATTATTCCTAACTGTGCTGCGACTCGCCATGTGCACTTTGAATTGGATGGCTCAGGCCCAGCCCAGCTGCAAGCGCCTAATCTTGAGGACTGGCCCGATATCACCTGGGAGACTGACGAATCTGTACGCCGGGTCAATCTGGATTCTGTAACCCAGCAAGATATTGAACAGTGGAAGCCCGGCGACACCCTGCTGCTGTCCGGGAAGATGCTGACTGGCCGGGATGCTGCCCATAAAAAGATGACTGATATCCTGGCGCGCGGTGAGCAACTGCCCGTGGATCTAACGGGAAGATTTATCTATTACGTTGGCCCTGTTGACCCCATTGGTGAAGAGGCGGTGGGCCCTGCAGGTCCCACCACTGCCACGCGAATGGATAAGTTCACTCGCACCATGCTAGAAGAAACTGGTCTGATGGGCATGATAGGTAAGGCAGAGCGCGGTCAGACAGGCATAGATGCCATCAAGGACAACAAAGCGGTTTACCTTATCGCGGTTGGCGGCGCGGCCTATCTAGTATCAAAGGCCATCACCCATGCCGAAGTCATTGCCTTTCCAGAACTGGGTATGGAAGCTATTTACGAATTTGAAGTCAATGATATGCCTGTCACTGTAGCGGTAGATACCGAGGGTGAATCTGTGCATCGTATTGGTCCAGAAATCTGGCAGGCGAAGATCGAAGAGAAAACGCTTCAGCTTGATTAATGGCACTCTGTCTGCAGGCTATTTTTTTGAATAGCTGTAGGCCATTGACTACAATTAAACAGTCTCTGTCGAGGGGCTAGAATCAATTTCCTCAGAGCTGGAGCTTTAAGGAAACAGCCTTGGAGCGAAAGTCCCAAAATAAGCAGTCTTGGAGCGAAAGTCCCAAAATAAGCAGTCTTGGAGCGAAAGCCCCAAAATAAGCAGCCTTGGAGCGAGAGCTCTAAAACAACGGCCCCACAGGGCTTTAATTTTTAAAGGAAACAACCATGAAGTTATTTGTATCTGCGCTAGGAGCACTGATTATCTCTTTTTCTAGCCTGACTCAGGCAGAGGACGCCTGGTACCTGGGTGGCACCGCTGGCCATTATGTATTGGATAGTGAACGTGCAATCGAAGGTGACTTTGAAGGCTCTCAGTTAGGCCTTCAGCTGGGTAAATATGTTGCTGATGACCTAGCCATAGAGCTGGGATACGGCTCTAATGCAGGCCATGACGATTTTGATATTATCAGCTTAGCCTCCCTAAAATGGTTTGGTGATGACACCGCCAACTGGCGCCCCTATGCCATGCTGGGTCTCAATCATTACGATTTTAAAGAAGCGGCTAATCTGGATATCGGTCACGACGACAACTCAACTCAGACTTTTGCCGGTGTTGGTATAGGCGGCTATATCAATGATAGCGTGCAGATGCGGGCCGATATTCGCGGCATGCTGGGCTGGGAAGACCTAGATAAAGATGTGGGTTTGCAGATTTCTATCAATCATGTGTTTGGCAGTGCATCGCGCTCTGCGGCTACCCCGGTGGCAGCGCCGGCTCCGGTCACTGCGCCTGTGGTTGAGAAGGCGCCAGAAATGCGCACCATTACCATTCGCCTGAACGTAGAATTTGAATTTAATAAAGACGTGGTATTGGCGGTCTATGGTGACCAGCTAGAGGCAATTGCGGCGGCAATGCAGGTGCATGAAGATATAGAATTGGTACTTGAGGGGCACACAGATAGCCGTGGCTCTGACGAGTACAACGATGACCTGTCATCACGTCGTGCAGCAGCCGTTAAGCGCAAGCTATCTGAAGACTATGGCATAGCAGCACAGCGCATCTCCGCCGTGGGTTATGGTGAGTCCAGGCCCGTTGCCAGCAATGAGACAGACGAGGGCCGTGCCCGCAATCGTCGTGTTGTCGGTGAGATGTCTTTCTCAGAGGTTGTTGCAGACTGAATCTCGAGCCAGCACTCAGACTTGGGGTATAAACTTGCAAAGACTGGCAGGCAAGCAGTAACCTCAGGTCAGTCTGACCTTAAACGGCGCCAACAGGCGCCGTTTTACTATCTCCAAACGAGGGCTGAGTATGGGTACAACATTCTATTGGCATGATTACGAAACCTTTGGCGTCGACCCCGCCGTTGACCGACCATCCCAGTTTGCCGGTTTGCGTACCGACGAAAATCTCAATCCTATTGGCGAGCCTCTGGTGATCTACTGTCAGCCCCAGAAGGATGTTTTGCCCGCACCCATGGCCTGTTTGGTCACCGGCATCACACCGCAGCATGCCATGGAGCATGGCTTGCCAGAGCCAGAGTTTATGGCGCGTATCCATGAACAGCTGGCGATGCCCGGAACCTGTGGTGTGGGGTATAACAGTGTACGCTTTGACGACGAGGTGACCAGATACAGCCTGTATCGCAACTTTTATGATCCCTATCAGCGCGAGTGGAAAAACGGCAACTCGCGCTGGGATATTATTGATATGTTGCGGCTCTGTCGTGCTCTGCGTCCCGAAGGCATTGAATGGCCAGATCATGAGCCCGGCCGCCCCAGCTTTAAACTGGAAGATCTTACCAAAGCCAATGGCATTGCCCATGAAGCGGCCCATGATGCGCTAAGCGATGTAACGGCCACCATTGCCATGGCTAAACTTGTCAAACAAAAACAGCCGCGTCTATTTGATTATGTGGTGAATAACCGTAGCAAAAAAGCTATAGCTGAGATGCTCAACCTGCAACAGCGCAAACCCTTTTTTCATATTTCCGGCATGCTTTCTAAAGAGCACCTCTATGGCGCCCTGATGATGCCCCTGGCGAAGCATCCCACCAATAGCAATGGCATTATCTGTGTCGATCTCTCTGCCGATCCCGAGCCGTTACTCAGCTTAGATGCAGAACAGATTCAGCGGCGAGTATTTACTCCCGCCGATCAACTTGCCGAGGGTGAAGAGCGCATCCCGTTAAAGGTGGTGCATGTCAACAAGGTGCCGGTGGTAACCACCCATAAATTGCTGGATAAGGCCGCTGCTCAACGTCTGCAAATCGATGTGCAGCGTTGCGAGCAGCACTGGCAGCGACTCAATCAGGTAGATTTGCATAGCAAGTTGCAACTGGTGTTTGCCGAAAAGCCTTTTCCAGCGAAACCTGAAGCAGAGCAGCAGCTGTATGGCGGTTTCTTGCCCAATCAGGACAAGACGCTGTTAGATGAGGTGCGGCGGGCCAGCCTGCAAGATTTTAAACAGCATAGTTTTTACTTTAGCGATGCTCGCTACAACAAATTACTGTTTAGCTACAGGGCCAGATACTTTGCCGATTCATTGACAGCCGAAGAGCAAAAAACCTGGCATGACAGCTGCAAATGGCGCCTAACTGATGAGAGTTCTGGTTATTTGACCCTCCAGCAGCAAGCAGTCGAAATTAGCCAATTATTAGAAGATAACAGCCTCAGTGCAGACAAAAAGGCAGTTTTGGCGTCTCTTCAGCAGTGGAGTAGCAATATAGCGGCGGAATTTGGTCTCTCAAACTAGAGTGATTGGCCTAAACAGGCTAAAATCCCGCAAATCAATTTGCCCTGAGGCTATCGCTTGAATTTCACTGGCGCGCATATACTCTCAATAAACCAATTCCAGCGTGAGGATGTCGAGCGAGTTTTCGCGGTGGCCGATCAGATGCAGCCCTACGCACTGCGCAAGCGCGTCACCCGAGTATTGGAAGGGGCCATTCTTGGCAATATGTTCTTTGAGGCCAGCACCAGAACCAGAGTCAGCTTTGGATCGGCCTTTAATCTGCTTGGTGGCGAAGTGCGCGAAACCGCTGGCTTTGAAAGCTCTGCCCTGGTGAAAGGTGAATCACTGCAGGACACGGCGCGGGTTCTATCTGGTTTTAGCGATGTGATCTGCATGCGTCACCCCCAGGAAGGTTCAGTGGCTGACTTTGCCTCTGCCAGCCGAGTGCCAGTGATGAATGGCGGTGACGGCGCCAACGAACATCCCACTCAGGCCCTGCTTGATCTCTACACCATTCGCAGCGAAATGGCCCATATAGGGCGTGATATTGATGGCTTAAAAGTGGCCATGATAGGTGACCTTCGCCATGGTCGCACCGTCCACTCGCTCGGAAAATTACTCTCTCTGTACAACAATGTTCAGGTAGTTCTGGTCTCCCCGCAAGAACTGATGTTACCCCAGTCAATTGTTGAGCAGATGCGCAGCGCGGGTGTGCAGGTGACTGTCTCCCATGAGCTGACTGGCGGCATTAGTGATGTGGATATTGTGTACTCCACCAGAATTCAGGAAGAGCGCTTTACCAGTAAAGAAGAGGCTGACCTCTACCGCGGTAAATTCCGCCTCAATCAGGCGATTTATACAGAATTCTGTCAACCCAACACAGTGATTATGCACCCACTACCCAGAGATTCGCGGGCCGATGCCAATGAGCTGGACAGCGATCTCGACAGCAACCCCAACCTGGCGATCTTCCGTCAAACTGACAATGGTGTGCTGGTGCGTATGGCACTGTTTGCTCTAGTGCTTGATGTGGCTCATCTGGTCGACAAGTACTCCCATGATGTGCGCTGGTACAACTCGCGTCAGAGTTGATCTTGATAATAAAAATAATAAGTCTGCAGACCCATGAATAAATTTGACGATATACGTCCCTATGATGATTCCGAGGTGCCCTCGGTTATTAGTCGCCTGCTCAGGGACACAGAGTTCCTTGACTTGCTGCTGTCACGCCGTCTGCCGCGGCTCAGTAAGTTGGCACCTGTGCGGCTGATAATGCGTCCTATTCTGCGCAACAGCCTGGCCAGGCTCGCTGCCAATGTCACTACGGTGGCAGACTTTCAGGGCCACATGACCCGGGCCCTCAAAGATGCCATGGATAAAACCACTGATGGCTATGGTTTTTCCGGGCTGAGTAATCTGGATAAAGACCAGGCTTATTTATTTATGAGTAACCACCGAGATATAGCGCTGGATCCGGCTCTGATTAATCTGGGGCTTATTCTGGTTGAGTTCAACACGGTGCGTATCGCCATCGGTGACAATCTGCTGCGCAAACCCTACGCCTCAGATCTTATGCGTGTTAATCGCAGCTTTATTGTTAAGCGGTCTGCCACGGGTCGTCGGGAGAAACTGGACGCCCTTAAAACACTGTCGAGCTATATTCGCCACAGCATCAGCACTGAGAAAGTATCCTGCTGGATTGCACAGGCCGAGGGTCGTGCGAAAAATGGTATCGACCGCACAGAGACCGCACTGCTAAAAATGCTGACTCTATCAAAGGCAGAGGGGCAGACTTTCGGCGCCGCCATAGGGGAGTTAAATATCATTCCCGTGTCTGTCTCCTATGAATACGATCCCTGTGCCGCGGACAAGGCTCGAGAAATGTACGCAGCCGCTCAGGGCCAGACCTACATCAAAGATGAGTTTGAAGATCTGGACACCATAGTCAAAGGAATAGTGGGCCAGAAGGGTCGTATCCAGGTCAACTTTGGTGACCCTATAGACTCGGGCTTTGAAAATGCCGACCAGTTGGCTGCCGAGATAGACCGGCAAATTGCTGGCAGCTACCAGCTGTTCCCCAGCAATATTATTGCCTGGCAGATGCAGGGAGATCGGGACAGCGCAACAGTGGAAAGCCTCAAACAGCAATGGCCTGATGAAGACTGGTTAGAAGCCAGAACAAGGTTTGATTCACAGATGGCCAGCATTCCCAGTATTCATCGGCAGATCGCTGTTGATGCCTATGCCGCACCAGTGGACAATCAGCTGGCTCAGCTAAGCCAAGAACCTCAGCCACAGGGAAGCTAACCATTGTTAGACGCAGACGTCAGGGACATTATTCAGCAAGGCTATAGGCAATTTCTTAAGTCACGCGATCTAAGCTCCCGACTGGGACAGAAGCAAATGATTGCCGCGGTAGCCAATGCGTTGAGTGACCAAGATGCAGACAAACGTCTGGCCGTAATAGAAGCCGGCACAGGTACAGGAAAGACCGTTGGCTATCTTATCGCAGCACTGCCTTTAGCCCGTGCCTTAAAAAAGACTGTGGTTGTGGCGACAGGAACCATTGCCCTGCAAGAGCAGCTTATTCACAAAGATCTACCGGAGCTCTTGGAAGCCTGCGGGTGGGACTATAGCTGCGCGCTGGTAAAAGGCCGCGGACGCTATGCCTGTAACCTGCGTATGGAACAGATTATGGACTCGGTTAAATCCAAAGATGCCGGGTTATTTCTGTTTGAAGACGAACAGCAGTTCAACCCCAATGTAGAGACCGAAGAACTCTATCGAGAAATGGCGCAGGCTCTGGAAGAGGGCACCTGGGACGGCGAGCGAGACTCCTGGGAAACGCGCATTAAAGATATTGAGTGGCGCGCGCTCACGGTCGATCGGCGCCAGTGCACCGGGCGCCGCTGCCGCTTTGTTAACCAATGTCCATTCTTTAACGCCCGCAATGATCTCGACGAAAGTGAATGTATTGTGGCCAACCATGATTTGGTGATGGCTGATCTGGCCCTGGGAGGCGGCGCTATTTTGCCACCGCCGGAAGACTGTATTTATATTTTCGATGAAGGCCACCGGCTGGGCGACACAGCGGTGCGACACTTCGGTGCTGAATGCCGCATAAACAGCACATTGACCTGGTTGGAGAGGCTGCCAAAACAGATTAAGGGTCAGACGCCAATCTTTGCCAAAGACTCCGCTCTGTCTGAGCAGCTACCCAGAATCGAAAAAGAAGCCATCAAAATAACCGAACTACTGGCCATGACCTATCCGCTGCTAAAACAGCATGTCGATGGCTCTGACCATGCGGAAGGACGCTTTAGATTTGCCCATGGTGATGTGGGTGAAGCTATCAGAGGGTTGGCGTTGCAAATCACCAAGGCCACCAGCGGCTGGTTGGGGCGGCTAGAGGTGCTGGAAGATACGCTTAGCGAGGCCCTTAGCGACAAACAGTATCCGGTGCCATTGCCCGATATTGAGCTCTTTTATCAGCAGGCAGGCAACTGGCTGGGCCGCGCCGAGAAGCTACTGGCTCTGTGGGACAGATTGCACAAAGAACTGCAGCACAACAAGATTCCTATGGCTTGCTGGTTAAAGCTGGACGATGGTAGCGGTGGCAATGTGGATATCAGTATTAATGCCAGCCCAATCCAGGCCGCAGAAATTCTCCGCGACAGCCTTTGGGGCAGCTGCTATGCAGCGATAGTAACCTCAGCGACCCTGCGCTCACTGGGTAATTTTAATACCCTGCAGCGCGAGACAGGTATGCCGAGTTCAGCCAACTTTCTCGCCGTAGCCGGAGCGTTTGATTATGCCGATGCCGCCACAGTGCGCGTACCCAGCGACGCCGTTGAGGGCAATGCCGTCGAAGAGCACAGCCGCTATATAGTCGATAACTTTGAATCTCTGGTCGAAGAGAGAGCCGGCACGCTGCTGTTGTTTTCGTCCAAGCGCCAGATGGAACAGGTCTATGATGAGCTTTCCAGAGACCTGCACAAGCTGATTCTGATTCAGGGCCAGTACTCCAATCGCGAGATGGTGCGTCTACACAAAGAACGCGTCGATCAGGGGCGCACCAGTATCCTAATGGGCCTCGCCAGTTTTGCTGAGGGCGTAGATCTGCCCGGCGACTATTGCAAGCATGTGGTTATTGCCAAGTTACCCTTTGCGGTACCTGATGATCCCTTGCAAGAGGCGCTGGCAGAATGGATTGAAGACAACGGGGGTAACTCATTCTTTGATATTTCCCTGCCAGTCGCCTCGTTGCGCCTGATTCAGGCCTGTGGTCGTTTGCTGCGGACTGAGACAGATACCGGCACCGTGTCTATTCTGGATAAGCGTCTGATTACCAAGCGTTATGGCGCTCAGCTGTTAAATGCGCTGCCACCATTTCGGCGTGAGATAGGCTGATGGCGCCCTATGCAGAGCTTGGTGGCTTACTGAAAGCAGTAGAAACCGAACTGTGTGAGCTGCAGCTATGGCAACACACCAGCCCTCCACAAGAGGATCTGGCCAGCACCGAGCCCTTTGCAGTGGACAAACTCTCGTTTAGCCAATGGTTGCAGTTTATTTTCTTGCCGAGATTAGAGTCGCTGATAGAGACTCAGGCTCCATTGCCAGAGCGCTGCAATATTGAGCCCATGGCAGAGGAGTTTTTTAAGCGGGAGGCTATCAATAGCGCGGCCTTGCTTAAGCATCTAGCCGCGATTGATCAGTTGATTACCCAGGCTTAGGCCTTAGCTTTTAGCCTTCTTGGGTTTCTTGGTGTAGGTTTTCTTCTTTTTGATAGGGCTGCTACCATCGGCAGAGCGTTTATCGCCAAATGACTTCTTAGCTTTAAAAGAACGGCCTTCAGCTGAGTCTTTGGCTCCCTTAGCAAACTTGCCACCTGCAGGCTTCTTTTTGCCAGACTTATGATCATCTGCACTGCGCTTGTGCTCAACATCGCGGCTAATAATCTTTTTCTTTCGCGGCTCTCTGCTGGGCGCTTCTGCCCCTGGGTTGTGCACACTTAGACGCATTGGTTTGGCACAAACACGCACCTTCTTAAGATGATTTAGCAGATCATCTGGCATGCCATCAGGCAGATCAACCGTGCTGTAGTCATCGTGCAGTTTGATCGAGCCTATAAAGCGACTACTGATATCCGCTTCGTTGGCAATGGCACCGACAATATTGGAAGGCGTAATGCCATCGTTGTTGCCCACTTCCATGCGATAGGTGATCATGGGAACATCATTGCCGTCTTCATCGCGCACTTTTGGATCTGCTTTTGGACGGTCATCGCGGCGGCTGTCGGGACGACTGTCTTTGCGGTCAAACTTTTCAGGCCGGTCACGGCGGCTGTCACTGCGCTCATGGCTATTCTTGCGGTCACGGCTATCATTGCGCTCACGGCTGTCTTTGCGCTCACGGCTGTCTTTACGCTCATGGCTGTCTTTACCGCGCGGCGCCACAATATTATCCAGCTTGGGAAACAGCGGACGCTCTTTTTGGTTTTCATAGGTTAGAGCGGCGGCAATATCGGCCATATCCAGCTCATTCTCAGCGGCAAACTTAGTAATCAGATCGCGGAATTTATCCAGACGTGGAGTCTCCAGCGTCTTTACCAGCTGGTCAGTAAAATGCTGAATACGCTGATTGCTGACCTGCTCATTGCTGGGCATAGTCAGAGGTGTAATAGACTGGCGCGTCGACTTCTCAATCGAACGCAGCAGGCGAGTCTCTTTAGGCGTAATAAACAAAATCGCCTTGCCCTCACGACCAGCGCGACCGGTTCGACCAATACGGTGAACATAGGACTCATTGTCGTAAGGAATATCAAAATTAATCACATGGCTGATGCGCTCAACATCCAGACCACGGGCCGCCACATCGGTAGCCACGACCACATCAACCTGGCCTTTTTTAAGACGGTTGATGGTGCGCTCACGCAGCGCCTGGCTCAGATCGCCATTGAGTGCCGCAGACGAAAAGCCACGGGCTTCCAAGCGCTCGGCAATATCCACAGTAGACGACTTGGTGCGCACAAAGATAATCATGCCGTCAAAAGATTCAACTTCCAGTACACGGGTCAGGGCATCCATCTTCTGGTGCGCCTTAACGGTCACATACTGCTGTTCAATACGCTCAACGGTTTTGGTTTTTGACTCAATGCTTACTCGCTCGGCATCGCCCAGATATTTCTCAGCAACACGACGAATCTGGTTAGGCATGGTGGCAGAAAATAGCGCACGCTGACATTCCGGCGGCGTCTGCGCCAGAATAGTCTCAACATCATCAATAAAACCCATACGCAGCATTTCGTCAGCTTCATCCAGAATCAGACCTTTGATCTGACTAAGGTCCAGACTGCGGCGACGCAAATGGTCCAGCATGCGACCAGGCGTACCCACCACAACCTGCACACCACGCTTTAGGCTGCGCAGCTGCCCGCCAATATCCGCACCGCCATAGATAGGCAGCACATTAAAGCCCTTCATATATTTGGCATAGCTTTGGAAAGCCTCAGCCACCTGAATGGCCAGCTCACGAGTAGGTGTCAGCACCAGAATCTGTGGTGATCTCTGCTTCTCATCGATCTTGCTCAAAAATGGCAGCGCAAAAGCAGCCGTCTTACCAGTACCCGTCTGAGCCGTACCCAGCAGGTTTTTGCCGTCTAGCAGAATAGGAATACTCTGGGCTTGAACAGGAGAGGGTTGCTCATAACCCAGCTGCTTAACAGCCTTGAGAACGGGAGCAGAAAGACTTAACGATTCGAAGTCAGGGGATGACATTAATATACCTGTGGCTTGGGGTGTTTAGGCCCCTGATTGAGAGGCCGCGGAGTATACGCGTAAGTGGTTAATTTTTATAGTGGTTTTGGGGTTATTTTTGTTGGCAAAACAGGCAACAAGAGCCTTTGCCAGCTAAGGGCTAAAGGTCTGTTTGCATTGACTGGCCTGCCTATATCGACTGGGTTACCGCTGCAACCCGATATATAAAGACAAGCCGTTATGATTACCCTGATAAATAATCCCTATAAGTGCTCAATCACTATCCATCACCATTCAGATGGGTTTAAATAAGCCTCACAAAAAACGGCATTAAAAATGCCAATTCCTCAATATTCAGGATACGTCCATGAGTGAACTCTACCTTGTCCGCCATGCCCAGGCTTCTTTTGGCGCGGCCAACTATGATCAGTTATCAGATCTCGGCCATAAGCAGTCCCGCTGGTTGGGCGATCATCTGGGCATGCGTGGCATGGCGTTCGATCAGCTGGTGGTAGGGGATATGGTGCGCCATCACGAAACCATGAATGGTATCTGTGCGGGCATGGGCGTCGAGGGTACAGAGCGCTTAGTTATACCCGGACTCAATGAATATAACTTTGTTGCTATGACCGAATCCTATACCCAGGCCAATGGTGATGACCCATTAATTAAAGCCATCGCCGACAACCCGGACGATAAGCGGCACCACTTCCGGCTACTGCGCAAAGTGCTGACGCTATGGACCCAGGATAAGGTCGAGAATGTGCCGGAAAGCTGGGCAGAGTTTAAAGGCAGAGTGCTGGATGCCCAGCAGCAGATTATGGCGATGTCTAACAGTGGCAATCGCATTTTGGCGATTGGCTCTGGCGGCTCCATAAGCACCTTTGTGGGGATTGTATTGGGGATTCCCGATGAGACGATTTTTGATTTAAACCTGCAGTATAAGAACACGGCGATTAGTCATTTTTTCTTTAATCAGCAAAAGATGAATTTGACTGGGTTTAATGGGATACCGCATTTGGATACCAATGAGATGGAGCGGTATGTGACTTATGGTTAGTTAATGTAACTATTACGACAATTCAATACGCAGTGTTTTCCCTACAGCACGGGCAGCATTATCCAGGGTGTGCAATGTTACTGAGGTATTAGCTGGATCAAGCACGCGATCTAAAGCCGAACGGCTGGTGCCCATCAGTTCGGCCATCTTGGTTTTAGAGATATGCTCAGCGTCCATTTTCTGTTTAATTTCCCATGCGATAACGCGCTTGATGGCAAATGCTGTGTGAATATCTGGCTCAAATTTTTCATACACTAAAGACTTTCAGTAGAAACAGACATTCATTTACCCCTAGCGAATTTTCATATTTCGGTAATTTTTACAGCGGCGTCACTGGATGAAATGTGTTTAGCGAGTCGCTTTGACTGGCTTTTGGGACAAGCAAATACAAGTAGCTTTTGGGCACGAGAGGCTGCTACATAAAGCTCCCGCGCACCTTCAGCCATGCTCATATCTGGCTCATTTTCCAAGTGCGTTAAGATACCTTTTGCTGTGGCTGTGGTTAGAACCACACACACACATGGATACTGTTTCCCTTTGACTTCGTGGATTGTCCTAGCACTAATACCTGGCGCAGCTACCGATCCCAGAATATCATCGAGTCTTTTTTGGTTTTGAAGTTTTTTTGCAATGCTGCCTCCAACTGAAGGTAAAAAGGCCTTCAAGGAATTTCGTGCTCTAATAATCCATTCATCACGCGAGTGTCCTTCTCTTGCATCAAAGCGAAGTTCCTGGATTATTTTTACTACTTGCCCCCGCCAACTTAAGATATCGGGATTTTCTTCAGAAATGACTTGATGATAAGTTCGACCATTCAGTTTTTCGGAAATCGCCATAGTAATCAAGTGCACATCAGTTATCGCATAAAACTGATCCTTTGAATTATCAGAATAATGAAACTTTATGACCGCGTTAGCAAGCCTCAAACTCAGAGATTGTCCGATATCTCCTGTATATGCACCAATTGCATTCAATCCACTGGTGCGTGTCTTAGCAGTAACTCTGCAGTCTTTCGGATCAATCCCGCTCTTATCAGCAATTGTTGTAAAGGCTGTACCTATTTGCGTCGAAACCCCTTTGCCACCATAACTAAGTACATGAACGCTCAGATCACAGTCTTTCAGCGAACCCAGAGCTTCTTCTTCATCACCTCGCTGACTTGGAGCTCGAAGTGTATGCACAACCTTGCAAATATTTTTAGATGACCGAAAGTTTCCCGTGAGTGGCAATCGCTGATCTTCATCAAAAGTATGGGCATACTTAAAAAGTTCATCAGAAACGCCACCCCGAAAACCGTAAATAGATTGGTGGGGATCACACACGACCTTGGTTGGTATCTTTGCAGTGTCCCTTAGCCAGTCGACGATCGACAAATCGTCCGGGTTACAATCCTGAGCCTCATCGATAATGATCTCCCCGAAGCGTGCACTCATAACATTACCGAGACGACAGCTAAATGCTTTGTCCTCCAGATTACTGCTTGCAATCCGCCTGACATCGTCAAAATCCAGTTGTCCCTTTTTAAGTAACTGCGCCCGCAAACGCTGTGCAGCCGTTTCGTATCTGGCAGGATCACGATTGAAGCCCACTTTCCTAGCTTCTTCTGGAATGATCTTGCCAGTAGACCGCTCAAAACAATCAAGCCGAAGACCTTGTGCGCTAGAAAACGGTATTACCATAAGGCTTCCAGTATCAGGAATGACCTTGAGAGATTTTTCACATCCGTCTAATCCAAATGGCTCCACAAGATAATGCCAAATAAAGCTATCAAATGTTCCCACAAAATGCGGAAATATTGAAGTTGGTAGAAGGCATTCCCTTGCTAAGCGCTCCTGTAACTCCGATACAGCAGCATTGGTGAAGGACAAAAAAGCGAGACCGCGATAGGTCTCAGTCTCAGAAAGCACTGCTCGCGCGCGTTCTACAATACAACGAGTTTTTCCGGCTCCTGGGCACGCAGAGATAAATGCCGAGCCTTCATGCCCAACAATAGCTAGCTGTTCTGTTGTGAGTGCAATACCAGCCATCTTTTTTATTACACTGAAATCGACTTGATTGCATCTGAAAGATACTTCGGTACAGCGAATTCCCTACCATCCTCGATCAGTTCAGCAAGGACTTGAGCAAAATCACCTTTCCGTGTTTCCTTAAATAGAGTGTGCATACTTTTGGCAAGATCGTCGCCTGTATGCGCTATAGCCTTGTCCCACTTCTTAACCGATTGCGGATGACATACGATATATGCATCTTTGAGAACTTCGTGATTACCAGCGGTCAGAAACTCCGTTTCGAGTGAATAGTCATTTATGTAGGTTTCACATATTGCTGTTGCATTGACATCTTTTGCGATTTCATCATAGATGCGTTTCCGGTTCTTACCGGCAGTTAGACCGCTCTCAAGAGGCTTTGGACCATCACCGTCAGTAACAATCACAACCTTGTCCGCGATTCGGATATCGTTTTGAGGCGTAATTAGAAGTTTCACATAGGGTTGAAAATCAACCCCGTCAATCGGGACAAACGTCGTTGACCGAAACCGACGAAGCGCAGCTTCATCATCTTTCAACACAATCTTTTCGGCAAGGACTGGTAAGAGCAAGGCTTCTGCGATTCCCTCAACCAAAAACATTCGTCCGCCAAACATGAATGATGCCTTAGTAACATCAATATATCTGTCGATCTTTCTCCGTTCTTTGTCGTCAGCCAGAAGATCAGCGAGAGAAATTGAGTGGGTTTCTGGGCGTGGTATCGACGGTACTACGACCTTCGCTTCCACCTCTTCCTCAGGAGTTTCAGCGGTGACTGCTGTGACTTCTTCTAAAGCGGCAACATCACCTTTTCCCTTAGTACATCCATCATCAGAAGCTGCTGCATCCGTTTCGAAAGCAACAGCGCGTAGAAATACCATATTCTTACTTGGCACACTCGCAGTCAGATTTGGCGAATGGGTCGCTACTACTACTTGAATTTCACCTGTCGGGGCCCCGTCTTCTTTTTTCGGTGTTTCTCTTGATTTGACCGCTTGCCCCTTCAAGAAGGCAAGTACAGCGGCCTGTAATTGCGGATGTAGATGCGCCTCTGGCTCCTCAACAAGGAAAAGTGTTAAATCCGCATTGCTGACATTTTCCAATTCAACGGCAATCGTTGCCATATATAAAAGATTGGCATAGCCATGACCTGAGTAGCTGAGGTCCTCCGGTTCAATACCTTGATCGGCAAGACTAAATTTTAAGTCTCTTGCAATATCAATCAGCTTCTCATCTTTTGAAAACCCCAGTGATGCGGTTTGTTGACGGACACCGGCGGTCAAAGCTTCAAGCCCGATATCAACAGAGCCGCCGATGGTTTTTAAGATTTCATGGTTAGTAGCGCGAGACAGAGCTTTGATCAGGTCAGCATGATCAGCGTCCTTTAGAAAGTGCCTCAGTAGTGCATAGATCCGCGTTGGATTCCCCGAGGCAAGCCTATATTTTGCATCACGTAACGCCGGAAGATAGACATGGCGAATCATGTCATGACTTCCTGCCTCAGGAGTACGTCCCTCTTTGCCTGCCCAGAGTGCAGGACGAGGAGGAAAGCCTCCCTTTGTCTCGTCATAAGATAGGCCAAATACTGCATCCGTCATATTTTTGTCAGGGCAAGCTGATACTAAACGCCCCTGCTGAGCAGCATTTAATTCGACATATCGGGCTGATAGATCAAATCCGGTTCCTGATTCAAAACGGATATCAGTGAGCTGGCAGTATATATCCCTACGACCACTTAATGGTGGAGCCAAGAGGCGTAGCGCGTCGATGGTGTTGCTCTTTCCGCTATTATTCTCACCTACAAGAATTGTCAGATCCGGCTGAAGCGATACTGTGCTGGATTTGAATGAACGAAAATTATTTAGTGATAGTTCTTTCAAATACACGTCACTCTCTCCATTTTTTAATTATGTTTGCGTCACAGAAAATACAATAGAAATCTTTGATTCTATTTTTAATAGTTGGCAAAAAAGTTTTTGCGAAACGTTAACCAATGTCCGCTTTGGGTCGATTCCTGACCCTCTTCTACCCGCTAAGTCATAGCCCAAAAGACCGGAGCTATCAAGCTTTGGCTCTGAGCAGATATTCAGTAGTTATGTGGACTTAGGGTTACTATCGAATATTCGGGTTAAGAACCCAACAGTCCCATTCCCCCTAGTTGCCCAGCCCTCCACGCGTTAAACTACCGCTCAGCAAATAAAAACAAAAAGATTATTAACCAACAATTAAGGAATCGAAGAGTGACTACAGAATTTGATATGAGCGGCAAAGTCGCCATGGTAACCGGCGCATCCAGTGGTTTTGGGGTGCATTTTGCAAAGATTATGGCGGCGCGTGGCGCCAAGGTTGTGGTTGCGGCCCGTCGTGTTGAGCGGCTTGAGGCGCTGGTGGCTGAGATTAAGGCCGATGGCGGTGAGGCGTTGGCGGTGGCGATGGATGTCACGGATTCTGCGTCTATTATTGCGGCCTTTGATCAGGCTGAGGCGGCGTTTGGCACTGTGACTATGCTGGCTAACAATGCTGGTGTGGCGGATGTGCGCAGCGCGCTGAAGATTGGTGAGGACGACTGGGACAAGATGATCAACACCAACCTTAAAGGGGTTTGGATTGCGGGTCAGCAGGCGGCTAAGCGCATGATTGAGGCTGGTGTGAGCGGCAGTATTGTGAATACGGCGTCTATTTTGGGTCTGCGTGTGGCCTTTGGTCAGGCGAGCTACAGTGCCTCTAAGGCGGCAGTGATTCAGCTGACTAAGTCTATGGCACTGGAGTGGGCGGGTAAGGGTGTGCGTGTTAATGCGCTGTGCCCGGGTTACTTTTTAACTGAGATGACGGCGGCGGCTTTTGATTCGCCGGAAGCTCAGGCGTACCTGAATTCTTCGCCTGCGGGTCGCCCTGGTGGCATGGATGAGATGACGGCGCCGTTTTTGCTGTTGGCCAGTGATGCGGGGTCATATCTACACGGTGTTGCATTGCCGGTGGATGGCGGGCAATCTATTGGCCGTATGTAACGTTACTAAACCTGCAGCTATGGAAATTGTATGAGTCTTGAAGATAATCGCAGGGAATACGATTACGGGAAGCTTTCTCGGGAGTCGTTGCTGGATAATCCCTTTGATCAGTTCACCCTGTGGATGAACCAGGCCATTGAGGCCAAGGTGCAGGACCCCACGGCCATGTCTGTGGCCACGGTGAACTCTGAGGGCAGGCCCTGGCAGCGCATGGTGTTGCTAAAGGGGTTTGATCAGCAGGGCTTTGTGTTTTACACCAATCTGGGCAGCCGCAAGGCTAAAGAGATTGAGGCTAATGGGCAGGTGAGTCTGCATTTTCCTTGGTTGCAGCTGGATCGTCAGGTGATTATTGGCGGTCGCGCGGAGCGGCTTTCGGCGGTGGAGGTGATGAAGTATTTTGTCAGTCGCCCCAAAGAAAGCCAGTTGGCGGCCTGGGCATCCAAGCAGAGCAGTCGTATTAATTCTCGTCAGGCGCTGGAAACCCAGTTTGCCCAGATTAAGGAGAAGTTCTCTAAGGGTGAGATTCCGCTGCCGGATTTTTGGGGTGGTTATCGCGTGACGCCTGAGGAGATGGAGTTTTGGCAGGGGGGTGAGAGCCGTCTGCACGATCGCTTTAGTTATAGCCGCGATGGGGATGACTGGGATATTGACCGGCTGTCGCCCTAATACCTGATACCTGTCACGATAAAACACCGGTCTCCAGCCGGTGTTTTTACATTGGCGTCATCGTCGATGGATTTGCCGATTAAGGCCCGGGCCATGGGTGAGTCAATGCTGATCCAGTTGAGTTTGGGGTCTATTTCATCGGCGCCTACCAGTCTGTAGGTTGCCTCGTCGCCAGTCTCCTCATCTTCTACCGTAACCCAGGCTGCAAAGAATATTTTGGAGGGGTCTCTGGGTTTATCTTCGACAATGGTGGCATCTTCGAGGCGCTTGGTGAGGTAGCGCACGCGGCTGTCGATTTCGCGCAGACGGCGTTTGCCGTAGATATAGTCACCGTTTTCTGAGCGGTCACCATTTTTGGCGGCTTCATGGACCACTTGGGTGACTTGCGGGCGCTCTACCTTCCACAGCTGCCGCAGTTCGGCGCGCATTTTGGCGGCGCCCTCGCCGGTAATATAGGGCGAGCTTTTCGGGCGCGGTGGTCGGTAGCGGCCCATGGTTAGGCCTGGGACTCTAAATCAACTGCCTTTAAACCAAATACATCCTGATAGAAGGCCAGTTCGGCTTCCATGGCGCGGATAATATTATTGGCTTTTCTAAAGCCATGGCCTTCATCGGGGAAGGTGACATAGTCCACTTTGATGCCCTTATCTTCCAGCAGCTTAACCATCATCTCGGCCTGATTGGGGGGCACTACCCTGTCTTCCAGCCCCTGTAAGAAGATCACCGGGCAGTTCAGGCCCTCGGCATGATGGATGGGTGAGCGCTCTAAGTAGATATCTCTGCGTTCGGGGTAGGGGCCAATCAGGCTATCCAGATAGCGTGATTCAAATTTATGGGTGTCGGTGGCCAAGGTTTCCAGGTCGCCAATACCATAGAGACTGGCGCCGGCTTTAAAGGTGTCGGTAAAGGTTAGGGCCGAGAGCACGGTGTAGCCTCCGGCGCTGCCGCCGCGAATTAGGCAGCGCTCTGGGTCGATTCTGTGTTGCTCGGCCAGATAGCGGATGGCGTATTGGGTGTCTTCTACATCTTTAACCCCCCAGGCATTGGTCAGGGCCTGCCGGTATTCCCGGCCAAAGCCGGTGCTGCCGCGGTAGTTGATATCGACAATGGCAAAGCCGCGATTGGTCCAGTACTGAATCTTTAAATTTAAACCGCTGGCGGTAGCGCCTGTGGGGCCACCATGACAGAGGACTATGACTGGCGGCAGTTGATTCTCTGGCCCCTGGAAGCGGGCGCTGGTGGGCGGGTAAAAGAAGGCATGCACCGGCTCGCCATTGCCGCTGGGGAAAAACAGCGATTCAGGCTGGGCTAAATCGTTGCTATTCAGATCCAGGGTGGAGGGTGCGTAAATAGACTTCACCTGGCCCTGGATATCTATGCCGACAATCTGATTGGCCAGTGCGGCGGCGCCGGCCACCATATAGAGTCGGCCCTGATGGCAACAGGCAGCTTCCAGGCTGCTGTATTGGCTCTGGGCCTCGCTGAGCTGACCGCTGGCAATATCAATAAACCCGCTGTGCCACTGGCCCTGGTCGGTCCATAGACAACCCAGGGTATGGGCATCAATAAAGTCATAGGTGCTCATGCCAAATTGCCACAGCGGTGTGGCAAATTCTGCTTCTTTGGCTAACACTGGGGTGCCATCGGCCCTGTGTATATTCCACCAGTTATTTTTATCGGAGACATAGTAGAGCTGATTGTCGGGCGACCAGCTGGGCTGGAAGATCGCTTGCTGCTGATCGGCCTCTGCCCCATCACCGCCTGCGACTAATGTGCTGTCGGCCAGTCCATGCTCTGTGAGTTGAGCTCGCCACAGCTGGGTACTTTCCCAGGGCATATTGGGGTGCTGCCACTGAATCCAGCAAAGCTGTTGGCCATC
>CBFHMK010000010.1:0-118333 GCA_965656965.1 uncultured Porticoccaceae bacterium
TGGGCCAACTGGCCGGCTAAAGCAGTTGCCGAACCAATGCTACCCTGCATTTTCCAATTGCCCGCTATCAACGGTTTTGCCATCCTAGTCACTCCTTGGGGAGGGGCCATTCAAACGGGCGCAAATCCTACCCGACAAACTGCGAAGTTACAACTGGGGAAACAGGCTTTTAAGCCGGTTGTGTCTCGGAAAGCTGCTGGTCGACCGTGGCAGCGATGCTAGAAACCAGTCTATCGACCAATTTCTGATCTTCACCCTCGACCATTACTCTTATTAGAGGCTCGGTACCTGAGGGCCGCAATAAAACACGACCACGACCAGCAAGCTCCTGTTCGGCGTCTACAACCGCCTGATTGATCACCGAGTTATCGCTGATATCAACTTTTTTGGGGAGTCGCACATTGATCATGGTCTGGGGGAATTTGCTCATACCTTTCTTTAGCTCGGACAGTATTAGTCCACTTTCTGAGAGGGCCAAAAGCACCTGCAGAGCAGCTACGATTCCGTCACCAGTGCTGTTGAGATCACTGCAGAGCACATGACCTGAGGCTTCACCACCGAGACTCCAATCATTTGCCTTTAATGCCTCTACCACGTAGCGATCACCTACCTTGGTGCGCTGGAACGGAATGCCCAAATCTTTCAGAGCCAACTCTAACCCAAGGTTACTCATCAGAGTTCCGGCGACTCCATTACAGTTACCTTCGGCTTTACGGTGCTGAGCAATGATGTAGATAAGCTCATCACCGTCCACTACCTCGCCATTACCATCGACAAACAGAACACGATCACCATCGCCATCAAAGGCTATACCCAGATCAGCCTTTTCATCAATCACAGCTTGCTGCAGACCCTCCATATGGGTGGATCCGCACTTATCATTGATATTAAAGCCATTGGGCTTATTGCCAATGGTAATAGTGTAGGCACCTAGCTCTTTAAACACCCAGGGCGCTGCCACATAGGTGGCACCATGGGCGCAATCCAGAACCACTCTGAGGCCTTCCAGATCAAAACCTGCAGGCAATGTGCCTTTGCAAAACTCAATATAACGGCCAGTGGCATCGCTGATACGGCGCGCCTTGCCGAGACTTTGGGAACCATTGGTTACCAGAGGCTGACTCATCAATGCTTCGATCTCAAGCTCAACATCATCGGGTAACTTATAACCATCAGCGGCAAAAAACTTGATGCCGTTATCCTCTACCGGATTATGGGAGGCGCTAATCACAATGCCAGCGGCAGCGCGGAAGGTTCTGGTCAGATAGGCAATCGCCGGTGTTGGCATGGGACCCAGCATATCCACATCGACCCCTGCGGCAATCAACCCTGACTCAAGGGCGGCCTCAAACATATAGCCCGAAACTCTGGTGTCTTTGCCTATTAGTACGCGTTTTTTGCCGAGCGTATGACGAGTTAAAACTGTGCCGGCTGCCCAGCCAAGTTTAAGCATAAAGTCTGCAGTAATTGGGTGCTCACCAACTCGGCCGCGGATACCATCGGTACCAAAATATTGTCTCGTCATTATCTGTCTAATTTCCTTTTCTACTTTGCTGCCAGACGCCTAAAGTCTGGACGGTTTCCTTGACGTCATGCACCCGCAATATAAGGGCGCCCTGAGCGCTCGCTACTTTTTGCGCCGCTAGCAGCGCCATGGTAACACTTCCCAATAAACGATTATTCACATCTGCATCGAACAGCTCGCCAATCATGGTTTTTCTTGAAACACCAACCAGTACCGGAGAGCCAGCAGCCAGCTGCTCTAAGCCACTAAATAATGCCATATTATGCGCCAGAGTCTTTCCAAACCCAAACCCGGGATCTAGGATAAGTTGATCCGCTTTCATACCGGCAGCGATACAGTCCTTTTTGCGCTGCTCTAAAAATAGCCCGACTTCAGCAACCACGTCGTCATATTGTGGATTCTGCTGCATGCTGTCTGGTTGATTTTGCATATGCATCAGACATACCGGCAGACCAGTTTCAGCTGCCGCCTGCATTGCACCTTCGCGCCTCAGGGCTCGCACATCATTAATAAGATGGGCACCTGCAGCCGCGGCTGCGGTCATCACCTGTGCTGTGCTGGTGTCCACTGAAATAATAGTATCGAACCGGTTGGCGACGGCCTCCAAAATCGGCAGCACGCGCTGTAATTCCTGTTCTCCCGAGACTGGCTTTGCCCCAGGGCGGGTGGATTCACCGCCAATATCAATAATATCGGCACCCTCTGCCAACATGGCTTCCACGGCATAGAGGGTCTTACTTTGATCCAGCTGGCCATCGGAATAAACCTGACCACCATCGGAAAATGAATCTGGGGTGACATTGAGAATGCCCATCACCGCAGGGCGGGATAGATCGAGTAGCTGATCTCCACATTGTAAGCGCAGATTCTGGCCACTGGCTGATGGATCTAATTGAGTCATATAAACAAAAAAACCTCGAAGCTTCTGGAGCTCCGAGGCTGCAACTTGAAGTTAATATTAGATATCTTCGACGGGACCACCAATCGGGCCATCGTCCTTAGCAGCAGATTCTTTTTCCGCTCGACCACTGCCGCCAGATTTATTATCGGAGTCTTTATCATCCCACTGCTTGGGTGGGCGGACCTTACGCCGGTTCATCAGATCATCGACCTGATCTGCATCAATGGTTTCATAGTCCATCAATGCTTCTTTCATGGCCTCAAGAATATCGCTATTCTCTTCCAGCAGTTTTTTGGCATGACTGTAGGCTTCGTTTAGTATAGTGCGAACTTCCTGATCAATTTCTCGGGAAGTATCTTCAGAATAATGAGTGTTACCACCCCCAGGTGCCTGAGACTCATCTTCACCGTAAAGTACAGGACCCATTTTTTCATTGAGGCCCCATTTGGTCACCATATTGCGTGCCATCTGAGTAGCACGCTCAATATCATTGGACGCCCCTGTGGTTACACCATCAATACCGCCAATCAACTCCTCCGCAATACGACCACCAAATAGACTACAAAGCTGACTATTTAGCTGGCGGCGATTCATGCTGTAACGATCTTCCTCAGGAAGGTACTGGGTGACACCTAAGGCTCGGCCTCGAGGAATAATGGTCACCTTGTGCACCGGGTCATGTTCCGGTACCAGACGACCAATGATAGCGTGGCCAGCTTCATGGTAAGCGGTATTAGCCTTTTCTTTTTCCGACATCACCATGGAGCGGCGTTCGGCTCCCATCATAATTTTGTCGCGGGCCTTCTCAAATTCTTCCATGGTGACAACGCGACGATTAGCCCGCGCAGAAAACAGCGCAGCCTCATTAACCAGGTTGGCTAGATCGGCACCAGAAAATCCTGGAGTGCCTCGGGCCAGCACACTTAGCTCCACGGATTCATCAAGGGGAACCTTGCGAGCATGGACCTTAAGAATCTGTTCGCGGCCACGGATATCCGGTAGACCTACATATACCTGACGGTCAAATCGGCCGGGGCGCAACAACGCTTTATCCAGCACGTCCGGCCTGTTGGTAGCAGCAATAACAATCACACCTTCATTGCCTTCAAAACCGTCCATCTCGACCAGAAGCTGGTTCAAAGTCTGTTCGCGCTCGTCATTGCCGCCGCCGTAGCCACCGCCACGATGACGGCCTACCGCATCAATTTCGTCGATAAAGATAATGCAGGGGGCCTGCTTTTTAGCCTGCTCAAACATATCTCGCACTCGAGAGGCACCAACTCCCACAAACATCTCTACAAAGTCAGAACCTGAGATAGAGAAAAACGGTACCTTGGCCTCACCGGCAATGGCCTTGGCCAATAGAGTTTTACCTGTTCCTGGGGGGCCTACCATCAGCACGCCCTTGGGAATACGCCCACCTAGACGCTGGAATTTACTGGGGTCGCTCAAGAACTCTACCAACTCACCCACGTCTTCTTTGGCCTCGTCTACACCGGCCACATCGGCAAAGGTGGTATTGATCTGGTCGCCGGTCAGTAGCTTGGCTTTGCTTTTACCAAAGCTCATGGGGCCACCTTTACCACCGCCACCGCCCTGCATCTGGCGCATAAAAAACACAAAAATTGCCAGTATTAGCAAAATAGGGAATGCAGCAACGAGAAGCTGCGAGATTAAACTGGGAGTCTCCGGCTCTTTACCCACAACCTTAACATTGTGATTGAGCAGGTCATCCATTAAGCCAGGATCCTGAACATTGGGACGTACCGTCCTAAACTTGCTGCCGTCGCGACGCTCGCCTTCGATAATAAGCCCATCAATAGAAATGCTGGAGACACGTTCGTTTTGCACCTCTACCACAAACTCGGAGTAGTCCAAGCTGTTATCAACAGGCTGTGGGGTGAAGCTATTAAATACCGTCATTAAAATGGCGGCTAATATCACCCACACAATCAAATTCTTTGCCAAATCGTTCAAAACACAATCCCCTTTAGTTGGCCTTCAGGCCCTTCGCTACCATATATACTTCCCGAGACTTGGCTCTGGATGCATCTGGCTTCTTTAGACTTACGCTATTAAACACAGATCTGACATGGCGTACAAACTGGTCGAACCCCTCGCCCTGGAACAGTTTGGCAATAAATATGCCTTCTGGTTTCATTACCTGGCCGGCTAAATCAATTGCCAACTCCGCTAAATACATCATAGCAGGCTGATCTACTGCCTTGGTTCCTGTTAAATTGGGGGCCATATCTGAAATTACAAGGTCTACGGGGCGATTTCCTATCAGAGCTAGCAATTGATCAAAAACCTCCTGCTCAGTAAAGTCGCCCTGAATAAAGTCCACACCAGCTACCGGGTCCATAGGCAGTATATCCAACGCATGGACCCGCCCTTCATGACCCACCAACTTTGCCGCCACCTGAGACCAGCCTCCTGGGGCAGACCCAAGGTCTACAACAGTCATTCCAGGGCGAATCATGCGCTGTTTTTCAACAATTTCGAGCAACTTATAGCTGGCACGAGAACGATACCCATCTCGCTGCGATTGCAGCACATAGGGATCGTTAACATGTTGTTTTATCCAACTACGATTTTTAGATTTCGCCATGGAGATGTTTTCGCTAGAATAGCCGGCTCACTGAATTAGGCCTAGCATTATGACAAGTTCCAACGAAGATAAAAAATATTTACGTCGATTGGGGCACAATCTAAAACCTGTGGTCACTATCGCAGGCAAAGGCTTGACAGAAAATGTCGGCACTGAAATCGAACGTGCACTGGGCGACCATGAACTGATCAAAGTTAAATTAGCTGTGGGAGACCGCGACGCTAAAAAAGCGCTGACCGAGGAGATTTGCGAAAAATTTAACGCTCAGTTAGTGCAGTCTATAGGGCATATTGTATTGCTGTTCCGCAAAGCCAAGAACCCCAACCCCAAACTATCAAATTTATTGCGCCAGTGAACCCCTGAGATTGGAGCCGCATATTCTCTGAGACTGTGCCATAATCTGAGCCGCAATTAGGGGATTTATTGTGCTGGATAGACAAAAAACAGACTGGCTATTTAACTTTATCGGCAAACCTGTATTGCTGGGATTGTTTGTTGCCGCAATGCTAGTTCTGGTGTTCCCCGAATTTCGCACCTCCCCAGACAGCAGAGACTTAATCAGCGAACCCAGTCAAACCAGCCGCCTGGATACTTGGTCCGGCCCAGCTTCCTACGCCAGCGCCGTAAGTCGAGCCGCGCCATCTGTTGTCAATATTTATACCCGCAAGGTCAATCGTGCCAGTCAACATCCCCTGCTAAATGACCCATTCTTTAGGCGTCTCTATAACTATCAACAGCAACGCATTCAGTCCTCTCTCGGCTCTGGCGTTATTATGCAGGCCGATGGCTTTGTTGTGACCAACAACCATGTCGTCGACGATGTCGATGAAATTCTGGTACTACTTTACGATGGCAGAGAAGTGCCTGCGGTTATTGTCGGCACTGACCCGGAAACTGACCTAGCCGTTCTAAAGTTGCAGGCAGATCAGCTGCAGCCAATCTCTGTGGGTGAACCCACGCAAGCCAAAATTGGTGATGTGGTATTGGCCATTGGCAACCCCTATGGTGTAGGACAGACGGTTACTCAGGGGATTGTTAGCGCTACTGGTCGCAATGGGCTCGGGCTCAATACATTCGAAAATTTTATTCAAACCGATGCAGATATTAATCCCGGTAATTCCGGTGGCGCTCTGATAGATGCCTATGGCAACCTGCTGGGGATTAATACTGCAAAAATTAGTCGCAGTGGTTCGGCAGGCATCAGCTTTGCGATTCCTGCTGATGCCGTAGAGAAAGTGCTTAACGATATTATCCAGTACGGCCGAGTTATCCGTGGCTGGCTGGGCATGGATGCATTTCCCCTCACCCCCCAGATAGCCAAACAGCTACAACTTGGCATCAGCAACGGGCTCGTAGTGCAGGCTGTGTTTAATGGCAGTCCGGCTTACAGCGCTAATATACGGCCTGGAGATATAGTCATTTCTATCAATGGCATGCCAGTCACAGATCGTCATAGCAGCGTTAGCCAAATTGCCGAAGTGATGCCAGGCAAACCCATAGAACTAGAAATCTTGCGCAAGACAGAGACCTTTAGCGTCACTGCAGTTGCCGGGTCAAGACCACCTCTTCCATAACCGGCGCTGCGATCAAGCGATAATCTTTGACAGACTTTCGGTCAATAACAGATTCTGTTCATCCGTACCCACTGTGATGCGTAAAAACTGATCAATGCGATCTGTTTTAAAGTGCCGGACTATCAGCCCCTGGTTACGCAGCTGCAACGCCAGATCTTCTGCATCGCGATCGCTGTGTCGGACAAAAACAAAATTAGCCGCCGATGGCAACACCTCAAAACCCAGAGCTTGCAGCTGGTCAGTCAGAGCTGTGCGACTGTTGATCACCTTATCGCAGGTACTGCGAAAGTAGTTATCATCATTAAATGAGGCGACGGCTGCAGCAATTTGCAGATGTCCCAATGGGTAGGAATTAAAGCTGTTTTTGATCCGTTCCAGGCCCTCAATAATAGCCGCCGAGGCCATGGCATAGCCAATGCGCATACCAGCAAGAGACCGAGATTTAGAAAGGGTATGCACCACCACTAGATTGTCATAGCTGGCAAGTAGCGGCACAGCGCTGTTGCCGCCAAAATCAATATAGGCTTCGTCTACCACGACCACCGAGTCGCGATTGACCTCGAGTAATTGCGCAATATCGTCCAAAGCAAGCAGTCGGCCGGTGGGCGCATTGGGGTTGGGGAAAATAATGCCACCATTTGGCCGCTGGTAATCTTCCAGCTTAATGGAAAAATCATCAGCAAGCGGAACCCTGCTGTACTCAATATTGTAGAGCTGACAAAACACCGGATAAAAACTGTAGCTAATATCAGGAAACAGCAGCGGCAACTGCTGCTTTAGCAAGCCATTGAAAATATGTGCGAGCACCTCATCTGAACCATTGCCTACAAAAATCTGCTCCGCGCTGAGACTGTGATAATCAGCAATACATTGCTTTAGATCTTCAGCATTGGGTGGTGGGTAAAGCCGCAGGTCATCATTAACGAGCTGCTGAATAGCCGCCAGTGCTTCTGGTGATGGGCCATAGGGATTTTCATTAGTGTTCAGCTTGGTGAGATTGCTTATTTTTGGCTGTTCCCCCGGCGTATAGGGCTGCAGCTGTGTTACAAAGTCACTCCAGTATCTGCTCATGATCATACTTGCTCTGTAGACTATTTTTTAATGCGATATTCTGCGGATCGGGCATGGGCTGTCAGCGATTCGCCGCGGCCCAATACTGAAGCAAGCTCACCCAGATCCGATGCTCCCTGCTCGGAGCAATAAATTATTGAACTGCGCTTCTGAAAATCATAAACCCCGAGAGGCGAGGAAAATCTTGAAGTAGCCGATGTCGGCAACACATGATTTGGTCCAGCACAGTAGTCGCCGAGAGCTTCTGCGGTATGGCGACCCATAAAGATAGCGCCAGCATGGCGAATCTCTGGCAGCCAGGATTGCGGCTCTGCCACAGACAGTTCCAGGTGCTCTGGTGCAATGCGATTACAGAGACTGATGGCTGCATCTTTGTCAGCCACCTCAATCAGCGCGCCGCGATTGGTCAGTGATTGGGCAATAATATCGCGCCGCTCCATCTCTGGTAACAGTTTTTCGATACTCTGGTAGACAGCATCCAGATAATCAGCGTCCCAGGCAATCAATATAGACTGGGCATCTTCATCATGTTCAGCCTGAGAAAATAGATCCATGGCTATCCAGTCGGGATCAGTCAGACCATCACAGACCACAAGTATCTCGCTGGGGCCGGCCACCATATCCAAACCAACAGTCCCAAAGACCATGCGCTTTGCAGTGGCGACATATATATTGCCGGGCCCCACAATCTTATCGACAGCGGGGACAGTTTCTGTGCCATAGGCCAGGGCGGCCACTGCCTGAGCGCCGCCAACAGTAAATACTCTATCAACCCCGGCGATAGCCGCCGCTGCCAAAACAATAGGATTAAGCTGATTATCCGGTGCCGGCACCATCATAATCACTTCACTAACGCCGGCCACTCGCGCCGGTATGCAGTTCATCAGCACTGAGGAGGGATAACTCGCCTTTCCTCCAGGCACATAGATACCCACTCGCTCGAGTGGCGTAACCTGCTGACCCAGCACTGTGCCGTCAGTCTCCTGATACTGCCAGGATTCCTGAAGCTGATGACTGTGATAATCACGAATTCTCTGCGCTGCCTGCTCTAAGGCCTCGCGCGTCTTATCGTCTATAGACTCAAGTGCATTCTGGAGCTGTTCCGAGGTCAAGCAAAATTGCTCTATGCTATGACAGTCACGGCGGTCAAAGCGATTGCTAAACTCTATCAACGCCTCATCACCGCGGCTGCGTACCTGCTGCAGGATATCAACGACCGTGCTCTCAACATTGGGGTTAGAGACTCTGTCCCAAGCAATCAGCTTATCAAGCACCGACAGAAAATCAGGATCAGCAGCATTGAGGCGCTTCAGATTTAAATCACTCATGCTTTTTCAGCCACAGCCTTAGCAAGGGCATCGACAATCCCTTGAATCTCATTGTATTTAGTTTTCATCGCCGCTTTGTTGACGATCAATCTGGAACTGATGTCGGCAATTGTTTCGCGCGCTTCTAGCCCGTTGGCCCTGAGCGTATTTCCGGTATCTACAATATCCACAATCTCATGGGCAAGATCCAAAATAGGTGCAAGCTCCATGGCACCATAGAGTTTAATCAGGTCTGCCTGACGGCCCTGCTCAGCATAGAATTGACGAGCCACATTAATAAACTTTGTCGCTACTCGCAGCCGCCCTTTTTGTGGTTTCGCCCCCACTGGCACAGCTGTCATCAGCTTACAGCGCGCTATTCCCAGGTCTAAGGGCTCGTAGTAACCGTCTCCCTGATGCTCCAGCAACCCATCCTTACCTGCCACACCCATATCGGCAGCGCCAAACTGCACATAGGTCGGCACATCGGAGCCACGCAAAATCAATAGCCGCAGATCCTTATGGTTGGTCGCAAATACCAGTTTGCGGCTAGCAAAAATATCTTCGGCAGGCACGATGCCCGCAGAGGCTAGCAGCGGTAGGGTTTCTTTTAATATGCGACCCTTAGTAAGGGCCAGAGTTATCTGAGTCATAGCAGTTTGTTAATCTCTCGGCTTTGGGTGTCTAACCTGGTACGCGTTTTATTTTGCAGCCCAGTTGCTGCAACTTCTCTTCAATACATTCGTAGCCTCGATCAATATGATAGATGCGATCTACTACAGTTTCACCTTCGGCGACCATCCCGGCGATAACCAATGCCGCCGATGCACGCAGATCTGAGGCCATAACAGGCGCACCTTTAAGCTTATCAACCCCAGTCACTACAGCTGTATTGCCCTCAACCGTGATGTTAGCGCCCATGCGATTAAGCTCCTGCACCTGCATCAAGCGGTTTTCAAAGATGGTCTCTGTAATTGTTCCGACCCCCTCGGCAACCGCATTGACCGCTGTTAGCTGCGCCTGCATATCGGTGGGAAACGCCGGATAAGGGGCAGTCTTCAAACTCACCGCTCGGGGACGTCGGCCCTGCATATCAAGCTCAATCCAGTCTTCACCCTTGGTGATTTTAGCTCCGGTCTCCTCAAGCTTAAGCAGTACTGCCTCAAGCGTAGATGGGTCTGTTTGAACCACCTTGACTCGCCCTCCAGTGGCCGCTGCAGCCGCCAGATAGGTGCCGGTTTCAATCCGGTCTGGCATGACATTAAAGAAACCACCACTGAGCTTTTCGACACCATTAATCGTCATTGTGCTAGTCCCTGCACCCTGCACATCAGCACCCCAGGCATTCATACAGTTCGCCAGATCAACGATCTCAGGTTCCCGGGCAGCATTCTCAATTGTCGTTGTACCCTCGGCCAGTGCCGCGGCCATCATCAGGTTTTCTGTAGCCCCTACCGAAACCATATCCATCAGGATAAAGGCACCCTTTAACCGGCCATTACTGCGAGCCCTGATATATCCCTCGTCGATTTCTATTTGCGCACCCATAGCTTCTAATCCACGCAGATGAAGATCTACAGGACGGCTACCAATGGCACAGCCACCGGGAAATGAAACGTTTGCCTCACCATAGCGGGCCAACATTGGTCCTAACACTAAAATAGAGGCGCGCATGGTTTTCACCAAGTCATAGGGCGCTGTCAGATTGTTTAGGGTAGAGGTATCGACTTCAAGACGCATCTTTTCATCAATACTGACGGTAATACCCAGCGCCCCAAGCAGTTCGATAGTGGTGGTAACATCCTGCAGGTGCGGCAAATTACCAATGGTCACTAGACCTTCTGAGAGCAGTGCTGCTGAGAGTATGGGCAGAGCCGCATTCTTTGACCCAGAAATCCATACATCACCACGAAGCACTGCGCCGCCTTGAATAATTAGTTTATCCACTGGATAACCTCAATTTGAAAATTGGTCTTACCGGAAAATTGGTTGGGGCCAGCATTAACTGAAACCCCCTCAACATAGATCAGGCTCTATGCTCCCACTCATGATCAGTGAAAATTTTCATATTGACCGCATGAATAGCGCCAGATGAAATCTGCGCATTTAAGGCAGCATAGATGAGTTGCTGTCGCTGAACAGCGCGCTTGCCTTCAAAGATGTTGCCAATGGCAACAATATTAAAGTGACTACCGTCGCTCTCCACCTGAATCTTACAGTCAGTTAAAGTGCTTTCTAGCAGTGTTTTTACTTCTTCAGGGTTCATTTAATTAACCATTATTTTATTAGGATTCTGTCGCCCAACCAGCAATGACTGAATCAAGATCACCGTCGGCTCTCTGGGCAGCATTAACAAACTGGCTGGTAAATACCTTGCGCAGATTGATACCGTTGATGATCACATTAATAACCATCCACTCACCGGTTTTCTTTCGCGCCACGTGGTATTCCAGAGGGTAGACAACGCCAGACCCTCTAATTTCTTGCTTCACCGCGACCTTGCGCTGATCAGTTTTTAGAGCCTGCTTATTGACCAAGACAATTTCTTCTTCGCCGTAGCCTATTAGGCCGCGCCCATAGGTCTCAACCAGTCCGCCGCGAAACTTTTGGATAAACAGTTCGCGTTGAGCAGTGCTGGCCGCTTTTTTATAGGGCCCCATCACTGATCTAGAAATATATTTGAAGTCGACATGAGCATCCAACAGCTGGTTTAGCTGCGCAAAATATGCAACCTCATTATCTGGATATTCATCTTTGTGGTTATTAATAATAACCAGCAAATCGCGAGTCACATTTTCAATTTTTTGAAAGGGATCCACTTCATTAGCTTTCACACCACTGACGAATACCGTCAGAGCCATAACAGCTACCAATATGGTTTTTAGGCCGTCGCCGAGGCCTATTTTTACTCTACCCATTATTTCCATCCTTTGATAAGCACCAAGCTTTGACAATAGATTGATATTCTAGTGCATGTTTGCTGACAACTGAGCCCGCGCACTATACCATTCCCGCTTTATTGAATAAACAAAGGCTACCACTGGAGACTCTATGTCCGCGATCTATCTGCCTTCGCTTGCTTTGCTGATCGGCGTTCTTGGACTCCTTTGGGGCGCCGACAGATTTGTAGCTGGCAGTGCAGCTGCCGCACGCAACTTTGGCTTATCGCCAATGATTATTGGTCTCACCCTGGTTTCAGTGGGTACCTCAGCTCCAGAAATTATTGTCTCTATCAACGCCTCTCTTAATAATGTCGGCGAGTTAGCCGTAGGTAATGCACTGGGATCCAATCTGGCCAATATAGGCCTGGTCCTGGGGATCACCGCTCTAGTGGCACCCCTGCCCGTACAGGGCCACCTGCTGCGCGAGGAAAGCCCAGTATTATTACTGATTACTGCTCTTGCCGGATTATGTCTTTACGATGGTTTTTTAAATCGTGGAGAAAGCATTGGGTTAGCCCTGATGGTAATTCCACTGCTTATCCTGGTAGTCAAATACAAGCAGCGGCATCCCAACCCCGAAAACATTGACGAAGCCGAAGATATTCCCGATCTATCCATGGCCACCGCAGGCCTATGGTTTTTGGTCGGCCTGGCAGTGCTGCTAATCAGTGCTGAAACCACAGTATGGGGGGCCAAAGAAATTGCGGTCTACTTCGGCGTGAGTGAACTGATTATTGGCCTGACAGTGGTAGCCATAGGCACTAGTTTGCCGGAACTGGCAGCATCTGTGATGAGTGCGCTTCGCGGCCATCATGATATTGCTCTGGGCAATGTGTTTGGCTCGAATCTGTTTAATCTAATGCTGGTAATGACTTCTGCCGGGGCCATCTCGCCAATAGTGCTCAGCCAAGATGTGTTTAGCCGAGACTTTGCAGCGATGGCATTAATGACCGTTTTAATGATTGCATTGGTGGGATTAGCGCTACGTAAAAACCCGGCCAAGGCACAGATTTCAAGAGGTCTAGGGCTGATATTACTCGCCGGCTATGGTTGTTATTATGTTTTGCTGTGGCCCGCCATCAGCGGCTCCTAGGCAACAACACGCGATCTTAGTTTTGCCCTATAATGGGGCATCCACCTGCTGCATAGGCAGCAGATTAATTATTGGAAACCTATTACGGGCAATCGGCTTATCTATGGCGACACAAGACTTTATTAAATCAGGCCTGCGTACAGTAGAGATGGAAGCCGAAGCGGTCAGTCAATTGGCCCCCTATATTGATAGCAATTTTGAGCTCGCCTGCGAAACAATTCTCGCCTGCCAGGGTCGAGTAGTGGTCACTGGCATGGGTAAATCCGGTCATATAGGTAACAAGATTGCGGCCACACTAGCCAGTACTGGCACTCCTGCATTTTTTGTTCATCCGGGCGAAGCCAGTCATGGCGATCTGGGCATGATCACCAAAGACGATGTGGTTATCGCCATATCAAACTCTGGTAGCACAGCTGAAGTGGTTACTATTTTGCCGCTTATTAAACGTTTAGGTATTCCATTGATTAGCATGACCGGTGATCCCGATTCTGTGCTGTCCCAGGCGGCGCATGCAAGCCTCAACGTCAGCGTAAGCACTGAAGCCTGTCCGCTTAATCTGGCTCCAACAACCAGCACCACAGTGACTCTGGTGATGGGCGATGCTCTGGCAATTGCGCTACTTGAATCCCGTGGATTTACTGCCGAAGACTTTGCTTTTTCTCATCCCGGTGGCGCTCTGGGCCGCAAACTGCTGTTGCGAGTGAGCGACATTATGCACAAAGACGGCGAAGTTCCGAAGGTAAGTGCTGAACAACCGCTGCAGGATGCCCTGTTGGTAATGACCGAAAAAGGCTTCGGTATGACCACCGTCGTCGACAGTTCAGATAAATTGCTTGGTGTATTTACCGACGGAGATTTACGTCGCGTGATCGATCAGAAAATTGATATTAGCTCGGCCAATATGGGCGAGGTGATGTCAGCCAATCCGAAAACTATCAGCCGCGATATTCTTGCGGCCGAAGCCCTAGGCATAATGGAATCCGCAAGCATTACAGCTCTGATTGTCGAGGATGATCGCCAGCATCCGTTAGGGGTTCTGCATATGCACGATATTTTGCGCGCGGGAGTCGTCTAATGCTCGATTCTATTGCAGATAACGTTATTCAGGCGGCAAAAAAAATTAAACTGCTGTTGCTCGATGTAGATGGCGTGCTGACCGATGGTCGCCTCTATTACGGCAACAGTGGCGAAGAAATGAAAGCTTTTAATATTCAGGATGGCCTGGGAATTAAGCTTCTGCAAAAAGGTGGTGTGCAGGTAGGCATTATAACAGGCCGAGTCTCGGCTCTGTTGCAGCGGCGTGCTGACGAGTTAACAATCAGCCCTGTCGTTCAGGGCCGAGAAGATAAACTGACCGCTCTTAATGAATTGCTACAAACCATGGATATTGCCATGGATGAAATTGCGTTTATGGGTGATGATCTGCCAGATCTTGCGGTAATTCGGCGGGTAGGCTTGGGAATTACTCCAGCTAATGGAAGCGCCACCCTGGCCAAACAGGCTGGCTGGCAAACTAAAAAATGCGGCGGTGATGGCGCTGTGCGCGAGGTCGCCGAAATGATACTTGAAGCTCAGGGAAAGCTTGATCTTTTGCTGGCTGACTATCAATGATTCGACAGGTTTTTTTAGTTTCCGGCCTGCTGATTCTGATTAGCAGTTTTCTGCTGGTTTGGGACAGCCCCCCAGAGTCCTTTATGCGCAAGCAAACCAATCAGGTCCAAGAAATACCCAGCGCCGATAGCTATATGACCATGGTCAGCAGTCGCCGATTTGCCGAGAATGGCGCAGAGCAGCTAACTATCTCAGCACCTAGAATGGAGTTTTTCACCAATAGCTCAAGACTGACCTTTAGTGAGCCCAGCGTCCTATCGAGAGGCCAGAAGGCCAACAGAACAGTGACGCTAAATGCCGAGCGCGGAGCCCTCTCAGACAATGGTGGCCTACTGAGTTTAAATGGCCAGGTAGTGGCAGTTATTGAAGGCTCTCAGGGATCTACCCAGTTAAGTGCTCCCAATATGACCTATGCTCCAGACAGTCAGATTGCTGCGACCAATAGCCGCTTTAAACTGCAGACACCAGAGGTTACACTCGTAGGCAAAGGGTTGAACGCAAATCTCGCCAATGAAGTATTCAGTATTAAATCAAAGGTTCGCGCCGTCCATGAACCACTCTAAAAAAATTGCCTCTGGGCTTAAGATTATCGCTGGCTTCAGCCTGCTTTGCTCACTGTCAGCAAACGGGCTGCCCGACGATCGCAAGCAGCAGATTACGATTGAATCAGATTCCGCCGAGCGCAATGAGAAATCAGGTCTTACCGAATATAAGGGCAATGTAATTATACGCCAAGGCTCTGTATTAATAGATGCAGAAAGAGTGACCATTCACTATAAAGACAAAAAGGTCAGCCGAATTATCTCTGAGGGCTCACCGGCAAGTTACCAGCAGCGACCAGATACTGAAGGTGGTTTAGTCATTGCCCGCGGCGAGGTTATAGAATATCTGCTGGCCACTGACAAAATTAATTTGCAGCACAATGCCTCTTTGGCGCGCAATGGCACGCTGATTAAAGGCGACAGAATTAGCTACGACCTTAAAAATGAAACATGGAAGGCTAAAGGCGGTAACCGCGGAGAGCAGCAAAGAATTCAGCTGGTTATCCCGCCATCCACTCAGGACAAGCCAAGTAGCGAAGCACAAGAAGAGATCCAACAATAATGGCAGTTTTAGAAGCACGCAATCTGGCTAAAGCCTACGGCAAACGGCCCGTAGTGAAAGATGTCTCCCTCTCGGTCAAGCACGGAGAAATCGTTGGTCTGCTGGGCCCCAATGGTGCCGGCAAAACTACCTGCTTTTATATGATTATTGGTCTTGTCGGCCAGGATGGCGGCACTGTTACCGTAGATAATACAGATATTACCGCTTTGCCTATGCATGGCCGAGCCAGACGCGGACTGGGCTATCTACCTCAGGAACCCTCTATTTTTAGAAAACTCAGCGTTGAGGATAATATACTTGCCATCCTTGAAACCCGCTCTGAGCTGAGCCGTCAAGAGCGCAACCAAAAACTTGGTGAGCTGCTGCATGAATTTCATATTTCTCATCTGGCCAAAAATAGCGGCATGAGCCTTTCTGGCGGTGAGCGTCGGCGGGTGGAAATAGCCCGGGCACTGGCGGCAGATCCGCAGTTTATTCTTCTCGATGAACCCTTTGCCGGTGTTGACCCTATCTCCGTTACCGATATTAAAAATATTATTCGCCATCTTCGCGATAAAGGTATTGGCGTACTGATTACCGACCACAATGTACGCGAAACTCTAGATATCTGTGAACATGCCTATATTATTGGCGAGGGCCATGTAATAGCCGAAGGCACTACAGAACATATTTTGAGCGATGAAAAAGTGCGTAAAACCTACCTTGGAGAGCACTTTACCCTGTAATAACCGGGCATTTTACAAATGGATCATTGCCAGTCACCACAACTCGGCACTAAACTTGCATCTTCTTTCTAAGTAAATAGATTTCTATCTATGCGCCCAGGCTTACAGCTCAAGATCAGCCAACAGCTTACGATGACGCCGCAGCTACAACAGGCCATCAAGCTGTTACAGCTATCAACTCTGGAATTGCGCCAAGAAGTTATAGAGCAGCTGTACAGTAATCCGTTACTCGAAATAGACGAGGATGACGGGGCCTCAAATAGCCAGGATCCAGACAATCCAGCTTCTGCCGCCAGCGAAGAACTAGATGTCGATTTTAACTCTGATGACCCCAGCCTCCATGCGACAGCGGCGGACGCCACAGAGGTTACCCTGACCCAAGCCGAAGTTGATAGCGCCTGGGATGATCAAACACTCCAGGATCTGCCCGTTGATGCCAACTGGGACGAGGTCTATAGCGCCCCTGCATCCCCGAGCAGCGGCAGCGAAGTTAATCTTGAACAGGTTTTTCAGGTCACCGAGTCCCTGCAGGATCATCTCCACTGGCAACTCAATCTGACCCCTTTTTCGGATCGTGACCGGGAGATTGCAGAGGCTTATATTGATGCGATCAATGACAACGGCACTATCAGCGGCAACTTGCAGGACATCACTGCCCATATTCAGTACAAAGACCCCAATGAAGCCCTGGAGGGAGACGAGCTAATTGCCGTATTACGGCGCCTCCAGCAGTTTGACCCGCCGGGTATATTTGGCCGTGATATTCAAGAGTGCCTGCTGATCCAGCTTAACCAATTGAGCGCTGATACACCCCACCTTGAGCAGGCCATACGTCTGACTGACCAGTTTCTTGAAGATATCACCTCCGTGGATATGGCGAGGCTAAGCAAAAAGACCGGTTACAGCAACGAGGACATTCAGGCGGCACTGATGTTAATCCGCAGCCTCAATCCTCGTCCTGGCGAAACTCTGACGGCCAACAATGCAGAGTATATTGTTCCAGATGTGTATGTGGAGAAAGTCTTGGGTCGCTGGCGAGTGCAGCTCAATAACAGCAATATGCCGCGTCTTCGGATCAATGACACTTATAGCAATCTGATTAAGCGCTCCGATAACAGCGATGAAAACCAGTTTCTCAAAGACAATCTTGCAGAGGCACGCTGGTTTTTACGCAGCCTAGAAAGTCGCAATGAAACACTGATGCGCGTCGCCATGACCATCATTGATTTACAACAGGGCTTTCTGGATCATGGCCCGGTCGCCATGAAACCAATGGTTCTCTCAGATATTGCCAGCAAACTAGACCTCCACGAATCCACCATATCCCGGGTAACCACTACCAAATATATGGCGACTCCCCAGGGTATTTTTGAACTCAAATACTTCTTTTCCAGTCATGTGAGCACTGCCGGCGGTGGAGAGTGTTCATCGACTGCGGTTTGCGCTATCCTAAAAACAATGATCGCTGCTGAAATTCCCAGCAAGCCGCTGAGCGACAGCAAACTCACCTCTCTATTAGAGGAACAGGGAATCCAAGTCGCCCGGCGGACTGTCGCTAAATATCGAGAAAGTATGGGAATCCAGTCGTCGAGTCAGAGAAAACGATTTGAGAATGCCAAGTAAAAGGAGAACTGCATGCAAATGACCATAAGTGGGCACCATTTAGATATCACCGACCCTATTCGTGACTATGTGACTAACAAGCTTTCCAAGCTTGAAAGGCATTATGATCACATCACCAGCACTGCTGTTATTCTGACCGTCGACAAATTAGCGCAAAAGGCCGAAGCCACTGTACATGTATCAGGTGGCGAACTATTCGCCAATGCCCAGCATGAAGATCTGTACGCAGCCATAGATGCCCTGACAGACAAATTGGATCGACAGTTGATTAAGCATAAAGAGAAGCACAGAGGCCACTAGTTTCATCCATGAAAATCACAGATGTTCTGACCCCGGCAATGACTCAATGTGACTTGCCTGGGGGCAGCAAAAAGAAAGTCCTGGAAAACCTTTCCATCTTTATCACCGAACAACTGGGGGGAGATAAGGAGCAGACCGATAAACTTTTTCACAGCCTATTGGCTCGGGAACGGCTCGGCAGCACTGGTATAGGGGAAGGCGTAGCCATACCCCATTGTCGGGCCGCAGGTTTCAATCGCATTCATGGCTGTCTGATTAAGCTCCATCAACCCATAGACTTCGATGCTCTAGATGATCAGCCCGTAGATCTGATTTTTGCGCTGGTGGTACCAGAAGAGAGAAATGACGAGCATTTAGCGACTCTGGCGCGAATTGCGCAGATGATGCAAGATGAGACTTCGCGACAGTCAATGCGGCAATGCAGCAGCGATCAAGAACTTTACTCCACTGCAATTCAATTGGAGCGCACTAACTAATCATGCGTTTAGTCGTTATCAGCGGACGCTCAGGGTCCGGGAAAACCTCAGCTCTCAATATCCTCGAGGATGTTGGCTTTACCTGTATTGATAATTTACCTGCAGCCCTGCTGCCAGAACTTATTAGCCAGCTGAAAGCAGAGCGTTCTGGTAGTTCAGAGCTAAATCTGGCTGTGGGTATAGATGCCCGCAATCTAGTGGGTGATCTCAATAAAATCCCCAAGATATTAAATATTATCGAAGGCAGTGGGGTGGAGGTCGATGTGATCTTCCTGCGGTCGCACAGTGCAGATTTGTTGCGCCGTTACAGTGAGACCAGACGTAAACACCCATTGAGCAATGACAATGTCAGCCTCAAAGAGGCGATTAATCTTGAAAAAGATATGCTGGCTCCGATTTTGGATATTGCTGATCGCAGCTTAGATACGTCGGGACTTTCCCTGCATCAGTTGCGCGATTTAGTTAAAAGTACAGTCGTGCCCCACAGTGCTGAGCATATGTCGATCCTTTTTCAGAGCTTTGGTTATAAGCGGGGTACACCTGAGGACTCGGACTTTATTTTTGATGTTCGCTGCCTACCGAACCCCTATTGGAAACCCGAGTTGCGCACGATGACAGGTAAAGACGCCGGGGTGATTGAATTCCTCGAAAGTCAGGTCGATGTCGCCTCTATGCTGGCTGATATTATTGGCTACCTGACCCGCTGGATCCCTAAATTCCAAGCCAACAACCGCAGCTATTTAACAGTTTCCATAGGCTGTACAGGCGGCCAGCATCGTTCGGTGTATCTGGCCAATCGACTCTGCGAGCACTTTGGCAAAGAGCAGCCCTTTGTGCACGTGGTGCACAAGGAGCTAAAGTCGTGAAGTACAGAGCCCTGTCATGATCCACAGACAACTCAAAATTATTAATAAGCTGGGCCTGCACGCTCGAGCGGCCACTAAGTTGGCCAGCGCTGCGGGACATCACCAATGTAGAATCCGCACCGGCAAAAACGAGCCGCTAGTGGACGCCAAGAGTGTTATGTCGCTTATGCTACTGGCGGCCAATCAGGGCACAGAGCTATGTTTCCAATTCGACGGCCCGGACGAACAGGCCGCCTGTGACGAAATCACCCAACTACTGGCCGATTATTTCGGTGAGGGCGAGTAAGTTACCTCTCCTATCATTAGCTTAGTTGCAGTAAAACCTATCAGTTGAGGTCATAGACCGCTAAAATACCGCTCTAACCGCAATAACTGGGTTAAGTAAGGGAAGCGAGATGACCAACATTACAGAAAACAATCTGCTGGCAAAGCTTGGCACTACCATCGATTCAGTGACCCTGAATCAGGTTCGTCACACCCTGAACAATCTCTCGCCACCTGATGTTGCGCATCAGTTGGAAACTGCACCGCCAAAATTCCGCCATATTCTCTGGGAACTAGTGGATCCGGAAATATCTGGCGAGGTCATTCAGGAGCTATCCGACGAAATTCAGCTGGAATTTCTCAATGAAATGGATGGAGCCGAAGTCGCATCTCTGACCGAAGGCCTGGATGTAGATGATATTGTAGACATCCTTCAGCAGCTACCCGACCGGGTCATTCCGGAAGTCCTGCAGGCCATGTCAGTGCAAGACAGACTTCGTGTTGAGTCAGTACTCACTTACAATGAAGACACCGCCGGTGGTCTAATGGACACCGAGGTCATCACAGTACGGCCAGATATTACCGTAGATGTGGTACTGCGCTATCTGCGCCGTTTTGAAGAAATACCTGATATTACTGACAACCTGTTTGTCGTCAGTCGCAGAGATTTATTTCTCGGCAACCTGCCCCTGGGAAAGCTACTGACCTCCAGCCCCACCACTACGGTTCGGGAAGTTATGAATACTGAAGTGCAGGCTATTCATGTCAATCTTACCGACTCCGATGTGGCGCAACTGTTCCAACGCCACGATCTGGTTTCGGCGCCTGTAGTCGATGATAACAACCAGTTATTGGGCCGCATCACCATTGATGATGTGGTTGACGTTATTGTCGAGGATGCCGACCACTCACTGTTGGCAATGGCCGGTCTAAGCGACACCGAGGACACCTTTTCTTCCATTAATCGCACTGCACCAAGGCGAGCTCTGTGGCTGGGAGTGAATCTTCTTACCGCCATTCTGGCCTCTACGGCCATCAGTCTATTCGAAGACACACTGGATAAGGTTGTAGCACTGGCCATTTTGATGCCTATAGTCGCCAGCATGGGTGGCGTGGCGGGTAGTCAGACGCTAACCGTGGTTATTCGTGGTATGGCGCTGGGGCAGGTTGAGCGTGGCAATCTATCTTGGTTACTAACCAAAGAATTTACCGTCGGTGCCATCAATGGCCTGCTCTATGCCCTGGTGATTGGCACAGTGGTTTCGCTGTGGTTTGGAGATGCTACCATGGCCCTTATCATAGGCGCCGCCATGGCAATTAATCTGATGGCTGCAGCACTCACCGGCACTCTGCTGCCCGTTATTCTGCGCAGTATGAATATAGACCCGGCCCTCGCAGGCTCTGTGATTCTGACCACCATCACAGATATTGTTGGCTTTGTCTCCTTCCTTGGCCTAGCTGTGGTGTTTTTAACCTAATGAGCGAAGAAATCGATCACCCTGACTATGATGGGCCCAGTAAATCTCAGCTTAAGCGTGACAGTCAGGCGCTACAGAATATGGGTAAACAGCTGGTAGAAATGCCCGAGGGTAAGCTGGGTAAATTTGATCTACCCGAACCTCTTGAAGAAGCCATCCAGGTTGCACGCAAACTGAAAAGTCGGGAGGCTAAGCGTCGGCAACTGCAATATATTGGCAAATTGATGCGCATGCTCGATATGGATGTAATTCAGCATACTCTGGATAGTATGGATCATCAGTCCCAAACCTATAGGCAGCATTTTGCCAAACTTGAGAACTGGCGTGACAAAATTATTAACCAGGGAAGTCCGGCGATAGAAGCATTCGTGGAGCTCTACCCCAATACCGAGCGTCAGCAGCTGCGCAATCTGCAACGCCAGGCCAATCGAGAGATTGAGCTCAAGAAACCACCGGCAGCGGCCCGCAAGCTATTTGCTTATTTAAGGGAAATGACTGAGTAAAAGCGGCTGCTAAAGTTTGCGATGCTGTGCAATCGGCATCTTGGCTCGCACCCTGGCGATCATCTGGGTATCGATCTCCGCCACCACAACGCCTGGTTGATCATCCAAGACGGCCAGCACAGTGCCCCAGGGATCAATAATCGCACTACCGCCCCATAGGCCACGGTTTCTGTGGTCGCGATCAACCATATTAGCGCCAATCACAAAGAGTTGATTCTCAACTGCCCGGGCTCTCAATAATAGCTGCCAATGATCTCTACCAGTGGCTGAAGTAAAGGCCGCTGGCACCGTAATAATCTCGGCACCAGTCTCCGCTAATTGGTGATATAACTCGGCAAATCTCAGGTCATAACAGACGGTTAGACCCAATGTTGCCAATTCTGTGGGCACAGTCGTGACTCGTTGACCTGCTAAAAAATCATCGGATTCTTTATAAATAGTCTGCCTAGCACCGGTAGTGACATCTGCATCAAATAGATGGATCTTGTCGTAAAGATCTACAACCTTCCCCTGGGGGTTGAACACATAGGATCTGGCAAAGGGTTTAGCCTGGTTATCAGCTACTGGCAGCGTCCCCGCCACTAACCAGAGCCCTAATGTTTTGGCTTGGTCGGCTAGGAATCGACGCACCGGCCCCTGATCATTTGCCTCAAGTAGGCCAATTTGGGCAAACTCGCGCTGACCATAATAAGCAAAATTCTCAGGCAGCACCGCCAACTGAGCGCCAGCATCAGCCGCCTGTTGTAACAGCTCTTTGGCACTGCCTAGATTGGCCTCAGTGGAACCCAGAGGTTTTAACTGAATTGCCGCTGCAGTGATTTTCATGTTCTCTATTGGCTCTGCTGGCCGCTAGCCTGAGGCTTGAGATCTGCCTCCTGGGTCTCGCTCTCGGCAGCTTTTAACTCTGCGGCAAAAATCCTATCGACGGAAATCTTAATATCATCCCAGGGCCCAGTCACCTGGTAACTAATACTCGACAGCCTATCCACCTGCTTTTCAACCAGCTTGCTGGTGATATAGACGCCCGCAGCTGCTGGGAGACCACCTACCAATGCTACCACCCAGGGTAAGTTGGTGGCCACCGGCAGGGTTGCCACTAATCGGGTGTCCACGGTTTCATTGAGTAGGTCGAAATCACCGGCCATACTCATGCGCCCCGAAGGCATGCTCATCTTAAGCGGATCTCGTAAACTCGCCACACCGTTTTCAAATTGAATATTGCCCTCCAGACTATTGTAGGGAAGGTTTTGCCCTACAATATCTGAGAAATCCAACTGTAACCGCCTGAGCCAATTAGCGAAGTTTAATAGGCTAACCAGTTTTAAAGCAGCATTGGCGCCATCAGACGACTTATAAAAACTGCCATCCCTCAGCTCTAACTGGAAATTACCATTGAGATTTTCTCTGCTGACATTCCATGGCTTATCCTGCCAGGCTAGGTCAAATAACAGCTTTCCAGAACTACTATCGACAACGGGATCAGTATCAAACCCAGTAAAAATATCACCTATATTCTCCACCCCAATGGGGCCAACAATGCGACTACCATGCTCAGCGCCGTCATAGCTCCAGAAAAACTCTGTCGGCGGCTCTTGCTCGAACACACCTGGTCTCAGGCCAAATAGACTGCCCTGAATCTGATTGAAGGCTGCTCCAGAAATCTCTGGGCGTAGCTCAAAACCCAGCGAACCCCATTTTTTATCGCCCATCCATAGGTTTTCAATCGACAGGTCCACGGCAACAAAGCGCCTGGGATCCAATGTCTGCTGACCGATTTTTTGCTGCAGCACAGCATCTGGTAGGCTCAGGCGCGACAGATTAAGGCTAGGTATCTGCTCGTTATTCGAGGGCAGAGTCAGCAACCCATCAGCAAGATCGCTATTAAAAATGATTTCGGTATTACTGGGATTGAGGTCAATCCTTGCCTTAATATCCTCTATCTTAAAGGTAGCCAGCTCGAGTTGATCAAAATGCAGGTCAAATGTGGGCCCTCTAATATCATTCGATGGGCGGCCCATAGGCTGAGTCTCTGAACTGCGAGTAAATAGCTCAACCACAGGCTGCCAAAGCTCTAAATCTGTTGTCGGTAAATAGGCCGCTACCAGCAGCTTGTCTGGCACAACGAGAATTTCAGGCCTGTCATAAGTCACTATGCCCTCAGTGAGAAGACCATTGAAAAAACTCAGGTCAGTCACTAGTTGATCGCCATAACTCCCCCTCAAACGCTCGAATTGGGTACCAAAATACAGCGTCAAATCCATAGTTCTTGGCTCGGCTGCCGACTTTGCCAAGGGCTTGGGCAGATGCACCTGAGTATTAGCCATCTCGGTTTGCACCTGCAAGGTCACAGGCTCACCAGTGCCAGCGCTAGGCAAACTCATGGTCGCCTCGATAGGGAAAGAGCCCGAGAGGACTTCAGCCCAGGGAAAATCAACCAGTTTACCGAGACTCTCAGGCTGGACCCGGGTATCAAAGGCAATTTTTTGCTCGGAGTCTGCTTTAAACAGTCTTGCCTTTAAAGGCTGCTGCCAGAATGAAGCCGTGATTGATTCAGACTGTATTCCACCCTCGACCGAAAAATCTAACTGACCCGCAATATCCTCTATCAATATTGGCGATTCAGGAATGGCAATCATGGCATTATCAAGCTGAGTGCTGACCTGATAGCTGCCCTGCTGAACAATATCTAATTTTCTACCTGCTTTACCAGCCATAGGAATTTGTAACTGCATCTGGCTGCTGGTTTGGCCGCCAAAACTCCAGTCTCTCAGAGGGCCAAGATTTTTCTTGAGCGGTGATTGCGCCATGAAACTAATCATATCTGGGAGCTCAGCTGCAACCTCAGCGTCGACCGCCATAAACCGTTGGGCTATCTCTCGCCCAGCATCATAGGTGACTTTAGCACTAAGGATATCTGCTTCACCCACAGTGCCTTCACTGACGATAGATTCAAGATAGCCATCATCTACCAATACCAGAGCCTCGGAATTCCGAAGGCCCAGCCAGTCCGGGTGGTAATCCAGATCACTGTTTTCAGTATCAAATAGCAGCTGTGTGGTTCTGCCAATCCGATCATTTCGCGGCGGACCACTGCGGAAAAGCATGCCCATTTCTTTTAAATTCCCCGCGAGAATCGATTTTTTCAACCAGTTGGAAAGATCTACAGGTGTTTTGTAAGAGAGATACTGTTCGCTGTACCTGGCGTCTATGTTGCGACCGCCAATTTGCATGTTAAATTCTGGAGCAAGACCATTGGAAGGCAGAGCCTGCTCGGTAGAAAATAATATGTGTAGCCTGCCAGCTTCGACCCTGGTCATTATGGGCTCACTGCGCACCAGTAGACGCCCAGCATCAGCCGCCCAGTCCACATAGACCGTGCCCAGCGCCTCTTCTACATGCAGATAATCTCGGTAAACCTTAGGGAAGAAAACATCAAAACCGTCGGTGTCAGCGAGATGAAAAAGCCCGGCATCCTGCTGTAGCTCAAGATAGCCGCTGATACCTTTTACACCAGGGGCACCTTTGTAGGGACGCATATCCACAGCATCCAAATTGGCCGAAGCATAGTAGCCGGATTCATTCTGCCCCAGAGTTAGAGCACTGAGGCTACCCTGAGGGCGCAACTCGTCAATCAGGGTTAAAATCTGCTCTGTTGAGATACGGGTCTGACGAACCAGATCTGTGAGTATACTCAGGTCTATATGATTGACGGATATATCAAAATCACGCCAGTGCGACCCAAGGCGCTGAGAATAAACCAAATCCAACGGATCAATCTCCGCACCGGACCAACTGAGACCAAAGCCCTGAAGCCGAACGCCCCAATCTAACGCTGGCGTAAACCAACCGGTCAGCTCAGTGCTAATATCTCTTACCGGCGGCACATCGGCCAGCCAATCCAGTGGCACCTCGGAAATAGCCAGATTGCCCTCGAAATCCAATCCCCCACCGGGATGGATATCAAACCAGACTTCACCGCTGGCATTGGCCTGGAAGTCAGTCAGATTAGCAAACAGTGTAGGTAACACAGACTTAGCAATATCGACCACTGGTCGCGAGACATTAAAATCCTGCAGCTGCAGATAACCATCAGCATGGAATGACTCCACATCAGCGGGGTCGCCCTGGCCCTCTACCAACACATAAGCGGGTACCTTCTGACCTGAAAGTCTTAGAGATAATTCGGCGCGATGGAAGTCCGTATCATTTTCCAGCTGCAGGTTATCTCCAAAAACCTGCATGACCTTGCCGGAAAAGAACTGCAGATTAACCTCAACCTGCTTTAACTTGATCAGACGACTATAAAATAAAGGATCGAGAATCAATTGGAGATCATTCTGCGAACCTCCATCGAAGCCCTTGAGACCCCAGCGACCATCAGAATTTTCAACAAAACTAAGGGACAGGTTTTCGACCACCAATTCGCGCCACACCGTGGTGCGATATTTTAGACTGTTTAATAAATCCAGATTGGCGCGGCCATGGTCCATAGCAATGGATGCTGTTTGATCATCGGCAATAACTCTAATTTTCTCAATATCCAACACAGGAACTAGTCTTGGCCACTCGCCCTGTAGCTCGCCGAGCTCAACCTGCATGCCTATACGATCTGAAATAAAGGTCTGTACTGTGGGGCGTAGCTTATCCACATTGGCAATAGTTTGGCGGCCCACTACCACAAAGATAACTGTGCCTATCACTAGCAACGCAGCAGTTAACCAGAACCATCGGCTCAGGGTTTTTACTAGGCTGTATAGGCTACTAATAATCATTCAATCTCAGACCGGAATAATATCGAACTGTTCGCGGGCAAATAACGCCTCAGCACGAAACTGGATGGTGCGGCCAATAAATTCCTCGAGATCGGCGACCTGGGCAGAGTCCTCATCCAGCAGTCGCTCTATCACTGCGGTGGATGCCAGAACTCTCAGTTGCTCACATTCATAGGCTCGCGCCACCCGCAAAATCTCTCTCAGAACCTCGTAGCTGACCGTTTCAGCCGATTTGATTGAGCCTCTGCCATCGCAGGTGGGGCAGCCATCGCAGAGAAGCTGTTCTAGGCTCTCACTGGTCCGTTTGCGAGTTACCTGCACCAGCCCTAGTTCGGTGACTCCAGATAATTTAGTTTTTGCTGGGTCCCGATCCAGAGCCTTTTCCAGAGTGCGCAGCACCTGCCGACGGTGCTCAAGATTTTGCATATCAATAAAATCGACAATAATAATCCCGCCTAGATTACGCATGCGCATCTGCCGGGCCGTGGCCGCGGCGGCTTCCAGGTTGGTTTTATAAATAGTCTCTTCAAAGTTCCGATGACCGACAAAAGCGCCCGTATTGACATCCACAGTAGTCATGGCTTCAGTCGGATCGATCACCAGATGTCCACCAGATTTTAGCGGCACAGACCGCTGCAGAGCCTTGGCAATTTCATCTTCGATACCATGCAGATAGAACAGTGGTCTCTCTCCTGGATAATGCTCAATCAGCCGTGCAATCTCCGGACTAAATTTATTGCCAAAATTTACCAGTTCAGCCAGTATCTCTCGCGAATCTACCAGTATTTTCTCGACCTCAGCACAGGCCATATCTCTCAGTACACGCTTGTAGAGAGGTAGCTCTTCATAAATACAGCTGGGTGCCACTGCCTCTAGCTGGCTCTGTTCAATATGCCGCCATAGGCGCTGCAAAAAACGCATATCTGATTGTAGCTCAGTGGCGGTAACCGCCTCAGCCGCGGTGCGCACAATATAGCCGCCACCTCTACCCTCTTCGCCTTGAGTCTCAGTGACCACAGTGGCAATCACATCTCGCAAACGTTCTCGCTCCTGCTCGTCCTCAATACGCTGGGACACGCCGATGTGGGTGCTCCTATCCATATACACCAGATAGCGCGCAGCCACAGACAGCTGAGCTGTTAACCTGGCACCTTTACTGCTGATGGGGTCTTTAATCACCTGGACCAGTATCTTTTGCCCCTCGCGAAGTAAGCCTCTTATATCCGGGCTCGGTACGTCTTTATCCTGTGCCTGGCTTTTTGTATCCACATGCAGATCATCCACATGTAAGAACCCGGTACGCTCAACACCAATATCGACAAATGCCGCCTGCATCCCTGGCAATACGCGCACAACTTTGCCCAGATAAATATTGCCCACTAGCCCGCGCTTCTGATTGCGTTCAATAGAAATTTCTTGCGGCACGCCGTTCTCAACCAAGGCTACGCGAGTTTCCATCGGCGTAATATTGATTAGAATTTCTCGACTCATAATGTTTTCCGCAAAAGATAAATAATCTAACTACTCAAATAATTTAAGCGCTAATTAACAACTGGTATCAGTAAAACGCTACTAGGGCGTCAGTGTTTGCCAAACGGGCACGGCAAAGAGTTTTAATAGTTGTTCTGTCTCTGCCAATGGCAGCCCCACCACCCCACTATAACTGCCTTCGAGTTGTGTCACAAAGAGTGCCCCCATTCCCTGAATAGCATAGGCCCCCGCCTTCCCAAGCGGCTCCCCAGTTTGCCAGTATTTAAGACCTTCTTGTTGGGAAATTATGCGAAATGTCACCGCTGTTTTTGATAGTCTGACCTGAGTATTGTTACCTGTAGTCAGGGCCACGGCTGACAGAACCTGATGGGTTCTGCCGGACAGCTGGCCAAGCATAAATAGCGCATTATCCCGACTGCCTGGCTTACCAAAAACCTGCTGCCCACAGACAACTGCCGTGTCCGCGCCCATCAGGGGCAAACTACCATTATGCTGACTGTGTCCGGCGTTAGCTTTTTCTACCGCCATGCGCACAACATAGTCAACCGCCGATTCCCCTGACCGCTGACTCTCGTCTATATCGGCGGGAGACACCGCAAAGCGCACACCAATCTGCGCCAATAACTCGGCGCGCCTAGGGGAAGCTGAAGCTAGAATAATATCAGGTTGCGACAAAGGTACTCCTTAGAGAAATCGGCAGACAGGCAAGTCTAACGCCGGCGTAAACAAATTCTGGCCACCGATTTATCAACCAGCAACCAGACTAATGCTGAGGTCAGACACAAAACAGGCAGGTGGCTGAGACTCATGGGTATATCCCAGATTGCATAAAGAGTCGCTTCGACTAACTCTGCAATGATCACCAAAATCACCACCATAAACGCACGGTGAAATAGTGAAAAATAGGTCAGCCAGCGACTGAAAATATAAGCAATGCCACCACAGAGCGCGAAGACCAACATGTAGTGGCCTAAGTTAGTTCGAAACAGCGTGTCGGCTAAAAGACCTATGACCGCAGCAAAACCCACCCCAAACCGGTTGGGCAGGTAAAAAATCCATGCCAACACGACTAGCATCAGAAAATTGGGCTTCCATAGAATCCAATCACCAGAGACCGGTATCAATTGAAAAATCATTGCGATCAGTAGCAAGGTGATGACCGAGCTGAGAAAACTGACGGGTTTCAACGCCCTCTCCCAACCTGTCGATTATCACCGGTATTAAATACCAGAAGAAGATGCCGGCTGCGATCAAGCTCCGCGCTGGGATCTACCTCAACATCGAGAAATAGCGCGCCGGGTTGCTGGCTGATACTGATGACAGTCCCCACTGGGTAGCCCACTGGGAAACGGCCGCCCAGGCCAGAGCTCACCAACTGATCGCCCTGCTTGATATCGGCAGTCGGGGAAACAAATCTTAGGCCTAAACGATTGTAATCCGCCGTACCCTCAGCAATAGAGCGCACCCCATTGCGCAAGACCTGAACAGGCAATGCATGACCACTGTCGGTAATTAATAGGGCAAGACTGTGATTTTCATAGACTGCAACAATCTGACCCATTAGGCCTTCGGCATCCAGAATGGGTTGGCCCACATAGACCCCATCGCTGCTGCCGCGATCAATAGTGACCTTGTGACTTTGCGGATTGGCAGAGACTCCGATCACCTCAGTCACCAGCACACTGTCCATCAATAGCTCGGTGGCATTCAGTAGCTGTCGAAGACGCATATTTTCCGCAGCTAGATCGGCCATACGCTGCAACTGGGCGCGATGAATCAGGCTCTCTTGCTTAAGGCGAGCATTGTCGCGCTCGAGATCGCTGCGAGAGGCGCCATTAACTTCACCCCATTCCTGTACCCGAGCGGGAATGTTAGTCAGCCAATAAACTGGGCGCACTGCATTATCGACAAAGTTGGAGACTGGCGAAAGCCAGTTAGTCGCAGAATCCACAGCCATCAGGCCAAACGCAAGTAGCCCGATGATTAGGATTTTCCGCAGCGCAGAAGACGACCTAGAAAAAAGTTTACTAATGAACTCGCTCCTGAAAACTCGCTAACAGACAAAGTGTTAGCACAACCTGACCCTATTAGTGGGTCAGCGTATCAAAGCCTCTCTTGTCCATCATATCCAAAGCCTCACCACCGCCTCGAGCCACGCAGGTGAGTGGTTCCTCAGCCAGAATGACCGGCAAACCCGTTTCGTGAGTCAACAGACGATCGAGGTCTCTCAGCAGAGCACCACCACCGGTAAGCACAATGCCAGTCTCCGCAATGTCCGACGCCAGTTCTGGAGGAGATTGCTCAAGCACTCGCTTCACTGCCTGCACTATGCCGGCCAGGGGTTCCTGAAGTGCTTCAAGAATTTCATCACTGGTCAGGCTAAAGCTTTTTGGCACACCCTCGGCGAGATTACGTCCACGCACATCAATCTCGCGCACTTCTTTCGCTAGATAGGCAGCGCCGATTTCCATTTTAATACGCTCAGCAGTAGTGTCACCAATGACACTGCCGTATTTGCGGCGCACAAAGTTAACAATAGACTCATCGAAGCGATCACCACCGATGCGCACCGAATCGGAGAAAACCACCCCGTTCAGGGAAAGAATGGCAATCTCGGTGGTACCACCACCAATGTCCACCACCATTGAGCCAACTGCTTCTTCAACTGGTAGGCCTGCACCAATAGCCGCAGCCATGGGCTCTTCAATCAGAAATACCTCGCGGGCTCCGGCACTATAGGCAGACTCCTTAATTGCTCGCTTCTCAACTTCCGTAGCCATACAGGGCACGCAGATCAGCACTCGAGGGCTGGGAGGAACCAGACTTTGCGCATGCACCTTTTTGATAAAGTGCTGAAGCATTTTCTCTGTAACCTGGAAATCTGCAATAACGCCGTCTTTCAAAGGGCGAATGGCGGTAATATTACCCGGAGTGCGGCCGAGCATACGCTTGGCATCGACACCAACAGCTTCGACAATCTTTTGGCCCTGGTGCTGACGAATAGCCACCACTGAGGGCTCATTGAGGACAATTCCCTTTTCACGCACATAGATGAGCGTATTCGCGGTACCTAGATCAATCGATAAATCGCTGGAAAAAAAGCCGCGGAGTTTCTTGAACAACATCTAATTTTATTCCTCAGTAGCGGCCAGTGGATAGATAGCACAGGCGACTCTAAATTAAGCTTAAAAATGTAACAGTGCAGAAAGCCCAGAGCAAGCGATGCACCACTGTTTTTTTGTTATTGGGACTGATTCTAGCTGATCTTTAACAAAAGTTCTTATATCTCTGTTAAATCAGGGAAAAAAGCTGCAAAAATAGCTGTAATTAGGGCTATTTACAAAGCCAACCCCCTAACCTAAAGCCCTCAATTGATGTACCATTTGCGCTACATTAAGCGACCTTAAATTGTCGCCCAATATTCTGTTAATCCACGGACACAATCATGAATATAGAGCGGTCTGAAATTGAAAAGCTAGCCACCCTAGCCCGCATTGCCATTAATGACGAAACTATCAGTGAAGTCACCACACGCCTGAGCAGCGTTCTCGAGCTGGTAGATCAGCTAAGTGCTGCTGATACTAGTGGTATTGAGAATGCCGCCCACCCCCTTCAAGCCACACAGCGCTTGCGAGAAGATGAAGTTACCGAGGTTAACCAGCGCGAAGCCCTTCAGGCGATAGCACCGGATACCGAAGAAGGGCTATTCCTAGTGCCCAAAGTCATTGAATAGCCGCTACTGAGTAAATAAGCAAATGCATAATCTAACTATCGCAGAGCTTGTAAAAGGGCTGCAGAGCAAAGAATTTTCCAGTGTTGAGCTCACTCAGCACTTTTTAGCCCGCATTGCCGAGCTAAATTCCGACTACAATGCAGTCATCACCCTGACTGCCGATCAGGCCCTAAAAGCCGCTGCCGATGCGGACGCCAGATTAGCTGTGGGTAACGCACCACCCCTCTGCGGAGTGCCAATTCTGCATAAAGATATTTTCTGCACCAAGGGTGTGCGCACCACCTGTGGCTCTAAGATGCTGGATAACTTTATTCCGCCCTACAGCGCCACAGTAGTAGAGAACTTCGAAGAGGCCGGCGCAGTAATGCTGGGTAAGACCAATATGGATGAGTTCGCCATGGGCTCCTCCAATGAAACCAGCTTTTATGGCCCAGTAAAAAACCCCTGGGCAACCGACTCTGTTCCCGGTGGCTCTTCCGGAGGTTCAGCAGCTGCAGTAGCAGCGCGCCTGGCGCCAGCTGCCACAGCCACGGATACAGGTGGGTCGATTCGCCAGCCTGCAGCCCTTTGTGGCATTACAGGGCTAAAACCAACCTATGGCCGCGTGTCTCGCTGGGGAATGATCGCCTTTGCATCAAGCCTCGATCAGGCCGGCCCAATGGCCCGAACCGCTGAGGACTGCGCGCTGCTACTTAGCTGCATGGCCAGTGTTGATGACAAAGACTCTACCTGCATCGATCACCAGATAGCCGATTACAGCGCGTCTCTAAACAACCCGATGCAGGGCTTAAAGATTGGTGTACCCAGCGAATACTTCTCTAACGGGCTCCATCCAGGTACCGAAAAGGCAGTGCGGCAAGCATTGGCAGACCTTGAAGCCCAGGGTGCAGAGTTAATTGATATTAGCCTGCCCAATTCAGGACTCTCTGTACCCGCCTACTATGTTATTGCACCGGCTGAAGCCTCGGCGAACCTGTCACGCTTTGATGGCGTTAAGTATGGTTATCGCTGTGAAGACCCTAAGGATCTGCAAGACCTGTACAGCCGCACCAGAGCCGAAGGCTTTGGTGAAGAGGTGCAACGTCGCATACTCATAGGCACCTACTGTCTCTCGGCTGGCTATTACGATGCGTACTATGGCAAAGCTCAGCAAGTGCGACAGTTAATCCGTCAAGACTTTGCCGAGGCTTTTAAACAGGTGGATGTGATTTTAGGGCCTACCTGCCCATCTCCTGCGTTCAAATTTGGCGCTAAAGGTGATGATCCTGTTGCCATGTATCTGGAGGATATCTATACCATCGCCACCAATCTGGCCGGCCTGCCTGGCATGTCAGTACCCTGCGGTATGGTGGATGACAAACCTGTTGGCCTGCAGATTATTGGCAACTATTTTGATGAAGCACTAATGCTTAATGTTGCTCATCAATATCAGCAGGTGACCGACTGGCACAGGCAGGCACCGGAGGGCCTCTTATAATGGATAGCATGAGCTGGGATACAGTAATTGGCCTTGAAGTGCATGTGCAGCTGGCCACCAAAACCAAAATATTTTCGGGCGCCAGCACTGCCTTTGGTGCCGAGCCCAATACTCAGGCCTGCGCCATCGATCTGGCCATGCCTGGCACATTGCCGGTACTCAATAAACAGGCCGTACATTATGCGGTGATGTTTGGCCTAGCGATCGATGCAGAAATTGGTAAAGAATCTGCCTTTGAGCGTAAAAACTATTTCTATCCGGATCTGCCCAAGGGCTATCAGACTACACAACTGGAAAAGCCGATTGTTGGTCGCGGCAATGTTGAAATTCAGCTGGCCGATGGCAGCACCAAAAATGTGCGTATTCACCATGCTCATCTTGAAGAAGATGCAGGCAAATCCCTGCATGATGGTGACTTCCGCCATGGCGTCTCTGGTATAGATTTAAACCGCGCTGGCACACCACTGATCGAAATCGTCTCTGAGCCCGATATGAGCAGTGCCGAAGAGGCTATCGCCTTCGCCAAAAAACTCCACAGCATCGTCACCTCCATCGGCATCTGTGATGGCGAAATGTCTCAGGGTAGTATGCGCTTTGATGTCAATGTTTCTGTAAAACCAAAAGGCAGTGACACATTAGGCACCAGGACCGAAACCAAGAATCTCAACTCATTCAAGTTTATGGAAGAGGCGATTGCCAGAGAAGTCGAGCGCCAGATAGATCTAATAGAAGATGGCGGCACGGTAGTACAGGAAACCCGTCTATACAATGGTGATACTAAAATAGCTCGGTCCATGCGCAGCAAAGAAGAAGCCAATGACTATCGTTACTTCCCCTGCCCTGATCTGTTGCCCGTTGTTGTGACAGATGAAACCATCGAAGAGCTGCGCCGCAATCTGCCGGAGCTTCCGGATGCCCGACAGACTCGATTTATGACAGAGTATGATTTATCTGAATATGACGCTGGTATTCTGAGCAGTGACGCGACTATGGCAGCCTACTTCGAAACGGCGGCCACAAAGTCTGGCAATGCCAAACTGGCCGCCAACTGGGCCACAGGTGAACTCGCGGCGAGACTCAATAATGAAGATATCAGTATCGCCAACAGCCCTGTTAGTGCAGAGCAGCTGGGCGGCCTTATCGCCAGAATCGCTGATAACAGTATCAGCGGCAAAATGGCCAAAGAAGTGTTTGAAGGAATATGGGGCGGCGAGGGGGATGCGGACCAAATTATCGAAGCCCGCGGCTTAAAGCAGGTATCCGACAGTGGCGCCCTTGAGCAGATGGTCGCTGATGTACTGGCCGCCAACCAGGCTATGGTAGAAGACTATATCAACACCGAAGAAGCCAAGCGTAAGAAAAAACTTGGCGGCTTTATGGGCCAGATCATGAAAGCCTCAAAAGGCCAGGCTAATCCCCAGCAGGTCAATCAAATCCTCGCTAAAAAACTTAACGAGCTACTTTAAAATTCAAGGAAGAACATGTCACTCAAGAAAGATAAACAGAAAGTCCTCGGCGAAGTATTTGATGATGAGCGGGTTAAAAGTTTTTTAGACTATCAGCCTCCGGCTGGCGTAGACAGGGATTTCCATCTGTTAGAAAAAGCCTATCGCGGGATGAATCTTGATAATTTCATCAGTTTCTTAGCGTTCTTTACCCAGGCTGGGTATGACATTAACGCCGCTAACCCAGAGGGCCTGACTTTGCTGCAAATCGCTAGCCAGCACGGACATGGGGCAGACTATGTAGCAGCTCTCAGAGCAGCCGGAGCCAAGAGCTGAGCGCTGCAACATTAAAAACTACGCTGGGGTATCTGCTGACCCTGGCGGACAAATATAGTCCAGCCCGTTTCTCTGGCTCAACTCTGTCGAATATCTTTAACTACCTACCAATCAACGAGCAGCTAGTCACATCTGGTCAGCCCACCGAAAAACAATTTTCCAGTATTGCAGCCGCAGGTTTTGAAGTCGTCATCAATCTGGCTCCCCATAATGCTGAGAACTCTCTAGATAATGAAACCGGCCTGATCGAGTCACTGGGCATGGAATATATTCATATCCCAGTTAACTTTGTAAACCCCTCAGAACGGAACTTTTCACGCTTTATTGCTGCCATGAAAGCTTCCGAAAATAAACAGACCTGGCTTCACTGCGCTGCCAATATGCGCGCATCGGCGTTTCTGTTCCGCTACCGTCGGGATGTACTTAAAGAGAACCAACGCCTAGCCCAAAAAGACTTAGAACGGATTTGGCAACCTCTGGGTGTCTGGAAAACCTTTATCAATAAATAATGACAGACGGCCAAGTTTGCTGTTATAAATTATTCGGTATGTTTCCAAATAACAAAACAGGGGTATGTGATGAAATTTTTAGATAACTTATTGGATGGCCGCGAAGAGCAGGCCTACGCTCTTTTGAGAATCGTTAGCGGATTTCTCTTTATCTGGCATGGAACTCAAAAGCTTTTCAATTTCCCAAAGGAGTTTACCTACGGCCTTAACCCACTGATGTATACAGCGGGAACCATCGAACTGGTTGGCGGTGTACTGGTAATGATTGGCCTGTTTACGCGCCCCGCCGCCTTTATTTGCAGTGGCACCATGGCTGCGGCCTACTGGATGGCCCATGGCATGAACAGCTTCTTCCCGCTCTTGAATGGTGGTGTTGCAGCCGTTCTATATTGCTTTGCATTTCTCTATATCGCAGTGCGCGGTTCGGGCATTTGGAGTTTGGATAAGTAATATCGAAATAAGGCAAGGATGCCACCAACCTGCAAAGAAGATCCAAAACCTACTACACCAACGCCAGCTTCAGCCTGGTCTTTGCTGTGGTAGGTTTTTTATAATGTCTGGCGTCTTGAGCTCGGCGAAGACAACAGCACCGGCCCAACTAAATTACTGCAAAGCTAACACTTTATAGATACAGGTCAAGGAAGGGTTCGATCAGCTCTAATAAGGTATCTCCCTGGTTTCACAAGAAGGAGATAACCAACCCATGGGAAAACCTAATCGTCAGTTAGTCATATTTGCTACAGGCCTGCTCTCTATTCCCTTTGTCCTCTGTTTTATTATTATTGTTTTGCTGTCTGTTGTGTAACCCGGTGGAGTAACGAGCAATGGGGATGACAGCCAGCCTGTAAAGTGATCCAATAGCAGCTATAAATAATAATTAGAGATGACCATGCAAGTATCCCCTTTCGAAAATTGCGGTGCGGTTGTTAATGACCTGCAGTTAGCCTCCATAGACGATAATGAACTCAGCGAACTGCGCAGAGCATTTGCTGAGCATGGATTATTATTTTTCCGCGACCAGGACTTACCGCCAGAAGAGCACCTGCGTTTTGCCCGTCGCTTTGGCAGGATTGTGGTCAATAAATTTTTTAAAACCACCGATGAATATCCAGAAATTGCTGAGGTGCGCAAAGAGAAAACTCAGCAAACTAATATCGGTGGCGGCTGGCACACCGACCATTCCTATGATGATGAACCTGCTTTGGGCTCTATTTTGGTCGCGCGCACATTGCCTACTACCGGTGGTAATACTCAGTTTGCCAATCTTGCCGCTGCCTATGATGCGCTCCCGGACAATCTAAAACAGCGCATTGAGGGGCTGCGCGCGGTGCATTCCAACACCCACCTCTATGGCGAAAATGGCCTCTATAGAATGACCGATTTAGCCGAGCAGTTGGGCGGTATGGACCGGGTTGGCGATGCCACCCATCCGGTGGTGATTCGTCATCCAGCAAGCGGTCGCAAGGTTCTCTATGTAAATCCCGGCCATACCATTCAGTTTGAAGGCTGGGAGTTTGCCGAGAGTCGTGAACTGCTGGATGAACTCTATGCCCATGTCCAGCAACCGCAATTTACCTGCAGCTTTAACTGGCAGCCTGGCTCTGTGACCTTTTGGGACAATCGCTGCACCTGGCATATGGCTGACAATGATTATCAGGGCCAGATGCGCCTGATGCACAGAATCACTCTCGCAGGGAGCGCTCTGGCAGCCGCCTGATTGACTGCCATTCTGTAAGCAAAACCTGCCATAATCCAGCTATGCCCACAATGCGTAAAAAATCAGACCTGCCCAGCAAGATCTGCCCTGTTTGTCAGCGCCCATTTACCTGGCGTAAAAAATGGGAGAAGGTCTGGGATGAAGTGCGCTACTGTTCGGTGCGCTGCAAAAACGACGCTCGCAAACGCTAACTCAACAAAGACCCATAACCATGCCCACCATCACAACCGATGTCCTAATTATTGGTGCCGGCCTTGCCGGCCTCAGTGCTGCCAATGACCTTCAGCAGGCAGGCTTCCAGGTGCTGGTGATCGATAAAGGCCGCGGCCTGGGTGGCAGACTGGCGGGAAGGCGAATTGGTGACGCCACCTTCGACCATGGGGCTCAGTTTATGACAGCGCGGGAGCCGCGCTTTAAAGCGGCTGTAGCAGACTGGATTGCTGCCGGTGTGGCCGAGCAATGGTATAGCAGTTACCCTGGGCAACCCAATGGTCACCCCAGGTATCGGGGCGTACCCACCATGACGGCCGTGGCCAAGCACCTGGCCATTGGCCTGGATATTATGCGCGCCACCAGAGTGATCAGAGTATCCCACCAACAATCTAGCTGGCTGGCTGATCTAGACAATGGCGACAGAGTCAGCGCCAACAGTCTTCTGATTACCTCGCCTGTGCCCCAGACTCTGGAACTGCTCGAAGAGGTCACTATTCCCGCAGACAAGCGAGTCCGCCTAGAGCGCATTGAATATGAAAGCTGCATTGCGGTAATGGCTATTCTCGATGGCCCAACTGCCATTGACGCGCCTGGGGCTATCGCGCTAGAGGAGGGCCCTATCGCCTGGATTAGTGATAATCTGCAAAAAGGCGTTTCCAAAATTGCTGCGGTAACCATTCATGGTAGTAGTGAGTTTAGTGCCCAGCATCTTGACAAGGATCCTATGCAGATTGGCCAGCAGCTGATTGATGCGGCGGACCTATACCTTGGGGATGCGCAGGTCAGGGAATACCAGGTGCATGGCTGGCGCTATAGCAAACCCTCGACGGTGGATCCAGATCCCTGTCTGCTATTAAGTGATGGCACCAACCTGCCACCTCTGGCGGTTGCCGGTGATGCCTTTGCCGGGCCACGCTTTGAGGGAGCCGTGCAGTCAGGCTGGGCAGCAGCCAAGATGCTAATAAATGCCGAAAGCTGAAACAGCGCTATAATGGGGCCTTCACAGTCAACATAAGTAGCTCAGCAAATGACCGATCTCCACAGCCGCAGCAATTCCGCCTGCGAACTCTGCACCAGCACTAACAATTTGTCAGCCTATGCCATCCCACCCTCCAGTGATGGCAGCACTGAGCAGTCATTATTAATCTGTGACATCTGTGCAGATCAAATCAATAATCCAGACAAAGTGAATATTAATCACTGGCGCTGCCTCAATGACAGCATGTGGTCACAGGTGCCTGCAGTGCAGGTAATGGCCTGGCGTATGCTGAACAGACTGAGCGCCGAGGGCTGGCCTCAGGATCTGCTGGATATGTTATACCTGGATGATCAAACACTGGCCTGGGCCCGCGCAGAGATCAGCGATAATGAAGATGCAGAGGTACACAAAGACAGTAATGGCACTGTGCTCGCTGCTGGTGATACAGTGACATTGATAAAGGATTTGGATGTTAAAGGTACCAGCTTTACTGCCAAACGTGGAACGGCAGTGCGCAATATTTCATTGGTCGCCAGCAATGAGGAACAGATAGAAGGTCGGGTAAACGGCACACAGATTGTAATACTGACAAAATTTGTAAAGAGGGCAAACTAATGGCACAAACAGAACGAGACCTGCGAGTACAGCTGGCAGCCTGCTACAGAATCTTTGACTATATGGGTTGGAGTGAGATGATCTACAACCATATCACCATGAAGATACCTGGGGACGAGCATCATTTTCTGATTAATCCCTATGGCCTGCATTATAAAGAGGTGACTGCCTCTAATCTGGTTAAAGTAGATATCGAAGGTAATATTGTTGAAGAAACTGAGTATGCGGTAAATCCCGCGGGGATTGTGATTCACACTGCTATCCATGCTGCTCGTCCAGATATACAGTGCATTGCCCATACCCATACCAATGCCGGTATGGCGGTTGCCTGCACAGAGGAAGGACTGCGCACCGACAACTTTTATTCAGCACTGCTGCATAACCAGATCGCCTATCATGACTTTGAAGGCATTACCGTCAATGATGATGAGAAACCAAGGCTGATCGCCAATCTGGGGGATAAGAACCTGATGATTCTGCGTAATCACGGCCTGCTTGCCGGTGGACGGAGTATTCCCGAAGCCTTTCAAAATCTCTGGGCCATGGAGCGCGCCTGTCAGGTTCAGGTAACAACAGATTCCACCGGCCGACCCAGTATTCCGGTGGGCCCTGAGATTCTGGCTAAGTCAGAGCAACTGATGGCCATGCAGGCTATGGGCGGGCCGAGCGGTGAGCTGGAATTTCAGGCTTTTACTCGGCTGATTGAAAAAATCGACCCCTCCTATAAGGACTGATCTTCTAACAACTGACTGAATTAAACCCCACACAAAAAACGCCCCATTAATGGGGCGTTTTTTTATCTGGCTCTGGACTCTTTACTTCATTAGCTCTCTTGAGATAATCAACTTCATAATCTCATTGGTACCGCCGTAAATACGCTGAATCCTTGAATCCGCGAAAGCGCGACACACCGGATACTCCCACATATAACCCCACCCCCCATGCAGCTGCAAACATTCGTCTGCCACTTTGCACTGCAAGTCAGTGGTCAATAATTTTGCTTTGGAGGCAGTGACTGTATCCAGTTTATCGTCCAGTAAAAGCTCGGTGCAGCGATCAGTATAGACTTCCGCACAGTCTATCTCTGCCGACAACTCAGCCAGTTTGAACTGGGTGTTCTGGAATGATGCCACTGTGGCACCAAAGGCTTTGCGCTCTTTGGTGTAATCAATGGTGGCTTCCAGAATCGCCTTGGCATTAGCCACTGCGCCCACTGCAATAGATAGACGCTCCTGAGGTAGATCTTGCATTAGGTAGATAAAGCCACGACCCTCTTCACCCAGCAGGTTTTCTTTGGGGACTCTGACATCCTGAAAAAACAGCTCTGAGGTATCCTGCGCTTTAAGGCCTAGCTTGGTAAGATTTTTACCTTTGCTAAATCCGGGCAGGTCCGCTTCAACCAGAAACAGGCTGATGCCTTTGGAACCAGCACTGGTATCGGTCTTGGCAACTACAATTACCAAACCGGCTTTTTGACCATTGGTAATAAAAGTCTTGGAGCCATTGAGAATATAATGGTCACCATCTAATACCGCAGTGGTGTTAGTGCCCTGCAAATCTGATCCAGCACCAGGTTCAGTCATAGCGATAGCTGTAATCAATTCACCGGTAATACAGCGCGGCAGATACTTTTGCTTCTGCTCTTCACTGCCGTAACGAACGATATAGGGCACAGTGATATCATTGTGCAATGTCCAACCAAGGCCGGTGCAACCCGAGCGGCCAATCTCTTCATTAACGATGCAGTTATAGAGAAAATCTGTTCCCACGCCACCATATTCTTCGGGAATCATTGGGCATAAAAAGCCCTGCTCGCCGGCCTTTAGCCATATCTCATCACTAACCATGCCATCTTTTTCCCACTGCTCGTGGTGGGGCATGGCTTCAGTCTCAATAAACTTGCGCAGACTTTCACGGAACATATCGTGGTCTGAATCGTATAAGCTTCTTGGAATCATAATTTTTATCTCTTTAAAAACCGTTTTGATAATAGCAATGGTGCTAACCATACGCAGCCATTGGAGCCCTACCTAGGAGACTTTTGGTGACCCATGCGTTCCAGCTATTTAGGAGAATATAGCGTTCGCCAGCAAAAAAGCCAGCATGCCTAGCCCAATTGTCCAGTAGACATTACCTGTTTTATACGCAGCTATCACAGACAGGACGCCCCCCCAAAGATAGGCATTACTTAGGGCTATATCCAATGTCTGCGCATGCACAAATAATATGGGCGCCGTGATCGCCGACAGAACAGCCGGCCCACTAAAGCTAAGCAGCCGTTTTAAATTAGGCCCAAGACGGATAGGCAGTCGCCCCTCGAGAAAAAGATATCGGGTACCAAATGTCACGCAGGCCAATAGAAAAATAGTCAGTAGGGTCATAGAGATCGGCTCTGAGAATGACTGATCCTATCAGTGGCATAGCCTGCCAACATGGCAATTATAGCGGCTAGTACCAGACCTAGCTCCATTTGCCACAGGCTAAAAACCACACCGCACAGCCCTGCTGTTAAAACAGACACCAGCGTAGAGAGAGTCTTTATCTCTGGCACCACTAGGGCAATAAAAGTAGCGGCGATGGCAAAGTCGAGGCCTAGCTCAGTGAGATCTGGCAGTGAAGCTCCGGCAATAATGCCGAAGAAGGTCCAGAGATTCCATGCCAGATAAAAGCTCCCTCCAGCGCCAAGCGCATAATAAAGCCGGAACTTACTTCGATAAGCTCGCCGATCGCCGGACAGGGCAAACAGCTCATCGGTCAGTAGAAAACCCATACCCAGACGCCAACGTAACGGCCAGGGACTTATCCGCTCTCGCAATGTCAGCCCATAGAGAAAATGCCTGGAGCTAATAACAAAGGCACTAAACAACACCGTAAACAGCGGCACATTATCTGCGATAAGCTCGACAGTGACGATCTGCACTGCACCGCCAAAAATAACTCCGGAAAAAAGCTGCGCCTCTAGCCAGCTAAAGCCGCGTTGAACGGCCAGAGAACCGAATAATACGCCCCAGGGTAGCACCGCCAAACTGAGCGGTAACATATCCATAGCACCTTTTGTGGCAGCGGCCGCTAGACCGCGGGATGATAGGGACATAGAGTGCTTTTCCAATCAATGAAGGGTAGTAATTTTAAACGCTCAGCATAGTCTAGGCGGAAGAACAGACTACATCAATTTGCGGATCAGGCCATTGGGCATAATATCCAACAAAAGAGCCACCCAGCGCCAACGCCGGGTAATAAAGATATGGTCTTTCCTGTTGTTCAGCCCCTTTACCATCTGGGCGACACTTTTGCCTAGCGGCGCCAGCCACATGGGCTTCCCCTCCACCATTGGCGTTTCCACAAATCCAGGTTCAATAGTGGTGATCGTAATAGGCAGTTTGGAACGCGCAGCTCGCGAGCGCAAACCGTTGAGATAGTTGGACGCAAAGGCCTTGGTGGCATTGTAGGTCGGTGTGATCCCAGCAGAAAAATGTGCAGCACAGGACGACACCCCAGCCAGGTGCCCGGCTTTTCGCTGCATAAAATAATTCATGGCAGTTAGCGACATAGCCGCAAAGCCGCGCACATTGACATCGATCATTTCCCGCTCAACCTGCCAATCGAGTATTCGCTCTTTATTACCGACACCAGAGTTAACAACAATGAGGTCAACATCACCCATCAGCTCTATCAGGGAAGTCAATTCCTCCTGAGCCTGCTCTGCGAGAGTTAGGTCGGTAGTTTGAATGAAATGTTCTCCCGGCAGCTGTGCCGCCAGATCTTCCAAGCAATTCCTGCGCCGCGCCATTAGACCCAATTGATAGCCTTTTGCCGCAAGCTGAACTGCCAGCTCCCAACCTATGCCAGAACTGGCGCCTATAATAATTGCTCGTTTCATTTTGATACTCTGCATGTTTTTTATTACCCACAGTTTATAGCCCCAAACCGAGGCTGAGAAGACCAGAGGTTATAAAAATTGTCCAGCGGCAGGCTTGGGATCTCTGTTCTCAGAGAGCAGATACTCAGCGCGACCATCTTGCATTAGGCGACTTTTCCTAATTTCAAAATAGCCCAGCAAACTGGATAGATCTCGAAGAGAGTGGGGATGCACTGGCCATTGCTGGCCATGCCGATCAGCCTGAGTCAGGCTGGTTAAACTGCCAATACCGTACTGATAGAACGGCAGGCTACTGCGGCTAGTTAAAACACCCAGGCAATGGCCTCTGGTGTTGCGATCAACGTAAGGCTCCAGGGCCTCTAAAAATGCTCTGAGTGCCGTTTGATCAAGATAGTTAAACAGATCCCAGAAAAGGCAAAGATCAACCTTTGTGCCGGGCTTGAGATTCAATGCGCTGCGGAAACAGCTAAGCATCTCATCGTGCTCAGCCTCTTGCTGGGAAAGTAACTCCTCGCCACCAAAATCAACAAAGCTGAGTCGACACCTAAACTGGTTAAAGAACTTTACAGTTGCCCCAGAAGCTGGCCCCATATCTAACACGACTAGCTGCTTATCAACCCTTAGACGCTCAAACAGCATTGGCATTAGGTTGGTTTGCAGTGCTACAGGCATAGGCTCAACCGCCTGCGCATAGGATCTCAACATCTTTGGGATCTCATAAAATACCCTGCCTACCGGTCTACCAGCACGCTGTTTGACTCAGTAAAAAAAATTTTGGTTCACCTATGCCTAGGATGCCTTGGCGCCGGCTTTTCCAGATTCAGGATCTACCATTGAATCTTTTGCGGTAGATGGCGAGTTCAGTGGCAATTCCGCTACCACCTGCTCACCCGGATCCATTTCAATGCTGCCCTTGAATTTAGCACCGTCTTCCAGGCTAACTCGCGGTGATTGAATATTACCCAGCACATTGCCAGTCTTAGAAATCACCACATTGTCACCACCGCAAATATCGCCCTTTACCCTGCCATCCACTCTGACCACCTTGGCGCTTATATCTGCGTTTAACACGCCGGACTTACCCACTATAACCTCATGGGACTTAGCCGTGATACCACCATCAACTTTACCCTCGATCACTAGTTTCTCATCACTGGTAATCTGACCTTTAATTTTTACGCCTGGACCAATCATTGCGCTAGCTCCCGAAACTGAATCTGAGGTGACATTGTTAGATTTACTGCTTGTAGCAATTGGCTTTGCTGATCCAAAACCTTCGTTTCTCGAATTTTTATTTCTATCAAACATTTTAATGACCATATACTGTTTTAATGAAAATTTGGCAGTCTTCTGCTGTGAACTTTGACTGAGATAACTCTGTTTAACATATTAGTCTATTCGATTTTGCATAATTATTTTTCTACTGGTGGCTTTCTAGTTTATCAAGGACCTCTAGCCAATCCTCTTCTGCAGCATCAAGTAACTTTTTGGTATCCGCCTGATCGGTCATCACCGTTTTTAATTTTTCTTTATTAGCTACATCATAAAGATCAACATCAGAAAGCACTATTTCTAATTCTGATAATTTAGCTTGTAGATTTTCAATCTGTGATTCTAGATTTTTAATTTTTTTATTTAATGGCGCACGTTTTTTTCTCGCCTCTGCAGATATCTGGCGAGACACTTTTTTATCACCAGAAAATTCAATTTCAGTTTTTTTATTTTTTTCTTCTTTAAGAGAAAATTGTTTTAGCCAATTTTGATAATCACTCAAATCACCCTCAAACTCACTGACTGAACCCCCTGCGACTAAATAAAACTCATCGACAGTATTGCGCAACAGATGACGATCATGAGATATAACGACCAGCGCACCCTCATAATCTTGGAGGGCCATGGTCAAGGCCTGACGCATCTCAAGATCCAGGTGGTTAGTCGGCTCATCTAGCAGCAAGAGATTGGGCTGTTGCCATACGATTAGAGCCAGTGCTACTCGGGCTTTCTCGCCCCCAGAGAAATCTTTTATTGGCTCGAGTGCCTTATCATCATGAAAATCGAAGCCCCCCAGGAAATTCCTTAGCTGCTGGTCGGTGGCCTCTGGGCTAAGGCGCTGCAAATGCAAAAGGGGACTAGCTTTCAAGTCTAAAACCTCGAGTTGGTGCTGAGCAAAATAACCCACCTTTACATTGTCACCATAGACCCGATTACCCTCTATTAAGCTCAAATCACCAGTAAGGCTATTTATTAGGGTCGACTTGCCAGCGCCGTTGGGCCCTAGCAGACCAATTCTTGTTCCCGGCTGTAAATCAAAATTAACTTTTTGTAATATTTTTTTATTGCCATAACCCAAACTGGCCCGACTGATATTTACTAGTGCACTATAAGATTTTTTTGCCTCGGGAAAATTAAAATAAAATGGCGAATCAATATGAGCCGGCGCAATAGTTTCCATGCGTTCTAATTCTTTTAACCGACTTTGCGCCTGTTTTGCCTTAGATGCCTTGTAGCGAAACCTAGCCACAAATGCTTCTACATCTTTTTTTCGTTTTTGCTGTTTTTCAAAACTAGCCTGCTGCAACGCAAGACGTTCACTGCGTATTTTTTCGAAAGCGGAATAATTTCCTTTATAGGGAATCGATTTTTGGTGTTCTATATGGACTATGCGATCCACGACATTATCAATAAAGTCGCGATCATGAGAAATAATTAATAGCGTACCTGGATAGGCTTTGAGCCAGTGCTCGAGCCACAGAGTGGCATCTAAATCCAAATGATTGGTTGGCTCATCCAGCAACAGCAAATCAGAGGGGCTCATTAATGCCTGAGCTAAATTCAACCTTATACGCCAGCCCCCAGAAAAACTCTTCACAGGCTCGGTGATTTCAGATTGCTGAAACCCTAGGCCATGCAGCAACTGCTCAGCGCGATAGCGAGCATCGAAGCCGCTAATAGCGTCCATGGTCCCGTATTCAGCAGCCAGACGGTCGTTATCTTCATTGAGTAAGGCCTGCTCAATGGCGGCTTCAGCGCGGCGCAGCTGTGGATCCCCGTCGAGAACAAAATCAATAGCACTGCGCTCGGAGGATGCCAGCTCCTGAGCCATATGGGCAATTCGCCAATCATTGGGTATGGACAGTTCTCCAGCGTCTGGAGAGACCTGGCCCAGTAGTAACTTGAACAGGCTGGTTTTGCCACAGCCATTAGCACCTATAATGCCGATATGCTGTCCGGGATGCACCACCAGCTCAGCGTCTTGCAGAAGCACTTTGGCGCCGCGGCGCAACTCAATGTCAGTTAGGGAAATCATGATTTACTCGTAAGCCCTATTCAAAACCCAGAAAGCCACCGGACTGGTGACTCCAAAGCTGACTATAGACACCCTGCTTAGCAATAAGCTCCTGATGAGTGCCCTGCTCGATGATCTGGCCCTTATCAAAGACTATCAGCCTATCCATGGCAGCAATGGTAGAGAGCCTGTGGGCGATCGCTATTACGGTCTTGTCTTTCATAAGCTGATTTAGCCCGCGCTGAATGGTGGCCTCAACCTCGGAGTCTAGTGCCGACGTCGCCTCGTCTAATATCAGGATAGGTGCATCTTTAAGCAGCACTCGGGCGATGGCAATACGCTGCCTCTGGCCACCTGAGAGGGTAACCCCCCGCTCACCCACATGGGCGTCGTAACCGCTGCGTCCAGCTACATCTTTCAAATCCAGGATAAATTCATGGGCCTCAGCCTGTTTGGCCGCGTTGATCATTTGCGCCTCAGTGGCATCTGGTCGACCAAAGAGAATATTGTCCCGCACAGATCTGTGCAGCAATGAGGTGTCTTGAGTGACCATAGCAATACTGCTGCGTAGGCTATCCTGGGTAACAAGACGAAGGTCCTGGCTATCGATTAGCAGTCGGCCAGTCTGAATATCATAAAAACGCATCAGCAGATTAACCAGGGTGGATTTACCGGCGCCACTGCGCCCGACGACACCCACTCTCTCGCCCGCCTCAATCGTTAAGTCGAGGCCTTTAAACACCGGCTCACCCAATGGCCTGCTATCTGCCCCATGATAGCTAAAGTCTACCTGTTGAAAATCAATCCGCCCCTCGGTAACCCTCAGCTCAGTGGCCTGCTCGTCATCACAGACAGTCTGAGGGATGGACAGGGTGTTAATACCATCCTGGATAGTGCCGATATTTTCGAACAGGCTGCTGATTTCCCACATAATCCAATAGGACATGCCGGTCAGCCGGATGGCTAAGCTAATAGCGATGGCAATCGCCCCCGCGCTGATCGCAGACTCGATCCACAGGTAGATTCCCAGCGCTACGGTAGAAAACACCAGACACATATTGAGAGTTTCCAGGCAGATATTTAGCAAGGTCGCCAGGCGCATCTGCGGATGTACGGTTCCCAGAAAATCTGCCATGCCCTCTTTGGCATACGCAGTCTCACGGCGACTGTGCGAAAACAGCTTCAAGGTGCTGATATTGGTGTAACTATCCACTATGCGACCGGTCATTGTTGATCTTGCGTCGGCCTGGAGCATGGCAATATTTTTCATTCGCGGAACAAAATAACGTTGGATAGTAATATAGATCACTAACCAGACTAGCAGGGGCACACAGAGTCTTGGGTCGGCATTGGCGACTAGAATTAGCATAGTGACCAGATAAATAGTCACAAACAGCATCACGTCGAGCAGCTTCATAACGGCTTCACGAACCGCCAGTGCGGTCTGCATCACTTTGGTGGCTATGCGCCCACTAAATTCATTCTGAAAAAATGCATAGCTTTGGTTAAGCAGGTAACGGTGTGCCTGCCAGCGTACCAGCATAGGAAAATTGCCCATCAGCGTCTGGTGGACGACCAGAGAATGCAAACTATTCAGGAGAGGTATAGCCAATAGGATAAATACTGACATCCCCAGCAAAAGGGGCCAGGAGTCCTGTAGAAAAACCTCTGGGTCACTGGTCGCCAACCAGTCGACAACGCGGCCCAGAATACCAAACAGCAATGCCTCTGATATGGCCGTGAGCGCGGTCAGGAAGGCCATCAGCAACAGCCAGGGCTCTATGCCTCTGGTGTAGTGACGACAAAACTCATAGATTCCCTCAGGGGGTTGTTGGGGGTTCTCCGGGGGAAAGGGGTTCACTAACCTTTCAAAAAAGCTAAACATTTTCTACCTTTTATTATGTGACGCCATAAGCCTTAAAGGCTGACGGGAAGGGTCTTTTTTAGGGGTCTTTAACCAATCTGACCTGATGGAGGCAATAATAACAACTTAACGGCCTGCTCAGGAAACTGAAACCCTATGCAGGGAAAAATTTTGCATTATCTCCTACCTGCCAGGGAGAGTACTTTTCCATTGACTGCATAAATAGGGACGAATTTAAAAAATACTTGAGCCATTGCTGCACATTATTGTAGCTGGATTGATCAAACCAGGCTTTATCGACAAAGGCGAACTGGCGAATAAAAGGGAATATAGCGACATCGGCTAGGGTCGCACTATCTGCCAGCAGGAAGGGCCTGGCCATCAATAATCCATCCAGTTTCATTAAGAATTTCTCCGCCTGTTGACGATAATACTCCTGAGTCTGGGCTGGATACCTATCCCAGTACTTATAGCGATCCAGCTGAGTTTTAAAGCTATTGTCGTTTTCCTCAATTAGGGTCTGGGTTTGGACCATTAATTCGGGACGCAACCAATGCTCTGGATCTGCCTGCTGGAGGGCCCAGTGCATAATATCCAGACTCTCCTCTAAAATCTGAGTATCTAACTGCAGTACAGGCACCGTACCTTTCGCCGACAGTGTCAGCATAGGCGCAGGCTTGTCAGCCAGAAAGACTTCCCGCAGCTCAACCGTTATACTCGCGTAGCACAGAGTCATCCTAGTCCTTATGGCATAGGGGCAGCGACGAAAAGAATAAAGAATGGGTAACATTAAAAAGCGAATCCGCTCTGACAGATGGCTAATATAATAACCCAACTAAAAATAAGTACCTCAGGAAAAATACCAACCATGGCTACTAAGAAATTTGACCTTGTTATCTTTGGCGCGACAAGCTTTGTCGGCGAGATTCTCACCAATTACCTCTATCAACATATTGGCCTGACCCGCAAAGTTAAGTGGGCTATTGCTGGCCGCTCGGAGGCCAAACTCAATACGCTTCGCGATTCACTGGGCGAAGGTGCGGCTAAATTGCCGATTATTGTTGCAGATTCCAATGATGAGGGCGCCCTCAACAGCCTGTGTAAAAAATCAAGAGTGATTGTGAGCACCGTGGGGCCTTACGCCCTCTATGGAGAGACTCTGATAAAAGTTTGCGCAGAGAATGGCAATGATTACTGTGACCTCACTGGCGAAGCCTATTGGATTGAACGCATGCTGGTTAAATACGAAGACCTGGCCAAGAGCACTGGTGCGCGTATTGTAAACTGCTGTGGCTTTGACTCCATACCCTCAGATTTGGGCACCCATTTTCTGCAACAGCGGGGCCAACAGAAATTTGGTCAGTTTTTCAACAACGTAAAACTAAGAGTCAAGGCGATGAAAGGTGGGGCTTCTGGCGGCACCATCGCCAGCATGGCTGAAATGGTCGTTGCGGCCAAGTCCGACCCTAAGCTCCGTAAAGCCATGGGCAACCCCTATATCCTATGTCCAGAACAACACAGCTATAGCGAAAGGCAGGTCAGCATCAAAGTGCCAGAATATGATAACGACTTTGCCAGCTGGGCAGCGCCTTTTATTATGGAGGCCATTAATACCCGAGTTGTGCTGCGCTCAAACTGGCTAATGGATATGGCATACGGTAATGACTTTACCTACGGCGAAGCCATGTTGGTGGGTGACGGCACCAAGGGTCGCCTAGGTGCCTATGGGCTGACCGCTGGCTTAGGGCTGTTTGCTGCAGGCATGGTGATTGATCCTGTTCGCAATCTGCTGAACAAATTTGTCTTGCCGAAACCAGGTGAGGGCCCTAGCCCAGAAGATCAGTTGAACGGCCATTTTGATATTCGTCTGATGGGCAAAAATGAAAATAATGAGCAGCTGATAGTCAAGGTAACTGGTGATCGCGATCCAGGTTATGGCTGCACTGCCAAGATGCTGGCTCAGGCTGGTTTGTGTTTGGCATTTGATCTAGCCAAGGAAGATAAGGATGGTGGCTTTTGGACACCGGCTACTGCTATGGGCGACCTATTAATGGATCGGCTAAATGAGCATGCTGGCATGTCTTTTACTGTTTTAGATTAGACCCCTGAATAGATAGTGCTTTTATAACAGCGCATAGGGCCCTAAAACAGAGCCCTATGCCCAAAGCTCTTAGTACTGTTGTCATCCTGCTTATAGAGAGCTGTGCCCGATGGGCGTGACTGGTTCAGGAACTAATCGACCCGCAATCAAGCCAGCAACCACTAGCTTAACAAAATTAACCGCCAGCCAAGCACCGGCCAGACAGAGCGGAATCGGCATATAAGAAAATGATCCTATGCCGATCAGCACGCCGATACCCAACCCCAGTGCAGCACCATACTTTAATCCAGTCCCCAGTGATTTGGGCGCCACAAAGTAGCCGTAAGTAAATACCACAGAAAACCCAAAAATAAATGTAACCGCGGACATTAACAGTGCATGCATCTGGTCTTCGGGGCGCCAGAGGTGCAGGGTTTCTTGATACATCGATTGCAGCAAAATGCCATGGACTAAAAAGTCAATTATTGACCACAGAATAAACACTGCAACTGTTGCTACTAAGGTTTGCTTGAACATCCTCTGTCTCCTAGTTTTTTGATGTTGACTTAAACATAGAGGGGAAAATCGCGGGGTTCAAGAATGGCAGGCGCAAAAAGCTCGAGTGTTTAAGCTCGAGCTTTTTCGAATGCTGACTTACCTCCTGGCTATTGCGTCTAGTTCATAAACAAAGCGACCAGACTTCTACAGATTATTTCAACTAATCAAACCATTTAACCTACTGATATACAGTCATATTTGGCTATATTTTGCAGCGATGCGGGCTTGTTTTTACCCGAGTTGATTCTTTATCCCGCCGCTTTCAGCTAGAATGCGCGTAAATCCTTTTTACAGCGTCAAAGCCTAGGCTTTGCGCTAAATCCATTTCTTCATAACAGATAATTAACTCAATGGCACAATACGTATACACAATGAACCGGGTGAGCAAAATTGTTCCTCCGAAGCGAGAGATCCTTAAGGATGTCTCATTATCATTTTTCCCAGGCGCAAAGATTGGCGTGCTAGGTCTAAATGGCGCAGGTAAATCCACCCTGCTTAAAATTATGGCGGCGCTTGATACCGATATTCAGGGCGAGGCCCGACCTATGCCCGGTATCAAAATCGGCTATCTGGCGCAGGAGCCTCAGTTAGACCCGGAAAAAGATGTGCGCGGTAATGTTGAGGATGGCATGCATGAGGCTGTCGATGCACTGCGAGGCCTGGACCAGGTTTATCTCGACTACGCAGAACCAGACGCAGATTTCGATGCGCTGGCCAAAAAACAGGGCGAGCTGGAAGCTATTATCGAATCTTGGGATGCCCACAATCTGGATCACTCATTAGATGTGGCTGCAGATGCGCTGCGACTGCCACCCTGGGATGCCAATGTCACCTCTCTATCTGGTGGTGAAAAACGTCGTGTCGCACTCTGCCGTCTGCTGCTGTCACGCCCTGATATGCTGCTGCTGGATGAGCCAACTAACCACCTAGATGCCGAGTCGGTCTTCTGGTTGGAAAAATTTCTCGAGGAGTTTTCTGGCACTGTGGTGGCCGTAACTCACGATCGATATTTCCTTGATAATGTCGCCGGTTGGATTCTCGAATTGGATCGCGGTCGCGGCATTCCCTACGAGGGCAACTACTCGACATGGCTAGAAGCCAAAGGTAAGCGCTTAGAAACCGAATCTAAGCAGGAGATCTCTCGTCAGAGAGCGATCAAGCAGGAACTGGAATGGGTGCGGCAAAATCCCAAAGGCCGACAGGCAAAAAACAAAGCGCGTCTAGCTCGTTTTGATGAGCTGAATTCTCAAGAATTCCAAGCACGCAACGAAACCAATGAGATTTACATTGCGCCAGGAGAGCGCCTTGGCGACAAGGTGATTGTGCTGGATGAAGTCAGTAAAGGCTTTGGTAATGAGTTGTTGATTGAAAATCTCTCGCTATCTATACCCAAAGCCTCGGTCGTGGGTATTATCGGCGGCAACGGCGCAGGTAAATCGACCCTGTTTCGCATGATCGCCGGTACTGAACAGCCTGACAGCGGAACCATCTCGCTGGGCGAATCAGTTAAGGTCGCCTATGTTGAGCAGAGCCGTGATTCACTGGATGACAGTCATACTGTCTGGGAAGCTATTTCTGGTGGCCACGATATCCTAAAAATTGGCAACTATGAGGTTTCTTCCCGAGCCTATGCCGGGCGCTTCAATTTTAAAGGTAATGACCAGCAGAAACGTGTTGGCGAACTGTCTGGTGGTGAGCGTGGTCGCCTGCACCTAGCCAACACCTTAAAACAGGGTGCCAATGTGCTGCTGCTGGACGAACCTTCCAATGATCTGGATATTGAAACTCTTCGCGCATTGGAGGAAGCAGTCCTTTCCTTCCCAGGCTGCGTATTAGTTATCTCCCACGATCGCTGGTTCCTTGACCGTATCGCCACTCATATTCTGGCCTATGAAGACAATAGCGAAGTAGTATTTTTTGAGGGTAACTACAGCGAGTATCACGAAGACTTTATTGCTCGCAAAGGAGTGGATGCACAGCCCACTCGTGTGAAGCACAAGCGTCTTAAAAGCTAAAGGACAGACTATGAGCAGCATCTGGCATAACAGGCCCAACCTGGACATGATAAACGGCCCCATGAATCAGGGTACTGTGGTTGAGCATCTGGGTATTGAAATTACCGAAGTGGGCGACGATTTTCTGCGCGGTACTATGCCCGCCGACAAGCGTACCTTTCAGCCCTATGGTGTTGTCCATGGTGGAGCCAATGTGGTTTTAGCGGAAACCCTCGGCAGCGTTGCCGGAGCTCATGTGCTGGATTTTAACACCCATAAATGCCTGGGCCAGGAAGTCAGTGCTACCCATTTGCGTCCAGTATCATCTGGCCTGGTGATTGGCACTGCGCGACCTATTCATCTAGGGAGACGCTCCCATGTCTGGGAGATTCGTCTGGAGAACGAACAGGGAAAATTGACCTGCATCTCCAAGCTGATTCTTGCCATAATCGAAAATTAATAGCGGCAAGCCAAGGGCAGCTAGTTATCCTGGGTTTCAGTCTGCCTTTTTAGAACATTCATCTCAATAAAGAAAAACGCAACCAGCCACAGGAAGGCATCCCAAAAATCAAGGAAGTCCCCCAACAGTCCCCAATAGACCGCAGCCGCTAGCAGAACAGCATAGAGCACCAGCTTAATAATCTTGCTATAGAATAAAATATAGCCCTGAAGTTTGCCGCGCAACTGTAGCCACACATCTACTTCCAACATAACCACCACAGCGATCCAAGTAACCGAGTTAATTACGTCCACCCAGGCCAGCCACTGAATATCTGTCCACTGTCCGGCAGTCCCCAAGACAGGTTGATTGTCAAGCTTGTACAGTGTCTGGTCAGCAATTAGCTGGCAGTTCTGCTGATCTAGCATGGGGTATTCATCCAGGGTCAGGATACCCGCGAAGCCCTGGCCGACCATGGCGCAAATATCATCGACCTGAAAGAGGCTTATATTGTAGGTCAACAACATTTTCCCGATGTACCCATAACAGGAATAGAGAATAAAGCCGTAGGAGAAAAGGCGTAAAACGGCGAAGGCTAGCTGCACCCTTGGCTGGCGGACTGTGCGACTATCCAAAACCGACGTCTCAAGTTCGAACATCAGCAATAACAGGACCCAGGCAGCAGTATCTATTGTGGCCGCATAACCCTGAATAATATCTGTCAGATTAATCCCCTGACTAAATGTTAGCGACGTAGCCAAAGATTCTTCCTGATAAAAAAGAAAGATATTTAGGGTTAACAGCCCATAAACAGTATATTTAAACCCACTATAAAGTAGCTGAGATGAAGATAGCGGTGCTGCGGTCATTGCACTCCCCAAAATTATTCTTATTAATTACTCTAAAGTTTTGTCAGTAGCACTTTCATCAGCTTCTCAAGACCCTGCTGATCATTGACACCAAAGCGATCGGTCACCGGGCTATCTATATCCAGCACCCCTAGTAGCCGATCCTTTTTAATTAAGGGAACGACAATCTCTGAGTTTGATGCCAAATCGCAGGCAATATGGCCGGGAAACTGATGCACGTCGCCCACCACCTGTGTTTTTAACTGGGAGGCAGCGGTGCCACAGACGCCTTTATTCATAGCTATCCGAGTGCAGGCTGGCTTACCCTGAAAAGGCCCAAGCACAAGCTGAGTATCTTTTAGTAAATAGAACCCAACCCAGTTAATCGTTTCGAGTTCCTGCCACAGGAGAGCGGCACAGTTGGCCATATTGGCTATAGAGTCGCTTTCAGAATCAATCAGAGCCTCCAACTGAAGACTCAGAAGCCTGTAGTCTGTGGCGTAGTTAACCGGTTTATTGTCGGACTGTAGCATCAGCAACTGACCTCATAGAACGCACCCAATAATTGATAGTTAAGGCGTGTGCGGCGGCTTCCGCGGCATCGCGACTCGCATACTGACCCCATAGAATAATTGCAAAGGTACGCCCATTAACCAGAATTTCACGCACCTGAACATCACCTTCTAAGTCAAGATTCTCAGCAACTTCGCGTGCTTTCTGACGACTGCCATAGGCACCGAGCTGCAAACTGTATCCGAGGCTCGCAAGGTCTGCATTAACCATCGTATCAGTGGCCGGAGTTGCAGCAGAGGCGGATTTTGGCCCCGGCGGTGCTGTGGTAAATACTGCGTTGTCCCCTGGAGATTTTTTGTCGCAGCGCCAAACTTCTTTAGCAGCCTGATCAACCTCGCAGTGCCAGCCCATAGAGCTGCGGTCGGCGGGGCCTTTTCCCAGGGTACCCTGAGACTGGCAACCACTGAGGCTGACTAGTAACAGGGCTGCTAAAGTAAAGAGTCTCAACAAAGGTATTTACCAGGGTAGTTTGTTAGGTTTTTAGACTGTTTAAGCTGGGTTATTAAATCCCCATTTTAACCAATATGTCCAGCACTTGACGCAACAGGTAGGCAATTTCCGGATGCTCTATTTCGTAGGCGGCGCTTTTCTTCTCCAATGTATCGCGAAGCCCCTGATGGGTCTGGCTCGAGTCAGAACTCTCTACTTCGGCTTGCTGACTGAGATAGGTTATCAAGTTGGTCCACAGGTCGCGATCAGCTGGGCTGATATTGGCAGCATTTTGAAGCCTGTGGCGCAGCTCCTTGAGTTTAGCTTTTAAATCTTCGTTAGCCATGACTTGCTCCTTGTTCTTACCTCTACCCTTCAATTATAGACAGCTACCCAGCCACTGCATTGGTGCAGCCCTGCGCACCGCCTTGGCTCATCAGTATCAAAATGCTTCAGCATAGTGCGCAAAGTCGGAGTTATGGCATAAGTATTGCAGACCTCTAGAGTTAAATAGGCTTTATAAGCCTGTATGAGTTATTTTTGATCTATCGCGGTGCGTTTTCGGACGGTCAATTATTTCAATGCACTATTTTGGTGCCACTTTGCAGAGGGAACATCATGTTAGCTAACAACAAATATCTTAATCGAGGCATTTTTGCGATTATTTTATCCGCTCTATCTACTCAGGCACTTGCCGACGACCTGAATGGCGCCAACACAGCGTGGATTCTAACTTCTACGGCTCTAGTACTGTTTATGACCATACCTGGCCTGTCTCTTTTCTATGGTGGCCTAGTTCGCTCCAAGAATGTTCTATCAGTGTTAATGCAGTGTTTTGCGATCACCTGCATGGCCTCTCTGATTTGGCTGGTCTTCGGTTACAGCCTAGCCTTTGGTGATGGCGGATCCATGAATGCCTGGATCGGCAATCTGGACAATATTCTGATGGGGAATATTGGCGAAGATTCAATGGCTGGTGATATCCCTGAGTCTGTGTTTGCGATGTTCCAGATGACCTTTGCAGTTATTACTCCAGCGCTTATTGTTGGTGCGTTTGCAGAGCGCATGCGCTTTAGCGCAATGATGCTCTTTAGTGCTCTCTGGCTAATCGTTGTCTATGCCCCAATTACCCACTGGGTATGGGGTGGTGGCTGGCTCGGCGAAATGGGCTTGCTAGATTTTGCCGGTGGTACAGTAGTGCATATCACCGCAGGTGTTGGCGCTCTTGTTGCTGCTCTGGTTCTGGGCAATCGCAAAGGGTTTCCTCAGCAGGCAATGCCTCCGCATAACCTAACTATGACCGTGACCGGTGCAGGTATGCTCTGGGTAGGCTGGTTTGGCTTTAATGCCGGTTCTGCACTGGCTGCCAATGGCGATGCTGGTATGGCGATGCTAGTAACTCATATCTCCGCGGCAGCAGGTTCAATGGCCTGGATGATGATGGAATGGGTTAAACATGGTAAGCCCTCTGTACTGGGCATTGTGACCGGTATGGTTGCTGGCCTGGGCACCATTACTCCGGCCTCTGGTTTTGTGGGCCCTGGTGGTGCGCTAGTTATCGGTTTCACTGCTGGTATCATTTGCTACTACGCCACTCAGGCAATCAAGCAGCGCTTCAAAATTGATGACTCTCTGGATGTATTCCCTGTGCACGGTGTTGGCGGCATGCTGGGTACATTTTATGCAGGTATCTTTGCCTCGGATGCTTTGGGCGTATTTAGCGGCCAGGGTTACAACGAAGGCATGACTATGGCCTCTCAGACCTATGTGCAAATTGTGGGTATTGCCTCTACGTTCGTCTACACAGGTATAGTGACTTATATCCTGTTGAAACTCGTCGATAAACTGCTAGTATTACGTGTCGATGAAGAAGGTGAAACTAGGGGTCTAGATCTCACAGAGCATGATGAGAGGGGGTATGACCTATAATAAGAATATTAGGGGAATAAACTAAAAACGTCCGCACGCTATCGCTGTACCTAGATGTAGCGAAGTGAAAAAAAGGGACACTTAAAGCCGCTGACAATGTTAGCGGCTTTTTCTTATCCGCTAAATTTACGCAACCGATATCAGGGCTTAGGGATCTAGGTTACTGGCCTCGCCAGAACGGGCAATATCCAGATAGTCACACATCATTTCAGCACCCTCGAGGATACGTACCGAATGCCGTTGCATAAGATCTGCGGGGATAAGATAAATCTGCTGATTAATTACCGCAGAAATAGTGCTCCAGCGCTGCCAGCGTTTATGCCACCGGGGCCGCTCTTCGCGACTGCCACCAGCAATAATTATCTGGGGGTCTGCGGCCACTACTGACTCAATATTCACATAGGGCACAAGAGGCACAGCATCGGCAAATATATTTACGCCCCCACATAGCTCAATCACATTACTGACCATATGTTGGCCATTCAGGGTGATCAGTGGCTCGTCCCATATTTGATAAAAGGTTCGCACTGCAGGCTTGTTGGCCTGGGCCATGCGTAACAAGGTTAAACGATTAGTGAATTCTTGCGCTCTTGTCTCTGCCTGCAATGAATAGCCACTGAGCTCGCCAAAGCGACGAAAGAGGTCGGGGATAAGGTCAATTTTTTTGGTATCTACCACAAATACTGGAATCCCTAGCTTGCGCAGGGGCTGAATAATTTTGTCGCCATTGCCCGATTGCCAGGCAATGACCAGATCTGGTTTTAACGACAGAATCAGCTCATAGTTTGCGGCGGCATAATTATTAACTCTAGGTATTTTTTTTGCAGCTTCCGGGTAGTTGCTGTACTCATCGGCTCCAATAATATTTTCGCCGGCACCCACATGAAACAGTACCTCGGTAATATTTGGGGCTAGGCTGATAATGCGCTTTGCTGGACTAGCGAGTCGAAGCTCATCACCATTGTCATCCATTACCCGCACCTCGGCAATTGCCGACAGGCAGAAACAGGCCCCTAGCACAACTAGGCTTCGCATCAGGTGATCACCAGCGGTCGCTTGGTCACCGGATGCTGGGCAATAATAGATTTCACACCAAATACCTTGTCGATTAACTGCTCTGTAAGAATCTCTTGTGGACTGCCCTGGGCGGCAATTACACCGCCATCAAAGACCACTAGATTATCCGCGCATCGCGCCGCCAAATTGAGGTCATGTAATACCATTACCACCCCCACATCTCGCATGGCCAGCTGACGCACAATATCCAATGTCAGCTGTTGATGGGACAGATCAAAGGCTGAGGTAGGCTCATCCAGCACTAGGAATTGCTCTCCAAGATGGCTGGACTGCCAGATTTGTGCGAGCACTCGTGCCAGCTGCACGCGCTGTTTTTCACCACCGGACATCTGTGTATAAAACCGCTTTTGCAGATAGCTGGCATCAACAAGCTCTAGAGCCTCAGCAATAATCTGGAGGTCTTTTAATCGGCCTGTTTGGTGAGGAATGCGCCCTAGGCCAACCACCTCGTCAGCGGTAAAGGGAAAATCAAGCCGACTATGCTGGGGCAATACAGCTAATAGTTGCGCCCTGTCTAACATGGGCCATTGTTCTAAGGGCCGATTATTGAGATAGACTTCACCCCGAGTAGCAGCTAACTCGCCAGCTAGCACCCTGAGTAGGCTAGATTTCCCGGCGCCATTTGGGCCTACGATAGCAGTCACCTTACCTGCCTCAATCTCAAGATTGATATTGCGCAGCAAATCAAATCCCGCGAGATGGAGTGAGATATTGTCGGCACGCAAAGTCATGGGCTACACATCCTTGCGCTGCTGTAGAAGCAAGGCCACAAAGAATGGAGCACCTAATAGAGCGGTCAGAATACCAGTAGGCAGTTCGGCAGGGATTACCACAATGCGTGCCAGACTATCGGCAATCACCAGCAATGTGGCACCAGCCAGAGCTGAGGCTGGCACCAGCCAGCGGTGATCTGGCCCTATGGCCAGACGCACGATATGAGGCATTATCAGACCCACAAAGCCCACCAGCCCTGCCAGAGCAACAGATACACCCACTCCCAACGCGGTCAGCACTATAAGGCGGCGTTTAACCTGCTGTACATCAATGCCCAGATGCCGCGCCTCTGACTCGCCCAATAACAGCGCATTAAGTGCCTTGCTATCACGAGGGAATAGCAGCATCAAAAGAATGGCAACCGCGCCCATAATGCTAACTTTTAACCAGCTGGCGCCACTGAGGTTGCCCATTTGCCACAGGCTAATCTGACGCAACATGTCATTATCGGAAAAATAACTGAGCAGACTGTTCAGTGCACCGGCCAAAGCGCCTATGGCAATACCAGCTAGCAGCATGGTGGTAACAGAGGTACCTATGCCTGAAGTAGCCAACCGATAGACGAGTAAGGTGGCAGCAAAGCCCCCAATGAAAGCGCCCAGGGCGACCAGTGATAACCCCACCAGAGCACCGCCTTGTATAAAGCCACCGGCGGTAACAATCATAAGGCTGGCACCTACTGAGGCACCAGAGGATACGCCGATTAGCGAGGGGTCGGCCAGGGGGTTGCGAAACAATCCCTGCATCACTGCCCCAGTGCTGGCCAGTACTGCCCCCACGAAAATTGCCAGTAGGATTCGTGGCAGGCGAATATCAAACAGAATACTATTAATCTGGCTGCTAGCCGGGCTCCCCAGTGCCGCATTAAATGCATCGACCAAGGAAATATTCACAGTTCCCACAGTCATAGAAACCAGTCCGGCCACCGGCAAAAGAATTGCCAGCGCCCAGATAAGGCTTAGCGCAGAGAGCTTGCGCAATTAATAGTCCACGCCCTTGCGGGCCATCACACCAGAATTATAGGCGTGCTTTATTTCTTTGATTTCGGAGACTGTATCCGCCATATCGGCAAGTGCAGGACCACCGCCGCGACCAGTTACAACCACAGACTGATTTGCGGGGCGATTTTTAAGAGCATCTAATATCATATCCTGATCCAGATATTTAAAGCTCAGCATATAGGTGAGCTCATCCAAAACGACAAGATGATAGCTGTCGTCTCTAAGCATTTTCTCAGCCACAGCCCAGCTGGTTTCTGCCGCCGCTATATCTCCCGAGCGATCCTGAGTATCCCAGGTAAAGCCTGTCCCCATCTGATGAAAACCAACCTGAGGACAATGATCGCGCACATACATCTCTTCGCCAGATAACTGTGCGCCTTTAATAAACTGCACCACTCCCACCCTGTAACCATAGCCCAGAGCGCGCATCACCATACCGAAGGCCGAGCTGGATTTACCCTTGCCATTGCCGGTAAGCAAAATCATCACACCGCGCTCGGTGTCTGCAGCTGCAATGGAAGAATCTACATTCTCTTTCAGCTTCTGCATTTTGGTTTTATGGCTACTTTCTTTTTTCGCCTTTTTATCTGTCATAGAGCTAAACCTTATTTAATAATTGTGATCGCCTCGGGCATTCCCTCGGGCAATAGATGAGTATTGGGGTGCAGCGCATGAGCCATGATTTCCAAGGCATCCACCAGTCTTGGGCCAGGGCGGCTAAAATACGCATTGCCATCCACCAGAAATATTTTCGGTGCACAGGCTATTTTGAGTCGGGCATAGCCCTCAGTAGCTAGGAACGCTTCTATGTCTTGCATCGAACGCTCCACATTAAATCCACAGAGCGCAATAAAGATATAGTCTGGTTTCGCCTCAATCAGCTGGTCCCAGTCACGGCGCTGCGAGGGCTCTTGCTGTGCACCAAAACAGGGTTCACCACCTGCCAGATCAATAATCTCAGGACTCCAGTGACCACCGTCAAACAATGGGTCTAACCAATCTAGAAGAGCCACTCTGGGTCTGTGACTAACCGCTTTAGAACGAGCCGCTACCGCATTAATTCTATTTTGCAGAGCAGCTCTATAGGTCTTGCCCTGCGCTACACAGCCGGCAGCCTGAGCCAGCAGATCTACAGTATCCAGAACATCCGCAAGGCAAATAGGCTCTAGGTTTACTACCTGAGGCTCACCGGGCAAACTCTCAATAGCTCTGGCTACCTCATTGCCTGATACAGCGCAGACATCACAGAGGGCCTGGGTCACTATCAGGTCAGGCTGCAGCTCCACCAGCGGCTCCATCAACAAATCATAGAGCGCCTCATCATTCTTCAGCTGATCGGTGACCAGTTGATCAATCTGGCCACTTGGCAGACCTTCGGGAATCCTTGAGCTAGTCAGTATGGGCAGGCCCACGACGGAGCCTGGATAGTCGCATTCATGGGATACACCCACCAGTTGATCTCGCAGCCCCAGACCGCAAACCAACTCTGTAGCACTCGGCAGAAGTGAAACTATTTTCATAAAGACTCCTCTTGCGGCTGATACAGGGTCCAGGCCGAGCCCTTGCCACTTCTCCAGGAGAGTAGAACTCGCTTTACGTTCTTTGAGGCTAGTACCTGCATCGTCTCAGTATTCATAGCGTCGCTGACCAGAGACTAAAGGCTCAGGCGCAGACCTAGGCTAGCGCCAAACCCTAGAGTCTGATAACCAAAGACCTCTTCATAATCATCGTCCAGCAGATTATCCAGGCGCAGATAAACATCTAACTTGTCTGTTGCCCTGTAGTTAGCATTTACATTCAACAGAGTATAGTCGTCTAGGGTGACCGTCTGGGAAGGTGTCGGCCAGGGTGGGAAAAATACATCCGTCTGGCTGCCGCTATACTGGGCATTGGTATTGATATGAAGGCCATCCATAACCTGCCAAGACATAGTTAGGCTGGCACTGTGGCGCGCCCGGCGTATTTCGTCTTGGTAACCACCGGCACCATCAGACTCAACAGAGTCTGTATAGGTGTAGGCCGCACTTAGAGCAATGGCGTCGCTCAGCGCACCCCTGGCCGTGAGCTCAATACCCTGGCGTTGGCTGGCGCCAACTTTATTGTCAGAGGTATAGGCAAATGTCTCAGGGTCATAGACAAAACCATCAATCTCGTTATCTAACTCCGCGTCAAATACTGTTGCAGCAAGACTTAAGTCACCAAGCTGCTGGTCTATACCCAGCTCCCAGCTGGTTGACTCTTCAGGCTCTAGATTGGGATTACCCATGAAGTTTGTATAAAAACCAAAACGCTCAGCGAAGGTCGGGTTTTTAACCGCTGTGCCATAGGCAGTTCGCAAACGAGCACTATCATTGAGCTGATAAACCGCTTCAACCCTGTAGGTATTAGCACCCTCGAATTCAGAGTTATCATCGTAGCGACCGCTGGCAGCCACTGTCAGGCTGTCGGAAATATCTCTGCGATATTCGATAGCAAGGCTATCGGTGTCGCGCTCGCGGTCCTGATTGGGATCCAAACCCCAGCTGAGGGGCCCACGCTGCTTATAGTCTTCCGTTTCACGCTCCGCCAAAAAAGAGACTCGCTGAGCCGACTGACCCCAAAACAGAGTACCAATATACTGGTACTGGTCTTTGGTTGAGGCGGTTACATTACCCAGAACAGCATCAGCAAAGGCTTCGTTGTCATTGTTAGACTGGGCAAGCATGAGTCTGTGCTGCCAGCGACCATCGGCAGAAATATAGTCACCCTGGAGACGCATGCTGTGATTGCGGAATTCAGACACCCGATCCTGGTCTTCCACAAAACCATCGAAATCAGTATCTGCATCAAACTGATTCATGCCATCAGACTGACGCGCCGCAAACGACAGCTGCATCTGGTCACTCAGTCTGTAGCCTGCTTTAAGATTAAACGTGCTATTTTCATAACCGTCTTTTTCATCACCGCTGCGGGAGATATTGTCGCCGTCGGTTTCTAGCTCACTGATGCCCAAACGAATGTTGAAGTCGCCTTGCACTGAGCCGACACTAAAACCACTGCGCCGAGTCGAATAGCTACCAGCTTCGGTAAATACACTAGCACTCAGAGGCTGTTGAGCACTGCGGGTAATAATATTCACCACAGCTGCCATGGCATCGCTGCCCCGCATAGAGCTCTGTGGTCCACGGATAACCTCAATACGCTCAATATCATCGGCGGATAATGTGCCCCAGTTAAGCTCATCGCTTTGAGAGGGGTCATTGGCTTCAACACCATCAATCAAAACCAGCAGATGGTTGGCTTCTGCGCCACGGGCACGGATCTGGGTCTGAGAGCCCTGAACACCAGAGCGGCTTACGGCCAGACCTGGCACGTCACGCAGCAGATCGCTAACACTGATAGCGGCACGGTTTTTTAGCTGCTCATAATCAATCACAGTAATCGCATTGGCAGACTTACTGGCGGCAATTGGTATTAGTGAAGCACTGACTAGTACTTCCTGGATTTCTATGTCAGCAGCGGTAACTACAGGATTAACAAGGGGTACGGCTGCAAGCACTATGGCTGCAGCAACTGTCGATAATTTCTTCATGGTCTCCTCACACGCTCACACCCGAGCGAATATTAAACGTAAACGAGGGCGTACAGGCAGAGGGACAGAGACTGTCAATCAGCACAAGACCGCACCCCGCGGTTTGTCTCCATAGCGATAGGCCGGTCTCCGGACTTATAAGCGAGCACTGTTGCCAATGCTCTGTTTGACCACCTTCCCATGCCTTAAGTGCACAGTGGTTGTACAGTCAAACAATCTTAATTTACCGTTGCGGGGGCAGTATCGGAATTGCATCTATTGCTAATCTTTAGCGGTGCGCACCGATTTCCCGTTTCACTCACATCTATCCCAAATCTTAGATAGATAAATGCAAGAACCTATTGCCGAAGCAAGAGTAGGCAATCTACGCCTGCGCGGTTTTGATGTCAATCTGGATCACTAACAAAGTCATTTTTAGCAGGCTGATGCTGCATTTTATCGATTTTGCTCGCGAAGGAAGGGATCAGAGTTGGGACCCTAGTTAGCTGGTAACCGCATCCAAAGCTTCAGTCACTCGGCGCACTGGAATCACAGTCATACCTTTGATCGCCTGTTTAGGCGCATTACCTGCAGGCACAATAGCGCGAGTAAAACCATGTTTTGCGGCTTCTCGCAGACGCTCCTGACCGTTGGCTACTGGGCGAATTTCTCCTGCAAGGCCGACTTCTCCAAACACTACCAGGTCCTGGGGTAAGGTCCTGTCCCTAAAGCTGGAAATTACCGCCAGTATAAGCGCCAAGTCGGCACTGGTTTCCAGCACCTTAACGCCACCCACCACATTGACAAAAACATCCTGGTCGCCCACAGAGATTCCACCATGGCGATGCAGGACCGCCAGTAGCATGGAGAGTCGATTGTGATCCAGGCCCACAGTCACCCGTCGAGGATTACCCAGATGACTGTCGTCAACCAGAGCCTGCAACTCTACCAGCAGGGGCCGAGTGCCCTCCCAGACCACCATGACTACGCTGCCAGAGGAAACCTCTTCACCGCGCTGGAGAAAAATCGCTGAGGGATTAGCCACTTCCTTGAGACCTTTATCGGTCATGGCAAATACACCCAACTCATTGACCGCACCAAAGCGGTTTTTATTGCTGCGCAGGGTGCGGAAATGACTGTCACTTGAACCCTCCAGCATCAGAGAGCAGTCAATCATGTGCTCCAACACCTTGGGACCGGCAAGAGAACCATCTTTGGTCACATGGCCCACCAGAATTAGTACTGTGCCAGTCTGCTTGGCAAAGCGCACCAGCATGGAAGCGCTTTCGCGCACCTGAGAGACGCTCCCCGGAGCCGAGGCAATATCTTCCAAATGCATGACCTGAATTGAATCAACCACCAGTATCTTAGGGCGCTTTTGCTCGGCAATAGCACAGACGGTTTCCACCGATGTCTCTGCCATGATTTCGAGTTTTTCCGTGGGCAGATCAAGGCGATGGGCGCGCATAGCTACCTGCTGGGGAGATTCCTCTCCAGTGACATAGAGCGCTGACTGAGTTTCGGCTAATTTACAGAGGGTCTGCAGCAATAGGGTACTTTTACCCGCGCCGGGTTCACCGCCTACCAGAATGGCGGACCCAGGGACCAGACCGCCACCCAGCACCAGATCCAATTCGCCGGTGCCAGTATTGATTCTAGGGATTTCGTCCAGAGCAATTTCGGCCAGTGTTTTAATCGCACCATCCACTGCACCAGCAAAACCCGGCCGCAAAACTTTGCCGCCGCCCGAGGCTGGCCCCAAACGCACCTCAGAGAGGGTATTCCATGCCTTACACTCGCCACACTGACCCTGCCATTTGCGATAGTCAGCGCCGCAGTCGTTGCATACATAGGCTGTTTTTGATTTGGTGGCCAAGCGATCTCTCCTGAGTCTGAAGTTTTATTTAAGCCTATTACTGGTATTATGTACAGTGATAAAAATAGGACTACGCCGCTAAGATAGACGTCAGTAAACCAAAAATGACAGTGTAACCAGCTATGCCAATATACATCCGCCAGGCCGAAATCACAGATTGCCCACTGATTCTGAAATTTATTAGAGAACTGGCAGACTACGAGCGACTGCTCCACGAGGTGGTTGCCGATATATCGGCTCTGGAAGAATCTCTGTTTGGCGACAGGCCCTACGCCGAGGTAGTCATTGCAGAGAATGGGGACCAGCCGGTTGGCTTCGCGCTATTCTTTCATAATTACTCGACCTTTCTGGGTCGGTCGGGCCTGTACCTTGAAGACCTCTATATCCAACCAGAAATGCGCGGCAAAGGCTTTGGCAAGGAACTACTCGCCTATTTGGCTAAACTAGCTGTGGACCGCAACTGTGGCAGGCTGGAATGGTGGGTCCTAGACTGGAACCAACCAGCTAAAGATTTCTACCAATCTCTAGGTGCAGAGCCCATGGATGACTGGACCGTTAATCGGGTCACTGGCGATGCGCTGACCGACCTGGCCAAACAATTTAGGGGCAATCTATGAGCAACACAGAGTTAACTGGCAAGCGTATTCTAGTCACCCAGGCAGACAGCTTTATGGGGCCCGAACTGTGCAGAGTATTCGCCGAAAAAGGCGCAACAGTTCTTAGCGATAATCAGCTTCTTACTGATCCCGCGCTGCCCGCTCAAATTATTGCCGGTGCCGGGCATATTGATGCACTAGTGATTAATCTGGCCATACCTGCCCCCTTCAGCAAGATTGAACTGGTTGATGAGGACGAGTGGAGCTCAACCTTTGCCGCGATTGTCGACCCTATGCCGCGACTGGTGACCGCCGCGCTGCCGCAGATGATCCAACGTAAGTCTGGCAAGATTCTAGTTATGGGCAGTGCCTCGGCGCTGCGCGGTATGAAGAGGGCATCCACTTACAGTGCCGCGCGCGGAGCCCAGCTGGCCTATGTGCAGGCCGCCGGTGTCGAGCTAGCACCCCAGGGCATTCAGATAAATGCAATTGCACAGAACTTTGTCGATAACCCCACCTACTTCCCGGAGGAAACTCAGGCTATTCCCGCATTTCAGGAGCGCCTAAAGCGCGAGGTTCCACTGGGGCGCCTGGTATCTATGAATGAAGATGCGCAGTTTGCCGCCTATCTCTGCTCGGATGCGGCTGACTGTTTTGTGGGTCAGGTATTCCCGGTTAGTGGTGGCTGGGCGACCTAAGGTTTATCTCGTTCCAGGCTAAGCTTTCTGCTACAGTATTCCGATGTCTTTGATACCAGAAAAACCCATTGTTATCTCGCCAACTCTAGCCGCTACTCTTGGGCTGGAGGAGACCGTCTTGCTGCAATTATTGCAAGAATGTCAGGCCCATGGTGACGGGGTGCAGAGCAGTGGTTTTAACTGGGTCACTGTCTCTGGACAACGAATACTTAGCCTGGCGCCGTTTTGGCGCGAAGACGATATTCGCCGCCTGTCGGCCAGCCTGCATGAAAAAGGCTTATTATTGATTGGCGGCGGCGCCTTTTCTGCACAGCAGGATTTTCGCTTTGCGTTTAACGAGAGCTCCAGCACGCCGCAAACTACTAGCAAACCAGCCTATCAGGCCAGTGCTAACCCAGGTTCCGCCAAGACCATTGGCGGCAGCTGGCAACCCAGCGATGATGCATTGCGGCAGTTAGCCCAGCTCGGGGTCACTAGAGAATTTGCCCAGCAGCAGATACCACAATTTGTGGCTTACTGGCGAGAACGCAATGTGCCCCGTCACAGCTGGGAATCAAAGTATATTAAAGAAGTCTGGCGCCAATGGCAGCAGGCCGAGAGCACTAACCATCGCCGTCGCCGCGAAGTCTCGGTCACCGGTGAATGGCGCCCCTCTGCAGATGCTATGGATATCCTGGTGAAACAGGGCGGCATCAATAGCAACTTTATCGAGGATGCGATTCCTGAATTTATTCTCTACTGGCGGGATCGCGGCGATGTCTCCAGCACCTGGGACTCTAAGTTTATTCAACATGTCCGCCGCCAATGGCAATTCTATACAGGTATGATGGATCAAGACACCATGCCTCGCACCATACCTGCGCAATGGCAACCCAGAGAGACCGTTTATGATGTGCTGCAGATGGCGAATATAGATCGTCAGTTTGCTCAGCAAATTATTCCTGAATTCGTACTCTACTGGCAGGAGAATGGCACGCCCCATGCCTCCTGGAGCACCAAGTTTTTGCAGTTCGTAAAGCGCCAGTGGGCGCGACATAATCAACCTCAGTCAACGAGTGGTACCCATGGCAAACAGCAAGGATCTTATTCAGAAGGTCGCATCCGAGATCGCAGCTTCGTCGAAGACCTCACCGACCGCAGCTGGGCAAGCTAAGTCTGAGCCGGCAAACCCAGAACTGATTGATGCTATCAATCAGGTCTTCGGGCTGTTTCGTGCCAACTACCACAACCAGTACTACAGCGCCTTTGGTGATAAGAATGAGTCGGTAGGCCTGGCTAAAAAACTGTGGCTTGCCAAGCTGAGCGACTTTGCGCCAGAGACTATTTTACGGGCGGCCGAAAAAATAATTGGCGACAGTGAGTATTTACCAACACTGCACAAAATGCTGGGTGCCTGCCGCTCTGTCAGTATGCCCGCCGGACTGCCAAATCCGCGCAAAGCCTATCAGGAGGCTTGCAACAAACGTAGTCCCAAAGCTGAACAGCAATGGTCTCATGCCGTGGTCTATCTAGCTGGCCGAGACTGCGGATGGCATCTGCTGGCCAATGAAATTGAATCCAAAGCGCTGCCAGCATTTACAGAAATTTATCAGCAGTATTGTGATCAGGTGGTTCGTGGTGAAGACTTTTCTATCGAGCCTCCGGAGGCTCTGCCTGAAACCTCACAGACCCTCGCCAGCAAACAACATAATCGCGAGCAGCTAGACCAGCTTAAGCAAATCATAAGTTAAGGACTAGGGGCTTCTATGGCAGGGCAACTTCTCACTCATAATTCCACAGCACGGCGCATGGCTAAGACCATTCTCAATGGTTTTCGCAGTTATTTTGCCGACTATCTCAATAGCACCCTAAGCGCCAAAGCGCGTTTTGAAAAAGCCGACTGGCATGGTGTTCAGCAGGCCAATGTGGATCGCCTAGAGCTCTATAAAACAAAGGTTGCCCAAACTGTTCAATATTTAGAGATGGTAACTAACAAGGATATTGCCAACCTCAAGTTATGGAGTGAAGCCAAGCAGGCCTATACACAGTTAGTCTTTAACTTCCCCAATTTTGAAATTGCTGAAACCTTCTTCAATTCTGTATTCAGTGATATTCATGACCATGACAAAATCAGCGACGACATTATCTATGTACTCTCATCTCAGCTGATTGAGGCCCCAGAAGCTGAGTACAGTATTTTCGTGCGTTACGAGGGCGAAGGGTTTCGTGAGACCTTCAAACGGATTCTTAAAGAATCAGAATTCAGTCTTCCAGGCGAGGATATTGAGCTAGACCTGGACTGCATTATGAAGGTCTTCCAGCAGGAGGTTGCACCACAACTCCAGAGCGCGGCAGAAAATATTAAATTCGATATTTTGGAATCTACTTTTTATCGCAGTAAAGCGGCCTATATGGTCGGGCGCGTAGTGGATGGCGACAATATTATTCCTATGGCGCTGGTTTTTCTCAATACCGAAGAGGGCAGCCTCTATGTGGACACCGCTCTCTTCAATGACGACGATTTAAGTGTGGTATTCAGCTTTACCCGCAACCATTTTATGGTGGATGCACCACTGCCCTACCAGTATGCGCACTTTTTAAAGACCCTTATGCCACGTAAGCTTGACTATGAGGTCTATAATTCTCTCGGCTTCCCCAAACATGCAAAGACTGAGTTTTATCGGCAGTTAGTCGGTCATCTGAATAATAGTAGTGACCAGTTTATTGTGGCGCCGGGTATTAAGGGCATGGTGATGACTGTATTTACCCTGCCCTCCTACAATATTGTTTTTAAAATAATTAAAGACAAATTCGCGCCCCCAAAAGAAGTCACCCACCAGATTGTGCGCGAAAAATACCGCCTAGTATCGCGCCATGATCGCATAGGCAGAATGGCGGATACTCAGGAGTTTGATAACCTGGTGTTCCCGCTGGACCGTTTCTCTGATGAGCTAATTGAGGAGCTACAAAACGTGGCTACATCGTCAATTGAGATACGCGGCGACAAGCTGGTCATTAAGCATCTCTATACAGAGCGCTATATGACACCGCTTAATATCTTCCTTGAAAGTGCCGACGACGATCAGATACGCAGTGCTATGGAAGAGTATGGGAACTGTATCAAACAACTGGCGGCGGCCAATATTTTTCCTGGCGATATGCCGCTCAAAAACTTTGGTGTTACCCGACATGGTCGTGTGGTGTTTTATGATTATGACGAAATTGCCTCATTGACCGACTGCAATTTCCGAGAGATTCCCCAGCCCCGCAATGAACAGGAAGAGATGCAGTCGGGCACCTGGTATACCGTGGGGCCGGACGATATTTTCCCTGAGGAATTTCGCCTATTCTTTTCCGGCAATATAAAAGCTCGTAAGATGTTTGAAGAGATGCACAGCGAGCTCTACGAGGTGAGTTTCTGGACCGGCCTGCAGGAGCAGATCCGCAACGGCTATGTGGTGGATGTATTCCCTTATCGCCGCGCCAAACGCTTTGATCGCGGCAAGGACTCAGCCTTGGAAGTATTCTCTGATTAGCGGTAAGGCAGGGCTTCCAGCCGCTCTCCAGATCTTATCTCAATCCCTTCGAGCCCTATAGACTCCAGGGTCCAGTGACTATCGATTTTATCGCCATGACGAAAACTTCTATTGCCAGCAAATAAACGGTTGGACGCCGAGCCCTCGGCAATAAACATATGACCGGAGATTACTAGCTCTGGCAATGGGATGGGCGTCGATGCCTGGACAATAATGGGGGTGGATATAGGTGGCGCTTCAGCCTGCTCTGGCGGCTTGGAAACCGGATTAATATCGGCGTTCGAGGAGCTGATTTGCACAGCATCTGACGCCGATTGTGACTGAGGCTTAAAACTTTCCGAGTAGATAACCAGTGCTACCAAAAGCGCCACAACAGCCACCAACAGTACCAGATATTTAAAGGTATCTGAGCTGGGCTTCTGTTCATAGGGGTCCCAGCTGGAACTGGCAAAGTCATCTAGTTCCTGAGGATCTTCACGCAACCTATCTCTCTCGGCTTTTTTCAGCGCATCAAGAATATAGGACATTAATCCTGCTCCTTTAACAGCAGCGGTAGTTCCACATTGGTGAGCTGATTAATTCTCATCAACGTCTCGCGCCCTACCACACCATCGGCTTTAATATTTTGTTGTCGCTGAAAATTCAGCACCTGCTCAACAGTCGCCTGAGTATAGCGACCACCGGTAATCAGGGACTCTACACCGGGATCAATCGCGTTTAATTTATCCTGCAGCCAGGCTACTGCCTGAGGGTCTCGATCTCCCAGTTTCAGGGTCTGCAATGATACGGGGGGCTGCCACAAATATAGGAATCTACCAGACCAGGACTCTGCGAATGCCTGCTGACTCAACTGCAGTACCTTGCTGCCCTGAATAAGGGTCAGTTGCTCTTTATCCGCATGGGTCAGCAGGTAACTTTTCAGGTATCCGGTTTGCTCCCTCAACCAGACAATGCCAGGACGATTAATCTTGTGAAGATCTATAATCTCGGCCCTATCTATAACCTCTGCTCGCAGCCCATAAAAACCGGCCAGGCTCACAAAGCCCTGTTCGGAAAAAATCTGGCTTTCATCCACGGACCAGAGGGCAAACAACCCGGTAAACGGATTAATTGTTGGCTGAGGCGCCTCTATGAGCTGTGGCGCCTCTACCAGCTGAGGTTCCTCTACTGGCTGAGGCTCCTCTAAAAGCTGAGGCTCTTTTACTGACTGGAGTGCCTCTTCTAACTGGGGGTCTTTGAGCTCCTGAAGTTCTTCTAAAGGCATAGTCTCCGCGCTGTTATGACGCACTTCAACGGGCTCTAGTAATGCAATATTTTCGGCCTGCAATGAAGCCGGGAGCTCCCACCAATGGGCGTTATAGCCCCACCACGCGACGACAGCCAACAGGGGAACTGCTATCAGCCACCATTTAGGCTTTCTTTGCCCTGTGTCTTGGCTGCCCAAAATTTCATTGGCAGCCTGTTTAATTAGCTTTGGCGTGACGCTCTGTGCACCTGTGGCATAAGCCGCCAGCAGCGAGTGCTGACACACTAGATTGATCAGTCGGGGTACGCCCCCAGTCAGACGGAATAATACCGCCATGCAGTTGCGATCGAATAATGGGCTTTTTGCACCAGCGCGATGTAGGCGGTGATTAACGTAATTGGACAGCTCATCCTTTTCCAGAGGCAGCAGATGGAATCTTGATACTACTCGTTGATTTAATTGCCGCAGCCCCTTTAATGCGAGGGTCTCCAGCAACTCTGGCTGGCCAACAAGTAGTATATGCAGCAACTTATGGGTGTGGGTTTCAAGATTACTTAACAGCCGCAGGGCTTCCAACACTTCGGCAGTAAGGTTCTGTGCCTCTTCAATAACAATTAAAGTTTTTTTGCCCTCAGCATGGGCCTGCAATAAATCCTGATTGAGAGCGTCAATACAGATTTTTGAAAATGACAGCCCGGGAGTTGGGGGCAGCTCTATCGCCAGCTCATGACAAATACTTGCCAGAGCATCGCCGACCTCGAGCTTACTATTAAGTACATAGGCCACCCGCACATGGGCTGGCAGTCGCTTGAGCATGGTACGAGTCAGCGTCGTTTTACCGGTGCCTACCTCGCCGGTGAGCAGAATAAACCCCCCTTCGCGATCGAGGCCGTATTTGAGATGGGCTACGGCCTGACGATGGTGGTTACTGGGATATAGAAACCCAGGATCTGGAACTATAGAGAAAGGTTCTCTGGTAAGGCCAAAATGCTTGAGATAAATACTCATAGCGCAAGGTTACTCTTGGTCCTGCTCCTGTATAAAGCCCTCTAACTGCTCAGTTAGCGCGCCTTCGTTTTTACCATTTAAATCTCTGGTAATTAGATGCTCAAATTTTTCCTTGGACAGCTTGCGGGCATCTTCGGCGGTGCGAATAATGGTTGGACGAATAAACATCATCAATACGGACTTGCTGTTAGTCTTATCAGATGAGCTAAACAGTCGGCCCAGCAGGGGAATATCACCTAGCAGTGGCACCTTCGATGCCGTATTGTCAGTCTGATCTTCAATTAAACCACCCAGTATCAGCAACTCTCCGTCCTGAATCATCACATTAGTCTGCATGGTACTTTTCGAGGTAGTCTGTAGCCCAGGCTCACCACTTTTGACCTTCGATGATTCCTGCTCAATCTCAAGCCGCACGCCATTGCCCTTACTAATCTGAGGCTTAACCTTGAGCATTACCCCAACCTCTTCGCGATTTACCGTCGTAAAGGGATTGCCGCTGGAGCTGTTACTGCTGATACTAGAAAAACTACCAGTGACAAATGGTACCTCTTCACCCACGCTCAGCACTGCCTCTTCGTTATCCAGAGTGACCACAGAGGGCGTAGAGAGAATATTGGTGGCGCCGTCTTTTTTCAGGGCCTGAATCAACACACCCATACCTTTCCCCGTATTGGGGTCAAAATCACCGGCGATCCCCAATGCAGATTGTGGCAGAGCGCCAATCGCAGAGGTCAGTGTCGCTGTATCTGGATTGCCATTGAGGCCCACACCCAATAGCGAAGCCAGCAGCTGATCAAAGTTAGTTAAATAACCACCTCGGCTCTTGCTGGTATAGGCCAACTCTGTACTCAGAATTTTCGCCTGAGTTTCTGATAATTCTGCAATCACGGCCTCAATCAAGACCTGAGGTCTTGAGAGATCTAGTTTACTGACAACATTCTTGATCTCGCGAATCACTGCCGAGGGTGCCGCTATCACCAGGGCATTATTCAGCTCATCAATTTCAATTTTATAAGCAGTTTTGTTTTTGCTCTTTGCACCTGCTTCTCCGGCCAGTCGCAAGAATATATCTGACTGCAGCATGCCCTCTACTATGGGCTTCATCTCTGAAGCGCGCGAGTAATCGAGGTAGATCACTTCTACACTACCCTTCTTGGCAGAGGGGAGGTCAAGGGTTTTGAGCATGGTTTTAAAGGCGTTGCGGGCAATACTGGGGCCACTGACAATCACGCGGTTATTGAGACCATCCTCAACCAGTGAGAGGTCCTGCTTTTGCAACTGTTTTAGCTGCCCTGCTATATGCACGGCTTCAGCCGCAGAAATATGCTCCAAATTGATCACTTCTACAACCGTCTGATCCGGGTCATCCATTTGGCTGAGCAGACGTTTGATCTGCTCAACATTACTGCGGATGTCGGAAATAACCAAATAGTTACTCTGATTAAAGGCCTGAAGGCGCGCACCATTGCTCATCATGGGTTTCAGTACAGGCACCAGAGTAGCAGCCGGAACATATTTAATTTTTAAAAGCTCTGTAGTTAGCTTGTTATTGCCCAAACCACCGGCAAAACTAAAGGCTTGGTTAAACGGCACAACGCGAGTAACTGCGCCATCTTCTACAGCCTGAAAACCCTGAACCTGTATGGCCGAGAGCACAGCCTGATAAAGCAGTGAAGCGTCGATAGGCTCTGGCGCGATAATGGTGACCTTGCCTTTGACCCGCGGATCCAGCACAAATGACTTGCCAGTAATTTCTGCAACGCTCTCAATCACACTGCGAATATCAGCATCGCGAAAGTTGATGCGTACCTGCTCTTCAGCTCTGGCCTCAGTCATTAGGGCGAAAGTGAAAATTACTGTACCGAGCAAGCCAATCAGCCCGCGCAGTTTACTTTGATAACCAACTGCCATAGTTCTATTTCGCTTTGTTATTGTGGTTTTCATTTTATCTGGTTAGTCCAAGGTTCGGTAACATTTTCGCCGACAGACTGGCGGCATTGACGTAAATTGTCTCTTGTTGGCCCTGCCGCATTATGGTGACTGGCAAACTGGTATTAGTACTGTAGCTCAGCCACTGAGCAGGGTTAGCCATAAGTTCCTGCACTGACATGCCATTGACCTGCAAGACTATGTCGCCATCTCTTATATCTGCCATAGAGCTGATTTCGCTGGACAGGTTGTTTAACTTCAACCCAGCGCCACCAACGGCACTAACAGGCACGGCGCCAAACATGTTGGCCAGAGCAAATCCTTCCTGGGGTTCCGGCGCAGCTATAGGCCTGTCAACCTGCTCAGTCTCAATAATATTGTCAGGCTTTTTCATTAACACCTGTCTATTGGCACCATTTTTTCTGACCACAATGCGGTAGGGTTCAATATCGACCAGCTGATATCCAGAACTTAACTCGTCCCCTTTGCGATACACAGCCTCTGGCTTGCCATTAAATTTTAATGTGGCAAAGGCATCGTCCGGTGCAATCATGACCCCCAGCAGAATGCCTTTAATGTCCGCATCGGCTAGCTCGCCGTGCTTTTCCGTGGGGCTATCAATATCTGCAGTTGTAACTGCTGCCACATCACCACGGAACCAGTTCCAATAGATAGCTTTAGCCGGCTGTACGCGGTCTATATCTCTGGGGCCATTATCTGCAGAGGCAAAAAATTGCATAGCGATCAGAACTAGCAAATAGATACAGAGTCCCAGCATCAAACCCGTCACCGCCAGACGGCCTAGCTCCTGCGGACTACCCTTTAATTTATCAATCAACTTTCTGTACCTCCATGTCGGCAACCAATGTGCCCGCATCCACGGTGGATTTTGAAATTTCTAAACCACTGACCAGATAACCCTCGCAGGCAACCTGATGAGCAAGACGTACTATGCGGTTAGCATCGCTGCCGCTAAAGCCCATTTTAAAACCGTCGCTGGTTGCGCGCAGATTATCCAGACGCAACTGATTGCGCCTCACTAGGCGAGTCAATACATCTTTCCCTTTAGCAGTGGCTCCTTTGGAAGAGCAGCTATTCACCAGTCGACTTAAAACCGCACGCTGATCTTGCAGCCATTGCATATCTGCCTGCAGGTCAACCTGCTGCTGAACCAGCTGGCTGTGCCTGTCCCACTGCGGCAAGACTGCTAAATAAATAAGTCCTGCAAGAATCAGTACTCCACCACCCAGCACAAAGCGCTTTTCGCGATCTTGCAGGTTAGAGAAAGTGGCCTGTAAAGAGTCCAATAGCTGCTTCATTGGCCTGCACCCCGACTTGGCACTATAGTTAGCAAAATAGAATCTACCGCTGCACCGGGTACCTGGGTAATAGAGGTTTGATAACCGGGAATATTCAACGCCTTAGTTTTTAGTTTGCTACCACCGTCAATGGTTAGGGTAATCCTGTCCTGCTCAGCTTTAAGGGCCACCAGATTGCAGTCACAGGCGGCCATAAAGTTATCCAGAGCGGTGAGGCCGACGACAGCGCCGGTCTGCAGGGCCTGCTGCTGGTCAAACAATTTCGCTAAACGCTGCTCAGCCATAGGTCTTATATCAGAGGCCTTAAGATTGCTGGCGCCAAATAATTTTGCGTACCCAGACACCACCTGTTTTTCCAGCACCTGCACCTGACCTTGCAATAGGTTGCTGGCAATCTGCAAGTAGGCAAAGAGTAGCACTAAGGCCAGAGCAGAAAGGCCCGCGGCGGGTAACCAGGCAGAGCGAGATACCTTGCCCGCAACTGGTTTAAATTTTCCCGTCATTAAATTGGGGCTAGCCGGCATATCGGCAAAGGCCCAGTCTACGGCTGCATCATTAATATCGGCAATCTTTAGCAAGGTATCCGGGACCATAGACTGATCTGGGATCGAAATTGACAGTCGCGGAGCAATCTCGGGGCGCTGTAGTAGCCGTTCAATCATCGCCCAGGCAATATCAGGTCTAGCGGCGAAACCCTCGTTAACCCCATTGCGAACCAGGCAGACCCCCTCGCGCCAGCCGACATTAATGCGCCCCTCTTCCCAGGGTAGCACCATAAAATCGGGCACCATGGATAGTGCGGCTACTCCGGCATTGTCTGCTATTCGGCGCCAGTCCTGCATATCCTGCTTGCTGACAGCCAATATATGCAGCTGATTGTCTTGGCTGCGCCCGGCAATCACGAAATGCATATCTGCAACCGGGTGTAGGATCCTATCTTCCAGCATCCAGGGAATCAGTTCGGCCCATTTGCGCTCTGGCGCTGTAGGCACATCGATCCAGTGCGAGCTCACTCGCTCTGAGGGCACCCAAAGATTCATGACATCGGCATTTGAGCCTGCCGCAGAAACAAAGGCCTCTCCCTCGTTGGTGATACGACGGTCAATATGGTGGATATGATCAACCGACAAGGTCATCAGATACTTTCCCCAATCATCATACAGGCTGGTTGCACTTCACTAGTCTCCATAGACTGATCTTCATCGACATCTTTATCTAGCTGCTGCTCAAAACTGTCATCAAATAACTCTTCTACCGCCGAGGACTTGGGCTTCGGCAAGCTCGCCGGAACCACTGTTACCTGACGGGCAATAATGACCGGCTTAGAGCGGCCCTGGCGATCCATTATACTTTTAACTTCGATGCGCGCCTCGCCTAATATCACTTCCAGGTAAAGCTCAAAGTAACTGGAGTTTACCCCAATTAATGTCAGGGGCCAGCGGCCTTTTACATTATCTAGGTCAAGTTGCATGCTCTCTGAGACAAGTTGGTAGAAGTCTTGGGTTGAGGCAAAGGGTCGCCCCTCTATAACTATCTCGCTAAAGTCCAGCCCCAGATCTCCCCCCAGGGCTACCAATAACTCAGTAGAAGCCGTATTTACATTGATCGCTGTTTCGGTTGGCAGAGCGGTCAACCAGGGCATTAGGCGTTGAACCTCAGCGACCTGATAACCTCTGATCGCTGCCAGTTCTGTCGCATCGGTAATCAGGCCATTGGCAGCAACCCGAGATGGGCTGTAGCCGTCATAGTCGGGCTGCTCGGCACCCCAGCTATTAATGATTTCTGAATCCACATCTACCCAGTCGATAATGGCAGCTGTGCGAGAAGGGTCTACCTGCATATCCATTGCCCTGAGTAGCGCAAGCCAGACCTTAGCATGGCCACTGATATCTGAATTACTTTCTGCCCTGAGTGACTGCTCAGTGTAACCGCCAAAGCTGTTTAGATTTACTCTGGACTGCAAGTCGGCAATACAACCAGTTACCGTACCCCCGTCAACGGGCAAAAGGGGCATAGCCTGAGCCCAGTCCTCGCTAAAATCATCTACCTCTAAGTCGTCCTGATCATCAGATAACAGCTGTAGCGCCCAGTTTTCGCCACTCATAGCCAAAAGCATGGCCTGATCGCCGTGCAGAGAGGCTGTCGCCTGCGAAACATCAATCTGATGTCGATAGAAAATATTGCCTAGGGTAATGACCAGGGCCAGCATTAAAATCAGAGCCGCCAACAGAGCTACGCCGGTCTGCTTTCTGTAGGCTCGACCATTCACTCTGCAAAGACTCCGGGAAATAATCTGGATGTTTCTGTTTCGCCATCCAGCACAATGGTGACACGAATCATTTTTGGCAGACTGCGCGGGCTATGTGTTTCATTAATTGGAGGCCAGTCTGGACTATAAAAATAATCTTTGGTGAGATGCTCGAACAGCACCTCATCAACATTATTTACCAGAATCTGGGTACTGCCGTCACTCAGCCGAGGCGACTCAGTGATGGCCCAGGACTGACGCTGCAACTGACGCTGGTCATTAATGCTGTATTCAACGCGCCTTATACCACTGGGGTTGGTGCGCACCATTGGCCCGCCACCACGGCTAAAGCGCACACCAAACTCGCTAACATCCGTGATATAAGCCGGCTCCTGATCGCCAAAGCCATCTGTAAAAAGGCGTGGCCGCAGGTGCATAATATCGCGACCAATAATTTGCCAGGCGCGCTGTAACATGGCCTCATCGGCAAGGTCCTGACGGCTACGCTCATTGGTACCCAGCACCACGTCCACCGCCTGATAGGAGAGCACTGACATCACCGCCAGTAGCATAAGTGAAACCACGGTTTCTATCAGGGTAAACCCCGACTGCCTGCTTATGGATCTACCCCTCATCGGCCATCACTCACCAGGTAGATAGCCAGGGTCCCAGTAAATTGCTCACCATCAGCCAGGCCAGTTTTGACCTCGTAGCGGAAGAGATCTTCTCCCATGGCTGCCTCGGTGGTCAGCTCCCAGCGCCAACTCTGGCCAGCCTGTTCGTCGATACCTTTGGTTTTCTTGGCGCTGCGCTCGGATTGTGGCACCCAGCCCTGAGCATATTGGTAGCGCTCCATTAGGCGATTCCAAGACACCTGAGTTGAAAAAAATCGTTCGCGCAATTTCAGCCTCTCGTCACTATATTGATGTACTAGGTAGAGCGCGCTGGACAGCACCCAACTCAGAATAGCCAGGGCTACAGTAACTTCGATCAGAGTAAAACCACGGTCATTGCGAGCACTTTTCATTAGCGCTTGAGCTCCATCGTTATGGTCGAGCCCTGCTCTCCCCATTGGAAAATAAATACCGTCTCAGAGGAGTCAAAGCTGAGTTGGACCTGGCCCTGTGGCTCAAGGTATCCATCGGGTAAGAAGGCTACCTCAGGTAACAGGAAATCTTCCTCATCCATAGCGTCCTGCTCGGTACTATCGGTTTCCTGGCTGGCAATAATCTGCTGAGGTAACAACTCTTCTTCCCCATAGCTATCCATAAGCCAATCGATGCTGGCATCTTCGCTGAGCACAAAGGGCGCTGGAGCTGTGACTGCAACCCAGCGCTGCCGGTAGTAAATAACCGCGCGCAACTGGGCTGGGGTTTGCATCTCAGGATCGCCCGGCTCGGTGACCACGCCATAGGCGGCTCCCTGGAGCGCAGAGTTCTCAGCCAGCTGCTGCAGCCAAATCAGCAAGTTGTCTGCCTCGCTGGAATAGCGCCGCCCAAAAGCCTGGTTTATCGCCAAAACACTCATCGCAGAGATGGTCGCGATAATCATTACCACCACAACTATTTCGATCAGAGTAAAGCCGTTTTGACGCTTCGTTGGGTGCATGTTCAACCTGGATTAAATGGGAGATCAAAGCGACACATCACTTGATGTTCCAATTGCCCCAGTCCTTATCAGAGCCTTCGCCACCTGGCTGACCATCAACACCCAGCGTATAGATATCTACGTCTTTGCCACGGCTCCCAGGGCTCTGATACTGATAGGGAACGCCCCAGGGATCATTGGGCATGGCTTCCAGATAGGGCCCGTTCCAGTTACCGGCGGATTCTCCTGGCGCATTGACCAGCGCCTCCAGACCCTGAGCCTGAGTGGGATATCGGTAGTTATCGAGGCGATAAAACTTTAACGCGCTCTCGATAACTCTAATATCCTGAGCAACTCTGGTTTCCTGAGCCTGCTGCACCTTGCCAAATAAAGTCGGGCCAATCATAGCGCCCAGCAGAGCGATCACTACCACCACAACCATCATTTCGATCAGGGTAAAACCTGCCTGCTTGTTCGTTGTTTTCATCTCATTACACCTAAATTAGTTATCTAAAAACATTCAGTCTGGCCGCCGACCCAGCAGAATCACAGGTTAGGCAAGCCACAAACTTTAGACCATATTATTCATATCCATAATTGGCAGCATTACTGCGGCCACAACAGAGAGAATAATGACTCCCATAAAAATAATTAGGACCGGGTTAATCAGCTTGAGAAACACTTCGACAGCATTGGCTAGACGCAGTGAATAATAATCCGCAACCCGCAGTAACATTTTATCCAACTCACTGGAGGCCTCACCGCTACCCACCATATGAATTAAAAACCCACTGCCAACCTCGTTTTCCTCGAGGGCTTTCTGCAAGCTGCTGCCACGTCGCATACTTTCAGTAACCCGTTCCATCTTACTGCGCAGATGGAGATTATTAACCACTGAGGATGAAATTTTTAAGGCTGCCAGCGCGGGAACACCATTGTTTAGCAGCACCCCCAGACTCCGCGACCAGTCGGCTATATTGGCCATGGTCGTCCAGCGACCCAGCCCAGGGACTCTCAGCAACATGCCATGCCAGCGCTCTCTGCGCTCAGGGTCTCTCATCATCCTGACAAAAACCAGGGTGCCGGCAATGATCAGCGCCAGCAGATACAGACCATAGGCCTGAGTGAACTCGCTGACACCAATCACAATGCGAGTGATCAGTGGCAACTCACGATTTGAGCTGGCAAAAATAGCAGTGATTTTGGGGACAACCCAGACCATCATAATGGCCACTACCATAATTGAGGTGCCGATTAGAGTGGCGGGATAAATCAGCGCTCGAGTGACTGTTTTGCGATTTTCGGCACTGTTTTCAAGATCTTCGGCCAGGCGGATAAGAACCCTGTGCAGATGCCCGCTCTCCTCGCCCACGCCAATGCCTGCAATTACCGCCTCTGGAATCCGGTAGGGCGAGCGGCGAAGGGCCTCGGAAAAACTACGCCCCTCGACAATCTCACTGCGCCAGCTTTCGACCATGCGCCGCTGTTTGTCGGTTTCTGCCTGTTCAATGGTCATGCGCAGGGCATCTTCCAAAGGCAGCCCAGACTGAATCAATATGGCCTGCTGCTGAAGCACTAGCGACAGGTCGAAGTTGTTAACCCGCGCCTCGCGACGGCGGCGACCAGAACTCTTATTGGCATTCTGGCTGACTTCACTTAGTTTTGATGGCAGTAGGCTCTTTTCTTTGAGCAGACGACGGGCATGGCGCTCTGAATCAGCTGTAACCACGCCGTCGACCAGTTTGCCGGCGGCGTCATAAGCACTGTAATCAAAGACTGGCATAAAACTTAAACACTGGTAACGCGAAGAACTTCTTCGACTGTGGTAACGCCCTCACGCACCAGCGCAAAGCCAGCCTCGCGAATACTGGGGACACGCTGGCGAATAGATTCTTCTAACTCGATTTCACCGGCATTTTCATGAATTAGGGACTGAAGTGGCGCGTCCACAGTAACCAGCTCAAACAATGCCTGACGACCCGCAAAGCCAGTGTTGTTGCACTCGGCACAGCCCGCAGACTGATATATCGTCTGGCCCTTTTCAAGATTTAGTAGGCCGCGCTGATATTCATCTGCTTCAACTTCCTGACGGCAGTGCTGACAGAGCCTGCGCATCAAGCGCTGAGAAAGAATGCCGCGAACTGTCGAAGCCAACAAAAAGCTATCGACACCAAGATCCTGGAGCCTGGTAATGGCACCGGCGGCAGTATTGGTGTGTAAAGTGGACAGCACCAGATGGCCAGTCAAACTAGCTTGGGTGGCAATTTCGGCAGTCTCACCATCGCGAATCTCACCGATCAGAATAACGTCTGGATCCTGACGCAGAATCGCGCGCAGACCCCGGGCAAAGGTCATGCCGGCACGCAGATTAATCTGTGTCTGGCTGATACCCATAAGATCGTATTCCACCGGATCTTCCACCGTCATAATATTTCGCTCTTGGCGATCCATCTGTTGCAGCGCGGCATAGAGGGTGGTGGTCTTACCTGAACCCGTGGGCCCGGTAACCAGAATAATGCCATGTGGCCTTGAAACCAGTTCATTGAGTTCGCGCCGAGACTCCGGTGGCATTCCCAAATCGTCAGTCTGCAATTTGCCTGCATCTTTATCCAAAAGACGCATCACCACTCGCTCACCATGACTGGAGGGCATGGTAGAGATACGCAGGTCAATGCTCCGCCCACCCAAGCGCACGCTCATGCGGCCATCCTGAGGCAGACGTCGCTCAGCAATATCCAACTTGGACATGACTTTGATCCGGGAAATTAACAGGGGGGCTATTTGAATTGAGGGGCTTAGAACGGTTCTCAAAACGCCATCGAGACGAAAGCGCACCAGCGCTTCTTTCTCATAGGGCTCAATATGAATATCAGAGGCATTTTCTTTTAGCGATTCGGCCAAAATAGCATTTAGCAACCGTACTATGGGCGCATCATTTTCCGCATCCAGCAGGTCACCTACCTCTTCCAGCTCCGCGGCGGCAGATTCCAGATCGACAAAATCCTTGATGTCTTCCATCACAGATTCCGATGAACCCTGACGACCGCTGTAGACCTGACTGAGTACCGTATCAAATTCTTCTGCGGGCACATAGCTGACATTGAGATCAGCGCCAGCCGCACGACTGACTTCGCCTATTGCCCAGTCCGGGGCGTTGGGGCCCAACAAGAGATTTCCGGAGTCGCTCTGCAGCAGCACTTGATTGAGCCGCGCGAATTCGTACGGCAGCAGCTCTAATGTATTCTGTGTCATTCAAAACCTCTGTTTAGCCAACGCTCACCCAGGGCCGTGGCCGGGGTATTTCCTTGGCCAAACTTTACCACAGTCACAGATTATTCTGACATTATTTCAGCGATATTACGGGGCCATAGCCTGTTTAGTAATATGGCTCTGGCTATTGACCTTATGGTTTAAAGCCTAGTCTTTTGACGGCTTTCCGCCTGCCATGCTAGGGAATGGAAATGCTGTGACATTGCCGCCACTGGGTGCCTCAGTGATTTTACAGGCGCCCTCTTTCTCCACCTCGTCAATACGTACGATCGACTGCATAGGGATAAAGCTGCGCTTGATCCCTGAAAACTCATTTTTAAGCTTTTCTTCAGCAGGGTCCACAATCATCTGCGAACGCTCTCCAAAGACAAATTCTTCGACCTCCAAAAAACCCCAGAGATCGCTCTGAAAAACCTGCTTGGCGTAGATTTCGTAGACCTGTCCCTGATTGAAAAAGGTGATACGGTAAATGGGTTCGCTAGTCATCAATTGTCTGCATAATTTACTGTTGTTTCGAGGGCGGCATAATACCACAAGAGGCCTCGAGTACACTGCTTTAATGTTGCCAATTGGTCCTGCACAGCTATAATGCTGCCCCCTAATGTCGATCAAAGAATAACCCATTAAATGACAGCAAAATCCGTTAAAAAGCTGCATATCGTTACTCATGGCTGCCAGATGAATGAGTATGATTCTGCACGCATGCAAGATCTGCTGGGTGATAGCCACAACATGGTGCCCACCGACAGCGCCCAGGATGCCGACGTTATTCTTTTAAATACCTGTTCGATTCGCGAAAAAGCTCAGGAAAAGGTCTTCCATCAACTGGGACGCTGGAAACATCTTAAAGAGGCTAACCCTGACCTGGTGATCGGGGTCGGCGGATGCGTTGCCAGCCAAGAGGGTGAGGCTATAGCCAAACGAGCTCCCTTTGTGGACGTGATTTTCGGGCCTCAGACCCTGCATCGCCTGCCAGAAATGATGGAATCTCGGCAGACTGACGGTACTGTGGTAGTGGATATCAGCTTTCCCGAAATTGAAAAATTCGATCGCCTGCCGACGCCCGAAGCCGACGGCGCCAGCGCATTTGTCTCGATTATGGAGGGATGCTCCAAATACTGTACTTTTTGCGTAGTGCCCTACACCAGGGGCGAAGAGGTCAGCCGTCCGATGGCCGACGTACTAGCCGAGGTTGCCGAGCTGGCAGCTCAGGGTGTTCGTGAAGTTAATCTCCTGGGTCAAAACGTCAATGCCTATCGTGGCGATATGCTCGATGGTTCCATCTGCGATTTTGCCGAATTACTGCCCTTTGTGGCGGAGATAGAGGGCATCGATCGCATTCGCTATACTACCAGCCATCCGGTGGAGTTCTCTGACGCCCTGATTAATGCCTACAGTCTGGTGCCTGAGCTGGTCAGCCATCTGCATCTGCCAGTGCAGAGCGGTTCGGATCGCATACTGATGGCCATGAAACGCGGCCACACAGCGATCGAATACAAATCTAAGATCCGTCGTCTGCGAGCACTGCGTCCAGATATCAGTATTTCATCGGACTTTATTATCGGCTTCCCCGGAGAGACAGAAGACGATTTTGCTGCGACCATGAAGTTGGTTGAAGACGTGGGTTTTGACACCTCATTTAGCTTTATCTATAGCGCTCGCCCCGGGACTCCAGCAGCGGACCTGGCAGATGATACCAGCGAAGAAACCAAGAAAATGCGCCTAAAAATCCTCCAGGATCGCATCAGCCAGAATGCTGCGGCAATTAGCCGCCGCATGGTTGGCAGCAGAGCTAATCTGCTGGTCACTGGCATCTCCAAAAAGGACCCTGGGCAGCTTCAAGGCCGCACAGAAAATAATCGTGTGGTTAACTTTCGCTGTGACAACCATAGCCTGATCGGTCAATTCGCCGATGTGGACATTACTGAGGCCCTGCCCAATAGCCTGCGCGGAACCCTGACAGAACATTAAACTGCAGCCGTTTATGGCCCGTTTTCTGGCATCTTTGTACAATAAAAAAGTTTACCGTTCTCCATAGTTCGCGCTATGCTACAGATATGTCAATTATGGAAAGGCCTTACAGCTCCTATTGAAACGATTGGATACTCAGCCATCAGCTTACAGCATCACTCTTGAGCCTAATAACGCTCATCGTCTCGCCTCACTCTGCGGTCAATTTGATGAAAACCTGCGCCTTATCGAACAGCGATTAAACGTTGAGATTCGCTCGCGGGATAATTTCTTTGCCGTATATGGTGAAACTGCAGCATCCCAGGCTGCTGCTGATGTTATCTACAACCTGTATCAGGAGACAGCCCATTACTCAGAACTGTCTGCTGAAGAAGTCCACCTCCACCTCCGTCAAAGTGAGAGAGAGAAGCCTATGACTCAACCTGCCAACAATCTTAACTCTGCCGATAATATTGAAAGCTTTTCGGTAATCCGCACTAAGAAAGGCAATATCAAACCCCGCGGCCTGAACCAGCAACGCTATGTGCGCTCTATTCAGACCCATGATATTAACTTTGGTATTGGCCCAGCCGGAACAGGTAAAACTTATCTGGCCGTAGCCTGTGCTGTAGAGGCCTTATTGCGTGATGAGGTAGAACGGATTCTGTTGGTAAGGCCTGCTGTTGAAGCTGGCGAGCGACTGGGCTTCCTGCCTGGCGATCTGGCTCAGAAAGTGGACCCCTATTTACGCCCTCTCTATGACGCGCTGCATGAGATGCTCGGCTTCGAAACTGTGGCCAAACTACAGGAGCGCAATGTGATTGAAATTGCACCCCTGGCCTACATGCGTGGCCGCACCCTCAATGGTGCCTATATTATTCTTGATGAAAGCCAGAATACCACCCGTGAGCAAATGAAGATGTTTCTCACCCGTATTGGTTTTGGCTCTACCGCTGTGATCACTGGTGACATGTCGCAGATCGATCTACCTCGCGGCGTCAGCTCAGGCCTGGTGCATGCCTGCGAAGTGTTGCAGCATGTTGACGAAATTAGCTTTACCCATTTCGAGTCTCGAGATGTTGTGCGCCACCCTATAGTTCAAAGCATTGTGGATGCCTATGATGACTTTGAAAAAGGCGCCAGCTAGCCAATCATGACCATTTCTATCGACATTCAGATGGCCTGCTCATCTGAAGAGGCGCCCGACGAAGACAGTATGCAGCGCTGGGCCAGTGCAGCCCTCCGTGACGAGCGAGAGACTGCTGAGCTGAGCGTAAGAATTGTCGACACCCACGAAAGCGCCGAACTCAATCAACAGTACCGCGGCAAAAGTGGCCCCACCAATGTACTCTCCTTTCCCTTTGACGCCGTCACACCAGAACCATTGTCTATACTAGGCGATTTGGTAATCTGTGCGCCAGTAGTGGCTGCTGAGGCTGCGCAACAAAGAAAATCCAGTCAGGCCCACTGGGCCCACATGACGGTGCATGGGGTACTGCATCTGCTTGGCTATGATCATATTAGCGATAGCGATGCTGAGCTGATGGAAGGATTGGAAACAGAAATTTTACTGGGCCTGGGCTTTCCCGCGCCTTACGCTGACATTAATTAACAAGAATAATAAGAGCCCTAACGAGAAGCACATGAACGACGAAATCACCAATAACGGCCAAGACGACTCGCTCCTCAAGAAGATAGGAAGAGTATTCTCTGCCAACCCAACTAGCAGTGACGAAGTCGCCGATATGCTGCGCAGTGCAGAGAATGAGTCCATTATTGATGCCAGTGCGCTACAGATCATGGAGGGTGCACTCAAGGTCTCTGACCTTCAGGCTCGCGAGATTATGATCCCCAGATCACAGATGAAAGTGATTGAGGAAGACTGGAGCCTGGAGAAAATATTGGAATTGGTTATTCAGTCACAGCACTCCCGCTTTCCTGTGGTTGGCGAGTCCTCTGATGATGTGCTGGGGATACTGCTGGCCAAAGAACTTCTGCCTCTGGTGCTATCTGGCAAAGAGTCGTTCGACTTGAAGAGTTTATTGCGTCCAGCGACCATTATTCCAGAGAGCAAACGCCTCAATATATTGCTGCAAGAATTTCGTGAGCAGCGTTATCACATGGCCATGGTAGTCGACGAATATGGTGGCGTATCCGGCCTGCTGACCATTGAGGATGTACTCGAAGAAATCGTCGGCGAGATAGAGGATGAAACCGATGAGTATGAGGCTGAGCAAATTCGCAAGATTGACAATAATCTGTACAGCGTAGAGGCCATCACTGAAATTGACGATTTTAATGAATATTTTGATCTTGGCTTTTCTGACGATGAATTCGACACCCTGGGCGGTTTAGTCGTGCATGCCTTCGGCCATCTCCCCAAGATTGGCGAGACCACAAGCATTGAGAACTTCGATTTTAAGGTTGTCGATGGCGATAAGCGCAAGATCAATCTTCTGGAAGTTCGCAAGAACGACCTCTGATGCAGTTGCATAAATGAGTCTGGCAAGAGGACAGAAATTTCTGGCGCTGTTTGCATCTGGCGCAGTCTTCCCTCTGGCGTTGGCGCCATTTTCCTTTTGGCCAATGGCCATTGTTAGCGCATCAGTTCTGTTCTGGGCCCTTGTAGAGCAAACGCCCAAACAGGCCTTTATTAAGGCCGCAGTATTCGGTTTTGGCGTTTTTTTCGCCGGGGTTAGCTGGGTCTATGTAAGTATCCACGATCATGGTTATATAGCAGCCCCCGCCGCTCTTTTTGGTACCGTTTTATTCTGTTTATTTTTAGCCTTTTTGTTTGCTGCGCCCTTTACCCTGAGCGCATTTATTCCCCAGACAGCCCTATCACAGATATTAGGGCTGGCCGCAATCTGGGTATTAAGCGAATGGATGCGGGGCTGGATTTTTACTGGTTTCCCCTGGCTCTATGCCGGCTACAGCCATACGGATACCTGGCTTAACGGCTGGGCGCCATTAGGGGGCGTTCTCTGGCTGAGCTTTGTCAGTGCATTGATCTCAGGGTTGGCGGTACAGCTGCTGATAAAAAAATCATTCAGCCGCAGCCTAAGTATGGTATCGGTTGTGATTCTGGTTCTTATCGCTGCAGGCTATGCCCTACAGAAGGTGGAGTGGACAGAGGCCACAGAGCAGCCGCTATCGGTGGTGCTGGTCCAGCCTAATATTGAGCAAGAGGACCGCTGGTCAATTGCAGAACAGGGTGGGATTCTAGATCAGTTGCGACAACAGACTGAGCCCCACTGGGGTGCGGATCTCATTATCTGGCCTGAGGGTGCGATCCCAGCCCTACCCAGACAGGTGATGGACTATCTGATTGAGGTGGACAATCTCGCCAGAGTGAACCAAACCGCACTGTTTACTGGTATACCCACACAGGATGCACGCAATCGACGGTATTATAACTCCATGCTGGCACTGGGTGATTCCCGTGGCCAGTACGACAAGACCAGGCTGGTGCCCTTCGGAGAGTACGTGCCGCTAGAGAATTTTCTACGCGGGTTAAATCGCTTTTTTGATCTGCCGATGTCCTCGTTTTCACTGGGCTCAGCGGACCAGGGTTTACTGACTGCGAAAGGGCAGTCTATTGCCACGGCCATCTGCTATGAAATAGCCTACCCCAATCTGGTAGCTAAGAGCGCAGCTGATGCCAGCATGATTCTAACCGTTAGTAATGATGCCTGGTTTGGGCACTCCATCGCGCCACAGCAGCATATGCAGATGGCGCGTATGCGGGCGCTTGAAAACGGTAAGCCTATGCTGCGTGGTACCAACAATGGGATTACTGCTCTGGTGGATTACCGTGGTGGCATCTATCAACAGCTCGACCAGTTTAGCGCTGGGGAACTGAGCGGCAGTATCCAGCCGCGAACCGGACAGACATTGTTTTCACGCTGGGGTAGCTGGCCCATTGTGATTGCTTCGCTAATTATCTGTGCAGGCTTAGTACTCAGCCGCAGAAGACAGAACAGAAAGACTAAAACGCCTAACGAGGATCTTTAAGATGAAAACACTTTATAGCAACCTAGTGCTGAGCCTATTACTAGCGCTGTCCGCAACAGCATCGGCTCTGGAAGTTGGCGATCAGGCGCCTGCTTTTACCCTGCAGGCCACTGATGGAAAAACCTATACTCTGGAGCAGTTTCATGACAAACAGGCGATTGTAATTGCTTGGTATCCAAAAGCGTTTACCAGTGGCTGTACCATCGAGTGCAAGTCTCTGGCGCAGAATGGTCATTTGCTGAAGCGTCTGGATGTAACCTACTTCATGGCCAGCGTAGATCCCTTAGAGGAAAACCAGGCCTTTGCCGAAGAGAATGACGCTGATTTTCCACTGCTGAGTGACCCCAGCAAGGCGGTCGCCGAAGCCTATGAGGTGCTGGCATTTTATGGCGTGCCTAAGCGCCATACTTTTTACATAGGTAAAGACGGTAAGATTCTTTTTATAGATCGCGAAATCAATGCGCCCACCTCCGCGGAAGATATGGCTGCCAAGCTTGAAGAGCTCGGCATTCCTGAAAGACAGGCCAGCTAAATCAGATAGACCTCAGCCACTCTAACCGCTGTTAGAGTGGCCCCACTTCCCCTATAATTCACGGCTGTTATCTAAACCCTATAAGCAGTGAATCTTCATGACCATTGAACAGCATTATGATCCCGCCAGCATAGAACGGGATGCACAAAAATATTGGAACGACAATCAAACCTTTGAGGTCACAGAAGATCCCAGCAAGGAGAAGTTCTACTGCCTGGCAATGTTCCCCTATCCCAGCGGCAAGCTGCATATGGGGCATGTACGCAACTACACCATTACCGATGTAATCGCTCGCTACCAGCGCATGCAGGGTAAAAATGTGCTGCATCCAATGGGCTGGGATGCTTTTGGCCTGCCCGCAGAAAATGCGGCTATTCAAAATAAAACTGCACCTGCCAAATGGACATTGGAAAATATTGCCTATATGAAAGGCCAGCTTAAGTCTTTGGGCTTTGGGATTGACTGGTCGCGAGAACTGGCCACCTGCGAGCCCAGTTATTACAAGTGGGAGCAATGGTTCTTTACCAAACTGTACGAAAAAGGCCTTGTGTACAAGAAGACCAGCGCGGTCAACTGGTGCCCAAATGATGCCACGGTACTGGCAAATGAACAGGTCATTGATGGCTGTTGCTGGCGCTGTGATAGCCCGGTCGAGCGCAAAGAGATACCGCAGTGGTTTATCCGCATCACCGATTATGCTGAGCAATTGCTGGATGACCTCGATGATTTAGAGCACTGGCCTGAACAGGTCAAAACCATGCAGCGCAACTGGATTGGCAAGAGTCGTGGCGTCAACATGACCTTCGATCTGGCCACAGCTGTTGGTGAGTATTCAAGTTTTGATGTGTACACCACCAGACCGGATACCCTGATGGGCGTGACCTATCTGACCCTGGCTACCCAGCACCCTATTGCTCTGCAAATAGCGGATTCCAATCCTGGGCTAGCCGAATTTATTCAGCAGTGCCAGACCCAACAGGTGTCTGAGGCCGAGATGGCCACCATGGAAAAGCTAGGCATGGATACCGGTATCAGCGCAGTACATCCATTGACTGGAGAGATGGTGCCGGTGTGGGTTGGCAATTACGTCTTAATGGACTATGGGTCCGGCGCTGTGATGGCAGTGCCTGGCCATGATCAGCGTGACTATGAATTCGCTAAAAAATATCATCTAGAGATTAAGCAGGTGGTTGCAGCGGTAGGCGATGAGACCTGTGACCTAGCGACTGAGGCTTTTGTTAGCAAAGGCGTGTTGATCAATTCTGGGGAATACGACGGCCTCGAATTCGAAGCCGCCTTCGATGCCATTGCCGCGGCTCTTGAAGCCAAAAACCACGGCTCAGTCACGACTAATTACCGTCTGCGCGACTGGGGTGTTAGCCGTCAAAGATACTGGGGTTCACCTATTCCTATGTACAATCTGGCCGCTGGTGGCGAGATTCCCGTCCCTCTTGAAAAGCTACCTGTCCTGCTGCCTACTGAGGTTGAGATGGATGGCATTCAATCGCCCATCAAAGCCGATCTGGAATGGAAAAAAGCACAGCACAATGGTCAGGCTGTCGAACATGAAACTGACACCTTTGACACCTTTATGGAATCTAGCTGGTACCACGCCAGATTTACCTGCTCTGACTTAGATAACGCCATGCTGGACCCCGACCGAGCCAATTATTGGCTGCCCGTAGACCAGTATGTTGGCGGCATTGAACATGCCATTTTGCATCTGCTCTATGCCCGCTTCTATCACAAATTATTGCGCGACGAAGGCCTGGTCGAGAGCAGCGAGCCATTTAAGAGTCTGCTGTGTCAGGGGATGGTCTTGGCAGAATCGTTCTACACTGAGAGCGAGGGTCGCAAGCAGTGGCTGGCGCCAGCAGAGGTCACAGTGGAGCGCGATGAAAAGGGCCGCACTATTAGCGCCAAAGAAACTGCCACAGGCAATCTGGTGCATAGTGGCGGCATTACTAAGATGTCAAAATCCAAAAATAACGGCGTCGACCCACAGACCGCAATCGACAAGCATGGCGCCGACACAGTGCGTCTGTTTACTATGTTCGCAGCACCCCCGGAGCAAACACTGGAATGGAGCAATGAGGGAGTTGCCGGCGCCCATCGATTCCTGCGCAAGCTTTGGGTAATGGTTAATGGTCATCTCGACCAGGGTAATATTACTGCTCTGGACATCCAGAGCCTCAATGATGCCCAAAAGGACCTGCGTCGCAAGACCCATGAGACTATTAGCAAGGTCAATGACGACTATGGTCGCCGCAACACCTTCAATACCGCGATAGCTGCAGTCATGGAGCTCTTAAATGAGTTAGCCAAACTTGATAATAATGAACCCCAGAGCATTGCAGTGCGCCACGAGGCTCTGACCAGTGCCGTATTGTTGCTGGCACCTATTGCCCCGCATATCTGCCATCACCTCTGGACCCTTATGGGCCATAGTGGCGCCGTGGCAGATGCAGCCTGGCCAGCTCTGGATGAAGCGGCGCTGGTACGCAGCTCTATTGAGATGGTGATTCAGGTCAATGGCAAGGTGCGCGGCAAAATACAGGTCGCCGCGGACGCCTCCAAAGAGTCCATCGAAAAAATGGCCCTTGACGACAGCAATGTCCAGCGTTTCACTGAGGGAGCGACGGTTCGCAAAATTATTGTGGTTCCGGGACGGCTGGTGAATATAGTCGCCAACTAAATAACCGCTGATAGAGCCCTTATTTATGAAAAAAATATCACTACTTGTTCTGAGTGTTTACTTAACAGTGCTGCTGTCGGCCTGCGGCTGGCAGCTGCGCAATGCCCAGGTAGTACCGGAAGATATCGGTAGTTTGCATCTATCCTCTCAGGATCCTCACAGCGCCTTGATTACCGAGCTGACCAGAGCATTGAACCTCTATGGAGTCGACGTTGTAGCCAGTGCTGCAGATGCTAAATACTCCGTGGTAATCGTCGACTTTAAGCGCAATCGCCGCACAGCCACTCTCAACCCCAGCGCTCGGGTCGCAGAGTTCCAGCTTAATGAAGATGTCGATTTTGTAATTATCGACAACTCGGGCAATCAGATAATCCCCCTGTCAACCGCCTCTGTAGAGCGAGTCTATGAATTTGATGAGCGGGATGTGCTGGCCTCAGACAACGAGGAGCGACTGATCAGAGACGGTATGCGCGAGGAGCTTGCGCGACAAATTCTCAATCGCCTGAGCGTGGTTCCCCAGTGAAAATAAAAGCAGAGCAGCTTCACAGCCATCTGCAAAAGCAGCTTCTGCCGATCTATATTATTAGTGGTGACGAACCCCTTCTAGCTCAGGAATCCACCGATGCGGTGCGCATAGCAGCGCGAGCTACCGGCTTTACCGAACGCGAAATTTTTTATGTGGAAGGCAACTACGACTGGAATCAGTTGCTCAATGAAGTCAACTCCCTATCTCTATTTGCAGATAAAAAAGTACTGGAAATACGCATTGTAAATGGCAAGCCTGGAGATAAAGGTAGCAAAGCCCTCTGTGAAATCTGTGCCAATCTCAATCCAGATAACCTGTTATTGATCGTTCTGCCTAAGCTGGAGCGGGCCACGCAAAATAGTAAATGGATGAAAACACTGGAGTCTCATGGCGCACATATTCAGGTCTGGCCTGTCACTGGGGCCCATTTGCCGCGCTGGATTCAGCAGCGACTGCAACAGGCCGGCATTCAGGCCAATCAAGAAGCGGTACAGATCTTAGCGGATCGAGTCGAGGGCAACCTGCTCGCTGCCATGCAGGAAATTGAGAAATTAAAATTACTGGCTCTGGACGGCAAGGTCGACGCCAACAGGATGTCTGCTGTAGTCGCAGACAGTGCCAGATACAACCTATTCGAATTTATAGACAGGGTGCTGATGGGCGACGCCCAGTCAGCGGCTCGCTCATTGCGAGGCCTGCAAAACGAAGGCATCGAAGCCATTCCTTTGCTCTGGGCCATTACCCGCGAGTTGCGTATTTTGGTCAAGGCCAGTGAACAGGTCAGCCAGGGTGCGCACAGTGATACGGCACTAAAATCTGCTGGCGTCTGGGATAAGCGAATCCCCCTTTTTCGCAATGCGCTGCGCCGTCTTAGCCCCGCCCATCTGCGCATGCTATTACATCAAGCCGGCGCCATTGATCGCGGCATCAAAGGTCAACGCCAAGCTGATATCTGGGATGAGATTACAACGCTGGTGCTCTCGCTTGCCGGCAGCCAGACACTACAGCCTAGCAATATCAAAGTACTACTCGACAACTAATCAGTTGCACCTAGGCCAACCAAAAATACACTACTGTAGTTATCACCACCGCACCGAGTAAGTTTAGGGCAAATCCTTCCCGCACCATCTGCTCTACTGTTAGCCTGCCTGTGCCAAATACAATGGCATTGGGAGCGGTGGCCACTGGCAGCATAAAGGCGCAGCTGGCAGAAAGTGCTGCCGGCAACATCAGTATTGCTGGCTCTATTCCAGTTCCCAGGGCTGCAGCAGCCAAAATCGGCATCAACAGCGTAGTGGTCGCAGTATTGCTGGTGATCTCTGTCAAAAAGGTGACCGACAGTGACACCACAAGAATCACCGCAAAAATTGAAAGTCGGGTGACGCCCGAGAGCTGATCACCTATGGCGGCGCTGATTCCATTGATCGCAAAAGCCTTGGCAATGGCTATGCCACCAGCAAATAACAACAGCACACCCCAGTGAATAGTGGAAGCAGATTCCCAGTCTAATAATTTTCCGCCCTGGCCATTGGGCAATACAAACATCAGCACTACCGCTGTCAGGGCCACAGCCGCGTAGTTTGCGCTGGGAACATTAAACCAGCTGCTCCAACCACCCAGGGGTTCGCGCAGGGTAATCCATGCCAGTGCCGTTAACCCGAAGATAAACAGCACGCGCACCTCTTCGGTGCGCCAGCTACCAACCCGGGGAATTTCTAGGCCAGTGGTTTTACCTAGACCTCTGGTAATCCATAGCCCAGCAAGCGGCACCATCAGCGCCACCACCGGCAGAGCCCACATCATCCATAGGCCAAAGCCAGGCATCTGACCTGTGGCTTCAGAGTAGATCTTGAGAAAAACCACATTGGGAGGCGAGCCTATGGGTGTACCCAGGCCACCTATACTCGCGGCATAGGCAATTCCCAAAAACAGAGGCACGGCCAGTTTTTTGGCGTCATCGGAGCTCTGAGCACTGTCCAATACGGCATAGGCCACCGGCAATAACATTAGCGTTGTGGCAGTGTTGGACACCCACATACTAAGCACTGCAGAGGCCACCATAAAGCCAAACACCAGACGGCGCTGGTCCTCAGCTCCAAACAGATTCACCATATACAGTGCAAGACGGCGGTGGGCGCCACTTTTTTCCATAGCCTTGGACAACATGGCTCCGCCCATTAGAAGAATAATTAGCGGATCCCCATAGGCCAGAGCCACCTGCTGGCCATCTAAAATTCCCAGCAGGGGAAACACCCCCAATGGGATCATCGAGGTAGCGGGAATAGGTATGGGTTCAAAGACCCACCACAGAGCACAGAGCAGGGTCAGCCCTGCGGTTAGAGCGCCTCCCGGTGGCCAGCCGAAGTAAGACATCAATGTGCTGAGCAATGCTGCCGCCAGCGGAGACAACCACAGAGACAAACGCCTTAGTCTAGGCGTCATCAGTCATCTCCTTCAAGACTGTAATCACCCTTTTCATAGGCGGCTATAATTTCTTCAGCGCGCTGCTGATCCGCATCATTCACTGTAATTGACAGATGGCCCAGAGCCGGCAGGTCACCGAGACCGCCCTGTAGAGCAGCACCCTGTAAAAAGACCTGCAGCCCCTCCTGCTCCATCAGCCCTTTGAGTAGCTGAGCCTCAAAATAGTCACTGCCCTGATAGACCGAAATCATATCCTTCTCCTGCGCAGATTAAAGGCTAGCCATATCACCAGGATGCCTGAAGTATTAGCTAATAGATCCCATGGATCTCCAAAACGGTAACCGGTCAAAGACTGGACAAATTCTATGCCCAGACCAAACATCACCAAAGCAACTGCTAGCAGCCACAGGGGGAAGCGAAAGCCATAGGCTCTGACCGCAAAGTAGTAGAGAGTCCCGTAAGCCAGGGCATGATTTATTTTATCGCCATGAGCAATCAGTTGAGCACTGGATATAGGCAGCAGAGATAGAGACAGCACGCTGGTAAACAGCAACCAGAAAAGAACTTGGAAGTAGGTTCTTGAGATCATAGATTATGTAAACCTTTGGACTCTTCTTATTTTAAATGGCTATTGAGCTGCTGGTACCGATCGACGGTTCCTACATCCCACCAGTCCCCAGTATAGACTTCTCCCGCTATAAGATTCGAGTTTATGGCAGGCTGCAAGATATCACGCAGTGGAAAACTCGCATCCTCTGCCAGGTAATCAGCAATGAGTTGCGGCCGCAAAACACTCAGACCGCTGAAAGTATACCTGGGACTGTTGTTCAAACTCAGGCGGTTATTGGCAAGAGCAAAGTCCCCCTCAGGGTTGTGCTCCGGATTGGGGACTAATAATAGCCATCCCGCCAGTTCAGGTGCGAGTTGCAGATCAATCACTTTCTGTAGGGGGAAGTCAGTCCAAATATCGCCATTAATAAGCAAAAATGGTTCATTCCCTAGCATCGGCAGAGCCTTGGCAATACCGCCTCCAGTTTCCAAAGGCTGTGATTCCCGCGACCAACTGATACTGACACCCAGGTCAGTACCATCGCCAAAATAATCTTCTATCTGTTCCGCCAGCCAACTGGTATTAATCACTAGCTCTCTAATACCAATCGCCGCCAGGCGCTGAATATGATGCTGCAGTAATGGCTTGCCTGCGACGTCCAATAATGGCTTGGGAGTAGTTTCAGTGAGCGGCCGCAGGCGTTTACCCAGTCCGGCGGCGAGGATCATGGCTTTCATAAGGTTTGACTTTCCGGCGGCTGATACCAGTCTTGAGCACTTAATAGCGGGCTAATACGCCGTTGAAACCACTGGTAAAAAGCACTGCCTTCTGGATACTGATTTGCCGCTTCGAGACTGTATTGGATGACCTGGGGCAAATCCTTCAGATAGGCAGCTTTTCCATCGCGCAATGCCAGTCTTGCAAAGATGCCCATCACCTTAATGTGCCGCTGTAGACCCATAAGATCAAACCAGCGCACAAACTGCTGATCAGTTACTTCGAAATCCTGATTCAGGCGCTGTGTCTGGTTTTTAAAGCTGACAGCTCTATCTCGCATCTGCTGCGCTGGCCAGCGCACATAGCAGTCTTTTAACAGAGAGACCAGATCGTAGGTGATGGGCCCCAGCACAGCATCCTGAAAATCAATAATTCCCAGTTCTTTATCGTCTAGCAGCATAAGATTTCGAGAATGATAGTCACGGTGCACCAGGACCTGAGGCTGCTCTTGAGCACTGAGAATTAACTGCTGATAAAGACTATCCAGAAGTGCTATCTCTTCTTTATCCAGACTGATACCCAGTAGCTCGCCAACAAACCATTGGTTAAATAGCGCCATCTCGGCACTCAGTTGCTCGGCATCATAGCGCGGGAAAATATCTAGACTGGCCGGAAGCTGCTGAATATCCAGCAATCTAGCTTCAGCCTGATCATAGAGCTTTGTATAATTTTGCTGGCTTAGCAGCGGCTGTAAAAGCTGATCTCCAAAATCTTCTAGCAGCATAAACCCCTGAGCAAAATCCACTGCATAGATTAAAGGTGTACGCAAACCATGGGACTGGAAAACCATGGCGATATTTACATACTCGAGGTTTTTCTCTTTACTGGGTGGAGAATCCACCGCAATCAGGCTCGGTTTGGTGTTTAAGCGATAATAGCGACGAAAGCCAGCATCGCCAGTCAGGGGCTCGGCATGCAGCGGCCCAGCCAGCAAATTGCCTTCAGGCAGACAGTTCTTTATCCAGCTGTAAAAGTTGTTTTGGTGCTGATTCGACAAGATTTAATACCCTGTTTTTAGCTCTGCTGATGATGCAACAATAAAAAAAATCCATTCTAGCCTATTTGCGGCATTTAGAGGTCTCTACTCGCCCCATATATCAGGTAAAATGCTTCGTTCTACGGTAGTTTCTGGAATATAGCTTTGCCGCTTGCAGTTTTTGACTCTTACAAAACCATTGGCCGACGCGCTTGCGCTCTAGTATTGGCGGCATTAGCTGTGGCACCTTTTGCCCCAGCTGCTGCACAGGAATTGGCATCGGAGTGGAACTGCTCGGCGGATGCTAGCGGCGATTGGCTCTGTATAGAGCGGGCGCTGGATCCAATAGCAACTTCTGCAACCCCAAGACCTGCACGCAGCCTGACCAGGCAGGTTGCCAATCCAGATGAGCCGCGTGTCGCCATAGTACGCAACCTCGATTGGGTAGAACAGGTTGACATGTCACCAGACCAGCGTGCCGAGCTTGACGCGAATTGCTGTGGTGCCTACGTAGAACCCAGCAGAAACTATCCAGATGCAGAGCTGGCACCGGAAAAAGCATCGCTGCGTGTCAATGCCAATAGTACTGAAGCTATGAACGATGATATCGCCATGCTGGAGGGCGATGTGCAGATTTCTCAGGGCTATCGTCAGGTGCGTAGTGATAGCGCTACAGTTAACCAGGCCGACCGCCAGGTAACCCTGCAGGGCAATGTGCGGTTCCGCGAGCCCGGCATGTTACTGCTGGGCGACAATGCCAAGATCAACATAGACAGCAAAGAGGTGCAGATTGATAACGCCACCTATGTGCTTCACGAAGCCTCGGTGCGAGGGACAGCCAAAACCCTGTCGCGTAACGAAGAGGGCGTTATTGTTATCGATGAGGCTACCTACTCTGCCTGTGAGCCTGGGGATAACACATGGCAACTGAATACCAGTGAAATAAATATTGACCAGAATTCCGGTTTTGCTACGGTTAAGAATGCACGCCTAACTGTAAAAGATGTGCCGGTTTTTTATCTACCCTATGTTAAGTTTCCTGTGGATGATCGGCGCTCTTCCGGCCTGCTTTTCCCAACTATTGGTATCGATAAAGGAAATGGCCTGGATTACGCTCAACCAATCTATTGGAATCTTGCCGCCAATTATGATGCTACCTTCACTCCGCGATATATTCAGGAGCGCGGCATAGGCCTGGAGGTAGACTTCCGCCATCTCAGCCAGCGGGCTGAGACCGAGGTTAAAGCCAGCTTTTTGGGGACTGATAAAGGTGGCGCCGATGACGATGAAATCAATCCGCTAACGGGGCTCCGCCCCTATGAGGGTGAAGACCGTTATTTAACTAGCCTAAAACACCTTGGTGGTGCCGGGCAGCCTTGGTCGACCTCTCTGGATCTCAACCATGTCAGCGATGTGGATTATTTTCGCGATCTGGGCAATTTAACGCTGGACCAAAACAGCCTCACTCATTTGCAGCGCCGTGCCTCAGCTAGTTACAAGACTATGCACTGGGATTACCGCATTGCCGCGCAGGCTTACCAGTTAATTACCGAGGGGCTGGATGACCAGTACTCTGTTCTTCCGCAAATTTCTGCTGACGGCTACTACAGGCTTTCTAACTCATTTGTCATAAATCTTAACAATCGTCATGCGGTCTTTGATCACAAGAACGAGCAGTTGGTTACTGGCAGCCGCACTGCCCTGGACTACAGTGTCAGCTGGGATAAACGATGGACCTGGGGATACTTCAAACCCCAGCTGCAAGCCAGGCACCTGTCCTATGATCTGAAGTCGGGCCAAGGCTCTGACCTCGTAGACGCAAGCCCAGCTATCACAGTGCCAGTGTATTCTATTGATACTGGTATTTTTCTTGAGCGAGATGTCAGCTGGCTAAGTGATTTTAAACAGGTATTTGAACCGCGCCTGCAATATGTCAAAGCCGCCTTTAAAGATCAGTCTCAGTTGCCAGATTTTGATACCCGCGAATTTACTCCGTCCTATGATTTACTATTTAGCGACAACCGCTTCAATGGTGGCGATAGAATCTCAGACGAGGATCGACTTACTATCGGATTTACCAGCAGATTTATTGATCAAAATACCGGGCAGGAGCGACTGAAACTGAGTATTGCCCAGTCAATTTATTACTCAGATCGAGCCGTAACCCTATCAGCTGAGCCGAGCAGCTTAGAATTGGACGAGCTGAGCCGCAACCAGTCGCCACTAGCCATTGACTGGGCCGCCAGAGTATCCAACAACTGGCGGCTGACTAGTGATATTATCTACGACAATCATGACAATGAATTGGAAAAAAGCAGCCTCGGCGTGCGTTACAATGATCGCGAAAACCGACTGTTTAATTTTACCTACAGATACACGCGCCGCCTGCCCCGCCTCTTCGATGGTATGGATGTCGATCAGGATATAGAGCAGGCAGATATATCGGCCTTTGTCCCTGTGGGAGGTAATTTTAACTGGGTGGGACGCTGGAACCACGATTTTACCAACAAGCGGGAACTGGAGTTATTTGCCGGTTTCGAATACAACAGCTGTTGCTGGCGAGCCAGTTTAGTTGCCCGTCGCTGGCTGGATCGTGAAGACGAAATGTTATTCCCGGAAGAGGAGCTTAAAGCCAGAAATGGCATTTTCTTCCAAATTCAATTTAAAGGTCTGGCTGGTACTGGCGGTCGGATAGACACAATGCTTAACAATGGTATTTATGGTTATGAACCTCTGGAAAATTTCTAAATCTCTGCTGGCTGCAGCGACCCTTATTACTTCGCTAGGAGCGTCGGCTCAGCTACAAATTCTAGATAAGGTCATCGCAATTGTTGACGATGACGTGGTCTTACAGAGTGAGCTCGACCAGCGTCTGGCCACCGTATATAGCCAGATTCAGCAGTCTGGCACCCAGGCACCACCCCAGGATATTTTAAGCCAGCAGGTGTTGGACCAACTGATATCTGAACGCTTGCAGCTGAATATTGCCTACAGCGCGGGAGTGCGAATTACCGATGAAGAGGTTAATGCTGCTATGGCCCGGGTAGCTGGGGGCAATAATCTCAGCATGGAGCAGTACGTGGATCAGATTCATGCAGCCGGGCAGACTGTGGCCATGGTGCGTGAAGAGATTCGCAATGAAATAACCCTAATGCGTGTACAACAGGGCAAGGTAATGCGTCGCATACGGATTAGCGAGCAAGAATTAGATAATTTCCTCAACTCTGAGGAGGGGCGGTTTTTAACCTCACCTGACGTCAATATTGGTCAAATCTTGCTGGGAATTCCCTCCAGTGCTAGCACAGTGCAAGCAGACCTAGTGCTTGAACGAGCCCAGGATATTTTGGCTCAGGCCAATAATGGCATAGATTTCCGTGAGTTAGCTATAGCCAATTCGGCGGATCAGTCTGCACTCAAAGGTGGTGATCTGGGATGGCGCAAGATGGCGCAGTTGCCAGGTGTCTTTATCGATGCAGTTGAAGACTTGCAGCTGGGTGAGATCTCTACGCCCATTCGAAGTGGTGCCGGATACCATCTACTTAAGCTCTATGAGCGCCGTGGTGGCGGAGAACGTCTCGTCGAGCAACATTTTGCGCGCCATATTCTGATTAAGCCAAACCAGATTCGTGATCAGGAAACTACTCTAAGTCAGCTCAATGCACTGCGTGATCGAGTAATTGCGGGTGAGGACTTTGCTGAGCTAGCGAAGGAATATTCCGAAGACCCTGGGTCAGGCCTTAAGGGTGGCGAGCTGGGTTGGTCTACTCCGGGGATGTTTGTGCCTGAATTTGAGAAGACCATGAATACTATTGCCCTGAATGAAGTCAGCGCACCCTTTAGCTCGCAGTTTGGCTGGCACATATTGCAGGTAACTGATCGACGTGAACAGGACTTCAGTGCTGACATTCAGCGCAATCGAGCCGAAAGTATGTTGCGCCAGCGCAAGTACGAGGAGGAACTGCAAGTTTGGATGCAGGAAATTCGTGACGAGGCCTTTATAGAAATCAAAGAGTCCGTTGAGTCATGACGTTAAGACTGGCTCTGACACCGGGAGAACCCGCCGGTGTCGGGCCTGACCTGTTAATTGAGACCATTCAGAATGGCCACCCCTGTGAACTGGTTGCCTTTGCAGACCCAAATTTGCTTAGTCAGCGCGCTGCCCAACTCGAGCTGCCACTTACCCTGATACCCTTTGATCCTGGCCAGCCAGCTCGGCCCATGGCCCCAGGAGAGCTTGTTATCGCCCCGGTTCAGTTGGCCGATCAAGTGGTAGCTGGCGTGTTAAATCGTCGCAATGCTAACTATGTACTGCAAACCTTGGATGCTGCGATAGCGGCCTGCCGCAAGGCTGAGTGCCAGGCTATGATCACCGGGCCGGTTCAAAAATCGATTATCAATGATGCCGGCATTGCCTTTTCTGGCCACACTGAATATCTCGCAGAAAAAACCGCTACTAAGACTGTAGTAATGATGCTAGCCACCCAGGAGCTAAGGGTGGCTTTAGCCACTACTCACCTGCCACTAAGGGAGGTAGCAGATGCTATCAACTCAGAGCTGCTCAATAATGTTCTGAATGTTTTATATCATGATCTAAAGACAAAATTCGCTATCGCTGATCCACAGATTTTGGTCTGCGGCCTGAACCCCCATGCGGGTGAGGCTGGGCATTTAGGCATGGAGGAAATTGAAATTATTACGCCAGTGCTGGCGCAGTTTCGTCAGCGCGGCAACAACATTATTGGCCCGCTGCCCGCCGATACGCTGTTTACGGCCAAGTATCTCGAGTCAGCTGATGCCGTGTTGGCCATGTACCATGATCAGGGGCTACCAGTCTTAAAGTACCAGGGCTTTGGTCGCGCCGCCAACATCACTTTGGGCCTGCCGATTGTGCGCACGTCTGTGGACCATGGCACGGCTTTGGATCTTGCGGGTACAGGTGATGCGGATAATGGCAGCCTTATAACAGCCATCGAAGTGGCTAGACAGATGGCGCAGGCTAAAGAGGATGCAAGTTGAGCTTAAATCATCAGGCACGTAAGCGCTTTGGACAAAATTTTTTGGTCGATCAGACGATTATTGGTCAGATTGTTGCGGCGATAGCCCCCAAGCCGGAACATAATCTGATTGAAATTGGTCCTGGGATGGCCGCTATTACCGAGCATCTGATTGAATACTGCCCAGGTATGTCGGTGCTGGAACTAGATCGTGATCTCGTGGAGTATCTGGGTGAGAAGTTTGTGGACTATCCGGAGTTTGCTATTCATAGCGGGGACGCATTAAAGACCAACTTTGAGGACTTTTACGACGGCCGTGAGCTACGCCTAGTAGGAAACCTGCCCTACAATATCTCCACCCCGCTATTATTTCATCTACTTAAGATTTCACACCTGATTGCTGATATGCATTTTATGCTGCAGCGGGAGGTCGTGGATCGCCTTAGTGCCACCCCTGGCACTAAGGCCTATGGAAGGTTATCGGTGATGATCCAGTATCACTGCAGGGTGAACCCGCTAATTCCCGTGCCGCCGGAGTCTTTCCGCCCAGCTCCCCGGGTCCAGTCTGCTGTAGTGAGGCTAAAACCTCATAAAACCAAGCCCCATACTGCTGAGAATGAACAGCTGCTCAGTCAGATTGTGAGCCACTGCTTCCAGCAGCGCCGTAAAACTCTGCGTAACTGTTTGCGTCCCTATGGGGAACATCTTGCGGCCGTTCAAGAGCATATTGATTTGTCGCGACGTCCCGAGCAGCTGCCGGTGGGAGACTTTGTGGCTCTCAGCAACCTTATTAATCAAAACATTGACAGGTCAGTATGAGTAACAGCACCCAACCTATACAGGTCAGCGTAGAGACCGAATATCTCTCAGGGCAGTCACAGCCCGAAGAGGAACGTTTTGCCTTTGCCTATCATATTACCATCGAGAATCAGGGCACTGGCCCAGCCCAGTTGCTCAGTCGGCACTGGATTATTGTAGATGCCAATCAGGAGCGTCAGGAGGTCAGAGGTGATGGGGTCATAGGCGAACAGCCGTTGATTGAGGCCGGTGAATCCTATCAATATACTAGCGGAGTGATGCTGGATACGCCGATTGGCACCATGCAGGGCTCTTACCAGCTAGTTGATGACCAAGGCGAGCATTTTGAAGCGCAGATTAAACCATTTTTACTCTCTACACCCCATGCTGTGCACTAGATGACTCAGTATGCCGTTGGCGATATTCAAGGCTGCCTCGAACCCCTAGTGCAGCTGCTAGAGCGGCTAAATTTTGACCCTAGCTGTGATCAGCTTATCTCTGTGGGCGACCTGATTAATCGTGGCCCGCAATCGCTTCAGACTCTGCGCTTCTGCTATGAACTGGGTGATGCATTTAAAATGGTACTTGGTAACCATGACCTGCATCTCTTAGCGATTAGCCATGGGGTTAAAAGGCCAACCACACAAGATAGCTTGGACGATATTTTGGCGGCACCAGATGCTGGCAAATTATTGGGTTGGCTGCAGCAGCAGCCTCTATTACTCACTGTGGATGACTATCAGTTTGTACATGCCGGTATACCGCCGATTTGGAACCTTAGTAAGGCTCAGGTGCTGGCTGCTGAGGTGGCAGAGGTATTGCAGTCGGAGCGCAGTGGTGAGTACTTTCAGGCCATGTATGGCAATCAGCCGGCGATCTGGGACGACGGTCTGGAAGGTCCCGCTCGATGGCGCCTGATTACTAACTATCTCACGCGAATGCGCTTTTGCAGCGCGTTGGGCGAACTTGAACTTGAAACCAAGGACACTGACTGTGCCCCAGCGCCCTTTAAACCCTGGTTCGATCATCCTGGCAGGCTAACCTGCGAAGATAACATCGTGTTTGGTCACTGGGCTTCACTTCAGGGCCGTGACTGTGGCAACAACTTATTTGCCTTGGATACAGGTTATGTCTGGGGCGGCTCGCTACGCATCATGCGACTGGGCGATAACCAATACTTCCATCAGGCCGCTGGAGCTGAATAACGCAAAGTCCACGATCGCGACAAAACCTTCGGGGCAGGCACAAAAAAGCCGGGTATAAAACCCGGCTTTTTTAATCTTAGCTAGCTATAGGCTTCTGCTAAAGACTTACTCAGCAACTACTTCCAGTGCCTCGTCTTCGGCTTCAACCATTTCGCGTCCTACTAGCTCAACGTAAGCCATTGGCGCGTTGTCACCGGTACGGGTGCCACATTTGAGGATACGCAGATAACCCCCTGGACGTTCCTGAAAACGTGGGCCCAGATCACTGAACAGTTTACCTACGGTAGCACTGTTACGCAGACGATCAAATGCCAGACGTCGGTTTGCAACGCTGTCTTCTTTAGCCAGAGTAATTAACGGCTCAGCAAAACGACGCAGTTCTTTTGCTTTCGGCAGAGTGGTTCTAATCAGCTCGTGCTCAACCAAAGACGCAGTCATATTGCGAAACATTGCTCTGCGATGAGAGCCAGATTTATTCAGCTTGCGGCCACTGTAACGATGACGCATGATTTCTATTCCTTAATTCGTTGCTGTCTCAGCAATGATATCTATGCAAAATAGCCTTAGGCCAGTTCGCGTTCACTTTTCAGACTTGCTGGCGGCCAGTTCTCAAGACGCATCCCTAAAGACAGGCCACGAGAAGCTAACACATCCTTGATCTCAGTAAGAGACTTCTTACCCAGATTAGGCGTCTTCAGCAATTCTACTTCGGTGCGCTGAATCAGGTCACCAATGTAATAAATACTCTCTGCTTTCAGGCAGTTAGCGGAGCGAACCGTCAGTTCCAAATCGTCAACTGGACGCAGCAGGATCGGATCGATCTCTTCTTCTTTTTCTTCTGGTTCAGCAGCAGTTTCACCTTCAAGGTCAACAAACACAGCCATCTGCTGTTGCAGAATGGTTGCTGAACGACGAATCGCCTCTTCTGGGTCGATAGTACCATTAGTCTCCAACTCAAGTACCAGCTTGTCGAGGTCAGTGCGATTTTCTACACGGGCATTCTCAACACTGTAAGACACTTTGAAGATAGGGCTAAAGGTTGCATCAAGCTGCAGGCGGCCGATAGAACGAGTTTCTTCGTCATTAACGCGCGCGTCCGATGGCTGGTAGCCACGTCCACGTACAATGCGCAGCTGCATGCTTAAGCGAGTCTTGCCAGAGATATTAGCAATAACGTGCTCGGGGTTGATTACTTCAATATGACCGTCACTTTCGATATCGCCAGCTGTGACTGGACCAGGCCCCTGAACATTCAGAGACACTGTAGTATCGTCACGGCCTTCCATAACAATGGCCACGCCTTTAAGGTTGAGGAGGATTTCCATCACATCCTCTTGTACACCCTCAATAGCGGAGTATTCATGTTCAACACCGTCGATTTCCACTTCGATAATGGCACAGCCAGACATCGAGGAAAGCAGAATGCGACGCAGAGCATTGCCCAGAGTATGTCCGAACCCTCGCTCGAGCGGCTCAAGAACAACCTTGGCATGCATTGGGTCATACGACGTCACATCAATGTTACGTGGTGTTAGAAATTCAGTAGCAGAATTTTGCATAGTATTACCTGTAAGAGCTAAACAGCGATTACTTGGAGTAAAGTTCGACGATCAGGTTTTCATTGATCTCGGCTGGCAGATCAGAGCGGTCTGGATTGCGCGTAAACGTGCCTTCCATCTTGCTGCTATCAACGGTCAGCCACTCAGCTTCACCACGTTGTGCTGCCAACTGCAGAGCAGTTTGGACACGAAGCTGCTTCTTAGCTTTTTCACGAATGCCGACGGTATCACCTTCCTGAACACGGAAGGAGGCGATGTTGACCTTCTGCCCGTTAACCAGAATTGCGTTGTGGGCAACTAGCTGACGCGACTCTGCACGAGTAGAACCAAAGCCCATTCGATAGACAACATTGTCAAGGCGCTTTTCAAGAAGACAGAGCAGGTTCTCACCTGTATTGCCTTTAAGACGGGCTGCGTCTTTGTAATAGTTGCGGAACTGCTTTTCCAGCACACCGTAGATACGACGTACTTTCTGCTTTTCACGCAGCTGAACACCATAGTCTGACAGACGACCGCGACGCTGACCATGTTGGCCTGGCGCACTTTCGTGGCGACATTTGGATTCTAATGGACGCACGCCACTCTTGAGGAAAAGATCTGTTCCTTCGCGACGTGAAAGTTTACAAGTTGGTCCGAGATATCTAGCCATTTTCTATCTCCCTTACACGCGACGTTTTTTCGGTGGACGACAGCCGTTATGGGGCACAGGCGTCACATCGGTAATATTAGTAATTTTGTAGCCCGCGTTATTTAACGCACGAACTGCAGATTCACGACCGGGGCCAGGACCTTTGACTTGAACGTCAAGATTCTTAAGCCCGTAGTCTTTAGCTGCTTCACCAGCACGTTCTGCAGCGACCTGAGCGGCAAACGGAGTACTCTTACGAGAACCTCGGAAGCCAGAACCGCCTGACGTGGCCCAGGAAAGTGTATTACCCTGGCGATCAGTGATAGTAACAATAGTGTTATTAAAAGAAGCATAGATATGGGCTACGCCATCTATTACTGTCTTTTTGACCTTTTTACGGGCCGGTTTAGCTGCTGCTTTTGCCATTAGAAATGATCCTAATTATCTTTTTATGGGACGACGCGGACCTTTACGGGTGCGCGCATTCGTCTTAGTACGTTGTCCACGTACGGGCAAACTACGACGATGGCGGAGGCCGCGATAGCAACCTAAATCCATCAGACGTTTAATACTCATGCTGTTTTCTCTACGGAGATCACCTTCAACGTCGTTTTGCCCAACGGCAGCACGCAGTTGATCTAACTGAGCTTCATCTAACGCAGAAATTTTTGTGTCTTCTGCAATACCCGTATCCGCGCAGATTTTTCTGGCAGTTGGGCGACCAATACCAAACACATAGGTCAGTGAAATCACTGTGTGCTTGTTATCTGGAATGTTGACACCGGCAATACGGGCCATTCACATTACTCCACTATTACTATGGGTTTAATCAGCATCTTAGTCCTAGCCAACAGTCCTTCAGACCTGTTAAAAAGGCGCGGTAGAATACCGATAGATCTATCAAAAATCAACCAGATTATCCCTGGCGCTGCTTATGACGAGGTTCGACACTACAGATAACGCGAACCACACCTTTGCGGCGGACAACCTTACAATTACGACAAATCTTTTTAACCGATGCGCGTACTTTCACAGCATCACCTCTTTATTTACGGCCAACATTTTTAAGGTTGGCCTTCTTCATTAGCGAATCATATTGTTGCGACATGAGATGTGACTGCACCTGAGCCATAAAATCCATTGTTACAACAACCGCAATTAACAGTGATGTACCGCCCAGGTAAAAAGGTACGTTGAAGTACACATTTAGGAACTGGGGCATCAAACAGATCAATGTAATGTAAACACCACCGATCAATGTGAGACGCGTGGTCACACTATCAATATATTTAGCCGTGTGCTCACCAGGCCTTATGCCCGGAAGGTAAGCACCGCCCTTTTTCAGGTTATCAGCGACTTCTTTGGGGTTGTACATCAACGCCGTGTAGAAGAAGCTAAAGAATATAATCAATGCGCTGAACAGCAGAACATAGAGAGGCTGTCCTGGGCCAATCAGCAGAGAAATATCCTGCAACCAGGCCGGTGCATTAACACCTGAGCCGAACCACTGGCTAATCGAAGCCGGGAACAGCAGTAAACTACTCGCGAAAATCGCTGGAATCACACCAGCCATATTCACCTTGAGCGGCAGATGTGACGTCTGAGCATTGTAAGCTTTACGACCCTGACGCTGGGCATAATTTACCGTCAAACGACGCTGCCCACGCTCAATAAACACTACGAAATACACTACAGCTATGGCGATGATCATAACCACGATTAGCATCAGTGGGTTGAGGTCGCCCTGCCGAGCTGATTCAAGCGCCTGACCAATAGCTCCTGGAATACCAGCGACGATTCCAGCAAAGATTAGCATCGAAATACCGTTACCAATCCCTCGCTCGGTGATCTGCTCGCCCAGCCACATCAAGAACACTGCACCAGCTACCAACGACGACACAGCCACCGGCAAGAAGAAATCGAAGCCGGCATAGGCCATACCCTGAGCTCTAAAGCCTACGGCCATTGCCATTCCCTGAATAAGAGCCAGGATTACAGTACCGTATCTGGTGTACTGGTTAATCTTGCGACGACCACTGTCGCCTTCCTTCTTTAACTGCTCCAAATAGGGCACTGTGGCCGAGAGCAGCTGCATAATAATAGAGGCCGAAATATAGGGCATAACACCCAGAGCCAAAATACTCATTCTCTCCAGCGCGCCGCCAGAGAACATATTAAACAGACCTAAATAGGTACCCTGGTTCTGGGAGAACATGTCGGCCAGACGGTCGGGATCGAACCCAGGAACCGGAATATGGGTACCAATGCGATAGATAATGATAGCCATAAACAAAAAGCGAAGGCGAGCCCATAGCTCGCCCAATCCTTTCTGGTTGCCTACCGGCATAGCACCTGGATTAGCCATTAAGCTGTCTCTTCAACCTTACCGCCAGCAGCCACAATCGCTGCTGCTGCACCTTTAGTTGCTGTCACGCCCTGAAGCGTAACTGCTTTGGTCACCGCGCCAGATGAGAACACCTTAGCCCGCGAGATGCTGTTGTTAATGATCCCAGCTGCACGCAGCGAGTCAATAGTCACAACTTCACCCTCGACTTTGTCCAGCTCTGAGAGACGAATCTCTGCAGTCACAGCCGCCAGTCGCGATGTAAAACCATATTTTGGCAAGCGCTTCTGCAAAGGCATCTGACCGCCTTCAAACCCTGGACGAATTGATCCGCCCGAACGAGCCTTCTGACCTTTGTGACCACGGCCACCAGTCTTGCCAATCCCGCTGCCGATACCACGGCCGCAACGCTTACCTTCTTTAATTCGACCCGGAGCCGGGCTAAGGGTATTCAGATGCATCTTAAGCTTCCTCAACCTGCAACATATAGTTAACTTTATTGATCATGCCGCGAACCGATGGAGTGTCTTCCACTTCCACGGTGTGGCCAATACGACGCAGACCTAAACCCAACAAACAGGCTTTGTGATTCTGTAGTCGTCCGATTGAACTCTTAGTTTGAGTTACTTTAACTTTTTTAACTTTCGCTTTTGCCATGATCCACTTCCAATAACTGACGGTCTTTTTGACGTCACTTAGTTCAGAATTTCTTCTACTGTTTTACCACGCTTTGCTGCAACATCATCCGGTGATTTCATATCACGCAACGCCTTAAAGGTGGCACGCACAACATTCACTGGGTTGGTTGAGCCGTAGCACTTTGCCAGTACGTTGTGTACACCGGCTAATTCGAGCACAGAGCGCATTGCACCGCCGGCAATAACACCAGTACCTTCAGAGGCTGGCTGCATATAAATTTTAGATGCAGCATGAACGCCTTTAGTTGGGTACTGAATAGTCGAGCCATCGAGAGCAACATCAATCATATTGCGACGCGCTGCTTCCATAGCCTTCTGGATAGCCATAGGCACTTCACGCGCTTTACCACGCCCGAAACCAACCTTGCCATTACCATCACCAACCACAGTCAGGGCAGTAAAAGCGAAGATACGTCCACCTTTAACCGTCTTTGCAACACGGTTAACCTGAACCAGCTTCTCCATCATTCCTTCTGCTGCAGAATCTTTCTGATCTGAGTGAGCCATATTTTCTACCTATTAAAATTCAAGGCCGGCTTCACGCGCGGCGTCTGCCAGTGCTTTTACACGGCCGTGATATTTAAAACCGCTGCGATCAAAGGCAACTGCCTTGACGCCAGCTGCAACTGCTCGCTCAGCAACTAGCTTACCAACCGCTGCTGCTGCATCGACATTACCAGTGCTACCAGCACGCAATTCTTTATCTAGAGTCGAGGCGCTAGCCAGTACTCGGTCACCTTCGGCAGCAATAACCTGCGCATAGATATGACGTGGCGTACGGTTGATACACAGACGTGTAACACCCTGCTCGCGGATCTTCATACGTACTCGCCTTGCGCGGCGCTGACGTGAAACTTTTTTATCGCTCATCGTTATACCCTGTTACTTCTTCTTGGCTTCTTTACGTCTTACATATTCACCAGTGATGCGCACGCCCTTACCTTTATAGGGCTCTGGTGGACGGTAAGCGCGAATTTCAGCTGCGGCCTGGCCCAGCTTCTGCTTATCCGAAGACTTCAACAAAACTTCTGTTTGACTAGGCGTCTCAGCAGTCACACCCTCTGGTAGTTGATAGACAACCGGGTGAGAGAAACCCAGGGTCAGGTTAATGTTATTACCCTGGACCTGCGCTCTGTAACCGACACCTACCAGCTCTAGCTTCTTCTCAAAGCCCTGAGAGACACCGGTTACCATGTTGTTAACCAACGCTCTTGTAGTACCTGACATGGCGCGCGCGAACTGATCGCCAGTGCGGGCTCCAAAAGTAAGAACATTGTCTTCCTGTTTGATTTCCACCTGGGGATTGATCGGCATGGCCAACGTACCCTTTGAGCCCTTGATAGAAATCTCTGCGCCACCAAGTGTTACTTCAACACCACTGGGCAGTTCTACTGGACTATTTGCAACTCTAGACATTTTTCTTTCCTATCAGAATACGGTGCAAAGCACTTCACCGCCAATACCGGCAGCTCTGGCTGCGCGATCTGTCATTACACCTTGACTGGTGGAAACGACTGCAATACCTAAACCGCTGCGTACCTTAGGCAGATCACTGCTACCTACATAGCTACGCAAGCTGGGCTTGCTGATGCGCGTAATTTCTTCAATAACTGGCTTGCCTTCAAAATACTTCAGCTCAATCGTCAAGCTCGGCTTAACTTCTGCACTGACGCTGTACCCGCCAATATAACCTTCTTCCTGTAAAACCTTAGCAACTGACGCCTTCAGCTTAGAGGCTGGCATAGAGACTTCGGGCTTACTACGGTGATGCGCATTACGAATGCGTGTCAACATATCTGAAACTGGATCTTGCATACTCATATCGTTTGGCTCCTCAACTTACCAACTGGCTTTAACCAGTCCCGGAACTTCACCGCGCATTGCTGACTCGCGCAGTTTGTTACGGCAAAGGCCAAACTTACTGTAAACACCGTGAGGACGACCAGTAATTCTGCAGCGATTACGCTGACGGGCTGGACTCGCATCACGAGGTAGCTTTTGTAACTTTTGCTGTGCTTCCCAACGCTCTTCGTCAGAAGCTACAACACTGTGAATAATTGCTTTTAGCTCAGCGCGCTTGGCGGCAAACTTTGCAACAGTTTTGGCGCGCTTGTGCTCGCGCTGGACCATGGATACTTTAGCCATCTATCTACTACCTCAACCTTTCAGCGGGAAGTTAAAGGCACGCAATAAAGCTCGGCCTTCGTCATCATTACGTGCAGTGGTCGTAATGGTGATATCCATTCCACGTAACTTATCAATTTTTTCGTAATCAATCTCTGGGAAGATAATCTGCTCGCTCACACCCATTGAGAAGTTACCGCGCCCATCAAACTGCTTGGGGCTGATGCCACGGAAGTCTCGAATACGCGGAATAGCAATACCAACCAAACGCTCCAGGAACTCATACATACGATCACTGCGCAGCGTTACCTTAGTACCGATCGGCCACCCCTGACGAACCTTAAAGCCAGCAATAGATTTGCGAGCATTGTTGATCACTGGTTTCTGACCGGCGATCAGGGTCAAATCAGCCACTGCATTCTCCAGGGACTTCTTGTCACCAATCGCTTCGCCCACACCCATGTTAAGAGTGATCTTGGTAATGCGAGGAACTTCCATCACATTAGCCAGACCCAGCTCTTCTTTAAGCTTGGGAGCTAATTCGTTGTTATATACTTCTTTCAGCCTTGCCATTTCGATTACCTGTTTACTTACGCGTCTACGGCTTCGCCGCTGGACTTAAAGATACGAATCTTTTTGTTATCTTCCTGAACCTTAAAGCCAACTCTGTCTGCTTTATTGGTCGCGCTATTAAAGATAGCGACATTGGAAACCTGTATAGGTGCTTCTTTTTCGATAATCCCACCTGGCACTCCAGATTGAGGATTAGGCTTCTGATGCTTTTTAATCATCTGAACACCAGACACCAACAAACGGTCATTCTCCAGCACCTTAAGTACCTTGCCTCGCTTGCCCTTGTCTTTACCGGCGATAACAACAACTTCGTCGTCACGCTTAATTTTCAGCATTGCCATTTCTTAATCCTCGCTTACAGCACTTCAGGTGCTAGGGAGATAATGCGCATAAACTTCTCAGTGCGAAGCTCACGTGTTACCGGCCCAAAAATACGTGTGCCAATAGGTGCGTTGTTAGCGTTTAACAACACTGCAGCGTTATCATCAAATTTGATCAAGCTGCCGTCTTGACGACGCAATCCTTTCTTGGTGCGCACAACCACCGCACTCATCACCTGGCCTTTCTTTACCTTGCCGCGGGGAATCGCCTCTTTAACGGTAACCTTAATAATGTCACCAACCCGAGCATAGCGACGGTGAGAACCGCCCAACACTTTAATACACATCACGCGACGTGCACCGCTGTTGTCTGCTACATCAAGATAACTTTCTGTTTGAATCATTTTCTACTCCGAAACCTTCGCTATACGCAGACTTATTCTGCAGCAGCGCGCTCGTCAATATTCACCAGTTTCCACGACTTATCCTTTGAGACAGGTCGGCACTCCGCGATCGTTACCAGATCGCCTGTATTCGCATCGTTTGTTTCATCATGCGCTTTAATCTTGGTCGATTTGGTCAAGATTTTCCCATAAACCGGGTGTTTGACTCGACGCTCGATCATCACGGTGATGGTTTTATCCATCTTGTCACTGACGATTCGTCCAGTCAGAGTACGTGAGCTCGCTTGTAATTCAGACATAATTACTCCCCTGCCTTCTGGTTAATAACAGTCTTAATGCGAGCAATGTTACGGCGCGCCTGCTTAACCTTATGGCTTTCGTTCAACTGGCCAGTGGCGTGCTGCATACGCATCTTGAACTGAGCTTTCTGCTCTTCGCCCAAAGCGGCTTTCAACTCGTCTACTGACTTTTCACGCAATTCATTAACTTTCATCTTTACATCACCGTGCGTTTGACGAAGGTCGTTGCAATCGGAAGCTTAGCTGCGGCTAAAGCAAATGCTTCTCGCGCCAACTCTTCACTAACACCTTCCATTTCATAAAGTACCTTGCCAGGCTGGATAAGTGCTACCCAGTACTCGACATTACCCTTACCTTTACCCATACGCACTTCAAGTGGCTTGTTAGTAATCGGCTTATCTGGAAACACTCGAATCCAGATCTTGCCACCACGTTTAATGTGTCGGGTCATAGCACGACGAGCCGCTTCGATCTGACGAGCCGTTAACCGACCGCGACCAGAGGCCTTCAGTCCGAACTCACCAAAGCTGACTTTGCTGCCGCGCTGAGCCAGGCCACGGTTACGGCCTTTGTGCATCTTGCGGAATTTTGTACGTTTCGGTTGCAGCATTTCGCTTTACCCTTATCGCTTGTTTCTTGTGTCTTGTTTCTTGGCAGGCGCTGTCTCAGCTTCCTCACCACCCAGAACTTCACCTTTGAAGATCCAGACCTTTACGCCGATAATGCCATATGTGGTATTACCTTCGGCAGTTGCGTAGTCGATATCTGCACGCAAAGTGTGCAGAGGTACACGGCCTTCTCTGTACCATTCTGAGCGAGCAATTTCAGCGCCACCCAGACGACCACCAACCTGAATCTTTACACCTAGAGCACCACCACGCATGGCGTTCTGAACAGCGCGCTTCATAGCGCGGCGGAACATTACACGACGCTCAAGCTGCTGAGCCACGTTCTGTGCAACTAGGTTCGCATCCAGATCAGGCTTGCGAATCTCTTCAATGTTTATATGTACCGAGCAACCCATTTTCTTGGCTACTTCATTGCGCAGCTTCTCAACATCCTCACCCTTCTTGCCGATAACAATACCGGGACGAGCAGTGTGGATTGTGATGCGCGCACTATCTGAAGGACGCTCGATGTCTACACGGCTAACTGACGCACTTTCGAGTTTCTTCTTAATAAACTCTCGAACGGTCAGATCCTGATAGAGCTTGTCCGCATAGTCCTTTTTACCCGCATACCAAGTCGAGGTATGCTTTTTAACAATACCTAGACGGATGCCAGTTGGATGTACTTTTTGACCCATTGAATGGTCTCCCGAACCTTAATTCTACTTTTCAGAAACTTTTACAGTGATATGACAGCTGCGCTTAAAAATTCTATCCGCACGGCCCTTCGCTCTAGGCTTGATTCTTTTCATCGTCATGCCTTCATCGACAAAAATCGTCGACACTTTGAGCTCATCTACATCAGCACCATCGTTGTGTTCGGCGTTAGCAATAGCTGACTCCAGAACTTTCTTAATAATGTCCGCACCTTTCTTGCCACTGAACTGCAGAACTTCTAATGCAGACTCAACTGACTTACCGCGAATTTGATCAGCTACCAGGCGCGCTTTTTGCGCAGACAATCTGGCACCTTTTAACTTTGCTGCTACTTCCACAATCAAAATCCTCTTTTAGCGCTTGGCTTTTTTGTCTGCCGCGTGCCCTTTGTAGGTACGGGTCGGAGCAAATTCACCCAGCTTATGACCAACCATCTCTTCGTTGACCAAAACAGGAACATGTTGACGACCATTATGGATGGCGATTGTCAGCCCAACCATATCTGGCAAAATCATGGAGCGACGCGACCAGGTCTTGATCGGTCGACGTTCATTGGCCGCTACCGCTGCTTCAACCTTTTTCGCCAGGTGAAGATCGATGAATGGTCCTTTTTTTAGAGAGCGTGGCACGTTTGCTATCCTCTTTTAATTATGTAATCGACGCTTACTTGCGACGACGAACAATGTATTTGTCAGTGCGCTTATTCTTGCGCGTCTTATAACCCTTGGTAGGCATGCCCCAGGGAGATACCGGGTGACGTCCACCTGAAGTGCGACCTTCACCGCCACCATGCGGGTGATCGACGGGATTCATCGCAACACCACGAACGGTTGGACGAACACCACGCCAGCGTGAAGCACCGGCCTTACCCAGTGAGCGCAAGCTGTGCTCACTGTTACAAACTTCGCCAAGAGTCGCTCGACAGTCGACTGAAATCTTGCGCATCTCACCACTGCGAAGACGCAGCGTGGCATAGGCGCCCTCACGAGCTACCAGCTGAACAGAGGCCGCAGCACTACGAGCGATTTGCGCACCCTTGCCTGGCTTCATTTCAACACAGTGAATGGTTGAGCCCACTGGAATATTGCGCAACGGCAGGCTGTTACCGACCTTGATGGGCGACTTGTCACCTGACACCAAAGTGTCACCAGCTGAAACACCTTTAGGGGCAATAATGTAGCGACGCTCACCATCAGCATAACAAAGCAATGCAATATGGGCTGTGCGGTTAGGATCGTATTCCAGACGCTCAACCTTGGCAGGGATACCATCTTTGTTGCGCTTGAAATCAACAATCCGGTAATGCTGCTTGTGACCGCCACCAATGTGACGCACGGTAATGCGACCAGCACTGTTACGACCACCAGTTCTTTTCTTCGGCGCTAGAAGTGGCGCATAGGGCGCCCCTTTATGTAAGTCAGGGTTAACAACGCTGACGACAAAGCGACGGCCCGGGGAGGTTGGTTTTCTCTTAATAACTGCCATGATTAACCTCTTACTCCGCTACCGAAAAGTCAATATCTTGACCTTCCGCCAATCTGACATAGGCCTTCTTCCAATCGCTACGCTGACCTAAACCGGTGCGCGTGCGACGCGTCTTGCCCTTTACATTAACTACTCGAACACCTTCAACCTTGACTTCGAAAAGCTGCTCTACAGCCTTTTTCACTTCAAGCTTGCTAGCATCTGTAGCCACCTTAAATACCACCTGGGTTGCTGCGCCTGCTGACATCGCTGCTTTTTCAGTAATGTGCGGCCCTAACAACACTTTGAAGAGTCTCTCTTGGTTCATGCCAAAATCTCCTCAAGTTTTTTCAGCGCTGCAACGGTCACCAGCACCTTTTCAAAATTAATTAGACTAACGGGATCAACGGCTGCAGCATCGCGAACATCTACTTTGTGCAGGTTGCGTGATGACAGATACAGGTTTTCGCTAACCTCTTCAGTCACAATCAACGCTTCCTGAAGACCGAACTCACCCAACTTGGCGATCAGACCTTTGGTCTTTGGCGCATCAACGTCAAACTCTTCAACGACGACCAGACGATCCTGGCGAGCCAACTCAGAGACAATTGAGCGCATCGCAGAGCGATACATCTTACGGTTCAGTTTTTGGCTGTGATCCTGAGGCTGCGCAGCAAAAGTAACACCACCGCCGCGCCAGATTGGCCCGCGGATAGTACCAGCACGCGCTCGACCAGTGCCCTTCTGACGGAATGGCTTACGACCACCTCCAGAAACGGCAGAGCGGTTTTTCTGAGCACGGGTGCCTTGACGGCCACCGGCCAAGAAAGCCACAACGGTCTGATGAATCAGATCCTGATTAAATTCGATTCCAAAAGCAGCTTCTGAAACCTCGACGGTTCCTTTATTACCCTTGGGTGTCGCAATCGCTAATTCCATGGACACTCCCCTTAAGCCTTAACAGCCGGACGAACGACAACATCACCACCAGGCGCGCCAGGAACGGCACCCTTGATAAGCAATAAATTGCGCTCGGCGTCGACGCGTACAATTTCTAGATTCTGTGTAGTAACCTGCTCTGCACCCATGTGACCTGCCATCTTCTTGCCTTTAAATACTCGGCCAGGAGTCTGGTTTTGACCAATCGAGCCAGGAGCTCGGTGAGAGATTGAGTTACCGTGAGTCGCGTCCTGCATGCTGAAGTTCCAGCGCTTGACACCACCTTGAAAGCCTTTACCTTTTGAGGTGCCGGTCACATCAACTTTCTGACCTTCTTCAAAGCGCCCTACAGTTAATGCTGAGCCAACTTCAAATGCTTCTTCGGAACCTTCTGAACGGAATTCCCACTGACCACGACCAGCTTCAACACCCGCCTTGGCGAAATGTCCGGCTTGGGACTTAGTTACTCGGGAAGCTTTGCGTGATCCGGTAGTGACCTGAATAGCTGAGTAGCCATCAGTCTCTGCGGATTTAATCTGGGTAATGTGATTAGGCGCTGCCTCTACCACTGTTACAGGGATAGATGCACCGTCTTCGGTAAACACACGAGTCATTCCGCATTTGCGGCCGACAATACCTATACTCATTTTTTTAACCTCTTAAGCGTACGGGGCTCTTACCCGCTACGGCTGCCTATTTCAAGGCATTACACTTTAGTGTTTGCCCGGCATTGCTGCCGAACCGCTACAGTCGTTATCAGCTCAGGCTGATTTGTACTTCAACGCCAGCAGCAAGATTCAATTTCATAAGCGCATCAACAGTCTTTTCTGTTGGCTCAACAATGTCGATTAAGCGCTTGTGCGTGCGAATTTCATACTGATCGCGCGCATCTTTGTTTACGTGCGGAGAAATCAAAACAGTAAATCTCTCTTTACGTGTTGGTAACGGTATAGGCCCGCGAATTTGCGCGCCAGTACGTCTTGCAGTCTCGACGATCTCTTGCGTCGACGTGTCGATCAACTTGTGATCGAAAGCTTTAAGACGAATCCTGATACTTTGGTTTTGCATCTTAGCGAAACTCCGCTATCTGTACTTTAAATTTCACAGCTAACTCAAACATCAATGAACCAGCCCCGAAAAAGGAGCGCGAATTCTAGAGCCGCGCCCCTAGGCTGTCAAGCAGTTTAGCTGCTGTAGTCATTCTTTTTTTATCCTGAGGCCAAATCCAGGCAAACCTAGGGCTAGAGGACAAAAAAGGGGCTCATTGAGCCCCTTTTCTTACACTATTTAATACTTATTCGACAATCTTAGCTACAACACCAGCGCCCACAGTACGACCGCCTTCACGGATCGCAAAGCGAAGACCTTCTTCCATCGCAA
>CBFHMK010000011.1:0-111068 GCA_965656965.1 uncultured Porticoccaceae bacterium
AATCGTTAGCGGCGTTGAAGGAGTTGTTTGGGTAAAGCTCCTCAAAATATTTCTATCAAACCACCATACCCCAAGCACCTCTGGATGTTGTTAACCTTCTGTAATAAGAGTTATGGCTGCACTATCAGGTTGCTTTCTACCCTGCTCCCAGCCGCGGACCTCGCCCCCTGGGATACCTAGCAGTTTTGCAAATACTGGCTGGGACATCTCTAGCTCTTTGCGTAGGGCGATAACCATCAGCTGTTTGGGCTACCAGGTTTTGTGGCGGCACCTGCTTTGATGGCGAGCATATGATCTAGTACGAGCTGGGCTGACGCGGGCTTACAGGCTGTCGTTGACCCTGGTGCGCAGGTCTTTGCCTGGCTTGAAGTAGGGGACGTATTTGCCAGTGAGCTGCACTGGGTCGCCGGTTTTGGGGTTGCGACCCATGCGCGGGGCGCGGTAGTGAAGGGAGAAGCTACCGAAGCCGCGAATTTCTATCCGTTGGTTGCTTACCAGAGCTGAGGTCATTCTCTCGATAACCATACGCACAGCTAACTCCACATCTTTAGGTGGCAACTGGTCCTGGCTGGCGGAGATCTTTTCGATAAGTTCAGACTTGGTCATGCGTTTGTTGTTTTCTGGTCTACCAACGGTTGTGAGTTTGTATTTGTTACTGATTGATTTTATTGAAGTTTTATATTTATACAAGCACTAATTGGCGAAATACGTTTAGAGGGGCAAAAAAAAGGGTGGCAAAGCCACCCTTTTCTAACTCAGCAGGAAATTACTTGTCCATTTGAGCCTTGATCAGATCACCGATAGTCGCAGGAGATGCGGCTTCAGTTTCTGTCTTGCGATGTGCTTTAACCGCCTCTTTCTCGTCGGCAACATCTTTCGACTTGATCGACAGATTAATGGTGCGGTTCTTGCGATCCACATTGATAATCTTGGCTTCAACTTCAGCACCTACAGTCAGCTCGTTACGGACATCTTCCACTTTATCGCGAGAGATCTCAGAGCCTTTGAGGATAGCTTCAATGTCGTTGCCTAGGTCAATAATAGCGGCTTTCGCATCAACTTCTTTAACGGTACCTTTAACAATCGCACCCTTGTCGTTCTCGGCTACGTAGTTGTTAAATGGATCGTCTGAAAGCTGCTTGATGCCCAGTGAGATACGCTCACGTTCTGCATCAATGCTCAGCACAACAGTCTCAACTTCTTCGCCTTTCTTGAAGTTGCGAACAGCTTCTTCGCCAGTCTCGTTCCAGGATATATCAGACAGGTGAACCAGGCCATCAATACCACCGTCCAGCCCGATAAAGATACCGAAGTCAGTGATAGATTTGATTTTGCCTGAGATCTTGTCGCCTTTGGTCATGCTTGAAGCAAAGTCATCCCATGGGTTGGTGAAGCACTGCTTGATACCCAGAGAGATACGACGACGTTCTTCGTCGATGTCCAGTACCATAACTTCAACTTCCTGACCCAGATCAACGATCTTGGATGGGTGAACGTTTTTGTTAGTCCAATCCATTTCAGAGACGTGTACCAGACCTTCAACACCATCTTCCAGCTCGGCAAAACAACCGTAGTCGGTAAGGTTGGTGATCTTGGCTTTGCAACGTGCGCCTTCTGGGTAGCGGCCTTTGATGTCGCCCCAGGGATCTTCGCCCATCTGCTTCATGCCCAGTGATACGCGGTTGCGTTCACGGTCAAATTTCAGAACCTTAACGTCGATTTCGTCGCCAACATTGATCATCTCGGATGGGTGCTTGATGCGCTTCCAAGACATATCAGTAATGTGCAGCAGACCGTCGATACCGCCCAGGTCAACAAAGGCACCGTAGTCGGTCAGATTCTTAACAACACCTTTCAGTGACGCACCTTCTTCAAGGTTAGCCAGCAGCTCATCACGCTCTGCAGAGTTTGCACTCTCCATAACAGCACGACGGCTAACAACAACGTTGTTGCGCTTGGGGTCTAGTTTGATAACTTTAAATTCTAGTTCGATGTTTTCCAGATGAGTAATTTCGCGCAGTGGACGAACATCAACCAGTGAACCTGGCAGGAACGCACGGAGGCCACGAACATCAACGGTGAAACCACCTTTAACCTTACCGGAGATAATACCTGTAACCACTTCGTCAGCAACATGAGCTGCTTCAAGTTCGATCCAGGATTCTGCACGGCGGGCTTTTTCACGGGAAAGCTTAGTAGCACCGAAGCCGTCTTCAACAGCTTCCAGAGCAACCTGAACTTCGTCGCCAATCGCAACTTCAAGTTCACCTTTCTCGTTATAAAATTGATCAGCGGGGATGACGCCTTCAGACTTCAAACCAGCATGTACCGTTACCCAGTCTTTATCGACATCGATAATTACGCCTGTGATGATGGCGCCGGGGTTCATTTCAACGGTTTGTAGACTTTCTTCAAATAGTTCTGCGAAATTTTCGCTCATGGGAAATACCTAAGTATTGACAGAGTTACAGCATGAGCTGCACTCTTTTTTCCGTACGGCCAGTTTGCACGGGTCAGTTAATTTAAAGGCCTACAACAATATTTGCTGGCGATTGTTGTAGAACCCGATTAGTGATCGATAGTCTCGGCTAAACCCTTGATGTAGACCAGGTTTAACACTGTATCCATCACTTCTTGAATAGATAACGCCGAACTGTCCAGCTCTATTGCATCCTCAGCGGGCTTCAATGGAGAGGCCTCTCGGCTCATATCTCGTTCATCTCTTGAGCGTACCTGCTCTTCGAGGGCGCGCAGACTAACATTTTCACCCTTTTCTAGCAACTCTTTATAGCGTCGCTGGGCGCGCTCTTCAATGCTGGCGGTGAGGTAAATCTTAAGCTGGGCATCAGGAAACACCTCGGTGCCCATATCTCGGCCATCGGCAATTAACCCGGGGGCTTTGGCGAACAGGCGCTGCCGAGTTATCAGTGCTGAGCGCACCTCTGGATGGGGCGCCACTTGGGAGGCCAGTGCGCCGGTATTTTCGGTGCGCAGTTCCAGGCTGACATCTTCGCCTTCGAGCACCACCTTTATGGCATCTGGACCAGAGGTGTCGAAGCTAATATCCATATTGGCTGCCAGCATACTGAGGGCCGAGCCATCATCGAGGCTCACTCTATGACGCTGCGCGGCCAGACCAAGAAGTCGGTACAGAGCCCCGCTATCCAGATAGTAAAAGCCAAGCTTCTTAGCCAGGTTGCGGCTGACCGTGCCCTTACCTGCACCACTGGGACCGTCTACGGTAATTATTGTTGTCATAGGATTCCCGTACAGAGCAGTCCGCTAAGACTGGCTCAGCTCGATATTTAGCCCAATTTGACGGGCGAGGCCGACAAAATCAGGGAATGAGGTAGCCACATTGTTGGCTTCATTTACCACAATGGTGCCAGTGGCACGCAATGCGGCGATGGTAAAGGCCATGGCAATGCGATGGTCATCATGGCTCTGTACTTCACCAGAACCCAGCTGACCACCAACGATTTTAATACCATCCGGCGTTGGCTGAGCATCGATACCCAGAGTGATCAGCCCGTCGGCCATGCTCTGGATACGGTCGCTTTCTTTAACTCGCAGCTCTTCGGCGCCAGTCAGTACGGTAATGCCCTTGGCACAGGCGGCGGCAACAAACAGTACGGGGAATTCATCAATAGCAAGAGGCACCTGGTCTTCGGGAATATTAATGCCCTGCAGCGGCGCGTAGCGCACGCGAATATCGGCAACCGGCTCGCCGCCCACTTCAATTCTATTAGACAGCTCAATGCTAGTGCCCATCTGGCGCAAAATATTGATGACGCCGACTCTGGTGGGATTGACGCCGACATGGCGCAGCATAATATCTGAGCCAGGCACTATGGCTGCAGCGACCATAAAGAATGCCGCGGAGGAAATATCTGCAGGCACATCAATACGAGTCGCGGTCAAGCTACCACCACCACTTAGGGAAGCTTGGCTGCCCTGGGTGCTGACCTGGTAACCAAAGCCGCGCAACATACGCTCTGTATGGTCACGGGTTGGCGCTGGCTCAACCACTGAGGTGGTACCCTGAGTATAGAGGCCGGCCAACAGCACGCAGGACTTCACCTGAGCGCTGGCCATGGGCATACTGTAATCAATGGCTCTAAGTGTCTGGCCGCCTTTAATTTTTAAGGGTGGTCGTCCCCCTTCGGCAGTTTCTATCTGCGCACCCATCTCCCTGAGGGGGTTGGCAACACGGCCCATGGGGCGGCCTGACAATGATTCGTCTCCTGTGAGCTCGGTATCAAAGCTCTGGCCAGCCAGCAGACCACTCAATAGACGAATTGAGGTGCCGGAGTTACCCAAATAAAGTGGCTTGCCGGGAGCTTTAAGGCCATGCAGGCCTACCCCATGAATCACTACTCGACCCTGATCTGGCCCCTCTATCTGCACGCCCATATCACGGAAAGATTGCAGGGTAGCCAGACTATCTTCGCCTTCGAGAAAGCCGGTAACCTCAGTCATACCCTCGGCAAGGGAGCCAAGCATAATCGAACGGTGGGACATGGATTTGTCGCCGGGGACTCGCAGGTCAGCCTGCGCATTGCCGCCAGGTGCAACAACATAATTAATAGTTTTCTCTGTCATAGGGCTCTGAATTCCAGTTTGTAGGGCCTTGCTTTCAAGTATTTTTCCAAAGTGATTGCGCGCATCCCGGGCACGGGTAAAGGTGGCCATTAGATAGTCCTGGTTGCCGGACTCAATGGCACTGCGCATCTCTTTAAAGTTGTCCATCACCTGATCCAAGATGGTCAGGATGGCCTCGCGGTTGGCTAGGGCAATATCGCGCCACATCACCGGATCACTTGCGGCGATGCGGGTAAAGTCGCGGAAGCCGCCGGCGGCGTAGCGGAAAATCTCACGGTTGTCGCCCATGGCAGCCAGGGTGTCCACCAACGAATAGGCAAGAAAATGCGGCAGATGGCTAGTCGCTGCCAGAATCTCATCATGCTCCTGAACATCCATATTGGAAACAATGGCACCAGTGGCAGTCCATAGCTCTGTCACCAGACGCAGATGCTCTGGGCCAGTATTTTCGCTGGGCGTGAGAATAATGCGGTGTTCAGCAAAAAGTCGACTATTGGCCGCGGTCACGCCGCTTTTTTCAGAGCCAGCAATAGGATGACCGGGCACTAACTGCTCTGGCATTTGACCGTATAGGGCTTGGGCCGCATCTACCACCGAGCCTTTTACACTGGCTACATCGGTAATACTGACATTGGCAGACAGCAGCTCACAGCAGTCTTTAAGCACTTCGGGAACCGTTAGTGTTGGCACACCAATCACTACCAGATCACCGGTGGTTAGCTCCTCAGTCAGGTCTGCAAGGGATGCTTCGGCGCGGTCTATAACGCCCGATTGCAGGGCAATTTCCAGGGTAGACTGACGTCGCGATATACCAATAACCTGCTGTGCCAGCCCCAACTCGCGGGCAGCCTTAGCAAGACTTGAGCCTATCAGGCCCAGCCCAATAACCACTAGACGGTTAACAATTGGCTTAGACGTTGCTGCTTTTTCAGACATGGGTCCACCGGATTATTAATTAGCTAAGTTGTTTGCACACTGCTTTTTAGGCGCTGGGCTAGAGTACTGCGCGCGGGTAGGAACCGAGGATTTTAAGCTCTGCCACATCGGCACGCAGTTCTTCCAACACGTCGGCGACTGGCTTGTCATCCAAATGACCCACGAGGTCGATAAAGAATACATAGGACCATTTGCTACTGCGCGATGGCCTTGATTCCAGACGCGTCATATCCACATTGTGGCGACGGAACGGCTCAAGCAAATCATGCAGGGCACCGGGCCTGTTGTGCACCGAGACCACAACCGAGGTTCGATCATCGCCACTGCGCGGCACAGACTCACGACCGATAATCAAGAAGCGCGTCGAGTTGTCGGGGCTGTCTTCAATCTTTTCCCAGAGCTTATCCAGACTGTAGAGTTCGCAGGCCATATCACCGGCAATCGCCGCTGAGTTCCACTCGCCCTGCACGCGCTTTGCAGCTTCTGCATTGCTACTCACCGCTACCCGCTCGATATTGGGATAGTTAGAGTTTAGCCACTGCCGGCACTGGGCCAACGACTGTGCATGGGAGTACACTCTCGTAATATTGTCTTTGTTAGTGTTGGCGCCAATCATAAAGTGTTGATGAATACGCAACTCCACTTCGCCACAGATTTTTAGCGAGGAGTCCATAAAGCTATCAAGGGTATGACTAATCACCCCCTCGGTGCTGTTTTCGACTGGCACTACGCCATAGTTGCAGGAGCCCGCCAATACTTCGCGGAATACTTCGTCTATAGCCGACTGGGGAACGCTCACCGCCGAGTCACCAAAATGCTTTAGCGCGGCCTCTTGAGTAAAGGTCCCCTCGGGGCCCAAAAAGGCAACCTTAACCGGCTGCTCCAGGGCCAGGCAGGCAGACATAATCTGCCGGAATAGACGGGCCATCTCTTCATTGTCTAGCGGCCCGGCATTTTTTTCCATAATCTGCCGCAACACCTGAGCTTCCCGCTCTGGCTTGTAGTAGGCGGCATCACCCTGGCCTTTTTTGACCTCGGCAACCTCCTGAGCACAGCGGGCGCGATCGCTGATGGCCTGCAATATTTGCAGATCCAGAGCATCGATTTTATCCCTTAACGCCAATAAGGGGTTTTCCTTAGACATGGTTTAGCCCTATTCCTCAGCTGAGGCTTCTACGCTTTCAGCCTCTTCACCTTCAATGAACTCATCTTCTTCTGGCTCAGCAATACGCGCCAGACTCACCAGATGCTCATTTTCTTTGAGTCGGATAATTCTTACACCCTGGGTATTGCGACCTACAACTGACACTTCGTCACCGCGGGTGCGCACCATAGTGCCCTGATCGGAGATCAACATAATCTCATCGCCGTCAAACAACTGGGTAACGCCCACGAGAGGCCCGTTGCGCTCGCTAGCCTGGATAGCGATCATTCCTTTACCACCGCGACCCTTGGTGGGGAACTCATCTACCTTGGTGCGCTTGCCATAGCCGTTTTCGCAAACAGTCAGCAGGAAGCCATCAGTCTCAGGCACAACCATTGAGATAACCCTGTACTCTTCTGGCAGACGCATACCGCGGACACCTTTGGAGACTCGACCCATGGCGCGGGCATCTGTGCTAGCAAAGCGCACTGCCTTACCTTCAGAGCTAAGCAGCATCACGTCGCTTTCATCATCAATAATGGCAGTGCCTACCAGATGATCGCCATCGACCAGATCAATCGCCCGCAGACCCACGCTTCTTGGGCGCGAGTACTGATCCAGCGAGGTTTTCTTAACGGTGCCATTGGCGGTAGCCATCAGCACATATTTGTCGGCGCTGTACTCTTCCACAGGTAGGATCGAGCTAATGCGCTCGCCCTCATCCAGAGGCAGCAGATTAACCACTGGGCGGCCACGTGAGTTTCGGCCTGCCACAGGAATCTGGTATACCTTGAGCCAATACACCTTGCCAAAGTTGGTAAAACATAAAATGGTAGCGTGAGTGCTGGCCACCAGCAGATGCTCGACAAAGTCTTCGTCTTTAACTGCCGTTGCAGACTTGCCCATACCGCCACGACGCTGGGCCTGATAGTCAGACAATGGCTGAGTCTTGGCATAGCCACCATGGGAGATGGTGACGACGCGGTCTTCTTCAGTAATCAGGTCTTCTACTGTCAGGTCGTGCTGAGATTCAATAATTTGGCTGCGACGCTCGTCGCCAAACTCTTCGACTACAGCTTCTAGCTCTTCCCGAATGACCGACATCAGGCGCTTGATGTCGCCAAGAATATCCTGGTAGTCGGCAATCTCTTCGAGCTTAACGGCAAACTCTTCTATGATCTTGTCGTGCTCCATGCCCGTTAGGCGATGCAGACGTAACTCCAGAATATCTTTAGCCTGCTCTGGCGATAAGTAGTAGAGACCATCGCGCAGACCGAACTGATCCTCCAGCCATTCTGGGCGGGTTGCCGAGGCACCGGCACGATCGAGCATAGCCACCACTGAACCTGGGTTCCAGCCTTTAGCAATCAGTGACTCACGGGCATCTGCCGGTGTCGTAGACTGTTTGATAAGGGCAATAATTTCATCGATATTGGCCAGCGCTATGGCAAAGCCTTCCAATGTGTGGGCGCGCTCGCGGGCCTTGCGCAGCAGGTATATGGTTCTGCGCGTGACCACCTCACGGCGATGGCGAACAAAGGCCTCAAGCATTTCTTTAAGGTTGAGAATCTTGGGCTGGCCATCAACCAGAGCCACCACATTGATACCAAAGACAGATTGCAGCTGAGTCTGTGCATAGAGGTTATTAAGCACTACCTCACCCACTTCGCCGCGCTTAAGCTCGATGACTACACGCAGACCGTCTTTGTCTGACTCGTCGCGCAGCTCGGAGATACCCTCAATCTTTTTCTCTTTGACTAGCTCAGCAATGCGCTCAATCAGACGCGCCTTGTTTAGCTGATAAGGAATCTCAGTGATAATAATGGTTTCGCGCTTGGTCTTTTCATCAACCTCGATATTGGCAACGGCGCGCACATAGATGCGGCCACGGCCAGTGCGGTAAGCCTGAACTATGCCAGCCTTGCCATTGATAATCGCCCCGGTAGGGAAATCTGGGCCGGGAATGGTTTCCATCAGCTCATCAATGGTGATGTCGGCATTCTCAATAAGGGCCAGACAGCCTTTAACCACTTCCGTCAGATTGTGGGGAGGAATATTGGTGGCCATACCCACGGCGATACCGGAGGAGCCATTGACCAGCAAGCTGGGAATGCGAGTCGGCATTACCTTGGGAATCTGCTCCGTCTCATCATAGTTGGGAACAAAATCAACTGTATCTTTTTCGAGGTCTTCCAACAGCGCATGAGCGATTTTGGTCATACGAATTTCTGTATATCGCATCGCCGCCGCAGAGTCGCCATCGATAGAACCGAAGTTACCCTGACCATCTACCAGCATATAGCGCAGCGAGAATGGCTGGGCCATACGAACAATGGTCTCGTAGACCGCAGAATCACCATGGGGATGATACTTACCAATCACATCACCCACCACACGGGCAGATTTTTTGTAAGCCTTATTCCAATCGTTATTCAGCTCACTCATTGCGAAGAGTACGCGTCTGTGAACTGGCTTTAAGCCATCGCGAACATCTGGCAGAGCCCGGCCAACAATTACGCTCATTGCGTAATCAAGGTACGACTGCTTGAGTTCGTCCTCGATATTAACCGGAACAATTTCCTTTGCTAAATCACCCATAATTTATCATTATTTCCTGATTTTATTGTGCTTTAAAGGTTGTTTTGCCGACCCCTGCAGAAGCCTTGAAACCAGCACCTCCCAGACCCCGTAACCATCCCCTGTTACAACCCCTTGATTGGGCCGAATTTTAGCACAGTTAGCCCTGCTTTTTCTCGCTTTTATTGCCTTCAAAGGGCCTATCTAGCTGAAAAAATCGGTATACTCCGCAACAGACTTAGGAGCGACTATGCAAGCGACAAAAATAGACCTATTAATCCACTGCAAATGGATAATCCCCATAGTTCCTGAAAACCAAATTCTTGAAAACTGCAGCCTGGCAGTCGATAACGGAAAAATCATTGGCACCTATCCTCGGGCCGAGGCGAATAGAAAATTTACTGCCAGCAAAGTGGAGTTTCTGGACGACCACCTAGTGATGCCGGGGCTGGTAAATGCCCATGGCCATGCTGCCATGAGCCTGCTGCGCGGCTATGCCGATGATCTGGCGCTGCGACCCTGGCTGGAAGAGCATATCTGGCCGGCCGAAACCCGCCATGTCAGCGAAGAGTTTGTAACCGACGGCACCCGACTGGCAATGGCAGAAATGATTGCCAGTGGCACCACCTGCTTTGCGGATATGTATTTCTTTGACGAGGCAATTGCCGAGGCTGTTCGCGACGCGGGGATGCGCTGTCAGATCGGCTTTACAGTGCTCGACTTCCCGACCGCCTATGGCAAAGGGGCGGACGACTATATTCACAAAGGATTGCAGCTAAACGATAAGTACAGCGGTCACAGCCTGATTAAGATTGCCTGCGCACCGCACGCCCCCTACTCGGTCTCGGATCTGGCCATGCAGCGTATTGCCACCTATGCCAATGAGCTGGATATGCCTATTCATATCCACTGCCATGAAACGGCAGGTGAAGTTAGTGAATCGATTGAGCAGTATGGCTGTCGGCCCCTTGAGCGTCTCAGAGATCTCGGCCTTCTACTGCCCCAAACTCAGCTAGTGCATATGACGCAGATCAACAGCGACGATATTCGACTGGTACAGGACCACAACTGTCATGTGGTGCACTGTCCGGAGTCCAACCTAAAGTTGGCTAGCGGTTTCTGCCCTGTGGGCCAGCTGCTAGACGCAGGCATCAATGTAGCCATAGGCACAGATGGCGCAGCCAGCAATAATGATCTGGATCTGTTTGCCGAACTGAAGACCGCTGCTCTGCTGACCAAGGCAGTTGCCGGAAACCCCTCGGCACTAAATGCTCATCAGGCACTGCGCATGGCTACTCTGCATGGGGCCAAGGCTCTGGGCTGGGATGATGAGATTGGTAGCCTTGAAGCGGGCAAGTCAGCGGATATGATTGCAATAAAAATGGATTCTCTGGCTCAACAGCCAATGTATAATCCGGCGTCCCAGTTGGTTTATACCAATGCCGGCAGCCAGGTAAGCCATAGCTGGGTGGCAGGCAAAGCACTTTTGACTGAGGGGCAGCTAACCACAGTTAACCAGCAGAGTCTGATCCAGACAGCCACAGAATGGCGTAACAAAATTTCTAGCTAAACCAGCCTTTGAGCGCGGAACCCAACCATGTCTAAAACCCAAAATGTCGACCCCCATGAGATTCGCAAATTTGAAGAACTTGCCAGCCGTTGGTGGGATCGTAACAGCGAGTTTAAACCGCTGCATGATATCAACCCGCTGCGCGCCAACTGGATTGATAGCCTGGCGCCAGTCGCCGAGCAGAACATTCTGGATGTTGGCTGCGGTGGCGGAATTCTTTGTGAAGCCCTAGCTCAGCGCGGCGCCACAGTGACTGGTATCGATATGGGTGAGGCACCATTGGCCGTGGGCAAGTTACATCAACTGGAGTCTGGTGTAGAGGTGAATTACCAGCAGTCGACCGCAGAAGACTATGCCAGCACCCATGCCGATGCCTTTGACACAGTGACCTGTCTGGAAATGCTGGAACATGTTCCAGATCCCAGCTCCGTGGTGAGAGCCTGTGCGGCTATGACCAAACCTGGGGGAACGCTGTTTTTCTCAACCATTAACCGCAATCCAAAATCCTACCTGCTGGCAATTATTGGTGTTGAATATGTGCTGCGTATGCTGCCTAAAGGTACCCATGAGTACAGCAAGTTTATTCGCCCCTCGGAACTGGGACAGTGGATTCGTGAGGCTGGCCTGGAGATAGACCAGATGACTGGATTGCTCTACAACCCAATCACCAAGACCTACAAACTGGACGAGCGGGACGTGGATGTCAACTATATGATCTGCGCTCGCAAGCCGGCCTAAAGTATGCTCGATTTTAATGCTCTGCTATTTGATTTGGATGGCACCCTGCTGGATACAGCGCCGGATTTTATTACCGCGCTCAACAGACAGCTTGAACGCCATGGCCGCCCTGCCGTGCCCAGTTCTGCGGTGCGCACCAGCGTCACCAATGGCTCGGTGGGCCTTATTGAAGCGGGCTTTGGTCTGACTCCTGAGGACGCGCAGTTTGAAAATCTAAGAGAAGAGTTCCTAGCCCTCTATTACGCCAACCTCGCCGACAAAACCGCCCTTTTCAACGGCCTGCAGTCGGTACTCGACGAATGTACCAACAGAGATATTCCCTGGGGAATAGTGACCAACAAGCCCTGGAAGTACACCGAGGCGGCGCTGGTGCAGCTAAAACTGATGGAAGAGGCAGCTACAGTTATCTGCCCCGACCATGTCGCGGAGCCCAAGCCTCATCCAGAGGCTATGCTTTTAGCCTGTTCGAAAATTTCTGTAGCACCAGCAGACTGCCTGTATGTGGGCGATCACCTGCGTGATATAGACGCCGGCCGCGCTGCTGGCATGCGCACTATCGCAGCGGGATGGGGCTACATAGAGGCCGGCCAGGATATCCAAAAATGGCAGGCAGACTGGGTTGTAGAAGAGTCTCATCAACTGCATTCACTACTGTTTTAACGAAAGGAACACAGCGTGCTCACAGCAGAACAAATTATTAACTATTGCGGCGGACCCGACCTGTTAAAAGATCGGGTGATTCTTATTACTGGCGCTGGCGATGGGATAGGCAAAGCAGCTGCTCTGGCCTGCGCTGAAGCAGGCGCTGTGGTGATTTTGGCAGGCCGAACCCCTGCCAAACTGGAACAGGTCTACGACCAGATTCTGGCCGCTGGCCATGTAGAGCCATTGATCTATCCAGTCGATCTTGAGGGCGCAACATCAGAGGATTATGACCAGCTTGCTGTAACCCTGGATAAGCAGTTTGGCCGCCTGGACGGCCTGCTCCACAATGCGGCGATTCTCGGTCAGCGCACCCCCCTAAACAACTATCGCCAGGATGTCTGGGACAAATTAATCAAGGTGAATGTCACGGCTCAGTTTCAGATGACCCAGGCACTGATGCCTGTGTTGGAAAAATCTCCTGATGCCTCGGTGCTGTTTACATCCTCTGGCGTGGGCAAGGTAGGCCGAGCATTTTGGGGTGCCTATGCGGTGTCCAAGTTTGCTATCGAGGGTATGGTGCAAACCTGGGGTGCAGAGTTAGATGGGTTGGGCTCTGTGCGGGTCAATGCCATCGACCCTGGTGCCACACGCACCAACATGCGCGCTCAGGCATTTCCAGCCGAGAACCCAACAGCGTTAAAAACCGCCGCTGAAATTATGCCCGCCTATCTGTACCTGTTGGGTCCTGACAGCAAGGGAATTAACGGCCAGTCGATCAAGGCTCAGGACCGATAGCCCTGTTGCTTAGCGCTTGCTGGTATCGCCGCGGGCGCGCAGTTTCTTCTCTTTGCGTTCGCGAATATCTTTGTAGACAGTTTTCTCACTAAAGCGCGGCGGCTTGAGGCCAACAGTGCGAAACAGCGAACTCACCTGCTTGGGGTCCAGCTCGATAAAATCTGAGGTGCGCATAAAGGATGGTAGCTCGATGGGGCCATAGCTGATGCGCTTTAGGCGGTTGACCTCAACATCCTGAGATTCCCAGAGACGACGCACTTCCCGGGTTCGGCCCTCGGCCAGAATCACTCGGAACCAGCGGTTGCTGCCGCCACGTTCGTCAGCACTGCGGGCATGTTGGGCCTTGACGCTTTGAAACTTGGCGATGCCGTCGTCCAGTATTACACCGTCGGTCAGGCGCTTGATCATGGCCTCATCAACCTCGCCATGGATACGCGACATATATTCGCGCTTTACTTCATAGGAGGGGTGCATCAGGCGGTTAGCCAATTCACCATGGTTAGTAAACAGCAATAGGCCACTGGTATTAATATCAAGGCGGCCAATGGCGATCCAGCGTCCACGACTGAGGCGCGGCAGACGGTCGAATACTGTAGGTCTGCCATCGGGGTCTGAGGTGGTGCTTACCTCCCCTTCGGGCTTGCTGTACATCAACACTCTGGGGCTGTCATCGGTGACGATCTTTATCGGCCGCCCATCCACCATAATGCGATCCGTTGCTTCGGTTCGATCGCCCAGCTTGGCCACTGAACCGTTGACTGACACACGTCCAGCGGAGATCCATTTCTCCAGCTCACGGCGGGAACCCAGGCCTGCTGTGGCCAGTACTTTCTGCAATTTTTCACTCATTAATAGGGGCGCTACTTTGGTCTGCTAATTCGATATCCTCTGCCAGAGAATCATCACTGGACAGCTCCGGCTCAGCTAAGGTTTGGTCATTGACACCGTCAACCTGCTGGTCTAGCTGAAATTCATCATTGGCTGCCTGGGCAGCTGCGCCAGCTTCCTGAGCCGCAGCGCCGGCGGCAAGGCTCAACTCAAGTTCTGGATCTAACTCGGCGAGATCTTTTATTTCACCCAGGGCCGGCAGATGGTCGAGGCTCTTGAGATTGAAGTAGTCGAGAAACTGCTTGGTCGTGGCATAAAGTGCCGGTTTTCCGGGCACATCACGATAGCCAACGACCCGAACCCAGTCGCGCTCGAGCAGAGTTTTAATAATATCTGAGCTCACGGCAACACCGCGCACCAGCTCAATATCACCTCGAGTCAGAGGCTGGCGATAGGCGATCAGCGACAGGGTTTCCAGCATGGCGCGGGAATAACGCTTGGGCTTCTCGTCCCACAGACGATTGACCCAGGTGGCCAGCTCCTGACGAACCTGGAATCGATAGCCGCTGGCAACCTGCTTTAACTCAAAACCGCGGTCGCGACAGTCGCCTTCGATCTCTTCAAGCGCCGCTTTAATCTGGTCGCGGGGTGGGCGCTCTTCGTCTTCAAAAAGGCTTTCCAGGCGCGGTATATCCAGGGGTTTTCCCGCTGCGAGCAGCGCACCTTCGATAATTTTTCTGATTAAATCTGGATTCATGATGCTCTTGCTTTTACATGTATTGGACCAAACGACTCACTCTGCACAATCTCTACCAGTGACTCTTTAATTAATTCCATAATGGCCAGGAAGGTCACCACAACCCCCAGGCGCCCCTCGGTTTCTCTAAACAGACTGACAAAGGGGACAAACTGCTGACCTCTGAGGCTTTCCAGAACATAAGACATACGCTCACGCGTGGAGAGCTTTTCCATCTCAATCTGGTGGCTTTCAAACATTTCGGCGCGGCGCAGCACGTCGGACAGCGCGGCCAACAACTCGCGCATATCCACATCGGGGTGCGGACGCTGCTGATCACGGTCTGGCGGCTCGGCATTGCCCTGATGGATATCACGACCCATGCGGGGAATCTCGTCCATATCCTCGGCGGCGGTTTTAAAGCGTTCGTATTCTTGCAGACGACGGATCAACTCCGCACGGGGATCCTCTTCGTCTTCATCATCAACCGGCTGTCGTGGCAACAGCATACGAGACTTAATCTCTGCCAGCATGGCTGCCATTACTAGATACTCTGCCGCCAGCTCCAACTGGATGGAGGCCATAAGGTCTATATAGCCCATATACTGACGGGTGATTTCCGCGACATTGATTTCGAGGATGTCCAGATTTTGACGACGAATTAGGTACAGTAACAGGTCCAGAGGGCCTTCAAAGGCCTCCAAAATAACCTCTAGGGCATCGGGTGGAATATACAGATCTTTGGGGAGTACGGTCAGCTCTTTGCCCTGCACCACGGCAAACGGCATCTCCTCTTGCTGGGGACGAGCAGTCGCCAAAAGGCCTTCTGGAGAAGAGGTTGTGGCGCTCTCGGCTTCAGGCCGAAGTTCGTCAATTGAGGTGGCTTCGCTAGACACTTGATATCCCATCAGTATTCAGTCGCAGAGTATAACGTCAATGATGCTGTTGAGCATCATCAATATCAGATAACTGAAAAATCACCCATACCCTGACGGGTAAGCTGCGGCTGGTCGCCGGTCATGTCCACCACAGTGGTTGGTTCAAGGCCACAGTATCCGCCATCAATAATAGCGTCCACATGGGGCTCTAGAATCTGACGAATATCATAGGGGTCAGTGAGCGGGTATTCATCGTCGGGCATTATTAGCGTGACGCTCATCATAGGCTCACCGAGTTCTTCGAGCAGAGCCTGAGCGATGGCACTGTCAGGCACCCGAATACCTATGGTTTTGCGCTTGGGGTGCATCAGCCGCTTGGGCACCTCAGATGAAGCCGGCAGGATAAAGGTAAATGGGCCCGGCGTGCTGGCTTTTAGAACACGAAAATCGCTATTGTCGACCCTGGCATAGCTGGCTAACTCAGAGAGGTCGCGACAGACCAGAGTAAAGTTGTGATTTTTATCGACGCGGCGGATATTGCGAATACGATCCAGAGCCTGCTTGTCACCAATATGGCAACCCAGTGCATAAACTGAGTCTGTGGGATAGACAATCACACCACCGCGACGAACAATTTCAGCGGCCTGAACAACCAATCTCTGCTGAGGGTTCTCTGGATGTATAGAAAAATACTGACTCATACTGCTCTCTAAAAATACCAACCAAGTTAGGTCGTCATTATCCCACAGCTTGCGGCATTATTGGGTATCCGGCACAGAGGTTTTACTGTTTAGCAAAAACTGCTGCTCAAATTGATCTGCGGGCTGGGGTTTAGCGATCAGATAGCCCTGAAAACTATCGCAGCCAAGCTTGTTGAGAATTTTTCGCTGCCCCTCAGTTTCCACTCCCTCGGCGACGGTTGTCATATTCAGGGTTTGGGCCATGGTTATAATGCTGGCGACAATCCCGCTATCGTTAGGGTCTGTTTCTATATCCTGAATAAATGAGCGGTCAATTTTAAGTACATCCACAGGTAGGCGCTTAAGATAGTTTAAAGAAGAATAGCCACTGCCGAAATCATCAATGGCCACAGAGATCCCCAACTCTTTAATTTTGACCAGCTCAGTACTCATAAGCTCAGGATGATTCATCAGGGTACTCTCGGTGATCTCAAGTTCCAAAACGTCCCTGGGTAGTTCGTTGCGCGCCATAAGCTTTTCCAGCTGGCCATGCAGTTCTTCGGCCAGCAAGTCCTTGACCGACAGATTTAAGGCCAGGGTCAATTTATAACCTTTGCCAATCCAGATTTTAAGCTGCTTGACGCCCTGCTCCAGAACCCAGTCACTGAGCCGATTAATCAGGCCACTCTCCTCTGCCAACGGGATAAACACATTGGGGCCAATTGTGCCCTCTGTGGCATGTTCCCAGCGAACTAGCGCCTCGGCTCCAATCAGGGCGCCGCTTTTGAAATCTATTTTGGGCTGGTAATACAGCACCAGTTCGTTCCGCTCTATGGCCTGCCGCAGTTCACGCTCCATTTCCAAGCGCTCGGCGATTTCAGCCTCCATGCCGGTCTGATAGAAACAGTAGTGGTTGCGTTTTTCTTTGGCCTTAAACATAGCCGAATCGGCATGCTTGATCAGGTCTATTACATCACCACCATTATCGGGAAATATTGAGATACCTATGCTGGTGGTAACAAACATTTTTTTGCGCATAAATACGAATGGCTGACTCAGGGAATGACAGATTTTTTCAGCGACCTTGGCCGCTGTCTTGGCACTCTGAATCTTTTCCAAGACGATGGTAAATTCATCACCCCCAAGACGGGCTATAAAGTCCTGTCCGCGGACACAGTTGCGAATTCGATCGGAGACTGCTTTGAGCAGTGAATCACCCACGTCGTGCCCCATGGTGTCATTAATCATTTTAAAGCGGTCGAGATCGAGAAAAAGAATCGCAAACTTGCAGTTTTCTACCCCTGCCTGATCCACGACAAGACGCAGGTGCTGCATCAGGTTTGCCCGATTGGGTAGATTAGTGAGCGGGTCGTGGTAGGCTAGGCGCTTAACATGCTTCTCGGCCTTGTTCGCCTTTATCAGTCGCGCTACTCGCTGTTTCATGACCGAGAAATTAATTGGCTTTGAAATATAGTCTGTAGCCCCAGAAGAAAAGGCACGAACAATCGAGTCTTCGTCCTCTAGACCGGTAATCATAAGTACAGGAATATCCGCACCATGGGGAATATCACGAATTGCCTGACAGGCATCAAAGCCATCCATCTCAGGCATTATCGCGTCCATAAGAATAAGGTCAGGCATCCGCCGCCGACAGATCTCAATAGCCTGCATACCATCGGCTGCCTGCTGTATTTCATAGTCTTCTCGCCTAAAGGCGTTAGCTAGGAGCAGACGTATAGACCGATCATCATCGACAACCAGAATTCTGTGACTCTGCTCCTGATTGTCATCTAATGTCTGCTCTGGGGGCTGGGAACTAGGTACCTCATGTTGCAGATCGCTGCTCAAGGCTGAGAATGCTGTACTAATTTGACCTGCATAGGTCGCTGCGTTTTCTATATTTTCCAATGCGGCGCGGTCCTCTAGCTCTTTGCTGTATTTTACCAAGTCAAATGCACCAAAATTGGAGGCACTGCCTTTTATGGTATGGGCTAGCTGACGAATCCGCACCGCATCGCCGGCTTTGATGGCAGTCTGTAGATCATCTATATAGACCAACATATCTTCCTGAAAGGCCTCGACAAGAGAACCCAGCGCGTCGCCCGCCGCCTCTTTAAGGGCCTCCATGACCTTGCTATCGTAAGTTGCCCCAGCTACATACTGCTCTTTGGGCTCGGCCACTGCCTGCAGTTTGACGGGATCTTCCGTCTCAGCATAGCTGGAGTCTGGATACTGAGCCGGGGCACCCATTTCAACGTAGGTCGTCCATTTTTCCAGCTGCTCTTGCAGGGCCATCAAGCTTAGGGGCTTGGGTAGAAAATCATTCATACCCACCTCTTTGCAGCGGGTGGATTCTAACTTTGAGTTATTGGCGGTCATGGCGATAATTGGCAAACTGCCGGCAGTATCAGCCTCGTAGGTACGGATTTGCCGCGTGGCGTCATAGCCACTCATGACTGGCATATAGCAATCCATCAATACCAGATCGAAGTCGCCGCGCAGTATTTGGTCCACTGCCTCTCGACCATTGTCTGCTACCTCAGATTTGCAACCCAGCTTGTCCAGCATGGCAACAGCCACTAGCTGGTTGGCTCGATTATCATCGACGACCAGGACTTTGATGCTGCCCTCAGTTCTGACCAAGTGCCTGGGCTTGACAGTTGCCAAAGCCCGATGCTCATCGTCGGAACCATCCTGCAATAGCTCTTTAAAAGAGTTAGATCTTAAAGGCTTATTGATTTTTATTAGCGCATCTGGGGCAATGTCTGAGCCCGCTGCCCAGGGGTTGACCATCACTGCCGAAAGCTTATCGCGAAACTGGGGTTCGCCCCGAATGATTCTAATAAAGTCTTCAAGCCGAATATCGACCATATCTTGGTCAATAAACAGCATATCAAAATATTGATCGGAGGCTGACTCCCTAACGACCTTAAACGCCTCAAGCCCCGAGTTGACCGCCGAGACCTGTGCTCCCAGGGCGGTGAGATTGGCCTTGGCAAAGTCTCTCACCACAGAACTCTTGCTAACCAATAAAATTCGAAGCTCGCTGATCTCTGGGGCCAAGGTCTCTGAGGCCGGCTGCTCTAGAGACACAATAGGAAGGGTAAATCTAAACTCGCTACCCTCACCCAGGTCACTGGTAACAGAGATATGTCCACCCATCAGCTCAACCAACTGCCGCGCTATAGCCAGACCCAGGCCGGTCCCTGGATATTCCTTGGTAGCCGAGGCATCGACCTGAGTAAAAGCTTCAAAGATACGCTTCTGATCATCTGCATCAATGCCTATACCTGAATCTTTCACCCGGAAAACCAGCTGTGAATCACTGCGCCCGCCAGAAGACTCGGCCAGACTGACATGGACTGAAACCTCTCCTGAGTCTGTAAACTTAATGGCATTGCCCAGCAGGTTAATCAGCACCTGTCCGATTCGTGAACTGTCTGCGCTAAAGTGCTGGGGCACATCGCTATCAACCACATAGCCAATGTCGAGCTGCTTTTTGAGGGCTTCACTCCCCAACAGGCCAATCACATCATCCAGTGTTTTGTTGAGATTGCAGTCTTGATTAATAATATTGAGCTTGCCAGCATCGGACTCGGAGAAATCCAGCACCTCGTCAATCAGTGACAACAGCCTGTGACCAGATGATTGGGCGGTTTCTACGTATTCCTGCTGTTTTGAATTGAGCCCCATGGTCAACAGCAAATCCAACATGCCGAGTACAGCATTCATTGGGGTGCGTAATTCATGGGTGACATTGGCGGCAAATTCGCCTTTGGCTTTGGCTGATTTTAGAGCTGACTGCATGGCCTCATGAAGCTCTTGCTGACGACGCTCCAAAACTTCCATCATGCTGTTGAAGGAGGCCTGCATATCGGTGATATCTACAGGGCCTTCAATATTGGCACGAATCAGACTATCGCCCTTCTGCGCGCGTTTCATAGTGGCGGAGAGATGTTCGATGGGCTTGGTTACTCGCCGCGATATCATCAGCAGAAACACTAGCAATATCGAGGACAGGCCAATTGAGATAATCAGATTACTTTGTAAAATGCCCCGCTGCATCAGTGCCTGAGTATCCTTGCCAACCAAAACACTGATATGCCCCAGTAAAAAGCTCTCCTGATCGTCGGGTAGAATATTCAGTTGATTATCATATTCCTGAGTGGACATCACCGGCGCAGAAAATAGCCAGAAACGACTATTCTCAGCCACCAGGACTGGCGTATCTTTCAGGCGATTGGCCTGCTGTAATTCTGGGGCCTGTAGCCCTAACCGAAAAAGCTCTTCCTGCTTCTCAGTCTGAATCATAATGCCCTTCACCTCAGGAAAATTGATGGCATTTTCAGCCACATCCTGTGCTGTTTCGGCACTCTGATATAACAGAGCCAACTCAGTCTGGTTTGCCAGAGATTCGGTGACCTGCAGCCCCTGCTGAATCTGCTGTTTGGTGATAATTGAGGTGGACACATTGCTGACTACAAAAGAGGTAATAAGGGTCAGCACCAGGATACCGACGATAAAAATTACCGAAAGCTGTTGGCGAAATTTTAATCGATCAAACCATTTTTTATTGATAACACTCATTTCTGTTACCTTGCAGGAAGCACCAGATCGATATGCTGCTGCATATCATCGGTTAAAATGATGCCAAGGTGATTGCTAGTGCGCTCATTCACAGTAACAAAAACACTCCTTAACGGTTCCATATGGGCCTCTTCCTCGCTGCCCTCCGCTATCTCTCGAGCCAGCTGCCCAAGCCTTACACCCATCTTAAAATTATCTGGATAGATCGAAAAAAGCGCACCTCGTTTGACATGGGTGGGATTGGAGGAAAACACCACAAAATCTGATTTCCATGCTGCCTCCAACAGAATTGATAACAGAGCATTATTTACAAATCGGTCTCCGGGCAGTATCCATATCGCCTCGCCCGGACCCAGCTCTGCTGTTAGCTTGCGATAAATACTGGCTGCATCGCGGACATCGGTAGCATCTCTAATGACCAGGCGCATCCCCAGTTGGTTGAAGGCAATCTGCGCAGCTTTAAGGTCTGTCATGTTACTGTCTGGCCTGGCCACCACAAATACGCTATGGGTCCCGGGAGCAATTACCTGCAGTCTGGCAGCCACCACCTTGGCATCGGGAATCATGCTAAGCCCATAAATATCCTCAAGCTGCTGGCTCACGGCTCCCGCCACTAGGGGGTAATCTAACTGTGCCGACAAAAACTCTTTGACTGGTCGGCCACCAAGGGCCACGACAACCTGATCACTTAGTTCGGCACCCAGGCTCTTCGCCGACTGATCCTTGCCGAGCTCTAGGTTTTTTGCTGGGCCCGCAAAGCCCTCAGCTACACCGCTGGCTATGGTTTTATAAAGCTTGAGGAATGGCTGCCGGACCTGAGGGTAAATTACCGTTAAGGTTAGCGCTTTACCATCCACAGAAATCGGAGCATCAGCAGCACTGGCCGAGTTTATAACCAAGGCCAAGAGCATCACCAAATGAAGTTTTATTAGTCCTTTAATTTTGATACACCTATCTCCAGATAAGCTTCAGGATCAGAACTTGTAGCGTATTTCTCCGAGAAAACTGCGCCCCGCCAAAGGCAAATCATTAGGGATAAAAGGCACCGGCATAGCATTAGGGCTTGGTTCGAAGGCATCCTCGTCAAATAGATTGTTCACAATGAGAGCAACCTCGACAGCCTCAGAAAGCTGACTTCTGATATTGAGGTCAACCAGCAGATAATCATCAACCGGATCCCTTAGATCGCCCAGCACCCGATTGCGATCCATCACCCAGTTGGCCTGCACATTGAGCCGCCAGCGATCGTCAATCTGCCAGTCGGCCCGCAGATATAACTGCCTCTCTGGCGAGTTAGCCGCAGCTGCATCCGCCAGCTCATCCTGCGAGTCCTGCCAAGCAAAATTACCGCTTAATTTAACCGCTTCCGACAGAGCCCATCTGGCTTCAAACTCAAGGCCCTTGCCTGTCTGCTCTCCCACATTCTGCGCAGTTCGAGTGCTGCCGCTGCTGTCGGGAACAAACTGGATAATGTCGGTCCAGTGGTAGTAGAAGAAATTCATATTGATGGTGAGGTCATAATTGGGGCGGTAATCAAAAGCTAACTCATAACTTTTGCTTTGCTCTGGCTTTAGGTCCAGGTTACCCAGAATAAGTGGGTTATTGATGGCTCGGGTCTGGGCAAATGAAGGCGCTCGAAATGCCTCACCGTAAAGCAACTTGGTGGTTAGGTTGTAGGAGGTTGACCAGACTAGCGCTAAACGCGGATTGGTAGTAGAGCCAAAGTCAGAGTAATGGTCATAGCGCAGACCAGCGGTTAACTCCCAATCATTGGCCAGCCGCCAAACATCCTGCAGAAAGACATAGGTATTTTCCCGCTGGTCCTCTGTAAGGAAAACAAAAGGCGTATCAGATACATCGACTATTGGGTCTCCGGGTAGAAGCGGCAGCAATGTGTTCGGGTTAATACCGAAGTTTTTTTCTTCTGTGACCTTATCAATTTCGCCATGGTAGTAACCACCGCCGGCACTGATACTGTGCTTTTCTGCGCCGTCATATTTTGCGGTAAAGCCGGCGCGGGTATGTTTTTCAAAGATTTCAGGATTGCCTATAACACCCTCAGGGAAGACACCAAAGATAGGGACGCCTAGAGGATCAAGAAATGGCCCAGTTGAACCGGCAGGGTAAACAACAAAGTCACCTTCGACTTCTTGCGATGTATCAAAGTGGCTGACTTGGAATTCGATATCTAAACTGGAAAACATATCCTCAAGATAATACGTTGCATCAATATTGTAACGATTACTCGCAAAAAGGTTGTCAGCATTAAGTAACTGAGCAGCCCCAGCGCCCTCTCCAAAATCTTCTCTCACCTGAGCGCCAACTCTAACTCGTAGGCCCTTGATAGTGGCCTCTAACCTAAGGTCAAGGTTGTTCCTTTCTAGATTAGGGCTTCCCGGGGCATTGGATACATTAGTACCTGTTATAAAGTCCAAAAGCGACTGTCCATCAGACACCACTATCTCATTCGCACCGTCTGTCTTATGCAACTCCAAAATACCAGAGAGTTGTAGATCGCCCCTTTTTGTAGCACCAGATACCCAAAAGTCTCTGGTATGATTAGAACCCATCCGTCCTCCAACCCTGGACCCCTTCAATTCATCGAAGGTTTTGGTCACAATATTCACAACTCCTGCAAAAGCATCAGCTCCATACAATGCTGAACCGGGCCCCCTTATGATTTCTATTCTTGAAATTGCTTCGACCGGCATGCCTCCCCAAATCAGATTTCGATCTCCATGAAATAAATTACTTAAAGCAACTCCATTTACGAGTACTAGTACCTGAGGATTAAAATCCGAATGAATACCTCGAAAGATAAATAGTGGGTTATAGATTGTGCTCCTAGAAACATGCAGACCGGGGATGGTCTCCAACACCTGATCAATATCAGTTGCACCGAGAGTTTTTAGCTCTTTAGCTGTTATCACTGAAGCTACCGCCGGCGCTTTAGCAATTGGCTGAGACATTCCAGTTGCAATACTGATAAATTCCTCATCTCCATAGATAGATAAGCCATCTAAATCGGACTCAAGGGTCTGTTCTTCCGCAAAAGCGAAAATGGGCAACACTACAAACATGCGACAGAGTAATTTTTTCATAATTTGCTATCCCAATTTAAACTTTTAGGTTCCATTTTCTATGTGATATATGGCCCGTAGAATTAATTCGATTTACTCTCAGAGGAAACAATGCCCCCTCTGGTTTCTTTACCGAATCTGCGTAACAAGGAATGTAGCCGCCGGTAAATGCTAGAGTAGTCATATCGTAAAAATCACGAGGACTAAGCCCTGCATCTGCTAATAACCCACCAGTGACGGCTGCAATATTGACGCGATACTTGTAACGGGACTTTTTGAAATAGTCATCCAAATCAAATACCAGTCGGATATATTTACCAGTCCCGAATCCTTTGGAGTTTGCAAAATCCATCATGGGCTTCACTCGTTCATCTTCACCTAAGACGGGGCGTCCAAACCCATAAACGCTTCTAAATTTTTTAAGTTCAGCTCGCACAATCTCATCTAAATTTTTCGTGCTCTGGAGCTGTTTCTCCGCTCGATAAAGAAAATCCGATGCACCTAAGATAGCTCTAGAGCCATAAATTTTTGCCTCAGTGACAGCCAAGGCACCTGCAGTTGCTAACACACCGGTCGATCTAGTGGTGCCTGCCAATGCCGAGACCCGATTATTCCAAATTCTCGGATCCGGATAGCTCGTACAAATAACCCAAATAGCTTCAATCAACCTAGCGAGCTTGGGGTCTTTTTTCCCCGTTACACCAAATAACAGAAGCTCCATCCAAGTATCATGATTCAGCTGAGTAAAGATATTTCTCCCTCGAAGTAACACTCGGCCGTCAGCAAATAAACCTCCCATAGAGGTTTGCCAATTATCTTCATATTTCTCTAACTTACTGTGATGGGCCATACAAAACTCGCAGAAAATGTTTGATATATCACTCTGTGACTTTGAATCCTTTCGAAAAAAACGGGTATTTTCGCCAGCCTAATTTTTCCTGCTCAAGAGCGTGCACGGCGGCACCAGGAAGTTTTAATAACAGAAACAGCATTTCGGCCTGGTCTGGCATTAGCTCAAGATCACAGAAGGCTGCGGCGGCGACTCCGGAAAATGCCAGAGGGCATTCCGCGACTGACTCCAAGGCGATGCGATGTTTTTGTAACCAGAGTAGATGGGAGGGCTCACCTATTGATGCCAGATGATCCAGTGTCTGTAAAATTGGCTTGGGGCAGCTGACGCCATTGGGATCAAACCCCGGGGCGTGCTCCATAGGAAGCCAGACATCCTGGCGCTCTTGTTGAGGGGAATCTACTAATAAGAGTTGCCATTGTTCGAGATTGGTTCCACATTGTTGCCAATAATTCATGCAATGGAATATCTCTCTAGCGCCACCTAGATTGCCTGCTCCCACAGAGAGCGCAGCAATTAGGGCAGAGGCATGGGTTGAGCCACCTACGCCCGCATTCATTGCTGCTCTGATGGCGTGATCTCTTGGACCCAGGTTAGCAAGCGCTATGGAGAGACCTTCAAGAATTTTCGATTGGCTTTTGGTAGGCGGCTCAAGCTTAAATAGCAGAAACAGATAATCTATGTAGGCTGCATTTTTTAAAATGTCACCATAGACATCAAATCCTGAGCAATGACATTGGGCAGCGGCAAAAGGATTGTCTGGCTCTTCTATCTCTGACCATATGTTTGTAGAAATCGTCTCTGATGTTTCTGAGTTCATCCGCTCTGCAACACATTTGTCCGCAAGCCAATAGGAGGCGCTTCGTTAGTATCTATTCGAACATCCAGAACTGTAGGTGCACGTCTGCTGCAAATATCCTTTATATTTAGTTTTTTAAGATCTTTGGGCGAATTAATAACTGCAGCTTCACAGCCCATAGATTTTGCCATCGCGCAAAAATCTACAACAGCCAGCTGATTAGCGGTTTCTTCCGCTCCAGTCAGCATCTGACCATGTTTGACCATGCCGTAGGCACTGTCATTAACCACGATAAAGACAATTTTCAAGCATTCCTCAATAGCAACTGTCAGTTCTTGCCCGCTCATTAACCAGCTGCCATCGCCAGTAATACAAACAACCATCCTGTCTCGCGCTGCAAATGCGGTACCTATTGAACTACCTATCGCCCAACCCATAGAAGCAAAATCAACAGATGCACTAAACAGTCCGCCACGATCAAATCGTTTGCCAGACATGCGTCGATCATATGGATGTAAATAGTGGGTTCCCCAAGCCAAACTATTACCGGTATCTACTAAAAATCGGGTATTCCCTGGAAATAATTTTGGTAGTTCATTCATAAGCCGTTGCGGCTTTATAGGGGAGGCATCAGACCAATAGCTATCTTCGTCATCAAACTCAAAGTGCCTAGCCAAACCTATATCTGGTTTAGGATTTTTAGGCTCAACAGCTCTGACATAATGGCTGCAATCTATCCCAAACTTATCGACGATACTGTCAAAGATAGTGACCAACGAACCTCTAACATGCAGTCGCGCCATAGGGGTTCTGGTAAGATTAGCTTCGGTTGATTCAACATGCACTAGCTTGCCGTTAAGTAATGTTTTTGTATCCCAGGCATTACTTGAAAACTCACCAAATCGGGCACCAGCAGCTACAATTAAATCTACCTCTGGATCAACGAGAGCATCCTTTGCTGCTAGGTGGCCAGCAAAACCAAATACCCCTTTAAATTGAGGGTGATAAGGACTAACTAACCCCTTGCCTTGTGGGGTTACAACAATATCGGCAGCCATTGCCACAGCGAGACTTAGGATGCTTCCGATTGCATCACAGGCTTCATCTCCTATGATAAAGACTACTTTCTTTGCAACTGAAAGCTCTTCGAATAGTTGTTCGACAGCATCACTATCTAGCAGAGCAGGTTTATCCAATAAGTTGTGTAACTGATAATTTGCTGAATAACCCTCCGCTGCAAGCGCCATCACATCTCGAGGGACACTGATATGCGCTGGCCCAGCGGGCGAGCCCATTGCAGACATTATGGCGGCCGACAATTTATGCTCAAACTGAGCGGGATGGGATATTAGGGTATTGTATCTGGTGCAGTGCTGATAGAGGCCTACCGTGTTAATACCGGTGCATGAGGAATCTTGGATGGCCCCTTTGCCAAAGGTTGAAATAGAGGTTTGCGCGGTAATTGCCAGCATGGGCACATTGTTTTCGTAGGCAGAGGCGACACCGGTAATCATATTGGTCGCACCTGGGCCGGTGGTCGAACAACAGACGCCTAACTTACCTGTGTTGCGGGCATAGCCATCTGCCATAAATGCCGCCCCGGTCTCATGCCTTGCAACTACGGCGCGAACACCACCCTGACGCTCGCTGCGTGCCAGTGCATTGTAGAGAGGCTCAATGGCACCACCTGGCACACCAAACACATACTCAACACCTAATTGATTGAGATAGGCTACCAGCAAGTCACCCATTTCGAGCGCGGCTGAAGCCTTTGATTTTACCTCAAGATTGCCCATGATTCGTCAACTATTCCTATATAAATTAATAAGTTACGATGCATTGTTAATAATTTTTCCAATTGGTATAAATTAATAGATCAAGAATCCCTAGTTTTCAATAATATATTTTCGGATAAGGGCAAAAACGAAGTTAGTCTTCGATATAAATGTAATCCAAAGTAATTAGCCTGCATGGTTCCTCGACAACGGTCGCCCAATGGTTACAATGCGGTAATCCTAAATACCAGTAGTCTTTTAATGGACAATCAAGACCTTTTAAAATCCGAACCATCAGACTCACGACCGCCGGAAAAGCAAGAAAGCCTGCTGCTTAACCTAGCGTTTAATCTGCTGGTTCCCACCTTAATTCTGACCAAGTTAAGCACCGACGACTATCTAGGTATTAAGCTGGCGATTGTGGTGGCTCTGTCATTTCCGCTGATCTACGGGCTGCATGATTTCCTGACACGTGGCAAGATTAATTTCTTTTCTGGACTGGGTTTAGTCAGTGTCGGCTTGACTGGTGGCATTAGTCTGATGGAGCTGGATGCAATCTACATTGCGATCAAAGAGGCGACTATTCCAGCGATCTTTGGATTGGCAACGCTACTGTCACTCAAGACCCCACAACCGCTGATTCATACCTTTATGCTTAATGAAGCAGTCATGAATATCGCCGCTGTTAAACAGGCGTTGCACAACAATGGTCGGCAAGCAGAGTTTGATCGTTTGCTGGTGAATGCCTCCTGGATTCTGGCTGGGTCATTCTTTTTGTCCTCTACCCTAAATTATCTGCTAGCGATCATTATTCTGACCGCCGATCCGGGCACGGTAGCCTTTAACGAGCAGCTTGGCAAAATGACTGCCCTAAGCTTTCCCGTTATTGCCCTTCCCGCCATGTTGGTGTTGATTGGCAATCTGTTTTACCTGTTTAAAGGTATTACCAAACTCACCGATCTATCTCTCGACGAAATAGTTAAACAAAATTAAACCCTCAGCCTGATTTAGAGTTTTAAAAGGAGCCTACTATGGCAATGTGGTATGCAATTATCAGCCAGGATATAGACGACAGTCTGGCTAAACGAATGACTGCTCGCCCTGCGCATCTGGAGCGCCTGTATGCGCTTAAAGAAGCAGGCAGACTTTTAGCAGCTGGCCCACATCCGGCTATCGATAATCCTGAGCCTGGCGAAGCCGGATTCACCGGCAGTCTGGTGATTGCTGAATTCGATAGTCTGGAAAGTGCCCAGAGCTGGGCTGATGCAGACCCCTATATGGACGCCGGTGTCTATGCCAGTGTCATTGTAAAACCCTATAAACTTGTTCTGCCTTAAAAGCAGGTCTACCGTTGGTTTTAGCTAATAACCTCTGGCTGGCAAAGCGCACCAGGAGTTATCATTTATGTCAGATCAGGGTATGATCTGCCCCACTTAAAATTAAGACTCTAGGCCCATGAATTATCTAACCATTGCAATCGCTGTTATTGCTTTATATTTCGCCTCCGCTGCGCTGGCTGAGGATGACGCCCTAGTGGCGCAAGCCGACAGCGCCCCTGTAGCGACGCAGATGCCACCACCTGTGCCCCCTCGTGCTGAGGATGAGCGGTTGGCGACACCTCTGCTGGGCTATGTCTCAGACCAGTTCTATGTGCCCCTTAGAGAAACTCCCTGTTCACGCTGCAAGATTGTTCACAGAGGCATCAAATCTGGCACCAAGCTGGATGTGCTGGCAAAGCGCGATGGTTGGCTGCTAGTGATGACCCCCAGAGGTGTTGAGGGCTGGATGGAACAGCAGCATGTAATGGACAGCCCCGCTGCCCGTGTGCGTATAGACCAAAGCGATGCTGCCATGCGGTCTATGACCAACAGCAAGCGTCAACTGGAGCAGACTATCGCTGAGTTGCGCGAACAGGCGGACAGTTTGCAGGCCGAACTAGATTCAGCCGCAGGCAATAGCAAAGACCTAGTCAGGGAATTGGCGACCATCAAAGAAATTTCCGCAGATGCCATTACCCTTAATGATCAGAATCAGGCATTGGTAAAGCAGAACCATCTCCTGCAGCGGGAAAATGATGTACTTAATGCCAACCTCGATGACCTGCAAAAAGACCGGCGTAATGAGTCATTTTTATATGGGGGCCTCACGGTATTTTTGGGGGCGATTCTGGTGATCTTGATACCCAAGCTAAGAGGCAGAAAACGCTTCTCTGAATGGCAATAATTGCCTACTTTTAATTTTATGGAGCCTGCCCATGAAACAGTTTTTTAGCAATCTCAGTATCCTTAGTATTATGGCTTCACTGCTGTTAACAGCCAGTTTTTCGCAGGCTGCAGAGGAAAATCCCCGAGTGCGGCTGCAAACCGAGATGGGCGATATAGTACTTGAGCTATATCCCTCAGAGGCGCCGGTGAGCGTCGACAACTTCATTAAGAATGTGAACAACTTTCACTACGATGGACTGATTTTTCACCGTGTTATCAAAGGATTTATGATTCAAACCGGTGGCTTTACCTTTGATTTCAGCCCCAGAGATGCCGGCCGACCGGCAATTATTAATGAGTCCGGCAATGGTCTTAAGAACAAGCGCGGCAGCGTTGCCATGGCGCGTATGAATCATCCAGACAGTGCTAAAGCACAGTTTTTTATCAACCATAAGAATAACCGCTTTCTGAACCCTAAAGGGGATAGCAAAGGCTATGCGGTTTTCGGGACTGTCAGCTCTGGCATGGATGTGGTGGATGCCATAGCCAATGTGGAAACCCAGACTCTGGGTATGTATGCCGATGTGCCTGTTAAGGCTATACGCATTCTTAGTGCTCGTCTCGTCAATCCTGAAGCCTGGACGCCTCTCGCAGAACCAGAGCCCGAGGTCGCTGCGTATGAGAAGCCTATTCCCGTTCGATAACCGGTACCAGTTATGACTGCCCTAAGCATCAACCTCAATAAAATCGCACTGATTAGAAACTCTCGAGAGGGCGACTACCCCAATGTGGTTGAGCATGCTCAGCTTTGCATCGACGAGGGCGTAGAAGGTATTACCGTGCACCCGCGTCCAGATCAACGGCATATCCGCCCCAGCGATGTTCGCCAGCTGGCTGAGCTGGTCGCTCCGCTGACCGAGGTTGAATTTAATATCGAGGGCAATCCCTTTGCCCCTGCGCTCGCCGATTATCCCGGGTTTATCGAACTAGTTGAGGAAACTCAACCAGAGCAGTGCACATTGGTGCCAGATAGCGATGATCAGCTGACGTCAGATCATGGCTTTGATCTCACCAGCGCTGGCGAGAAACTGATGCCTATTATCAAGCGCCTCAAAGACCAGGGTATGCGTGTCAGCCTGTTTATGGATCCAGACCCGGCACAGATTAAGCTAGCCGCCGAGGTGGGTGCAGATCGTATTGAGCTCTATACCGGCCCCTATGCTGCGGCCTGGGGCACCGATGGCCTTGAGACAATCTTCGAGCAGCACAGAGCCGCCGCCGCACTGGCTGCTTCGCTGGGCATGGGGGTCAATGCAGGCCATGATCTAAACCTCAACAATCTCGCCAAGTATGCCAGTATTGCCGAGCTGCAAGAGGTCTCCATAGGCCATGCCTTTACGGTTGACTCCCTGGCTATGGGCATGACCAATGCAGTGCGTGCCTACAAAGCACTGCTGAGATAGGCGAGAATGCCGACTCTATCCTGTGTTGGCGCCGGCCTGTTGGGCAAGACAGTCTGCCAGCTACTGTCCAGCCAGTTGTCGGTTCAGCAAATTATTAATCGTTCCTCAGACTCTGCACAGCAGGCCGTTGACTTTATTGGAGCTGGCCGCATTGCTAACTGGTCTGAGCTTGAGGCCGCTGATATCTGGCTGATTGCCACCCCTGACAATCAGCTTGAGGCCGCAGCGCGCAGGCTTAGTGAATCTGGTGTACTGCGGTCTGGTGATACTGTCTTCCACTGTAGTGGCTCTCTCAGCTCGGAGATTTTTGATTTTTTTAGAGACGACATACATACCGCCTCTGCCCATCCGATCCATAGCTTTGCTAATCCCCAGCAATCACTCAATACCTTTGCCGGTAGCCACTGTGCCATCGAGGGCGAGACTCAGGCTGTGGCACTATTAACGACATTATTTACCAATTTGGGTGCCCTCCCCTTTGCGATTGAGAGTCAGAATAAGGCGCTTTATCATGCCGCCACCGTTATGGCCTGCAACTATCTGGTCAGTCTGCTGAATACCAGCCAGCAGCTGCTGGATTCTGCTGGTGTCGAGAGCAGTGTTAATCCGCTGGAATCTCTAATCAGGCTCAGTCTGGATAACTATTTGGCCACTGGCGCCCAAGCATCGCTGACCGGCCCCATAGCAAGAGGCGATAGTCAGACCGTTGCCAAGCATATTGAGGCGATGCAGGCCCACCCAGAAAGTCCAGTCTGGCAGCAGGTATACCGTGCGCTTGGCAATGCTGCCCTACCCATATCCGCAGCTCAGGGCCAGGCATCTGAGGAGAGTCTTGCCAGTATTGCAGCACTATTAACTAGCCCTCAGGGCGAGCAGTAAATGAGCCATAAACCAGATTCAAAGAAACGCCCTGACAGCCCCGAGTACCTGCAGCGCAAGGCATTTTTTGATCAGTTAATTACCGTCTATGGCCGCAAGCCTGTTGTGGAGATTCTTCAGGATCACAGCCTTAAAGTATTTCGAGTACATCTGGCCGATAGTAATCGCAGCGGCGGCATTGTTGACGAAATTAAACAGCTAGCCAAACAGCGCAATATCGAAGTCTGTTTTCATAGCCGCGCCGAGCTATCGCGCATCTCGCGCAATAGTAAGCAGGATCAGGGGGCGGCCTGCGATATCCATTGCCCCGGCTATCAACCCTACCAGCAGATTCTGGAGGCTCAGAATAATGAATTAATAAGGGGCCACTTGATTGCCCTGGATGGCGTCACCAATCCACAAAATCTCGGTATGATTATTCGCAGTGTGACAGCCAGCCCGGCCTATGGGCTGCTGCTACCCAACCGGGGCACAGCTGAGCTGTCGCCGCTGGTTATTAAAGCCAGTGCTGGCACTCTGTTTAGGGGTAATATTCTGCGCTGTGATTCGCTGGCAAGGGCACTGCGAGACTTTAAACAGAGAGGCTACGAAATCTGCACTCTCTCCTCCCATGGGTCCAGGCCTATGGCAGAATTTGCGCCCCAGGCACCGGTTGTCTTTGTGCTGGGCAATGAAACGGAGGGGGTGAGTCAGGAAATCGCTGAGCTTAGCGACCACCGCATAGGGATTCCCATGGCCAATGGCGTCGAGTCGCTCAATGTGGCGGTCACCGCGGCTTTGGTTGCTTTTAGTCTTTAACCTCTGGCGCTCGGCCAACAACCTGCCAGAGCGGAGATTTCCAAGCCGTCACCGCAGAGACTACCAAGGTGGTGCTGGCAATAGCCACAAAAGCGGCACTCAGTCCTACAGCTTCAATGGTAATACCACAGACCCAGGCGCCCAACGGTGCGCCGCCAAACAGACAGAGTTGATAGACAGACGCGGCTCTTGAACGCAGTCTATGGGAGACTTGGTTGTGCAGAATGGTGCGACCCAGCGTCATAGATAGCCCGGAAAATACACCCCAGATAAAGATCACAGGAAATAGCAGCCACATGCTCGGCACAGTGGCGACGATACCGACGAGACTACCTCGCATTAAAAAACTTATGACCATCAAACGACCTGGGCGTTTAAACATGCTGCTTTGCCGCATCACTGCAAAGTTAGCGCTGACAATGCCTATACTAAAAGTCACCTGCAGCGCAGCGTAGAGCCCCGCTCCACCGTTGTATAGCTCACGGGCAATTAACGGCATACCGACCAGATAGACACCAAAGGCCAAGAACCCGGTGGCAAAAATAATAAACAGCAGATGTAACAGACTCCGGTCATTTCTGAATAGCTGGAGCCCCTCACGCAATTCAAGCCAGGTCTGCTTGGCTGACTTGTCAGATGACGGGCTGCTGGGGGGCTCCTGAGACTGATCCTCTGTCGGCAAGGGGTGGCAGCGCTTGATCAACAGAGAGCTCGCCAAAAAAATCAGCATCTGCAGGCTCAGCAGCTGTTCCAGACTGAGATTATCCAACTGCCCGGCGATCATAAATCCAACCGCCTGGGCGATAAACTGCACCATCATTACCTTGGCTACGGCCTGATGCATAATCTCGGGCGCCGCATAACCCAGCAGGCTCTCCCGCGCTGGCTGCACAAAGGCCAGAATGGTGCCAAACGCCACCCCAAACAGCAGCAGAAGGTTAAAGGTCAGGGAGCCATTGACCACCGAGGCCAATAAAATACCCAGAGGCAGCAGGTAGAGTAAAAATAGAAACGACAGCCAGGTGCCCCGATGGCGGCGATCTGAGACGACACCGCCAAGAAGTATAAACAGTAGATTGGGTAGCATCAGCGCCATTGTCGCCAACCCCAAACGGCTGGGTGACTCATTAAGTACCCCAACCACTAGCCAGGGATAGAGCACCTTGTGCAGTCCCATAGCCAGATTACTGGTGCCAATAGTCGCCAGATAATAGCGAAAAGAAAAGGTCTGTGATGTCACCCCTTAACGACGCTTTCGCAACAGGGCAATCAAACGTCCAAGCAGGGCTGCGGCAGCAACAATCAACAATAAACCAAATACCATAATCAGCAGATTGTCCATCAAATCGGATACCGGGATATCGTAGAGTTTAACGGCCATCAACAGAAAGCAGAAACATGCCAACATGGACGCTATCCAGGCTGATCTCTGTCTGATGGCTTTGCGATTATTTTTTTGCGTCAAATCTATTCAACCTTTTGTTTAGGGAGTTTACGTCTAATCCAAGTCTCTGGCCCATTCATAGCGGATATTAAACGCCGACCGATTAGGCATGGGTATTTTGCCCCAGGCTACTCTCTGGGAAATACGGCGCTAGCCGACAGATTCAGTTTGCCACTCCTTTGATTATCCCGATGACTCCCTGGTGTTTAAAAACTCCAAAAACTCGGCCTCGTTCATTACCGCAATATCCAGAGACAGCGCCTTAGCCAATTTTGAACCCGCTCCCGGACCAGCTACCACCTGCGATGTCTTGGCCGACACCGACCCTGCGACCTTAGCTCCCAGTGCCTGCAGTCTATCCTTGGCCTCGGCACGGCTCAGTAGCTCCATACCTCCTGTCAGCACCCAGGTCTGGCCTTTTAATGGTTGAGATGCCTGGGCGCTCTGGTCTATATCGGGCCAATGGACACCGGCCTCTCGCAATGCCTGAATAATAGAAACATTATCTGGATTGCGGAAAAAGTTTACGATGTGGCGGGCGACAACTGGGCCTATATCATCTACTTCCAGCAACTGATCAGCGTCTGCGGCTACCACTGCTTCTAGAGAACCAAAGTTATTGGCCAGGGTTTGCCCGGTTGCCTCACCGACCTCTCGGATACCCAGGGAATAAAAAAACTTTGCCAGGCTGGTTTGCTTGCTAGCCTCAATGGCCGCCACCAGATTGGCCGCTGATTTATCAGCCATACGCTCTAAACCTGTAAGCTGCTCGGCACGAAGCTCGTAGAGGTCAGCGACAGAAAATATAACGCCCTGGTCTACCAGTAATTCAACCAGCTTGTCACCTAGACCGTCGATATCCATGGCCTTGCGTGAGGCAAAATGTTTAATTGCCTCTTTAATCTGAGCCCCACAGAACAGGCCACCAGAGCAGCGCGCCACAGCTTCACCCTCGGCGCGTTTGACCGATGATTGGCACACCGGGCATCGCTCGGGAAACACAATAGGCTGGGCATTAGCCGGACGCTTTTCCAGAACCACCTTGGCGATTTGGGGTATTACATCGCCGGCGCGACGAATAATCACGCTGTCGCCAATACAGATACCCAGACGCTTAATTTCATCGCCGTTGTGCAGAGTGGCATTACTGACGGTAACACCGCCGACAAACACCGGTTCTAAACGTGCGACGGGAGTCACTGCACCAGTGCGGCCCACCTGAAATTCAACATCCAACAACTGGGTCATTTCTTCCTGAGCTGGAAATTTACGGGCTATGGCCCAGCGCGGCGCCTTGGCCACAAAGCCCAGCCGCTGCTGCAGCCCCAGATCATTGACCTTGTAGACAATGCCATCAATATCATAGGCCAGGCCATCGCGGCGCTCGGCCAGACGTCGGTAGTAGTCTTCGCAGGCTGCCACACCGACTACAGCTTCGACATGCTGATTAATTTTAAAGCCCCAGTCGCGCAGTGCGTTGAGCATAGCCAGATGGGTATCTGGCGTCACCTGACCCTGAAACTGGCCGACGCTGTAGGCGCACATTTCCAGAGGCCGGCTGGCGGTAATCTTTGAATCCAGTTGCCGCAAGCTGCCGGCCGCTGCATTGCGCGGATTAACAAAGGTCTTTTCACCAGCCTCTATGGCTTTGGCATTGAGGGCATCGAATCCGGCGCGAGGCAGATAAATCTCACCCCTAACCTCTAGTAACTGGGGAATATTGTTGCCGATTAGCCTGAGCGGGATACTGTTAATGGTGCGTACATTGGCGGTAATATCTTCACCCACCATGCCATCACCTCTGGTCGCACCGCGCACCAGTAAGCCATCTCGATAGAGCAGGCTAACCGCCACACCATCCAGTTTTGGCTCACAGGCAAATTCAATCTCAGGGGCCTGCTCCAGTGCTGCATAATTGAGGCGGTCTTTGATTCTGCGATCAAAGTCTTCAAGCTCGGCATCATTAAAGGCATTATCCAGAGACAGCATGGCGACATCATGGCGGACCTGGGTAAAGGTTGAGAGTGCAGCGCCGCCGACGCGCTCACTGGGCGAGTCGGGAGTGGCAAGCGCGGGATACTGCTGCTCAAGATCCTGAAGAAGACGCATTTGACGATCGTATTCACTGTCGGGAACAGCGGGATCATCCAATACGTAATAACGGTGGTTGTGCTGGTTTAACTCGTCCTTGAGACGTTCATACTCACTGAGAACGTGCTCTGGAATATTTGCCATGAATGGTCGCCGTTGGTGATCAGCTGCCCTGTTCGCGCCGGAATGACACAGTGCGGGCTCGCTGACGATAATGGTCAATGGTTTGTTTGGTCATTGAGCTGCGAGATTCGTCCATGACATTTAACTGCAGTCCAGCTACCAGGCTGTCCACTGCCTCAACCATTGTATCGAAGGCTGAGACTGGGTCGTCCAGATCATCCAGAGGCATAAACAATGTCACCCCGGGGGTTTTCATCTCAGCAATGTTGTTTAAATCAAAGGTACCAGGATTGACTACATTAGCCAGGCTGAACAGTACCTCTCCAGACCCATCATCGTTGATATGGCGATCAAAAATTTTGCGACCTCCAAAACGGAAGCCGGCAATCAACACCTGATCCAATAGCTTCTGGCCATCGATGCTCTCGCCTTTGTTAGCCATAAGATGCATAACCAACACTTCTTGAGGCTGATCTTCTGCACTGGACTGAGCTGCTGGCTTGGTCTCGGCGTCTTTTTTCTGCTCAGCCTCCTCGGCTGCACGCCTGTCTAGCTCGGCACGCTCGCGCTCAAAGATACTGTTATCCAGATCGAACTGTTCCTGTTGCGGCTTGCGGGAAAAGTTAAAATCCATCGCTTCAGTGGAACGGCGCAGACTGTCCTCTACATGCTGGATATCGGTTTCATCACGGATACCCACAACACGGGAACCGCCAGAGGGAAACTGTGAATCTGCAAAGGCATTGCCCGGCTCTGCCTCGGCCTCAGAGGCCTGCTTCATTTTGCGCGAGGACATCTGCAGTTTTTCGTAGCGATTGCGTTTTACGCGACGAGCGCCGTCCAGCACAATGGCTAGGATAACTAGCACACCGATAACGATTAAAACTTCGCGCGGGCCAAAAAAATCCATATCAGAGGAGAGCTCAACTTTTCATTAAACTTTAGTTATTGTAGTTCGCGATAAGAAAAAGCAAAGTTTTTTATCTACTCCCTATTCTTAATCAGCCAAAATCTATCAGGCTTCAGCCAATTCAGCCGCCTGATTAACATCAACGGTCACCAATCTGGAAACCCCGGGTTCATGCATGGTGACACCCATCAATTGATTGGCTGCTTCCATGGAAATCTTGTTGTGGGTAATAAAGATAAATTGCACATGATCGGACATCTCTTTAACCATATTGGCATAGCGGCCCACATTGGCATCATCCAGCGGTGCATCTACCTCATCCAGCATACAGAAAGGTGCCGGATTCAGCTTAAAGATAGAAAACACCATAGCGATCGCAGTCATGGCTTTTTCACCACCAGACAGCAGATGGATAGATGAGTTTTTCTTGCCTGGCGGTCTCGCCATCAGGGTAACCCCTGTATTAAGCAGGTCTTCTCCGGTCATTTCCAGATAGGCATGGCCACCCCCAAATAGTTTGGGGAACAGCTCCTGAATATGGCCGTTGACCAACTCGAAGGTTTCCTTAAATCTGTTGCGGGTTTCGCGGTCTATCTTGTGGATAGCATTTTGCAATGTGGTCAGCGCGTCTTCCAGTTCGGCATTCTGTTGGTCCAGATAATCTTTGCGCTCAGACTCAATCTTGTACTCGTCAATGGCGGCCAAATTAATCGGGCCAAGACGCTGGATACGGTTGCTTATCAGCTGTAACTGTTCTTCCCAGTCTACCAGTACCGCATCCTCCTCAAGACTCTCGAGCAGCGCTTCCAGATTGCCCTGTTTCTCGATAATTTGCTCTTCGATGGTGCGGCTCAGGGTGGTGATTTCCTGTGCAGAGATGCGCTGCTTTTCCAGTTTACTGCGGGTGTCTTGCACCTCTATATCCAGCTCACCGCGGAGTTTTTCCTGCTCGCGCATCTGGTGTTCTGTGGACTCAACCTGGGCGCGCGCTTCGCTTAATTCAGCATCCACCAGTACTCGGGCTTCCAACTGAGCCTCGAGTTCAATTTTATGTCCCTCAGTGGGGTCTTCTTTAATATTAAAGGCTTCGCGCAGCTGTTCTCTGCGCTCCTGCAGGCGCTCAACCTGTATTTCAAGACGGGCAATACCTTCGCGAATAGAGGTTAGCTGGGTGTTGAGAGAGCTCTCACGCATAGCCAACTCTTGGCTGCGATCACGATCATGGCGTGCAGTTTGACGAACTCCGTCCAACTGGGTGCGGTACTGATCACGCTGACCAATTAACTCTTCGCGCTGCAGCGTATCGGCTTCCATCTTTTCAATCGATTCTTGCAGAATCACACGCGCCGCACTGAGGTTTTCCTGCTCAGTATCGCTTTGCTGTTGAACCTCTGCCAACTCGGTTTCGGCGCGCTCTTTACGCGCTCTGAACTGTTCAATCTGAACTTCAAAGCCACTGAGCTTAGAACGCAGTTCAGCATAATTGCTTTGCTGCTGGGCTACATTGGCCGCAATTTCCTGACGCATGCCCTCTAGACTTTGCAGGCGCCGCTCATTATTTTGTCTGATGGCCTCTAGCTCGCCAATGCGAGTCTCTAGTTCAGCCATCTCGGAGCCAATAGATTCAAGCTCCTGCTTGCGCTTAAGTACACCGGCCGTGGCATCTTTATCGCGCGCTACGCGCAGCCAGTTGTTGCCCAACCAAATACCTTCAGCTGTGACCACAGATTCAATCACCGAAAGGGATGGTTGTAACTTTAACGCCTCTTCCAAACTGTCGGCTGCATAGACATTGCTGATCAGGCTCTGGGCAGCATGGCCCTCAACCAGATCTCTCAACAGTCGCCCTTTGCTGCCAGATTCATTGGCGACATTGGCATTGGAGACCAGTAGCAGTTCGCCCTTTTTAAAATCGCCCAACAGGCTGGCAGAACTCGCGATATCATCGACGGCAATCGCCTGTAGATAGCTACCTAGAACAGTCTCAACAGCCACTTCCCAGCCATCCGCTGATTTGACTGAATCTGCCAGACGAGGCTTATCACCCAACCCCTTGGCTGACAGCCATTGTTTTTCAGCATCATCGCCCATTGCCGCCTGCTGCAGTGCTAGCAGAGAAGCCTGACGACCCTTGAGCGTTTGCTGGCGACTGCGCGCATCATTGTGCTGGGCAGCGGCCTGTTTTTCTTCTTCCCGCAGAGCTTCAATTTCGGCACTGTTATCTCTGCGCTGCTTATCGATTGTTTCACGCGCCAGCTCTGCCTCATCCAACATCGCCTGAATGGTAGCCATTTCTTCCTCGGCCGGACTGGCCTGAAAGCTGCTCGCTTCACTGGCAAGGCTTTGTTGGCGCTCGGTCAGACGACGCATCAGCTGCTCGAGATGCTGGATACGCGACTGCTGGACCTCAGCCTGCTGCCTTGGACTGGCAGACTTCTGGTTAAACTCATCCCAGGACTGTTGCCAGCTCTGCATCGCCTGCTCAGCAGACTGCAAGGCTTCTGAAGAGATCGCTTCAGCTGCCCGGGCCTCTTCGAGGGCCGGAGACAGCTCTTCAAATTCCGCAGCCCAGCCATTTTCTTTCTGACGATCAGCATTCAGGTGCTGCTCAGCTTCACTGAAGTTTCGCTCGGTCTGCTCGAGGTCCTTGTGCAGTTCCTGAGCCCGCTGTTGAGCGTGCTCAATAGCCTGTTCAATCCGGGCAACGTCACCGCCGATTTTATAGAACCGCGCCTGCACCTCATTAAATGCATCACTGTGATCGGTAAACTCAGAGCGTAGTTTTTCTATGGCGGTATCACAGGCATTGCGCTTCGCTATGATTTTTTCCTGCTCAATTTCCAGGCTGCCAATTTTCTGTTTTTGCTCTTTGCCTGAGGCATTGTAGCCACGCCACTTTAGGGCCAGCAGTTCAGCAGAAACCTGTCGTTCCTCTTTCTTGTATTCGGCGTATTTCTCGGCGGCCTTAGCCTGACGTTCTAGCCGCCCAAGCTGACGACCCAGCTCATCGCGTATATCGGTGAGTCGCTCAAGATTTTCCATGGTGCGCTGGATACGCCCCTCGGTATCGCGGCGGCGCTCTTTGTATTTGGAAATGCCTGCGGCCTCTTCGATATACACACGCAGCTCGTCCGGCTTGGCCTCAATCAGACGAGAGATCATGCCCTGTTCAATAATGGCGTAGCTGCGTGGCCCAAGTCCTGTGCCGAGGAAAATATCTGTAATATCGCGGCGGCGACATTTGTTGCCGTTGAGGTAATAGTTGGACTGGCCGTCTCTGGTTACTTTGCGCTTGATGCCAATTTCATTATAAGAGGCGTATTCACCGACGATACGGCCATCAGAGTTATCGAATATTAGCTCAATCGAGGCCTGGCCCACCGGCTTGCGCCCACCAGAGCCATTAAAGATAACGTCGGACATGGACTCACCGCGGAGATTCTTGGCAGAGCTCTCACCCATAACCCAGCGCACAGCATCAATAATATTGGATTTACCACAGCCGTTAGGGCCCACAACTGCACAGAGGTTGCTGGGGAAGTTGACATTTGTGGGGTCCACAAAGGATTTGAACCCAGCTAATTTGATCGATTTAAGCCGCATGATTATTCATTTTTAATGGTCGTGGGTCCAGTCGACTGGCCGCATAGTTCCTTAATCGTTAGCGGCCAATTCTACACAGTCTGGGCGCCGCGCAAAACAGTAAATCAGGGTTTGTTTCATTTACTTTTAGAAATACCCAAGCCAGTGTTGTAATTGCCACCTTGGCTCAGCTAGTCATGGGCGCTGACGACTGATGCGCAGCTCTACTCTACCCTTCAAGGAGCCTGACTCAATCTCGCCAGAGACGGCTTCCCAATCGCCAGACTGAGGGGTTGCCGAGCCTGTGCTAGATAAACGGGCAACCAGTTTAAAACTGTTGACGGAAGAGAGATTCTGCCCGGTAATCAATGCATCCTTATCGCTCAGGCTAACCAGAACTGGCAACTCCGCGGCACTAAGCTTTTTAGCCGCAAGCGGCATAGGCGCCCCTGAGGGACGCACTGCGGCAACAAACACCTGTTGGTCTGCGGTGAAAGCAATGCTGGGATCAAGGCTTACCCATATCTGCACCTTTGAGGTTTCTGCCACCGGCTGCCCCAACAGACTGTTGGCTCGCTCAATACCAGCCAACAGCGCCTTGGAAGTCGGACTGTTAGGATCTAGCTCCTGTCGCGCGCCCTGCCAGTAGGTCACAGCCAAAGTCAGTTGTCGCTGTTCAAAGGCCTGGATACCCTTTAGGCCCAGGATGGTAGGATTATTTGAATCCACCACAAAGGCACGATCCATCGCAGCCTCAACAGCAGGTGTAAAGCGATTACCTGCTACCAGAAACAGAGTTTCAGCATATTGAGCCAGCAAGAAGCCGTCCTCAGGCTGCACCTCGAGAGCCGCAGCAAAATGTTTACTGGCAGTCAGTAGATCACCCTTAGCAATGGCACTCTGGGCTAGTAGAGCCCAGTAGTACATATTATCTGGGCGTTCCTCTACCCGCTGTGCCACCGCCTGATCAAGCTCGGCACGCCAGTCATTATAGGCTGACGTATCGGCGGGGAACTGCGCTCCCTGATCCATGAGCTGGCGTATCTCTTCATCGGGCCCGGCACCTAATTGCTCATAGGTCATCAGGCTCACCAGCGGAATACCCAGCAACAACAGAGGCAACAGCCAGAGTCCTAGAGAGGATTTTGCTGCGACTGCGGCAGACTGACCAGCGTCTGTATTGCTAAGTAGCAGCTGCTGCGCATCAGCCACTAGCTGATCGAATTCGCCGGGATTAATTTCAGCATTATCCAACTGCCTCTGCAGCTGGGCCCGCTGCTCTCGGAAAATAGCGATATTAGCTTGCTTGCCCTCTGCATCAGAAAAACTGCTTGCAGGGGTTCTAAAAACAAAGGGGTAAAGGACAAATGGACTAATAGCTAATAACAGCAGCCCCAATACAAAGGTGAAATCCATTAGCTTTGATCCCTGTTGTCTTGTAACAACTCATCCAGCCTCTGCTGGTCCTGGGTATCGAGCCCAGCCTTAGCGGAAGGTGCAGCCCTGGCTACACCAGCGGAATTAAAATACAGCCGATAGAGCACCAGAATCCCCATCATCAAAAACAGCACCGGGGCACCCCATAATAGCCAGGTATTTTGGTTTAACTCAGGCCGGTAGAGAATAAATTCCGAGTAGCGGGACTTGAGATAGTCCTTGATTTCAGCGTCAGTTAGCCCCTCTTCGAGCAGCTGCCTCACCTGTTCACGAAGATCCTGTGAAATCGGCGAATTAGAATCGGCTAGATTTTGATTCTGACATTTTGGGCAACGCAGCTCCTCAATCAACTGCTGATAGCGGGGCCGCAATGACTCATCGCTAAACGGCACAACCTCAGCATTAGCCATTAATAAGTTAGCCTGGAATACAAACAGAAGGAGCCACCAACGATTCATGGCGCACCACTGAGCAGAGGACGCTTGCCGGTTAACTCAAAGTAGATCTCGCTAAACTCTTGGTCCCAGATTCTCTGGTCAACCACGCCCACCCGACGATGACGAATAATTCCCTGGGCATCTACCAGATAGGTTTCCGGCGCACCGTAAACGCCCAGATCAATGCCCAGGCTACCGTCGGCATCAAAAATATTAAATGCGTAGGGATTACCGCGCTCCAGCAACCATAATTTGGCCGCCTTGCGCTGATCCTTGTAATTGAGCCCGACAATCTTGACCCCCTGCTCTGCGAGTCTATTGAGATGAGGATGCTCGATACGACAGGCAAAGCACCAGGTAGCCCAGACATTAACCAGAAGCACCTCGCCCTCTATGTTGCCGCGATCGACTAGTCTGTCCGGGTGATCCAAATCAGGCAGAGTAAACTCGGGAAACCTTTCACCCACCAATGCCGATGGCAACTCCGTAGGATCCTTTTCCAGCCCTAGGAGCAATACTATAGAGAGTGCGGCAAACAGCCCCAGCGGCAGGAAGAGTGCCAATCTGCCAGTTAACTTATTCATGGCGCAGCCGCCTCTGAAGTCATCAACGGTGGCTGCACCTTGCGCTTGCGGCGATAACGTTTATCAGCCGCTGCTATAAGCCCACCTATTGCGATCATCAGGGCTCCCAGCCAGATACAGCGCACAAAGGGCTTTACATACAGGCGAATCGCCCAGGCCTGACCCGCCAGTGGCTCGCCGAGAGAAACGTAGAGATCACGATTTAGGGCGCCGTCAATAGCGGCTTCGGTCATAACCTGTCCGCCCGCGGCATAGGCGCGCTTTTCTGGCATCAGGGTGGCGACAAATTCTCCCTCGGATTCAACCCTGATCTCACCTTGATAGGCGCTGTAGTTGGGACCCTGGACCTGATTAAGACTCACAAATTTAAATTGGTAGCCTGAGACCTCAGCGCTGTCGCCCGGCTCCATCCGCACATCCCGTTGCTCATCGTAAATTGAGCTGAGTCCAACCCCCAGAACGCAGACTGCTAAGCCAATATGGGCGCACTGCATGCCCCAGTAACTGCCGGACAGCTTATTGATGCGGCTTAGCTTGCCAGCTAACTTATTGATCAGATCGGCAACACTCATACTGATAACCCAGAACGAGAGCCACAGCGTGAAGACCGCACCAAAAGAGTAGCTCTCCCAGGACAGATCAACCGCAAGAAACAGCGGCACTATTAGGGCCAGCAACAGACTGATAATGGCGGGGAAAAAACCTTTTTGTTGCAACAGATCCAGATCAGTTTTCTTCCACCGAGTCACCGCCGCCAAGCCAACGCAGAGCGCCAAAACGGACATCAGCGGGACAAAGAAGAAATTGAAGTAAGGGGGACCGACAGAAATCTTACCCATATCCAGAACATCAGCCAGCAGCGGATACAGCGTACCCAGAAGAATCATGGCCATGGAGCTGACCAGCAACACATTGTTGACCAGCAGCATCATTTCTCGAGACCAGGCACCATAGCCGGCGGCTTTTTGCATAGCCGGACCACGCAGGGCAAACAGCAGTAATGAGGCGCCAATAACTATGGCGATAAAGGCCAAAATAAACACCCCGCGCTCTGGGTCGCTGGCAAAGGCGTGCACTGAGGTGAGAATACCGGAGCGCACCAAAAATGCCCCAAGCAGGCTGAGAGAGAACGCAAAAATTGCCAGCAGTAGGGTCCAACTTCTAAAGACGCCACGCTTTTCTGTCGCTGCAATACTGTGCACCAGCGCTGTGCCTACCAGCCAGGGCATAAAGGAAGCGTTTTCAACCGGATCCCAGAACCACCAGCCACCCCAGCCTAATTCGTAATAGGCCCACCAGCTACCAAGGCCTATACCCAGAGTGAGAAAAGCCCAGGCTACATTAATCCAGGGTCGCGACCAGCGTGCCCAGGCGCTATCAAACTGACCACCAATCAAGGCAGCAATAGCGAAGGCAAAGGGTACTGAAAAGCCAACATAACCCATATACAGCATCGGCGGATGCACAATCAGGCCAAAATCCTGCAGCAGAGGATTGAGATCGCCGCCCTCTGCGGGAGACATGGGTAAAAGTCTCTCAAAGGGGTTGGAGGTCATCAGCAAAAATAGCGTAAAGCCAATGGCAATAATGCCCATAATCGATAGCACGCGCGCCGAGAGCTGAAGAGGTAATTGGCGACTGAGCAGAGCCACAGCCGCCGACCAGCCGGCCAAAATAAGTGCCCAAAGCAATAACGACCCTTCGTGGGCGCCCCATACAGCACTAAATTTAAAGCGGTCTGGCAACAGACTATTGGAATTATTGGCCACATAGGCCACGGAGAAGTCATCTTGCAGAAAGGCCTGCGCCAGACAGGCAAATGACAGCGCCAAAAAAGCGAATTGCCCCAGGGCTAGACTGTGCCCAAGGCGCATCCAACTGCGATGGCCAGTAAACGACCCGAGCATGGGAACCACAGCCTGAGCCACAGCGATGAATAAGGCAACGATGAGTGCCCCATGACCTAGCTCTGGACTCATTGAGAAGCTTCCTGCTTGACCTTATAGGCTTGGTTCATCGCGTCGGCAACCTCTGGGGGGGTGTATTTCTCATCATGCTTGGCCAGCACTTCGGTAGCCTGAAGCACCAGATTGTCATCCAGGGTGCCTGAGGCAATAGCGGCCTCGCCCTCGGCAAATAGATCGGGAAGAATTCCTGAATACTGCACCACCAGACTGCTGAGGCCATCGCTGACTTCAAACTGCACCGCCAGAGACTCGGTAGAGCGCACTACTGAACCATCAACCACCATGCCTCCGGCGCGGATATACACAGCCTTGGGAGCCTCACCGTTAGCGATCTGCGCTGGGGTATAAAAATAATTAGCGTTTTGCCCAAGCATATAAACAATAAGGCCAACCACCGCTGTAGCGGCTACCACCAGGAGAATTACCAGCTGAAGACGCTGTTTTCGTAATGGATGCATTAACTCTGTTCCCCTGTGTTGGTTGCCTGGCGTATTTTTTCGCGGCGCATCTGCTCGGCAATAGTTTTTAGACTAGCCCTCTGCTGACGCACTGGGCGCACTAGCAACCAGCCCAGCACAACGACTGATACCAGCACCGCTGTCCAGACGTAGGGGCCGTGGCCAGCCATGTCCCACATCTGCTGAAAATTCTCAAACTGCATACTCATTAGTTACCTGCTCCATTGTCTGCCTGACGAGCTAGAGCTCGCACCCAGCCAGTTTTGCGTTCGCGCTGTAAAATCTCAACACGGGTATTGAGTATCAGAGCCAGCCCATAGAAACAATACATCGCCAATATCATCACCAGCAGCGGCTTAAACATATCCGGATGCATGCTAGGAGCCGACGTCAGTTTGATGGTCGCCGGCTGATGTAAGGTATACCACCAGTCCACCGACTTATAAATAATCGGAATATTAACCGTCCCCACCAGGGCCAGCATGGCACTCGCCCTGTTGCCTGTTTCCTGTGAGTGGAACGCATACTGCAGAGCCAGCACGCCAAGGTACAAAAACAGTAATATCAACATTGAAGTAATCCGCGCATCCCACACCCAGTAGGTTCCCCAGGTGGGCTTGCCCCAGACTGCGCCAGTAAACAGCGCCAAAAATGTCAGTGCCGCGCCAATCGGCGCCGCCGACTTCATCAGCATATAGCTGAGCTTTATTTTCCAGATAAGACCCACAGCACCAGCGATTGCCATGATGTAGTAACCCGCCAGAGCCAGAAACGACACAGGTACATGCAGGTAAATAATGCGGAAACTATTGCCCTGCTTGGCGTCCTGCGGCGCATAGGCTAAACCCCAGACAAGCCCCACCACCAGCAGAGCCAGCGTAAACGCCCACAGCACTGGCAGCCAGCGGCCAGTGGTCTCGTAGAACCAGCGCGGCGAGCCCATGCGATGAAACCATGTCCAATCCCTACCTGAAGCCATCTATTTGAAACCCTTTATCAGTCATTAGTTGCTGCTTACCAGCCGCAGTGCGCCGGCAATTGCCAACGGACAAAGCGCCACTGCCGCGGCCAAAATGGCGCCCAAAATAGCCAGAGGTGCCATCCAGTTAAGACCGTCAATTCCAGCCTGCACTGTGGCGCTGCCAAAAATAATTACTGGCATATATAGGGGCACTACTAATAGCGAGAGCAGCAGCCCACCTTTGCGCAGTGAGACGGTCAGTGCCGCGCCCACTGCACCTATAAAACTTAAACAGGCCGTGCCAAGTGCCAGGCTAGCCATCATGGGTAAAAAGCCCTTGGTCGGCAGCGATAACATAATACCTATTATCGGCGAGGACAGGGTCAGGGGCAGCCCAGTCACTAGCCAATGAGCTGTGACCTTGCCAAGCACTGGCATCGCCAGTAACTGCGGAGCAATCAGCATCTGCTCAAGAGAGCCATCCTGATAGTCGCTGGCAAATAGTCCCTCTGTCGACAGCAGCGTTGCCAATAGTGCCATCACCCAAATAATCCCAGGCGCCAACTCTGCCAGCCGTCCAGATTCAGGACTGACCCCCAGCGGGATTAACGTAGCCACTATCAGAAAAAATATCAGTGGACTAGCTGCCTCGCCCCGCCGGCGATACGCCAGCAACAGGTCGCGTCGCAAATAGCCGGTGAAGCCTGCGCTGTAGGCATTGGACATCAATCAGCTCCCAGATCGACAGACGGCTGGACAAGAATCTTACGCACTCCAGCGATAGCCAGATCTTGGTGGGTAGATACTAAAATAGCACCTCCTTGATCAAGGTGTTTTTGCATGCTCTGCTCGAGAAATGCCACACCCTGCTTGTCGATTGCAGTAAAGGGTTCATCGAGCAACCAAATACGGGCTTGGGATGTCAGCAGCCGCGCTAGAGCTACCCGCCTGTGCTGCCCTGCAGAAAGACTGTAGCAGGGCACGTCCTCGTAACCACGCAACCCCAGGTCTGCCAGAGCGGAGGCAATGGCCTCTGGCGCTGTTGATACGGGGCTCATCCAGCGCAGGTTTTCTTCAGCAGAAAGGTTGAGCTTGACTCCCGGCTGATGCCCTAGATAGAGAATTTGCTCGCGATATTCATAAAGGCACTGTTCAATATTGACCCCGCCATAGAGCACCGTACCTGAACTGGCCTCGAGCGCCCTGGTTAAGAGTCGCAATAAGGTGGTCTTACCAGAGCCATTGGCACCTTCAATCTGCACAATATCACCCGCCTCAACTGAGAAGCTGATCGGCTGGAAGACCGTGCTATCGTCGCGCTCAAAGGCGAGGCTCGCAACTGTTAAAAGAGGTGATTTGGGCAATGGAGTTGTTTACAACCTGGTTATTTCTGCGGGCCCTATTATGCCAAAAATCCGGCATTAAATGTTGGCTTTAATCGATTTGATTTGAGCGACTCATTTCGGCCCTGTGCTAAGCCTGACATCTAATCAAAGTCATCATCGAAATCGTACTCTTGAACCTGCTTTTCAACCCGCGCCTCTTCAAGCCTCTGCTCTATCCGACGACGAGACTCCAGGCTGACTAAAGCCCGCTCTTTGTCCGATAGGTTTTTCTCAGCCGCTGAGTCCTCTGAACTTTCGTCAGTGTCATCCAAACCCGGAACATCATCGATATCATCTAGATCATCACTCATCTATCAACCTCAGACCCAACCATTGACACCTGCAAGATTGAAAGGTGCTATAAGCGAAAAGTAAGGGCAAAATACGGGCCCGTCAAGAGAATAAATTGACTGCAGAATCTATTGTCGAATTTAGAGTCAAACTAGTCTCTGCACTGATACGTAAAGTCTATGGTCTAGGTTTACCTCAACCCACTTATGGAGAAACTCTGTGCTTAACAAACAATCATTCAAACATCTGGGCGCGGCCATGGTTTACAGTTTTTTTGTCAGCCTGCCTGGCCTGAGCCAGGCTGAAGAAGAAACTGCCATTTTTGCCGGCGGCTGTTTCTGGTGTATGGAGAGCGACTTCGAAAAACTAGCAGGCGTAAAGTCTGTGGTTTCTGGCTATATAGGCGGCCATGTTGCAAACCCAACGTATAAGCAGGTATCCACTGGTAACACCGGGCATACAGAGGCTGTCGAGATTGTCTTTGATGCCGACAGGGTAAGCTTCGCAAAGCTTCTGGAACAATTTTGGGTGAATATCGACCCCCTGGATGGCAACGGCCAATTCTGTGATCGTGGGCAGCAGTATCGCAGTGAATTGTTTTACCTCGACGAGCAACAAAGGATGGCGGCTCAGGCATCTGTGGATAGTCTAAACGCCCAGGAACGGTTCTCTGGGCAACTACAAACAGCACTGACAGAGGCTACTGAGTTTTATGTTGCCGAGGACTACCATCAGGACTACTACAAGAAAAACCCCAAACGCTACAATTACTATCGCTGGCGTTGCGGTCGTGATCAGCGCCTTGAAGAGCTCTGGGGCAAGCCCGTAAAATAACCTTGAAGCCAACAAGGAGACATCAGGCGATGACTGCTCAACTAATCCTCAAAGAGCTCTCAGTCAGCTAGTCGGCTACAAGCGGGGTTTCAGTGAACAATTAGTAGATCGGTGGCTAAATAATGCAGAACTTTTTCGGCTGTATTACCAATAAGCTTGCCAGCCAACCCTCGATCAGCCGCGCTGCCGAGCACTAGCAGGGCATTATTGCCGACCTGCTCGGCAAGCTCCCGATCAACTCTGCCGCCGAGCACTATGGTCTCAGCCTCTATCGACAGAGCTTTAGCCTGATCATCCAGCACTTCTTGGCACCGGGCTCTAAGGTTTTCACCTGTATCTTCCCACAAAATAGCCTGCCCTGGCACAGGGGGCACATAGGCAGTAGCCAGAGCCATGGAGCTGAAGTCCGGCATTACAGTGACCAGCTGCAGCTTTAAATCCAATGCCTGGGCCATATCCTGAGCTGCCGCAATAACACGCTGATCGAGAGCGCGATGCTCTGGCGACTCTGCCAGAGCATTTATGGCCACCACCACGCGTTCAAGAGGAGTACGATTACTATTCACCAGCCACAGCGGACATTGCAGGTCACGCAGCAAATTCCAGTCTTCGGGCGTACGTAATATTTTCGAGATACGGGATTGCTGATCGCCAGATACCTTGATCACCAGATCTGCTTTCATACGCTTACTTTTATCAACCGCAGGTCTTGACCAGCGCTTGCCCCAGGCCATACTCGAAGAAAATTTTAGATTAAAGCGGTCGATTAACCGGCGCAACTTGGTCTCAGAATCATCAAGAATCGCCTGTTTGACATCCTTGAAGTTGTCAAATCCTACGTACCTGTGCATCTCTTCAATTTGGTCGTATACGGTCATCAGCACATGTAGCTTGCCCTGACTGTAATTAGACAGCTCAATCGCCTGTCCCAGTGCCAGTTCATCGGCCTCAGATCCATCTAAAACCACCAGAATATTCTTCATTTCAGCTCCATAAAATAGTAACCATCCGTTTACATTCTTTATTGAGTTTAGCTGGCGGAGGCAAGCATCGGAGTAAAACCGGAAGATTTACTCCAACAGCATGATATGGATCAATTCTAGGTCTATACTTCAGATGAAGCTAATAAGTAAACAGACTTGGATACAGGGATCAGTATGCGCTCGCCTAGCCTCAATATTTCCTCAAATAATTGTCACAACTGCCGAATGAGCGCGCTTTGCCTGCCGCTAGCTCTCGATGTTGGCTCGCTTGACAGGATTGAAACGGTAATTGATCGCGGCCGCCCGCTCCATAAAAACCAGTTTATATTTCATGCAGGAGACAGGTTTGAGTCGCTTTATGCGATCCGCAGTGGCGCAGTAAAGTCCTATTGCACCAGTGACGATGGCAGTGAACAGGTGACCGGATTTTATTTGCCCGGTGAGATTTTTGGCTGGGACGGCATCGATAGCGGCAACCATAAAAACACCACCCTGGCGCTTCAGACTACGGCACTCTGCGAAATTCCTTTTGCCCGGTTTGAAGAGCTCAGCCAGAACGTGCCACAGCTGCAACAGCACTTTATGCGCCTGATGGCTAAAGAGATTACTGCCGATCAAGAGCTAATCACCCTACTGGCAAAAAGCTCTGCCGAGGAACGCGTTGCCAGCCTGCTTATCAGCCTGTCCAATCGGCTTAAACGCCAACACCTGAGCGCAACCAGATTCCGCCTGCCCATGTCTCGCGCCGATATAGGTAATTATCTGGGTTTAACCGTGGAAACAGTCAGCCGAGTGTTTAGTCGCTTTCAAAGCTTTGATCTGATTCTTTGCGACAAAAAAGAAATAGAAATCATCAACCTTCCCAGCCTCTCGGCGCTGGCCCTGCATAAATCTGCCTAAAAACTGCTGGCGCCGAGCAGATTAGATTGAGCTGGAATCCCCGGCACCCTACAATGCGTAAAAGCGTTGGAATCCATAATGAAAATCTACCTGGTCGGCGGTGCTGTCCGCGATAAGCTTCTCAACTACCCCAGTGATGAAAATGACTGGGTGGTTGTGGGTAGCTCGCCAGAACAGATGGTAGAACTGGGCTTTCAGCCTGTCGGGCAAGATTTTCCGGTATTTATTAATACCGACACCGGAGAAGAGTATGCCCTGGCCCGCACCGAGAGAAAGTCGGGGCATGGCTATCAGGGATTTACCTTTCATACCGCAGCAGATATTTCTTTAGAAGATGATCTTGTTCGTCGCGACCTCACCATTAACGCCATGGCTGAAGATAGCGACGGCAACATTATCGACCCCTATGGTGGCCAGCAGGACCTGCAGGATAAGTTGCTCCGACATGTCTCTGATGCCTTCACGGAAGACCCTTTGCGAGTGCTAAGAGTGGCACGCTTTGCTGCGCGCTATCACCACCTAGGTTTTAGCATAGCGCCGGAAACCATCGCCCTGATGACAACTATTGTGGCCAACGGAGAAATTCAGCACCTGGTCGCCGAACGGGTATGGAAAGAAACCGAGCGCGCACTCTGCGAAAAATCACCGGATATTTATATTGAGGTGTTACGTCAATGTGGCGCGTTGAGGATATTACTGCCGGAGGTCGATGTATTATTTGGTGTTCCCCAGCGCGCCGACTATCACCCAGAGGTAGATACTGGCATCCATACTCTTATGTCTCTCCAGCAGGCCGCCCTGCTGTCAAATAGTGCAGCGGTCAGATTCTCGGTACTGGTCCATGATCTTGGCAAAGGTATTACCCCAGACCATGTGCTGCCTAGTCACAGGGGGCACGAGGCGCGCGGCCTACCTCTGGTAACCGATGTCTGCAATCGATTCAAAGTACCGAACGAGCACCGCCAGTTGGCGATGGCTGTGACAGAATTTCACCTGCTGTGCCACAAAGCATTTGAGCTGCGGCCAGAGACTATTCTAAAGCTACTTAAGGGACTCGGCGCCCTTAAATCAGAGCACAGACTCGAGGAGTTTCTACTCTGCTGTGAGGCTGATGCCCGAGGTCGCACCGGGTTTGAAAACCGCGAATACCCCTCGTCAGATTATTTGCGACAAGCCAGACAGGTCATCCTAAAGACAGATATTTCTGATCTTTTAGAAAGCGGTGTCAGCGGCGCGGAAATTGGCAGCCAGCTCGCTCTGCGACAAACTGCCCAGCTGGCAGAACTCAAACAAAATTACTCCAAAGCATAGGTTAAATATGAATTCAGACTCTCAACAGATAGTGCTAATTACCGGGGCTGCAAGGCGCATTGGCGCAGTGATGGCACAGCTATTTCACGATGCAGGTTATCTGGTGGTGATTCATTACAACAACAGTGCCGCTGCCGCAGATAGGCTCTGTGAGCAACTCAATAGCAAACGCCCTGATAGCTGTCTACTGGTTCAAGCGGACCTCAATGATATGGCTGGACTGGATCAGATTAGTGATCTGATCCATAGCCTTGGGCGGCTGGATGTACTGATCAATAATGCGTCGAGTTTCTATCCCACTCCGCTGGAAAACTGCGATGATCAACAGTGGAATGATCTGATCAACAGCAACCTCAAGGGTCCGTTTTTTCTCTCACAAAAACTGGCTCCCATGCTTACCCAGCGGCAGGGATCCATCGTTAATATCTCTGATATGCATGCCCGACAGGCACTGCTTAACCACCCTATTTACACCATTGCCAAAGCGGGCAATATTGCCATGACCAAGTCATTGGCTAAGGAGCTCGGGCCCGAGGTCAGGGTTAACAGCGTGGCCCCGGGAGCCATTCTCTGGCCGGAACATGAGGAAGATGACACAGCCAAACAGGATTCTGTGCTAAGCAAGGTACCCATGGGACGTCTGGGCACTGAAGCAGATATTGCCAAAACAGCATTCTTTTTGGCGGTTAATGCCACCTATATGACGGGCCAGACGATTGCTGTGGATGGTGGGAGTTCGAACAGTCTCTAAACCTGTGGCGTGAGATCAATATCGCGCCAAATAAAGGCTACGGGCCACAGTTTTTGCTTATTTTTATCGTACTGCTGCCAGTGGTCACTGTAATTTTCTCCGGTGACCGGGTGCACTGAGTTCGGGGCAATTTCTGCCATGGGCTGGAGAACAAAGGCATTTTTAAGCACCTCATCTCGGGGTAGATCTATGCCATCCACCTGCCCCACCAGACTATCGACGGTCAAGATATCTATATCTAGGCTGCGGGCGCCGAATCTAGGCGCACTGCGATCGCGGCCATTGTGGTCTTCAATCTGTTTGAGAATCTGTGATATCTGGCCTACTCTCTGAGTGGAGCGTATGGCGACCACGAGGTTGTAGAAACTATCACCAGCGAAGCCAACCGACTCGCTTTCATAGACTGAGGATATAACTAGCTCACCAAAATTATCCGCCAAGGCGTCCAGAGCAGCGCCGATATTCCGGTGCCGTTCAATATTGCTGCCAAGGCTGAGATAAATCAGCGCCATTAACTGCGTACCCCTCGCTCAATAATAATGCCGACGTCCTGAGAGTATCTGAGAGCGCCTGGCTTGCTGACGCGTAATTTCAGCCAGGGGACAGAAAATTCTTCTTGAACAATGCGAGCAATCTCTTCGGCCATCCGCTCCACCAATAAAAACTCACTGGCCTCGATAAAGGCGATCAGGCGCTTGGCGATAGACTTATAGTTGAGAGCGTATTCAATATCATCGGTCTCCGCTGCTTTGCGGATATCGTGGGCCATCTCCAAATCCAGACTGATGGTCTGTTTGACTTCGCGCTCCCAGTCATAGATACCAATAATGGTCTCTATGCGCAGATCTCTTATGTAGACAATATCCATTAAACGATTTCCTGTGGCTGCTTTAACTGATCCAGCGGCCAACGTGGCGTAGCTGAAATAGACAATTTATTTTTTTCACCGGCGATCAGACGCTGACAGCCGGCGTAGGCAATCATAGCGCCATTATCGGTGCAAAATTCATGACGAGCATAGAAGACTTCGGCACCCTCTTTCTCAAGCGCGACCTCAAGCTTAGTGCGCAACCTAGTGTTGGCCGAGACACCCCCCGCGATGACCAGAGTATTCATCTGGGTTTGTTGCAGCGCACGGCGACATTTAATCACCAGGGTGTCCACCACTGCCTCTTGAAAGCCAGCGCAAATATCAAGAATAGTTTGCTCGTCGGGCAGCACATCATCGCCACGGTGTTTTTCTATGAGATTTCGGGTAAATGTTTTTAATCCCGAGAAACTAAAATCCAATCCGGGTCGATCGGTCATAGGTCGGGGAAAGTCAAAACGCTCGATCTGCCCGCCATCAGCCTTGGCTGCGAGGCGCGGGCCACCGGGGTAATCCAGATCTAACAGTTTTGCCGTCTTATCAAAGGCTTCTCCGGCGGCATCATCGAGAGATTCACCCAGCACCTGATAACGCCCTATAGCCTCCACGGCCACCAACTGGGTATGACCACCGGACACCAGCAGTGCCACGAAAGGGAACTGCGGCGGCCTGTCTTCCAGCATGGGGGCCAACAGATGGCCTTCCATATGGTGGACACCAATCACCGGAATATCCAGAGCAAAACCCAGGGCTGTAGCTACAGCGCCACCCACCATCAGAGCGCCCATTAAACCGGGACCGGAGGTGTAGGCAATACCCTGAATATCTGTTTTGCCGACCCCGGCTTCCTCCAGCACCAGACGCAGCAGCGGGATAATTTTGCGCACATGGTCTCTAGATGCCAGCTCTGGCACCACACCACCATAGTCAGCGTGCAATTTAACCTGCGAATAAAGCGTATGCGCCAGCAACCCTCGCTCGCTGTCATAGACCGCTAATCCAGTTTCATCACAGGATGTTTCAATACCCAGCACCAGCATTTAAATCTGTATCCAAAAACCTTGTAGAGGCGTAACTTTAAACCCTCTGCCCCCCGCTGTGAACCTGTACTTTGCGCGGCAAACAAATGCTTGAAAAAGCCTGCAAAAACCTTTGCAAGAATAACTCGAAGTGTATAGACTACGCGCCCTTGAAGAGTCGAGCACAGAATGGCTGTGACGACATAGATTTTCACTACAGGATTAAGCATTTATGCCAAGCGTTCGAATTAAAGAAAACGAGCCCTTTGACGTTGCCTTACGTCGTTTTAAACGTTCTTGCGAAAAGGCCGGTATTTTGGCCAAGGTTCGCAGCTGCGAGTTCTATGAGAAGCCCACTTGGGAACGCAAGCGTAAAGCTGCTGCCGCTGTTAAGCGCAACCAGAAAAAAGTATCTCGCGAATCACGCAAGTTTACTCGACTCTACTAAGCACAGCTCTGACACCAGAGTTACTTTACAGAGAGTCTTAGCAAAGAGCGCCCACCGGCGCTTTTTGTGTTTCTGGAATGGGTAAATCCCTCAAACCATAGAAAACCGGAGAACCGCCATGTCGATGAAAGTACAGATTAACGATGCAATGAAAGCCGCTATGCGCGCCAAAGACAAATCTCGTCTCAACGCTATTCGTCTTATTCAAGCTGATATTAAACGTATTGAAGTCGATGAGCGCATTGAGATTGACGATGCCCGGGTACTCTCAATTCTCGACAAGATGGTTAAGCAGCGCCGCGATTCCATTACCCAGTATGAGTCTGCAGGGCGCCAGGAACTGGCCGATGTTGAGATTGCAGAAATCAATGTTATCCAGGACTTTCTGCCCGCAGCCCTGACGGACCAAGAAATTGCCGCAATTGTTAAATCTGCTATCGATCAGGTTGGCGCCAGCTCTATGGCTGATATGGGCAAAGTTATGGGCATTATCAAGCCACAGATTCAGGGTCGTGCCGATGCCGGTGCGGTCAGTGGACTGATAAAAGCAGCCCTAACCTCCTAAGTTGCAGACTAATTGCAATACAGAGTTAAATTTCCGCGGCTAAGGCGTTACACTGCTAGATCGTTTTTTAACAGCCCACAGCGCCCATGGCCGGATTGATTCCACAGACATTTATTGATGACCTGCTTGACCGCGTTGATATTGTCGACGTGGTTAACAGCCGTGTGCAGCTCAAAAAAGCCGGCAAAAACTACAAAGCCTGCTGTCCCTTCCACGAAGAAAAAAGCCCCTCATTTACAGTCGCGCAAGACAAGCAGTTTTACTACTGCTTTGGCTGTGGAACTGGCGGCAATGCCCTGGGCTTTGTCATGGAATTTGACCGGGTGGATTTTTTGCCTGCGGTTGAGATGCTGGCTAAAAATGCAGGCCTAGAGATTCCTAGAGAGGCTGCGCCAGATCGCGCTGTCAGCAAGCAAAAAGATAGCTTGTTTTCGATTCTCACTGAAGCCGACCGCTTTTTTCGCCAGCAGCTGCGCTCGCACCAGGGTGCAGCTGCCGCCGTAAACTATCTCAAAGGGCGCGGCCTCAGCGGGCAGATCGCAGCAAAATTTGGAGTTGGCTACGCACCACCTGGATGGGACAATTTGCTTAAATCTGCCGGCACAGAGCCGACCAAAGTAAAACTGCTGGAAGAGTCCGGCATGCTGATTATCAAGCCGGAAGAAAAGAAACAGTACGACCGCTTTCGCCACCGCATTATGTTTCCAATTCGCGATCAGCGGGGTCGTACCATCGGCTTTGGCGGTCGAGTACTGGACGACAGTACACCAAAGTACCTGAACTCGCCGGAGACTCCAGTATTTCATAAAGGCCGCGAACTCTATGGCCTTTACGAGGCACGCCAGGCGCTAAAAGAGATCCCCTGCCTAATTATGGTAGAGGGCTATATGGATGTTATCGCCCTTGCCCAATACGGCATTCATAATGCCGTTGCCACCCTGGGTACTGCATTAACCGAGCATCATTTGCAGAAGCTATTTCGCTATACCTCGGAGCTGGTATTTTGTTTTGATGGTGACAAAGCAGGAATTAGAGCCGCAGCCCGCTCTTTGGAAATTGCTCTGCCAGAGATGCGCGATGGCGTTTCCGCGAAATTTTTGTTCCTGCCCGATGGCGAAGATCCTGACAGCATGGTGCGCAAACTGGGCACTGCCGATTTCCAGAAACAGGTAGATACTGCTAAACCCCTGTCAGAATTCCTGTTTGAGCAGCTGAGTGAAGGGATCGACAGCAGTACCGCAGACGGTAAGGCGCGCCTTAGTAAAGTCTGTGCCCCACAGATCAATCGCATACCCCAGGGCGTATTTCGCCAACTTATGCTCGAGGAACTCAGCCGTCGCACGGGGATTAGTGCTGACAATTTGCGGGACTATGTTGCCAGTCACAAGCCACCTGAGCAGCGCACCGCCGCGCAACCCAATGCCGGCACAGTAAATGTAAGTTCGGCGGCAACTAGGAACCACAGCCTCGGCCAGGATGGCGACCCGGGCAATTATGAACAGCCGCCAGAAGATCATTCAGGACTAGAATATGAGCCGTTCCCTGACATTACTCAGGAAAGATCGTCGAAACTGCGCCTCTCGCCTGTGAAATACCTGACTGCCCTGCTACTCAATCATCCAGGCCTGGCGGAGCATGTTGAAGAAACCAGAATGCTGGAAGCCTCACCAGATGCTGATATGCCATTGTTTTTGAGAGTGCTCAATCTGGTGCAAGCCAACCCTCAGTACAAACCATCGCATATTTTTGCCTACTGGCTGGGCACCCATGGTAACCAGCAGGAAACCAAGGTCCTGCAATCATTGGCCGCCAGCGAACTCTACCACCCACCTAAAGGTACCGGGCGTGACGATCATCAGGAGTTTTGTGACACATTGAACCATGTTAGTCGCAGTGCATTTGAGGCTCTGCCTGCAGCTGATAAAGCTCAGCATATCCTGGCCAAATCCAGCTTAAATGAACGGGAAATCAAGCAGTTGCACAAAATACGCCTGCAGCTAGGCAATGATCCTCAGTCCGACGAGCTAAAAGTGAAGATAAAACAACGACTTGTAGTCTAAAATTAGAAAAGAAAAATATGCCCCCAAACACCAAATTGTCTGGGACAAAGACCTTTTTATTAGCTATAATTGCGCGCTATTTTTTGGCGTCCCACAATAGAAAAATTATCTATGAGCGAAAACATCCAACAGCAACAATCCGGCATTAAAGATCTTATCGCCAAGGGTCGAGAACAGGGATATCTCACCTACGCAGAGGTTAACGATCACCTGCCCGAAGACATTGCCGACCCTGAACAGGTCGAAGATATTATTCAGATGATCAACGACATGGGCATCACCGTTTTTGAAACGGCTCCAGATGCCGAAACCATGTTGATGATGACAGGTGACAATACACCTGACGAAGTGGCCGCAGCTGAAGCTGCCGCTGCTCTGGCATCGGTGGAATCTGAACAGCACCGCACCACAGACCCGGTTCGCATGTATATGCGAGAAATGGGCTCTGTTGAGCTGCTGACTCGCGAAGGCGAAATCGAAATTGCCAAACGAATCGAAGAGGGAACTCGCGAACTGATGTCCGCGATTTCCGACTGGCCGTCTGCTGTAGCTACAGTGATTACTGAATGGGACAAAGTTGTCGCGGGCGAGCGCAAGCTGACTGATGTGATCAGCGGTTACCTCAACCCGATGGAGCATGTGCCATCGGCCCTGGCCCAGCAGCAGGCTGCTGAAGCTGCTGAAGCCGAAAAAATTGCCAATGGCGAAGCGCCGGATGAGGACGAAGAGGAAGAAGAAGAGCATGAAGGCGGCCTGGATCCTGAAGAGGCGCAACAGCGCTTTGAAGACATTCGCGCCCAACTCAAGAAAACTGATAAGTCTGTTGCTCGTTATGGCCGCACAGGCAATGCTTCCATCAAGAACTTGGAAGAACTCGCCGAGCTGTTTAAATATCTCAAATTGACGCCACGTCAGTTCGACCCTCTGATTTCGATGGTCCGCGGAGCTGTTGAACGCATCCGTGCCGAAGAACGCAATATCATGAGACTCTGCATTCGCTATGCAAAAATGCCTCGCAACGAATTTATTAAAGCCTTTCCAGGCAATGAGACTGACCTAAAATGGACCGGCAAGCTAATTAAATCCAAAGCTGATTGGGCTCAGGGAATTATTAACCAGGAAGTCGACATTGTTCGCGCTCAGCGCAAACTGGCTCAGGTGGAAGCAGAAAGCGGCCTGAGCATCCTGAGCATAAAGGATATTAACCGCAGGCTGACTATCGGCGAAGCCATGGCGCGCAGAGCCAAGAAAGAAATGGTTGAAGCTAATCTGCGTCTGGTTATCTCTATTGCCAAAAAGTACACCAACCGTGGCCTGCAGTTCCTGGATTTGATTCAGGAAGGCAATATCGGCTTGATGAAAGCCGTAGATAAGTTTGAATACCGACGCGGTTACAAGTTCTCGACCTACGCCACCTGGTGGATTCGTCAGGCGATTACTCGCTCTATTGCCGATCAGGCGCGTACCATTCGTATTCCTGTGCATATGATTGAAACGATTAATAAGCTCAATCGTATCTCGCGCCAGATGCTTCAGGAGATGGGCCGCGAACCCAGCCCGGAGGAATTGGCAGAGCGCATGGAAATGCCAGAAGATAAGATTCGTAAAGTTCTTAAAATCGCCAAAGAGCCAATCTCTATGGAGACGCCGATCGGTGAGGACGAAGATGCCAGCATTGGCGATCTGATTGAAGATACCACCATAGCCCTGCCAGTAGATGAAGCCACCAAGCACAATCTAACTGAATCAACTCGCGGCGTTTTGGGCAGCCTGACCGCACGAGAAGCTAAGGTTTTGCGTATGCGCTTCGGTATTGATATGAATACAGATCATACGCTAGAAGAAGTAGGCAAGCAGTTCGATGTTACCCGTGAGCGCATTCGCCAGATCGAGGCCAAGGCGCTGCGCAAGCTGCGCCACCCTACCCGCTCAGATCATTTGCGCAGCTTTATTGACGAGTAAGACCATGTTCAAACGCCGATGTTTTTGGCTTAGCGCAATGCCGCGATAAGCCAAAAGGCAACCTTAAAAAGGGCCCATAGCTCAGTTGGTTAGAGCAGTCGACTCATAATCGATTGGTCGTAGGTTCAAGTCCTACTGGGCCCACCATTTTTAAATTTATAGATCAGTATCTTACTCAGCTTTCTCTGCCCCCTGATATAAGTTTCGCTCATCAGTAATAGTAGAGGTAACCGTTGATGGCTACATTTTTCTCCGTAAACAAAACTAAAGTAATTCTCCGCAAATAGGCCTACCCAACGCACTGCAAAACCTTTCTCAAGAAGTCTAACGGCATCATCTGGGCCCGGAAAGTCGAGTCAGAGATGGAAAAAGTTTACAGTACATAAGGTGGGTACCTATGTTTGCCATTTTTCCTGTTTAACTTTCGTACTCAGAGTTAATAACAACTACATCAACATTCAATGCAGAGATAACACGCTCGGCGGTATTTCCCCTCATAGTCTTAATCATGCCAGTTTGGCCCAGAGTACCAATAAGCACCACATCCGCATTGATATCCTTTGACACCTTGGCAATTGCTTCGTCTGTATAACCCTGGACCACATGAATGTTATCTGGTGCCAGACCTGTTTCCTTGGCCAAGCGGCCTCGGTCAGGATAGAGCATAGAGTCGAGGTAGGCATTAACCACATGGAACTCGGCACCATAGCTTTCTGCCAGCGCTTTACCGCGGGCTAAAATATTGCTGTTTAGCTGTTGCTGATGATCGCGAATAGCCTGAAAGTTTACCGCTGCTAGTACTACTTTACGCACCGGAGCTGCGTCATCACGCACCAGTAAAACAGGGCAAAAAGCACGCTTGAATAATTTCCATTTGTTTTCAGTAAATGAAAAGCGGCGGCTGGTTTTTGGCTTGCCTGCACGAATAATAATACGCGTTGCATTGACCTTTGCTGCAGAGTGCATAATGGCTTTTTGCCAGTGGTCGCTCCAGGAAATCTCAATCTGATAGTCGAGATCAGCGGCTTTTAAGCGGCTATGAATCTGCTCATCAAACCAGTCGGTATTGCGATAGATGTTCTCGTTGCCGGGGCTCATATCTACACTGTCGTGGTCGATAGCGACAAAGACATAGATTTTTGGTCGCGGCGTCATTAACTGCGCGGTAATTATGGCTCGGTCTAGGGCAACATGTTCGTCAAGGGTTGGGTTGACGACCACAAAGAATTTTTCCTGTTCAGACATACTGTTCTCCTTGATAGATCTCTCTAGTATTACTTAAGCATATGACACAATAGCTACAGGTATGCTAATTCTTTTATGCGGGCGCTTTAAAGCATACCCAATTGGCATAACCAATAGTTTGCGGGGCTTACAAATATTACTTTCCATGGTTGATGGCTATGACTGGCCTATCATTTTTGATATTTCCTTCGCTATGCTTCAATAGAACAAGAAAGCAAGAAAGCAAGAAAGCCGTTAAAGAATAGAAAGATGCCAGTAGGCTGTTTGTGTCTAATACAAAAATATTTAATGATTATCTTTCGAAGCTATCAGCCTTTTGAGGTCTATAAAGCAGGCTAGAGATAGATCGCAGGAGATGCTAGAGCCCTATGCAGATCATTCTTAAACAACAACTACTCAGCCTTGGTACTCCAGCGGACGACTACCAACACCATATCTTCCTATCCCCTTTACAATTGCATAAGCAGTCTAAGCGACAGGCTAAGTTGTCACTCCTGATAGACAGGTATGTTCAAGAGACTAAAGGCCAGAGAGATCCTAAACAGTTAGAGATGCATAGATATCACTGGCAATGGGTGTTACTGGGACTGTCGAGATCATTGCTAACCAATAGCTGGTTGCTCCTGAGCCTTGATAGGAACGCATACTCCAGCGACATCTGGCTGCAACGCTATGACATCAAATACTCCAGTATTAAATCTATTATTAATTACCTTGAGGCGCAGGGTTTAGTCAAAGTCTTGAATGGCAAAAAGCACAGGGGCCAACCCTCAGGCACAAGACTGTTTCCCAGCGAGACTCTTAGCAGTCAGGTTTGGGAATACGTCCTAGATCAAGAACAGCCAATAGAAGGGCCATATCTCACCATCAATGAGAATGACGATAGTTGGGAAGAAACTATGTTCAGGGTTAAGGCTGATCACAGCCACCCAGATATGGACGATATGATTGCTATTAATGAGTTCCTGAAGCCACATAGATGGGCCTGTAAGGCTCCCATCAGACTTGTCTACAAGAACACACCCTTTCAAGGAGGACGTCTAATAACGCCTTTCCAGAGACTCCCAAACAGGCGAGCAAGGATACGTATTAATACTCAGATAGATGGTCAGCCAGTCTGCGAAGTTGACTTTAACGCTAACCATTTGAGGCTCAATCTTGCCTTTAATGCTAAAGAATACGCAGGAGAAACTCCTTACGAAGATATCTGTGTTGAAGCAGGCGTAGCAAGCAGAGATATGATCAAGAAATTCATCACAGTGGCCATGGGCGCTTCTGATGAGAAGTCAGGAAAGTCTAGGCTAAGGCTTGATGGCATGGACAGCCAAATTATCGAAAACATTCACGCAGGTGCATTGAAAAGATTTCCAAAGCTACAGCTCTTTAATGGCTGGGGAATCTTTGCGCAAAACTTTGAAGGCCAGATTCTCAAGGATGTCATGCTGGAGGGGATCAAGGAAGGCGTAGTCTGCTTGCCATTACGGGATGCTGTAGCTATTCAGCAGCAACATCAGGACTGGGCTAAGGATGTCATGCTTGAGACTTGGCAAGAGCATTTAGATGGCATTGGGACAAAGGTTAAGGTGGATTTGCCTTAGCATAGTTACACTGCGGGGATTGGGACTATAAAGTCTCTGAAGATTGCCAAGCATTTGAAGCCTTTAAAGCGAAGTAGACATAATAGTAGACAGTTTTGCGCCCTCTGATTACATAGTTACTCATTAGATAAAGCAGGGTTAGCCTGAATGGCTATAGACCTATCAGGTGCCAGTGCCAATCACCAGATTCAGCAGCCACAAAACTCTCTACCGCTCTCATTCAAGTCTGTGCAGGCCAATACTCTGTCGGCTGAATAGCATTGCTTGCTGTCTCGCGCTATTGAAATACTGGAATCATCTTTGACCAGAAAGCTAGCGGAGTCAGCCTCCTCAATGACCCTATCCCCCCAGTAAACTTTGCTGCTATCTTTGGCATAAGACGCAGGCAACAGCTGCAACGAATCTATGCTCTCCACGGCTACCGGTCTACCCATAAAGAAGTAGCAGAGACTATCTAGGCCTCTCTCAGGTCGAATTATTCGAAATGACTCTATATCGCAGACATTTAGCTTTGCAGCTCCATAGTAATAGTCGTTTTTATCTCGCGCCCAATTACCCCCTAGGATCACCAGTGATTTTGCATCCGAATGGGGCAGCACTTTGCCCTGCACGTAGCCATGCTTTTTGTCCATGGCATAGTAGTCATTCAACAAACTAAATGATCCGGAGTCTGCACCTTCGATAAGCAATCTGCCTTTATAGACTCTGCTTTTGTCCCTGCCATACTTTTGAGAAAGTTGCTCAAAAGATTCTGCATCCGCTTCAGGCATTGCGAACACTGAGTATTGTAGAGACATCGGGTTCCAAGAAGAGTAGGTCACCAGATTACCCTCAACCTGGTAATATCCAGAGGTTCCAGTGGCCACTTTAACTACAGTGGCGCAGGATAGAGTCGCCAGACTCAGCACGATAATCAGTAAGTTTTGTATCCTCATAGTAGACTCTCTCCCCCTTCAATACTGCGGAGTATAGAACTTTCAAATTAGTTTCTACAGTTGAGTTAACGAATAGGCTAAATTGGATAATTCATGGCCATCAGGCGATAGAATGGACTTTACCCCTGTCTTTTGGTCAACGACTATAGAGCAATTAAAAGACATGCAGTAAGTTAATCCTCCAGACAGCGGCTAACGTAACCCTGTGTTGGAGTAACAGCTAATTATTGGAGAATTTTTTTGGACATTATTGTTTCAACGGCGACCTTTTTAGCCATCACCACATTTGTTTATTTTAGAGTTGGCTTTGCGAATATTACCAACAGCTACCGCATGTGGTTTCAAGAGGGCTACTGGGTAAATTACAATATCGTTGAGGCTGGCGCCTGGATTGCTAAAGCTGCTGTTATTTTGCCCGGGCTTATCTGGCAAAAAGAAGTTTGGCAGTTACACATAGTGACCCTTTTTACCTCTGCATTACTGATTTGGGTCTCTGAGAGAAAGCTCCTGCCCACCATGGTCGCCTTTAATACGCTGTGGATTGGTCTGTCGTCGGTGGTGATAGTGCGCAACCTATTTTAGGACTGTCGGCACCTATGGGGGCCAGTAAAGTGTTTAGTATATTTTTCATAGAGGTTATAGTGATTTTTTAACCCGACTCTGCAGTTAATCTATCCACCAAGGAGTAACCTCATGAAGCAATGGTTCAGCACTGCATCTATAGTAAAATCAGTCTTTGTACGTTTATTCTTTACATTCAGTCTGGCTTCCGCAGTCTGGGCGACAGGAGACAGTGGCGTGATTATTGATGTTCGAACCATAGAAGAATGGAATACGGGGCATCTCGCGACAGCACAGCATCTGCCACTGGATCAGGTCGCTGGGTCGATAGATAACTTAGTTAGAGACAAGGACCAGCAGGTTTATCTCTATTGTCGTAGCGGCAACAGATCTGGTCAGGCTAAGATAATTATGGATAGCCTGGGCTACACCAACGTCACAAATGCTGGTGGTCTGGGCGCTGCAAGTGAGTTTCTAGCTGTCGAGATCGTGCAATAGAAGCCCCGCCCTGTTCCTAACCCGCCATTGTCGAGCCAGCCTATGACTAAACAAAGATATTCGAGACAGATACTCACCGTGTTAGCGATTCAGATCGCCTACATAGGAATGTCTGTAATGTGGAATTTGATAGGGCTGGGACTAAAGAGCATAGGCCAGCAACCACTGGGTAATTCTGCCTCTATGACTATAGTAGTCATCATGCTGGTGCTGGCACTGATTATTGTGCTTAGCGCAACCTCTGCACGCTGGCTGTATGCCCTTGCCACTGGCATTCTTGGGCTGGGTAGCCTGTCAGCGATCTACACGGCCATCACAGGAGCGGCTGAGCTTTGGCCCTCTCCTTTCTTCCGAGTATTTGGTGCATCAATCAATGTTCTGGGGCTAGTCGGCTTTGCCCTAGCCTGCAAGCTGGTTATCTTTGCGCCAAAAAAACCCTAGTTGATCCACAGCCCATTGGTAAGCTGGCAATCTATAGAATCCAGCGCCATATGCAGTATCAGCCCAACCCCTACAATTCTCGTTTTGAGTATCAGGCAGAGGGTTAGATAAAGCAGGATAAAAGCCGGCTCATGCAACGGGTGGAAACCAATACTGCAGCGATTGGGGTCATAGATAGGGCTGGCCAATAGATGATCAAGGTCCACCGCCAGCGTCGCGATCATCACCAGATAGGCATGCTTCCAATGGCTACGAAAAAAGGTGCCGGCGACTAATGCGGGGACTAAAAAGTGCAAAATTATATGAATCACAATGTTACCTATTGGGAGGTTTTTTTGCCCTAAAAGAGCGGATCTCAGTAAGTGGTGAATTTAGCCGGCAAGCTGCTGCACTGCCCCAAACCAATTTAAAGCAGCGCCAGGGCTATGCGTCGCTACCTCCGCCGCTCTGGCAACTCATGGCCAGAGACCTCTAGTTGTTAATAGGGACCATTTTGCTGACTGGGATCAGTCCAAAGGGTCGACCAGACCGAGCTACCATTAATAAAAAATACGGCGTCATTATGAAAGACAGCCCGATGACGGCTATCTGTCCAGATGTCATGGGTCGCATTGATTGTGCCCAATCTATCTATAGACGCATTGGTAGCATTATCTTTGCCATTGACCTCGAATAGATAGAGCCGGCTCTGCTGACTGTAGCCATCAGTATCATCATAGAAGCCGATAGTCAGAGGCACCGAGAAGCGATCAGTACTGCTATCAATAGGCTGGTAGGTGAACGCATGGCGATTGTAGCGAGCCTCGGAATAGCTCCAGTTAGCGCCCTGCCCTAGGCTCTGGGCTCCCAGAGAATAGGGGGCATTCATATTGGCAATATTGAATAATTCCAGCTTTACCAGGCCCTCTTCATCCTGACCCAACCCCAAAAGAAGCTCGTCGCTGACTGGGTGAAGGAAGTCGGAAAAACCAGTCACCGTTAGCTCCCCGGCAATTAGCGGCTCACTGGGGTCCGCCAGGTCCAATACATAGAGCGGGTCAATGCGCTCAAAGGTTACCAGATACAGTAGATCGCCCATAAACCGCACGCCATAGAGGTCTTCATTCGGCTTGCCAATAGGCTCTGGGTGCTGACTATTGGGCAGTGTCGCCAGGGTTTCCAGCTGCGGCGCCTGGTCAGAGAGTCGCAGTATGGACAACTGATGGTCCACCCAGTCGGCACTATTATTGGTGTATGTGGATGTCACCAGACGCAGGTAACCATCATGTTCGTTAATCCGAAAATCCCGGTTGCCACCCAAGCCCAACTGGCCTGACACAGCGCCGGACCCCAGATAGTTAAGCTCTGCAGACAGGCTGTAGCTGTGTACCAGCGTTCTAGAATCTGTGCCTGTATAGTCGTCCTGAGCTAGATAAATTCGGTTGTCACTCACATAGATACCAGAGGTCGGTTCAAGGTAACAGGTGCTGTTGGCAACGGTTCGCTGCTCTAGGTCTATGGCGATAATTAGCGTCAAGATTGGGTCACCTGCCCCCAGTGGCGCGATTTCATTATTGGGATCGCTGATTCGGCAGTCTGCGGCACTGATGAACTCGCTGACTTCCCCATTGATGGTCAGCTGAGGCAGTATTTGCTCTATGCTCAGGGCGTCTAGAGCGATCTGGTTCTCTGCTTGCTGAGCTTCACTGGGATAATAGCTGTAGTTCTCTATGCTCGGTGTGTGGCGGGCGACCAAATAAACCATATCACCCTTCTTACGACTATTAACAAAGCCGCCCTGCAATTCAACGCTTAGCTGCTCGGTAGGCGCAGCGATATCACTGATATCATAGATTGCTAGAGCCGTAGTCTGACCCTGCCAGATATAGGGATCAGAAAAACGCTCCCCATAGCCGCCATACCAACCACTGGAGCTGATGGATACTAGTTGGGTATCGGAACTATAGAGTCCTTCAATCGTTCGATCATCTGCCAGTGGAATGCTCGCCACCTGATTGGCTGTGGCATGCTCTGAGTCTGTAGACAGGATACGTATACTGCGGCCGTCAGGGGGGACTGACACAGCAGCATCGGAGTCGTCGGCCTGCATCGCCGGTTCGGCTAGAGCCATATCATCAACAATAAAACAACAGGCCATACCGCGACTGGGGGCTATAAATAGATGGTCACCGTTATACTTAACCGCATCATGCTCATCGACACTGGCTTCCAGCGTATAGGTAGCGGTAAAACCCGCAGCACTGGGTTGTGCATCCGCGGCAAGCACCGCCTCTTCTGTTCTCCCACTAGCACTGGCAGCCTGGTTAAAGCTTTCTCGGATATAGTCTTCGAGTTCAGTGCTGCTGGAGAGCGGGATCAATAATCCCTGAACCTCAGGCTGCGGATCGACAATAACGACTGGCGGAGCTTCAGAACCACCACCTCCGCAGGAAACCAAAAGTGGGACCGCCAGTACTAAAATAGCCAATATGCGCGACATAGACTCCCCCGAGTCACTGTTCTTTTTTGTCTTAATCCGACATCGCTAGCCGGGCTGTAATGGTAGGATAATAGCATAAATGGCTCGCTCTGAGATTGAGCTGCAATCCAGCTAATAGGCCAAAAAAATCTATCTTAAAGCTCTACCGCAAATTGAGCCGTTTTTACCGCAAACTCGACTCCAGGCTACTGTTTATAGTTGATAATAGCGCCATATCGACAGAGAAGACTTATGACTTCATATTCATCTATTAGCAAAGCAGTTCTGGCCAAAAATATTCAGGCTTTTTATCGCCTGGGGTTAGTGTTACTCAGCAGCTTGATTCTGACTGCCTGTGGCGGTGGCGGATCCTCCCCCGCTGTTCCACCAGTGGTTACCCCTGCCCCTCAGGATAGTACCCCTGTGGCCCAGGCGGATAGTCTGAGCACTAATCTGGGAGTCGCTGCCAATATTGATTTGGCGGCCAATGATACGGACCTGGATGATGGCCCTGTCAGCTACAGCCTGGAGACCTCAGCCAGTCAGGGTGAGGTAAGTATTAATGCTGATGGCACAGCCACCTATACCCCCAACCCAGGCTACAGTGGTTCAGATAGCTTTGCCTACAGAGTGACCGATACTGATGGCGATTCTGCCACGGCTACTGTCTCTGTCACGGTGATTGCACCAGCGCCCCAGGACAGCACCCCATTAGCGCAAGCGGATAGCCTGAGTACCAATGAGGGAACCGCTGCCAATATTAATCTGGCCGCCAATGATACAGGCCTGGATGATGGTCCAGTCAGTTATAGCCTGGCGACCTCAGCCAATCAGGGTGAGGTAAGTATTAATGCAGATGGCACAGCCACCTATACTCCCAACCCAGGCTTCAGTGGTTCAGATAGCTTTGCCTACAGAGTGACGGATACTGATGGCGATACTGCCAGGGCTACCGTGACTGTCACTGTGGTAGCTACTAGTAATGGACAAACATGGCCTGCGGTTAACAGTGCTGTTACCACTGATGTAGAAACCCGAGTGGCGCAGATTTTAGCGGCCATGACATTGGCTGAAAAAGTCGGCCAGATGGTTCAGGCGGAAATCAGTCATACCAGCCCCTCTGATGCGCGCACATACAACCTAGGCTCAGTACTTAACGGTGGCGGTACCTGGCCTAATGGCAAGCAGTCCTCTATTGCCGACTGGGTATCATTGGCAGACCAGTATTATATTGCGAGTACAGATACCAGCGATGGCGGTGTAGGCATACCTATTATCTGGGGTACAGACGCGGTGCATGGCCACAACAATGTTATTGGTGCGACCATCTTCCCCCATAATATTGGTCTTGGCGCAACCAATAACCCAGAGCTTATGCAACAGATAGGAGCAGTGACTGCTCTGGAAGTTGCTGCCACAGGCATAGATTGGGTCTTTGCTCCAACCCTGGCTGTGGTAAGAAATGACCGCTGGGGCCGCACCTACGAAGGCTATTCAGAAGACCCAGAAATCGTGCGTGCCTACGCCGGAGAAATCGTTAAGGGACTGCAGGGCGACGCTGGCACCAATGACTTATTTGGCCCGGCGCAGGTAGTGGCCACCGCCAAACATTTTATTGGTGATGGCGGCACCAGTGGTGGTATTGATCAGGGCAATACTCAGGTCAGCGAGCTGGAACTGCGGGATATCCATGGTCAGGGTTATATCACTGCCCTGGGTGCCGGAGCCCAGACAGTCATGGCTTCTTACAATAGCTGGAATGGCAGCAAGCTCCATGGTCGTGAAGATCTTTTGACCGGCGTGCTTAAACAACAGATGGGTTTTGATGGCTTTGTGATTGGCGACTGGAATGGTCATGGCCAGGTGGCGGGCTGCAGTGACAGTCAATGTGCCGCCGCCATTAATGCCGGTGTGGACATGATAATGGTGCCCGTTGCCTGGCAGACATTTATTAGCAACACCATTACGCAGGTTGAAAATGGTGATATTCCACTCTCCAGAGTTAATGATGCGGTAACAAGAATTCTGCGGGTAAAAGCCCGCGCCGGCCTGCTGGATAGCCCCAAACCCTCAAGCCGCACCCATGCCAACAATAGCGCATTGCTGGGTGCCAGTGATCACCGCAGTCTGGCCCGCCAAGCGGTCAGAGAGTCTCTTGTGCTACTTAAGAATAGCGATGGCATTCTGCCACTCAATCCCAACAGCCGAATACTGGTAGCGGGCAGTGGCGCTGACAATATAGGTCAACAGGCCGGTGGCTGGACCCTAACCTGGCAGGGTACGGGTAATCAAAACTCGGACTTTCCCGGGGCCACCTCAGTCTTTGCTGGTATTGAATCAGCAGTCAGCAGTGCTGGCGGCACTGCTACCCTAAGTGCCTCGGGCAGCTTTAGCGGCGCTACGCCCGATGTGGCCATCGTTGTATTTGGTGAGGCCCCTTATGCCGAGGGCGCCGGCGACCTTAGCAATATGGAATACCAAGCGGGCAGCAAATCTGATCTTGCATTGTTAAGATCTCTGCGCGCCCAGAATATACCGGTAGTTTCTATCTTTTTGTCTGGGCGTCCTCTCTGGGTGAATAAGGAGCTAAACGCCTCTAATGCGTTTGTGGCTGCCTGGCTACCTGGGTCCGAAGGTGCTGGAATTGCCGATGTTATCTTTAGCAATAGCGACGGATCTCCCAATAATGACTTTAGCGGCAAGCTGTCGTTTTCATGGCCCAAGGCGTTAAATCAGGACAGTCTAAATCGGAATGATGCCAGCTATGAGCCTCTGTTTAGCTATGGCTTCGGTCTCAGCTATGAGGACATTGATACTCTGGGAGATAATCTGAATGAATCCGGTGGTAGCGATAATCAACAACCTCAGATCACCTATGCCGTGCCAGGCACCATCCAGGCAGAGAACTACAGCGCCATGCTGGGTATTCAGCTTGAGAACACCTCAGATGTCGGTGGCGGCTCCAATATAGGTTATGTAGATGTAGGCGACTGGCTGGAATACAAAATTGATGTTGCTGCTGCCGGCAACTATCTGGTTGAGTACAGGCTCGCCAGTCAGGCAGGCAGTGCAGGTTTTGACAGCCTGATTGACGGCACGCTGGTACACCGCCAGTCAGTGGCCAACACTGGCGGCTGGCAGTCCTGGGTGACAGAATCGGTGACGGTTAGCCTGCTGGCCGGGGAGCAAACATTGCGTCTAAATGCCGTCGGTCAGGAGTGGAACCTTAACTGGATTCGCTTTACCGCCCAATAAATTCAGTTGTAGCCCTACTGCAACGCGGCCTGGGCTTTGGCAACCAGATTCCCGGCATAATTCATAACATGGAAAATGCCGCTCTGCTCCTGGGTTCCGGAGACCAGATGGCTCCCGGGGCCGGTGGCGTACACCGCTACATCTTCACCGGAATGGGTTTCCGAGCGCATAGGCACTGAGGACTCCTGGTGAAAACCACTGCTCTCAGTGTCCACTGCGCTGAGGTCAGCACGTCCCATAAACAGCTCAGCGCGATAGACCGTATCTGCGTCTGTCACCGATCCCAGACTGTGGAAGCCCTGGTCGTTGGAGGCCGCACTAAAATCATGGAAGCCCGGACCATTAGCATAACCCAGAGTGGTGTAAGGCAGGCCATCAGACGCCAACGCATATTCATCAGAACCTGGATAGATAACCTTGCCTAACATTGGATTACCGCGCTTTGGATAGCCGGCAATAGTAAACACATGGCCATGGTCAGCAGTGACAATAATTAATGTCTCTGCCTCGTCTGTACTGTCGACCGCGGCCTGAATAGCGTCGGAAAACTCAATGGTGTCGGTCAGGGCATTAAATGCGCTGCTGGCATGATGGCCATGATCGATGCGCCCCGACTCAACCACTAGGAAGAAACCCTTTTGATTGTTATCGAGAATATCAATCGCTTTTTGAGTCATCTGAGTTAATGAGGGTTCTCCGGCAATATCATTGCCACGATCTGCCTCGTAGAGCATATGGGACTCATTGAATAGACCCAGTACAGGCCCTGATCCATGAGCCTGCAGGGCGTCAAACCCCTGCTGATCTTCAATATAGCTGCCAGCTGGATAGGTTGCCTGCCACTCGGCAATCAGATTGCGACCATCTGTGCGATCACCCTCTATCTCTGAAGCCGCATCGCCGCTGTTTGCACTGGCATCGGCCGGAAGAAAATGACGGCGCCCTCCTCCCATCACCAGATCGATACCATCAATATCCAGATGACTAAACTGGGATTCGAGATTAGCTTCAAAATTTACTAGCTGAGAGGCAATATCTTCGCAGCCCTGCTCAATGGCCAGGGCCGGCATATCCGAGTTATCTTCCCAGTCGCGGCTAGCAGATTTTGCATAAACTGCTGCAGGCGTAGCATGGGTAACTCTTGCGGTCGAAATTATCCCGGTGGATAACCCAGCTATTTCAGCTAACTCCAGCGCAGTGACCACTGTGTTCTCAGCAGTCGAGCTGCAGTCTTCCAGCACAACATTCTCATCTACACCTATCACACCAATATCTGTCTTCACGCCACTGATAATAGCAGTCATGGTGCCGGCAGAATCTGGCGTCTGGGCATCGACATTGTAGGTTTTCGCCAAGCCAGTAAATGGGAAGCGACCAAAGCTGAGGCTGTTTTCTTCCCCTGACATACCTTTTTGCTGACCCTCGAGAATACGCGCTGCGGTCACGGTGGAGATGCTCATGCCATCGCCAATAAATAGGATAATATTTTTCGCCGCCCCGGCACTGGTATTGATACTTTTAATATAGTTGTTGGTGTCTGCAACCTGGGCAGCAGACTCTATGTACCAGCTGTTGTCTTGCTGGGCGACCAGGCTCACCCCTGTATTTTCAATTGACTCTGGAGTATCTGGTCCAGTGCAGCCCTGTAAAGCAAGCGAGGAGACGGTCAGGAATGGCAGTAAACTGACAGCAAAGGAGTTTTTCATAGAGTTACCAAATTAATATTATCTTCAAGATGCGGTTAGGCACTTAACAGAGGGGGAATAAAGCTAGCGGGTGGGAGTATGAACGGCCTATATGACAGAATTATTCAACTGGCGACTATAAATCAAGTAGCTCATGGATATCTAGATTGTGGGCCTTAGCAATTTTAAATACCTGCCACAACGACACAATAGACGTTGGGTCTTGCTCCATGCGCTGATACTGCCTGACTGAAAGCTCATAGTCAGCCATATCTTCCTGCACTAGGTCGCGATTCTTGCGCAGCGCCACAATCCGCGAGCACAGTTTTCTCTGAATCTGTATAAATTCATCGTAGTAAATTGAGTCTGGATTTGGGCGTTGCATAACGTTTTGTCTAAATTCCCTCTTGACCTGTGACGCCAAGGTTGGCATATTCATTTTCCTACCAACACGTCTAGCTTGGCGTAAAGAAGTAAAACCACCAAGGAGCTCAAGGTGAAACTATTAATCATCAGTCTTGTTTTGTTGTCTACATTAACTGCCTGCGCACTTGCGCCACAGCAGAGCCAGCACTCTGTAGATCATTACAGTCTGGTTCACAGCGCCGTCTATACCCAGCGAGAATTAATCAATATCCAGCTAGATACGGGCAGTAATAAATCTACCTCTCAGCGACAACTGATGAGCGGGCGAGAACAGTTGTTAGTTGATAGTTATTGCGACCTAATAGACCGACGCATTATCTACAGCAGTGGCAAACCCGAGACCTGTGGGCCGGGTAATGCCCAAATTCGCCAATGCCTTGGAGAATTTCACCGCTGCTTTAAGACCTGCGATTTACGCAGTCAAGGGTGCCGACGCTGTGAGACGCCTGCCCTAAGTTGCCTAGACCCTGGCAACAGGGCACAGTATTAACCATAGCCTGCGGTGCTTTTGACCTCTATTAGTTTAACCTGTAGTACTTTAGACCCTGAGCGCATAGCCTCCGCCTTGGCTGCCAGCGGTATTCTTGGGGTCTCTTTTTTAGAGGGCTGTATCGCTCTCTATGCGGCAGCCAAACTCTTCACCTGCATCCAGTAACCACTGCCCTATATAATCCGCAAAGCTGCGCCTGATCACCAAATCGAAAGATCCATCGGGCTTGTTACTGATCAGGGCGCCCGCCTTGGCAAAGGTGGTCTGTGCACAGCGGCCACTATTAGCCTGAGCGTCTGACCAGGCCTCAAAGTCATATACCGAAGACTTTTTCAACACCGCGCGCAGCGCTGCTTGATTACCACGCAGATTAATCAGGGTTTGACCACCGCTCTGATCAACAACCGAGATATGCCCGGATAAATTTTTGCGCAGCCTGGCCTCAAGTACCTCTGCCTCTAGCTGACTGACCAGCAGCCATTCATCAGGCCCCAGCCAGTAGATACTATGTTCTGGATTACAGTGGTAAGTCCCGGGCTCTCTGGGCACCATCAACCCCAACACCTCGGCGACCCCCGCACAGAATAATGGGTCTTCAGGGTTGCCACGCAGATTGAGATGGCCGATTACTGGCGACTCTTTGATCACCAGAGCAAACTCCGCTTCGCTGTTAAATAGCTCTCCCACTGATCTATTGGCAAACTGACTCGAAAGCCTGTGAAGATACTTTAATGGCGACTCAAGCTTTATATTATTGGACATGTTGACGCTCTCCCCTGGGGTCATAGAACACAGAGCTAACAATTTCAGCGGCTATGGTGCGACCATTGGCCAGTGGACAGTAGACCGTCTGACCCATACGGCCATGGCCGCCTTTGACCACTGCCAGGGCAATTGAGTGTCCCAAGTTGGCACTGTAATAACTGGAGGTAACGTGGCCCTGCATAGACATGGGAATTTGCTGCGCCGCATCGAATACCACCTGGGCACCTTCGGGAATAACCTCCGCCCCATCCAATGTTTTCAGACCCACCAGCTGCTTGCGATTTTCCCGCAGCGAGTCGCTGCGTTCCAGTGACCGCTTGCCGATAAAGCTAAAGGTTTTATTTTTTCCGACCACCCAATCCATATTCATATCGGCCGGCGTCATCGAACCATCAGTATCCTGGCCGACAATAATAAAGCCCTTCTCTGCCCGCAAAACATGCATCGTCTCTGTGCCATAGGCGGTGATATCAAACTCCTTACCGGCAGCCATTAGGGCCTCCCAGATATGCCGACCATAATGGGCCGGCACATTAATTTCGTAGGACAGCTCCCCGGTAAAGCTAATACGGAACACTCGCGCCTTGACACCGGCCACTGTGCCCTCGCGCCAGTCCATAAATTGAAAGCTGCCACTATCGAGGTCAATATCATCGCAGACCTTAGCCAGTAGCTCGCGTGCATTGGGGCCAGTGATGGTCGCCGTACTCCAGTGATCTGTGACTGAGGTGAAGTAGACCTGCATATCTGGCCATTCAGTTTGCTGCCACAGCTCTAACCAGGCCAGAACCCCAGCTGCGCCGCCAGTGGTCGTAAACATCAAATAATGATTTTCCCCTAGACAGGCACAGACTCCATCATCAAATATCATGCCGTCTTCTTTAAGCATCACGCCATAGCGACACTTGCCTGGCGCCAGTTTGAGATAGGAATTGGTGTACATTCTAGTGATAAATTCAGCGGCATCAGGCCCCTGAATATCAATTTTGCCCAATGTACTGGCATCGAGAATGCCGACGCTGTTGCGTACCGCCAGACATTCGCGATTGACTGCCTCCTGCATAGTCTCCCCCTGTTTGGGGAAGTACCAGGGACGCTTCCACTGGCCGACATCTTCAAACTCAGCTCCCTGATCAACATGCCAGCGATGTACAGCCGTTAAGCGTTCGGCGTCAAAAAGTTCACCCACATCACGACCCGCAATGGCCCCGAAGGTTGTCGGAGTATAGGAGGGCCGGAAGATTGTGGTACCTGTCTCAGGGATAGTCTGACCCAGAGCCCTGGCTAAAATTGCCATACCGTTAATATTACCCAGCTTGCCCTGATCTGTGCCAAAACCCATGGCTGTATAGCGTTTTATATGCTCCACAGACTCAAAGCCTTCGCGAACCGCCAGCTCAATACCACTGGCGCTGACATCCAGCTGCAGATCTACAAACTGACTGGGTGCCCTGCTAGTACTCTTGGTATGGGGCACCAAAAACAGTGCCTGCTGAGGCTGTTCTTTTAAATCGACAACTTCAGGTGTTGGAAAGTGCAGACGACCATCGCCACAGCCCGCCAACATCGCTGCCTCAGCACCGGCACTGGCGCCCTCAGCCAGGCAGCCAGACAATGCCAAGGTACCGCCACAGGCCCCAGCGGAACGCTCCTGCTGCTGAGATTTTCCCGGTCTGAAAGCCACAATAGACTCATCCCACTCCGGTTTAGCGCCAGTGTGAGAACTCAGGTGGATAGCGGGACTCCAGCCACCAGAGCTAGCAATAAGATCGCAGCTTAGGGTCTTGACTGGCCCGATTATTTCAGTGCCCTCAGCATTCAATGGCGCAACTAGGGCACGCTTAACCCGTTTGCCGCCCTGAGCCTCAATAACCCCATGACCGGCCATTATCTGAATGCCCAGCGCTTTCACTGCCGACACTATTTCCCCGTTGGGATTAGCTCGGGAGTCCACCACTGCCACTACAGACCGACCTGTATTGTGCCAGTCGATTGCAGTCTGGTAGGCATTATCGTTAGTCGTGAACAGCAACATCTTATTGCCGGGTGCCACGCCATAGCGGTTTACATAGGTGGATACAGAGGACGCCTGCATCACCCCCGGAATATCATTGTGAGCAAACACCAATGGCCGCTCAAAAGCGCCTGTGGCAAGCACCACCTGCTTAGCTCGGACGCGATGCAGACGTTGACGAGAACCAGACTGTGCTGTCAGGGCTAGGTGGTCACTGCGACGCTCCAGAATGCCGACAAAATTGTGGTCGTAATAGCCAAATGCCGTACTGCGCTGCAAGGTCTGAACGTTGGCAAAACCCTCTAGCTCGATCAGCAATTCGGCAAGCCAATGGGTTGCCGATCGGCCAGCAATAGTCTGGGTAGAGGCCAAAAGTGAGCCGCCAAACTCATTCTGTTCATCAGCAATAATAACTCGCGCGCCGGCACGGGCCGCTTCTCTTGCTGCCATAAGCCCAGCAGGGCCGGCGCCAACGATAAGAACATCACAGTGCTGGTTGAGCTTGTCATAGCTGTCCGGGTCTTGCTGGATCGGGCTGCTGCCGAGGCCTGCGGCTTTGCGAATAAAGTGTTCGTAGGTCATCCATAATTTAGCCGGATACATAAAGGTTTTGTAATAAAACCCCGGCGGCATTAGGCGACCAAACCAACCAGTAATCGCCATAAGGTCAAAGTTGACCGTTGGCCAACCATTGACTGAGGCCGCTTCAAGGCCCTCATAGAGTTCTACCTGGGTGGCTTTTAAATTAGGAACTGTGCCTGCACCAGATCCGATCTGCATAATGGCATTGGGCTCTTCTGCGCCATGCCCCACTATGCCGCGAGGGCGAGAGTACTTGAAACTGCGGCCTACTAGATTGACACCATTGGCCAACAGCGCCGAGGCCAGCGTGTCACCAGCAACCCCCTGAAGTGGTTTGCCATTGTAGGTAAAGTTGATGATTTTGGTACTGTCAGTCCGCGCACCAGAGCCTAACCTATTCACTGCTTTCATTGACCAGCCCCCGCAGCTTCCACTGTGTGCTGGGGTTTTTCACCCACCATATAGGTTTCAAGAATCTGATAACTGACCGTGTTGCGAGTGGCATAGAAATAACGCCCACAACCCGCGGTGTGATGCCACATTTCATGATGTATTCCACGAGGATTTTTACGGAAAAATAGGTAGTCACCCCATTCTTCGTCGCTGAGGTTTTCCGGCTCAAGTGGGCGCACAATGTGCGCCTCACCGCTGTAGTGAAACTCTTCTTCTTCGCGATCTTCCCGACAGTGGGGACAGTGAATTAATAGCATAGGATTATCTTCTTTTAGTGCGCAACACCGGCTGCGCCATGCTCGTCAATCAGCGCACCTGTGTTAAATCTATCTATATTAAAGGCCGCAGCCAGAGGGTGGGGTCTGTCATTGGCCACGGTGTCAGCAAACACATAGCCAGAGCCCGGTGTAGCCTTGAAACCGCCGGTTCCCCAACCGCAGTTAAAATAAAGCCCGTCGACTGATGTCTTGCTGATTATCGGGCAGGCATCTGGACAGGTGTCCACAACACCGCCCCACTGGCGATTCATACGAACCCGACTAAAGGCTGGGAACAGCTCGCAAATAGCTTGCAAGGTGTGTTCTATCACATGAAATGAGCCACGCTGACCATAGCCGTTGTAGCCATCCACTCCGGCACCTATCACTAGGTCTCCCTTGTCAGACTGGCTGATGTACCCGTGCACAGCATTCGACATAACCACCGTGTCCAGACAGGGTTTAACAGGCTCAGAAACTAACGCTTGCAGGGGTCGAGACTCGACCGGAAGTCGCAGACCAGCCATGGCAGCCACCACACCAGAATTACCTGCTGTTACACAGGCCACTTTGCGTGCTCCAATAAAACCCTGAGTGGTTTCAACCCCAACTACGGCACCGTTTTTGCGACGGATACCAGTAACCTCAGTCTCCTGAATCAGGTCCACGCCCAGAGCGTCAGCACCCCGAGCATAGCCCCAGGCCACCGCATCATGACGGGCGGTGCCGCCGCGGGGCTGCCAAGAGGCACCTAAAATTGGATAGCGACAATCCCTGGATATATTGATCAAAGGCGCAATTTCTTTTACTCGCTCAGGTGTCACCACCTCGCCATCGATACCGTTGAGGCGATTGGCATTAACACGGCGCTCTATATCGCGCATATCCTGTAGATTGTGACCCAGATTCAATACCCCACGTTGGCTAAACATCACATTGTAGTTGAGCTCCTGACTGAGGCCTTCCCAGAGCTTGAGTGACAGTTCGTAGAGTTGCGCTGCTTCGTCCCACAAATAGTTGGATCGAATAATGGTGGTGTTGCGAGCCGTATTGCCGCCCCCCAAATAGCCTTTTTCAATCACGGCGACATTGGTGATGCCATGCACTTTGGCGAGGTAGTACGCAGTCGCTAGGCCGTGGCCGCCACCACCCACTACAATCACATCATAGTCAGATTTTGGCTTGGGACTACGCCATATTTTCTGCCAATTTTCATGGTAGCTCAGGGCATTTTTGAACAGGCTAAAGCCAGAGTATCTCTTCATAGTCGTGGATCTACGGAGTTGCTGTGAATGGGTGCTATTGGAGCAATTTGCAAGCCTCAGCGGATAGAAGAAAACTGTCATCTTCAGGTCTAAAAGCGACAAACTTTGCCAAAAATACCTAAAAACCCGACAAATTGGCATTCAGGTTCAACTCTTAACCTGTATCTGTTGTATAAAAACGCCGCTCTACCTACAATCTTTTAAAAAGATAGGCAGCAGACAATGCCAAAACAGACTACGCAAAATCACAGTACAACGCCGACCTCAGCCAGTCTCAAGGTGGGCTTTGTATTGATGCCCAGCTTTACGCTACTGCCGTTTTCGGCCTTTGTGGACGCCCTGCGTCTGGCCGCAGACGAGGATGATCACAGCCAGCAAATCAACTGTCGCTGGACGGTGATGGGTCCAAATTTAGACAAAATTACCTCGAGCTCAGGAGTCAGGGTGCAGCCCTGGGAAACCTATAGAGATCCCGCCGAGTTTGATTATATTGTGGTGGTCGGTGGGTTGTTGCAGGAAACATTAAATGGCAGCCAGCATCTGATCGATTATCTGCAGCGTGCTGATCAGGCTCACACGCCTATTGTAGGCCTGTGCACAGGCTCCTTTGCGATGATCCGAGCCGGACTAATGAAAAATCGACGCTGCTGTGTCAGTTGGTTTCACCATAAAGATTTAACCGATCGCTACGCCGATGTAACGCCGGTGGCAGATCAGTTGTTCGTGGATGATGGTGACCGTATCACCTGTGCCGGTGGTGCCGTCGCGGCAGATTTGGCAGCCTATATTATTGAGCGTCACCTGGGACAGAGCTGGGCGCGCAAGAGTCTGCGCATTCTGGTGATGGATAATCCTAGACCAGCTAATGCCCCACAGCCACAGCCTCAGCAAATGTCTGACTATAAGGTGGAAAACAAATGGGTAATTAAGGCACTACTGTTAATGGAGCAAAATCTTAGTCGCCCCCTGTCCACCGATGACATAGCCCAGCGAATTAATATTTCCAAACGCCAACTTGAACGTCTTTTTTTGGCGGATACCGGGGAGAGCTTGCAGAAGTTTTATCGTGTTATTCGCCTGAGCTACGGCCTCTGGTTACTGCAGAACACTGAGCGCTCAATTACCGATATTGCTCAGGAATGTGGCTTTGCAGACACAGCGCATTTTTCGCGCGCCTTTCGCGGGGCCTTTGACAAACGGCCTACTGAGGTTCGCCTGGCCTAGGTATGCACTGGGGCTGCAGGCTTAGATAATAGCTCAAGGCTTATGCCAGGGATCGACGCTCATTGCTGGGTGGCTTGCCATAGAGGTCGCTGTAACACTTGCTAAAGTGCGGTGCTGTGGAAAACCCACAGCTAATAGCTACATCAATCACAGGGATTGAGGTCTGAAGCAATAGCAGACGAGCACGAGATAGGCGCAGTTCCAGATAGTATCGAGATGGCGCACAGTGCAAATAGCGGTTAAATAGTCGCTCCAGTTGACGTCTGGAGATACCTACATAATCTGCTACCTCATCTAGGCTTAGGGGTTCCTCAATATTGGCTTCCATTAACACCACCGCATCCACAAGCCTGGGCTGACTGGCGCCAATCAGATACTGCAGTGGCGCACGCTGGGGGTCTTTTTCGGTGCGCACTCGGTCGCAGGTGAACTGCTCGGAAATCTGCTGTACTAACTGATGTCCATGGATACTGGCGACTAAATTAAGCATTAGATCGATAGAACTGATACCACCAGAGCAGGTGTAGCGATCACGATCTATTACAAACAGGCTGGAGGAAATATTTAGTCTGGGAAATTGCTCGCGCATGCTGGCAATATTTTCCCAGTGGATGGTGCTGCGATAGCCATCGAGAAGACCAGCTGCTGCCAGCACATAGCTACCGGTGCATATGGCTCCGAGAGGAATATTATTCTTGGCCATACTACGCAAGGCATCCAGAACCTCTTTATCGCAGTAATTCTTAATGTTGTAGCCTCCGCAGACAACCAACACCTGCATGTCTCCGGCGGATTTCATGCTGCCATCTAAATTAAGCTCAAGACCCGAGCTGGACACCACAGGGGATCCATCGAGACTAAATACTGAATAGCGGTAGAGGTCGCGGCCACTGAGACGATTGGCCATACGCAGCACAGACACTGCATTAGAAAAGGTGCTCAGGGTGTACTCTGGCATCATTAAAAAGCCAATATGCATGGCTACATCAGCTTCTGGAGGATGTTTCTCAACTGCATCTACGGTATCTACCATATTCACAATCCTATATCGCCACTTGATTTTATTATTTTTATCGGCTTTGAGAATGCCCTGTTCAGTAGTGCATAAGGCCTACTTTTCGCGATTATAGGCCCAGAATCAGCCTCAAAAGAAGTCTTTTGTGATAAATATTACAAAATATGTGAACAGGAAAGTTCAGCGTCGGCGTCGTTTGCGGCCACCGGCTGGAATCTGGTCAATTACCTTGCTCTCAGGGCGATTAACCGCGGAAAATAGTTGGGGGAATGAATCCTTTTTATTCGGAAAAGCCATAGCATCGACAAAATAATCTTGGAATTTGGGCTCCATGGCAGTTTCAATCTTCTCGATATCTTTCACCAACCCTTCAATAACTGAGCGAGAATGGGTATTGAGCAGTGCTATTCTGGCGCCAGTCCCCGCAGCATTGCCCGCCGACGAAACCTGGTCCAGAGAACAGTCTGGAATAAGTCCCAGAACCATGGCATGTTCAACGCTGATATGGCTGCCAAAGGCCCCAGCCAGTCTTATGCGCTCTATACGGTCAGTACCTATATGATCCATCAGTAATTTCACGCCCGCGTACAGAGCTGCTTTAGCCAGCTGAATCTGCCGAATATCATTTTGGGTAACTAGAATCTGAGTCTCATCATTGTCTGGCGTATGCAGCACATAGGACCAGGTGCGACCATTCTTTACTATGCGTGAGCTGCGGCTCTGCAACTCGCCATCGATTATGCCGTCCTCGGTCACTATGCCGGCCAGATACATCTCAGCGACCACCTCAATAATGCCCGACCCACAGATGCCCGTTACACCCATCGCGGCAATGGATTCAGTAAATCCCGGCTGGTTGGACCAGAGGTCCGAGCCAATCACTTTAAAGCCTGGCTCAAGGGTCTCAGGATCAATGCGCACCCGCTCGATAGCGCCGGCCGCAGCACGCTGGCCACAGCTAATTTGAGCCCCTTCAAAAGCTGGGCCTGTTGGGCTCGAGCAGGCCAAAAGTCGTTGACGGTTACCTAGTACAATTTCGGCGTTGGTACCCACATCCACCAGCAGAGTCATCTGATCCTGTTCCTGAGGCTCCTCAGACAGAATCACTCCTGCGGTATCCGCCCCCACATGGCCGGCAATACAGGGCAATATATAGATACGTCCACCGCTGTTAATGGTCAAGCCCAGATCCGCAGCCGGAACCTCTACTGCTGCATCTGTGGTTAAAGCAAAGGGCGCTCCACCCAGTTCAACCGGATTAATACCCAGCAAAATATGGTGCATAATCGGATTAGCCACCAGAGATATTTCGAGAATATCCCCAATACTGGCATCAATCTGTTCAGCCACTTCGTCAAACAGACTATTCAGCGCCTCGCGGATAACCTGGGTCATCTCTTCGGCCCCTTCGGGGTGCATCATTACATAAGAGACCCTGCTCATTAGGTCTTCGCCAAAGCGTATCTGGGGATTCATCAAGCTGGCGCTGGAGAGCACTTCACCACTCCCGAGGTCGCAGAGATGTGCTGCAATAGTGGTGGATCCCACGTCCACTGCCACGCCATAGGCTCTGTCCTTTAAACCAGGCCAGAGAGCAATAATTTGACTGTCCCTGTGGACAGCCACTGTCACTGCGCGATTACTCTGCTTCAGTACTGGCTGAAGGCTTTTTAGCAGGCCGCTGTCATAGGTTAGATTGGCCAGTTGCCAGTCTTCTTCCAGTGCTTCCATCAGCCGCTGCATATCCCCCTTGGGCACATGCATATCGGCTTCTGCAACCTGGACATAATAGAGCCGAGTGGCCGGATCAAGGCTGATATCACGGTATTCAGCCTGTTTGCGCACAATCTGTCTATGCACCTGACTCTCGGGGGGAACATCAATCACTACGTCGCCCAGTAACAGCGTGTGGCAGCTTAGACGACGGCCATTAAGCAATGGTGCTTTGCGCTCGGCATATTTAATTTCGGTGGCACAGACTGAGGATAGATGACTGCTATCGGATTCAACCTGATGCTTGGCAAAGGTGCCCTCAGCACAGATAACCTGACAGCGACCACAGAGGCCACGGCCACCACAGACTGAGTCTATATCCACACCTAATACCCGCGCTGCATGCAGCAATGGGGTGTTGACCGGGAAACTGCCGCGTCTTCCGGAGGGGGTAAAGACAACCTTAACCATAGATTCAGTCATGGAAAACAGGCACTAGCCTCTAGAGCGACGGCCAGTGCGCCCTGCTCGGCCTCCACGGGCACCGGAGCCTTCAGGCACAGGCTCACGGTAGGCTCTGATCCAGTTGGCGCAGTCTGGGTCATTACCCATCATGACATCACCGCCGCGCACAGCCTGCATCACTTCTGGGTGCAGCGGACTGGTAATAGCTGAGGTCATACCAGCACCCATAGCCATGGTCAAAAAAGCGCTGTTGATGCCATTGCGGTTGGGCAGACCAAAGCTGACATTAGAGGCACCACAGGTGGTGTTGACTTTTAGCTCTTCTCGCAAACGACGGATAATATGCATGACCTGCAGCCCAGCTGTGTTAATTGCCCCTATGGGCATCACCAGCGGATCAACCACTACGTCCTGGTAAGGAATACCATAGTCTGCGGCACGCTCGACAATTTTCTTGGCTACCGCGAAGCGTTCATTGGGATCTTCAGAGATACCGGTCTCATCATTGGAAATAGCCACTACGGCGGCGCCATACTTGGCCACCAGCGGCAACACTCGCTCCAGAACCTCATCTTCACCGGTTACAGAGTTCACCAACGCTTTGCCCTGATAAACGGATAAACCAGCTTCGAGAGCCTCAATAATTGAGGAATCAATACTGATAGGCACATCGGTAATCGACTGCACCAACTGAATCGATTCCGCTAAAATACGTGGCTCATCAGCCAACGGAATCCCGGCATTAACATCTAGCATCTGGGCCCCCGCTGCGACCTGCGCCAGGGCATCAGCCTCTACCCTGCTGTAATCACCATTCTTCATTTCCTCTGCCAGAATCTTGCGGCCAGTAGGGTTGATGCGCTCACCAATAATCACAAAGGGCTGATCAAAGCCGATTTTTACTTCTTTAGTGGCAGAACTAATAGTGGTGATGGTCATGCTGGTCTCCAGGTGTTAACGATTGGGGTGCCAGGGAATTCGATCTCCCAGCACCTGAGTTTTTTCTACAATTTCAGCGATCCGCTCTTCTTGGCGGTAGGCCATAATATGCACCCCACTGACCCCGACAATCTCGCGAATTTGATGGATCATATCAATACAGATATTCACCCCTTCCTGCTTCTGATCTTCTGCACCGGCAAGACGCTTGATAATAGCGTCGGGAATATGCACGCCAGCCACATTATTGCGAATCCACTCGGCAGATTTAGCTGATGCCAAAGGTCCAACACCGGGCAAAATATAGACTTTTTTATGCAGCCCCATATCACGCACTTTGGCCATATAGGTCTTTAGCATTTCTATGTCAAAGCAGTACTGGGTCTGCACAAACTGAGCACCAGCAGCAACTTTTTTTGCCAACCTGAGGGGCCGGTAATCAAATGGCGGCGCAAATGGGTTGGCGGCAGCACCTAGAAACACTGCTGGCGGCGAGGTTATTTTACGCCCGCTCAAAAACTGTGACTGATCGCGCATGCCACGAATCATTTGCAAACTGGTCATACAGTCCATATCGAATACAGGCTTGGCTTGGGGATGATCCCCAGATTGCACGCCGTCACCCGTCAGACAGAGAATATTGGATACTCCCATGGCTGAAGCACCGAGCACATCACCCTGCATTGCAATGCGGTTTTTATCGCGACAGGAAATCTGCATAATCATCGAATAGCCGCGTCTGGTCAGCAGCGCGCACATACCCACACTCGACATATGGCAGTTAGCGCCGGACCCATCGGTGGCGTTAATAGCATCAACATAACCATCAAACAGCGCAGCGCGGGCATAGACTTCCGCCGGGTCTGCGGAATCCGGCGGGGCTATTTCCGCGGTTACTGCAAACTGCCCGGCACGCAAAACTCGCTCAAACCGGCCAGGGGAATTATGGCCGGGTAATATGGGCAGGTTTTCGCCGACACTGGGTTCGTCGTCAAATATCATTGCTCAGGGACTCCCATTCTTTTGCGCAGGGCGCGCAACCAGGCACTGGTGCCTTTAAGGCGCACATCTACCGGCGCCTGAATCACCTGGATATTGGCTTCCGGGTTACCAATGCGCTGACTGCCTTCCCAGGACGTCACCCAGACACAGACCATACTGGCATCAACTTCACAGTTGCCATTGGCACGGACGCCTCCACAGGGGCCATTGCGCAGGGTTTTTGGACAGTTCATTGGGCAGGCCATACCGGTTTCACCCAGGGTGCACTGGCCACAGGACTGAGAATCAAATAGAAAACCTTTCACCAGTTTTTCTACCGCAGCAAAACTGCGATCAAGACGCTGATAACCCAGGCGGGCAATCAGTGGATGCAGCGAGGCCAGTAGGGTCTCCAGAAATCTGTAGACCCGATGCAGCCAACTGGCGTTGCGCACTGACCAGTAGCGAATCTTTTTCATTGAGCTTCTGCCTTGAGGCCTTTGCTGGCGACCAGTGCGGCTATGTCCTCGTTGGAGTATTCGGCTTCAATGGCGTCGGCAAACTGCTGCGCCAGCAGCTGGGGACTGAGCTGAGCATCGGCTTCGCTGTCGGCCGAACGTTCAATGCTGGTTGTCACGCGGCGCCAGTCCGCAAGATATTCATCACTACCGCCTTTTCCGGCTCGCATAGCAGCTCGGTCAATCGCGGCCTGAAAGCGGTGACTCAGCATGGCCTTGCCGCGCAGGCGGCCGCTCTTTACAAGCACCTGAGCCGGAATATCGCGCCACAAGACCTCAATCTTTTGCATGCCATCATCTCTTATCAAATCTAGCTAAATCGTAAAATTTGCTCTTGCAAGCCAGTGTCTAAATCACCATAGCCGGTGGCTACGTGGCGAAACTCCAGAGCCAAATAATCCGCCGCCTTCTGGGCTCGGTGTATCAGCGCCGCATCTTGCCGCTGCGAGAGGTACACCAGCGCCCTATAATGGGCAAAGTATTGATCTCGCAACTCCGGATAGCGGTCGAGCTTTAACCCTCGCACCACCAACCGTTCAAAATGTTCAACCAAGAAGTCGGTGAGATAAAAACTGCCCAACTCCCGTTCGGCCAGCTGATTAAAACGCTGCTCGCCCGCATAAAACGAATAACAATGGGCACCAGGCAGCCGCTCTATGCCCTGCTCCTGAATGACTCGATCTATATCACCCCCTGAGCCACAGTCAGCATAGGCGACAAAAATATGCTCATACCTATTGCGGTTCTGTTCAATTTTGGCGCGCAATTTCCCAGCAATCAGCTTTGGCTGGTTATGGAGCTCGGCATCCAGGCATTGCAGATCCATTTGCCACCAGCCGTTTAGTTCCTGCAACCAGACAATCTCATGGGCCAGAGCACCGCAGGCGATCACCAACAGGGGTGCCTCTGTCTGCTGATTGGCCCTGGCCATAGGCTTAGGCCGCCGCTCTTCGCTCCGCGACTAAACGGATCGCTGTGGTAGCAGCATCTGCGGCATCTCGACAATAGGCATCAGCACCTACAGCTTCGCCAAACTCTTCATTGAGTGGCGCACCACCGACCATAACAATATATTTGTCACGAAGACCCTGGTCTTTCAATGCGTCTATGACCACTTTCATATACGGCATGGTAGTGGTTAACAGAGCAGACATACCCAGGATATCCGGCTGATGACGTTCCAATGCAGCGATATATTCCTCAACACTGTTGTTGATTCCCATGTCGTGGACCTCAAAGCCCGCGCCTTCCATCATCATGGCAACCAGATTCTTACCAATGTCATGGATATCACCTTTCACGGTACCAATGACCATGGTGCCCACAGGCTTGGCGCCAGTCTCCGCCAGCAGAGGCTTGAGTATCGACATTCCGCCTTTCATGGCATTAGCCGCAAGCAACACTTCCGGCACAAAGAGAATACCGTCGCGAAAATCGATACCGACGATGGTCATGCCGTCCACCAGAGCCTCACCCAGCACTCGTTCCGCAGACCAGCCGCGCTCTAGAAGAATATTAGTGCCCTCTTCTATTTCTTCTTTCAGGCCATCGTAAAGATCGTCGTGCATCTGCAAAACCAGATCTTCATCAGATAACTCTGCCAGTACAATATCGTCTTCGTCAGACATAGGTTCTATTCCTCAATAGGGTTCTTAGTAGTCGCGATCGTCAAAGGAGCCTTTGCGACGGGCCATAAAATCTAACAGTGCTTCATCAACCGCTGGATCCATCGCTGGAGCCTGATAATCATTGAGCATCTTCTTCCAAAGCCCATTGGCTCGCTGAGCAGCGTCCAATGAACCATCGGCTTGCCACTGTTCATAACTATTGTTATCGGCCACGGTTGAACGATAAAAAGCAGTTTCAAAGTTCTTTAGGGTATGAGCTGAGCCGAGATAATGTTTGCCGGGGCCCACTTCACGCACTGCGTCCAGAGCCTGACCATTCTCAGACATATCCATGCCGCCGAGCAGCACTGAAATCATGCTGGCCTGATCGCAGTCCATAATAAATTTCTCATAACCCATAGCCAGGCCACCCTCAAGCCAGCCGGCGGTATGCAGCATAAAGTTAACCCCCGCCAGAGCACTGGTCTGCAAAGTGTTGGCCGCTTCATAGGCCGCTTGCGCATCCGGGAGCTTTGAGCCACAGAGGCCACCACCGCTTCTAAAGGGCACACCTAGACGACGGGCCAGTGCGGCAGCGGCATAAATTACCTGGCTGGGTTCTGGGGTGCCAAAGGTCGGCGCTCCGGTGGCCATGGATACAGCGGCAGCAAAGGTACCAAAGATCACCGGGGCTCCCGGGCGACAGAGCTGGGTAAACGCAATGCCAGCCAGAGCTTCGGCAAGAATCTGAGTCACGGTGCCAGCAGTTGTCACTGGTGACATGGCACCAGCGAGAATAAAGGGTGAAACTACTGTAGCCTGATTGTTGCGGGCATAGACTTTAAGTGAACCCAGCATGGTGGCATCGTAGGTCATGGGAGAGTTAACATTGATCAGACTGGTCAATACACAGTTCTGATCGACAAACTCATCACCAAAAACCAGCTTGGCCATATCCACTGTGTCCTGGGCGCGTTCCTGGTGAGTCACTGAGCCCATTAGCGGCTTATCGCTATACTTGAAGTGGCTGTAGACCATATCGAAATGACGTTTGTTAACCGGCAGATCTACGGGCTCACAGATTGTGCCTCCGGAATGGTGCATACCCGGCGCCATGTACGCCAGCTTGACGAAATTATTAAAATCATCAATGGTCGCATAACGGCGACCCTGGTCTATATCATGGACAAACGGCGAACCGTAGGCCGGCACTAGTACCGTGCGCTTGCCACCGATAATAACGTTGCGCTCAGGGTTGCGTGCATGTTGCACGTACTCTCTGGGAGCAGTGGCCTGGATAATGGACCTACAGAGACCTTTGGGGAAATGCACTCTGGTACCCTGAACATCGGCACCAGCTTCTTTCCACATTTCGAGAGCCTCGGGATCGTCTAGAAAATCAATGCCAATCTCTTCTAACAGAATATCTGCATTATCTTCGATGAGCTGCAGGCTCTCTTCCGACAGATATTCGAGATAGGGAATCTTGCGCTCGATAAATGCCGCCTGTTTGACCACAGTATTTTCGCGAGCCGCACGACGGCCCTCGCGGCCACCACCCTCTCGCCCTGCTCTTCTTCGCCCAGTTCGCTCAGTCATAATTGTATTTCCAGTTGGAGACTTTAGTTCTCTCTTATTTCCACTCTATTGTCGGCGGCAGTCTGTGCCGGTTTAACCCTTGCCGCATATAATTCTGCGACAGGGGAGTGCCAGTCTACGACGCTCGAAACGCTAGGCTCGCAGACAGCTATTTTCTGCATCAAAGGGTGATTCTTCGATCACCACAGCGGCATATCGCTCGCCGAGGATTTCTATCTCGACCTCAGTGCCTATCTCGGCAAAGGGGGTTTTAACCAGCCCCAGTGCCAAGGATTTATTAACTCGGAAACCAAAACCCCCAGATGTCGCGCGACCCACAAGCTCGCCATCTTTGTAGAGGCCCTCTGACCCGCGAGCATCCGCATCCTTCACACCTCGAACTTCGAGGGTAACAAAACTGTTGGCAAAGCCTTTTTCCCGCCAGGCCAACAGGGCCTGCTTACCGACAAAATCACAGTCCTTGTCCAATTTAACAAACCGGTCTAACCCGGACTCCAGAGCTGAGTATTCGATAGACATTTCCCTTGGGATCAAACGATAGGATTTCTCCAACCGCATGCTGTCCATAGCTCGAATGCCAAAGGGTTTGATATCGAACTCAGCACCAGCTTTCATCAGTTCATCAAAGATGTAGTTCTGCATCTCTATAGGATGATGCAGCTCCCAACCCAGCTCGCCAACAAAGTTAACTCTCAGAGCCTCTGCCTGGGCATAGCCCAGATTGATAGATTTGCCGGTCAGCCACTTAAAGCTGTCATTGGAGAGATCGGTGTCGGTAAGCTTCTGAAGTACATCGCGGGCCTTTGGCCCTGCCAACACCAGCACCCCCATCTGCGTGGTAATTTTCTGCAGATTAACTGAACCGTCGCGAGGCGCTAACTTGGTGAGATAGTCCCAGTCATGTCGCTCCTGAGCACCTGCAAACACTAGGTAATAGCTATTTTTAGCGCGCTTATAAATGGTGAATTCGGCTCGCACCCCACCATTTTGAGACAGCATATGACAGAGGCCAATGCGACCAATTCCCACAGGCACCCTGTTAGCAACTAGGCTGTTTAACCAGTCCTCAGCACCATGGCCAGTCACTGTTGCCTTGGAGAAGGCTGACATATCCAGAAGCCCAACCTTCTCGTTGACGTGACGACACTCCTGGCCCACAAAATCAAAGTAGTTGGAGCGACGGAAAGAATTCTTCTCAACAATACGGCCATCCTGTTGCGCACTGGAGTGATTTTTATTCCACAGGGTATCGGATTTATCCAGATCAGCTTCAGACAGGCTATAGTCAGCTGGCGCAAACCAATTGGGACGCTCCCAACCATACACAGTGCCAAATACGGCACCCAGAGCTTGCATACGGTCATAGCAGGGTGAGGTTTTTAGAGGCCGGGCTGCACTGCGCTCCTCATCTGGGTAGTGATTTTTGAACACATGGTCATAGGCTTCCTCATTCTTGCTGCGCAAATAACCACGGCTGGCATAGGGCCCAAAACGTCGAGGGTCTACACCCATCATATCCACAGTGGGCTCGCCATCAACAATCCATTCGGCAAGCTGCCAACCAGCACCGCCAGCGGCGGTAATACCAAAGCTGTGACCCTCGTTGAGCCAGAAGTTTTTGAGGCCCCAGGCCGGACCCACTATGGGGTTGCCATCAGGGGTATATGCGATAGCACCGTTGTAGACGGTTTTTACGCCGACCTCGGCAAAGGCTGGGACCCGACTCATGCAGGCCTCAATATGAGGCATCAGGCGATCGAGATCGCCATTAAATAATTCGTACTCGGACTGGTCACTGGGACCATCCACATAACAGCAGGGAGCACCCTCTTCATAGGGACCCAGAATAAAGCCACCGGCCTCTTCTCTAAGATAGTAGCCAGCGTCAGACTCTCGCAGTACCGCCTGCTCTGGGAGACCCTCGGCTTTGCGCGCTAACACATCGGGATGGGGGTCTGTAACAATATACTGATGTTCTACTGGAATGACCGGAATATCCAGGCCCACCATTTCACCGGTCTTGCGCGCGAAGTTACCTGTGCAGGAAACCACATGCTGGCAGTGAATATCGCCCTTATCTGTTTTCACAATCCAGCTGTCGTCCGGCTGCTGTTCGAGATCCAAAACCGCTGTGTTGCGATAGATTTCTGCGCCTCTGGCCCGCGCACCCTTGGCCAGCGCCTGGGTGAGATCGGCCGGCTGGATATAGCCATCATCTGGATGCTGGATAGCGCCGATAATACCCTCGGTTTCGCACATGGGCCAGGCCTCTTTGACCTGCTCTGGCGTCAGAAAGTTAACCTCCACACCCACGGTCTGGGCCACGCCAGAGTAATACCTATATTCGTCCATGCGATCCTGATTGGCCGCCAGACGAATATTAGAGACCACACTAAAGCCAACATTCTGTTCGGTTTCTTTTTCTAACTCATGATAAAAATCCACCGAGTACTGGTGCAACTTGCCCACCGAGTAGCTCATATTAAACAGCGGTAACAGGCCAGCAGCATGCCAGGTAGATCCAGAGGTAAGCTCTTTGCGCTCTAAAAGAACTACGTCGTTCCAGCCTTTCTTGGCGAGATGATAAAGGGTGCTGACACCCACAACTCCACCACCAATCACCACGACTTTTGCTGTTGTTTTCATAACCCGCTCTCTGGAAACCAATACCGCAGTTTACCTACCGAGCCTGATCTCAGATCATGCAATTACGACAATCTTGTGCCTGAAAACGCCATAGTCTATAACCTGATCTTCGGTCGTTTTTGCGACAGCTACCGCCGGTCTGAGAACGCCATAAAACGGGCGGTAAAAGGAAGATGGCGGGTAACCGACCCAGCCCTAGACAACAATAATTTTAAGGCTGCCGTTGTTTGTTTAATTCTTGGAGAACAAACCAATGAGTGATATTGAAATTGCGCGTCAGGCAAAAACTCAACCCATAGGCGAGATTGCCGAGAAACTGGGTATTCCGGATAGCGCACTAATCCCCTACGGCAGAACCAAGGCCAAAATTGACCCGCAACATATAGCCGCATTGGATGATAAACCCAACGGCAAGCTAATTCTGGTTACCGCCATTACACCCACTCCGGCTGGCGAAGGAAAAACTACGACATCCGTCGGACTGACTGATGGCCTAAATCGTATTGGCAAGAAAGCATTGGTCTGTTTGCGCGAGCCAAGTCTCGGGCCCTGCTTTGGCATGAAAGGCGGCGCCGCGGGTGGTGGCTATGCTCAGGTGGTTCCTATGGAAGATATCAACCTGCATTTCACCGGCGACTTTCACGCTATCGGCGCCGCCCATAATCTTCTCTCAGCGCTGATCGACAACCATATTCACTGGGGCAACAGCCTCGAAATAGATGCTCGACGCATAGTTTGGAAACGTGTAGCCGATATGAATGATCGCGCGCTGCGCAGCATCAATTGCGGGCTCGGCGGGCCTGGCAATGGTTTTCCACGACAGGAGGGATACGATATTACTGTAGCATCTGAGGTGATGGCGATCTTTTGCCTGGCCACCGATCTCGATGATCTTAAGGCTCGCCTGGATAAAATCGTGGTGGGTTACACCAGAGACCATAAAGCGGTCCATGCCAGTGAAATTCTGGGTACAGGCGCCATGAGTGTGCTGCTAAAAGATGCTCTGGCACCCAACCTGGTCCAAACTCTGGAAAATAATCCGGCGATTATTCACGGTGGGCCATTTGCCAATATAGCCCATGGCTGCAACTCAGTGATTGCGACTAAAGCCGGCCTAAAAATGGCTGACTATGTGGTGACCGAAGCAGGGTTTGGTGCAGATCTTGGGGCCGAAAAATTCTTTGACATCAAGTGTCGTTCCGCGGATTTGGCCCCGGATGCCGCCGTTATTGTGGCCACCACCAGAGCCTTAAAAATGCATGGCGGTGTCAGCAAAGAAGATTTGAACAACGAAGATCTGGATGCTTTGCAAGATGGCTGCGTCAATCTGGTGCGCCATATTGAAAATGTAAAATCTTTTGGTGTGCCCGTGGTGGTGGGTATCAACAGGTTTACCCAGGATACGGACAGTGAAATTGCCCTGATTAAAGAGATTGCAGCCGCTAATGGCGTTAAAGCTATTGAATGTACCCATTGGGCAGAGGGTGGCGCAGGAACAGAGGAGCTTGCACGAGAGGTGGCTCACATAGCCGACAGCGGTACCGCAAGTTTTGCGCCACTGTACCCGAATGAGATGCCGATCTGGGACAAGATCAAAACTGTGGCTACCAGACTTTATCGTGCCGACGATATTATTGCCGACCAGAAAATCCGCGATCAGATTCGCAACTTGCAGGACAGCGGCTATGGCCATTTCCCGGTCTGCATTGCCAAGACCCAGTACAGTTTTTCTACCGACCCAAATCTCAAAGGCGCCCCCACCGATCATATTATGGCGATCCGCGAGGTGCGGCTAAGCGCCGGCGCGGGCTTTATTGTGGTGGTCTGCGGGGACATTATGACTATGCCTGGCTTACCTAGGGTCCCAGCAGCCAACCATATTGCTATTGATGATAAAGGTGAGGTTGTGGGTCTGTTTTAGCCTAAGGCCATAAACCTGAAAAAAGCTGGGCTGGTGTCCAGCTTTTTTTTGCGCTGGAACAAAGCCATTGATCAACGTAAGCTACGGCTCCCTGGTAACTCTACAGAGCATTGGTTTGTCCAGTTTTTCCTACCCAGCCTTTAAGCCAAAAGCCGCTCCAGCGTCCGCGTCGAATTTTAAATGCCCGAGCTGTGGTGGTCCATTGCAGTTAGTCGCTAATAGCGCCCAGAAAACCTTTGCTTGCGATAATAATCATTGCTTTGATTTGGCCAAAGAGGGATACCTTAACCTTCATCTTGCGCAGAACAGGCGCAGCCGAAACCCCGGGGACAACGATGACATGATTCGTAGTCGCCAGCGATTTCTAAATGCCGGTTATTATGAGGATTTGGCACTCGCGATTGCCTCAGGTATTGAGGAAAAAGCTGCTGATAAGCGTCTGTTGGATATAGGCTGTGGTGAAGGCTACTATTTGGCACAGATACGCAAAGCCTGCCCAGAGCTGCAGCTACTGGGTATTGATATAGCCAAGACCGCAGTGAAGCTTGCCGCTAAACGCAAAATTAACGCGCAACTGGCCGTGGATAGTGGGTTTAAAATCCCTCTCTTCGACAACAGCATGGATACCGCCATCTCAGTATTTTCGCCTATCAGCGCCTCAGAGACCTCAAGAGTGCTTAGGCCTGGTGGGCAACTTATTATGGTGGGTCCAGGTGAGCATCACCTATCTGGACTCACTCAGCATATCTATGAACAGCCAAGCGCTCATAGCGGTAACTATCAGGCCCTGGACGATAGCCAGGCGTTTGAACTACAAAGGCAAACAGAGGTAGATAAAAATATCTCGGTGGAGGGTGCAGCCATTGCGGACCTTTTGCATATGACTCCCTACTACTGGCACGCTAAACCAGAACAGCAGGAAAAACTGGCCAATCTACAGCACCTTGAAACCAGAGTTCAATTTAATATCAGGTGGTACAGAAAACTGGGGGCTCAGTAGCTAGGGCAAAAATCCCTATGCGGCCAGGTCGCCATAGCGGTTTATTGGCAACATAATCCTGAAGGTGGTGCCCTGCCCCAGGCGCGACATTAGACTGGTGCGACCCTCATGCGCCTCCACCGCCACCCTAACCTGATGCAGACCCAGGCCACTGCCCTGGCCCGGGCTCTTGGTAGTAAAGAACGGGTCAAAAATTTTCCCTAGGTCTTCCTCGGCGATACCGCGCCCAGTATCGGCGATATCCACCCAGAGCATGGAACTATGCACCCCGGTGCGCAGGGTGATAGTGCCTTTAGTCTCGATGGCCTCTGCTGCATTGAGCAATATGCTTAAAAATGTATGCACTAGCCGACCGCTATCGCAGAGAATTTTGGGAATGGGGCCATACTGTTTCACTATCTCGGCGCGGTGCCGCAGCTGATAAGAGGCTAAATTGACACTGCGATCTAGAAGTTCGTTGATATTTTCCTCTACCAGCGGGCTCTGATCTCCATGGGAAAACTCCCATAGGTCGCTTACCATTTTCTGGGCGCTGGCCGCACTCTCTAGGAAGTCATCTAAAAGATTACTCGTATCCAGTGCTACAAACTCTAATCTAAGTTGTTTTTTTAACTTCCTTAGCTTTTTAAGCTTGCTTCTGTGGCCAGACTTAAACAGCGAAAACCCAATTTTAGCCTCAAGACATTGCTCCTGTTGAGCAATTATTAGATGTAAATCGTTAAGGTACTCATGCAGCTGATTGAGGCTCCCGGCCATAAAACTAAGGGGTTTCTGCACCTCTTCAGCAACACCAGCCGCTAATTGACCGACTGCTGCCATCTTTTCACTAAGGATCAGACGCAGGCGCAACTGTTCTAACTCGGCCTTAACCTGACGCAGACTGGCAGTTTTCTGAGCAACAATATCTGTTCTGTAACTAAGTCTGTGCTGCGCTTCTTGAAGTTCAGCAGACCTCTGCTCGAGCAGACCCTCAGCTAATTTGCGAGCCGCGGTTTCACGGTCTAACTGCTGTTGCAGACTATCGAAATCAAGCATCAGACTAGGTCCCGATCCATAGTCGGTGAAATTCACTCGCGGATAGTCGCTTTTCTGCAGGGGGGGATAGACTTAGGATATGTGCCTTCAATGGCGTAAACCTCCTTTTTAACTTCATTCCAACGTATGGAAATTAAAATCACGCGCCTGAATCAATCATCTGTTACAACCATAGCCCATCAATGGATGAAATGCAGTTTTCAAGTCTTCTAAAACTGCTAGTCAAATTCAAACAATCGCTTTACCTCTATGTTCAGTGCAGCAGCGATTTTCTCTAAATTATCGAAACGAGGCCCAAAAATGCCGCGCTCTATATTACTGATAGACTCTATAGTCAGACCGGTAGCATCTGCTAGCTGTTCCTGAGTCATCTTGCATTGCGCTCTGAGTCGCTTCAATCTAGCGCCAAATTGCACTTTTAAATTAGCCATAACAGCATTCCCGAAGAAAAAAATGGCATGAAAACGAGCTAAATTTTCAATCTAGCGAACTAGTAGTTCTTATTTAACAAAGTGCAACTTCGTTTTTGGTAAGACCGAGAACCAGCTCTCTTATTTTAGGACGAATAACTCTGGATTAAACCCACAAAAAATAAAGATTAACGCGGCCGTGCAGGCTCAAATAACTCTGTCACTGGCAACCGCACTGGTTTAGCTCAGCCAGCTTACCCGGCTCTTTTTTAGTTCGGCTTTAGCCAGGTCATTTCAACCGAAACAGCTGGTTATTTGGCGCAAAATTTAATTAACTGTAGCGCCCTGTGCTAGGCTAATTCCATCTCTTTAAAAACTATCTACAAACCATTATGACCGCCGCCCAAGACTTTATAAAACGACATCGCTTACCACAGGCCTATCTGCAATCAGCCGCGCATTGGTTCGCACCCCTGTTAGAGCAGTTTGCCGATCAATACCAGCCTCGGCAGTCTCCTCAGATTCTTGGCATTAATGGTTCTCAGGGCTCTGGGAAGTCCACTCTGGCGGACTATCTGTGCAGCATAGTTAGCGAGCGCTACAATATTCAGACCGTTAATCTGTCGATGGATGATTTTTATCTCACCAAAGCACAACGGCAAGGTCTAGCTAAGACTGTGCACCCGCTATTGGCAACCCGGGGTGTTCCAGGCACCCATGATGTAGCACTTATGATAGAGACCATTGATCAGCTATCGGCGGGTAAGCCCACACAGATCACAAGGTTTGATAAAAGCACGGATGATCGAGTTGCCAAGGCAGCGCACGAAACGGTCTCAGGGGCGGTTGGACTTATTGTTATCGAAGGCTGGTGTCTGGGCGCCTCGCCGGTGCCTGATAGTGAGCTGGATACAGCGATTAATGAACTGGAGCGCGAACAAGATAGCCAGGGTATATGGCGGCGCTACGTCAATCAGGCGCTAACCGGCAGCTATCAGCAGCTGTTTACAATGGTCGACCAGCTGGTGATGTTGCAGGCTCCGTCCTTTGATAGGGTTTTTCAGTGGCGTTTGGAACAAGAACAAAAGCTGGTGCAGAAGCTAGCACAGGAGAATAGTCAACCGGGCAATGCTGTCATGGACGAACAGCAGATTAAAACATTTATTCAGTATTTTCAGCGTATTACCGAGCACCTGCTGGCAGACTTGCCTCAGCGTGCCCAGCACCTCTACCCGCTAGATAATCAGCGTCAAATAATGGATTACCTGCGCAACTAAAAGGCCCTGAAAAAATAACCCCAGCTGGGCCGGGGTTATTCTAATAATTGAGCACAGTTATAGCTATCATGCAAAGGCGTGACGCAACACTATAGTCTCTACTCGATCTGGGCCTGTGGACACCACATCAACCGGAGCTCCAGTCAACTCTTCGATACGACTAATATAGTCTCTAGCAGCCTGTGGTAGGTCTTCTAAGCGCTGAGCCCCAACTGTAACCTCGGACCAGCCCGGCATGGATTCATAGACCGGCGTGATATGCTCAAAATCATCTGCATGCATAGGAATGCCGGCATCGGATCCATCGGCGTTTTGGTAGCCGATACAGATATTTACTTCCTCCAGACCATCAAGGACGTCTAGCTTGGTCAGGCAGATCCCTGAAATACTATTGATGCGCACCGCTTGACGCAGGGCTACGGCATCAAACCAGCCGCAGCGCCGCGAACGACCTGTAGTGGTGCCAAACTCCCGGCCCTTTTCTCCCAGGTATTGACCAATGTCACAGTGTAACTCCGTTGGGAATGGCCCAGAGCCCACTCTGGTGGTGTAAGCCTTGGTAATACCCAGCACGTAGTCAAGATACAGAGGCCCAAAGCCAGATCCGGTCGCAGTGCCCCCAGCTGTGGTATTAGATGAGGTCACAAAGGGATAGGTACCATGATCAATATCCAGCAGCGAACCCTGAGCACCTTCAAAAAGAATATGCTCGCCGGCTTCGCGGGCATCGTGCAATAGCTTGGTTACGTCGCCTTTCATCGGCAGTAGTTCTTCAGCCCATTGATGAGCCAGGGCCAGTGTTTCATCGTAGTCTACAGGCTCTGCCTTGTAGTATTGGGTCAGGGCAAAATTATGATACTCAAGAACAGTTTTAAGCTTTTCGGCGAAGCGATCCATATTGGCCAGGTCACCCAGACGCAGGGCCCTCCGCGCCACCTTATCTTCGTAGGCTGGACCTATACCGCGGCCAGTGGTGCCGATCTTGGCATTGCCTCGCGCTGCTTCACGGGCCTGGTCCAATGCAATGTGATAACCGAGAATCAACGGGCATGATCCTGAGACCACCAAGCGATCTCGCACCTGAACCCCACGATCTTCCAACATCTTAATTTCTTTTAGTAGGGCATCTGGGGCCACGACTACGCCATTACCTATCACACAGGTGACATGCTCGCGCAGTATGCCTGAGGGAATCAGGTGCAATGCGGTCTTTTTGCCATCTATCACCAATGTATGACCGGCATTATGTCCGCCCTGAAAGCGGGCCACCAGAGACGCCTTGTCGGTTAATAAATCGACGATCTTACCTTTGCCCTCGTCCCCCCACTGGGAACCAAGAATAACGACGTTTTTACCCATAAGAATACTTACTCGAAAAAATTACACCACCTGATTCGAAAATCAGGACAACTCTTTAATGACATAATGACCATCTTCAACTACCAACTGACGATCACAGCTAATTTCTGCAAAGTCTACTTGCTGTCCGGGGAACCCCCTAACCACTCTATTACCCTGACTGCGCAACAGCGCCACCTGTTCACGACATTGAGGGTCATCACTGGCTGGCACAAAAATACCCTCTACTGAGGATGTCGCAGCACAACCCTGTGTCACGAGAGACTTGAGATCAAATGCAAACCCTGTAGCTGGTCGCGAACGTCCAAAGGCTTCTCCGACATGGTCGTACCTTCCACCGTTGCCCAATGCCTTGCCGTAGCCCTGCACATAGGCCGCAAATACAACACCAGTGTGGTAGTGATATCCGGGCATCTCACCCAGATCTAAATAAATACTGACATTGCTGTCGCCAAGCGCCGTAACGATCTGTTCCAACTGTTCTATAGCTGCCAGAACAGAGCCCGGAGCATCGGCCAGAGCGACTTTTGCGGCACTCAACACCTCGATACTGCCCGCTAGCGTCGGCAATATATTTAACCAGCCGGCAAGTTTGGGGTCGCTTATATTCGCGGCAACCCAATCGGCTAATTCACCGATCACTTTGCGCTGTAATAATTCAAATAATTCAGCTTCAAGATTATTATCGAGATTCGCTTCTGCCAATAGACCACGATAGATATCTACATGTCCCAGGTCTAGGTGCACGTTGTCGACACCTGAGGTTGTTAGGGTCTTTAGGAACAACTCGATAACTTCGATATCGGCGGCCAGAGTGGCTTCACCAAATAACTCAACACCCACCGAGATTGGCGTGCGTGACTCTAGCGGCCCACGTGGGCGAGTGTGTAGAACTGTGCCGGCATAGCAAAGACGGTTCGGCCCTTCGCGGCGGAGGCTGTGAGCGTCCATACGAGCAGTCTGTGGGGTAATGTCGGCGCGAATACCCATCATGCGCCCACTGATTTGATCAGTGACGCGAAAGGTCATTAAATCGAGATCGGACCCAGAACCACTGAGTAGCGATTCGGTAAATTCCACCATAGGCGGGATAACAAGGTCATAACCCCAGTTGTGATAGAGATCGAGAAGCTGTCGTCGCAGATACTCGACGACCTGAGCCTGCTCTGGCAGTACTTCATCGACGCCGTCTGGCAATAACCAACGATCTACATTTGTCACAGAAACCTCATAGATTCTTTACGACTAATTTTTTACCCAGTTTCACGTCGCTAGTAAAAAAGGTAGCAGCTTAACGCCAAAAAATCAGCAAGCCGAGTCCAAGGAGCATACTGAATAGTCCAATAAGACGCATGGATTTATCATCAACTGTCGCTAGCACCTTGGCCATATTGCGCCATCTGCCGGGCGAAAGAAACGGCATAATACCTTCGAACACCAGCATCAAACCCATTGCCCTGCCTATATCTTCGAGCATTGCAACTCACCTCAAATTCGGCATAAAAAAACCGAGTCGCCTCGGTGTCAGAATTCTAACAAAATCACCCCCAATGTGGCAGAGGTTTTTAAACTAATTAGGCGAACATCTCTGTTCGCCTAATTAGTTAATCCACCAATGCTACTCTGGGGCTGTGTTCCCTACTTGGCGTCCTGCTTGTTCAGGTACTTAAAGAAGTCACTGTCAGGCTCCAGCAGCATAATGTCGCCCTTATTCGAAAAGGCTGACTTGTAGGCATTGAGGCTGCGCACAAAGGAGTAGAATTCTGGATCCTGCTGATAGGCATCGGCGTAGATACCAGCCGCTTCCGCATCACCCTCACCACGTAACTCTTCCGCATCGCGATAGGCATTAGCCAACTCAATAGTTCGCTCACGATCCGCAGAAGCACGAATTTTTTCCGCTTTCTCTTTACCTGTGGAACGCAACTCACGAGCTTCTTTCTCTCGCTCGGCAGTCATACGACGGAACACCTGGCTGCTTACTTCCTGAGGCAAATCAATACGCTTGACTCGCACATCAACCACCTCAATGCCAAGACTATCCAAAACCGTGCTATTGAGATCTTCAGTGATGTTTTTCATCAACAGATCCCGCTCACCAGACACCACTTCGTTAAGGGTGCGCGTACCAAACTGGTTACGCAAACCGTTATTGACGCGATTCGCCAGACGGTTCTGAGCCACTGACTCTACACCGCCTGTAGTCGTGTAGTAGGTCTCTACATTGGCGATACGCCATTTAGCATAGGAATCTACAATAAGACGCTTCTTCTCAACGGTGAAAAAACTAGCAGGTTGGGCATCAACCGTCAGAATTCTCGCGTCAAAGATGCGCACATTGTCAACAAAGGGCATTTTTACATGCAAGCCGGGCTGAATGTCGCCTTCAATCAATTCACCGAAACGCAACTTAATACCGCGCTCAAATTCACTCACTACAAACAGGGAGCTCTGCGCAACAACCAGCACAAGAGCTAGCAGAACGATTGCTTTAATTGATCTACTCATCGTCGTCTCTCCGTTTGAACTTGCACACTATTTCTCTGTAATTTCTCAATCACTTCATTGGCAATGCGATCAACCATTTGCTCGCTAGTGCCTGATGAACGACCACCAACTGGAGACGCTCCCTGCTGCACTATTTTGTCCAGCGGCAGGTACAGCATGTTGTTACCACCCTCTGTATCTACTAGGACCTTGCTGCTGTTAGTCATCACCTGTTCAATCGCATCTATGTACAGACGCTCACGGGTTACTATTGGCGCTTTTTCGTACTCACCTAATAACTTGATAAAACGGTTCGCTTCACCCTGAGACTTAGAAACGACCTGCGACTTGTAACCATTCGCTTCTTCTCGGAGCCGCTGAGCTTCACCGCGAGCCTCGGGGATAATGCCGTTTGAATAGGCCTGAGCCTCATTCACCAAGCGCTCTAAATCTTCACGAGCCTTAATAACATCATCATAAGCGGCCTTCACCTCTGTAGGTGGTCGCGCTTCCTCGATGTTAATCTTAACGACATTGATACCACTGCCATAAATATCTAACAGGTCCTGAAGCTTTTGGGCCGTACCCAAGGCAACCTGCTCTCGGCCAGTGGAAATCACACCATCCAGCCCAGTGCTACCGACTACATGGCGCAAGGCGCTATCGGTCGCTTGCTTCAAGCTGGTCTCTGGGTCTTTAATATTCAGGACAAAGTCTTTGGCGTTGGCGATGTTGTACTGAACAGTCAATGAGATCTCTACGATATTCTCATCCTGAGTCAGCATCAGACCACGCGCCGAATACTGACGCTCTTCTGTCACTCGCACAATCACCACGCGATCAATAATCGGAGGGTTCCACTGCAGACCCGCATTCAATGTGTCATGGTACTTGCCTAATCTCAGCACCAGCGCCTGCTCTTTCTCATCGACCTGATAAACACCGAGCAGAGCCCAGATGATGGAGGCAACCACCAGTGCGATCGGCAACAGGCTCTTGCCGCCACCAGTGCCGGAGCCAGAACCAGAGCCACCACCGCCAAATGACGCAAATTTTTCTTTAAGCTTATTCAACGCCTCGTCTATATCTGGTGGCCCATCATTGTTGCGATTGCCGCCCCATGGGTCTTTGCCACCACCCGGTTCATTCCAGGCCATAATCTTCTCCAATTGCTAGTTAATGTTGCACAGTTGTTTAATAGGTATAGTTTAACTCGACAGGGTAACCAAATCTTGTAATTTCAACCCTGAAGCCTTAAGTAAACGCAAAAAGTCGCTTTCTGCCAGCTTTATTTCCAAATTGATCGCGCCCTCGTTATTCACCTGCTCTGATACCACAGCTTTTTGGCTGTAAAGTGCAGCTCTAAAAGCCCCTTGATTAGGCTGCAACTGCAGGTGTTGATGCACAATTTTATTGGGCAGGCATTCAACAATAGCTTCAAGCAGCAGTTCCAAACCTTCGCCAGCCAGAGCAGACAACCAAACTGCGACCGGAACCCCCTCATCATTACGCTCAATACGAGGCTTGAAATCATCCAATAGATCAATTTTGTTGTAAACCATTAGCGTTGGCAACTGATGGGCATCAATCTCTTTCAGCACCTCGTTAACACGCTCTATGTTGATGGCGCGTTCTTCAGCGGCAGCATCAACAATATGCAGCAGCAAGGTTGCCGAGGCAGCCTCTTCTAACGTGGCCCGAAATGCATCGACCAATCGGTGTGGCAGATGACTGATAAAGCCAACGGTATCAGCAAAGATCACTGGCCCTAGCTCCGCTAAATCCAGGCGTCGCATCGTGGGATCCAGAGTTGCAAATAACTGATCGGCGGCAAAAACTTCAGAACCAGTCAGACGGTTAAACAATGTAGACTTTCCGGCATTGGTATAGCCCACCAATGATACTGTGGGGATCTCCGCCTTATCTCGAGACCGGCGACTCTGGCCACGCTGTTTTCTGACCTTCTCAAGACGTTTTTTAATGGTTTGAATACGGTCTCTGACCATACGGCGGTCCGATTCTAGCTGGGTCTCGCCGGGCCCACGCATACCGATACCCCCTTTCTCCCGATCCAGGTGAGTCCATCCGCGCACCAGTCTTGAGGACAGGTGCTGCAGCTGGGCAAGCTCGACCTGCAGCTTACCTTCATGGGTCCGCGCTCGCTGGGCAAAGATATCCAGAATCAAGCCAGTTCTATCAAGCACCCTGCACTTTAATTCGGCCTCAAGATTGCGCTCTTGGCTAGGTGACAGATTGTGGTTAAAGATAACAAGCTCGGCATCGCAGCTGCGGACAGTGCTACCTATTTCTTCTAATTTGCCGGTACCAACGAAAAACTTGGCGTGGGGAGACTGGCGAGATCCAGTCAAAAATTCAACAGGATCACCGCCAGCAGATATCACTAACTCTTCAAATTCCCTTGGGTCTTCGGGTTCTGATTCACTGTTTAGCTTAAGGTGAACCAACACGGCACGTTCACCAAAATCAGGTCGTTCAAAAAATAATGACACCCGTTTTAGTAATTATCATCGCTATAATTACCGACACCATCACCAGCAAGATCGTCGCCAGACTGACCTCCTGGGGCATTACTGGCAGGCAAACGCACAGCACGGGAAGGCACAACGGTTGATATAGCGTGTTTGTAGACCATCTGACTAACAGTATTCTTCAGCAGTACGACAAATTGGTCAAAGGACTCAATTTGGCCCTGCAATTTGATACCGTTAACCAGGAATATTGAAACTGGGATGCGCTCTTTTCTCAGGACATTCAGAAAAGGGTCTTGTAGGTTATGCCCTTTTGACATTTTACTACTCCTTATTATTGAAACTTCAATGGGTGCTGTAATAGTCACAGCAAATATTGTGGTGGGATTGCGGTCCACCTGAGAGCAATTACTACTCCTGCCCGTTATTATAGTATATGGGAGCGCCCGACAACATTTTCAAGCACTGACTACAGATATCTTCTGTCGATAGGTAACTAGTTTTATTATCTACCGCAATCTCAATAGCCTGCGGCCAGTTACGCAGCCAAGTCATCTGTCGCTTGGCCAGCTGCCTAGTTGCAATAATGCCTTTCTCTACCGCTTCATCTAGAGAGCAGAGCCCTGCACAGTAGTCCCAGAGCTGTCGATAGCCTACGGATCGGATCGCAGGCAAGCCAACATGCAGATCACCTCGCTGGTAAATTTTTTGCACTTCCTGCTCAAACCCTTGCGCCATCATTTGCTCAAATCTCTCTCTTATACGACCGTGCAATAGACTTCGGTTTTGCGGTATCAGTGAAAACTGACAGATAGCGTACTGATCCTGTAAACCACCCTGAGAGGCACCCTGCAATGATGACATAGGCTTACCTGTGATCTGATAAACCTCCAGTGCGCGCTGGATACGCTGCGAATGGTTGGGATGAAGACGGGCAGCGGTTGCAGGATCAACTTGCTGCAACTCGCGATACAGACTCGGCCAGCCCTCAAGCTTGGCACGCTGCTCTAACTGATCGCGAATCGCCTGATCCGCCTCAGGTAAATCAGACAGCCCCTCGAGTAGCACCTTGAAATACATCATGCTGCCGCCCACCAAGAGCGGTATTTTTCCTGAGGCAACTATGTCCGCCATCTCAGCTTTGGCATCTGCAAGAAAATCGGCTGCGCTATAAGCTTGCTCTGGATCTCGAATATCCAGCAATCGATGAGGAGCTTTCTGTAGTGTTTTGGCATCGGGTTTGGCGCTGCCAATGTCCAACTGACGATAGACCTGTGCTGAATCCACGTTGATTAACTCAACCGGCAAATGCTTGCGCAGTTCAATCGCCAGTGCAGTTTTGCCACTGGCCGTTGGGCCCATAATAAAAATGGCCCTGGGTAAATCGGTGGATTGATTATTCATCTGCCGCGCAAAAATAGTTTGTCTAGCTCATCTAGAGTGAGCTGCGACCAGGTGGGACGGCCATGATTACACTGCCCACTGCGCTCAGTAGCTTCCATATCCCGCAACAGGGCATTCATTTCTGGGATGCTGAGTTTGCGGTTGGCGCGCACAGAACCATGGCAGGCCATGGTCGAGAGAATTTCATTAATGTGGTTGCGGATTCGCTCTGAGGTGCCATGCATGAGCAGATCCGAGATTACATCCCGCAACAGCCCCTCGACTTCTGAACCTCGCAGAATAGCCGGAATCTCACGCACAATAACGCTCTCTGCCGCGGCGCGTTCAACCACAAAGCCCAGCTGCTGGAAAATCTCAGCGTTTTTATCTGCAACCTCAGCTTCACGCTCGCTGACTGCCAGACTCTCTGGTACTAGCAGAGGTTGAGAGATCAGCCCCTGATCATCAAAGGCGGTCTTCATGCGCTCATAGGTAATCCGCTCGTGGGCCGCATGCATGTCCACAACAATTAGACCCTGGGCATTCTCGGCAAGAATATAGATTCCCTTTAACTGGGCAATGGCAAAGCCCATGGGAGGTATTTCATCCTGCTGCTCAGGCACTTCGGTGGCGTACAGGCCCTGATAGGCTGCCATTGGGGTATTGATAGAACCATGGCTAGGTGTTGAATACTGCCCATAACTAGTGGGACCCGGCGTCTGACTGGAGGCAGTAGGGAATTGAATAGCTGATTGGCTGGGCTGCCATTCCTGAGTCGGAACCTCAGAGTCGGTAGCCTGAAGGTGGTCCTGTGGACGATCCTGAGCCAGTGCCTTATTCAGTGTGCCATACACGAAACCATGGATAGAGCGACTGTCGCGGAATCGCACCTCATGCTTGGTAGGATGCACATTGACATCCACATCTGCCGGTTCAACCTCTAAAAAAAGCACATAGGCAGGGTGGCGACCATGATACAAGACATCCTGATAGGCCTGACGGATGGCATGGGAAACTACCTTGTCGCGAATACAGCGTCCATTGACAAAAAAGTGCTGCAAATCAGCCTGGCTGCGATTAAATGTTGGCAAGCCCATCCAGCCCCAGAGCCGAATGCCAGATCTGTCATTATCAACATAAAGTGCCTGTTGCATAAAGGCCGGACCACAGATATCAGCAACGCGCTTCTCCTGCTCCAGCAGGCTAATAGCCGGGCGCAGATTAAGCTGGGCGCGCTGATTGTGGCGCAGGCTAAATGCAATATCCATGCGGCTAAGGGCCAGCTTTTTAATACTGTCATCAATGCGATTGTATTCGGTGCCCTCTGTGCGCAAAAATTTCCGTCGCGCCGGCGTATTAAAAAACAGATCGCGCACCTCGACACTGGTGCCCTTTGGATGAGCGGCTGGTTGCAACTCGACCTCCATATCACGCCCTTCAGAGACAGCCCGCCAACCGCTGCTAGCACCTGTATTGGAGGTAAGTGCCAATCTAGATACCGAGGCTATACTGGCCAGGGCTTCACCACGAAATCCCAGCGTGGCCACAGCCTCTAAATCCTCAAGATTATCAATTTTACTGGTGGCATGACGGCTTAGGGCGAGAGCTAGCTGATCTTCGGGGATACCATGGCCATCGTCACGGATTCGAATAAGCTTTATACCGCCCTGCTCCACCTCTATATCAATGCGCTGAGCCCCCGCATCCAAGCTATTTTCCACCAGCTCTTTAAGCACAGAGGCTGGTCGCTCAACCACTTCACCAGCAGCGATCTGGTTCGCTAATTGCGGGCTGAGTATATGAATGCTGCTCATGGTTAACGCCTTTAAAAAATAGTTTTAGCTAGAGGGAATTAAAATTTTCTGCCCAATCTGAATGGTGCTTGATGACATCTTATTATGGCGCAGTATTTTGCTTACCGAGGTGTTATAACGCACTGCGATTTCCGACAGGGTATCTCCTCGCGCAATAGTGTGACTGCGCTGCAATGCACCTGCATTTTTGGCTAGCAAAGTACCCACTGGAGGATGCTCGGAATAGTATTGCACCAGCCCATCAAAGATTGCCTCAGCCATTTTCTGTTGATATTTACCGCTGCTAAGTTGACGGGCCTCTTTGGGATTGGAGATAAACCCAGTCTCGATTAACAATGAAGGTATGTCCGGCGACTTAAGTACTAGAAACCCCGCCTGCTCTACCTGCTTCTTATGCAGTCGCGCCACAGAGCCCATATTGGAGAGCACATATTTCCCCGCGTCCAAACTGCTGCTTAGGGTAGCATTCATAGAAAGATCAAGCAGAACACTGGCCAAGATGGGGTCTTTATCCCCAAGGCTTAAAGAGCTGGCACCGCCAATTAAATCAGCCCGATTTTCTTTGCTGGCAAGATAGCGGGCCGCTTCACTGGTGGCACCCTTTGTGGACAGGGCATAGACTGAAGCGCCATAGGCTCTAGGGTCTGTAAAGGCATCCGCATGAATCGAGATAAAAAAGTCGGCCTGTTTATCGCGAGCAATCTGAGAACGCTTGCGGTGGGCTAAGTAATAGTCTCCCGACCGCACCAGCTGGCCATCGAAGTGAGGGTCTTTATCAAAAAGACTTTTGATGCGCTTGGCAATCTGCAGCACAACCACCTTTTCGCGAACCTTTTTAGGCCCCAGTGCACCGGGATCCTCTCCCCCGTGACCGGCATCGATTGCAATCACAATTTTACGGTTTTTCTGTGGAACTACCTCTTCCACCGAGCGGCTAACCACCGATTTTTTATCAAACAGATCGACCACTAAACGGTCACTATACTGCTCGTTAGCTTTAAGGCTAAAGCTCTTCGGCGTAACAGAGCGCCTAAGATCCAACACTACCCGCAAACCGGTTTTATTCCGGGGTGCTACGCGCACTCTGGCAATGGGCGTATTGCTGAGATCAAGATTTTTAAACGACGTTTTTAGCCTGGTATCTTTGAGGTCGATTACCAGGCGGTCGGGATTATCCAACGGAAATAGATTGTGCTGCGCCTCAGTACTGAGGTCAAAAACTAATCTGGTGTGGTCTGGCGCACGCCACAGACGAACCGAATCTATATCCGCTGCCATAAGGCCGTCAGCCAACAACAGGGTCAGCAGTGCAGTGGCGCTGGATAGCTGACGCACTGCAGTAATCATTGACCGTATATTAAGATTCAATCTGCACACCTAAACCAATAAACCCATCTGCTACAGGCGCCTGAGCTGATCTATCAACTGTCTACCCTCAGCAGAATAAGCCTCTAGCGTAACACAGCGACCCTGGTGGGATGAGCTAATTTGGATGGCCACTGAGGCCTGAGGTAAGAAGCCCTCACCCTTTTCTGGCCATTCGACTAAGCAGAGAGCGCCATCGATAAGATAGTCTGCAAAGCCCATATATTCCAACTCTTCACCGTCGGCCAACCTGTATAGATCACAGTGATATACAGCACCCAAAGGCAACTCATAGGGCTCAACCAAAGTGTAAGTCGGGCTCTTTACCGAGCCAGTATGTCCCAGCCCCTGCAAAATACCTCGGCTTAATGTGGTTTTCCCCGCCCCCAGGTCACCGCTTAAAGTAATTAACAACGGAGATTGGATACTGCTGAGAACCTCGGCAACCTGACCACCAAAGGCCACTGTCGCCTCTTCGCCCAGCAGTTCGAATTTGACGCTGCTAAGGACCATTAAACCCTCTGTCACAGATATTCCTGATTTAGTAGCCTACGGAGCTGGGGCAGTAAATCCGTAGCCACAAGACCTCTCTGGCCCTGGGCCTGAACCGCCATGTCCGCAGCGCAGGAATGCAGGCAGCAGCCTAGCTCGACGGCTGTTTGCAAATCTAACCCCTGTGCAATCAGGCCACCAATAATGCCACTCAGTAGGTCACCCATTCCAGCTGTGGCCATGGCCGGATTGCCATATGGACAAAGTTTGGTCATCTGATCGGGGCCTGCAATTAATGTGCCCGGCCCCTTTAGCAGCACCACAGCCTGGTACTTTTCTTGCAGTTGCCGCACTGCGGCAAAGCGGTCAGCCTGTACCTCAGCAGCACTGACGCCCAGTAGACGAGCCGCCTCTCCAGCATGGGGAGTGAGTACTAATTTGACGTTCTCGGAATGGGGGATCACTCGACCCTCGGCAAGCATATTGAGAGCATCAGCATCCAGCACCAGAGGGCGATCAGCGGCAAAAGATTTCTGTAGTAACTGTTCTGACCAGGGGGAACGTCCCATGCCGGGGCCCACTATAAGAACAGAGGGCCGATCCAATAGGGGCTCAAGTTCCTGACCTGACACCACGCCAGAGACCATGATTTCAGGCTGACGGGCCAATATGGCGGCCACATGTTCTGGCTTGGTGGCCACTGAGGTCATGCCTGAGCCCACCCTAAGGCTGGCTTCTGCAGCAAGGCAGGCTGCACCGCCGAAGCCCAGATCACCCCCTATAACCATGCTATGACCACGCTGGGTCTTATACATATCGATAGATAGCTGGGGCAGAGACTCCATAAGACTGTAAAGATCTAACAACTGAGCCGAAGGCTCTATCCCATCAAAAACTATCTCTGCCACATCCAGTGAGTCATAGATCACCTCACCGCTGAAGACCGGCCCCTGACCAGTGAATAGACCCTGCTTGGCACCTATAAAGGTGATTGTCATATCAGCTCGCACAGCTTGCTGATAAACAGCACCAGTATCAGCATTGAGTCCCGAGGGGATATCAACCGCCACCACTGGTAGCGATGAAGCATTAATTAACGCTATAGCCTCAGCGTAGGCCGCACGAAGTTCACCACTATATCCCGTGCCTAGCAGCGCATCGACTATCAACCCTTCGTCGAGATCTATGGTATTGCTGAAGGGCGAACATCCAACATCGGACTGCTTGGCAAACTGTCGAGCAAGTTGTGCATCTGCTGATAACTTGGCGCTGTCACCCAACTCAATGACTCGCACAGGTATCTTTTTCGCTGCTGCCAGAGCAGCCACTATGTAACCATCGCCCCCATTATTGCCTGCACCGCAAAATACCGTCAGTAAACTGGGTGACCCAAACGTCTCTAGCAGCTCATTTAAAACCGCCCTACCGGCTCGTTTCATTAACAGAATTCCAGCTATACCCTGCTGATTAATGGCCAGACTATCCATCTCTCGAACTGATTTACTGCTGTAAAGAGCATCTGCAAGAGCAGTATTTGTTAAAGCTTTTGTTTCATTGTGCGACATTGAGCAATTATCCCCGTAAAATCGCGGTAAGTATAAGTCAGAACAGCTATTAAAACATGCCTGATAATCCGTCCTCACAGCATCAAACAGCGCAGCAACTAGAGCACTTAGCTGAACAGATTAAAGACTGGGGCGCGGCCCTGGGCTTTCAGCAGGTAGCCATAGTAGAGCCAGATCTAGAACAGGCGTCGGAACGCCTCAAACAATGGCTGGCCAATAGCTTTCAGGGGTCCATGCAGTGGATGGGCGAGCATGGTGATAAGCGCTATAGAGTCGACAAACTAGTTGACCAAACTGTTCGAGTGATTTCTGTGCGCATGGATTATCTGGCTGATAACAAGATGATTGCCGTGCTTAAAGATGACAATAAGGCCTATATCTCGAGATATGCTCTGGGTCGGGATTATCACAAGCTTATCCGCAGGCGTCTAGCTCAGCTAGTCAAACGTATTCAGGACGAATTACCAGAATTACAGCTAGCTCAGCGGCCCTTTGTGGACAGCGCTCCAGTTATGGAAAAGCCTCTGGCTGAACAGGCAGGACTGGGCTGGATAGGTAAAAATACTCTACTGCTAAATGATCAGGCGGGATCTTGGTTTTTCCTCGGCGAGATCTACACCTCACTGCCGCTGCCCGCAGACGAGAGCCAACAGACCAATCAATGCGGCAACTGTCGCGCCTGCCTGAAAATCTGCCCTACCGACGCTTTTCCAGAACCCTATGTGCTGGACGCGAGAAAGTGCATTTCTTACTTGACCATTGAGAGCAAGGAAGCCATTCCGGAGGCGCTGCGGCCACTGATGGGCAACAGAGTATTCGGTTGCGATGATTGCCAGATTATCTGCCCCTGGAACCGCTTTGCATCGCAAACCAAAGAAAACGACTTCAGCCCAAGACATAG
>CBFHMK010000012.1:0-108263 GCA_965656965.1 uncultured Porticoccaceae bacterium
TTGTCTGCTCATCAGTTTTCCGCTGTTGGGGTGTCGAGAATGCGAGACTTTAGAGTACATCGTCGAGGCTAGCAACTACCTTTAGGCCCGCTTAGCGAGCCAATTCTGGAAGGTTGGCAAAAAGCTCAAGCGCCTCGGGGTTGGCGAGGGCGTCGGTATTATTGACTGGTTGGTCGTGTACGATCTTTCGCACCGCTAGCTCAACAATTTTGCCGCTAATAGTGCGCGGAATATCGGTCACGGCAATGACTTTGGCCGGGACATGGCGCGGGGTAGTTTCGCGTCTAATGGTTCTGCGGATTTCATCGATCAGTGCATCGTTCAGCTCAACACCATCGCGCAGGACCACAAACAGCACCACCCGCACATCCTCTTCCCAGTCCTGGCCAATACAGATGCTATCAACCACCTGCTCGAGCTTTTCCACCTGTCGGTAAATCTCAGCAGTTCCTATGCGCACCCCACCTGGATTAAGTACCGCATCGGAGCGGCCGTGAATAATAACGCCATTATGGGCAGTGATTTCGCCATAGTCTCCATGGGCCCAGATATTGTTGTAGGTCTCAAAATAGGCACTGAGGTATTTTTGGTTTTCCGGGTCGTTCCAAAAATAAATAGGCGCTGAAGGGAAGGGTTTGGTGCATACCAGCTCCCCTTTTTGCTCGTTAACTGGCTGACCCTGTTGGTCCCAGATTTCTACCGCCATTCCCAGGCCTCGGCATTGAATTTCGCCCTCGTAAACTGGCAGACATGGATTTCCCAAAACAAAGCAGGAGAGAATATCCGTACCTCCAGAAATAGAGGATAGGCAGAGATCTGCCTTAATGTCGCGATAGACGTACCTGAAGCTTTCGTGGGACAGAGGTGAGCCCGTGGAGAGCAGAGCTTTCAGGTTTTGCAGGTTATGGCTCTCGCGGGGCACCACATGAGCCTTTTCCAGTGCCGCTATATATTTGGCACTGGTGCCAAAGATACTAATACTTTCCTGTTCGGCCATATCTATCAGAGACCTTGGCTCAGGATAGAAAGGTGAACCATCATAGAGTACCAGGGTGGCCTCAGAGGCCAGCCCGGCCACCAGCCAGTTCCACATCATCCAGCCGCAGGTGGTGAAATAAAACAACACATCATCAGGCTTTAAATCTGTGTGCAAGCGATGTTCCTTAAGCTGCTGCAGTAATGTTCCCCCCGCGCCATGGACAATACATTTGGGCGCCCCGGTGGTGCCAGAGGAATACATAATATATAGCGGATGATCAAAGGGCAGCTGTTCAAATTGCAGCTCGGGACTGTTCTCGCTGAGCAAAAAGTCCTCATACATCAAAGCGCCAGATACATAGGTTGGGCCATCAGTCACAGGCACCAGCACCAGTTGCTCAATAGAGCCTATCTGGTTACATATTTCCCTTACCCGAGGCATGGAATCAATAGTTTTGCCATTGTAGTAATAGCCATTACAGGCTAGTAGAACCCTGGGTTTAATTTGCCCGAAGCGATCCATAACCCCGTTAATCCCAAAGTCTGGCGAGCAGGATGACCAGATAGCGCCAATACTGCTGGTGGCTAACATAGCCACAATAGTCTCGGTGACATTCGGCATAAACCCGACAACCCGATCTCCCTTAACCACCCCGAGCTGTCGGAGGCCTGCAGCAAACTGCGCGACCTGCCGATAGAGATCGGCATAGCTCATGGTGCGCCGCGAGCCATTTTCCAGACGGGCGATTATCGCAGTTTTATCCGAGCGATTGCGCAATAGGTTCTCAGCAAAATTTAACCGCGCTTCGGGAAACCACTGGGCGCCTGGAAAACGCTGTTCGTCACAGAGTACTTTGCTATAGGGTGCAGATGAACGGATATCGCTGTACTGCCAAACCTGCTCCCAGAATGCTTCCTGGTGCTCGACAGACCATTGGTGTAGCTGTTGATAGTTATCGAAGTTGAGAGCCAGTTGCTGTTCAATCTGTCTGAGGAATCCCTGTAGATTACTGTTTGTAATGGACTCTATACTGGGTTGCCAAAGGGGCTTCATAGCTGGGCTCGAAAAGTAATAATTTGACCTAGAGTGCCTCAGCTCTATAATTAACTCAAATAGTATTAAACGATTAATTAATCCATAAAATGGAATAATAATTTTACCTATGAATATCAGTGTTAAACAGTTGCGAGGCTTTGTTGCCATTGCTGAGGCAGGTAGCTTCGCAGAGGCCTGCGAGTATCTGCACCTCTCCCAGCCGGCGCTCAGTGCATCTATTCGCAAAATGGAAGAGGCCATAGGTGGGCAGCTGTTTGCCCGTTCCACCAGAACCCTGAGTCTGACTCCAGAGGGTGCCGATTTTCTTCCTGTAGCTCGACGCCTGCTGTCGGACTGGAATGAGGGATTTGACGATCTGCGCGGTTTGTTTGCTCTACAAAGAGGCAAGTTGAGTATTGCGGCTATGCCATCCTTTGCCAGTAATTGCTTGCCTCGCGTGGTGGCTGAGTTCGGCCGACAGTATCCCAATATCAATATTAATGTACAGGATATTGTGATGGAGGAGGTTATCAGTGCGGTGCAGTCAGGCCGTGTTGAGCTTGGAGTCACCTTTGCCTCTGATACTGAGGATGCACTGGAGTTTCAGCCGCTCTTTAATGATCGATTTATTGCAGTTGTGCCTCTGCATCACCAGTTGACTGACAAACAGCATCTGGCCTTTGCAGATCTGCTGTCCTATCCATTGGTGGCTCTTAACCGAGGTTCAAACACCAGGCGCTGGACAGATAGTGCTATTGCGCAGGCTGGGATAGAGCCACCACAGGTTTTTGATGCATTTCAGTTGACCACTGTGGGGTCCATGGTTGCCGCTGGCGTGGGCGTAGCTGTGGTACCCGCACTCTGCCGCCAGCAGATGCAGGCTCTGGGGGCTGTTTGTCTACCGGTGATTACTGGCGGTATTGAGCGTCAGGTGGGTATTTATACTCGCCGCCGTCACGCGCTTTCCTCGGTGGCCAACCGGCTGATTGCCTTATTGCAAAACCAGTTTAGTGGACCGACCTAGCTATCGAGAAATGACTGGGCGGCCAATTCATGGCGGCTTATATTGTGCATCTGGTAGGCAACGGTCATATGGCCCATCACATCACAGAGGTTGGGATGGCAGACCCCTTTATAGACAACCATGGGCTACTTCTTCAACGCCAGCATATATTCGGCCACGGCGAGTTGCGTTTCGCGGTCCAGATAGTTTTGTGCAGGCATCGGTGGGAAGTTATCGCGCACCTTGACCGGCGCATTAATATAGTTCACCAGGCCCTCAGGGTTACCCGCATACATGGCTTGAATCACCTGCACTGATGGACCAATCAGGCGGCCTGTATAGCTGTGGCAACCGGTGCATACACCCAGATAGGCGATTTCACCGCGTTCAGAAGGGTGAATCACTCTGCGATCGGCACCACCGGCGACTAGATAGTTGTCGATGCTGTCTGTATTGGTGAAGTCGCAGTCATCGTACCCACCTATACCCACGGCTCTGTAGCGGTGACGATTGATAATACAGCTGCCCTCGCTGGAGCCCACATGAACTATATCCACTAGACCGGTGTGCAGCTCGGTCAAGGCCACAGCGGTCACTTCGGGGATAGTGTCATAGCCATTGTTAAGCATGACATTGTCGAGAATCATGGTGCGGTCTGAGTTAGGGTCCGATTCCACATCCATGGTAATGGTAGTGGCAAAGCTGTGATCATTGACAATAATGCCCGCCGTTTTATTGCCGGAAATAATATTGCCTTCAATAATGACATCATCGGCGGCCATCACCAAAATGCCTGTGCCCGCAGGGATGCCGGAGACAATGGAGCCCGGAGCACCAAAGTTTGGGGTGTTGTTATCCAGTACAAAATTATTGCGGATAATTACATCGTAGGTGGTTTTAATCGGCAGGCCAGGAGTGACGAAGGCCAGAATGCCGCCGGTGTTATTGTGGGCATTATTATGCTCGACCACTGCGTGACGGCTATTTTCAATTTCGATTCCAGCCACGCTGTCGAACACTTCATTGTAAGCCACATGAATATTGTCACTCATACCAATATAGATGGCGGCATCTTCTATGCCAGAAACCACATTGTGTTCCACCAGACCGTTAGTGCCTAGCTGGGGGAAAATACCGTAGATGCCAGTGTCGACAATCACATTGTTGCGAATCTCAAAATTATTGCCGGCCTGGCCCATAATGCCATTGCCTTTGTATTTGGTAATGCGGAAGTTTTCGATCACCACATTGTTGCCAGAGTAGAGAATGGCGTCGTTGAGCTTGCCCAGACCATCCATAGTGGCGCGCGCACCGCCCTGGATAACACCCAGCAGATGAATATCATCCTTATCGATATACACAGTCTCTGAATAGGTACCGGGCATGACCTGAATAGTATCTCCGGGTTGAGCGGCTTCCACGGCGGCCTGTATCGAGTCGCCATCATTGACCAGATGCACCTGACCCTGTTCAGTGCGCAGCGCAACTGCACCCTCTGCCTGTGTCCCGGTGGATTTGGCCTCTGGCTGATAACCGCCAGCATAGCTGGCGCCACCCATAGAGCTGGTAATCACGGGCGCAGTATTATTATTGCTACCTATAATCCAGCCACCGGCAAATAGGACAATGGCCGCCACTAGTTTTATTTTATTATTCATTATTATTCTCCTGATAATTCCCCAACACTGATTCTGGGTATGGCCGTAACAAGGCCGGAAGGAACGCGGTGGGGTATCTGTGGCATAAAGCTGTCATCGCTTAGCGCGCCCATAAAATCAACCAACCGATCCAGTTCTGACTCTGTAAGATTGGGTTCTGAGATATGCCAGTGTAGCAATAACTCTTCGCCCTCAGGCACCGCATGGCCGCGGCCCCCAGTATAAAACTCGGTAGCTTCGCGCAATGTGGCGAACCTACCACTGTGCATGTAGGGTGCGGTCTGGGCGACATTACGCAATGTGGGTACTTTAAAACCACCCCTTAAACGCTTGGCGCCAAAGGTGGCCTGGGCACCAATATCTCTTGGCAGGCCCTCGGGCTCGGGGGTGCCTATCACCGCCACCTGTTGATTAGTGAACAGTGGTGGTGTGTGACATTGGGAGCAGCGGGCGACAAAGGAGCGGAACACATTCAGGCCCTCTAGCTCCTGTTTATTCAATGCTTTGCTATCGCCATGGGCGTAGCGATCATAGGGGCTGTTAAGGCTGATTAGCGAAGTCTGAAACGCGGTTAAAGCGGCCAGTATGTTGTCGACAACTAATGCATCCTCTGACTCTGGAAATGCTTGCGCAAATAGAGCTGGATAGGCCTCTACCTCATTGAGATCTGCCAATAGCTGGTCTGGACTGTTAGCCATTTCAATTTTCGAGAACAGTGGCCCCATAGCCTGATCCTCGAGGCTATCAGAGCGGGCGTCCCAGAAAAAACTCTTTAAAAAGGCACTGTTCCAAAGGGTGGGCGCCGAACGAGAATTCAGATGCCCCTTGGCGCCGACACTGCGCGCCATACCATCAGTAAACCCCAGATCCGGGTTATGACAGTTGGCGCAGCTGAGATTTTTTTCGCCGGACAGCACAGGATCAAAGAATAACAGTCGGCCCAGATCAATCTGTTGAGGGCTAAAGCCATCGCGATGTTCGGGCAGGGCAGTTTTAAGGCCGCCGAGGCCCTGATCCTGCAGAGAGTCATAGAGCTGATAGAGATTACGCAGGCGGCATTGATTATTTTCGTCAAGAGCAAAACTTGGCGGGCATTGGCTGGCCAGAACAAAGTTATTTGGCATTGCCTGAGCGGAACTCAAAATAACTGACAATAGTGCGGCACCTATCCACAAAAGTGCAGGGCGACTGGTTGGGCTAATGGCAGCTCTTGCAATCATGGCAGCGGCGTTTCAGCAACGGCTCCTGAGCTGATTAATTGATCAACAGCAGCGTTATCCCAACCCAGCGCTTTGAGCACATCGCGACTATGCTGGCCCAATAAGGGACTGGGTTCGGCCTGCGACGTAGCCATGCCCTCGAATTGTACTGGTGGTGTGGGCACTGTTAGCCTGCCCATAGCTTTAGTGACATAGGTCTCCAGGGCGCCAATCGCAGCGATCTGTTCGCTGGCCTCTAAGTTATCTCGCTGCACACAGGGCGCACAGGGCACATCGGCGGCAATCAGAACCTCCATCGCCTTTTCTACGCCTATATCTAGACGCGGATTTTTGAGCACCTGGGTAACCTCGCGCATATTGGTCATACGCGCGGGGACTGAGTTATAGGGTGGAGTGCCGAGTAATTCGGGGTAGCCAAGCATTGGCAGCAGGGCCTCCCAGTGATTGTCCCTCAATGGTGCTACAGCCACAGCCCCATCGCTGTAGTTAATAGTCTGAAAATACTCCGAGCCTGGGGACATGGTAAATCTATCCTCGTCTTTGAGGGTTCTGTGCATCATGCCATCTGGCCACATAAAGGCGATGCAGGCATGCAGCATAGAGATATCAATATGCTGGCCAACCCCTGTGGTCACTCTTGCCAACAGTGCTGCAGTAGCAGCCTGAGCCAGGGTGTAGGCAGTTACCTTGTCGCAGATAAAGGTGCGGATAAAATCAAACTTATTATCCTCTGGCGCCTGGAGGTCGGTGAATCCGGCCATACCCTGAATCACATGATCAAAAGCAGGAAAGTCCGCCATGGGCCCCTTAGTGCCAAAGCCGCTGACCGCCACATAGATTAATCTGGGGTTGATCTCACGCAGTACATCGGAGCTTAGACCAATCCGATCCATAACCCCTGGGCGATAGTTATGTAGCAAGATATCGGCACGTGCCGCGAGCCTTTTCACAGCCTCAATGCCGGCTGCAGATTTAATATCAATAGCCAGAGATTGCTTGCCGCGATTACAGTTATGAAAAAATCCGGAGACGCCACTTTTTTGCGTGCCCAGAGGACGCATCTGATCACCACCCACTGGCGGCTCAACCTTGATGATATTAGCTCCCTGCGCAGCCATGGTCTGCGCAGCCAGTGAGCAGGTAATCATATTGGAGAGTTCTACCACTTCTAGTCCCGCCAGAGGTTGACGAGCACTAGGGGTTGGTTTGGTCATCATGTGCCTCACCTAATTATTATTTTTTATTATCTGTGTTGCTGTTTTTTTAGTGCCTTTATTTAACTACTTTATCGTAAACACCGACCATTTGGCGACTTAATGCTAGAAGCTGTCCATTGGGATGATAAATTTTACCCTCGGTATGGGCATAGCCCTGACCAGCCTGTATAGCAATGCATTCATAATAGAGCATATCCTCAACTTCGAGAGAGGCTCTGGGGTGCATAAACTCAATATTCCAGGTAATGGTGCTGCTCGGCGCTCTGCTGGTCATCATTGGCAGTATTGCGGGTGGCCAGGCATCAATCAGCGCCAACATACTGGCGTCATTGAGAGTCTCGCTAGGCTTGTAGAAGCGCATCCAGCCCTCAATCAGGCTGTGGTTAGAGCCGGTAAAGGGTAGGTTGTCGTTAGTTTGGCGAAGATCAAAATAGCTCACAAACTGGGGTGCAGAACCCTGTTTAAATTCAAACTTTATTGCTTGAGTATCCTGTGCCGCGACAGGAAATTCCTTAGTTGGCAATTCGATCTCTATAGCGGAGACCCGATCAGTGGTAAAGCAGGCCAATATTTCGGTTTTGACCTCACCATCTTGTAACAGCTGACCTTCGATTTGAATCACAGACCGGCCCTCAGAGAGCACTCGATGGCGAAACTCACAGGGTACGTCCGCTATCACTGCTCCGCAGAAATGAATATTGATGGTGCGCAGATCGCGACCGGTTAAATCATGATTAGATTCAATATGCACCAACACTAACGCAGCGGTCAGTCCGCCAAAAATACTGCGTCCCTGGCCCCATTCTGAGCTGATAGGAAACCCAGTTTCGGTTTTGGCTAGATCGCGATAATGTAAAAAATCCATACTATTCCTCTTTGGTTCGAGATGCGGAAAAATTTTAGCCCTTTAGTGTCTATTTCTAGCCCCAGAGGGTAAAGACCAGAATTAGACCAAGCAGTACTGTGCATTAGTATGCTGTATAGGACTAGCCACAGCGGTTAGCCATCCTTATGATTGAGCAGTTCTAATAACCATTCCAACAACAAGAATTCACTCTATGAAAAATTTACTCGCTCAACCATTGACCCTGCCCTGTGGCGCTGTGCTGCCCAACCGGATTTCCAAAGCGGCCATGACAGAGGGTTTGGCCACGCCAGAGGGCGTGCCTACGCCAGAGTTGGAATTGCTTTACGGTATGTGGAGTGATGGTGGCTCAGGCATGTTGCTGTCGGGCAATATTCAGGTTGATAAAGAGCATCTCGAGCGCCCGGGCAATGTGGTGATTGACCGCAAGCCCAATAAAGCCATGCGCAGTGCGCTGGCCCGCTGGGCTGCGGCGGCCACTCGCAATGGCAATCATTTTTGGGCGCAGATAAGTCATGCGGGTCGCCAGACGCAAAAAATAGTTAACTCAAACCCTAAGGCTCCCTCTGCGGTTAAGTTGGGTCTGCCCGGTGGTCAGTTTGGCGAGCCAGTGCCACTCACCAAAACCGAGATAAAAACCATTGTGCGCCGCTTTGGCGTCTGCGCTGCAGCTTGCAAAGACGCAGGCTTTACCGGTGTGCAGATACACAGTGCCCACGGTTATTTGTTGTCACAGTTTTTAAGCCCGCGCAGCAATCTGCGCACAGATGATTACGGTGGTGACTTAGCTAACCGCACCCGCGCACTATTGGAAGTAGTTGCTTCAGTTCGAGCTGCAGTAGGGCCGGAATTTCCTGTGGCCGTTAAACTTAACAGTGCCGATTTTCAGAAAGGTGGTTTTGCCTTTGAAGATAGCTTGCAGGTGGTACAGTGGCTCGAAAAGGCCGGTGTGGATCTTATTGAGATCTCTGGTGGCACCTATGAACAGCCAAAACTTCTGGGTCTGCAGGGTATGGAGGAAGAGGAAAAGCAAAATGTGGCGGAGTCTACTCAGCAGCGCGAGGCTTACTTTGTCGACTTTGCCAAGGCCATGCAGGCAAAGGTCAATATTCCCCTGATGGTCACCGGCGGATTTCGCCAACGCTCAGTAATGGAGCAAGCGCTGGAGACGGGCAGTGCAGATTTGATCGGTATTGGCCGCCCCATGTGCGTGATGACCGATGCACCCAAGCAGCTCCTGGCGGGCTTGGACGAGCTGCCTAGATATGAGGATAGTCTGTCCCTTTTGCCTGGCTGGTTGGCATTTCTCGGTAACGTAAAAATGGTACGTGCTTTAGCCGGATTTGCGGTGCAGTATTGGTACTACGCCAATATTGATGCCCTAGGGCGCACTGGTAAGGCTAACCCGGATATATCCGTATTTAAAGCGACCACCGAGACCATGGCTCTGCAGAAAAAGCTGCTGGCAAAATAGGTTAGGCTAGGACGTCACTTCTCCGCAAGCTCGATTGGCGGGCACCGCAATATCCATCAATGCCGGATCGGGCAGCATCAGGCTGTCCATCAGGTTAATGTAGGCTTGCCTGTCCTTGATTTGCAGTCGCGGGTTGTTGCGTTTTTCGGCCCCTAGGGTGCTTGTGGTCAGGCCTTTATAGTCATGGGCAGGGTAGAGCAATACATTGTCTGGCAGGGTCAGAATACGCTGGTGCAGGCTGTCATGCTGAGCGCCAGCATCGCCATTCTGGAAGTCTGTTCGTCCCGTGCCGCCAATCAATAAGGTATCGCCGCTAAATAACATGCCCTCCCGGGCCAGGTAAAAGCTGTAGGAATCGTCAGTGTGCCCAGGGCTATAGATCACTTCTAGCTGTATATCCCCCAGATTGATCATCTCGCCGTCAGTAAATGTAGCTGACAAACAGTTTGCCTGAGACTGGCTTCCCATCATGGTGATACAGCCGGTTTTTTCGCGGAGGCTGCCCAGGCCGGTAATATGGTCTGCATGGGTGTGGGTATCAATAGCAATGACTAACTGCAGTTTGAGCTGATTAAGGAGAATAAGTAGTTCATCGCTACTGCCTAACACCGAATCAATCACCAGAGCCTGCCCGCTTTTATCATCGGCGAGTAGATAGGTATAGGTCGAGGATGCCTTGTCAAATAGTTGTCTAAAAATCATGATAAATTGTTAATTCAGTCATTGAAGTTGGTTAATAAGGGTCAGCGCAGCAATCGCCATCAGGGCGATAGAAAATAGTTTCTGTAGCTGGACGCCGGCAATATTATCTGCGATCAGGCGACCGGCGAGCATACCGATTAGCCCGCCAGCGCAGACCTGTAAAAGCAGCATCCAATCTAAATCTTGATTGACTGCCATAAAACTAATAAACCCTGAGCCGCCGACCATGCAGATGATCAACAGCGATGTCGCCACTGCCTGACGCATGGATACCTGGGTGATATAGAGCAGCGCCGGGACAATTAAAAACCCACCGCCAACACCGAATAGCCCACTTAATAGTCCCACCAAAAGACCACAGCTTATTAGTGCAGCGACACATTTTGAGCTTAGATCAAATTGTTCAGATTGGGTAAAGCGACAGATAGGCACAATATAATCGTCTTCGCTGAGATGCCCCGAGCGCACTACACCAGCTTGCTCCGGAGTGCTGACTGCTTGTCGCCACATAACAGCGGCAATACCCACAGCCAGAATACAGAAACCAACAAGCAAGACCAGTGGGGGCAGTTGATTGCCGAGATATTTGCCCATAGGTGCAACAGCGGCGCCACTGAGGCCCAGCGTCAGCGCTGGTACCCATAAAATATACTGGGCTCGCCAATTACTGAGAGTGCCAATCAGTGCGCTGACGGCAACGGCTCCAAGGGCAATGCCTATAGCATCATTGATGGGCAAGCCGAGTAATAAAATCAATAGGGGCACTGCAAAAATAGAGCCACCAGCACCAGTGAGTCCAAGCACCAAACCAATAAGCAGGCCGATTACAACCGACATACTATGCGGCTCCGCTCCTGTTGTTCCATGGCATGCGCGCGAGGATCATGCCCATACCACAGGTGTCGGTGACGCCGGCGAAGACCAGTCCGGCACCCACGAAAGCAGAGAGCCCGTAGAACCCGGGATTAACAAGCACCCCGAGTAATACGCCTAAACTAACCAGCGAGCCGGCGGCAATACGTACCTGCCGCTCCAGAGAAATTACCTTGCTGGTACCCTGGGTGGGGTTGAGTCCCAGGCTTTTCAGGGCATTCAGACCCCCTTCAATAATAATAAGCTCAGCCTCTAAACCGTCTTTTAATTTTTCGGCGGCAAGCTTGGCTCGCGGGCCGCCAGCGCACAGCAGATAAACTGGCTGCCCCGCCTGGTGGTTTTGCTTATCAAGGTAATCCTGTACCTGTTGGCAATCAATGCTCTGCACGGGGAAATGGCCAGTACCCTGCAGCGACTCGGTCTCTACCTCGGCATGAGTGCGCAGATCAATAATATGGAGTCGCTCACCTCCCTTTGAATAGCGCAGATGGAAGGCGTCAGCTGAAATAACGGTCGTTGTAGCAGTCATGGTTTAGTTCTCTAAGTCTGGGCAATAAATAGATTTCAATACAGCAATAATCTGTATGGCGTGATCGCCAGCGAGGCTGTAAAAAATGGTTTGAGCCTCTCGTCTGGTGCTAACCAGCCGGGCGTTTCGCAGAGAGGCGAGATGCTGTGACAGGGCAGATTGACTCAGATCGGTCATGGCGTTTAGTTCACCAACCGAGAGCTCAGTGCCAATTAGAGAGCACATAATCATCAAGCGATTGGGGTTGCTGAGCTGTTTCATCAGCTCAGCAGCCTCAGAGGCATGTTTGCGCAGTTCCAAAAGATCTGTGGTGTCTAAGGTTTGAGCCATGGTCCAATAGCCTGGTTAGCAGAATATTGGTTAGCATTATATTAGGTTATTCTATATTAGCAATACCTAATATTAAATTGAACGATTGATTCTAGGTGTTGGCCCAGATCGTTTGGGATAGGGTGCGAATATCAGGCCGCTGTGGATTAAGTATCCAATCTGCCAGCAGTGGCGCTACCTCAGGGTAAGCAATCGGCTCTACTGCTGGCTGCTCGAGCCATTCTGCCAGAACCTTTTGATCCAATCGCTCCATGGATGTGGCGCGGCCTATCGCTTTGAGAGCAATAATATTACATAGCTGTTCATACTGACCGTTAAGGGGTTTGATCAACAACTTTTTACCATAACTCAGAGCCTCACTGGACAGTTCAAAGCCCGCGTTGCTGATGACGCCGGCGCAAATTTTAAGCTGCTGATGGAAGGCCTCGTGGGATACCGGATTGACAGTGATGTGATCCAGCTTTACCTGTTTATCGACCTTGGCAAAAATCTGGAAATCGTAGTCAGTAAATGGACGTACTAGCTCGATAATATCGTCCAGTGCTTCAAATCCCATATACACAACAATTTTGTTTTTGATAGGGTTCCCCTTGCTCTGGGCGCCAATTAGCGGCGGCAGCACAGGCTGGTTAAAGTGATGATAATGAAACCCCACGGCAGTCTTGCTTGGGGCAAAGATTTTCATAATCATTTTTGATAGCCAATGGCCTTTCAATTTAGGGATATCATAGGCAAATGCACATTGGTGACTCAGCGCAATGCAGGGTACAGCCTGCAACTTGGCACTCCAGGCCGTGATGGGCTCAAAATCCGAGATAACCAGGTCGTAATCGCTTAAATCGAGACGCCATATGTCGGTTATAAATCTAAACAGCTTATTGGCTAAAACAGTTTTGATCACCTGCAGACGTCCGCGGTTATATACCAGTGTCAGGCCATCAAGTACTTTAAAGTCTTCGAAGTCCTGCATATCGAAAAAATCTTTTCGCTCACGCCCGGAAAAAACAAAATCAATCTCAACACCAGCGCGCTGTAGCGCGGGCAAAAGTGCCCTGGTGCGAGAGAGGTGTCCATTGCCTGTTCCCTGGACGCCGTAAAGAACTTTCATAGGACTGCCTGGTTAGAAAAGTAGTGTTAAGGAAATCGATGAGCATGCAATGCCCAGCACGGCACCCGCTGCAATATCAGTTGGATAGTGCACACCAAGAAATACCCTGGAAATGCCAATCAGGCTGGCCCAGACGAAAACCAATGGTGCTAAATCAATATAGAAATAGGCGATGAGAGTTGCCACTAAAAAGGCCGCGGCAGTATGTCCAGAGGGCATACTAAATTCATCAGAGGGCTGCACTGCCTGATAACATTTCGACAACTGAACAAAGGGGCGTGCGCGTTTGAACAACACTTTCAGTGTCATGAAAATAGGTAACTCAAAAAGGAAGGCGAGCAATACTGATTTCACCCAATCTATATGTTGAGTCTCCTGAGACAGCAGTGCCAATACTGCGAGACCAATATAGATATGACCATCACCGGTGTGCGAAATGCCGCGGAAAAAATTGGTGAGAGGCCTAAAGCTGTGGAAGCGATTAAACCAGAGGAACGATACGACATCAAAATGCGTGATTTGCTTGATCATGTTAGCCCCCTTGAAACAATATGGGGTCAATCTTAGGCTGTCTATAAGACAGTAAATTGAATATCTAATGAATGTTTTATGACATTAGGCGAGCTTAGGGCGCAGGCTTGTTCAGTCCATTTGCCCGGCTATCAGGTTCCAGACTTTTAGGTTGTTCATGTTCATTTTTTCCTGATCCACCATAAAGCGCACCAAAATAAAGTAGATATCCAAATCAAAGCGATCATCTGCCTCATCGCGGCCAGCGGCTTGATTGTCTAGGTTAGGGGGGCGGCTAATGCTGTCGCGCAGTTGATAGCCCAGATCATAGATATCATCGATCAGTGCCAGTTTGGCGATATAGCGCCAGCGATCAATAATATGAAAAGCCACCTGGTCTGGATTCTGGGGGTCGCGCTCTTCCACTAAAATAGGGCCAGCATAGGGCCATAGCTTTATCTGATAGTTCTTTAGGGCCGCCGTCATGCGCTCATTATAAATAGCGGCGGGTTCTGCCCCGTGGCAGGCGCCAAAACATTTTTTTAATTGCGATCGAAAACAGGGTTGTTGATTGGCTCGTTCTCCCTCAAGGCCTAAAAGTTTGTGACAGAGAAAGTACTGATCGGCCAGTTGCTGCATTTTTTTTGAAGCCTGACGAGGCGAGCGAAACAGACCAAACTGCTGCTCGACGGCGGTGTCCTCTGTTTCCACCGCTTCAATATTTAGACGCAGATAGCCTTGGCTATCCTCGGTGCTGCGAAACTGGAATAGCTTTTTGACCTTGCGCAGCCGCCGATTATAGATTGGACTCTGAGCTTTAACCTGGTTGCTTTCGCGAATTTGCGCGCCAAAGTCACTGGGTGTCTGCTCAAAGTCGATATGCGCAATCTTGGTGCTCATCTGCAGGTCTTTGGGGTTTTTATGATCTGAGCTAAAGTGACTCATAACCCGATTGCGGATATGCACACTCTTGCCTATATAGAGCAGTGCACCTTTAGCATCATAAAAATAATAGACCCCGGAACTGGCCGGTAATTTTTCAATCTCTTTGGCGTCTAGTAAGGTGGGCAGGCTGGGGCGTTTGAGCAATGTTTTGCAGGTGGCAGCAATCTCATCCTCAGAAAATAGTACCGAGGATTTCTGGAAAAACTTATAGATCATCTCGGCATCGTCGAGGGCCCGGTGACGGTTCTCTATAGATAGATCAAAACGCTCAATAATCTGCGACAGGCCATGGCGCTTAAACTGCGGATACAGATTGCGGCTAAACTTCACCGAGCACAGGGGTTTAGCATTGTAGCTAATACCGGCCCGCTCAAATTCATTCTTGAGAAAGCTATAGTCAAAGCGTGCATTGTGGGCCACCAACGTGCGGCCCTCTAATTTACTCAGCAGCTCTTCGGCAATATCGGCAAACTCCGGTGCGCCAGCAACCATGCCCGGACTAATGCCGGTTAGCCTCTGTATAAAGGGTGGCAGGGGCACTCTCGGATCAATAAAGGTCTGCCATTTCTCAAGCAACTGACCATCTTCAATGACCAGCAGACCGATCTCGATAATGCGGTGGTAGATTGCTTTGCCGCCGGTGGTTTCACAGTCCAGCAGCACCATTTTCTCAGGGAAGCCCGGAGAGAGGCGCGTGGGCTTGGGAGTTTGTTCGTCGAGCCAATTTAACTGCATACTCTTGTTACGCAGACTAGCTGGGTTCTGATTGGTGGCCCATAACAAATAATCGATTAGCCAACAAAACCCTTCCAGCCCGACATATAGGTAATAAAGGCCTCGCCCAGTCCCTCGGCACGCAAATGATCAGCGGATACCGGGTTTCTCACCGGGGTGAAGTTGCTATCGGCCTGCATCTGCAATGGAAAGTCATGATGCAATATTGCAGCTCGACCTAGCATCACAAAATCGATCCCCGATTCCATGGCTCGATTAACTTCTTCCGGATTGCGTAACTTGCCCGCAATGCCTAGAGCCACATCACCGCGCTTCAGTTCGGTAAAATAAGACAGCAGTGAACGTCCTTTGTAGGCTTCGTCCTCTGGTTCTTTAAAGGAATCCCATAGAGACATATCCAGAAAATCAATTTTGCCAGCAGCCAATATCGCTTTGGCCACTTCAATAATATCTGGCAGGTGCACATCAAAACGCTCAGGAGAGAGTCTTAGCCCCAGCAAAAAATCCGGGCGGCAGCGAGCGCGAATACCATCAATAATCGCTGTAATAGGGCGCATACGATTTTCGATACTGCCGCCGAATTGGTCCTGCCGTTGATTAATGGTAGCGCTTAGAAACTGGGCGAGAATATAGCCATGGGCACCATGGATCTCGACACCATCAAACCCCGCTTTTTCTGCCCGCTCCGCTGCACAGATAAAATCTTCTATCAACGCCTCAACAGCCTCGCTGCTCAGTGCCACCGCTCCTGTCTCCTCATGGTCTGAGGGACATACGGGTGCCTGCCCAATAAGGTCTTCAGGAGAGCGCATTCCTGCATGGTGCAGCTGAACCACAGCCAAACTGTCCTCAGCTTGAATACCCTTCGCCAGTCTGGTCAGCCCTTCCAGATGTTCATCGCCAAAGATGCCCAACTGGCCTGGAAAGCCCTGACCCACAGCCTGCACATGGGCGGCACAGGTCATGGTCAGCCCAAAGCCGCCCTTGGCGCGCATGGTTAACCAATGGTATTCATCATCTGACAATCTGCCATCGGTATGGCTTTGAGTGTTAGTTAGAGGAGCCAGCATAAAACGGTTTTTTAGGCTGCTACCTGACTTAAAGTGAATAGGCTGAAACAGGTTACTCATTATAAATTCTCAAAAATAAAAGGATGATTTTTGCTTTGATGCGCGCCAGCATACATGAATCGACCTTGCCCTTAAAAGCCCCTACAGGTTCATAGCTTTAACTTGTTGACGACAGTAGGACTAGGTATTCTAGCGACCCTATTAATGGCAACGAGTTATCTATGTCTCCCTCGGCTTATTCCCTTGTAGAGCAGCGCACCAGAGCATGGCTCGATAAGTTTGTGGTGGGGTTTAATCTATGTCCCTTTGCACGGCCGGTAATCGCTGCCAATAGCTTGCGCCTGACCGTCTGTGAATCTGCCCAACTGGAGGATATAGCCGCCATGTACCTTCAGGAGCTGGATCTGATCTGCCATGCTTCTGAGTCTGAGATCGCCACCACATTGCTGGTGCTGCCGGCAGGGCTTGAGGACTTTGACCGCTATCTGGATTTTGTTGATAACGCCAACGATTTGCTCGAAGACCAGGGTCTGACCGGGACTATTCAGCTGGCTAGTTTTCATCCCCAGTATCAGTTTGATGGCGAGCCTGAAGGGGCCGCTAGCCATTTTACCAATCGCTCCCCTTACCCAATGATTCATTTTCTGCGCGAGGCCATGATGGAGAGCTTATTGGCTGACTTCCCCAATCCCGAGCAAATTCCTCAGCGCAATATGGAAACTCTGGAGGCCATGGATACCGCTAGCCTCCAACACAGCCTGGATAATCTGTGATGACAGCGTCCCAGCAATATGACGTAATTATTATAGGCGGCGGTGCTGCTGGACTATTCTGCGCCTTTACCGCAGGCCAGCGAGGTCGCTCTGTACTTGTGCTGGATAGCAGCAACAAAGTGGGCAAAAAGATTCTGATGTCCGGGGGCGGGCGCTGCAACTTTACCAATCTGGATATACAGCCGGAAAACTATTTATCGGCCAACCCGCACTTCTGTAAATCTGCACTTAATGGCTACAACCAGTGGCAGTTTATCGATATGGTTGCGCAACATCAGATTGCCTACCATGAGCGCAAACACGGGGAACTGTTTTGCGATGACTCAGCTAAAGATATTCTCGCCATGCTATTGGACGAATGTGAGCAAGCCAAGGTTAATATAAAAACCAAATGCGATATTAAAGCGATTGCCAGCCAGGCGTCTGGATATGCACTGCAGACTTCTCTGGGTGGCTATCAATGTCAGTCACTGGTGATTGCCACTGGTGGTCTGTCGATTCCCACCATGGGTGCCACTGGGTTTGGCTATGAAATTGCCGAGCAGTATGGTCTTAATCTATTGCCCCGCACTGCTGGCTTAGTGCCATTCACCTTTACTGACTGGGTAAAAGAGCTTAGCGAGAGACTCTCTGGTCTGGCTGTGGATGTAGAGATGTCAGTGAATAATACCGCCTTCCGCGAAAACCTACTGTTTACCCATCGCGGTATAAGTGGTCCTGCGGCCTTGCAGTTATCCAGCTACTGGCAGCCGGGCCAAAAAATCAGTATTAACCTACTGCCAGATCTACAGTCCAACACACTGCTGTTGGACTATAAAAAATCCAGTCCCAAATCATTATTGCGAAATCTATTATCACAGCATCTTTCCAAAGGGCTGGTACTGGAACTACAAAACCTTTACTGGTCCAACCATGCCGACAAACCCATGGCAGAAATTCCCGATGCGGTATTAATGGGTGTGGCAGCGCAGCTTGAAAACTGGCAACTAAAACCATCGGGCACCGAAGGCTATCGCACCGCGGAAGTCACTTTGTGCGGCGTAGATACCGACCATCTGTCATCAAAAACTATGGAATGTAAAACGCAGCCTGGGCTGTATTTTGTCGGTGAAGTGATGGACGTGACCGGGCATCTGGGTGGCTATAACTTCCAGTGGGCCTGGGCGTCTGGTCACGCTGCGGGGCAGTATGTGTGAACTAATTAGTCCATCAAAAATATTTATTGGCATAGACGGAGTAAGTCGTCTAGTCTGAAAATTAAGTCGTGGGTAGTCCTGTATTTTTCTGCGAAGCTAGGAAGCTCTCTTTGCGCAGCTAATGAGTCACGAAAATTTTTCCAGTAATGGGAAAGCAACTGATTAGCTTAATTAGTGGGACGGACAGGGACGTGGCAATCAAATACCTTGCGATAGTTTCATTACTATTAAATATCATCTTTGGCATTGTGTTCTTCGGCCTGAGCCGAGATCAGGCAGATTCTTTAGGCGAGAATTTCTCTCAAACACACAGTCAGTCAAACGCCCAATTGCAGAATAATCAGAAATTTCAAGTCGATCTCTCTGCGGATAAATCACTTCGGGATTACTATCAGAAACTGCTAAGTCAGGGATTTACTACTGATCAGACCAAGCCACTTATTTTCACCCGGTTAAAAGCTCGATATATAGATACCATCCAAAGACCTGACGATCAGTTCTGGCGTCACCAGCCTCTGGCCCAGATAAATTATATGGAAGCGGTGGCCGCGGGCTATGAGTCCATCAGAGGGCAGCTATCTGGCCTCTATGGCGCCGAAGTTTCCAGAGATTTGTTGTTCAGCGATATGTTTTACCCCATGGCCAATCAGTACCCTTTTCTAAGTTCATCTGAACAGATTGCCGTGCAGAAAATGCAGATTGACATGCAAAAATATTCAACCCAGTTGCAGGCTGAGGGTGGCAACCCTAGATCAGTTCCAGCAGATCGCGCACCGGCCAATAAGCTGGCCAACCTTCTGGGAGATCAGGCATCCAAAGAATATATGCTACGGACCTCACCACTGGCCAATAAAATGCGCAAAAGTGGCTTGGCTTTTACCGAGGACAGCTTTAGGAAAGCCTTTGATTTACTGGCCTCAGTCAAGACCGTTCAGGACCCAACTCTAACCTTTGCAGTGCGCGATGAGATCAACGAAATATTTGGCGCAGATGATGGTTTGGTTTTATGGGCAGCTATAGATCCCGCCTTTGGCCTGGTCAAACAGGTAGCAAGTCAGCATGGTGTTACTCAGGGATTGGCCATGTCGGCCTATGAAATGATTCTCGCGGCTAAACAGGACATTAGTGAGGCGGCTTCACAGCGCAACTCCAACCCCCAGCAGGCTATGCATCAGGTACAAAATCTGATGACTAATTTAAAGAATCAACTCAGCCAGTTGGTAGGCGAACCAGCCGCCAATGATTTCATTAATATATTAAACGGGCGCAGGCTCCAAAGTAATAACCGGCGCAGCAACGGGTAAATAAATTACCCACTTTAACTAAAAGGATGACATAAACAGCAGGAGCCCAGTGATGAAATTTCTATATAAGGATTGTTGTACCCATTCGATTAAAGCATCAGTATTTTTTGCCCTAAGCCTGTATTTAACTTCCGTCCAGGCTCAGTTCCCCATGTTCCCACCAGCGCCCTATGAACTCTATGCTCCCACTGTCCCATCCCATGTGGTTGGTAGCTATTCTGTCGAATGGCAGGATACAACAGGATCGATCTGCTGGCTGTCTGAGCGACTCAATGGGGGCGCATGGGCCACAGTGCCCAATAGTTACTCGCCAACCAACAATCTAAGCCTGAGCCGCTCAGTGGGCAACTATGAATATCAGGTAGCCTGTATTGACGACTACGGTGGCAAACTTGGCCCTATCAGCTCTGTAGGCGTGGTGACATCCATGCCGAGCCTGGACCCATTGGAAACCCAGAGAGACTACCAATTTCAGGTGCGCAGCGGCCATTTTGACGGCAACGGCAAATTAGATATCTATATTAAGCGCAACTCAGGTGATACCAATAACGGTGTCATTAATAAAACTATCCTCACCCAAACCGATGATGGCCATTTTGAGGTAGTGGAGAATCCAACCTCAGGCCAACTGGCCACTGCAGCTGGCTGGCCAGTCAGCACTGGCGTTGTTACGGTGGCAAATGATTACAATGTAGATGGCCGAGTCGACGTACTGCTAAAACATCTGGATACAATCATTGCCGGTATGGATGACCAAATTGTCTATTCCACAGGTATGTTTTTTCAGGGTGCAGCAGAGGCAGTTGCGGCTATAGATTTTGAGTTTGAGAAGTTTTTCCGCGATACCTACAACTGGATTCTAGATCCCAATTACTTTTCTCAGGCTATAACCTCCAACATGCCCGCTTACAATTTTTCACTGGATATTGGCGTCTACTTTTGCGACTACTGGTATGGATTTCCAGTCTGCCTAAATGTTGGGCATGCCTTATTCGAGCAAACGGTGACCCTGGCCATGCTTGGCCTATCCGGCTATGAAACTGTTCAAGCAGCCGAGGAAGGTTTGGCTTCTGCATTGGGGTTTGCCAGCTACGATACATTTGAATGTGTTTTGGTCTGTGGTTGGATCGAATTCTATGGCTGGTACAGCAGTACGGTATTCACTTTTTATGATGTTTGGACGCCAACAACAGAAAGCCCTGGGTTTGATGATATTAATTTTAGTGCTTGGGCAAGAGATGTTGCGGATATCTCCGATGATATAACCACCGGTACCGTTAGTGACTCTGTGGGTTTGGAGAGTATCCTAGAAATATTTGAAAACCTAACTGGTATTAAAATTGGTGGAATTTGCATTGGTGGGCTTATTTCGGACCCTGAACTTCAAGATCCAGAGGATTGTAAGGGCTTCGAGCTATTTGCGACTGTAGCAAATACAGCCCCAGAGACGGATCAAGTAGAGAAGCGTCAGCCAAATATCGTTTATATTACTGGGCACCGAGTAGGATGGGTGGGTCCCTTCCATTTAGCCGTGGAATATAGTGCTTCGCCAACCACCACGACCACATTTAGTGCTGGTCCTGTTGGAGGTAAGCTTGTTAGTGAAATCAATAGAGATTCAGATATCTCTGGCAATGTAACAATGGGCATTAGTACCTCTAGCTCGGGTTTGTTGCCATCACCCTATTTTTTGTATATGTCATCTAAATATGACAACTACGACAATGGCCTTAATTATGATCTATTTCCTCAGCAGGGAACAGACGGTTACAACTCGAATAGTTATGTGCATGGATTGGTTAATGCATCAAATGGTGAGTCTAGTGTGAACTTAAATAATTTTGTAGGAGGTGATAAGCCTGTTCCGAGTAGCGAGTTTGATTAATCCGTCAGGGTTGCTGACTTGCCTGTTGAGCGTAGTATTTTTAACAGGCTGCATGCCAGTCATCTCTCCATACACATACATATCCTTGGAGGGTGATTGGCGTGATAGAGTAATGCAACGAGGTAAGCTACCAATTGATACCAGCACCAATTTTTTCATTGGTGAAATCGATATTGCCTATAAGTATGAAATAGAAAATTTGATTATTTATGCGGAATTACTCCCGACCTCTTTACCTAGCATTGAGTTTCGTTTGCAGAACTTGCAGGGTATTCCTGAGGAATTATCGATCTATACGAATCATCCTTGTTACTTCAATCAGCGTCTCAGCTATAAAAGAGGTCCTGATGGTAAGTACATTCTGCCCATGGAGCGAGATGAGTCGAAAGCTACTTATCAATTTATGAATATAAATCCGCATTCAGACTGGATAAAGGAAAATAAACCAGCTTGCTATGGAAAGGAATTATCGGAGCCGCTTTTTATAATTCTTGAGTCTACTTCTAATAATTTTGACATTAGTATTCCAATAAAAGTTAACAAGCATGGTTTCCATATTTATTTTGATGGAGTTTGAAAGCTATGCAAAATTTAGCGAACGCGATAAGCAAGACTGCCTAAGTAAAAGGAATGAACTGAACTTAATTTTACATGGAGTACGATTATGAAACGCATTAGTCTGGTTGTTTTAGTCACTATTTTTCTAGCTAACTGTGGAGGCGGCAGCGACTCCCCATCAACGCTTACCGGCGTGTTTATCGATAGCCCCGTGATTAATATTGGGTACCGCACGGCCACTCAAAATGGTGAAACTAACTCCCGTGGCGAGTTTAACTATTTGGCTGGTGAAACAGTGACCTTCTTTATTGGCGATTTGGAATTCCCGCCGGTATTGGCAGCTGAGGTGGTCACACCATTGGATATGGCTGATACCGATGATGTGGCTCATCATATTGTGATTAATATTATTCGTTTATTGCAGACACTGGATAAAGATGGCGATCCGGATAATGGAATTAACATTACCCAGACGGCAAAAGATAATGCAGTTTTTCTGGACTTCGATCTATCGACAGAAAGCTTTGAGTCACAGGCCGGAGTTACCCTATTTATTGCCAATGGCGGCCAGGATGTTGCTCAGTCAGATTTAGTGGATACTGTGCTTGCCATGGTTCACTTTGTTGCCAGTCTGGTTCTGTCAGGAGAGATCGAGTCTGAGGCTGAGCCTGTCGATAATAACTCATTAGTAGGGACCTGGGAGATTGCCAGTCCTACAGAATCCGATTTATTGCTACTCAGTTTTTTTGAAGATGGCACCTATGTGCATGCTGAGGTTAATGACATGGAGCCTAACTTTTTGTCTGGAATGGAATGGGGAACATACAGTGTAGTTGGGCTTGGTGAAACCACTGCTGCGCAAACTTTAGATAATAATGGCGATGCTGGCCTTAGCGACTTTGATGGTTCTGGCCCGCGTCTGAGAATAATCGCTCAGTCATCCGGCTCGTTAATGTTTTCACCAGATAATAACAATGATGGTATTAGTGATGGCACATTTGGCTTGAGGCGGATCGAATCCGAGGGCCTTTTAGGCACCTGGCTTAGCACCACCACAGAAAATGATCTGCTAATGATTGTCTTCTTTGACGATGGCACTTACTTTCATGGCGAAGTTGATGAAGATGATGAGACTGAAATATCCGGTATGGAGCTAGGCACCTATGCGCATGACGAGAGCACAGGTCTGCTTACGGTTACCCAGACCTTTGATAATAATGGCAGTACTGGATTAACAGATTTTGTGGGAGTGGGTGCACCCAATATTTTTGTTGAGGTATCTGGCGATACGCTAACAGCCACCATTGATGAGGATGGTGATGAGCTGATTGACGAGACCATCATCTTTCAGCGTCAGCACCTATAGATCTATCGGCGGTTGGCTTTAGCCTTTCTGCGTCGCGCAGCAGCTTTTTCCAGCCGCTCTTTTTCTCGCGCTTCTTTCTCGGCTTTAAGGATTGCCACCTGCTTCATTTCTGCATCAATCATCTCTGGCGTCTCGAAGCCCAGTGGCCCCAGCATGCCGGCGCGCAGCTCATTCACAAAGATGGTGGATACCCGCTCTAAATCGACGCGGCCACCAGAACGCAGGCAGCCGCGCTGGGCGCCGATAATTTCCAGCAGATCGATTTCAGTCTGTGGCAGATCAGTAATATTAAAACGCTCTTTAAGTCGCTCCGGGTATTTCTCCAGCAGAAATTCAGCCGCAAAAAAGGCGATATCTTCATAGCTGACCGCGGTGTCTTTAATGGCACCTGTGGTAGCCAATCTATAGCTACCCAGTGGGTTTTCAATTTTTGGCCAGAGAATGCCCGGGGTATCCAGCAGCATAATGCCGTTGCGCAGATTAATCTTTTGCTGCCCTTTGGTGATAGCAGGCTCATCGCCGGTTTTGGCGATATGTCGGCCGGCCAGGCAGTTAATCAGCGACGATTTACCCACATTGGGAATGCCGGTCACCATGGCTAAGGTGTTGCCGCCCTCACGCTGAGGGTAGAGCTTATTAATTAGATCAATAATTTTGGCGGCGGGATCATAGTTCTTTAAATCCAGCGCCAGGGTTTTGGTATTACTCTGTTGCTCAAAATAATCCTGCCACTGCTGGGTAATCGCCGGATCGGCAAGATCGATTTTGTTGAGCAGTTTGATATAGGGCTTTTCAGCACAGAGACCCTGAATAAAAGGGTTTGAGCTACTGAAAGGAATGCGGGCGTCCAGAACCTCAACAACGATATTGACCTGAGGCAGGGCCTCGATCATTTCGTTGCTGGCCTTGCGCATATGGCCTGGGTACCACTGAATCGACATAGGGCTCTAATCTCTGGAAAAGCGGGTCGGGCCCTATTCTAGCATGTTGTGGGGCCGGCGAGGGTCTACTCGCCGGGCCTATATCGACGCTTTATTTTGTCGGCGCGCAGTTGGGCATCAAACAGAGGCTCGTGTAGCACTTCGTCTACATAGTCCTGAGCCTGATCATCGTAATGGACTGAACTTTGGTCCAATGTGGCAGCGCCATACTGATGAACACCACGCACCTTTTGTTGGCCCTGAGCATCCCAGGACACCATATAGTACAGGCCATCACCGGCAATATTGGTGAGGTAACCATCTTCTTCCATGCCCCGGCCATAAATCGCTCTAAGGGTATCGGGGCCACCGCCCACAGGCAGGTTGAGATCGCCGCGGACATGGCGGTTAACATCGCCCCATAAGGGATCTATGCGACCTACTTTACTGAGTAAGAGATCGGTGCAGCGAACCAGCTCTTCACGCACATCTGGCACTGGCTTGCCTTTTTGTTCGGCCAGCCATTCGGTGCCGATGATACAGGTGCTAAGGGCAGCGCCGCGGTTTTCAATATTGGTGTTGCGGTCCCAGCTGGCAATCAGTTGTTGGGCATCGCGATATTTTTGTTCCCCGCCGCTGAGGTCAAGCTGTAGTACCTGATTTAAAAAGGCCATGGATCTGGACTTCGCACTAAAGCTTTTATCATGCTTAATATCAAAAAATTCCTGCTCGGAGATAGTGCCCAGCTCAGCAAATAATTCCAGGCCGCGATCTGCACGATTGGTCATGCGGGTCGGGAAGCCATCTTCAACACGGTAGTTTTCTATAACTGGGTTATCACCCTCTGCACTGATATAGAAAGGGCTCTGGTTAGCACTGTGGATATAACCGGATTCAGGGTTAATCACCTGAGGCAGCTTGTCGAATGGCATATAGTCATCCCAGATCAGGCTGCTGTCATCACCAGGCAGATAATGGGCCCAGTTATAGCCGCTGACACGATTGGGGGTCAGGCTGTTATGCACAAACATGGTGTTGCCTTCGCGGTCGGCATAGACCAGGTTAAAGCTGGCAAAAGATTGCATGCGCATGGCATTGCGCCAGTCTTCCAGATTCTGCGCCTTGCTCATGGCGTGCCACTGTTCTACTTGGCGCATCTCTCCCATGCCCGCGTAGCGAACTGCATAGGTACCATGGTCGGTGCGCAGCACCGGTCCATGCACTGACCTAAGGCCTTCCTGAGTAGCAGACCAGGGCAGAAAGCCCATCAGCTTGACATCAATTTCGATATCCCAGGATTCCAGCGTCTTCCACTCACCATCCAGCCTGTAGCGATTGGGGTCATTGGGGTCTATATCCAGCACATAGATGTCGACTAGATCAGGTTTGTTGACCGTAGCGCCCCAGGCTAGGTTCTCATTAAAACCCACCCCTATGGTGGCGCTGCTGGGAAACAGTCCGCCCATAATATTGAGCCCTTCGTTACTCTGCACATGCGCCTCATACCAGGCCACTGGGCCGGTGGTGGGCTGATGAGAGTTGATCGCTAATCTAGTGGCACCTTCGGTGCTATTGTGGGGCGACAGAGCCATGGCGTTGGAGCCCACAGGTAGGCCGCCAATGGTCACGCCATGGCTAATACTAGCTGCACTGGCTACAGAGTCTGATCCGCGGCTGACAGGGTATTTGCGCTGTTCTTCAAACAGCTCTTTCACGGGACCATCAAAGCCATAAAACAGCAGATGCCGGAGCATATAACCAGCAACAATATCTTTGCCATTAATCGGAAACTGGCGCATATCAGTCTGTTCTGGGTGCAGCGCAGCATAGTAATTAATACCATCCGCAAAGGCTTCTATATAGGCGCGAGTTTCTGGCTTCAGCTGAGTTTCATAACCAGCATCCAGGTCATCCCAGATGCCCAGCCATTTAATTAAAAAATCGATAACCGCCGCATCTGAGCCATTAATCGCCCCGTTGGTACCGCGATAAAAGGGAATACTGTCATGGATAATCTGCCAGTTATCTTCCGCCTGGGCATAGGCAAAACCAAAGGCCGCATCCACATCTCGCTCACCCATAATATGAGGTACGCCCAGATGGTCGCGCTCAATCACTACATCATAATTTTTATTGAGCTCGAGGTACTCTGAGGGATTAAATTTTTCAGCGCAGCCGCTGAAGACAAGTAGTGCTGGAAGAAGAAGTAGAAGCCGCATTTAGGGTGCCTGTTATTATTATTTTTAATATAGAGGTTTACGGTAACAGCAGGTTAAAGGTTTAGCTACTAGCTTGCGCCGGTTCCTCTTCCGCATGCAACACCGTACCCACAGGCGCCGTCGCTGCCTGCAAGGTGATCTCTACCTTGTACTCGCTGGGCAGTGCTTCAATGGTCAGCACTCGCCAGATGCTGATACCTGCCAGCAGTAAAAGACAGGCGGCTAAAAGTAAAAAGAAACTTTGTAAACCAAAGATCTGTAGCCAAAAAACCGCAGTGATAGGACCTGTGATCGAGGTCAGGCCGGCGATCAAAACGATGGTGCCGCTAGCGGGTACGATTTCTGCTGGACGCAGGTGATCATTAGTCAGTGCAACCACCAGCGAATACAGCGATAGTGCGCAGCCGCCAAACAGAAATATCAGCAGATAGAGTCTTATTGATGCTTCAGATTCTCGGCTGATCATCAGGGCGAAGGCCACGGCAAATAGACAGGCACCACCCATCACCCAGCGGCGGTCGATCATGTCAGAGAGTTTGCCAATGGGATATTGCAAAATCATGCCCCCGGCCATCATTGCACCCATAAAGTTGGCGACCTGATAGACGCTAAAATCGAGTTTAGTGGCGTATACCGCACCCATACCGAATAGAATGCTGGACACCCACTGCGAGAGAATAATACCGGTCACACCCATGGGGGTTCGGTACCAGAGATGGCGGATGGTAACCCGCTCGGTTTCTTCGATAGCCGGAGTGGTAATGACTGATAACAGGATAGGCACAGCGGCCACACTGACCATTACTGAGATTAGAATAAACAGGGTAAATTCTGTGGGGTTGGCCACATTGAGCATAAACTGCCCGGCACAGATGCCGGCCAGCAGAATGGCCGTGTAAATAGACAGTATCTGCCCGCGGTTGGCATTATTGGAGGCCTGATTTAACCAGCTCTCGCTCACTACATAGATGGTTGAAAATGCAAACCCGGTGAGCAGGCGCATCAGTGCCCAGGCCCAGGGATTGACGTAGATTGAATGCACCAGAATAGTCACTGACGCCACTGCAGATAGTGCGGCAAAAATGCGAATATGCCCGACTCGCTGAATCATCTTGGGGGTTAGCAGCGACCCAGCCAAAAACCCAGCAAAGTAGCAGGACATCAAGAGGCCGATCAGGTAGTCGTCGAAGCCTTCGATTTCTGCGCGCACACCAAGCAAACTGCCCTGCACGCCAACGGCGAGGCCAATAAGGGAGAGGCCTGCAAATAGAGGCCAGATACTGACAATGGTTCTAACGGGCATGGGCTTTTTGTCGCCTCCTGGAATTCGGCGGCAGGGTACACCTGAATGGCCAAAACACAAAGGAAAATTAACAGTATTTGAGCAAATCTTTGAGTAGTTTCGACAGCATACTGACTGCTGTATTCCCAACATGACAAGCAGCTGCTTTTGCGCCAGAATAGTCAGACAATAATAAGGCTGTTGTTAAAGGCGTAAACACACCTTTTTGTACTCAGAAAAAAATTTGGAGGGGGGTCTAATGACTATTAAAAAGGACATTAGCAGGCGCAAATTTCTCAAGCGCTCTTCGCAGTTGTCGCTAGCGTCTATGGCGGCTGCTCAGGGTCTAGGTTTAACAGGTTTACTCAATGCCAGTCAGGCTATGGCAGACACCGGTGACTATCGGGCTCTGGTTTTTATCATGCTTGAGGGGGGCAATGACTCCTTTAATATGCTTCTGCCCTCTGGCGCTAGTCCCCTGCGTACTAACTACGAGCAGGGTCGTGGTATTGTCTCCTTGCCCAATGATCAACTTCATGAGCTTAATCTGGCCAGTCCAGCCAGAGTTTATGGCAATACTCAGGCCAATGGCTTTGCTATGCACCCGCAATGTGGCCAGCTGGCCGAGTTATTTAATCAGCGCGATATGTCGATGATCTGCAATGTTGGCAATTTGATTAAGCCTATTACCAGACAGCAGTGGCGTGATGGTACAGCTCAGGTGCCTCCAAGACTCTTCTCCCATTCTGATCAGCAGCGCCAGACTCAGAGCCAGCCAGAGGATCCATTTCTGTTTGGCTGGGGTGGCCGGATGGCTGAGATGATTACATCTCATAATATTGATGCCTCGGTGTCGCCATTGATTTCAATGGCTGGACTCAACTCGTTTCAGGTGACCAGAGATAGTCAGATCAATACCTATGTGATGGGCAATGACGGTGCTGTCAGCCTGTATGGTTTCAATGGCAGCCGTCGACAAATGATGGAAGCCTCGATGCAGGGAGTGAATAGCAATTCTCATCTTATGGAGCAAAAATACCGCGATGTGTTTGACTCTGCGCGTCAGGGGCAGTTAGTCGTGGGCGCAGCGTTTGATCTGGCTGAGGCCACTGGCGTTGATTACGATGCGGTATTTGAGGCCGCAGGAGCGACTAACAGTAACTTTACCAGACGATTGAAAACCATAGCCAAAATGATTGCCGGTCGGGCAGCGATCAGTAATAGCCGCCCGATATATTTTGTTGAGCTGGGGGGCTTTGACAACCACCAGAATTTGCTCTCGGACCACAGTCAGCAGATGGCCGAATTAAATGCTGGGCTCAAGGGTTTCCGCGACGTACTGGAGGCTCAGGGTGACTTTGATAAGACATTGAGCTATGTAACATCGGAATTTGCCCGTACTTTCACCGCTAATGGCGAGGACAACGAAGCTGGTACAGATCATGGCTGGGGCGGTCATGCCATGGTTATGGGTGGCATGATCAACGGCGGCCAGTTGTTTGGCGAACACCCGGATCTACTGCTGGAGGGGGATCTGGATACCGACCGTGGTAGCTGGATTCCCACTACTGCCACCACACAGGTCTCCGGTGTGATTGCCAACTGGATGGGAGTTGCAGAGAACAATTTAACTGAGCTGTTCCCGTCTTTGGAAAACTTCTCAAGTCCCTTTGATGAAGTCAGTAATCTTGGCTTTATCGCTGAAGGGGTAAACTCATGATGGACTCGCGCATCGCTGTATTGGTCATTCTCTCAACGCTAATATCAGCCTGTGGTGGGGGTGGCGGATCAGCCGCAGCCCCGGCACCCGTGGTTGCAGTGGATAATCCAGATATTAGTATTTCCGTAGTAGAGCCTCAGGCTTATGAGCAAAACGGTCAGTTCGCCAAGTTTAAGATTGATCGCACTGGGGTTGCCGGAGAACTGAGCATTAACTTCGCCAGCGCTGGCAATCCTGATGTCACCAAGGGTTCCGCCACAGCGGATGACTATCAGCTGGTATACAGTGACGGTGGCGAAGTAGGCGATAATCTGCTGTTAAGCGCCAATCAAAATTCCAGAGTGATCGAAGTGCGCCCTGTGGCAGATGATGTCCATGAGGTGCCAGAGATGCTCAGTTTGGCGCTAAATTCTGGCTCAGGCTATGATTTAACGGCTCAGCGCAGTGCGCAGATCACCATTAGCGATGCCACCAACGATAGTGATAACCAAAAAGTATTCCTGGGTGCCTTCGCCGCAGAGAATGGCGCTATTACCAATGGTTCTGGCGTGTTAAGTTTTATTCTGCAAGGTGACAATGACGCTGGCATGCTGAGTTACTCGTTCTCTAATTTGGGCTCGGTGCAGACTGATCAGCACATTCATATGGCGCCCTCAGGCACCATGGTTAAGGATATTGAGCAAACTGGTGGGCTGACTAACTATGTATGGAATTTGGCGCCCGGAGGAATCTACACCAACGAGCAACAGATGCTCGAGGCTCTATTCAATGGCGAATTTTATGTCAATATCCACACTGCTGATTATCCGCAAGGCGAGATTTCTGCCAGTCTGATCTATGACCAGGATATACAGCCTGTGGAGCAGACTGATCTCTCTGAAAAACAGGTTGAGCAGGATATTATACGCTTTCTTAATCAGGCCACCTTTGGTGCCACGCCTGCAGCTTATGAGGCGTTGAGGACGCAGATTACTAGCAACGGTGATAATCGAATTCAGGTCTATGGTCAGTGGCTTGAGGAGCAGTTTAGCGTTGAGCAGAGCCAGATGTTGCCATTGCTGGATGCTACGCTGGCTGAGTTTGGTGATGAGTGGCCACCGCAGGTACGCAGAGATATGTTCTGGACTCTGGCCCTATATGGCAAGGATCAGCTGCGTCAGCGCCTGACTCTGGCGCTAAGTGAAATTCTGGTCATCAGTGATCAGAATAATTCTGTCAGTGACGCCTATCGTGGCGCTGCGGGCTACTGGGACATGCTGGGTGAAAACGCCTTTGGTAGTTATCGCGAGACCCTGGAGGCAGTTACCCGCTCACCTATGATGGGTATTTATCTCAGCCACCTGCGCAATCAAAAAGCGAATCCTGAGATAGGTTATTACCCTGACGAGAACTTTGCCCGTGAGGTGATGCAGTTATTTACCCTTGGTCTGGTAAAGCGACGCCAGAATGGCTCGATCATTCTCGGCTCGGACAATCTTCCCATCGAGACCTATGACAATACTGTGATTAAAGAGATGGCCAAGGTGTTCACTGGATTGAGCTTTGGCTCTTACATGCAGGGTGGCACTAAAGTAGCCAATAATGGTTTTTTCTTAGGTTCGCAGATTAACGATAGTCAGTACCGCTGGCTGGCACCAATGAAGTTTTTCCCGAACTATCATGAGTTTTCGGCGAAAACATTATTCTCTGATAACGGTCAGGTGCTGCGCATCGGCGAAAATTCGCAGCATACTGTTGCTAGCGTAGATGCCGAACTGGATCAGGTGCTGGATGCGTTAGTCGCTCATAGCACCACGGCCCCCAATATTAGCCGCAAATTGATTCAGCGCTTTGTGACCTCTAATCCTAGCCCGGATTATATAGAACGTGTAGCAGATGCCTTTGGTGATGAAGGTGATATGAAGACCCTGATCAAGGCAATTCTGTTAGATCCTGAGGCGCGCAATCCGCAGGTGTTGAGTTCCCAGACTTTCGGGAAATTAAAAGAGCCGGTATTGCAAATGACAGGTATTCTGCGTCTGCTCAATGCCCAGTCTCAGGTTCCTCTCGGCCCTACGGGTTCAGAACCCGAGGCAATTCGAGGCTATAATTATGGACATGTTGACCAGTTTGTCGCTGGTGCCAGCGTACTGCGTGTAGGTGATATTGATATTGGTCAGGCCGTGCTTAGCGCCAATTCAGTATTTAACTTTTTCTCACCAGACTTTGCACCATCAGGCGCTATTGCAGGTAATTCTCTAGTTGCACCGGAGCTTCAGCTGGTGACTGAGTCGCAGGTATTTAAGGCATTTAATACTTACAATCAGCTACTCAGCAGTGGTCTCTATCGCTGGTCGGTGCACAACACAGACTATATCAATCCGGCCTATGAACCTCAGCAATTCCATGTTCGCCCCAGCTATGAGCAGTTAGATGCTCTATGGGAAAGCACTGAGGGTTCGTCTACGGATAAGGCGACAGCATTAGTGGATTACCTGGATTTTTATCTCAATGGCGGGCAGCTATTGCTCAATCAAAACAGCGGTACCCGTCAGGCCATGATCGATAATATAGCTGCGGCCAGTATCAATACTAGATACAGTCTGGGTGTATTTGCTGCGGCTACGGCTGCGGAGTTTATGACTCAAAAATAGCGCTCAATCAGCTCCAGGGGAAGGGGCTGTTGGACACTGGGTGCAGCTTGCCTTCGGCATATCGAGAGAAGCGGAAGGGCGTCAGTAGGCTAGAGCTATCACCGCAAATATCTTCAGCCACCAGTTTGCCGACGCCGATCATCTTATAGCCATGGTTGGAGTCGGCAAGCATATAGCAGTTGCTATGGAATACATCGAACACTGGGAAGCTATCTGGTGTAAAGGCGCCTATGCCGCCGGATGGCTCGTCTTTGTACATGGGCATGGTGCCGGAAAAACGCTTCTGGCAATGAGCCAGTGCAGACACCCACATCGTGGAAAAATCGTCGCCAACAATAAATTCCGGAGATTCCGGGCCATAGGGGTCCACAGCTACCGAATCGGCATGCTTGTCGACAATAAACGGTGCAGCGCCACCCTGAATACCGCCAAAGTGGAAGTCTGGTTTATAGTAGATTCCCCACATCTGGTCGGTAATCAATGATCCATCCACATCAGAGTACAGCGGCGCATCGGTATCTACATGGATTACCGGAGGCATCTTGCCATCATTGGTGATCTGCAGTTTTGGGTCCAAGCCCAGCGTTCCCTCCTGCAGCGACCAGTAAATCCACATCGGAATATCTGAAGTCAGCTCGCCGCTATTTGGGTTCTTGATGCTGATGGTGCTAGGCATTTCCAGCATATCCCAGAATTGCTTGGCCCAGGGCCCTGGTGCAATTACCACATAGTCACATTCTATTGCGCCACGATCTGTCATCACCGCGCTTACCGCGCCCTGATTATCGCGGTTAAATCCATTGACTGTTACGCCGCCCAGTATACGCACACCCTGCGCCTCGGCTTTTGCCGCCAGTCCTTCGAGAGCTCTGCGATTGTTGGCATAGCCACCAGCTTTTTCATGGAGCACAGAGGTTATTCCCTGAGCCTGCCAGTCGTGGAAAATATCCCGCATATAATTACTACAATCTTTCTCGCCCTCTATGAATGTAGATTGGTAACCAATGGCCTGTTGTTGCTGATAAATTGAGGCAACGTCTTGATGCATGGACTCACTACTGATTTGCATATAGCCCACTGGGTGATAGCTGTAGGCTTCGGGATCTGACTCCCAGATATTTACGCTGTGCGCCATAAGCTCGCGCATGGCGGGCTGGAAATAGTTGTTGCGAATCACGCCGCAGGCAATGCCGGACGCACCTGCACTAACGCCGGTTTTGTCTATCACCAATATATCCTCGCCACTGCCTTTGCCGCGAGCCTTGAGCTCTTTGGCTAAATGATAGGCTGTACTTAGGCCGTGAATACCGGCACCTATAATGACGTAAGGAGAATTTTTGACTAGGGACATGGAGCAGACTCTGCTAATAACTGTTGCCTCAGATACTGTTGCCAAACCTGCCGCTGGTCAAGCCTATTAGTAAAGTTTATGGGTCACTAATATGTCGCTTATGGGTATTCACTCTGGGTATTTATTCGCTAGAGTGCGGGCAAAAATCAGTGTGTGGGTTAGCGGTAAGCGAGGACAATAAATGAAAAAAAATAATAGTCAAAATATCATCCCGATGCGCGACCTTGAGGCTGTGAATCAACCTATAGCCGAAGCCACTGGTATGCCAGGGGCAGCCTATACCAGCGACCATTTATTTGAGTTTGAGCGCGACCATCTGATGGCCAACAGCTGGGCTGGCCTGACCTTTGCCTCTGATGTGCAGGATAATGGCAGTGTGGCGCCGGTTGACTTTATGGGCTTGCCGCTGATTGTTGCGCGCAATCGCCAGGGTCAGATCAATGTGTTCCACAATGTTTGCAGCCACCGCGGTATGAAGCTGGTCAGTGAGGCCAAGCCCCAGGCCCGTGGCATTAGTTGTCCCTATCACACCTGGTATTACGATCTGGACGGCAATCTAAAATCTACACCGTTCATTGGTGGTGTAGATGTCAACAGCGTTGAGGGCTTCTCCTGTGAGGACCATAACCTGAAGAAAGTGCGCAGCCATCTGTGGATGGGCGTGGTGTTTATTAATCTATCTGGGGATGCCCAGAGCTTTGAGGCATTTATTGCGCCTTTAGAGCAGCGCTGGTCTGCTTTTGTTGGTGAAGCTGGTGTGGCTCATTTACGCCAGCCTAATGCGGGTAATGCATCGCATATTGAAGTGAAATCCAACTGGAAGCTGGCCGCTGAAAATTTCTGTGAGTCTTACCATCTGCCCTGGATACATCCTGCCCTGAATACCTACTCACCACTGGACCAGCACTACGACATCCTCTTCGATAAAAACATGTCAGGCCAGGGCACCTATGTATACAACCTGTCCGAGGTGGCGGGCACCTCATTGCCCCAGTATGTTGACTGGCCGCAAGAAAAAATTCGCACTGCTGAATATATCACCCTCTACCCCAATGTGCTGTTAGGGCTGCAAGTTGACCATGCCTATGCCATGATATTGCAGCCTCAGGGTCCGGATCTGACCCATGAAAGACTCGAGCTCTACTATGTCAGTGAAGAAGCTTCTGATGAGCAGTATGAAGCCTGTAAAGACGCCGTCTTAAAGTCTTGGGTGCAGGTATTTGCCGAGGATATAATTGCCGTGGAAGGCATGCAGAGTGCGCGAGTATCCCCAGGTTTTACCGGCGGCGTCTTTTCGCCGGTTATGGATCATCCTACGCACCACTTCCACAAATGGCTGGCAGGGCATTATATTGACGCCACAGACCCGGTAGCTGAATAGACCTAATTATCTTAAATAAGCGAGCGAAACATGCAACATTGGCAAAATTTTATTGCGGGTAGGTGGGTTGATAGCACTGATGTTATTGATGTCGAGAATCCGGCCACCGGTGAAAAATTTGCCACCATAGCCTGTGCCAGCATAGCCGATGTGGATACTGCAGTAAGTGCCGCAAGAGCTCTGGTAAATAGTCGCCAGTTGATCGACTGCAAGCCAGCGCAGCGTGGCGAGTTGCTATACCGTATTGCAGCTGAGATACGCGCGATTGCCGCCGATGCAGTAGAGCTCGCGGTGTTGGAAAATGGTAAGCGTCTGAGTGATGCTGAGGATGAATTTGCCGAAGCGGCCCGCTACTTTGAATACTATGGAGGCATGGCAGACAAGATAGAGGGGCGGTCTATCCCTCTGGGTGCTGATTATGTGGACTACACCGTTTATGAGCCCCATGGTATCTCGGTACAGATCGTCCCCTGGAATTTCCCGGTGTCTCTCTGTGCACGCTCCCTGGCGCCGGCACTGGCGGCGGGCAATGCGGTGATTGTTAAATCCCCTGAGCTGACTCCCTTAGCGATGACCTGGCTGGCTACTGCCTGTCAGCGAGCTGGGCTGCCCGATGGTGCTCTGAGCATGCTCTGTGGCAGAGGCCCTGAGGTAGGCGCGGCTCTAGCTGCCCACAGAGACATAGATCAGATAGTCTTCACAGGCTCTGTGCCTACTGGGCGCGCCATTATGTATGCTGCGGCAGAGCGTGCTGTGCCCTGTGTTATGGAGCTGGGAGGCAAGTCTGCCGCCGTGGTATTTGCCGATGCAGATATTGATCAGCTGATGGACAGCGTTAACTGGGGTATTTTCTTTAACGCCGGCCAGGTGTGTAGTGCTATGTCACGTATGCTGGTGGAGCGCAGTATTTACGATCAGGTGGTAGAGCGAGTGGCAGTGTTGGCCAGAGGTCTGTCACTGGGTGCTGGTTTAGATAATAGCGATATCACACCGGTTATGTCCTATAAGCAGCAACAGCAGGTGCTGGCCAAATGTCAGCTGGCGATTGAGCAGGGGGCACAGTTAGTGACCGGCGGCATCGCCGGCGGACAATCTGGTTACTTTGTTGAGCCCACTGTTTTGCGTGATATCGACCAGACTATGGATATTTTCCAGTCAGAGGTCTTTGGCCCGGTGCTGGGTATTATGCCTTTTGATAGCGAAGAGCAGGCCTGGAGTCTGGCCAATGCCACCGATTATGGTTTGGTGGCTGGGATTTTCAGCAATGATATTAATCGCTGTATGCGCGGTAGCCGCGCACTGCGTGCGGGACAGATATTTGTCAATGAATGGTATGCGGGCGGTATAGAAACACCATTTGGCGGCACGGGACTCTCAGGCTTTGGCCGCGAAAAAGGCCAGGAAGCCCTCTACAGCTATGTACAAACAAAAAATATTGCCATAAAAATTAGCTGAGATATTCAGGTCTCACAGCTAAAAGCCCAAATCCTCCTGGGTTACCTGCACGGCAATATACTCGCCATCGACTTCAGTGCAAACCAGGATAGGTCGGCAGCACACAAAGCAGTCTTCAGTATAGGTCTGTGACTCTGAGGGGTCGACAAATAAGGTAATCGATTCCCAGCAATAGGGGCAGGTGATTTGCTCTTCATGAAGTGACATTGTCTGCTCAGGCCAAATCGGCCAGCGGGTGCTCCTGATCTGACCAGGGGCTGATAAAAAAGGGCGCTACCATCTCTTCGGTGATATCTTCTATACGCTGCGGGTTCCACTGGGGGCTGTGGTCTTTGTTTATGGCCAGCGCGCGAATACCTTCGACAGTCTCGCTACTGTGGCCTGAGCGATTCAGGTGTTTGGTATGGAAACAGTGACGCACCAGATCTCGCTCCATACGCAGGTCATTGGACAGGGTCATAAGTCGCGCGCGGTGTATCTGTTCAAGCACCACATGCAGCATCAGTGGCGAACGCTGACGCAGAGTTTTGATGCAGGCATTGGCCCAGTCGCTATTAAGTTCGGCTAGTGCCTCCATGATCTCCGTCACTGTGGCCTTGGCAAAGCAGGAGTCGATGCCATGATCCATCCAGTCGGGCTGATGATAAACGGGTGTAGAAGCCTCTAGACGCTCCTCTAAGACTTTTAATCGGGCAGCCACAGTCTTTGAGTCAGCAGCCAAATCATCCCATAGGGTGCCAATATAGGCGCTGTCGACCAGCTTATCGGCTAACCCTAGGGTAATAGCATCGGCCCCCAGCATCATCTGCCCGGTAAGCGCCAGATACTCACCAATGGCCCCCGGGCAGCGGCTTAGAAAGTAACCGCCACCTACATCAGGAAACAGCCCAATATTGGTCTCTGGCATCGCCAGTTTGCTGCGCTCGGTAACTATGCGTAGGGAGGCGCCCTGACTGATACCCATGCCGCCGCCCATCACTATGCCGTCCATAAAGGCGATATAGGGTTTGGGATAGGTAAAGATCAGATGGTTAAGGCGATATTCTTCGGTAAAAAAGTCATCCAGAGCGCTGTCATCGGCAACCGCCGCACTGTGGAAAAAACGGATATCACCACCGGCACAGAAGGCGCCGAAGGGCCCCTCTTTATTAGAGCCGCGAATGGCTACGGCCTCTACCTCAGGGTTATCGCGCCAGGCGGTCAGCACTGTAAAAAGGTCCCGCACCATATCCAGAGACAGGGCATTTAATGCCCTGGGGCGATTGAGGGTGATTAACCCTATACCGGCCTTTATTTCACTGCAGATCTCAGACAAGGGTTGGTTGTTTAACATCTATCAGGCGAAATCAGCGATTAATGCGCTGCGCACTGGATCTTCAAGCACGACTGAATTTGGCTGTATATGGGGGTTATCTATGCCCATGGCAAAGGGCGCACCGGCGCGAAGTGCGGCTATATCATCGGCACTAAACTCGTACCTTAAAAAGTGCACGCTTGAGGTTTTATCCTCGTTCTCGCGCTCCATGTCCTCGTCGGCGATCGGCACAATGCGGGGTCGATCGCCCACCTGTGCCCAGATCTGACGCTCTACACCTTTAAGGTTTTGCAGCATCACTTTGCGCTCATCAATATCGCCGTATTCAAGCATAAAGGTGGCTTTAAGATTTTGCCCCTCAGGCAGCAGAGGGTTGTAGCTATCCAGCTCTTCCTGGATTCCCTCGGCCTCAAAAATACGCTCCACGCGAAGCATTTCCTGAATCTGGTAGCGGATGGTTGTTTCGTCTTCAAAGCACAGGCGGGCGTTGTTGCCAATACAGACTTCGCGAGTCTTTTTATGGGCCATCACCTGGGTGCGAAAGTTTGGGCGTTTTTCTGCATACTGCTCTAATGACCACAGATCTGCTCTAGTTAAATTTGCCATGTTGCCAATTCCTTAAATTTGATATGCCTTGCGCAGCAAGGTCATAGGGTGTTCGGGCTGCTCAACTTTGTCTGATAGATTGCCAATATGGGTGGCGGCCATGGGGCAATCGCTGATAAAGAAATCCGGGTCCTGCTCATTGACCTTACGCACAACGGGACGGGCAATTTTGACGGATTTGTCATGGGTCTCGGTTTTCACCGCATAGGTGCCATCATGGCCAGAGCAGCGCTCGATGGCATTGACATTGGTATCCGGCACCAGATTTAAAATATCCCGGGTTTTTAAGCCAATATTTTGCACTCGCAGATGACAGGCAACCTGGTAACTAATATCGCCAAGAGACTGTTTAAAGTCTGTATTTAGCGCCTCAGCTTTATGGCGCAGATGCAGATATTCAAAGGGGTCGTAAAAGGCCTTCTGCACTTTAATAACATCTGGGTCATCAGGAAACATTAGCGGCAGTTCCTGCTTGTACATTAATACACAGGAGGGGATCGGCGCTATTAGGTCGTAGCCCTCATCTACCAGCTTGGCCAGTACCGGAATATTGGCTTCTTTTAGCTTGGCTACTGCCTGTAAATCTCCCAGTTCCAGCTTGGGCATGCCACAGCACTGCTCTTTGGGCACCAGATCAATCTGAATACCGTTGTGGGTAAATACTTTGTGAAAGTCTTCGCCCAGGTGGGGGCTGTTGTAGTTGCCGTAACAGGTGACGTAGAGGGCTACTTTGCCCTTGGTGTTGCCCGCAGCAACTGGCTCAATCGGCGCGTTTGCTTCGACCAATGGCGCGACTCGCTTGCGCATAGTATTGCTGTGGTACTCGGGCACTGGAGCCTGGTGATGCACACCAAAGCTTTTATCCAATGCTTTGCGGAAAGTATTGTTTTTGTTGAGGGCATTAACCGTGATATCCACCAGAGGGATAGTCGCCAGTTTGCCAACCCTATCTGTGCTGGTAAGAATTCGGTCGCGCATTGATGCGCCGGACTTGGTGAATTTTACCGCTTTGGCGCGCAGCATCAAATGGGGGAAATCGACATTCCACTCATGGGGCGGTGTGTAGGGGCACTTGGCCATGTAACACATATCGCACATGTAACACTGGTCTGATACTTTGACATAGTCGGCTTTATCCACACCATCGACTTCAAAGGTGGGTGATTCATCGACCAGGTCGAACAGGGTGGGAAAGGCGTCACACAGGCTTACGCAGCGTCGGCAGCCATGACAGATATCAAAGACTCGCTCTAATTCCTGATTGAGGCTGTCTTCATTATAAAAATCATCAGATTGCCAATCCAGCGGATGGCGGGTGGGTGCTTGCAGATTTCCTTCACGATGTGCCATGAACTCTCTCCAATTTTGAGAATAGAAAACTCTGGGGTGAAGTAATCACCCCAGATTTTCACAGTACACATTTCTAGACTGTTGCTTAGTCGTCTAGTGTATCCAGTGCTTTTTGGAAGCGGTTGGCGTGACTTCGCTCAGCTTTGGCCAGCGTTTCAAACCAGTCTGCTACTTCGTCAAAGCCTTCTTCACGGGCTGTTTTAGCCATACCTGGGTACATATCGGTATATTCGTGAGTCTCACCGGCAATAGCGCTTTCCAGATTTGCCTTGGTGCTACCAAAGGGCATTCCTGTCGCTGGATCGCCAGTTTCTTCAAGATATTCCAAATGACCATGAGCATGGCCCGTCTCGCCCTCAGCGGTGGAGCGGAAGACTGCCGCTACATCGTTGTAACCCTCTACATCCGCTTTTGAGGCGAAATAAAGATAGCGACGGTTGGCCTGAGACTCGCCTGCGAAGGCGTCTTTTAAGCTTTGTTCGGTTTTTGATCCTGCTAATGACATGTCAAAACTCCTCTCTTTAGTTATTCTGTTACCACCTAATACCCCTACAAACCTGGTGGTTTTAACAGTCTAGGTTAGTTGCTTATCTAACGTCTAATAGTTTTCTTTCATAGTCTTGATAAATTTAACTGCTGATCGCTTGGCCTGATTGTAAAGGCGCGGTTTTTAGATCCTTTAGGCACTGGCTGCCAGTCAGGAACATGGCCCAGCGCAGCTGTTCCTGCAGCACCAAAATTTTTTCTGCCACTGCCTCAGACGATTGCAATGCTGGTGCCAAAAATGGCTGGGCCAGAGCAGTTATGCTAGCACCCATACGAATGCAGCGGGCTATATCCAGGCCATGGCGCACCCCTCCAGAGCCGATTAGGCCAAGTTTAGGGCAGGCAGCATGCACGGCGGGCAAAAGGTCTACTGTATCCATTCCCCAGTCGACAAATGGCGAAGCGATTTCTTGTTCAATGGCCGAGCCATTGCGAGCCAATTCAATGCTTGCCCAGCTGGTACCACCTCGGCCGGCAACTTCGATCCACTGGACACCGGCATCCATTAATTTCTGTGCGCTGGTTGGGCTAATTCCCGCGCCGACTTCTTTAACAATAACCGGAACCTCTAGTTTGGCCGCACAGTTCTGGATAGCCTCCAGGACTAGATTCCAGTCGCGATCGCCACTGGGTTGCACCAGCTCTTGCAGTGGATTGAGATGGATGACTAGGGCATTTACCTGTGCTGAGTCCACTGCGCGCTGCGCAAGCTGCAATCCATTCTGCAGTATTTGAGTCGCCCCGAGATTGCCTAGTAGGATGGCTGAGGGTGCCCAGCGCCGCACGTCTTGGGGCATACCTAATTCCAGAGCTGCCCGCTGAGAGCCGAGCGCCATGGGAATATTGCAGGCCTCGGCAGCTTCAGCGAGGTGCTGATTAATTATCTCACCACTGTCGCAGCCACCGGTCATGGCACCAATCATAAAGGGTGCAGCAATCTTCTTATTCAGGAAGCTACTGCTGAAATCAATATCATCCGTAGAGAGCTGAGGCAGAGCATTGTGCTCAAAACGCAGACGATCAAAGCCAGAACCCCGTTGGGCCTGATGTTCGGGCTTCAGTGCAAGTTCAATATGATCCGCTTTGCGGCTGCTTATATCTGTCATGGCAGCTCTTCTCTGTTAGTTTTGTTGCGGTCCGCGAAATCCACTAGCAACATATGGGGCAGAGTGAGCGCGGCCAGGCCAATAAAGGTTAACTGTATCAGTGATAGGGTCGCTGTGTCGTTTAAATAATAAAATATCAGGGCAGCACTAATCCAGGCGAGCAATGTGTAGGCGGCCGCTTCTTGAGCACTGCGTCTGCGCTCTGTCGCTTCCAGGCTGCGCCATAGTCGCAGCATATGACCGCGGCTATGCCACAGGCAAAAATACAGGGCAAAACTGATTAGCGGGGGCAGTAGGCTAACCAGCATGATCAACAGCAGCAGGTCGACCAGTGGTTTACGGTACGCAGCATTAACATAGGCATAGCCACAGTAAGCGGTGCAGATTATTGCCCAGGGTATAAGCATGGCAGTTAAAAAATCCATTAGCAGCCGCGCGTTATCGGCGCCGGCGAGCATCGCAAAAAGCGGTTCAACCAAATCGGGCTGCAGGCTGGGAATGGCGATACAGACCAGACCGCCATGGGCGAGCCAGGGCAGCCAGTGAGAGCCATGATCGGCAATGTCGCTGGCACCGAAGTGTAGGCCCGAGATCAATAGAAACAGCGCAAGGCTTGGTAGTGGGAATAGCCACCAGAGCGCAGTCACTAGAGCTGCCAGCGCAATATAGACAAGATGGAAACTCAGCCAGGGCACCAAACCTGCTGGCCAGCCACTGCGCCTGGCGATAGCGCCATCGAGGCCGCCATGAGGTATGCCCAGCAATAGAATTGCGGCTACAGCAATAAGGTCCCAGCCAGTCATCGGCTAAAGACCTGTTTTAAAAAGGGCAGCTTAGGCATTGCCAGTATGACTTTCGCCCAGTCCAACAGGCTGGCGGAGCCAAGCATAAAGCGTGCAAAACCATTCGAATCCAGAGCTCTGGCTGTGCGCATCATTATCGATACGCCGAGTTCTGGCTCTGCTAAAAGGACAGCATTAAATATCTTATCCATCCTAATTAGAGAGGGCGAGATGGCTGCAGGCACCGCATATTGTCCAGCCCTGATGCCAGCAGCTAAGGCTGATATTTGCGCCTGAATGTTGGTAAAGGCATAACCAGAGGATAGTCGCACTGCGCCGCTGGCGGCACCAATGCTCGCAAGGTCAGAGGCTATGGGCTGCACCTTGTCCATGGGAATCACACCGCGCTCTTCTCCTATTACCTCCAGAATTTCTACATTTTGTTCGGCAAGCCACTGGTGAATGGCGCCGAGGTACCAGTCATTATCTTCTAATGTTTTAGAGATCATGGTGGATTCAATCAGTAAACGGTCATCAGAGAAGGGCAGTACATATATAAAATGTAGCCCCCGTGACTGATCCACGCGAAAGTCCATTAGGGTTGCTATCTGTGGGTTTTCTATAGGGCTCTTGGTGCGAATCTCCAGGCCATAAAAATGCTGCTTGAGGCTGTTTTCGGCCATATTGGGTGGCCGACTATCATAGAGTTGTGCTGCCCTGTATCTCTGCCCTGCCGCATTGAAAGAGCCACCGCTGCCCTGGGGTTGGATATTTTCCGCGCTGCCTCTAATCAGCTCTACATGCTCTGCTAGATTGCTCTCGCATTGGCTAAGGTACTGCGCCGAGCTGAGGCTGGTGTAACGGTACTGATCACTACTGTGAAGCACTTCGCTGTGATGGTCGATCAGTCGCCACTGTCGCCAGTGACCTTTGGTGCAGGCTGCAAACTGTTTTTGTTGTGCGATATTAGCCCAGAGCGCCCAGCTGCAGTCGCGTTCGGCGGGTGTTCTGGGTTCGATCACTAGAGCAGAGAGCCCCGTCAGCTGGCAGGCAAGGCTTATGCCAGCACTGCCCCCACCAATAATGGCTATATCTGTTTCTATAGGCTCCGATGTCTGCTTATTGACTATCGACACCAGCTAGCCCCTTAAGATGTTGATGCAACTTAGAATTATGCTCTGGCACCCGCAGAGGTCTTAAATCGGCAAGACTGCGCAGGCTTAATAAAACTTTTTCGGGTTTGCCGACGAACACTCGGCCAAGCCACCAGCGCAGATTTCGCCGCCTTAACAATATCCCGATCTGTCTATAAACCCTCAGCGCCACGGTAATAGCAAAGCGCGAACGAAAGGGTAATAGATGAATGCCAAGCAAAGCACTGCGGTAGTACTCCTCTGCGAGGTCCAGTAACCGGTCCACAGCCCTGGCGACAGATTGTCGACTGTCTATGCCAGCCTCGGCAATATCGGCTGGTGATAAATCCACCCAGCTTGCCGGGAGATAACGGCGACCCATATTGGCGTCCTCCATCACGTCTCGGGCAATGTTGGTTAGCTGCATTGCGATGCCCAGATCAATGGCAAAGCTGTCTGCTCTGGAGTGACGACAGTTAAGCACTCGACACATCATTAACCCAACAGTGCCGGCCACAGCATGACAGTATCGCAGCAGCTCGGCCTCATCGGCAACCGCTGTGGGTTGCTGGTCTTTAAGCATACCATCGAGAAGTTCTCGCGCTGCTGCCAATGGAATATGATTATCGGACGCTAACTGGATAAAGGCTTCAACTTCAGCCCCCGCAGAACAACTGGCGCCACTTAGGCGAGCGCGAATATCTTCCAGAGATTCTTGGCGATAAGGCAGGTCGCCGTCGGCGAGATCGTCAACAAACCGGCAGAACTGATAAAGCGCGGCAGCGCGGTCGGCAATGGTATTGCCTAGGAACAGGCTGGCCCAGTAAAAGGATTTACCATGGCGTGCCAATACCTGCTTAGGTGCTGAAATATCGGGCTGCCCTGGTTCCATAAGCTATCCGCCTGACCCGACCTCTACACCAGTTAGCAGCTCCTCAACCACCTTTGCCGAGCTGACAACGCCGGGCAGACCGGCGCCAGGATGGGTGCCTGCGCCGACAAAATACAGGTTAGAAACTGCCCGATCACGATTGTGGAAGCGAAACCAGGCCGACTGCGTAAGACGCGGCTCTATGGAAAACCCAGCCCCGTGCATGGAGCGATAATCTTTAGCAAAGTCTTCGGGCGTCATCCAGAACACCTCTTCAATGACTGATGAGAGTTCTGGAAGTATAGTCTCCTCTAGCGCATCAACAATGCGGTCGCGCAATACTTCACCCTCAGTGCTCCAGTCGACGTCGCCCTGAAGATTGGGTACTGGGCAGAGTACATAGAAAGATTCGCAGCCCTCTGGAGCAAAACTTTTATCTGTGGCTGTAGGCCGATGCACATAGAGACTGAAGTCTTCACTCATCTGCTTGGCATCAAAAATCTCGGCAAGCAGCTCTTTAAAACGGGGCCCCATCCAAATACTGTGATGGGCCACGTCCGGATATAGTTTTTTAGTGCCGAAGTAGAGGACATAAAGCCCCATACTATATTGCTTATTGATGCTCGGCAGGCTGAGTTTTTTCTTGGGCAGAAGATGCTGATAACAGGTCTCGGGGTCGCCACCAAACACTACCAGGTCGGCTTCCACTACCTGATTGTTACTCAGTCGAACGCCCTTGGCAGTTTTATTGGCCAGGATAATTTCATCGACATCAGCATTGAGCACAATGTTGATTCCCTGGCGCTCCATCAAGGCGCCCAGCTCTTCAACCAGCTTGCCGGTGCCTCCCATACAGAAGAATACTCCCCAGCGGCGTTCAAGGTAATGAATCAGCGTATATATAGCCGTGGTCTTAAAGGGATTGCCCCCCACCAATAATGGGTGGATAGAAAAAGCCTGACGAATCAGTGGGTGCTTGAGATGGCTATTTACCATCTGCGATACAGTTTTATAGCACTTTAGGATTAGCAGGGCCGGGACCTGTTTAACCATATCCCAAATCCGGGTAAATGGCCGGTGCACCAGTCCTTTAAAGCCAACGTCGTACACCTTTCTAGATTTCTCCAGCAGCTTTAGGTAGCCATCCGCATCATCTTCATTAAAGCGACGAATCTCAGTCAGGGTATCTTCAATGGAGGCGCGATAATCGAACTGACTGCCGTCGGCAAAATGAAAGCGATAGAAAGGGTCCAGAGGGACAAAATCCAGATGGTCCTCCAGTTTTTCATCAAAAAGCTGGTAGAGTTCGTCAAAGAGGAATGGTGCTGTAATGACCGTGGGTCCTGCATCGTGGCGATAGCCGCCGCGCTCAAATACCTGGGCGCGACCACCAAGACTATCGAGGCGCTCCATCAGAGTTACCTGATATCCCAGTTTTCTCAGTCTTAATGCTGTTGCTATTCCCGCGAATCCTGCTCCGATCACTACTGAATGTTGACCGGCTCCAATTGTTTTTTCTGTCAAGCGATACGCCCTTGGCTTTTTATTGTTGTTTTTTCTTTTACGGAATTGACAAGCTCTTGGGTCACAGATTGCAGCTGGTTAGGCAGCGAGTTTACTAGCTGTTCCGCCTGCACTAACCAGTACTCGACAGACTGATTGGCCTGCAGGATAACATCACTGGAGGCAATGCGGCGTTGCCATTGCACCAGATTACTGTTGTCGTCAGATTGATACCAGCGGCTAAACTCATCGCGACCTGCACCCTCTTGGGCAAACAGGCTAACCACTAGATTGGGCTTGCGGCCGTCGAGGTCGCTGGATCTATGGCTAGAGGGAATAATATCATCAATATCGTTGCGGCCCTGATAGGCGAGGCCACAGAGGCCGACCAACTGTTCAAGGCTGTCTAAGTTCTCGTCCAGTCCGGCAGCAATGGCTGCGCCTTTAATAGGTGCAATCAATAGTGGCGCGGTCTTGCCCTTAGCAATCCGCTGCCATTCATTTAGCTCGGCGCATTGGCGCTGGCTAATATCAGAGATTTGACCGCTGCAGGTCTCTTGCATCGCCTGAGCTAATAGAGCCACTAAGCGACCACCATAGTTGCGGTTGCGGGCGGCGAGCTCAAAGGCTTTGGCTACCATCCAATCGCCCAGGCACAGAGCCATATCCGAGCCAAAATGCTCATGTATGCTCTCTTGACCACGGCGGTGAGTGCTGGCATCGCTGATATCGTCATGAATAAGGGAGGCATTGTGCAGAAGCTCGCAAGCGGCTGCCCAATGTAAATTGTCTGTATCGTTTAGACCCAGCGCTGTGCCACTCGATAGTGCCAACTGGGCGCGGAACGATTTACCTGGGTTCTTAAAATGGTAGCTGGCCGCTGCTGCAAGGCCGCTTTGTGAGTCTGGCATCTCGCGCTGATATAGCGCATTGAGCTCAGTTAACCATCCCAGTCTGTTTATAATTCTGATTGGGGACATTAGACGTACCCTTCTAGATCGTAACCTTAGTTTGGTTACCTGTTTTTATTATTCTTTGTTTTTCTTAGAGAGAGAAAGAGCCAGCAACGCTGGCCCTTTCCATCTTTGGTACTTTTGGTACTAGAGTAGCTTATTCCGAATCGGCTACTGCAGCGGCCCAAATTACAACACCGAAGGCAATCTTGTTCCAGAAATCAGCCAGGTTGTAAATAATGTTCATAGTGCCAGCGTCTGCTCCGCCACCAAGGTAACCCATGAAGTAACCCAGTGGATAGATAGCCCAACCAACAGTAACAAGAAGAGTCATCGTCTTGTAAGCTTTTTGGACATGAACGTTAGCCAGGCTAGCATTGATTTGGCTTGCTTCGCCTTTCATGATGTACCAAATTACATAGAGCCAAGCTGCCATTGATAGAGCGAAGGCAAGACCTACACCCATGGAGCCTGTTTCACCCATGTAACCCAAGATCAACATCGCAGTAGTACCACCTAACAGGTTCCAGAAAACACGTGCTGGTACCTTGCCTACTGCAGACATAATCAGATAGAACTCAACCATCAACAGTGGCACGGTTAGCAGCCAGTCGATATAGCGGAATTCGGTTGGAGAAGTTCCAGTTGCAACCCAAACGTCACGCATATAGAAGTAGTGAACTGCTGCTATAAGTGTAACCAGGCCTGATACTGTCAGAGACGTCTTCCACTTGCCCGCAACACGGTCGCGCTCAAGGAAGAAGAAAGCTGTGGCAGCAACAAGTGCCATGGATATTAACCAAAAGGACATGCCGACGTAATCGCCGGACGCTAAGTTGTTTGTCATGTGTAACCCCTACTAATAAAGCTTTATTATTATTGTGTCAGCGCGTCATCCGGAAGATCGACAGGCGACACTCCTAGTACAGCTGCTCCAGAGTCTCGCATTTGAGACGATCTAGAACCCCTAACTTATCCCTTTTTTGCCCCAAGAACAACCGTTGGCTGCATCTTAGGCGAGTTTTTTTACAGCTAGGAATGATTTATTCGCAGGGAAAGTTTAAGTGGATTAATGGGGTTTATATTTTTTTGTAGCGGTTGAGTAGTCATTTCAAACTGGAGTGTTATCATCAAAAACGGCGCAAGATCGCTTGTGTTTTCAATAACAAAAAAAACAGAGATAAATTTTATGGGTAATGTCGTCCTTGATTTACGCACCGCAATGTTCGTTTTGTCAGCAATCTTATTATCATGCCATGTAACGGCCGAGAGCATTGAAGAAGCGCAGGAAACTCAAGCTTTAGCCCTGCATTACCCAAGCCAAAACTGGACTGAAGTCTCTGCGGAAGAGGTCAATCTTGACCCAATGAAAATTAACCATCTGTTCGACCTGTCGTTTCAAGACTCTGCGACTCAGGGTGTGGCGCTATTTAAAAACGGTCTGCTGGTAGGTGAGCGCTATGCCCCGGGCTACAGCAAAGACAGCTATGGTACTTCTTGGTCTATGGCAAAAAGTTTTTATGCGGCACTGATTGGTGTTTCCATTGATCGAGGTGAAATTGACAGTCTTGACGACCCCGTGGCCAGGTACCTTGACTACTTTAATGATGAGCGCGGCGAGATTACCATCCGCCAACTTTTGGATATGACCAGTGGTCTTGAGATGCCGCCCCATGAGCACGAAAACATGTATTTTTCTGCAGACCATCTCGCCTATGCTAGAGCCGTTGGCGTTGAAAAGCCTGCAGGACAGCGCTTTGAATACAACAATGTAAATTCGATGTTGCTGGCGGATATTCTTTTCTCGGTCACTGGCGAGCCTGCAGATAGGCTATTGGCTGAGCGTATTCTCGATAAAATAGGTCTCACTGATGTCACTCTTTGGCAGGATAGCGCAGGGAATCCCATGACCTACTGCTGCATTGATACTACGGTTAGACAGTATTCGCGCTTTGGTTTGCTATTTGCACGCAATGGCAACTGGCAGGGTGAGCAGCTTATTTCGGAGCAATATGTTAACGAAACCTTTAGTCAGGTTTGGGATGACATAGACAGTACCACCATTACTCAAAAGCGTGGCTACTCCCTCCACTGGTGGGTTTCGCGCCATAGCGATGAGGCAAAAATATTTAATGCCAGTGGGAAGTTTGGGCAGTACATCTTTGTCGATCCGAAAAACGATATTGTGTTTACCCGTATTACAAAATATCACCCGACTGGCGGTTCTAAGCAGGATTGGGGGGTCTTAAAATATATTAATTGGATAGGTAGTGTTGAATTTCGTATCGCTATTGCAGAGTTTTTGGACTCAGTGGGCCTAGTTAAAATGCAGGGGAATATAAAAACGCCAGTGACGTTGGAAGATGGCACGTCTCAGGAATTCTTTACGAATTACGAAACTATTATTGACTCATTAGTAGATTTGGGCAATCCATAAGCAGGCGCAGCCATTGGTACTAAGGGCTAGTTATTGATTTAGAGATTTTCCAAATTTTCCAGACAGTAATCGGCGCGCTCCAGTAGCTGCCTTTTGATCTCGGGGTCCATTTTATCCCAGCTGCGGTAGGCCATGGCGGTTCTGGGGTTGCGGGCAAACCTGTCTGCATGGCGCTGCATAAAGTGCCAGTAAAGGCTATTGAAGGGGCAAGCCTGTTCGCTGAAGCGTTCTTTGACCTTATAGTGGCAGCCGCTGCAGTAATCGCTCATCTTATTGATGTAACTGCCACTGGCAGCATAGGGTTTAGTGGCCACTAGGCCGCCATCGGCAAACTGACTCATACCTCGGGTATTTGGCATTTCCACCCATTCAATCGCATCAATATAAATACCCAGATACCACTGATCCAGCTGGTCTGGGTGAACGCCCGCCAGCATGGCAAAATTTCCAGTCACCATTAGCCGCTGGATATGATGGGCATAGGCATAGTTCAGGGACTGATCTATGGCTTGCTGCATGCAGGACATCTTGGTGTTACCTGTCCAGAAGTAGTCGGGCAGATCGCGCTGAGCATCTAGCTCATTGCGCTCCGCATAGGCTGGCATATTGACCCAATAAACACCGCGAATATATTCTCGCCAACCCAGAATCTGCCGAATAAAGCCCTCTATCTGGGCTAGATCTATCTCTGTGCTGTCCTCGAAATAGCTAAGCGCGGTCTCTATTACCTGCATGGGATGTAACAGCTTACTGTTCAGTGCAAAGGATATTCTGGAGTGATAAAGGCTCCAGCGATTATCTCCCTGCCTGGTCATGGCATCCTGAAATCGGCCAAAATTAGGCAGGCAGTGGCGACAAAAAAAGTGCAGTAACTGCTCTGCTTGCTGTTGGTTGATTGGCCAGAGTAAATTCTCAGTGCCGTTTCCAATCGAGGCAATTCCATGCCTCTCTATTCGCGCCAAAATGGGGCCTACATCATTATTAAATAGCAGGGGTTCCGGAACCTGCTCCAGATCGGCAGCTTTTAGCTTTTGCCGATTTTCGCCATCAAAGTTCCATCGCTCACCTCTGGGTTCATCGCCCTCCATCAGAAGGTCAAACCGCTTGCGCATCTTGCGATAAAAGGACTCCATACGATTGTGCTTGCCAGCATTGATGTACTGGGATATCTCATCTTGCGGCAACAGGAAGTGCTCGCTGTCATAGCAGGTAACCACTGTGGGCCTGGCAAACTGAAGTGTCTCTAATTGCCGCGCCAATCTGAATTCATCCGGAGCCTGATAATCAAATTTTTCAATGCCGTAATGGGCACATACTGAGGTAATCAAATGGCTCAGACTCGGATAGGCGACGGTCTCATCTAAGTTGTAGTACCTGACCTGATGCCCATCTGCTTGCAGAGACTTGGCAAAATCTGCCATCGCAGCAAAGAAGCTACAGAGCTTTTGGATGTGATGCTTAACATAGCCGGCTTCCTGGTGAAGTTCGGCTATTAGGTATAGTACGCCCGAATCCTGCTGACGATACCAGGAATGCTGGCGATTGAGTTGATCGCCCAGCACCAGCCTCAGGCTGTGGTACTGGCTCATTTTTCAGCACCCATATTGGTCTGTTCTACGGGCCAGTCAGCAGCATCAAGGGAATCCAGCGTTGCTGAATACTGATTGCCACCCCAGGCATTGATAAAACTATGCTGCGGGTCGTAGATTTTAGTTTGTTTTTCAAGATCAAATCTGCGATTGGCACGGGGGTCTGCACCTACGCCGGCTAGATATTGCCAGTTGCCCCAGTTGGAAGCCACATCATAGTCGACCAGTTGATGCTCCATGTAGGAAGCGCCATAACGCCAGTCAAGATTGAGCTCATGTACAAAGCAACTGGCTACCAGTTGACGACCACGGTTAGAAAGGTACCCGGTGGCATTCAGCTGCTTCATACAGGCATTAATAATGGGGTAGGGCGTATTACCCTGGCACCATTTCTGGAAGCGCTCGGGGTAAAAGCTGGTGCTGGGCTTATGGTTTTTAATGCCATTGAATACAAACAGGCGCCGTCCATGATTCTGTGCATACCACTGGAAATACTCCCGCCATAACAGTTCGAAATATATCCAGTAGGTGGAGTCATTGCTTTCTACAGCCTCTTCATAATATCTCAGGGCATCCAAGATTGTTTTCGGCGATAGACAACCCGTCGCCAGCCAGGGGCTGAATTTAGTGGAATAGTCCATGCCTTGCAGGCCATTGCGAGTTTCTTTATAGGTGCTGGCTAGACCACGAGAAAAATAGCTTTCAAGATGTTTTAGAGCGGCGGTTTCGCCGCCCTCAAACAGCGCCTGAGTATTGTTGGCAGGCTTGGGTACATGATTTAACTGATAGTTTTCTTTCACCGGGCTTGGTGGCAGAGAGCTTGGCCGGTTAATGGCTTTCCCTATCTCAATCGACTCCACCTTGCGACGAAATTTCGAGAAGCTATCAGGCAAATTCTCAACACTAAATGGCAGCTCTGTCGGGCTGAACAGCCGATTGTTGTCAATCTTTGTGAAGCCAATCAAAGGGTATCTGGATGCCAGAGTATGCCAGATTTTGTTTTGATAATAATCGGCGCTACTGCTACTGAACACCTGATCTATATCGTACTGCGTAATCAGCTGAGCTAGAGCCTGTATTGGAGGCTCGTCAAGAACAATAAGCTTTTGACCATACTGCTGCAGGCTGTGGTCCAGATCCATCAGGCTCTGGCGTAAAAACTGTGAGCGGTGTGGTGACAGATTGCGCGGCCCCTTTGTTCCAGCCATCGCTGCGCTGGGCGGCATGCAATAGAAGCAGATAAGCTGTTTAGTACTGGCAGCAGCCTGCACAAGCGCAGGGTTATCATTGATGCGCAAATCATTATTAAACCAAAATAGGCCAACTTGGTGCATAGGCTGTGATCTGTCCTTGGGGTTTTACTGCATGTTCTATAGCTACGCTATGGCTGGCTCTTTGGACTTGGCTCAGGAGCACAATGGGCGATCTAAAGCGGCTCTGAAGCCGTAGCTCTATTACTTATTTTTCTTCATCAGCCACACAGGTACACAGATATGACAGCTTCAATGCTCACCAGAGCTCTTGGCTTTATCGGGTTAGTGCCATTTTTGGTACCCAGCTGTGTGATGGTTGAGGCTGCCCTGTTAGGCAACGGCCTGCAAAGTGCAGCGATTTTTGGGCTCTATGCTCCCTATGTGTTTATCGCCTACAGTGCGGTTATTCTTAGTTTTTTAAGCGGGACTCTCTGGTCCCAGGCTCGTCAGAATGACGACTCATTAGCGCTGATGGCAATTCTATTTAGCAACCTTCTGGCGCTCTCGGCCTGGGCCTATTTGCTGCTAATTTACATAGCGCCAATCATGACTATTTTTTCTGTTTGCTTGCTACTAGCGGGATATCTTGGTCTGCTCGTTGCAGAGTCTTTGATTGGTATCAATCAGGACAGAAGTTACTGGCGTATGCGTCTATGGTTGACCCTCTGGGTTGGTCTGGCCCATTTACTTGTTATCTCATTAATGGTGTTGGAGCTTTAAGTTATGACCGAACTCAGTATTTTTTATGATGGCGGCTGCCCTCTCTGTGTTGCTGAAATGGACCACTTAAAACGGCTTGATAACGCAGGAAAAATTGCCTTCGAAGATATCTGTGCTGCAGATTTTAATGCCCGTTTCCCGCGCGTAGATCGCCAGCAAGCTGACCGCATACTGCATGGCGAGCTCGGCGATGGCGAAATGATTTATGGGCTTGATGTTACCTATTGGGCTTGGGCTCTGGTAGGTAAACGCCACTGGGTCGCGATCTTACGCTGGCCGCTGTTTAAGCAGTTGGCCCAACTGGGTTATCTGTTTTTTGCCAGGTACCGTCATCAGATATCTCGGTTGCTCACGGGTAAAACCCGTTGCAATACCTGTGCTGGAGCTGAGACCAACCTATGACAGAGAACACAGTGTTAGTGCTTGGTGCCTCAGGTGGGCTTGGACAGGCCATGCTTAAAAATTTCCTGGCAGACCCCGAGGTCGATAGAGTGATTGCGGTTAGCCAGCAGTCCCGAAACTTAGCGCCAGAGCTACAAGCTGAAGATGCTTTGATCTGGATTCAGTCTGACTACCATGAACAGGCGATGATCGAGGTAATTGCTCAGCTTGAGCCCTTCAAAGGTACCTTTAGTCGAGTCTGTGTCTGTCATGGCATTTTGCATGATGCGGATATGCGACCAGAAAAACGTTTTGAGGATGTGAATGCTGATGTCCTGCACAAAATTTTTCAGGCCAATAGCATAGTGCCGGCCCTTTGGTTGAAGTTATTGCACCGCGTTTTAAAGGGCAAGCAGCCCTGCGTTGTTGCGGTGTTTAGTGCTCGGGTGGGCAGTACCACCGACAACCGTTTGGGTGGCTGGTACGCCTATCGCGCCTCCAAGGCCGCGCTCAATAGTCTGTTGCAGACCTATGCGGTGGAATATGCGCGTAGGGCCAAAAACATCAAACTTATTGCCTTTCATCCCGGCACCACAGATACGCCGCTATCCAAACCCTTTCAGGCCTCGGTGCCTGAGGGCAAGCTATTTACGCCAGCATTTGTGGCAGACCGGTTGGCACAGATCATGGAGAATGTAGAGCCGGATGGGCAGCTTTCGTTCTTGGACTGGGATGGTAAAGCTATTCCTTTCTAGCTCTTTTGGCCACCAGCTGGACGCTGATATCCAGCCGATCTTCGACCCGAATCAAGCCATTCATAATCGAAAAAGGCTCGATGCCATAGTCGCTTTGTAGTATCGAAAAGTTGCTGGTTACTAATAGCTGACTTTCATCAGATTGATCGAGGCTGACCGCAATTTTTTGGGATCGCACAACACCATGGAGATCAAAGTGTATATTTGCTGGATTGCCCCCTAGTGCATCAATGCAGTCTCTGCTCTGTAGCTGAGCAAATGGGAAAAGTTCGGCTTCAAGGCTCTTAAGCATATTGCTCCTGGTACCAACAATTTCTGCGTCTGTCGGCTTGGTCGCCATTGCTGCTGCAGCTCTCAGCTCTGGATTGTCCACTTCCAACATAGCCAGAGGTGCAAAAAAGTCAGCTCTGCATTGGCCCCGCATCTGGTCTAGCAAAATAAAGCCCTGCACATGATGGCTGGCAACGATATGGTCATGGCCGAGCTTTGCCATTAGACCTCCGCGACGCACGCTGATAATTATCTGAGAGAGATCGCTGTCTATCCTGTAGACATGATTGGAGTCAGCCTGCTGATAATGGTTAGCTGGAAAATTGGCTGGTTGGTCAGACTGAGCGCTGTATTCATTGATTGTGCTGCAGCCCATCAGGCTGATAAGCAGCAGAAAAAGGCAAACCCTGGATTTAGTCATGGTCCGATACCAGAAGCACATCAAACCAGACTCGCACCGCCAGACCTATCTGGTCGCCGCTGGCCCATTCTCCGGTGCCGATAGCAAAATCACTGCGCCCCAAGATTAGCTCTCCGGCCATCGACGCTTTTCCCTGACCTAAATCCCGCCATTTGAAAGGTACCTCCACTCGCTTTTCTGCACCTTTTAGCGTCAATGTACCTGTCGCCAGAAAATCATTTCCTGAGCTATCTGCGACAATATTTTGACTGCTAAATATGGCTTGAGGGTAGGTTTCTGTGTCAAACCAATCAACAGCTTGAACCGCCTGGTTAAGGTCTTCATTGCTTAGGTCTACGCTACCAATTACAACCTTGACTAACAGGCTGGCTGGCTGGCCATTGCTCAGGGTTGAGTAACTCACCGAGAACTGGTTAAAGCCACCATTAATTGGTAGCCCTTCAAAGCTGGGGGCGAAGGATAGGCGGCTTTCGGCAATGTTTGATTGCCATTCAGCCTCGCTTGCCTTAACCCAGGTAAGGGGACTTAGCAGGATTAGAATAACAGTCAGTTTTTTAAGCATAATTTTGTCTAAAACCATAGTCGTTTAATGGCGCTATCTGCCAATATCAGTTGGTGCCTTAGTGCTGCACCTATATGGAGCACTAAGACGGCAATCAATACAAATACGCAGACTTCATGTATTTCGGCCGCCAGTGATTTAAGTGCCATGTCTGGGGCGGTGATTGCAGGCAGGGGTATCAGCCAGAATAACTTGACCGGCAGATTGGCTGCAGAGGTGACTACCCAGCCAGAAATCGGCAGCGCCAGCATCAGTAGGTAGAGCACTGCATGCACAGTTGATGCCAGGGCCTTTTGTAGTTTGTTGGTCGCCAGTGAGACGGGGACTGTACTCTTGATACGCCACAATAGGCGCAGTATTAGCAGCAACAAAACCAGCATACCAAGGGATTTATGCCACACAAAGACATCAATTTTGAAGGCAGACAGTTTAAGACTGTCGGCATAAAATCCCAGCGGAATTTGAATAAAAATCAGTGCTGCGGTCAGCCAGTGAAACATTTTGCTCAGCCAGCCCCATTGTTCGGCAGTATTTTCAAGCTCCATCTCGATTGTCCTCTTTGATGACAGGTTAGCGACTGATTATCCTGCCAAGGACTCAGGTTGTAAAATACATTCAAGCTGTGATTCATATCTCGGGTTAAGAGCGCTGATCTGATACTATCGCCGCGTTTAATAGGCTAGGTTGGGGCACAGGTAACCGGATGCAGGAACAACAATCTTTGATTTGCGACATTACTGATCTTAGTCACGATGGCCGTGGCGTGGGCCGTATTGACGGCAAGACCTGCTTTATCGAAGGTGCGCTGCCCACGGAAACTGTTGAGTTACATATCAACAACAGAAAGCGTAATTACGACGAAGGGCGTGCCACTAAAATACTCAATGCTGCAGACAGCCGGGTCGATCCAGAATGTAAGCATTTTTTGCGCTGTGGAGGCTGCAGTCTGCAGCATCTAGATCATGATCAGCAACTGCAGTTTAAAGAGCAGCAACTGCTCAATAGTTTGCGGCGCGGCGGCTTGGAACCAGCCAGAGTGCTGCCTGCACTCAGCGCCCCGCAATGGGGTTACAGGCGCAGAGCTCGGTTGGCGGTGCAGAAAACTAAAGATGGTAAATTTTTAGTAGGTTTTCGCAATGCCGGCAGTCGTCGTATTGAGCCTATTACCCAGTGTCCGGTGCTGGCCGCTCCGCTGCCGGATGTTATTGCTCAGCTGCCTCTCTGGCTGATGTCGGTGCCAACAGCAATCCGTATTTTTGAAGTCGAGTTAGTCTCGGCAGATGATAGTTTTGCGGTCGCCATTGAGGCCAGTCGATTACCCAATGAAGTGGAACTAGAACAAATTCTCGATGGCTTGCAGCAGATGGGGCGTGACCCGGCCCAGCTCTGGTGGAAGGCCGGCAAGCAGGCGCGTTTCACACGCTTAGATCAGGGTAGAGACTCCCTTTATTTCTCGGTGCCTGACGGCATCAGGCTAAATTTTGAGCCGGGACAGTTTATTCAGGTTAATGGTGAAATTAATCGGTTGATGATTGAGCAGATGCTGGGCTTGCTACCTGAGGGAGGCAACATAGCGGTCGATCTTTACTGTGGTACAGGCAATCTGTCCCTACCCCTAAGCCAACGCTTCGCAAAGGTTATGGGCGTTGAAGGCTTGCCTGAGTTGGTGAAGGGTGCCGAGGATAATGCGCGACTTAACGGCCTGACTAATGTTGAATTTTCTGTGGCTGATTTAACTCGCGCTGTGGGACTAAGTAGGATTAGCGCTAGCAAAGAGCCGATCGACCTGGTGCTTTTGGATCCGCCACGCAATGGCGCCGCCGGCGTAATGCCCTGGGTCGCCAAGTCAAAAGCGCGACAGATTATTTATATTTCCTGTCATCCCTCGACAATGATCAGAGATGCCGCTGTGTTAGCGGAGGCGGGTTATAAGTTGTCTGCGGTGGGGGTTATGGACATGTTTCCCCATACTACTCATATTGAGGCCATGGCGCTTTTTGAATAGAGGTGATCTCTTGGGATCTACTCTGTTGAGGCTGGATAAAGCCTGTATAGAAGCCTGAAATTATGATTTTTGCCCTGTCGATTCTAGTGCTTTTCCGGTATACTCGTCGCCTCCAATTTTTACTCGTTAATACCTTCAAGGAATTCGTGTCCTATGTTTGATCAAGACCAGACGATTGCCAAGTTTGATGCCGAATTATGGCAGGCCATTCAGCAAGAAGACCAGCGCCAAGAACAGCATATTGAACTGATTGCGTCAGAGAATTACACCAGCCCAGCGGTTATGGAAGCGCAGGGTGGCAAAATGACCAACAAATACGCAGAGGGATATCCGGGAAAACGATATTATGGCGGCTGTGAATATGTCGATGTGGCAGAAGAGCTGGCCATAGAGCGACTCAAGAGCCTCTATGGTGCCGCCTACGCCAATGTGCAGCCTCATTCAGGCTCTCAGGCCAACAGTGCAGTATTTCTGGCACTCATCAAAGGCGGTGATACGATTCTAGGGATGAGTTTGGCGGATGGTGGTCACCTGACCCATGGTGCCAAACCAAACTTTTCTGGCAAGCTCTACAATGCTGTGCAATACGGCCTAAACCCCGAGACTGGGTTGATCGATTATGATCAGGTTGAAGCTCTGGCCAAAGAACACAAACCAGCCATGATTATCGCTGGCTTCTCTGCCTACTCAGGCATTATGGATTGGGCTAGATTCCGTGCCATTGCCGACAGTGTTGGTGCCTACCTGATGGTTGATATGGCCCATGTATCTGGCCTGATTGCGGCCGGTGTTTATCCCAGCCCAGTTCCTCATGCTCATGTTGTGACCTCAACAACGCATAAGACTCTGCGCGGCCCAAGAGGCGGTATCATTCTGACTAATGATGAAGACGTAGCCAAGAAATGTAATTCGGCACTGTTTCCTGGAAGCCAGGGTGGCCCTCTCTGTCATGTTATCGCAGCCAAGGCTGTGGCCTTCAAAGAGGCTGCAAGCCAAGAATTTGTCGATTACCAAAAACAGGTCGTCGCCAATGCCAAAGCAATGGCAGCAACCTTTATGGAGCGCGGCATTAACATTGTTTCCAATGGCACAGAAAACCACCTGATGCTGGTAAGTTTGATTGGTAAAGAGTACACAGGTACTGATGCTGACCGCGCTATGAGCGAAGCCTTTATCACTGTTAACAAGAACGCAGTACCCAATGATCCGCGCTCGCCATTTGTTACCTCGGGTTTGCGAGTAGGTACGCCGGCGATTACAACTCGTGGCTTTGGTATTGAAGAGACCGTTCAGCTTACCCATTGGATGTGCGATATTCTAGATAGCCTTGAGAATGGCAACTCCGAGCAGGTGATTGCTGATGTTAAGTCTCAGGTGCTGGCCATCTGTAAGCGATTCCCTGTCTACGGATAGACTTTGCCAAGTTGGTCAAAAAGCCCCACTATGCTGGGGCTTTTTTTTGATTTTCGAAAATATGCCCAACTTTAGGAGGTAACCATGATTGATCATCAGCTTCGCCTAGCCTCTACAGTGATACTGCTGCGTGATACTGAGCAGGGGTTGGAGACGTTATTGCTGCGCCGCAATGCAAAATTAGCCTTTGCCGCAGGTGCCTGGGTGTTTCCCGGCGGTGCTATAGATCAGGTAGAGATCGAGGCGGCTGATAGTCAAATGGAGGCAGCTAAAATTGCTGCAGTTAGAGAGGCTAAGGAAGAATGTGGGGTAGATCTGGCTGCTGAGGATTTGGCACACTTTTGCAACTGGACTACGCCTGAAGGCGAGTCTCGTCGATTTGCTACCTGGTTTTTTGTGGTGGAGGCACAGGTTAGCTCGGCGGATATTTTAATTGATGATGGTGAAATCCATGAATTTCAGTGGATTGGCCTTCAGCAGGCGATCGACCTGCATCATGGCGGCCAGTTAAATCTTATGCCGCCCACCTACCTAAGTCTGTTATTGATTAGACATTATGCAACTGCGGCGCAGGCCCATGCAGCCCTCACCCTGCGCGAGCCCTATGAGGTGACGCCGCGTCTCTGTAAGTTCGAAGGTCAGTTGGTCTGTCTCTATCCTGGTGATGCTGGCTATGAGAATTCAGATGGAGCCGCACTGGGGCCGCGTCATCGCTCTACGTTTACCCAGCAGGGTACTTGCTATGTCCATTCAGGCACAGATGTCTCTATTGCCGCCATGGACAAGCCATAAAACTAGCCCTTTTGGGTACTAAACAGAGCGAGATTCAGGGGGCTTTAAAAACCTTATCTTGTGGTAGAATGCTGCACCTATTTTTTGATGTGCTGCTATGTATTGTCCGTTCTGTAATGCTGATGACACCAAAGTCATAGATTCGCGTCTGGTTGCCGATGGCGGCCAGGTTCGACGTCGTCGCGAGTGCGTGGAGTGCAGTGAGCGTTTTACCACCTATGAGCTGGCTGAGCTGGTGATGCCAAGGGTTATAAAAACCGACGGCAGTCGCGAATCCTTTGATGAGGATAAGCTCAGGGCTGGTCTCCAGCGAGCATTGGAAAAACGTCCCGTCTCTATCGAAAATATCGAGGTGTCTCTCTCGCAAATTAAGCACTTTTTGCAGGTCACAGGTGAGCGTGAAGTCTCATCCCGCATTATCGGTGAAGAGGTTATGCGCCAACTTCGTGAGTTGGATGAAGTAGCCTACGTTCGGTTCGCCTCTGTATACCGTAGTTTTCAAGATCTCAGTGAGTTTCAAGATGAGCTCAATCGCCTGACTGCATTAAAACCAACTCCGGCTGATAAGTAATGAGCGCTGTTGATCGCAAGATGATGTCGCGAGCACTAAAGCTCGCCGCTAAGGGACGTTACACCACGTCGCCTAATCCGACGGTTGGCTGCGTTATTGCTCTTGATGACCAGATTTTGGCAGAGGGTTATACCAGGCCTGCAGGTGGCAATCATGCTGAGATAGAAGCGTTAATGTCAGCGGCTGATGTCAGTGGTGCAACTGCCTATGTGAGTCTTGAGCCCTGTAGTCATCAGGGTAAAACTGGCCCCTGTGCCGATGCATTGATTGCCGCCAACATTGTCCGCGTTGTTATTGCCTGTGAGGATCCCAATCCTGAGGTAGCGGGGCAGGGGATCAAGAAGTTACAGGATGCGGGTATTGAAGTGATGGTGGGTCTGCTCGAAGATCAGGCTCGCGAGATCAACAAAGGATTTATTAGCCGTTTCGAACAGGGGGTTCCCTGGGTGACGGTTAAGATGGCGGCGAGCCTGGATGGGCGAACCGCAATGGCCAGTGGCCAGAGTCAATGGATTACCACACCAGCGGCGCGAGCCGATGTGCAGCGTTTGCGTGCTGCTCAATGTGCAATTATTACTGGCATGGGTACGCAAAAAATGGACGATCCCTCTCTTACTGTGCGCATAACGAATAAGGATGTTGGCGTTGATGACCCACTCAGGCAGCCATTGCGAGTAGTGGTAGATGCTCAGTTGCAGATGTCTCCAGAGGCGCGCATGTTGCAGCAACCTGGATCGACTCTGGTAGCGACGCTGGATGGTGAGGAGCAGCGAAATAAAGCGGCGGCCCTAATAGCGGCAGGAGCTGAGGTGATTTTTCTGCCTGCCATAGAAAAGCATATTGATCTACGAGCACTGTTAGCGGATTTGGCGGGTCGCGGATGCAATCAGGTGCTAGTGGAAGCTGGTGCTGGCCTGGCTGGTGCATTTGTTGCGGAGGGTTTGCTGGATGAGCTAGTGTGCTATTGGGCGCCCAAGCTATTTGGCAATGAGGCGCGACCTATGTTTGATTTGCCAATTGAGACGATTGACGCTCATTTGGCGTTGTCGATACAGGATATTCGGCAGATTGGCGAGGATATTCGGGTGGTGTTGAGACCGGATAAGGATTACTGACTTTTAGACTGGCAATCTGTATCCAAAGCATTGCGTGGAGCATGCTTGGCAAGGTGAAGGATCTGGTTTTTTGCACGTGGCATTTAGAATGCCGATAGTAGGTTTGGGTTTCAGTAGGCTATCAGCTGCCGCAACCCGTAACAGGTACTCGTTTAAAGTAGATTTACAGGACTTAAAGTTATGTTCACAGGAATTATCAGCGCCATCGGCGATATAGCTAACCTAGAGCAGCGCGGCGGAGATGTGCGCCTGACTATTCGCAGCGGTGACCTCAGTCTGACCGACGTGCAGCTCGGCGACAGCATCGCCTGCAATGGCGCCTGCCTTACCGCCGTCGAACTCACAGGCGAAGGCTTTATTGCCGATGTCTCGGTAGAGACTTTAAATCTAACCACCATAGGTGATTGGGAAACCGGCAGCCGCATCAATCTGGAAAAAGCCATGCAAGCCAGTGATCGCTTTGGAGGCCATATAGTCTCTGGTCATGTGGATGGTATAGGAGAGGTGGTTTCCCTAGAGGAAGACGCAAGGTCATGGCGCTTCCGAATTCGCGCACCTCGCGAACTGGCAAAATATATCGCCCATAAAGGCTCAATTACATTGGATGGCACCAGCCTGACTATTAACAAAGTCGAAGGTTCAGAGTTTGAATTAAACATTGTTCCCCATACTATGACCCATACCGTCATGGGAGACTACAGAGTAGGAACCAGGGTCAATTTAGAAGTGGACCTGGTCGCCCGTTATCTAGAGCGACTGCTACTGGGTGACAAGGCAGCGGATCAATAAGCAGAATTAGTAATACGCAATACACTGGAAGAGAAGAGAAAATGGTACTTAACACAGTAGAAGAATTACTCGAAGATATTCGTCAGGGAAAGATGGTTATTTTGATGGACGACGAAGATCGCGAAAATGAAGGTGATCTGGTTATGGCTGCGCCCATGGTGCGGCCCCAGGATATTAACTTTATGGCGACCTATGCCCGGGGCCTTATTTGCCTGACGCTGAACGAGCAGCGCTGCAGGCAGCTAGAGCTAGGTATGATGGTCGAAGGCGACAGCAATAAGTCGAGCCACAGCACACCATTCACTCTCTCAATTGAAGCTGCCGAGGGTGTTACCACTGGTATTTCTGCGGCCGATCGTGCGCGTACAGTGCAGGCGGCAGTCGCGGGCAATGCTCGCCCCGAAGATATAGTTCAGCCAGGTCATATTTTCCCCCTCAAGGCTCAGCCGGGCGGCGTTCTCAGCCGTGCTGGCCATACCGAAGCTGGCTGTGATCTGGCGCGAATTGCTGGTTTTGAGCCCGCCGCGGTGATTGTTGAAATCATGAATGAAGATGGCACCATGGCCCGCCGCGATGACTTGGAAATATTTGCCGAGAAACATCAATTAAAAATTGGCACCATTGCCGACCTAATTCACTACCGCTTGGTAACTGAGAAAACGACTCAGTGCATCAGTGAGCGTCAGATAAATACCCAGTTCGGTGACTTTAGCCTCAAGACTTATTTGGATAATGCCCGCAACGAAAAACATTTTGCTCTGGTTAAGGGTGACGTCACCGGTGAAGACGCACCGTTGGTGCGGGTACATATCAATCGCTCGGCGAGAGATTTGCTAGCCATGGAGTCAGACTCAGGCTTCAACACCTGGTCATTCCACAAGGCTATGGAAGCTATTGCCAAAGAGGGTAGAGGGGCCTTGGTGTTGCTCTACTATCCTGAGAGTGCCGAGGATATAGATCAGAGCATTGAAATGATTTTGAATCCCAATAATGGAAAAACCCAGCCCGCCGGGGATGTGGTTTATCAGCAGGTAGGTACAGGCTCTCAGATATTGATGGATCTGGGTGTCCACAAAATGCGTCTGATGAGCGCGCCTTTCAAATTTACCGGTATCTCAGGCTTTGATTTAGAAGTTGTTGAATACGTCGACTGCGAATAGCGCAAACAGGAATTGATAATGAGTGAGTTTAGGCCTGAAGAAGGTAGTTTTGATCTGGGGAATCCCCGTATTGCAGTGATTGCTGCTCGTTGGAATGCGGAGATAACCGATGGTTTATTAGCTGGTGCTCTGCGCGCGCTAGCGCGTCACGATATTAGTGGCGATGCTGTGGAATCTTATCGAGTTCCTGGTGCCTTTGAATTGCCACTGGCGGCTCAGAAAGCTGCTCGCACCGGTCGCTTTGATGCCATTATTACTCTGGGCTGTGTTATTCGCGGTGATACTCCGCACTTCGACTACGTCTGCTCCGAGACGACTCGCGGTATTGGAGAGGTGGGTTTAAATGAAAACCTTCCAGTTGCCTTTGGTCTCTTGACCACAGATAACCTGCAGCAATCTCTGGATCGTTCTGGGGATAATGAAGAGAACAAAGGTGAAGAAGCTGCGCTGACTGTTCTAGAGCTGCTCGCAGTCTTCCGAACCATGCAGAGTGCCGACTAATATGTCCAAACCAAAGGAAAAACAGAAGGCGCGCCGGCTCCTGGTCCAGGCTTTATACTCCTGGGATGTGGGTGGTACTGACCTGATCGATATTGAAGCCGAATTTCATATCGACAACGATATGGCCAAGGTCGATACGCAGTTATTCCATAACATTCTGTTTGGAGTGCCCAAACATCTAGCCGATATAGATGCCAGCTACGGCCCTCATCTGGATCGTGAAAATACTGATTTAGATCCAGTGTCCCGAGCCGTGTTGCGTATAGCAACCTATGAAATGCTCTACAGCATAGAGGTACCCTATAAGGTTGTGATCAATGAAGGCGTCAATCTCGCGAAAACCTACGGGCCTACCGATGCCTTCAAGTTTATCAATGGCGTTTTAGATAAGGTCGCTGTGGATAAGCGCGGGATAGAAGTGGCCGCCAACCAACGTAAATAACGAATCAAGGTGTGCTCAATTGGATCAGCAACCAATGAACCTCTCTAGCGAATTTTCTTTAATCGCAACCTACTTCAAAGATCTTACGGGTCAGCGGGGAGTAGAGCTGGGTATTGGAGATGATGCTGCGCTGCTTTGTCCCGACCCCAGCCGTCAGCTTGTGGTGGCTACAGACAGTCTGGTAGAAACTGTCCATTTTCCAGCTACCGCCGGTGCTGAGCAGATTGCCAGTCGAGCACTTTGCGTGAATCTTAGCGATATGGCTGCCATGGGAGCTACACCTAGTTGGTTTACCTTGGCGCTAACCATTCCCAAGCATTTAGCCAGACAAGATTGGTTTCAGGGGTTTAGCCTTGGCTTAGCCCAGGTCTCTGCAGAGTTTGATATAGCTCTGGTGGGCGGAGACACCACCTCAGGCCCGCTCTGTATCAGCATTACAATGCTTGGTGATGTGCCTGTTGGTGCAGCTCTACAGCGCAGCGGTGCCTGCGCCGGCGATGGCATCTATGTCAGTGGTGTGCTGGGTGATGGCGCTGCAGCTCTGGATTCTCTTGCTAACCCCACTAGCTTTTTAAAGGATAGTGAGCGGTTACTAACAAGATTTTATCGGCCTCAGCCACAGATTGAGTTGGGCATTAGGTTGCGCGGCATTGCCAGTGCCTGTGTTGATATCTCCGATGGATTAGTTGCGGATCTCGGACATATCTGTGCTGCCAGTGGTGTCAACGCACAGCTGAGTAGCGCGTTACTCCCCGTCCACCGGGAAGTAGTAGAAGCCTATCCTCAGCAGTATCTGGATTGGGCGCTGACTGGGGGTGATGATTATCAGCTATGTTTTACTGTTCCCAAGAGCAAGCGTCATTCGATTGATGATCTGATTGCTCGGGGTGAACTAAAAGCAACATTGGTTGGGCATATAGAGCCCCCCAAAAGCAGTGGTGAGCTGGTTGAGATTGATGGTCAGACATTACAAAAAAACAGCAGAGGATTTGATCATTTCAGTCACTAACCCGAGTTTTACCGATCTCCTGCGCTCGCCCAGCCTAATGCTGGCCTTTGGTTTCGGCAGTGGTTTGTCGCCAAGAGCCCCGGGCACCATGGGGACGCTGGTGGCAATACCTCTTTGGCTGCTGCTCGCTCAACTAAGTCAGCCTACTTATGTAGCAGTGATTTTTCTTGCCGCGCTTGCGGGCCTCTTTATTTGTGGCAGAGCCGCCGACAAAATTGGCGTACACGACCACGGCGGGATTGTTTGGGACGAATTTGTCGGTTATTGGATTACCATGGCCTTTTTGCCCGCTGGTTACGTATCAGTAGCGTTGGGATTTGTGCTGTTCCGGCTGTTTGATATTTTAAAGCCTTGGCCAATAAATTGGTTTGATAAAAAAGTATCTGGTGGGCTGGGTATAATGCTCGACGATATCATTGCTGGTATTGCAGCAGGAGGATGTGGCTGGTTAGTTCAGCCTCTGCTCTTCGTAAACTAGCAGCAATACAGAATAGATGTCGCACCTTACTAAAATAAAAATTAAAGGAATTTTGCGTGAAAGATAAATTAATAGCCGTTGGCGTGGTACTGGCTGCTCTGTTCGTAGCTGTGATGATGAATGTCTTAAAGCCAGAGGCGGAGAAGTCTCCCCAGCCTGAGGCTGCAATTGCGGTCAAAACTGCGACTGTTAAAAGCTCCCAGTTGACTATGCGTGTTGAATCCCAGGGTACCGTGAAGGCAAGAACTAGAACATCTCTCGTCTCGGAAGTCTCTGGCGCGGTTCTGCAAGTTTCGGATGCCTTTGTTGTAGGCGGAATTTTCCAGGCAGGCGATATGCTGATGAAACTGGATCCTACGGACTATGAAGTAGCGCTTCAGCGCGCCGAGGCGCGGTTAATCAGTGCCCAGGCTGGCATGGAGCTAGAGCGCGCCCGTTCAGTGCAGGCGGAGAGGGAATGGGCTTTGACCGGGCGGCCACAGTCAGAGGCACCTCTTTTAGCGCTTCGTAGGCCCTACCTGTTAGAAGCTGAAGCTAATCTTTTGCAAGCCCAGGCTGAGGTTCGACAGGCGAAGATTAAGCTACAAAAGACTGAGATCAGAGCACCTTACGCAGGTATGGTGGCCAAGAAATTAGCAGATATTGGTCAATTCGTAACCACAGGCACCCGTATTGGTGAGACCTTTGCCATTGATTTTATTGAGGTGAGATTACCCCTGACCGAGAGAGATTTGTCAATGATGGAAAGTCTTTCATCAAGGGCTAGCCTCTCTGACAAAAGCGTAATGCTCAGTGGTACTGTAGACGGTATTAATTCGTCTTGGTTGGCGGGTGTTGAACGCTCGGAAGGTGTGGTGAGTGAGCTCAACCGATCGCAATATATAGTAGCCAGAGTAGCAGATCCCTATGGTCTTAATTCAGCTGGCGGTAATAGGTCAGTACCTCTGAGAGTCGGCACCTTTGTTAAGGCGTCTATTGAAGGCAGAGTGCTGGACAATGTGTTTAGAGTCCCTCGCAGTGCTCTATTGGAAGGCTCAAGAGTAGGACTGGTGGATGCCAACCAACTGCTCAAGATTGTGCCAGTCACTGTGGTCTCTGCCGATGATGAATACTATTACATTTCAGAGGGTCTGGAGGATGGCACCGAAATTATTGTCAGTGCCCTAGGTACTCCGATAGAAGGTTTAAAACTGCGGGTTAAAAATAATCTGAGCTTGGGTGCAGTGCAGTGATAGAAAAAAATTCGAAAGGGCTTATCAATTGGTTTACCAGAAATCCGGTGGCGGCAAATCTGGTAATGGTTCTGGTGTTCTTTGCTGGAGCGCTATCGCTCTCCAATATTAGTAAAGAGATGTTTCCGCGCACTGAGATTCGTATGGTCAGTATCTCTGCGCCCTATCCAGGTGCCGCGCCTGTGGAGGTTGAAAAAGGTGTTGTGCTGCCGATGGAATCGGCGCTAGAGGGTCTGCAAGGCATTAAAAAGATCAGATCTGACGCCAATCGCAATTCCGCCAGAATTCGGTTGGAAATTGAGCCCAACGAAGATATCAACGAAGTGATGACCCAGATCGAAAATCGCATTGATGGTATTACTAACCTGCCAGATGACCTAGAAAAGCCTACGGTCCAGCGGGTTCAGCAGAATCTTTGGGCCATGGGTGTTGCCGTCTATGGCGATATGACAGATCGTCAGAAAAAACTCGTTGGTGATGAGATCTATGATGAGCTTTTAGAACTGCCTCCGGTAAAAGAAGTTCGGCTCTGGGGCGCGGGCAGGTATGAAATTTCTATTGAAGTCCGAGAGGACCGGTTAAAAGAGCTCAACCTGACTCTGGCTGAAGTTGCCTCTGCAGTTCAGGCTTCGTCCCTGGATCTTCCTGCGGGTATGATTAGAACAGCCAATGGCAATGTGCTGGTGAGAACCGAGGGTAAGTCCTATTACGGTAGTGATTTTGAAAATATCCCGGTTAGAAGTGAGCGAGATGGCACCCAGTTATTGCTCTCTGATGTGGCTAAGGTGCGCGATGAATTTACTGAGAGCATTTATACCAACAGATTTGATCGCAAAGATTCGTTCACCCTAGGCGTCTTCTCCTTAGAGGGTCAGAACCTGCTGAGCATTAGCGAGGCGGTGCATGATTATGTTGCTAAAAAACAGGATACCCTGCCCGAGGGGATCAGCATTAGTGTATTTAATGACGAAGCCTATTATCTCAACGGCCGTTTGACCATGATGTCTGAGAACCTGCTAATGGGTGGTCTATTGGTGGCATTAGTACTGGGACTGTTTCTTAATTTGAAGGTGGCCTTCTGGGTAATTCTAGGTATTCCAGTCAGCTTCGCCGGTGCGTTTTGGTTGATGCCCTTTGGTGATGTAACAGTAAATGTTTTGAGCCTTTTTGCCTTTATTATGGTGCTCGGGATCGTTGTGGATGACGCCATCGTCATTGGTGAAAGTGTTTACAGCGAAGTGAAAGCCGATTACAAAAAAGCGGTCGCCGAAAACCCAAGCCTCGGCAGTAGTTATATAGCGTCTGCAGATACGGTAGTCAGAGGTGTAAAGCGGGTTGCTACACCATCGACCATCGGTGTACTCACTACCATGGCAGCGTTTACACCAATCATTTTTATTGGCGGTAGTTTTGCCGGTATCACCAAAGCCATAGGTATTGTGGTTGTTCTCTGTCTGACCTTCTCGCTTATTGAATCCAAACTGATTTTGCCCTCTCATTTGGTGGGTCTAAAGTTTGGTGAAAAGTCCTCAGGTTTGATGGGAATTATCAACCGGTATCAGCGGAGCATTGCCACCGGGCTGGAAAATTTCATCGAAAAAATCTACCGGCCTATTTTGGAAAAAGCACTGGTCAAACGCTACCTGACCCTGGCGATATTTCTCGGCATTCTGATAATTATTCTCGGCGCCACCAGTAGTGGCATTGCAAAATTTGAGTTCTTTCCCAATGTGCCAGGTGATGATGTTCGCGCTAATATTGTTATGCAAGATGGCGCCTCAGCAGAAAGTCTCGGAGAGACCATTGCTGTAATCGAAGACTCAATCTATAAAATTGACCAACAGTATCGCGACCAGAACCCTAATGGCCGCGGGCTTGTCCAGCATGTAGCTTTCTTTGTGCGCAGCGATGTTAATGTGAGCTTTAGACTGGTACTTACCAAGGCTGAGTACCGCAGCATCAGTGCCAATGAAATCGCCCGCATGTGGCGAGAGGACGTTGGCCTGCTGCCCGACGTTCGTGAACAGAGATACTCTGCCAGTGAAGGGCCTTCGGGAGCCAAGATAAGCCTGTCTCTATCAGGCTCTGATCCCGAAGAACTGACTAGTGCTGGTGTAGAATTGCAACAGTATCTGACTCAGTTCCCGGGCGTTTATGATATCTATAATTCACAGGGCTCCGGCAGCAAAGAGGTGCTAATCACCCTAAAGCCCTATGCGAGTCAGGTTGGCGTGACTCTGAGAGATGTTGCAGTTCAGGTTAGACAGGCTTTCTATGGTGAGGAAGTGCAGAGAATCCAGCGCAACTCTGACACTATTAAGGTGATGGTCAGATACCCAATCGAAGATCGTCGCTCTGTTGCCACGCTGGAAAATATGCTTATTAGAACCTCGACCGGCCAAGCCATTGAAATTGGTCAGGTAGCGGATATAAGTCTCGGTTTGGGACTCACATCTATCGACCGTCTAGATCGCAAGCGCACCGTAACCATTACCGCCGATGTTGAAGAAGACAGAGTGCAGAGTGGTGATGTGGTGCGTGATGCACGAACCAAATTTGTGCCCCAGCTGTTGGAGAAATACCCCAGTGTTGGATTTAGATTAAGTGGCGGCACTCAGGAACAAAACGAGTACTATATGAAAATGGGTGTGGGCTTTATGGCCGCACTGTTTATGATTTATGGGCTACTGGCCGTGCCACTGCGCTCCTACCTGCAGCCCATAGTCATTATGTCAGTGATCCCCTTCGGGTTTATTGGCGCTGTGATTGGCCATATTATTTTCGATATGTCGGTCAATATTCTATCGATCTTTGGCATTATTGCGCTGGCAGGGGTTGTGGTAAATGACAGTCTGATTCTGGTGGAATTTGCTAACCGCGGTAAGGCTGAGGGTCTCTCTGCCGAGCGGGCGATTATCAATGCCGGGGTTAAACGCTTTAGAGCCATCTTGCTAACCACTTTGACAACCTTCGTGGGGCTGCTGCCGCTGTTGTTTGAAACCAGTGTGCAGGCGCAATTTGTGATTCCTATGGCGCTATCATTAAGCTTTGGTATTCTGTTTGCTTCGACAATAACTCTGTTGCTGATTCCATGCCTCTATCTGGTGGTCGAGAAAAACCATAGGTTTGTCAGTATCATGCTGCTTATTCCGCTTTTGATGGCCGCCAGTTACTTTTTTGTCGTTATTGGAATCATCCCAATGGCATTGTTTTTTGCTATTAGTCTGCTGCTCCTTATAATCGGCGTCGTTCTATTTTTTGCTAAGTTTTTCGGGTACTTTCCCGAGCCAGAGCAGGCAGCTGTCGCCTAGGCTAACAATAAGATCGTATATGTGACGCAGAGGGATTATGCTGCTTTTTTAGTAGCTGCATTTAAAACAGAATCTGGAGAAGTGGTTGGTGCTTAGGTATATCGAATCATCAAAATTGCCCACCCGTTGGGGCACCTTTGATATCCATGGTTTCGAGGACCCGTTCAAGGGTAAAGAGCATATCGCAATCACTATGGGTGACTGCGCTACGGACGAGCCTCTGCTGATAAGAATTCATTCTGAATGCCTAACTGGCGACGCCCTAGGCAGTATGCGCTGTGACTGCGGTGAGCAGCTGCAGGAAGCCATGAAGCGGATTTCTGGAATCGGTCGCGGTGCAATTTTGTATCTTCGCCAAGAGGGCCGTGGCATAGGTCTGGTGAATAAAATTCGCGCCTATAATCTGCAGGATCAGGGTGCTGATACAGTTGAAGCTAATGAGCGGCTGGGCTTTGGTGCTGATATGCGTGACTACTCTATCTGTGCGCCCATGCTCGAGCATCTGGGTGCCAAGCAGGTCAGGCTAATGACTAATAATCCACGCAAGATTGCTGCGCTCAAAGATCTGGGTATTAATGTCGTAGAGCGGGAGTCTATTCAGGCCGATAGTAACCCCCATAATATTCAGTACCTCTCAACCAAGGCTGGGAAGCTGGGCCATATGTTTAAGGATAGTGACGAGTGACTGCAAAAGCCTCTGGATTAGCCAAGCGTATTATCCCCTGTTTAGATGTTGATAAAGGCCGGGTTGTTAAAGGTGTGCAATTTGTCGATATACGTGATGCAGGTGACCCGGTAGAAGTAGCGCGCCGTTATAACGAGCAGGGCGCTGATGAGATTACCTTTCTGGATATTACCGCTAGCCATGAGGCGCGAGATACGACCTTACACACTGTTGAGCGCATGGCAGGGGAAGTATTTATCCCCTTAACTGTAGGTGGTGGTGTGCGTGAATTACAGGATATACGCAATCTGCTGAATGCTGGTGCAGACAAAGTGGCCATCAATTCCGCCGCTATTCATAACCCTGAATTTGTCCGTGAGGCTGCCCAGCGATTTGGCTCGCAATGTATCGTGGTTGCCATAGATGCCAAGCAGGTGGAACAGGGCGATAATCCGCGCTGGGAGATATTCACCCATGGTGGTCGCAAGCCTACTGGTATTGACGCGATTGATTGGGCGCAGAAAATGACCGGCTTTGGCGCCGGTGAAATTCTGCTAACCAGTATGGATCGAGATGGCACCAAAAATGGCTTTGATCTGGAGCTGACCTCGCGAATCAGTGACGCAGTATCTGTGCCTGTTATAGCTTCTGGCGGTGTGGGTGAGTTGCAGCACCTGGTAGATGGTATTACTGAGGGCAAAGCTGACGCAGTACTTGCCGCCAGTATCTTTCACTTTGGTGAACACACAGTTCCAGAGGCTAAGCAGTTTATGGCCGATCAGGGAATCAATGTCCGGCTCTAAGCTAGCCTGCAGCTAAGCAACCCCTTTCAAAAATGCAAAAAAAACCGCGCCTGCGCGCGGTTTAAAAATCTTGCTGTCTTAAAGGGGGTAACGCAAGCTACATCGGATTAATTCGTAACCAGGGCTTCATCAAGAAACCAAAAGGATTCGTTAGTTTAATCGGCGCTTCCAGGGCAGACAGGCAGATGCAGTCGCCGTTCTGACCTCCCATCGGCTGGTGTATGTCCCCAGGCTGACGGACTAAGAAGTCACCTTCTTTATAGACTGAACGCTCGTCTGAAAGGCTACCTTTTAACACAACGGTATATTCGAGACCGCTGTGATCGTGCTTCGGTGTCTTGCCGCCGGCACAGATTTTATGCAGTGCTACTTCAAACTTCTCTTGGCCGGTCTTTAGGCGGGCGACATCAACTGAGCCGGAAAGACGTTTCCAAGTCGGGGTTTGCTCCGCTTCTTTAATCAACTTGTTAACGGTGAAGGGCATATCACTGGGCGCCTTTTCGCTGCGCGGCTCGGCTGGAATCGCTTCTGCCTGGTCAATTCTGGCCATTACATTATCGAAAAGGCTGTCATCAACTGTGGCTGGCTCAGCGACACTCATTAACTGAGATCCGATCTGATCAAGTTGCATTAATTCTGAGCGGCACTGGCTACAAAAATGCAGATGCGCCGAGACACAGATAGACAGGGCAGTACCTAATGTACCTGCCGAAAAATCCACCAGCATTGCGTGATCTGGATGGAAACTTAATTGGTTACTCATGGGACAACTCATCTTTATAATCAGGAGATACTAAAACCTGCATCTTCTGGAGTGCCAATCGCACTCTGGATTTAACCGTACCTAGGGGCAGTCCAAGTTCGTTGGATGCCTCGGCATGTGACTTACCCTCTAGATAGACCTTGCGTAGGATTTCGTCCTGCTCCTTGGGCAGCTGCGAGAGACTATCCTGCACCCTGTCCTCACTGCGCTTCTGGCGCAGCAGTGAAACTGGTGTCTCTTCATCTGGCTCGTGCCAAAAATCTTCGTTTTCTAGAGGGAGGTGCTGCGTGTTGCTCTTGCGTCGCAGCATATCGATTCTGCAGTTACGGGCGACGGTATAAATCCAGGTAGTAGCCGATGCCTTTTCTGGATTGTACCCAGCAGCTTTCTGCCATACCTTGATCATCACCTCCTGAACCAGGTCGTCGCTTAACCCGGGAAACCAACCTTCATGGCGGCTCGCCTGGGCGAAGCTTTTGATCAGTGGCGCAAAGTGCTTGAAGAGTTGACCAAAAGACTGGCGATCACGTTGCTCACCAACAGAGATCAGCAGCAGACTCCATTTGTCCGAGCGCTTCTCCGAGGTGTTCAAGACTGCAACGCGGCCGCTGGTCGGTGCGCTTTTATCTGTCGTATCTATAGCCTTTCTCAACATGCTTCAATTGCCTGTTCCTACTGTAGCTTTAGTTACGCCTATTGTCATGGTTTGGATCAGTACAATTGAAGAAGAAATGGCCTTTTATTACTGATCTAACCCTGTATTATCAGAACCTTACTTATGGCACGTAAACAGATGTCTCGAAAACTCCCTTCCCTAAAAGCCCTGCGAACGTTTGAAGCGGCGGCTCGGCTTTTAAGCTTTACTAAAGCGGCGGATGAATTGTTTGTAACCCATGGTGCGGTCAGTCAGCAAATTAAGGTTTTGGAACAACACTTTGGTCAACCTCTGTTTGTTCGCTCCCATGGAGGTGTCAGGCTGAGTGCAGCCGGAGAGGAGCTACTGCCGGTAATTGGAGAATGTTTGGACCGTCTCGAGCGAGTTAGCTCTCGTCTGACCCTAAACCGAGATGCCGAGATATTGACTGTCAACTTAACAGCAACATTTGCATCACAGTGGTTAATACCTCGACTCGCTGATTTTCAAGAGCGTCACCCAGAAATAGCGATTCGCTTATCACCTACGCCATCGCTACCTTCTCGCCTAGGCAAAGAGGCAGATGTAAGTATTCGCTGGGGCGGAATCACTGTTGCCGGTGTGGTGACCGAAAAGTTGATTAGTGTAGATAGCTTTGTTGCCTGCGCTCCGGCCCTTCTCAGTGGTGATAACCCCTTGCGAGAGCCCGCTGATCTGGCCCAGCATAGTCTGATTCACGATGATAATGGTCAGGCCTGGAGGGCGCTTTTAGAGCAGCTAAAAGTTGATGCTCCAATGGCTGGCAGAGGGGTTTTTTATGCCGATCCCGGATTGGCATTGCAGGTTGCCGTAGAGGGGCGGGGAGTCATAGTTGCGGGTAGCATACTGGCGGCTAAGGACCTTGCTGCTGGGCGTCTAGTAATACCATTTAACTGTATTATCCCCCATCGCAAGAGCTACCATTTTTACTATCCACAGCAGGCATTGGCACAGCGTAAAGTGAAGCTTTTCCGGGACTGGATTCAGGATCAAGCCGCCAGTTATCAAGATAATTCTGCTGATTACAGCGATTATTTCGCCTAGATACCAGTTGTTAGTTTATCTAACAGGTTGTCGTAAAAAAACTCCTTTGCCTGATCGTCAGTTGCCGGTTTAATCTGCAGGTTCCGTCAACGTTCGCTCTGAATTTTTAACCAATGCTGCAAACTGAAAGCCATATTTTTCACCGTATTATTCAAGGACAGTTACCGGTCGCAGACAGAGGCGATGGGGTTTATATTGTCGACAAAGAGGGCAACCGGTATCTGGATGCCTGCGGCGGTGCTGCGGTTTCCTGCTTGGGCCATTCCCATCGCCGAGTTACTCAGGCTATCAAGCGGCAGCTGGATTATATAGCGTTTGCTCATACCTCATTTTTTACCTCTGAGCCCAGCGAGCAACTGGCGGACTTTCTGGTGCAGAATTCTCCTGAGGGCTTAGACAGGGTGTATTTTGTTTCTGGCGGCTCAGAGGCAGTAGAGGCGGCGCTGAAGATGGCCCGGCAGTATTTTGTTGAGGGCGGTGAGCCCCAGCGGCATAAGTTCATTGCGCGACGCCAAAGCTATCATGGCAATACCTTAGGGGCATTGGCAGTCAGTGGAAATCAATGGCGACGTAGGCAATTTGAGCCGCTACTAACTGATGTGGAGCATATTAGCCCCTGCTATGCCTACAGAGACCAGCTTGCGGGGGAATCTGCCAAAGATTATGGTCTGCGTGTAGCCGACGAACTCGACGCTAAAATTAAGCAGCTAGGCGCAGGAAACGTCATTGGTTTTATTGCCGAGCCTATTGTGGGTGCTACTGGCGGAGTGCTTGTGCCGGTAGAGGGTTACTTTAAGCGTATTAGAGAAATCTGTGATCGCCACGGTATCCTGCTGATTCTTGACGAAGTGATGTGCGGTATGGGTAGAACCGGTTCGTTATTTGCCTGTGAGCAGGAATCTGTTCGCCCCGATATAGTCACAGTAGCCAAAGGTTTAGCGGCAGGTTATCAGGCGATAGGCGCCACCCTTTGCTCCAATGAGATTTACGTTCGCTTTAAGCAGGGCTCTGGTTTGTTTCAGCATGGCCATACGTATGTAGGGCACGCCACAGCCTGCGCAGCTGCACTAGCTGTACAGCAGACTATTGAAGACGAGGGTTTGCTAGAAAATGTTCGTGTTATGGGCGACTTGCTCGCTGACTCACTCACTCAACGGTTTGTAGACCATCCCTTTGTCGGTGATATCCGTGGTCGCGGATTGTTTTGTGGCCTGGAGCTGGTTGCCGACCGTACCACTAAACAGCCGTTGCCCAGCTCACTTGCCATTCATGCGCTGATCAAGCGTCATGCAATGGCACGCGGTCTTGCCTGCTATCCGGCTGGAGGCACGGTTGATGGGATAAATGGCAACCATGTTTTGCTTGCTCCACCCTATATCGTTGATAAGCACCATATTGCTGAAATAACTGATAAATTAGGCGCCGCTATAGATGCTGCTTTGGAGGATGTTGGAGTTTTATGATAGATAAGCCAAGTCCCATGATGATCGCGGTAGCACCCAATGGTGCCCGCAAGCTTAAAGCCGATCACCCGGCATTGCCTATGACGCCAATGGAGCTGGCGGAGACCGCCTCAGCCTGCCGTGATGCTGGTGCCAGCATGATCCATTTGCATGTTCGCGATGCTCAGGGTCTGCACACACTCGATGTCGAGACCTACAGGACTGCGACCTCCGCGGTGCGTAAAGCTGTGGGTCCAGAGATGATTATTCAGGTTACTACTGAGGCAGTGGGTATCTACCCTGTAGATCAACAAATGCAGATGGTTAGAGATTTGAAGCCTGAGGCTGTGTCCCTGGCCATCAGGGAGGTCTGCGCTTTCGCGGACGACGAGGCCAGGGCGGCTCTATTTTTTGCATGGCTGCGCCGGGAATCTATAAGCCCACAGTTCATTCTCTACTCAGTTCAGGATGTTTTAAGATTTAACTCTCTGCGACAGCGCGGTGTGATCCCCGGCGACCTGGTTTCTGTGCTCTATGTCTTGGGCCGTTATAGTGCAGCTGGTGCCTCTTCAGCGGCAGAGCTGTTGCCTATGTTGACTGTTGCAGAGACCAATGTGGTCTGGTCGGTCTGTGCTTTTGGTTCCACAGAAGCCAGCTGCATGCTGGCTGCCGCGGAGCAGGGTGGGCATGCAAGAGTGGGTTTTGAAAATAATATGCAGTTACCCAATGGTAAGGTTGCCAAAGATAATGCAGCTCTGGTTGCAGAGGTAGCTAATGGAATTTCCAGCATGGGTCGCCAACCGGCCTCATGCTCTGAAGCGAGGTTGCTTTTGGGTATGGATTAAGGTTTAGTAGCACCCTAATGGGAGGGGGAGAAATGGCACTCGTTGGCCATACTCCCATTGGTCGTTAATTCGACATTGATAATTAAAAATTGATAAATAGGAGAGTATCCAATGAATTATTTAAAGAAAGCCTCGCTAATGGCGGTGGCTGTTTCTGCTGTTGTTGCCTCAGCACAACCAGCATTTGCTCAGGGCGGGGAGTCCGCTGAGCTTGAAGAAGTGGTAGTAATGGGCAGCAGAAGCAACAAGCCTAGATCTGCAACCGACTCCACAGTACCTGTTGATGTGTTTTCAGAGGCTGAGTTATCAGCATTTGGTAACCAAGCCGATATCACTGATACATTGAAGGCTTTAGTACCTTCATACACTGCTACACCAGCTACTGGAGACGGTAGTGCATTTATCCGCCCTACATCACTGCGTGGTATGGCACCTGATCAGGCGCTGGTATTGGTGAATGGCAAGCGCCGTCACCGTTCAGCTCTGGTTCAGTTTTTCGCGCCAGCAGCAGGTAATGGTGCCCATGGTGTTGATGTGGCAATGATTCCTGGCATTGCACTTAAAAATATTGAAGTTCTGCGCGATGGTGCAGCGGCTCAGTATGGTTCTGATGCCATTGCTGGCGTGATGAACCTGCAGTTAAAAGATGCGTCTGAAGGCGGTTCGATTCAGGTTCAGCACGGCGAGTTCTTCGAAGGTGAACAGTCAACAAGAGTTGCTGCCAACGGCGGTTTTGCTCTGGGCGACGATGGCTTCTTAAATGTTAGCTTCGAAAGTGTTGACAATGACGCACTCTCACGTGGCATTCAGCGTCCTGTTGGTCAGGGCCTGATCGATGCTGGCGTACCTAATGTAGGTGCCGATTCACCCTTTGGTGACGCTCCCTTTGTACAGACCTGGGGCCGTCCGGAAACCAGTGGTGATCGTCTATTCTTTAATGCTGGTGTAACAGATCCCAGTTCTGGTGTTGAGCTGTACGCTCATGGTGGCTATGCAGAGACTGATGGTCGCTACCGTTTCTTCTACCGTGCTGGATATGACCAGGATTGCTCAACAGCTCACGGCACTATTCAATCGCTCTGTCAGGACGCTAACTTTGTACCTGGTACCTTGCGTCAGGGTTATACACCCTTCCTAGACGGTGCACAGACTGATATCTCACTGGTTGGTGGTATGCGCGGCGACATGGGCAATGGCTACTCCTACGATATTAGCCTGGGTCGAGGCTCTAACGAATTGCGTTACTTCCTCAACAACACCACAGCGCCAAGCCTCGGTGTTGCAGCTGATGGTAGCTTCCAGCGTGACTTCATTATGGGTGGCTATGATCAAGAAGAAGTTAACTTCAACGCTGACTTTAACAAGACTCTAAGTGCCGATATGAACCTGGCGTTTGGTACTGAGTGGCGTGAAGAGACTTTCACCACAGTACCAGGTGAGCAGTCAGCTATTGACGGAAACACCAGTGGTATGAGCAGTGTTAAGCCTGCGGATGCCGGTGCTTTCTCAAGAGATAACATAGCACTTTACGTCGATTTAGAGCATGACATTAGCGATGATCTGTTAATGCAATATGCGGTTCGTTATGAAGATTTCTCTGACTTCGGTAGCACTGCCAACGGTAAGATTGCTGGTCGTTACACTGTTAGTGATACTCTGACTCTGCGCGGCTCTATGTCTACTGGCTTCCACGCGCCGACTCCTGGTCAGGCTAACGTAAGTACAGTGATCACTACTTTTGACGGCACTACTGGTCTTCAGGTTGAAGAGGGTCTAGTTCGTCCAACCAGTGAAGCAGCTCTGGCTGTTGGTGGCGCTCCTTTGAAAGAAGAAGAGTCGTTCAACATTAGCCTGGGTCTGACCACTGAGCTGGGTGATAACACTACCCTGACTTTCGATATGTATCAGGTTGCAGTTGATGATCGTATCTACCGTACCGGCGATATCGACAATGGTTCAGGTGGATCTGTGTCGTTCTATACCAACGCATTGGATGTAGAGCATCAGGGCTTTGACTTGGTTCTGTCGTCCTCATTCGAGCTGATGTCTGGTATGGACACAACAGCTAGTCTGGCCTTTAACCACAACACTATCGAAGTGACTGGTCAAAAGACGATCAATGGTATTACTCCTGTAAGAGACTCACTGGTTGAAGATATTGAGAATAACTACCCAGAAAATCGTTGGGTAATTAACACTCTGACCAATATCAACGACAAGATGAGCTTGATGGCGCGCCTGAACTTCTACGGCGAGCACTATGATGAGCGCGGCACTATTGGCGCAGATTCAGATCCGTCAGCACTCATCGACAGTATTGTCTACCTGGATATTGAGCTAGGCTATGATGTTAGTGATAATCTGCGAATCACCGCTGGTGGCTCTAATATCCTTGACGAATATGTCGATGAGATTAGTGCACCTAACGCTAACCGCATGAGTGTTGGTCTGCCTTACCCAAGACGCACCGCGGCTAACTACGAAGGTGGTTCTTGGTACTTGCGAGCTAACTACAGCTTCTAAAGTTGAACAGCTGAGCGGGCTCATAGCAAGCCTAGTTTATATAGTAAGAGGATTGATTTATGAGTCTGACTCAGCGAATAGTTACCGCAATGTTGATGGGCCTCCTGATGGGGGCCCTTCTTAATTTTCTCTCCAGTGGAAATATACTTTCGGCTGGTCTCCAAAGCTGGATTGACCTGTACCTGGTCAACGGCTTGTTCGATACCGTCGGACAAATTTTTGTTCGTTCATTAAAACTGCTGGTGGTCCCACTGGTGTTTGTTTCACTCATCTGTGGTGTTTCATCCCTAGGTAATAATTCCCGAATGGGTGCCGTGGCTAGCAAGACGGTCGCGCTTTATATGACTACCACCGCAATTGCGATTGCATTGGCCATTCTCGTGGCCGTATTGGTGCGCCCAGGAGTCGGTATTGATCTGGCACTGGCGACCGAGTTTGTGGCTAAAGAGGCGCCGCCTCTGAAAACCACCATTATTAACATTTTCCCGAGTAACCCGGTTCAGTCAATGGCTCAAGGCAGCATATTGCAGGTTATCGTGTTCTCGCTGTTAATGGGTTTTGCCATTTCTAAAAGTGGTGAGCAGGGTCAGCGTGTCAGCAACTTCTTTAATGATGTTAACGAAGTCATTATGAAGATGGTGATGATTCTGATGAAGCTGGCACCCTATGGCATTTTCTGCCTGTTGGCCAAGCTATTTGCCGGTGTTGGTATTGGTATGATTCTGAGCCTGGCAAAATACTTCTTTACCGTAATGTTTGTGCTGTTATTGCACAGCTTGGGGGTTTATTCCTTAATTTTCAAAGCGTTTACTGGACTCAGCGTCAGACTGTTCTTAAGTAAAATGCGCTCTGCTTTGACGCTGGCTTTCAGTACCGCCTCCAGCGGCGCGACCATGCCAGTGACTCTGCGCACTGTTGAGAAGAGACTGGGCGTTAATAATAGTGTGGCATCATTTACTGTGCCTCTGGGCGCCACTATTAACATGGACGGCACCGCTATTATGCAGGGTGTTGCCACGGTCTTTATCGCTCAGGCCTATAACATTGGTCTCGGACTGGATGGTTACCTAACAGTGGTTCTCACCGCGACTCTGGCTTCTATTGGCACCGCAGCAGTTCCTGGCGTTGGGCTGGTAATGCTAGTTATGGTCCTCAATCAGGTGGGCTTGCCGGTTGAGGGGATTGGTCTGATTATCGGTGTTGATCGCCTGCTGGATATGACTCGCACTGCCACCAATGTGACCGGCGATGCCATGGTGAGCACCGTTGTCGCTAACAGCGAAGGATTTCTTGAAAAAGACATCTTCAATGATCCTGAGGCCGGGGTAATAAGAGAGGTCTAAGCTGGGCCTTTTGATTGAGAAGTGATCTCTGTGCGCCCCGGTGTTTCTGACTAATAGAGGCTGCTCACAGCCTCTGGTATTAATTTTCCGACCGTTTGCTGAATGATATAATTACTCCTTAGCGGGTAATTACACAATGTCCTATTCAGTCTAAACTATGGGCATCAAAAAAATAACAAAGGAATAAACTCCGATGATGGTTGAGCTCTACAAGCAGCACCTCGAACAAAAAATGCTGCGCTTTCAGGCTATCTTGAAGGCCACAGGTTTTGATGAAATTGTGATTGGTTCAGGTGAGACAAAGATGCAGTTTCAGGACGATATGGCCTACAGCTTCAAGGCTAATCCCTACTTTAGAGAGTGGGTTCCTCTGGCCACTAGAGCCGGCTGTTATTTACAAATCACGGCGGGTGCTACTGTGCCGCGACTGTTCTTGCTGACTGTCGAGGATATCTGGCATACAGCGCCTGAATCAATGCCCCAGGGATTTGAGCAGGGCGTTGAAATTATCGAATATGAAAATCTTGATGAGCTTAAAAAACAGCTTGGTAGCAGGCCAGGTGGCACTGCCTTTATCAATGAGACCAACGACCTGGGCGCCGAGACTGAAACCTGGAACCCCCAGGCTGTCCTGCACCAGATTGACTTCCAGCGTCCCGGGAAAACTGCCTTCGAACAGGCTGCTGTGCGCGAGGCAAATCGTCGCGCTGTTCCAGCGCATCGTGCGGCTCAGCAAGCCTTTATGGCTGGTGCTTCTGAGGTGCAGATAGCTGCCGCCTATTTGGCAGCCTGCGATTGTCGTGAGAGTGAAATGCCCTATGGCATTATTGCTGGCGTCAATGAACACGCCGCAGTATTACATCATCACAATTTATTCAAACAGCCTCAGACACCGCGCAGTTTTCTGATCGATGCAGGGGTTGAGGTCCATGGTTATGCCTCAGATATTACTCGCACCTATGCCTATGACTCAGGTTCTGACTTTGCCGCCATGATTGAGCTTATGGACGCTAAACAGCTTGAACTCTGCGCTGCCGGAGGCATAGGTAAAAGCCCTGTGGAACTGCATGTGCTTTCGCAACATAAAATTGCAGAGGTGTTGATTGATTTTGGCATTTTGAAACTGTCTGCTGAAGAGGCAGTGGCCAAGGAAATTACCAGTTCGTTCTACCCCCACGGCCTAGGCCATCACCTCGGCTGTAACGTGCATGATAAGGGCGGTCAGTTGGCCAATGCTCAGGGCGATATTATTCCGCCGCCCGCTAAGTATCCCAAGTTGCGCTCTGGGGCACCCATGGTTGCCAACCAGATCCATACGGTGGAGCCCGGGCTATATTTTATCCCGGCTTATATGCAGAAGCTAAAAGCTGGCGAGCATGCCGGGGCGATTAACTGGTCTAGGGCAGAAGAGTTTGTGCCCTTTGGTGGTATTCGAATCGAAGACAATATTGTTGTGCACAGTGATGGGACATTGGAAAACCTGACGCGCGATGCCTTTGCTACGGTAGCCTAATGAAGCTGCAGATTTTTACCACGGGCGGCACCATAGATAAAATTTACTTCGATGCGCTCAGTGAGTTTCAAATTGGCCGGCCTGTGGTAGGCGACTTGCTGGAGCGATTCAATGTCGGCTTTGAGTATCAGGTAGAGGCTCTAATGGCGCTGGATAGCCTGGATATGACTGATGATCATCGTCGACAGATTCAACAGGCGGTCGAGGCATCAGATGCTGATAAAATCCTTATCACTCATGGCACTGACGGCATGGTGGAAACGGCTACATGGTTGGCGGACATTCCGGGCAAACGTATCTTTTTAACCGGCGCTTTGCAGCCTGCTGCATTCTCCCGTACAGACGCAGTTTTTAATATTGGCTGTGCTATAGGTGGCTTGCAGTCTCAGTCCCCTGGGGTTTACGTCGCCATGAGCGGCCAGGTTTTTGCCGCCGATCAAGTGGTTAAGAATCATGCCGAAGGCCGCTTTGAGACCCCCAACTAAGAACCTGGATTCAGCATTGCTATCGCCTGCTGTTTAATCTGTAACTTATAAATTTTTTCCGACGCGGTTCTGGGCAACAGCTCATCGGATATCTGAATATATCTGGGGATTTTAAACTTTGCGAGTCTAGCGGCTAAAAACTCCCGTAACTCTCCATCATCGATAGCGACGCCCTCAGAGTAAATGGTGGCGCCCACTTCTTCACCCAGACGCTGATCAGGTACTGAGTAGACGGCTGCCTCACGAATTTTCGGATGCTCGAGCAAGGCGGCTTCCACTTCACCGCAGCCAATATTCTCTCCACCGCGAATGACCATATCTTTAATACGATCAACAATAAATAAATAGTCTTCGTCATCCATATAGCCAATATCGCCAGTTTTAAACCAGCCATCAATATGTGACTTGGCGGTGGCCTCAGGGTTGTTCCAGTAGCCGCGGAACATGCTGGTACCGCGAATCTGCACCTCACCTCGCTCACCGGGAGACAGAGCATTACCCTCTTCATCGGCAATTCGAATATCTAAAACGGCAGCGGGTTGACCTGAACTGCCAGGGCGATCCAGATAATTGTCGCCGGCTATGGCAGTACCTATGGCATTGGTTTCGGTCATGCCCCAGCCAGTATTGGGCATAGCATTGTCAAACACCTGATCAATGCCTCTCACCTGCTCAGGGGATCGCGCCGCCCCACCACCGCCTACCATCACCAGTGAGGACAGATCATGACTTCCCTGCTGGGCGCTATGAATCAGATCCGCCGTCATCGCGGAGGGGGCGGTGAAGGCGCTGATTTTCTCTTGCTCAATAAGTTGGGCTGCAAGCTGCGGTTTCCATTTACGCATAAGGACGAGTTTGGTCTGGGAGCGAAACGCCATCAGAAACATGGCATGGCAACCGGTGACATGAAAAAGCGGCACGGCTAGCAAGCCGGCGGGCTGATACTGAGGGGGCTCAGGCTCTTCACCGCGCATCAAAATCCAGCCGGTAATGGCGAGCTCCCAGCTCAGCAGTGCACTCATAATGGCTAGGTGGCTCGACACCACGCCTTTGGGGCGTCCGGTGGAACCTGAGGTAAAAAAGATAATGGCATCATCCAATGGTGCAATCTCTGGATTGGGCATCACATTGCCTGCGAACTTTTTCAGTAAATCTTCCCAGCGAGGCAGATCAGTTGTCTTATCTCCACGCACCAAAAGGCTGTCACAGCTGAGTTTAAGTTTGGCCTGTAGTACAAGGTCTATACGCTCCTGGTCTGCAATCAATAGCTTGCAGCCACTCTCTTGCAGACCATAGTTAATTTCCTCAGCCTGCCATAGTGAATTCATGCCGACAGCAATGGCGCCTATAGATGTGATTGCTTGAAAAGCGATAATCCACTCGGGGAAGTTGCGCATACATATGGCCACGCAGTCTCCTTTTTGAATATCATAATCCGCTACCAGCCCATGCCCAATGCTGCTGGCAATGGCCCAGATGTCCTTGAAGGTATAGCGCTCTTCGTCAAAAACAATAAAGGTTTCATCACTCAGGTTCTGCTGATAAAGATCACGCAGGCTTGCCGGGGCATTTTTGTAGGTCCGGCAATTGCTGCCATAGATATCTGCCTCCACCATTTCTAGTGGCTGACCTGGAGCGGTGATTGCGGTAAATGCTTCTTGTCGATTCATTATTATAGTTATCCTGATCGAAACGATTAGTCCAGAAGCGGCTGGGCTCATGGATCAATTAGCGCCTACTATAGCTCGAATCACAGGCCATGTGTGTCGCCCACTTTACAGCGGATTTACCTTTTCTACGGCAATAAAAAAGGCACCTGTACGGTGCCTTTGGTGAAGCCTATCAGCTGCTTAGTACTGAGACTCAGGTAATCTTACCACCATCCCTTCCATGGCTGAGGTCACCTTGACCTGACAGCTCAGACGGCTGGCGTCTGTTCTGGTGTCAACCATCTCCAGTAACTCTGCTTCATCGGCCGCTGCAGTGCCTGCAGCTTCGGCCCAGTCTGGATCAATCATGCAGTGACAGGTACAGCACACACAACAGCCACCGCACTCGGCGACAATGCCGTCTATCATATTGTCTAGTGCGCCCTGCATTAGGCTAATGCCCTCTGCAACATTGACGCTGTGTTCAGTGCCATTGGCTTCGATATAGTTGATGATTGGCATATTACTGCTCCGTTATTAATGTTTTTAGTTCGGTGGTTTCATCGGCCAGCACTGCCGAATTAATGACTGCTCCCTGCAAAATAAGTTTTTTTGCCAGCATAAAATCTTTGGGCCGGTTAATACAGTCAGCGGCGAGAATTGTATTATCTTTTAGATAGAAGACGCTAAAGCTATGACTGGTTTTATCTCCTCTGATTATGGCAGCTGTATAACCCTGATTCATTCCGGCGATCTGGAGTTTGACGTTATATTGATCAGACCAGAACCAGGGCAGTTCTGCGTACTGTTTCTTTATTCCACAGATGCTGGCGGCTGCAGCTTTGGCCTGTTCTGTCGCGTTAGGCACGGATTCCAGGCGCAGTCTGCTATTCAAAATTGAATTGGGATGATTGGTGCAGTCTCCCGCCGCCACAATATCCGGGTGGCTTGTCTGGGCATACTCATCCACCAGAATGCCATTATCCACGCTGAGTCCCGCGGCTGAGGCCAGTTCTGTATTTGGTATAACACCAATACCAATAATCACCATATCAGCGGCAATTGTATTGCCATCACCACAGACAACGCCGGTGACTTTGGTATCTCCCACAAGGGCAGTGGCCATTGCACTACATTTGATACTGACACCATTTTCCTGATGCAGGCGCAGATAAAACTCGGAAGTAGTTTCTGAGGCAACTCGCTGTAAAAGTCGTGGCTCGGTCTCTAGCACTGTGACAGCAATACCCAGTTTGGTGAGCGATGCAGCAGTCTCCAAACCAATATATCCGCCACCAATAATGACCGCGGTCTTTGCAGAAGCCGCTGACTGCTGGATACCTTTGACATCATCCATGGTACGCAGGTAGTGGACACCCTGAAAATCGGTACCCACAATTGGTAAGGACCGAGCTCTGGCACCAGTGCAAAGGGCGAGTTTGCTAAAGATTATGCTATCGCCATTATCGAGTTCAAGCTGGTGATTTTCTGTATCTATAGCAACCACAGTCACACCCAGTTTAAAGCTGACATTCAGCTTTTCATAGGCGGCGCTGGCGCGCAGCGCCAACTGATCTTCGCTGATATCACCGGCGAGATAGGCCTTGGACAGTGGCGGGCGGTGGTAGGGCTGATGGGGTTCATCACAGATTACTGTGATACTGCCTTCCCAGCCATTTTGCCTAAGGCTAATTACAAACTGCACTGCGGCATGGCTGCCGCCCACAACAACAGCGGATTCTGTGTTGCTCATGAAATACCTCTTGGAATTTTTATTTGCCCGAGAGTCTAGCTGTAATCGCTATTGAAGAAAATAGGTTAAAAAATTAATCAATCAGCAAAGCCCCGGATTAACTCTAAATAGATTAAAATGCCGACCTCGTTAAAAAGCCATCTAGTGACAGTGTCATGCAGGAAAATTCGCAACAGAAAAATGCCAGGCTGGGCATTGGTATCGATTTTGGTACTAGTAATAGTGCAGCTGCCGTTTTTGATGGTCAGCAGCTGGTGCTTATAAAGTTAGCGGCGCCTGAAAGTATTATGCCGTCGGCTAACTATATCGATAAGCAGTATGCCTCTACCATTGGTCAGAGGGCCATCAATGACTACATCGCTGGCAATCGAGGACGCAAGGTAGAGCTCAGCGCTGAGTTGCTTGGCGAAGCGCGCACAGGCACCGGTGGCGGCGAGAGTGCCATGGGTGGCCCAGGGGAGTCGGATACCAGCAAGGTGTATGGGCAGGCTTTTAACGATGGCAGCCTACCTGGACGACTTTTTCGCGGCACTAAGCGGCTGCTGGGCAATACATTAAATGATCGCATTGCTATCTTTGATCGGTCATTCCGTCTGGTAGCGCTGGTCACGCCGATTTTGGTGGGTATCCGCCAGGCCCTGGAGGCAGCGATTAAGAAATCAGCTAACCACGCCTGTATTGGCCATCCGGTAAACTTTGAAGGCAGTGGTGAAGCGCGCAACAATATCGCCCTGGAGCGCTTGGCTGAGTCCTATGGTCATGCGGGCATCACCGAGCAATCATTTTGCCCTGAGCCGACAGCGGCGACGATCAGTTATTTGCACAACAACCCCCAGAGTCGCGATGAATTGGTGCTGACGGTGGATTTTGGTGGAGGCACCCTAGACTTTAGTGTGCTGCGTCGAAAAGGGTCCAGCTTTGAGGTGGAGGCAACCCATGGTATTGCCCTGGGCGGTGACAGGATAGACCAGTGTATTTTTCGTGAGTTAGTGTTTCCCCTGCTGGGAAAAGGCGAGCGCTGGCGTCGCATAGTGGATGGTTCTCCCGTAGATACATTGTTTCCTTTTGGTGAATATGAGGAGCTGCTGATCAACTGGCCGGTCAGCTATATGCTCAATCAGAATAAATACACGGCGCCGGTTATGCAGCGCATGACGCAGCAGGACCCTGCAGCAGATAAATTTAAACGGCTTTACGACTTAATTCAGCAGAATTACAGCTATCAGGTATTTGAAGCAATCAAGGCATTTAAAGCAGAGCTTTCAGTGAGCGAGACTGCGATATTGGATATTCCGGAAGTTGATATTCAGGTGGAATTGGAGCGCTGGGAGTTTGAGGCATTGATTTCATCTCTGCTATTTGAATTTGAGCAGGCGATTGCAAGAATTCTCGATAACGCTGGTTATCGGGCGGAGGATATTGATCTGGTGTTGCGCACCGGAGGGTCTTCGTTAATTCCAGCGGTGAAGGATATTCTCGACAATCAGTTTGCGGGTAAGGTGGTGGAGCATGATCCGTTTACCAGTGTGGCCGCAGGCCTTGCCATTGCTGATTATCATCAGTATGCGGAGGCTGAGTTAAGCTAGGCTGCTTTTTGGTTATGCAAGATACTTGCATGCAACAAGCAAGAATATTAAAATGGTTGGGCGATCTGTGCTTTTCGCCACTGGCGTTGTTTTGCCTTTGGTTGTTAACTCGCTGCAGGCTTTTGCACTGCTGCAGGTGCTTTATCTTGTCGCAGTCGCTTTGCCCGCCTAAGACATATGCAGAAACAATGGAGATCATATGACCAAGTCCTCAGCCATGAATGCCTCCGCCAGACCGGCATCTAATTCAAAGTCAGGGGTTAGGGCAACGCCACTACGCTTTGTCACTGCCGCCAGTCTTTTCGATGGCCATGATGCGTCTATCAATATTATGCGCCGGATCCTCCAGGGTGCCGGGGTAGAGGTTATTCATCTGGCTCACAACCGCTCGGTGGCTGAGGTCGTCGAGACCGCACTGCAGGAGGATGCCCAAGCAATTGCGATCAGCTCCTATCAGGGCGGTCATGTGGAATACTTTAAATATGCCATTGACCTGCTTAAAGAGGCGGGCGCTGAACATGTCCGTGTGTTTGGCGGTGGCGGCGGGGTGATTGTTCCGGCTGAGATTGCTGAATTACAGGATTACGGCGTAGAGCGTATTTACTCCCCCCATGATGGGCAAAATATCGGTCTAGTGGGCATGATTGAGGATATGATCGAGCGCAGCTCGTTGCATTCGGGCGCCTCTATTACGACTCAGCGCAAAGGTCTGAATATCGCCGAAGGCGGTCTGCGCAATTTGGCCAGGTTGATTACTGCGATTGAGCGCGATGAGCTGAACGAACAACAGTTGAGTTCCCTTCGTGAGCAGGCACAAGTTTTAGGCAATACTGTGCCAGTTCTAGGTATTACAGGTACTGGTGGTGCTGGTAAGTCTTCACTGACCGATGAACTAATTCGTCGCTTCCGTCAGGACAGTGCCGATAAGCTAAAGATTGCGGTGTTGGCGATTGACCCAACCAGGCGCAAAACTGGTGGCGCCCTGCTGGGTGACCGCATCCGCATGAATTCTATCTATCACCCTAATATCTACATGCGCTCTATTGGTACCAGAGGCGCGGCGGGTGAGGTTCCTGAGTCTCTCACCGATATTATCAGTGCTATGCGTCTGGGTGGCTTTGACCTGGTGGTGGTTGAAACACCAGGTATTGGTCAGGGCGATGCCGGCATTGTGCCCTATGTGGATGTACCAATTTATGTGATGACGCCCGAGTTTGGCGCCCAGAGCCAGTTAGAAAAAATTGATATGCTGGATTATGCCGAGTTGGCGATTATTAATAAATTTGATCGCAAAGGCAGTGAGGATGCCTATCGGGATGTCTGTAAGCAGATGCAGCGCAATCGCGAGGCCTTTGCCGAAATGCCCGAGGCTATGCCAGTGTTTGGCACCATTGCCTCACGCTTTAATGATGATGGCGTAACCGCGGCCTATCAGGAATTGGTTGGGCTGTTGCAGGCCAAAGGATTGGGTCAATTTGAGCAGCACCTGCCCAAAGTGGCCAATCGCATGTCCTCTGAAAAGTCGGTGATCATACCAGCAGATCGCCAGCGCTATCTGGCGGAAATTGCCGCTGGCGTTCGCGATTACCATCGTCAGGTGGCTGTGCAAGCTACTCTGGCTCGGGAAAAGCAGCAGCTGGCTGGCACCAAAGCCATGCTTAATAATTCCGGCACCCAGGCCCCCGCTGAAATTGATCAGTTGATTAGCCTGCGCGAAAAAAGCATGGATAATAGAGCTGTTGAGTTACTGGAAAATTGGCCGGCGGTGGTCAAGGCCTATTCGGGCGATGAAAAAGTCGATGTCCTGCCCAATGGTCAGCAGATTACTACCAAGCTAAATACAATTTCTCTGTCGGGCAACAAGATTTCCCGAGTCTCTCTGCCGCGCATAGAAGACCATGGCGAGTTGTTAAAGTGGCTGATGCTGGAAAACCTGCCCGGCGAGTTCCCCTATACGGCAGGGGTATTTCCCTTTAAACGTGAGGGTGAAGACCCAGCGCGTATGTTTGCCGGAGAGGGCGATGCCTTTAAAACCAATCGGCGTTTTAAGGCGCTCTCGGAATACAGTGAAGCTAAGAGGCTGTCCACTGCCTTTGATTCGGTAACCCTCTATGGCTGGGATCCAGATGAGCGTCCAGATATCTATGGCAAGGTCGGTAATGCTGGCGTTTCTATCTGTACTCTCGAGGATATGAAGGCGCTCTATGATGGCTTTGACCTTTGCGACCCTAAGACCTCAGTCTCCATGACCATCAATGGACCTGCTCCGACTATTCTGGCCATGTTTTTAAATACTGCTATCGACCAGCAGGTTGATCAATTTTCTGTTGATCACAAACGTCAGCCCGATCAGGCCGAGTACGATGAGTTGCGTGCCAATGCGTTGATGCGAGTCCGCGGTACGGTGCAGGCGGATATTCTCAAAGAAGACCAGGGTCAGAACACCTGTATTTTCTCTACGGAATTCAGCTTGCGTATGATGGGCGATATGCAGCAGTACTTTATTGACAAGGCCATTCGCAATTTCTACTCCGTGTCGATCTCTGGTTATCATATTGCCGAGGCTGGAGCTAATCCTATCTCTCAGCTGGCCTTTACGCTGTCCAATGGCTTTACCTTTGTGGAAGCCTATTTAGCGAGGGGCATGAATATTGATGACTTTGCTCCCAACCTATCATTCTTCTTCTCCAATGGTATGGATCCAGAGTACACCGTGATGGGGCGGGTAGCCCGACGTATTTGGGCTACATCTATGCGTGATCGCTATGGTGCCAATGCTCGTAGCCAAAAGCTGAAATATCATATTCAGACCTCTGGCCGTTCCCTGCACGCCCAGGAAATGAACTTTAATGATATTCGCACTACTCTGCAGGCCTTGATCGCTATTTACGATAACTGCAACAGCCTGCACACCAATGCCTATGATGAAGCCATTACCACGCCCACCGAAGAGTCGGTGCGCAGGGCACTGGCTATACAGCTTATTATTAACCAGGAATGGGGTCTGGCTAAAAATGAAAACCCGAGTCAGGGTGCATTTATTATTGATGAGCTCACTGATCTGGTAGAGGAGGCTGTGCTGCAGGAATTTGAGAAAATTTCTGATCGCGGTGGTGTATTGGGGGCCATGGAGACAGGTTATCAGCGCGGCAAGATTCAGGAAGAGTCTATGTTCTATGAGCATAAAAAGCACGATGGTTCTCTGCCGATAGTGGGCGTGAATACCTTCCTTGCCGAGACTGAAGAAGCTCATGTGGAAATTGAGCTGGCACGTTCGACTGATGAGGAAAAGAAAAGTCAGATTGCGCGGCTAAGAGACTTTCATGCTGCACATACTGATCATTCCGAGGCCATGCTCAAGAAACTTCAGGATGCAGTGCGTCAGGGCGATAACGGATTTGAAGTGCTGATGGATGCGGTGCGCTATTGTTCATTGGGGCAAATAACCAATGCGCTGTTCGATGTGGGTGGTCAGTACCGCCGCAATATGTAGCGTCTCAATAGAGTAGGCGGTAAAGCCTGTCAGCAGATTAGCAAAACAGTGAATGGTGGGAGTATAAGAATGGCTAAGGCCCTGAGACTTACCCAGATTGAGCGCAAAGAAATATCGGATGCCAGGATGCTGGAAGCGGCAATTGAATTGATTGTTGAGCGCGGTGCAGAGCAGACTACGTTAAAAGATGTCGGAGAAAAAGCTGGCTATTCTCGCGGCCTGGCAGGTTACAGATTTGGTAACAAGGCAGGGCTGTTTGATTTTGTACTGCGCTCTGTCGGCGATGAATGGCTGGCAGAACTCAAGGGCGTAACCAGAGGGAAAAGTGGTTACCAGGCCATGGCTGCGGCACTGGATGCCCATATTGCCTTCTGCGAGGAGGCACCTAAGCATGTCGAAGCCTTTTATCGGCTTTGGTTTGAGTCTCTGGCGCCGGATTCTCCTCTGCAGCCATTGATTTTGGGTATTCATGATCGCCGGCGTGCCGATGTTATTACCTGGATTAAGCAGAGCATTACTGAGGGTAAGCTGGTGGCATCAATATCTGCAGAATCCCTTGCAGACCAATACTGTGCCTCGGTTATTGGCATTGTCTATCACTGGATAAGTGACCCGGAAAACCTCGATGAAATGCGCGCCAGACATAATGGCTTAAAACAGGTGATGGAATTGATGTTGTCTCAGGAGAAATAACTGCAATTTTCAAAAAGGAGATGAAGCAGCTATTTTTTGCGACCAAATAGCCGCAACTAGCAGGACATGTATTGCATGGTTTTCGACGCCTAATTAGGCTAGATAGACGTTATACCAAATATAATAATTGTTAAGAGTAGGGGGTTAAACATGGCCGGAGCAGCACAAGGGAATTCAGCGGCATCAGGGGCTGGTCATCAGGAACAGGAAACACAGACTTTTGCGTTTATCGCAATGACCTGCCTATTTTTCTTCTGGGGTTTCATCACCGTTCTCAATGATATTTTGATTCCATTTTTGAAGGAGTCCTTTGACCTCAGCTATGTGCAAGCCATATTGGTGCAATCCTGCTTTTTTGGCGCATACTTTATTATCTCTCCCTTTGCTGGAAAGCTTATTGACAAGGTAGGTTATCAGCAGGGTATTGTCTTGGGTTTGTTGACCACCGCTTTAGGCTGTTTTCTATTCTACCCATCGGCGAGCTTAGATATCTATGTACTGTTTTTATGCGCTCTGTTTGTTTTGGCCAGTGGCATTACGATTCTTCAGGTAGCTGCCAACCCTTATGTTGCAGCACTGGGCCCTGAAAAAACCGCCGCCAGCCGCCTTAATCTGGCTCAGGCAGCTAACTCTCTAGGCACCACTGTCGGGCCTATTATTGGCGCCATGATGATCTTGGGGGCTGTTTCCTCTGATGCATCTGCCGTGCAAATGCCCTATATGATAATCGGTATTACGCTGGTGCTGGCAGCACTGCTGTTTAGGCGTATCAAGCTGCCTGTATTGGCTCATGTAGAAAGTCCAGTTGAAGAACATGATGAAAGCGTTTGGGACCGTCGACCGCTGGTGCTAGGTGCCTTGGCGATCTTCCTCTATGTCGGCGGTGAGGTATCCATTGGTAGTTTCCTGGTCAACTATTTTTCTGAGAGCTCTATTGCAGGTTTAAGCACAGCAGATGCTGGTGAAATGGTCGCCTATTACTGGGGCGCAGCTATGGTGGGTCGTATTATAGGTGCCGGCGCTATGAACTATATAGCGCCTACCAAATATCTGGCGTTGAACTCCGTGATCGCAGTTTTGATGATTATTGTCAGCATGAATAGCACCGGCAATGTGGCAATGTGGTCAATTTTGGCGGTTGGTTTCTTCAACTCAATTATGTTCCCGACTATCTTTACCATGGCGGTTAAGGGTCTGGGATCAATGACTAGCAAAGGCTCAGGTCTGGTCTGTCAGGCGATTGTTGGTGGTGCCATAGTCCCTCTGGTGCAGGCTGCTGTTGCTGATTCGGTAGGGTTGCAGATGAGCTTTATTGTTCCTCTACTCTGCTATATCTATATAGGTTGGTATGCACTTAGAGGCGCTGCCCAAGACTAACAGGCAGTGTCTATGCGGTGGGCTTGGATATGATCCGGGCCCACCAATACCTCTGCAGTCCCCTCACAGAACCCTTTTTCCATTAGTTCGCATATCTAGACATCGCTATGGGTGTTGATGAAACGCCTATATATCTGTACTGTCTACTGCCATGTGGCCTCTGGGTGATTCAGCTGAACCAACCTCCAGTTGCCAACCAAAATAATAAAATTGGGAGATGGGTTAGTGGGGGAGTCTAGTTCAAGTCAAGCAGTGGCTATTCAGGTTGAGGAGTCTGGGTTTTATCAGGGCTTCAATGTTTTTGTGGCCGCCATTCCTAAAGTCCTCATTATTGCCTTGATTCTCTGGGTTGGAACCTCTCCACAAAGAGCCGGCGAGCAGCTTTTAGAGTTGCAAAACTGGTCAGTCTCTTCCTTTGGTGGTTGGTATATGTATGTCACCGCCTTCTTTACTGTCGCCTGTGTGGGTCTGGCGCTATGGCCGCGCACAGGGAAAGCGGTTTTGGGTACGCCAGGAGAAGCCCCCGAGTTTTCAATGTTTACCTGGCTATCGATGATGTTTGGTGCTGGCATAGGCGTGGGTATGCTGACTTACTCGACCGCTGAGCCCATATTCCACTTCGCCAGCAATCCGGACACCATTCAGGGTTTTAGTACCGGCATGGATGCGGACAATGTGCGCAATGCCTATAAATGGGCACTCCTGCACTATGGGTTAACTCCCTGGGCCTGTTATGGCGTAGTGGGTATCTCCCTAGGCTATCTAAGTTATGGGCGCGGTATGCCCCTGACTATTCGCTCTGGTCTGCAGCCAATGTTTGGCCGGGCCATGTCTGGTTGGCTGGGGCATTGGGTTGATGTGGCAGCTATTTTGGCTACTCTGATTGGATTGGGCGTCACCATTGGTTATGGGGTTTCACAGTTTGCCTCTGGTATGTTCAATATTAGCGGTATGCAGTGGATTGTGGATGAGGCCGGCAAGCCCACGCTGGGCGCCCAGATTCTGGGTCTGGTAATTATTGTGGGAGCTTCCTGTCTATCGGCGCTGTCGGGTCTAAAGCGCGGTATCAAATGGCTGTCGAATATCAATATGGGCCTTTCGATTTTTCTGGTGCTGTTTTTTGTGATGTTTGGCGCAACTATCTTTGCGATTAAATCCTTCGGCTATGCGATCTGGGACTATCTGATGGCACTGCCCTCGATGTCTTTGACTGTGTGGAATAATCCAGAGACAGAGATGGGTGCTGCGCTACAAAATTGGCAGGGTGCCTGGAATATATTTTACTGGGCCTGGTGGATAGCTTTTGCACCCTTTGTCGGGTTGTTTTTAGCCCGAGTCTCTCGTGGCCGCACCGTAAGAGAATATGTGCTGGGTGCCATGGTAGTCCCCTCGATGATCTGCCTGACTTGGTTTACCTTTGTGGGTGCCACTGCGATTGATCTTGAGCTTAGCGGTGTTGCTCAGGGAGCTATAGTTAATGCAGATATTTCCGCGCAGCTGTTTAAGACTATTAATCTGATGCTCTCTCCAGATTTGGCTGTGGCACTCTCTGCCGTGGTGGTTACCCTACTGCTAACTTTCTTAATAACCTCTGCTGATTCGGGGATTTTAATTATTAACACTCTGGCATCCGGCGGCGACCAGAGCCAGAAGCAGGCGGTACATGTTATCGTCTGGGGGGTTATTTTTGCGCTGTTAGTGGCGGTGTTGCTTGCCGCTGGGGGTATGGGTGCACTGCGCTCAGCCATGATTGTTGGCGCATTACCCTTTTCTCTAGTTATGGTGCTAATGACAATATCGATGGTAAAAGCGCTGATGGACGACAGGCGCTAGGTTCAGGCATAAAAAAACCGGATTGCGCTAAGCCCAATCCGGTTTTCTGTTATTGGCCTGGGCCAATAGACTCTTAGCTATTTTCTACAATGCGCTTCATATCAGTCATATAGCCGCGTAGCTCGTGACCAATAATTTCTACATCATGGTCGCGAATCGCATCATTGACTTCAATTAGACGCACATTGTCTACGGCATTAGAGCGGTCTGCCAGACCTTCGCCCAGATCTTCCAGCGTTAATGAATTGGCATGCGCCTGAAGCAGCGGCACAGCAGCATGGCTAAACAGGTAGTTGCCATACTCGGCAGTGTCCGAGATAACGACGTTCATCTCGTAGAGCTTGTTGCGAGCAATACAGTTGGCAATTAGCGGCGTCTCATGCAGTGACTCATAGTAGGCCGACTCTTCGATAATGCCGGAAGAAACCATAGTTTCAAAGGCCAGCTCAACGCCAGCTTTAATCATGGCAACCAGGTAGATACCTCTGTCATAAAATTCCTGTTCAGTAATTTCGATATCACAATCTGCTGCCTGCTCGAAGCTAGTATTGGCAGTTTCTGCACGCCACTTCAGAAGGTTGGCATCATCATTACCCCAGTCTTCCATCATGGTGCGCGAGAATTCACCCTCGATAATGTCATCCATATGCTTTTCGAACAGCGGACGCAGAGTCACTTTTAGTTCCTCAGACATATCAAAGGCGCGGATTTTTGCTGGGTTGCTCAGGCGGTCCATCATATTGGTAATGCCGCCGTGCTTTAGACCTTCGGTAACGACTTCCCAGCCGTACTGGATAAGTTTTCGAGCGTAGGCCGCGTCCATGCCTAGATTTAGCAGTTGTTGATGACCCAGTATGGCGCCAGTCTGCAGCATGCCGCAGAGGATGGTCTGCTCGCCCATCAGGTCAGACTTCACCTCGGCGATAAAGGAAGACTCCAGAACGCCGGCGCGGTCACCGCCGGTAGCGGAGGCATAGGCTTTGGCAATGGCTAGGCCATTGCCATTGGGGTCATTCTCTGGATGCACAGCAATTAGCGTTGGAACACCAAAGCCACGCTTATACTCTTCACGCACTTCTGTGCCCGGACATTTCGGAGCAACCATCACAACGGTGAGATCGTCACGCACCTGCATGCCTTCTTCAACAATATTAAAGCCATGGGAATAGGCCAGAGTGGCACCCTGCTTCATTAATGGCATTACGGCTGTTACCGCTGCGGTATGCTGTTTATCTGGCGTTAGGTTAAGTACTAGATCCGCCGTCGGTACCAGCTCTTCTGCGGTGCCTACGGTAAAGCCATTTTCTGAGGCCCACTGGAATGATTGGCGCTTTTCGGCAATCGCCTGTTCACGCAGGGCATAGGAAATATTTAGGCCTGAGTCGCGCATATTCAAACCCTGGTTAAGACCCTGGGCGCCACAGCCAATAATTACAATGTTCCAGTCTTTAATAAATCCGCAACCATCGGTAAATTCACTGCGATCCATAAAGCGACATTTACCCAGCTGGGTCAGCTTGTCGCGCAAGCTAAGGGTGTTAAAATAATTGGCCATGTTTGATCTCCGAGTACTGTCTATAAGTAGATTGCTGGTTTGAATTCCGGCGCACAGTGTACCTAGTTTTTAGTGTTGCTTAAAACGATATATATTCACTGCTATATTGCATATTTTGCAATAATGGTGGTTGGAGGCTATGCTGCTGTTATGGATATTCGTTCTCTCGCCCTGTTTCAGCATCTCGCCAATAGTCTGCACTTTGGCAAAACTGCCGCCGCCTATCATCTTAGTCCCTCGACACTGAGTCGTGCTATACAGAGGATAGAGGATCAGTTAGGTAGTCAATTACTGATCCGTGATAATCGCACCGTGGTGCTAACCAGTGAGGGTAAAAAGCTTCTAGCCTACGCAGACCAGCAGATCGCTGAGTTTGAGGCTCTAAAGCAATCGCTCAATCAGTCACAACAGCAGCTATCCGGGTCTCTTAAGCTGTATTGCTCTGTGACAGCCTCTTACTCATTTTTACCGCCTCTGCTGGAAAAATTCCGCCAGGCTCACCCCAATATTGATATTAATCTAGATACAGGAGATGCCGCAGACGGTATTGATCAGATTAAAAATCAGCGGGTAGACTTGGCTATTGCGGCGCGGCCTGATGAGTTGGCATCAAGTATTCACTTTCAGTCTATTGCCAGCGTGCCGCTTGCCATCACAGTCCCTGCTATAAACTGTGCGGTGAAGCGTGCAATGCAGCAGGAGACAGTCGATTGGGCCAATCTACCTATTATTTTGCCAGAGCACGGCGTGGCCAGAAAACGTTTTGAGCAGTGGTTTCGGCGGCAGCACAGCGGTAGACTCAATGTCTATGCTCAGGTGTCAGGTCAGGAAGCGCTGGTCAGTATGGTAGCGCTGGGTTTTGGTGTTGGTCTTTCCCCCATTGTGGTAGTCGATAACAGCCCGGTGAAGGACCGCGTTGAGTTGTTGCCGGATACCAGTATCCCACCCTTTGATCTAGGGCTCTGTTGCTTTAAAAAGAAACTGGATGACCCTATAGTGGCAGAGTTTATGACTATGGCGTCAGCGACTTAATTTAACACCCTGAAAGAGGGGTATTTTTAGTGCCAAACAATGTTACCCTAGCGCTAAAATCTGCTAGAAATAGGTCTGTGAATACCTATAGACTTTTAACCAAACTAAGATCCATTTGAGGAGCCAAAATTATGTCTGCTAATCCGTTGCAAGCTAGTCTTGATATGCTAATTTCTCCCAAAGTTGCCCTGGAGGCGGTTAAAGATAAGAAGGGCTGGTGGTTGGTGCCATTTGTACTCTGCACCAGCAGTATCATTGCCTTGTTTTTATATTATTTTGCCAGCGTGGATTTTGCCTGGTTGAAGGAAACCATGATCGACCAAATGGCGGTTAAAGGCGATATGAGTGATGAAGAACTGCAGGCAGTTTCTGAGTATCTCACTAAGACCCCCATGATCTGGTCTACAACCATCGGCGGCAGCCTCAGCCTCGTGGTTATGAATACCATTCTCGCGCTGTACCTGATGATGGTAACCAAAATGAATGGTGGCGATAATGTTGGCTTTGGTGCCTGGTTTGGCTTTAGTTGGTGGGTCAGTATGCCCCATGTGGTCGCTGCCCTGATGTCCATCCTTATGCTGATGTTTTCCACCACAGGTATGGTCGCCCTTGAAGAGCTTGGCGTCACCACAGTTAATAGCCTGATATTCGGTGTTGATTCAAGCAGTGCCTGGTTCGGCTTTTTGACGGGCTTGGATGTTTTGATGTTTTGGAGTATTGCACTGATTGCTATGGGTTTATCCTCCTGGTTAGGCTATGACAGTAAAAAGGCTACTACTATTGCCGTAGCGCCTTACGCCCTAATTTATGGTGGCTGGGCTCTCTATATTTTGTTCGCTTCTTGAGAAAAAGTATAAAACTATGAAGAAAAATCTCATTATTCTGGGGGTAGTTATTGCCCTAGTGGCGCTGGCCTATTTTAAGAGCAGCAGCTCTAGCGAAGCTCTGCAAATCAATATCGCCGAGGCTGAGGTTCAGGAAATCAAAAGCTCTATCCTTGCCTCTGGTACTCTGATTTATAAAGAGCAGGTGCAGCTTCGCTCTGAGGTAATTGGTCAGGTCAACGAAATGCTGATTGAGGAGGGTGATCAGGTGACTCAGGGGCAGGTTTTGATGCGCCTCGAGCCACGGACCTTTGCCGCTGATGTCGAGCAGCAGGCTGCCTATGTGCGCATTCAGACAATCGCTATCGAGCGCCAGCAGAAGCAGCTCGAAAATATTACCTCTAAATGGCAGCGCAACCTCAATCTCTACGAACGCAAGATGATTGGCCAGGATGCTTTTGAGCTTATTGATAATCAGTATGCTCTGGCCAAGATTGATCTGCGCTCTCGTGAAGAAGCTTTGCGACAGGCTCAGGCTACTCTTGACAAGGCCCAGGAGCGCCTTGATAAAACTGTTTTTCGTTCGCCGATTAATGGCGTTGCGACTTCTGTGGATATTAAGGTAGGTGAGACTGCTATCAGTGGTACTACTAATATTGCCGGTTCTAACTTAATTACTGTGGCAGACCCATCATCAATCCTTGTGGAAGTAGAAGTTGATGAGGCGGATATAGCTAATATCAAACTGGACCAGCGGGCGGATATCTATGCCGTTGCCTTCCCGGATACTGCGCTGAGAGGTGTGGTGCAGACCATCGCGACCTCAGCCAAGCGCACAGATCGCCGTCAGGGATTAAGTTTTACGGTGAAAATACTCTTGGATGCCAGCGAAGATATCGCGATTCGTCCGGGCATGAGCTGTCGGGCGGAAATTTACACTAACATGAAGGGCAATACCGTCGCTGTGCCCATAGAGGCCGTTGTATTTGAGGATGAGGACGAGGATGCAGCCAATCTGGATACTGAACAAACCGGTGGTTCTGTGTCTATTGGTGCTGCCAGTGAAGCCAATACCAAAAGTTTTGTTTTTATTATGGTTGATGGCCTGGCGGAAAAGCGGGAAGTGGCGCTGGGAATTTCCAATGATCAGCTACAGGAGATTATATCTGGGCTAGAGGTTGGTGAGCAGGTGATCACTGGTCCGGCACGGATGCTTAGCAAGATAAAAGATGGCTCTGCTGTTAAAGAGATCGAGAAAGATCAACAATGAGCTCTCAGGAAACCGTAATTGAGCTGAGGAATATTGCTAAACATTACATGATGGGTAGTGAAGGCTTTTATGCGCTTAATCAAATCGATTTGGATATCCATCTTAACGACTATATAGCCATAGTGGGTTCTTCGGGCTCGGGTAAATCAACGCTGATGAATCTACTGGGTTGTCTGGACTATCCCAGCGAGGGCGAATACCGCCTCAAAGGTACTAATGTGGCGACTCTGGAAGAAAACAGCCTGGCAGAGATTCGCAACCGTGAAATTGGGTTTATCTTTCAGAACTTTAACCTATTGCCTCGAGCATCAGCGCTTCAAAATGTTATGCAGCCGCTAATTTATCGAGGTACGCCTCTGGCTGAGCGCAAAAAACAGGCCCAGGATGCTCTGGCCATGGTAGGGCTGCAGGACCGTGTTGACCATGTGCCCAATCAGCTGTCTGGCGGACAACGGCAGCGAGTTGCGATTGCTAGAGCGCTGGTTACAAAACCTGCGATTCTATTGGCTGATGAGCCCACAGGTAATCTGGACTCGTCCACCACTATAGAAATAATGGCGCTGTTTGATCAACTGTATCAGGAGGGTCAGACATTGATTATCGTGACCCATGAGCAGGAGATCGCTGATCGCTGTCGTCGGGTGATTACCCTGAGGGACGGTCGCCTGATTGGCGATGCCAAGAATTCACTTCCAGCTGGTCAGGATAGCGCCAATGGCTAATCTAGGCTTTAAAATTATTGAGGGTACCCGCTCTGCAGGGCAATCTATTTTTGCCCATGGTTTTCGCAGCTTCCTGACCACATTGGGTATTATTATTGGCGTGGCCTCGGTGATTGCAGTGGTTTCTGTGGTGCAGGGGTTTAGTGCCAGTATCTCCCAGCAATTTGATGGCATGGGCACTAATGTGATCAATATTGAGCCCTATACACCGCGCAAGGCTCGTTTGCAGGGTGTTACGGCCAAGATTAGTTATGAAGATTTTCTGGAGATAAAGTATAAGGTTAAAGGTATCAGTAATGTGACGCCTACGGTTCGGGTATTCGGTCCCAATGCAGTGGTTGCCTACCGCGGACAGTCTACAGACACCATGGTCGTAGGCACGGCTTCAACCTACCAAAAGCTCTATACAGTCTACCCGGATTTCGGTCGTTTCTTTAATCTCAGTGATGACAAAAGCCGACGCCGTGTTGCTGTCCTTGGCCCATCAATCATTAATAAGCTCGATATTAAGGGCGACCCCATAGGCCAGCATCTGAGTGTCTCCGGTGAATGGTTTAAGGTGATCGGTATAGCAGAAAAGCGCGGTAAGCTCTTTGGCTTTGACCAGGATGATTTTATCCTGCTTCCGTACAGTACGACCCGCGCATTACTTGGCGGTGCTGAGGAGCCCAATATTTCGATAAGTCTGCAAGTTGACGATATGAACAATATTAGTCAGGTTAAGCAGCACATTAAAAACCTGCTGCGCCGTAATCACAAACTGGGCAAAGATGCCGCAGATGATTTTAAGATTGCGACAGCGGATCAGATGTTAGACACCTTCAATCAGATTATCGGCAGTACCACAATAGTCTTGGGTGGCATTGTGGGCATTTCTCTGTTGGTGGGTGGCATTGGCATTATGAATATTATGCTGGTATCGGTAACCGAACGTACCCGTGAGATAGGCATCCAGAAAGCTCTGGGGGCGACGCGTTTCGATATTTTACTGCAGTTTTTGATCGAGGCCGTTTTCCTCTGCCTACTAGGTGGCCTTATCGGTTTGCTGTTGGGCTTTGGTGCGGGTTCATTAATTAGTGTTGCCACTGATTTGCCGCCCGCAGCGGTACCTATGTGGGCTGTTTTATTGTCATTTGGCTTCAGTGCTGGAATCGGTCTTTTATTCGGGATTATCCCAGCAGCCAAAGCGGCCAATTTAGATCCAATAGATGCCTTGCGCTATGAATAGGCTTGCTGCGTCTGCTGTCATCAGAATGCAGCACAGACGCAAAGCACTGCTGGCGATGCCCTTCACCGCTTAAGTGCCTAAAAAAATAATAGAGCGATTGGAGTTTTCTTATCGACGAACTTGTTTTAGGTTGGCTGAACGCCAATAAAAATAGTGCCTGGGTGGTTATACCGGTCTTGGCTTTTCTGGAGGCCTGCCCAGCCGTGGGTCTCTTTGTGTCCGGGGTCATCCTATTGACCATCTCCACGGTCCTCTACACAGGCGAGATATTGAGCCTTACCTCAATTATGGCGCTCGCTTTTATAGGGGCCTGTCTCTCCGACCATTTAGGCTATTATCTTGGACGGTTTTTTGGGCCCTCGTTTCACCATACTAGCTTCGCAACCAAGCGAGCTGATCAACTCAGAAAAGCCGAGTTATTCATCTCGAAATATGGTGCTGCTGCAATCATAGCGGGACGTTTAATGACTGCCGTAAGAAGTCTAGTGCCAGCCTTGGTAGGTATCAGTGGCATTGACCGCATCAAGTTTACATTGGTCGACCTACTGGCCTGCGCAATCTGGTCAGCTGGGCTTGGACTATTGGTGATCGGCATAGAGAGTTTTACCGGCTAAACCCTCAGCTTTTTTGCTACGTACAGAATCTTAGACATATCAAAGCCAGAGATAAAAATCAGTCAAAATGGGAGTGGCAAAATATGAGATTACACATAATAGGTGCGGTGGCACTGTTGTCCATGCTCGCGGGCTGCGGCGGTGGCGGCGGAGGGTCCCAGCCAATACCACCCATCAGTAATAACCCAGCGCCTGAGGCAGATGCAGAAATCATCCAGTTAGAGTCCTCGCTTGCTGTCGGACAGTCCACCGAACTTATATTATTTTCCGATAAAAATCTTTCAGGAATCCAGTGGCAGCAAACCTCTGGGCCTGATGTAACTTTCTATGCGCCTGACAGCAAAGTGATTGGTTTTAGCCCATCGCAAGCAGGGAACTATAGTTTTGCAGTGGAATTCACTGTGGATAATGCCCAGCCCGAAACTCTGAGCCATGATTTTACCGTGACCAATGATCAGGCTCAGCTAACCGTCCGCCTGGGTCATGCAGCCGTTGAAGGTATTCCAGTCTCTCTGGTCAGCTATGCCAGCGGCGATGACCAGCTAGCGGCTATAGATAAGAGCTCTTGGAGATGGACCCAAACCCAGGGGCCGGCTGTGACGTTTACTGATAACTCTACAGATGGTGAGGTTGCAGTCTTTTTTGATGCTCCCTCTGTGAGCGAGGATACCTTGCTGGCCTTTGAACTGTCCGGTGAGGTGAATGGCCAGACCTATTCTGACACTGTTGCTGTTCTCGTGGAAAATAGCGCAGTCGAAGTGCCAGCATCTGATGCGCCCTTTACCGATAGGATCGCTGAGGTTTTTCTCTACAATCCAGATTCCCCCGGAGGTCAAAGACTGATTGACTGTGTGTATTCCAATAATTCAAGGTATGACGACTGTACGTTTGGCGATTCACCATTAATTGCCCAGATCTCGACTACGCCTACTACCGACGACATTATGGATAGGGTTATTGTCTCCCATAAGTGGATGGGTGATCAGTTTAAGCAATTTCTGGAGGAGTACGACCCCAACGATGACTTTAAAAACCTGCTGCGTGCCAATACCGCCGTGGTAATTTCCTATGATATCCGGCCATCCTTTTATAGCCCTACCACCGCCGCTATTTATCTTGACCCCAGCGACCTCTGGGTGACACCGGAGCAGCGTGATACCATTAATCAGGCGCCAGATTATCGTTCCAGCTTTGGTAACGAGTTGCAGTTTGAGATGCCTTGGCGCTATGTTAAAGATAATGATTACGCGAGCTACTATGCGCCTATAAGGTATCGACTTTCTCGCACCCTGGCCGACTCCCAGTATGATTTCGCTTCTCTTCTCTACCATGAGCTGGCGCATGCCAATGATTTTTTTCCAAGCACTGATTGGCTGTCTCATAGCAATTCCAGAACCATTTATGATGCTGTGGTGGAAGTTTACAACGCACAAGAGATCCAGTCTGATTACCTACAGGATAACTATCCACTGGATAGCCTCTATGGATCAGGTGGGCAAAATGAACTGACCAAGCTGGCACAGGTAAGGTTTAGAGACCCAGATTTAATTACTGAACAGCAAAAAACCTATAGTCCCCAGGATGTTGCAGATATGTTTAAGACCGAGGGCGCGCCGCAGTTCTATAGTTACAGCTCTACCCGCGAAGACTTAGCGATTCTGTTTGATGGTTTTATGATGCACGCGCGCTACGGGGTGAGCCGAGATATTGCGGTAAGTGATCAGGACTATGCAGACATAGTCTGGGGCCAGCGTGGCAGATTAAGTGAGGGCTGGATAAAACCTCGGGTATATTTTGTTGCTACCAGGATTCTGCCGGAATTTAGCGATGCCGCTGCTGTGGTTGAGGCTCTGGCGCCGCCGCTTGCTCTGGATGACGCCAAGAGTTGGCGGGAAAGTGTTGTGATTGATGGTGATACGTCAGATAAAGGCGCGACAAAGCGGCAAGCGGAGAAATCCCTTGGCGGTAGACTTATTCCTCTAGAAGGCATGCACCGCCACAGAGTTCTCGACGCTAAATCTCTCGGGGCCAAGGTCCACTAGTTGCGATTCGTTTAATTGGGAGCGGCTGTGCCGCTCCCACGTTAGGCCCTAAGAGTTACTATTTCTGTGCTTTGGCAAACAGTAACTCTAGCTCTTCTAGCGATTTACCCTTGGTCTCGGGTAATAGCCAGGCCACCAGAACCAGGCCTATAACGGCAAACAGGCCGTAAGAGAAAAAGGTCAGAGCGGCGCCCAAAACGCTGAGTTCTAGGGGGAAGAGCAGCTGCACTAAAAAACTCACCAGGCTGTTGATCATGCCGACAAAGGAGATGGCCACGCCGCGCAATTGGTTGGGAAAGATTTCTGCAAATAGCGCCCACATCACTGGCCCAAGAGACATGGCAAAGGAAGCCACAAAGCCCAGTATGCCCACCAAAATCAGTACCGCATTCATATTGCTGGCCAGTTTAATAAATTCGCTCTCATACTTGCGTGCTGCGCTGCCACCGATATTCGCAGTTAAGGCATCTTTAAATTGGGTGTCACTTTGGTAGACAGTACCTAGCATGCCTTCAAGATTTACCCTATTAAAACTGTCGTCAATATTCTCCATCTGCTCGATCTTTGATATGCTTTCAGGTGTTAATTCATAGGTGGCCTGAGCAAAGCCATAGGTACATAGCGCCATGCTGATGGCGATGCCACTCAAGCCAACCAATAGCAGTGGCCTGCGTCCCCAGCGATCAATTAATGCGATCGCCACCAGGGTAAACACCACATTGATAACACCCACGAGTGCTGCCTGGGCAAAGGCGGCGTCGGTACCAATGCCACTCTGCTCGAAAATAGTCGGAGCATAAAAGAAAATCGCATTGATTCCGGTGATCTGCTGGACCACACCGACGATAATTCCCACAGTCAGTGCTAGTCGCATCTTTGGCCCAAAAATTCCCTGGATACGTTTCCACAGAGCCCGGTTCTCACTGTCATAGCTCTGCTTCATTACCTCAATTTCTGCATCGACCTCCTCTGCGGGCAGCAGTCTGGCCATAACCTTACGTGCTTCGGTTTCGCGCCCCTTAAGCATTAACCAGCGCGGACTATCAGGGATCAAAAACAAGCCGAGAAAAAAGATCAGTGCGGGAATAATTTCAACACCCAGCATCCAGCGCCAGGTATGCGCGTCTACACCCCAGTTGCTGGCCCATTCGGTACCAGAGGTGCTGGCATTTAATATGAAGTAGTTAGCAAAATAAGCGGCTGAGAGGCCAATCACTATATTGAGCTGGTTGATTGATACTAGCTTGCCGCGCAATTTTGCTGGTGCTATTTCGGCAATATACATAGGCGCAATCATTAGCGACGTGAAGGCAAGGCCGCCTAAGGCTCTCGCAGTGACCAGCATCATATAGGAGGAAGCAAAGGCGGATGCGATGGCCGACAATAGATAGAGAAATGCAATCACGATAAGCACTTTTTTGCGGCCGAGGGCGTCGCTAAGCGGGCCAATCACCATAGTGCCCAAGACGCCGGAGAGTGTTGGCGCCGCGACCACAAAGCCGGACTGAATTGGCGTCAAATCGAATTCAACAGTGACAAAGCCCACCACTCCTGAGATAACTGAGGCGTCGAAGCCAAAAACGAAGCCGCCGAGCGACACGACAACTGCGCAGTAAAGAGCATAGTAGGTGCGGTGTTCCATTAGATATCCATTGTTAAGTTAATTATTGTGTTTTTTTAATTTATTGTTTCAGAGCCATTGGGTGATGCTGTTTAGAATTTTGTTTTTATCTGGGCCATCTGTCGCTGGAAGGCGCGACTGTCATCCCAGCTAACAACCGATGGTTGAACTTTTCCGGCTAGAATTTCACAGCTTACCTGTTCAATTTGATGATTGAAACCTTGCTGGGGACGCTCCTCATTAAATTGCTCAACGCATTGATGGCCCACATATAGCCGGGCTTCGCGAGCGGCCCAATAATCAGCTATGGTCAGTGTTGCCTGATCGCCGATAAGGGTGAGGTAATTATTAAGCTTGCAGCGAAACGAGGTGGTTAGCTGTGCTGTGGCTCGAGTTTCGCCATAGCTGTTAAGTATCACCACATCGTCCTCAACCCCGTTGTCGGCTTTATGGCACCAGACAGTCTGCTCATCGGGATCCTGCTGCAGAAATAACCAAGCCATGGCAATAGGGTAGATGCCCATCTCTAAAAGGCAGCCGCCAGCTAGACGATTATCGTATTCTCTCAGGTCAGGGCTATAGGGTAGTGGGAAGCCAAAATCTGCTTTGACATGACAGAGCTTGCCTAGCCGGCCACTGGTTACCCAGTCCTTAGCCTGTTGAATAACCGGCATAAAGTAGCTCCACATACCCTCCATAAAATAGCGTTGCTGTTGCTCTGCAACGGCAATAACTTCCTCTAATTCAGCAGGGGTTACAGTCGCAGGCTTTTCACAGAGTACGTGTTTTCCGGCGCGTAACGCCGCTATTGCCTGGTCTTTATGGCAGTTATGGGGCGTGGCTATATAGACAGCGTCAATGTTGGGGTCGGCAAATAGTTCGGCGTAACTACCATAGGTCTGGGGCACTGAAAATGACGCCGCAAAGGCTTCGGCGGACGCCAGTTGTCGGGCTGCGATACCATATAGTGACGCATGTTGGGCATAGACAATGTCATTGGCAAAGGTCTTGGCAATACGGCCCGCGCCTATAATTCCCCAGCGCAGAGTCTTATGATTTGGCTGGGTCATAATTCTCGCTCCTCGAGAACCCTCTGGGTCGAAAATTGATAGCGCATATTTCTATAGACACAGATATCGGTAATATCCTCTGGCGTATTGGCCGGACAGCAGCGGTAGTTTGCTGAAAAACGATAGGGGCCGGTCACTGGTAATACCCTATGCCAGAGGTGGCCATGGATCAGCACAAGGGTGCCTTTTTTGGGGCTCAGCACTACCTGATCTGGAAAGTCTTCATTGATGTTGCCTACTGTAATAGAGCCACCGCGGTGGCTACCTGGTATCACTACTGTCTCGCCGCCGATTCGCCGATCTATATCCATGCTGTAAACCAGGCGATTAAGATTAAACTGAGAGCTGTCTTCTGGGGGGCAATCTTGATGCCATGCCTGCCCATTAGAGCCTTGATGGCTATACATCACCATACTGTAAAGGCTTGACCAGCCCGCGCCCAAGATGGTGTTAGTCAGCTCTATAAGCCGCTGATCTTCTTCCGCTATGTTGAATGCATGGCATCCTTCCTGCTGCGGGAACCAGGGAATCACATCTGTATTCGATTTTTCTAGGAACTCAGCATTGTGCCCAAAGTGAGAATGGTTCCCAAAGTGCTGGAGTATATGGCCCTGATAGACATCCATTAATTCTTCATCAAAAAAGTCATCAATGGATAAATAGCCTTGTTGCCAAAATTCATTCGCCAGGGCAGTGAGGTTCATAGGGAGTACCAGAGGTTAATTGCCATTTTTTTGTATTAGCTGCGATGGTCAGTCTTGGCAGTGTTTAAACCATACATTATTCGGGCAGTGCAGACATGAGTTTTCCAGGAGGCATTTATACTGCAAACCAGTTGATGTTGCTTGGTGAGCGACTATTTTTGGATTACCACGACTGACTCTATGGTTATCATGCTGTTGCCCTATCAAGATAGTCTCAAATTGTTAGGCTGGGTATCAATCTGCCCCATCGTCTAAGGTGCGGCATTAATCGCTTTAATCCTTATCATATCCAGCCTGTTTCTCAATTTCTATCTAGTCGCGCTTCTGCAATTCGTCTCTAATCTCTTTAAGTAGCTCAGTGTTCTCTTGCTGTCTGGTGACAAAGAAGTAAAGAGGATAAATACCCAGAGTAATGAGGGTGAGAATTAAGAAGATAATGAAGTTGCCAAGACGTGCAGCCATGAGGTGTATACCATTTATTTATTGAGTAATTGATCATAGCTGAATACCCCAGCCAGTCAAATCAAGGCTAGATTGGGATATGGTACTTGCTGAATTAACATCACTGAGTGTTTAGAAACACAGCAGCAGTGGCTACTCCAATTAGAGTAAGCCGTACTATAGATTCGTTTAGGAGCAGCGGTGGTAACAAATAAGGGCTAATTCTGCTACGTCTGATCACACCACCGTTTATATATCCAGTTACCGCTAAAATTACTATTAAAGTTCCAATATACGCAAGGAGCCTTGATGGGTCGTCTTTTTGTATGGCACTAATATTGTCCTTAAACTTAACAATAATGCCGAGGATTACCCACACAAAAATAGAGCTAATCCATGCCATTCTCTTTACGTAGCGCTCAATATCTGGTCCCCAGTATTTAGACATTTGATGATCCTTTAATATATTTGTATAAATCAATAGCTTATATTTACTTAACTAGCCTATGATCGGAGCTACTTTTGATTGAGGTGTTGAGTGGGCATAGTTGCTGTACTTTTGCATCAATCAACGCCTTTTATCTATAAGCTGACCTTTTTGATACCTGGCAGATGATTTGTCTTCAATCTTATGGGCCAGTGCCATCTTACCTGTTAACCTATCGGTATCGGTTTTTTCTACTGATAGCACTACCTCTTCGCGTGAACTCCGTGCAACCTTGCTCAAAGCAGTCATCGCAAAACATTTCATCGGGACGACGATTGAATGAGTCAAAGTTCTTCTTACAAATGGTACATGGTGGAATTGATATTTTTCTCGCTCTTTATTGACTACCTAATCATAACTAAATAGCCCATCCAGTTAAATTAGGACTAGATCGAGGTGATGACTTTATATGGCTTATATTGCGACTCAGTTTGAGGTATTTTCGATGCTATTGGGGAGAACCCTATTTACTTGCGCTGAGGATGCCCAGCTGAGTAAAAAATT
>CBFHMK010000013.1:0-105829 GCA_965656965.1 uncultured Porticoccaceae bacterium
AACCAGGCACCGGCTACCCGGATGACTGGGAAGACCAGGCCAAATGGAATGGCGGCTGGGTGCGCAACAAGGATGGCTCCATCACCCCAAAAATAGGCGGCAAAGCCAAGGTGCTGAGCAAGATTTTTGCCAACCCGGATATGCCCCAGATAGATGATTATTACGAACCCTATGATATGGACTATCAGCATCTCCACATGGCCCCGAGCTCAAAACACCAGCCGGTGGCGCGCCCTCGCTCGGTGATTTCCGGCCAGCGCATGGAAAAAATTAATAAGGGCCCCAACTGGGAGGAGCTGTTGGGTTCGGAGTTTGAAAAACGCAGCGCCGATAAAAATTTCGACCATATGCAGAAAGCCATGTACGGGGAATATGAAAATACCTTTATGATGTATTTGCCGCGCCTCTGCGAGCACTGCCTCAACCCCTCCTGCGTTGCCTCCTGCCCTTCCGGTGCAATCTATAAGCGCGAAGAAGATGGCATAGTGCTTATCGACCAGGAAAAATGTCGCGGCTGGCGTATGTGTGTATCGGCCTGCCCCTACAAGAAAATCTATTACAACTGGAAGTCGGGAAAATCAGAAAAATGTATTTTCTGCTACCCGCGCATTGAGTCCGGGCAGCCTACAGTCTGCTCGGAAACCTGTGTTGGGCGTATCCGCTATTTAGGTGTGCTGCTCTATGATGCCGACCGCATAGAAGAAGTTGCCAGCACCGAATCTGAACAGGGCCTCTATGAAAAACAGCTGGAGATATTTCTCGACCCCAATGACCCAGAGATAATTGCCCAGGCACGCAAAGAGGGTATCGCCGACTCGGTCATTACAGCGGCACAGCAGTCACCGGTCTATAAAATGGCCGTTGACTGGAAGCTGGCCCTGCCGTTACATCCGGAATACCGCACCATGCCTATGGTCTGGTATGTGCCACCATTATCCCCCATTCAGTCCGCAGCCAATGCTGGCCATATGGGTATGAATGGCATTATTCCCGATGTCGAGAGTCTGCGTATTCCAGTGCAGTATCTGGCCAATATGTTAACCGCGGGTGATACCCAACCTGTGGTTCTAGCCTTAAAACGATTGCTGGCCATGCGCGCTTTTAAGCGCGCCCAGACCGTGGAAGGCGTTGAAGACCTGGCTGTGCTTGAGGATGTGGGACTTTCTGTCGCGCAAATTGAAGAAATGTATCGCTACCTCGCCATTGCCAACTATGAGGATCGCTATGTGATTCCAACCGCTCACAGAGAAGATGCGCTGGTGGATGCCTATGCCGAGCGGGGTGGTTGCGGCTTTAGCTGGGGCAACGGCTGCTCCACTGGCAGCAGCGATGTAAACCTCTTTGGTGGCAAAAAGAATAATACCCGCGATGTGATTAGCACAGTGCAGGTATGGGATAGCGCTGCAGAAGCATCTGGAGATAAGCCCCATGGATAGCTTAAAAGTCATAGCGCGACTATTGGATTACCCAGATGCCCAGGTTCAGGCTCATGTCAAAGAGCTGCGCGAGGCCGTGACATCAAGTAGCGAGTTATCATCTGATCTTAAAACCAGCCTGCTGGCCTTGATTGATGAAATTTACGACGGTGATCTTCTCGATGCCCAGGAAAACTACACCCATGTGTTTGATTATGGCCGGGCACTGTCCCTGCTGTTATTTGAGCATGTCCATGGGGAGTCCCGAGATCGCGGTCAGGCCATGGTCGATTTGATGGCAGTGTATGAGGCCAATGGTTTTGCTATTAATGTGCGGGAGTTGCCAGACTATATCCCCCTCTACCTCGAATACCTGTCCCACAGACCTGAGGATGAAGCCCGCGAGGGATTAGCGGATATAGCCCATATTCTTGGATTGCTCTGTGCGCGCCTGCGACAGAGATCCAGCAACTATGGGGTGTTATTTGAGGCGTTGATTTTGCTGAGCGGCGAACAGGTTGCTCTGGATGAATTAGAGAAACTGGCCGCCGCAGAAAAACCCGACAATACCGCCGAAGCGCTGGATACAATCTGGGAGGAGGAGCAGGTCACCTTTGGGGCCGGTGATGCCCATGATAGCTGCAATATCCAGGACACCAACAACCGCCCCCCAACCACGGAACCCCATGTCCCCAGCACACCGATGCACTGGGTACAGAACTCATAAGGAATATGACCATGAGCACTCCATTAAATACCTTTCTATTTGGCCTCTACCCCTATCTTGCACTGGTTATCTGTCTGGTTGTCAGCTGGGTTCGGTTTGACCGGGACCAGTACAGTTGGAAAGCCGATTCCAGTCAGATACTGAACAATAATGGCATGCGCATAGGCAGCAACCTTTTTCATATAGGCATTATCTTTATTCTGGCTGGGCATTTTATTGGTCTGTTAACCCCGGAATCTATCTATCATCATGTGATTTCTACACCGAACAAACAGTTGCTGGCCATGTTGTCTGGCGGTGCCTTTGGCATTCTCTGTTTAATCGGGTTACTTATGCTTTTGCATCGGCGGCTTTTTGATCCGAGGGTACGGGCCAATAGCCGCTGGTCTGATATTGCAGTATTGGTGATTTTATTGCTCCAGCTGCTATTAGGGTTGGGGACTATCTTTGCTTCGACTGATCATCTGGATGGTTCGGTGATGGTGATGCTGGGGGAATGGGCGCAGAGTATTGTGACATTGCAGCCATTTAAAGCAGCAGCGGCTATTCAGCCTGTCAGTCTGGTATATAAGCTGCATGTGTTTTTGGGGATGAGTATTGTTTTGATCTTTCCTTTTACTCGGTTAGTGCATGTGATTAGTGCGCCGGTTTGGTATTTTGGGCGGAATTATCAGCTGGTGCGGGGGAGGAAGCATTAGGGTTCGTCGCTATGTTGACGGACTGGGGTAATGGGGAATATTTTTGCCTGCCAATAGATGGGCTGGTGCGAGCTGCAGTTACTTACTATCAAGGATTTGTTCTGGCAGGTGGTTTTGGTGTGGGGCGAAAATACACCCCACAACCCAATTCCTGCACCCAGCGAGATTCAGTAGTACTAATATTTAGGGCCAGATGATTCTTCGATACAGGTGTAGGGTGGTTGTAGGTGTTTTCGCTCCAAACTTCCCACAACCACCACAACAAATCCTTAATAGTAAGCAATCCCAGTCCAATCCAACCCATCTACTGGTAGGCGAAAACACCTACAATTACCCTGCACCGGCAATCAAAACCCCAACACCATCTGCAACCAAACCTTCTCAACATCCGACCCGAAATCATCTGCACTAAAATTCGCATACTTCAAAGAAACCACCCTGTGCTCACAAATCTTTTTAGCCACAGAGAAGTTCATCTCAGTGCCATAATCATCCCCCCCATCCTGAGCATCAAACTGATGGTAAACTGCCTCAAAGGCAATATCAGAAATCTTGCCACCGACTTGAAAATATCGATCCTCAAGACCAGCATCGGGCGTGTTTAAAAACTGATCAGCCCAACCATTAAACTTATGCAAGGTCGCCAACGGTGTGCGGAAAGACTGCCCTGATAGCGCGGAATCACCCTCCAGCACCTCCAATCCAACCTTGGCACTGAGACCATTAGCCACCAAACCTAATTCAAGCAAATAATAGTCTGCATCAAAGTCCAGGCTGTTATTACCATAGTCTGACTGGTGGGCATATTCGGCACTGTAGTTATAGGTCAACCTATCCGCTTCAGCCTTGCCGCTTAACCGCAATCCAGCAGTATGGGTCGAGGCTGCCGGAGCATCTTTAATATCCAGCCAGTAGCTATAGGCGCTTAATTTTCCAATGGGTAACCCTTGGTGATTGATATTAAGGATATGTGTCTTTGCATCCAGATCAGCGGGCTTAGCGCCGTCATCCGGGCCAAAGATACGGTTAATATTATTGATGTAGGCGTAAGAGAAAGTTATGTCTTCAACCGCTGTATTAACCAAACTAAAACCATCGTAGGTCTGTTCATTTTGCCGCCAGGCAACACCGCCGATAAAACGCTGGTTATCTAGATTAATACGCTGGCGACCATACTTGGCACTGGTATCATCTATACCCCCGTAGCTGATCCAAGCCTGGTTAATCTCAGTGCCCTCTGGGTCGGCGACCACAGGGTGATCAGTCATACCATTGCTGACACTATTATGATTATCGGCGCCCAATCCAGTGACATTATCGATTTCAAGTTGCGTTGTAAAATTCTGAAACACCCCTGTTTTATAGGTTAAACGTGACCTAAGCGTAGAAGCATGGGCATTGTGGGCCAGATTATCCTGATCCACCATTTCATAGCGATAGCGGAGATGAACTTCAGTTGTTCCACTGTTAAGTGCCTCTGCCAATGATAGAGACTGCTGCTGTGCAAACGACTGTGCTGAAAAGCACCCTGTACTTATCGCCAGAAGGCTTGCCAGCCCAGCACTGGGAAGTGCCTTTGAATAGATAATCATATTGATTGCTCTCCCTGAACAAAAATTTATTGAGATAGGAGTGACAATTTTATGATTGATGGAGGTTTTAGCTGTTGAGGAATATCAACTGGTCAGCAGTTTCCGTTGGCTTAGCTGAAACGATCTGGCTGTTTTTCACAGTGACTAAAAAACTTGGTGTTTTTATAGGGCAGCTTCATAAATCCAGAGACCCCAAGACCGTCAATAAGATCTAGTTCGGTCAAGATACTATCAAGACAATGTCGAAACTCAGTTTCTTTGCTCTCGTCCAATAGACTGAGATAATTATGGATTTTTAAATCTTTGTCCACGGCTTCAAAAATAATACAGCCGGTATGGTGAATTCGATTCATAGTTGCTAACAGGCGCATAATCTCTTCAGGTAGCTGCAACATTTCATCCGGGTCATCACCGTCTTCAAAATAAGAGTGCAGACGACCATCATCCTGATGCGCCGAACTCTGCTGCTCAGTGCTTACTGCTATCTCAAAGGGAATCCGCATCTCTGGGCTAGCGACAAACGCCTGTTCGGCATTATCTCGCCCGATGTGGAGGGTTTTTCGAGCATCAAAAATACAGCTTTTAAACACGCCTTGTTTATTGATAGCACGACCCAAATGCACAACATTGTTAATAGCAGAGGCAAATGACCCTCTAAGGTCTGGCTCTATCTCTGCTTGATACAGATTGAGGCTGGAATCAATAGATACACCCTGCTCCTCCCAGCGAATTGCCAAGCCACCAACCAGAGGAAAGCGCCCCAGATGACTGACCGCTATTACAAAGGCTTTCTCTGTATCCTCCATGCCCGCCAGATAGTTTTTATAGCCTTCATGCCCCCCATAATCGGCACTGTGAGCAGCAAATCTATCACTGCCCATCTCCTGCCTTAGAAACCCTTTGCGAGAGCTGTAGACAACAGTTTCCAAGGGTTCGGTAGAGCGCGCCAGACTATAGGGAATCAGAGCACTGGAGTCACTGTTGCTATTTTCCTTGATCTTAATGCGCTTCATATGGGGCATATTTTTTAGAAAATAATCTCCTGCCTGATCACTTAGATCCCGATCATCATCCAGCATAGCCGCTAATGTATTGGCAAATTCGATTGGCAATCCAAGAGACTGGGGCCTAATGACCTGGCGGCCAAATCGACTACCCTGGCCTGAGGCCAAAGCATAGAGAGTTCCGGCCAAACCCTGCTCGTCGAAACGCGGCGAAGACAGCTGACCATTGAGCTGTTGATGACCAATAAAGTAAATATCGCCTAATTTGGCATTGGTTTTTTCAAAGTCGATGGTTAAAGCATGATGACCAACACCATCGACGCGCTGCCCCTGGGCATCACATTGGGCAAAGACCGCGGCACCCCAATCTATCAGCGAGATGGTTTCGGTCCCAGGGTCAAACATAATATTGGAAGGTTTAATATCGCCATGTACTATGGTTGGTTTATCCAGGTGGCCTTGCTCGCCCCGCAGACTCTGCAGAATATCCGCCATCTGCGCCGCAATTTTTAAAATTAGCCGAGGGGACAGTCTACCGGTGTGGCGAGATAGCTGCTCCAGATTAATACCTTTGGCCCTAGACATCATCAGAATTGACTGGCCACTGATATTTTGAAATTCAATAAACCTGGGGATACCGGAATGTGATGTGCAAGACAGCATAAAGCTCTCTTCCTCCAGACGATCCTGGATATGCTGAGGCAGGGTAATACGTGCAAATTTGAATACATAGGGCCTGTGGTTAGCGTCATTGCCCGCAAACACAAAACCGTAGGCACCATTGCCCAGTAATTCAATATCCCTAAACCCCAGGCTGGCCAATTGAGACTCACAGAGAGACAGCCAGTCTTTTAGTTTTCTGGCATCGGCATGGCTTAGCAGATAGAAAGATTGCTCTTCACTAATATAGAAATGCTGTAGGTTTTGACTTTCAACTAACCCCATGGACTCCCCTAAAAACCCATCATTATCTGCATCAATAATTACATCATTGCCGCAATCATAGTCATGGGCTGTTCAAGATAGCTTTTCCAGAGATTGTTAAAGCGGGCAATGGTGCCGCCATCCAGTACCCGATGATCCCCAGACCAGCTAACATTCATAATACTGCGTGATTCCACATTGCCCTGAGCACCAAAGCGTGGCAACCGTTGAATTCGACCCAGGGCCACAATAGCCACTTCAGGACGATTAATAATCGGCGTAGCTACAGTGCCGCCGATAGCGCCAATATTGGAAATACTTATGGTGCCGCCCTTAAGGTCCGCTGGGTCTATTTTTCCGCTGCGTGCCGCATCGACCAGCCGAGTGGTTTCCGACGCTAGATCAAGCAGGCCCAGCTGTTGGACATTTTTAACATTGGGAACTAGCAAGCCAGTTTTTCCATCCACTGCCAGACCAATATTATGGCTGGCAACATAGGTCAGTTCGGTAAATGCCTCATTAGCTCTGCTGTTGACAATGGGGAACTCTTTTAATGCCAGAGATAGGGCCTTGATAAATAACGGCATCAGAGTAATTTTTAGGGTCTCTGTAGCATAGGCCTGCTTCAAGCTGTGGCGCAGAGCCACAAGCTCTGTCACGTCAATTTCCTCAACATAGCTAAAGTGAGGAATAGTTGCCACGGAATCAGCCATGCGCTCAGCCATCAGTTTGCGTACTCCCTTAATAGGCTCAACCCGATCGGTAAGATTAGCTGCTGGCTTAATTTCCTGGGCTTGGTCACCAGTTTTCGCAGAGGATAAATAATTCAGAACATCTTCTTTTAGCACTCTGCCGTGCTTTCCCGTGCCAGCGATTGCGACCAAATCGAGATTATTTTGGCGCGCCATTTTACGTACCGCCGGAGTGGTTAAGACTTTGTCTTGTTTCTGCTGCTGCGTTGTAGACGTTTCCGCCCCAGCCTCTAGGGGCACCTTAGTTTCAGGCTGTGATTCAAGACGCTTATCTACTTTGCCCTCTGGAACCGCCTCTGAGCTCTCCTCTATGTCAATCGCAAACAGAGGCTGATGCACAGCGGCAATTTCGCCTTGGTTGTAATACAGCTTGGTCACCAGCCCGCTATGCATTGAGGGTATTTCAACAATCGCTTTGTCAGTGCTGACATCCACTACAACCTGATCTTCTTCGATCCTGTCGCCCTCTTTGACCTTCCACTCGATGACTTCACACTCGACTATACCTTCACCAATATCCGGCAATATAAAATCTTTATTCATGATTAGCTCCTTATGCGCAGACTAGTAGGCTAGGCTTGCCATTATGGCTTCGTAGATTTTTAAATGATCTGGTAGGTAACAGTTTTCATGGATTAGTGGAAATGGCGTATCCAAACCTGTGACACGGCTGATCGGCGCCTCCAAACTAAGAAAACAGCGGTCTTGAATTGTCGCAGCAATCTCCGCTCCATAGCCTCCGGTTAGCGGTGCCTCATGGCTTATCAATAAGCGGCCCGTTTTGGTTACAGAATCAGCAACTGTCTGCTGGTCCCAGGGCAGTAGTGATCGTAAATCAATCACTTCACAGGAGATACCAGCCTTAGCCGCCATCTCTGCCGCCTTATTTATCTGCACCATCTGTGCGCCCCATCCCAACAGACTGATATCAGAGCCCTCACGGATAATCTCTGCCACACCCAGAGGAATTTCGTAGTCGCCATCGGGCACCTCTCCTACCGAGGCGCGATATATCGCCTTTGGCTCGAAAAAGACAACCGGATCAGGATCACGAATAGCGGCCAATAACAGTCCTTTTGCCTGGTAAGCACTACTCGGAATCACCACCTTAAGACCGGGGGTATGACAGAAATAGGCCTCCGGAGACTGGGAATGGTAGAGTGCCCCGTCGATACCACCGCCATAAGGAGTGCGGATAGTCAGGCCACCACAGTTAAATTCATCACCGCTGCGGTAACGATATTTTGCTGCTTCATTAACAATCTGATCGAAGGCAGGAAATATATAATCGGCAAACTGAATCTCAGCCACAGGCACAGAGCCCTGGGCAGCCAAACCTATGGCAAATCCCACAATGCCCTGCTCGGTCAGGGGCGTATTGAAACAACGAGGCCTGCCGTACTTCTCCTGCAGATGACTGGTGGCTCTAAACACACCGCCGAATTTGCCTATATCTTCACCCAGACAGATCACACGCTGGTCCTCAGCCATAGCGGTATCCAATGCGCTATTAACCGCTTGCAACAGATTCATCCTGCTTGATTTCATCTCTGCTAAACCCTCTGTCATAGCCCTCCCTCCCCATGCGCCTGATAGCTCTCTGGGTATTTGGCTATATGGAGCTCAAGATCAGCGAGTTGCTGTTTGAGATGAGCTGGTGGGGTTTTGTAAACATCTGAAATCAGGCTATCCAATGGTGGTTTGGCGCGTTTTTCGGCAACTTTTAACGCTCTAAGAATTTCGCTGCGGAAGCTTTTTTGCAGGTCTTGGTCAGCCTGCTCCTGCCACCAGTTTTGCTTGATCAACCAGTTTTTCATACGCGTAATTGGATCTTTTTTATGCCATTGCTGCTCTTCTTCTGCACTGCGATAGCCACTGGGATCATCGGAGGTTGAGTGGGCACCAAGACGATAACTCATGGTTTCAATAAGCACCGGGCAGCTTTCTTGAACTGCTATCTTGCGAGCCTCTACCGCTGCCGCATAGACCGCTAAAATATCATTACCATCGACACGAACAGTCTTGATGCCATAGCCGACACCCCGCGCAGCAATGCCATCACCGGCATACTGCTCTGTAGCAGGCGTGGAGATGGCATAACCATTATTGCGGGCCACAAACACCACGGGGCAGCCCAAGACTGCCGCCATATTTAAACCTGCGTGAAAGTCACCCTCAGAGGCAGCACCTTCCCCAAAGTAGCAGAGAGTACAGGCGTCTTTGCCAGCGAGCTTTTGACCATAGGCATAACCAGAGGCCTGGGGGATCTGTGTCGCCAATGGCGAACTGATGGTCATAAAATTTAGTTCGCGAGAACCGTAGTGCACAGGCATCTGGCGCCCCTTGCCAAGATCCTGGATATTGCCGAATAGCTGATTCATGAACTGCTCAGTAGTAAAGCCTCGAAAACGCAGGGCCAGCTGTTCACGATACTGAGCCATCACCATGTCCTCGGGCTGAAATGCAGCTATGGTGCCGGCAATTGCGGCCTCCTCACCAGTACAGGTCAGGTAAAAACTCAGCCTACCCTGCCGCTGAGCACCTACCATGCGCTCGTCAAGACAACGGATATAAAGCATATCCCGATAGATTTTCTGTGCCAGATTCTGGTCAATGGAGGGCGCCGTGGCACCCTGAGTCAGACTGCCATCGGCGCGAAGTAAAGATAATGTTGAAATACTCAGTGCTGCACTATCCACAAAGGATAATCGGGCTGTTTCCTTTACATAATTTGCTATACCCATACCACACCTCTTAAAAATCCATTTAAGGGCCGCTGATAATAATTATAAATTATGGCTAACTGGACCCCTTAATAACCATAAAATTAGCATGCGACTGCCTAGAGAGTCCTGCCAAAGTATCTTAATGAATCCGTATTTATTGACTTTTAATTGCTTACATTTCTATCAAACTAGACATTTATTGCGCCACTTGGTCTACACTTAGTGTGAGAGACAAACGAGCAGCTAAAGATGACTGAGTATAAATTGGACAGTGTTGACTGGAAAATTCTTAATATCCTGCAATCTGACGCAGGGATCTCCAATATAGAGCTAGCCGACATGGTCTGCCTTTCCCCATCTCCCTGCTCGAGGCGAGTAAAAAACCTTGAGCAGTTAGGCTACATCAGCAGACGTGTATCGATACTCGACCCTCAAAAAGCCGGCCTGCCGGTCACTGTATTTGTACAGGTAACATTGCACCATCAGGTAAAAAAGGATCTTGACCGCTTTGCCAAACAGGTGGTGGGCTGGCCTGAGGTCATGGAATGTTATCTGATGACGGGAGATTTCGATTATTTAATGCGGATAGTGACGCCCGATCTACAGAGTTATCAGGAGTTTCTGGATAAGAAGCTGACCCAGGTCGAAGGCATAGAGCACATTAAAAGCAGCTTTTCCCTAAAACCCATCTGCTACAAAACTGAGCTACCACTCGGGCATCTAACCTAATCGGAGTCGCTGTCAGACCAGACGGCAAACTCATTGCCATTGGGGTCCGCAAAGTGAAACCTTCGGCCACCGGGAAACGAAAATACCGGCTTTAAAATTTGGCCACCCGCCGCCAATAAGTTAGCTTGAGTCTGGCCCAGATTCTCACTGTAGAAAACCACCAGGGCACTGCCGTTATCCGTCGATATGATTTTGTCCGTTAGGTAAAAGCCGCCATCAATACCTGCATTGGCAAACGCTGCGTACTCCGGCCCATAGTCGGTGAACTCCCAGCCTAGGGCCTCAGTAAAAAAAGCCTTGGTTTTTCCAAGATCCCTTGACGGCAATTCGAGATAGTTTATTTTCTCATGCTGTGGTTTGCTTGAATCTATCATGGCTTGCTGTCCTTAATTAAATAAAGAATGGCTGATCTAAAGCTAGCACAGAATTTAACCTAACCCATTTAGTCTTTGCCTAGCGGTCAGCAGCCTATTGGGCAAGAGACCTTGCCAGGGTTCGCGCGGCATTAAGCTTAACTCTAAAATTAGCATTTTTCGCTGCCGAAGCGCCAGGCTGACTGGAAAACCAAACCATCACGGTATCGGCCTCAAGATTGATATAAATAACCTGCCCATGAATGCCTACAGCACAGTATTCGCCTGACTTTTCATCTAACAGCCACCACATATTGTGATAAGCAGACCAGGGTTCTTGTTGATACTTTGGGTTGGCGGTCATGTTGCTACGCAACCTGTCCGTTACTTCCAGCGTCGCATCGACCCAGCTCGCTGGAACAACCTGCTGGCCGTTAAAGCTGCCACGATCGCGGATCATCATACCAAAGCGCGCTGCATCTCTGGTGGTGCTATTCATGCCCCCGGTTACCGCAGGCATGTAGGCACGGTCTACGGCAATAAATCCATCGTGCTCGACCCCTAATTTGGCCCAGATATGCTGCTGAATAAAATCCTGGAAGGGCTGGCCACTAATACGCGCAATCAACCAACCAAGCACATCGGCATTACTGGAGTTATAGTCAAAGTTATCACCGGGCATACGCTTGAGGTCTGGCTTGATAAAGCGACCAAGAAAATCATGCACACCATAGATCTCGGCATTATCTGGCTGTACATCGGCCGCACCGGGCATCCAACCAAGATTGAGCGCAGGGGCATAATAGCGCGCAAAATCGGAGTCCAGATTAGTGTAGGTCTCGTGAAAATCCAATGAGGTGGCATGATCTAAAACCTGCTGGATGGTCACCCGCTCAAAACCACTGCCTCTAAGCTCAGCGATATATTTAGCCGGTGATGCCTGCAAATCAACCTTGCCCTCTGCCACTAGCAGACCAAAGGCGGCGCTCGCTAAAGATTTGCTCATCGAGAACCAAATATGCTGAGCATGGGCTGAGAAGCCATTAAAGTAATTTTCATGGAGAAGCTTATCAGCCTGAACCACTACCAGCCCATCGGTATAATTATCAGCGAACACAGTATCCAGAGGTGCTTTTTTGCCATTCAGATCAGTGACTAGAAACTTACCCAGCGCCGGGTTGCTGGGCCCGGGTAATTCGACAATCTGACCCTCTCGAGGAATCACTACTGTATGCAGTGCTGCTCCGGCATTGCGGAACGCCCAGCGGCTCATCGGATACTCGCGATAGTTCTGCATGGTAACCTGAGAATCACGCGCCGGTGGCACGCCTTGCATAGGTTCGGTGATGGCCTCCTCTGAAACGGAGCTGGCAAGCTGACTAAATAGCAGACCGCCGGCAATCACTGAGCCACCAAGCACTTTTTGAAAGTTTTTCATGCAGAATTCTCCGATGCTCTCAAGCTTTTGCCCTGAGCGTTCTTATCATTTTAGTATTTTTTTCTAACACAGAACCACGGGAGCTCCAGGGGGTAGTATACCCGGAGAGATGATAGGGGAAAACAAAGGTTCCTGGTCTACCCACAGGGGTACACCAGGAGTCTTTACATAGGTTCAGTAACTAACCGAAGCGCTCATTATCTAGGGAAGATCATCCACTAGCTCGCCCTCAACAGGCTCGAGAAGATCTTCGCGGTCTACATTCATAGCCAACATCACAGTGGCAGCCACATAGATTGAAGAATAGGTACCAATGCCAACACCAATGAGGAGGGCAATCGCGAAGTTATGGATAAGCTCGCCACCAATAAAGAATAGCGCCAGCAATACCAATAGAGTGGTCAATGAGGTGTTAATCGTGCGCCAGAGGGTTTGCGAGAGCGACTCATTGATCACCTCTACAGCAGAGGCCTTGCGGATTTTGCGGAAATTTTCACGGATTCGATCGGAAACCACAATGGTATCATTGAGAGAATAGCCTACCACAGCTAGCACAGCGGCCAGTACTGTCAGGTCAAACTCCAGACGCGTCAGAGAGAACACTCCCAGAGTAATCAGTACATCGTGCCCCAGAGCCAATACCGCAGCTACAGAAAACTTGAACTGGAAGCGAATCGCCACATAGAGCATCACAATCGCTAGTGCTGTGAGCATGCCGAGACCGCCATCGTCGCGCAGCTCCTCACCGATTTGCGGGCCCACGAAGTCCACGCGGCGTAATTCAATAGTTTCGCCATCAGCCTTTAACACCTGGTAGACCCTGTCGGCAAGGCTCTGATCGGGCTCGCCCTGCATGCGGATCAGCACATCGGTTTCGGAGCCGAAATGCACCACCACAGGATTTTCAAAGCCGGCAGTTTCTAACTTCGCTCGCAGTTCACCAACATCCGCAGGCTTTTCATAGCCCACTTCTATCTGCGTGCCGCCAGAGAAGTCTAGACCCAACACCAGACCCTGACTGAAGAGCGACCAGGAAGATACCAACATCATAATTACTGAGAAAATCAGCGCATATTTGCGGATACCCATAAAGTTATAAACTTTTATTTGAGTCATGATTTTCCCCTTAGATCCAAAGCTTTTCGATTCTGCGACCACCAACGACCATGTTCACCAGCCCGCGCGTCATCACAATTGAGGTAAACATCGACGTTAGAATACCTATAGACAGGGTCACAGCGAACCCCTGAACCGGCCCAGAGCCGATAAGGAATAGAATCAGCGCCACAATTAGGGTGGTAATGTTGGCATCCAAAATAGATACAAAGGCGCGGTCATAACCCGCGCTAATAGCGCCTTGAGGAGACGCCCCCGCCGCAAGTTCTTCGCGAATACGCGAGAAAATAAGCACATTGGCGTCCACCGCCATACCCACAGTTAACACGATACCAGCGATACCAGGCAGGGTTAATGTGGCGCCAAGCAGCGACATAAAGGCCACTAGCAGAACCAGATTCATTGCCAGAGCCATGTTGGCACCCACCCCAAAGCCTTTGTAAATCACTAGCATAAACAGCAGCACCATCATCATGCCCAGCGTAACCGACTTAACACCTAACTCAATATTGTCAGCGCCCAGTGAAGGGCCAATGGTGCGCTCTTCAACAATATACATGGGAGCCGCCAGGGCTCCGGCACGCAGCAACAGCGCTAGTTCAGATGACTCGCGCTGCCCATCGAGCCCGGTGATACGGAACGACTTGCCTAACTGAGCCTGCACCGTGGCCAGACTGATAATGTTTTTCTCCACATAAGGTACTGGCGTAATCACCAACTCACCATCGGCATCAACCGACTTCTCCAGCTTGGTTTTGTACTCAATAAACAACACTCCGAGACGACGGCCAATATTGTCGCGAGTCGCATGGCCCATCTGCCAGCCACCTTTACTATCCAAAGTAATATTCACCTGAGGACGACCATTCTCGTCAAAGCTGGCGCGGGCATCTGTAACATTTTCGCCGGTGATTACAGCTTTGTTTTCTAATCGCGCATCTGGACCCTGACCGGTTGGATTGCGGAATTCGAAAGTTTCACCAGATTTTGATTCCGCCTCCAGGCGAAACTCCAGGTTGGCGGTTTTACCAATAATGCGTTTTGCCTCAGCAGTGTCCTGGACTCCAGGCAACTCAACCACAATACGGTTTTTGCCCTGACGGGAAACCAGGGGCTCAGAGACGCCCAGCTCATTTACACGATTGCGCAACGACGTAAGGTTCTGCTTGATCGCATTATCTTCAATTGTGCTGGAGGCGATGTCACTTAGATTGAGCACCAGAGAGAGTGGATTTTGACTAGGCCCAATCTGCGGCTGCAGATCTCGGTAATTGGTGCGAATTAGTGCAGTAGCCTTGGCGACCTGTTCGACATCGCGGAACTGGCCAATAATTTGATTGCCCCTTAACTCAAAGGTGCGGTAGCGGATTTTCTCTTCACGCAGTGCTGCCTTAATATCCTGAAGGTCGCCTTCAAGTCTTGTCGCGAGCGCCGAATCCAGGTCAACCTCAAGCAAAAAATGCACACCACCACTCAGATCCAGACCCAGCTTCATGGGCTTACCGCCAAGATCTCGCAGCCAGTCGGGTGTAGTGGGTGCCAGGTTAAGAGCGACAATATAATTTCCGCCCATATTAGCCTGAATAATTTCTTTGGCACGCAGCTGCTGATCTATAGCCTCCAGTCGCACCAGAGCACTCTGACCATCAGCTTCGCCAGCAAAGTGGGCAATACCAGCTTCATCTAAAGAGCTTTCAACCTTGTCCAATACGGCCTGGTCAATGACCATAGCACCGCTCTGGCCAGACAGCTGAATGGCTGGATCCGGCGGGTAAAGATTGGGGGCCGCATAAATAAAACCGAATGCAACAATCAGCACAATCAGCAGATTTTTCCAAAGGGGAAACTTGTTTGGCATGACTTGGGTGGTCCTTTATTTCTTGGCGCGCATTATAGCTGCATTAAAGAATAAATAGGGGCAGTTTTAGGGATTTAAACCCCAGGCCATTTTTGCTGGCATATTAAGCCTTCGCCGATCCTTGCTTGGCGTAGAATTCCTCAGCAAAATCGTTCAGCCGCCCCTCAGCGATAGCTTCGCGTAATCCGGCCATTAGGTTCTGATAAAAACGCAGATTATGAATAGTATTGAGCTGGGCACTCAGCATTTCGCCGCACTTTTCTAAATGGTGCAGATAGCCACGACTAAAATTCTGGCAGGTGTAGCAATCGCATTCCGCATCCAGGGTACCTGTGTCATGGCGATGAACTGCATTGCGGATTTTGATGACACCTGTGCTGGTAAAAAGGTGGCCATTGCGGGCATTACGCGTAGGCATCACACAGTCAAACATATCGATACCACGACGCACCCCCTCCACTAGATCAGCGGGCTTGCCCACGCCCATAAGATAGCGGGGCTTGTGGGCCGGCATATTATCCGCAAGATGATCCAACACCCTAATCATATCCTCTTTAGGCTCGCCCACCGACAGACCACCAATGGCATAGCCATCAAAGCCGATTTCTTCTAGCCCTGAGAGAGACTCGTCACGCAGGGACTCATACATACCGCCCTGCACAATGCCAAATAGAGCCGAGGGGTTATCCCCATGGGCTATCTTGCTTCTCTCAGCCCAACGCAACGACAGCTGCATAGACTTATAGGCTTCCTTTTCAGTTGCCGGATAGGGTGTGCACTCATCAAAAATCATCACCACATCGCTACCCAGATCGCGTTGCACCTCAATCGATGTCTCTGGATCAATAAATACCGGGCTACCATCTATGGGAGATTGAAACTTGACTCCCTCCTCAGTAATTTTGCGCATATCACCCAGACTAAATACCTGAAAGCCACCAGAGTCGGTCAAAATTGGTCCCTGCCACTGGGTAAAGTCGTGCAAATCGCCATGCTCTTTAATGACTTTAGTCCCGGGACGCAGCATTAGATGGAAGGTGTTGCCGAGAATAATTTCAGCGCCAATTTCACGAATGTCTCGAGGCAACATGCCTTTCACAGTGCCATAGGTACCCACAGGCATAAACGCTGGCGTCTGTACCTTGCCACGGGGAAATGACAACTCACCGCGCCGGGCCTTGCCATCAGTGGCAGAGACATCAAATTGCATAAAACATTCGCGGGTTTTAGAGTTACTCATGGTCAGGGATTTCCTGTGCTGCACTGGGATTACAGATTAAAAACATAGCGTCGCCATAACTGAAAAACCTATAGCGTTCGGTCACGGCTTCGCGATAGGCCGCCATTATAGATTGATAACCAGAAAATGCGCTTACCAGCATAAGCAAAGTCGATTCCGAGAGATGGAAATTGGTGAGCAGTGCATCTACCAGCTTAAATTCGTAGCCAGGATAGATAAAAATATCTGTATCCCCCTCATAGGGTGCAATATCGCCAGTTTGGCCAGCGGTTTCCAGGCAGCGAACACTGGTCGTACCTACGGCAATTACCCGGCCACCATCGGCCTTAGTTTTGGCGACCTGCTGACAGACCTCTGGGGTAACCTGCAGCCATTCCGAATGCATCTGATGATCTTGAATATTGTCCACCCGCACCGGCTGAAAGGTGCCGGCGCCCACATGCAAGGTGACAAAGGCAATCTCTGCGCCCTTGGCTTTGATATCTGCCAGCAACTGGTCGTCAAAATGCAGTCCCGCTGTGGGTGCAGCCACGGCGCCCAGCTGTTCGGCATAGACCGTTTGATAGCGCGACTTATCTTCATCTGTATCGGAGCGATCAATATAGGGGGGCAACGGCATATGGCCGATTTTGTCTAGAACATCTAGAACCGGCTCAGCGAACTGTAATTCAAAAAGATCATCTACGCGGCCCAGCATCTGCGCAGAATAGTTATTATCGAACGTCAACAGATTACCCGGTTTAGGGGCTTTGCTAGCGCGAACATGGGCTAAGACTCTATGACTGTCCACAACCCGCTCTACCAAAAGCTCAATCTTGCCACCACTTTCTTTTTGGCCATAGAGTCGCGCAGGTATCACCTTGGTATTGTTGAATACCAATAAATCACCAGGCTGGATATGACTCAAAAAATCGCCAAATTGCTGGTGCTCAAGCCTGTCAGATGCAGAATTCAAATACAGTAGACGACTGCCCTGGCGTTCTTCTGCGGGCTGTCGAGCAATTAATTCATCAGGAAGCTCAAACTTAAAAAGGTCACGGCGCATAGGACAATGTAATAAAGATTTTTAGGGTTAACAATAATAGCCCGCAAGGGTATAGAAAATATGCCTAAACACCAAACCATTTAATCGCAATTGCCGGCAAGATCAGTTGACCAGCCAATGATCACTGCTATAATCGCCGCCCTGTCAGCGCAAGCTGAGAGAATGCCAGTGTGGTGGAATTGGTAGACACAGGGGATTCAAAATCCCCCGCCCTTAAAAGCGTGTCGGTTCGAGTCCGACCACTGGTACCAAGCATACTCTGAAGCCCCTGTAATCATTAGACTGCAGGGGCTTTTTAGTTCTTATCTAGTTAATTCCTGTCACATTTCCTGTCACGCTGGGGCTTCTTTATACCCCACGGGGGGGGGCTGAGCATCCTTTTATAGTTACAGTATCTGCGTAGATACATGAGAGAGTGGTTTCAAAAAAAGCTGCCATTTGCCAGCATCTATCAACTCTTGAATAACCTCGTCTGTTCTATATAGGGTACTCGTTAATTAACAAAGGTTAATGCTCCATGCGTCTAATTCTAATCCTTACTGCTTTACTGACTTTTCAGGGTACTGCTGCATCTGAGTTTGATGAGATGAAGGCGCTTGCTGATCAAGGTGATGCAATGGCTCAGCTCTACCTAGGCAGTATGTATGACAATGGCGAAGGCGTTCCAGAGAATGATGCTGAGGCTGTTAAGTGGTATAGAAAAGCTGCTGATCAAGGTGATGCAATGGCTCAGCTCTACCTAGGCAGTATGTATGACAATGGCGAAGGCGTTCCAGAGAATGATGCTTAGGCTATTAAGTGGTATCGAAAAGCTGCTGACCAAGGTAAAGCGCGTGCTCAGCTCTTCCTAGGTCATATGTATGTCAATGGCGAAGGCGTTCCAGAGAACAATATTCGCGCTTACGTGTGGTTGTCGATGGCCAAGACTAAAGGTAATGCTGTTGCAGCGGATTATATCGACAGAATCAAGACTGAGATGACACCGCAGCAGATAGCTGATGGTCAAGCGCTAGCAGCCCAATGCTACGAGTCAGACTGCAAAGACTGTGATAGATAAGAAAGGCTTCAGGTACAGACTCAGTAATGTCTTAGCTTGCGGCGAAATTAAAGGTCACACATCTCTTTCTAAAAATCGTTGTAAATCAATGTCTTGCAGATCATCCGAACAGATTTAAAGCTAGTTATTCGACTGCTCTACAGCACCTGCGCAGCCACTCACTTTCCTAAATTATTGTTATATATACGTTATTTTACAGGAAAGAGTCTGCACTCCTTGCCTCTACCGCATCCTTGTAGCCCTCGTCATTCTCAAGTTCCTTAGCCAACTGCTCAGCCTTGTTGTACAGCATTGTTTTCCTGCCGTTCCTGACCTGAAGTTGCCACCCTTTCCTAATCCAAAACTGGAATGTCGGGCCGTTATATCTCTTCTTGGGCGTTGCTAGTAAGCCAGCCTCTGATAGCTTGTACTTCTGTTGGTTTTTGGGAACATCGTAAATCAGCTCTCCAAAAAGACCAACTCTAACCTTCCTCGTCCCAATACTGCTTGGTTAGGTCGCCAGTTTAAATACGCTTGTATCTCTGGATCAGTGCCGCAGTATCTCTGACAGATGACTGAACAAAGTGGTCGTTATCAATTAGCTGAAGTTGCATAGAATCAACCGAGCCCTGGCGATATTCTATGGAGCTAATAGCAATCTCTTCATTTGCATAGCCAGCTTCATCAACAGTCCAGGGGCCAAAAGCGAAATCTTGTTCAGGCTCACCACCGCGAACGCCATTGCGCAGCCAAATAAAATATCCACCACCAATCATTTTGGTCTCGGTAAATTTGCTGATCTCTGGATCCTCTTCACTGGAAGTCTCTAACTGCCATAGACCATCGAACGCGCTGCGCGCTGTGGATGCGATGCGCCAATCCTCTACCATATCTACAACTCGACCATCATCGTAGCGAAAGCCTAAAATAGTCTGCTCAAACCCAGTGGGCGTTTGCTGAATGGCGACATCAAAACTAAGACCGCTGACCGGGCCCTCATGGTTTACTGTGGGCACCTCCACCATCAGCCCGTCACGCCAACTTGCCAGGCCGCCACCCACATCAATATTGCCAGTCATTGCATTATTAAAGGCATACATAAAGCGGCCATTGGTATAAATTTTTATTTGCTCACGCTGCAACTGACTAACCAGACCTTTCTCGGTCATGAGAACGCCGGCAATCAGATAGGCACCATCGGGCAGGGCCTGAACGGCTGAATCAAATGGGCATTGATGATTGGCGGACATATTAGGGCCTATTGAAGAGGATAGATTGAGAATCAATCGGCAACATTACCCAGACAATCGGGCACTGTATAGAAGCAGGGTGCCGCTTTGCCGCAAAAAAGACGCGGCTTCATCTCATCCCCTTAAATGACGCGCCGGGGATTGAGTATTCCCTTGGGATCCATAGCAGTTTTTAGGGTTTTCATTAGGGCAATTTCGGCTGGGCTGCGGGACTGATCGAGAAAATCTCTTTTTAACACACCAACGCCATGCTCTGCCGTAATGGCACCAGAGTACTCGCCAATCATCAGCATGATATCTTCACTGATCTCAGCTTTATCATCTTCGCGTCCGGTGTAGGCCACCACGTGCAAATTATTGTCGCCAATATGGCCAAACAACAGCACCTCCATATTGTCATACTTGGCTTGAAGTCGCTTTTTAAGCTCAGCCGAAAAATCCCCTAGATCAGTAATTGGCAGGCTAATATCCTGATTGGAGACTGGGCCCAAAACCTGCAATAACTCACCTATGCCATCTCTAATTTGCCAAAATCGCTCGGCATCCTGATGGGATTGGGCAATTAGCGCATCGATGATCAGACCAGCCTCAATTTGCGCGAATAAAGCCGATTCAAATCGCTCTGTTCCCGCGGTTTCGCTGCTGTCTTTATATTCCACCAGAAGATAGAACGGATAAGCTTCGGTAAAGGGATTTTGCAGGCTGGTATCAACGTCCAACACTTTGTTGTAGTAGTTGTCCCACATGAGTTCAAAACCAGTCAGGCCTGACCCAAGACTGCGCTTGAGTTCAGCCAAAAGCAGGATGACGGACTCGTAGTCCTTAAGTGCACAGAGGGCGGTGTGTGAACTGTTTAATTTGGGCTGTAGTTGCAGCACCACGCGACTAACAATACCCAGCGTGCCCTCGGAGCCGATAAAAAGATGCTTTAAATCATAGCCAGAATTATTTTTGACCATCTTGTTCATGGCGTTGATCACAGTGCCATCTGCCATGACCACCTCCAGCCCAAGTATCATAGCTCTGGTCATACCGTAGCGAATCACTTCGGTGCCGCCGGCGTTTGTGGCGACATTGCCGCCTATATTGCAGCTGCCGCGAGCACCCAGATCCAGAGGCATAAACAGATCATGTTCAGCTGCCGACTCCTGTAGCACCTGCAGTGGAGTGCCGGCTAGAGCTGTCATAGTCATCGCCATGCTATCTATTTCTTCGATACCCTGCATGCGCTCGAGAGAGATTGCGATTTCTCCCTGCTGCGGGGTTGCGCCCCCCGCTAGACCCGTTAAACCTCCCTGAATCACAACGGGCTGATCATGCTCATGGCACAGCGCCATAATGCTAGACAGTTCGTCGGTGGTTTTAGGTTTTAATAGCGCGGCGGGTTTGCAGGGGTCCGCACCGCTCCAGTCAGCATGATATTTTTCGCTGATATCGTCGCCGAGAAAAAGCGTGGATTTATCCAGTGTCGTTGAAAGGCGTTCGATTAAAGTTTGCATTGCAGCTATTAAGGTCAGTTAGATGATTTGCAGTTTAACTGACAAGCCCAGGTCTCTACCACTTATCATCACGGTCTTGCAGACGATCGAATGACTTACCGATCAAAACACCTAGCTCACGCTCTTCACCCTCTTTAAGGTGCACTGCGGGACGGCCATGGGCAAATCTATAGTTGCAGATAAGCGCAACATCACCCACTTTCCAGTTTATTGGGATACCCTGGTCATCATAAATCTTCAGAAACAGTTGCTTTTCATCAGAGGTCATTTCAGTACCATCACCAAAGGTCAACTTCAGCGGACGCTCATCGTCAGGTAGATGCTGAACCAGTGGCCATGTGTCAAACCACATCGCATCGTCAGCCAAGCTGGCATAGAGTAGGTTGCGATCCAGTTGAGGAAAGTATTCAAAGGCCGAAATATAGAAGCGGGTCTTTAACAGACGGTTATCTCCCCACTCTGCCTCAAGACCACGACTGCGAGCTTCAGCAATAGCCGCATCCGGATCCTCGGTCAGCATAGATTGCTGCCAATGGTTGTAAACACCAATATCCAAACGGTCGTTAAAGGACTCTCGATCAGAAAGATTGCGGTGATAACAGAGGCCAAGCTTTTTTAACTTCTGACCAAATTCAGTAGCCATTAGCGCATCAGTGGCCTGACAGTTATCTGAAACAAAGGTCGCCCCGCCCTCGCTGGGCATCTTGTGGGCCATAAAGCTGACCATCTCGGTACTCGACCCTATATAGGCCATTTCATGATGGTAGTGCAGCCAGGCCTCTAATGGGGCTCCGACTTCGTAGACATTCTTTTCAATGATCCTTCTTGGGTTCGCCCCACCTTCATACTGGCGTTCATTCTTAAGCACCTGAGTGGCGACAAGTCGCATCGACTGCAGGTCATCTAAGCCGGTGTTAATAACATGTACCAACCCGATTTTGTCGAAAGTCGCTTGCATAATCGCAGCCAGTTCAGCACTGGGCGCCAATGGTTCGCCATTGATTCTGTAGTCATTGCCGTCAATAACAAACAGATCTGGAGAAATTGCAGGCGAACCCGTCCACCACTTGGGTTCCGTGATATCTGGCAGTGGAGCAAAGTTTTCGGCTCTGTAAGCGGACATTAAATACTTCTCAGACGTAGAGGTTTTAAAAAAAGCTCCGCATTCTAGCTGCGAAAACTGGCGCGAACAATATAAAAAAGATGTTTTTTTAGATGATTTACATTGGTCGATCTTACTTTACGTCACATCGAAAAAGATCGGTTCAGATTAACAATCAAAATTTGCTTAAGGATAGGAGGTCAATTTAATCCCCTCTTATCTCACCTCCAAAGCCATTCGACTTTTTTATATAGTGCTGACAGGGTTTAAAGCAGAAAATGTTGCGGTTCGGGCAGCAGAAAATCCCACTGCCATTTGATGTCTAATTATTAAAAAAATTGAGGGGCTCATGTTTTTATCTCGTTTATCTCAGCTTGTTCGGCAACCGCTTGTTATAGCGCTTGCCACTCTGACTCTTGTCGCCTGCGGCGGCGGTGGCGGCGGCAGCACTCCACCAGTAACTCCCGGACCAGTCAGCGACACCACTGCGCCGGTCATAACACTGACTGGCTCATCGTCAATGACCCATGAACAGGGTACCGAGTTCTCAGATCCAGGGTATAGCGCCTCTGATAACGTGGACAGTAATCTGACCGTTAGCCTGGACGGGGAAGTCAACACAGCAGTTGCAGGCGAATACAGCATTACCTATTCGACTAGCGATAGTGCCGGTAACAGCACTTCAGAAACTCGCACGGTTACAGTGGTAGACACCACTGTGCCGGTTATTACTCTTTCAGGTGACGCGGAAGTATCTGTGCAACAGGGCGATGCCTACACAGACGCTGGCGCAACGGCTAGCGACAGTGCCGATGGCGAAGTTGCCGTAGTCACCTCTGGCAGCGCAGACGCAAATACTGCGGGCCAATATGTTATTACCTATACCGCAACTGATGCAGCGGGTAATCAGGCCACGCTTACCAGAACAGTCACTGTTGACGAAATTGATACGGGCGTTATCGCGGGCATCGCTGGCGATTGGCGATTGTCGCCAGTGGCTAACGCTCTGGGTGTAGGCCCTAGTCAGGGCGATATCAGCTGGTGGTCAAGCTCAGAGGAAGATGTGAACGGCCGCGGATGTCTCTTTGATGATATCTATCGCTTTGCGGAGGATGGCTCATTCTCTAACCTGATGGAAGGCTCTACTTGGGTTGAACAGTGGCAGGGCGGCGCTGATAGCTGCGGTATACCTGTTGCTCCTCATGATGGGTCTAATGCAGCCACCTATGCTTACAACGAAACAGCTGCCACCCTCACGCTTCAGGGCCTCGGTGCACATATTGGTCTATCCAAGGCATTTAATGGCGGTGAGCTGGCCTCCCCAGCAGATGCAGTTGAATCTATTGTGTACTCAGTGGTGGAAATGAGCGCCACCGAAATGACGCTGGATATTGAGATCGCTGATGGTGCCTACTGGCGCTTCATGCTCACTAAACTTGATAATGCCGATATAGCGCCTGATTTAAGCATTTTAGACAATGGTGTTGCTAGCGCAGAATGGGACACTGGAGTAGTTATCATTGATGAAGCCAAGGCCTGGGGCCGCTGTGACTCAGGTGATGATGCCTCATGTCCAAGCACAAGCTGGGTAGTAGTGAACGATGCTGACCGTGGTGATGTTTTGCAAATCAGCCATGCTCCAGCTGCTCAACTGGGGTTTGTGATTATTCAAACATCCACTCCCTACGATCTTTCAGCCTATGCTGGTGGAACCATTGAATTTGACGTAAAAATCATCAGTGGTGACAACAACCTGACTATGAAATCAGAATGTACCTTCCCCTGCACATCGGGCGATTATGCATTGGGAGCTGTAGAAGGAAATGATTGGGTTTCTCTCTCTATCAATGTTAACGACTTGGTCGACCAGGGTCTCAGCTTGTCAGCTGTTGATATCGGCCTGGCTATCTGGGCGACTAATCACGACTCCACAGTGTTTCAGGTAGACAACGTGCGATGGGTAGCCAACCCCAATGGACCCAGTTTTGGTACCGGCAATACCGGTGGCACTATCTCTGAGTGGGTCAAGGTAGATTCCAGTATCGGTTATGTCACACCGACGGAATATGATGGATATGATCTAATCTGGTCTGATGAGTTTAATGGCACTGAACTTGATACCACACAGTGGAAATTCGATATCGGCACCGGTAGCAATGGCTGGGGTAATAATGAACTTGAGTACTACACTGAAGACAATGTCAGTGTCGAAGACGGCCTGCTAGTTATTGAAGCCCGTAAAGAGACCTTTGGTGGCAGAGCCTATACCTCATCGCGCATCAAAACTCAGGATAACTTCTCCTTTAAATATGGTCGCGTAGATGCCAGAGCTGTTGTAGCAGAAGGCAAGGGACTCTGGTCGGCAATCTGGATGCTAGGTCAGAATTTTGCTGAGGTCAGCTGGCCTGACAGCGGTGAAATAGACATCGTCGATACTATTGGCGGTCCGGGTAATGAGAACTCCGCCGTTCACAATCTGTACTGGAATAATGGCGGCGTAGGGGCGTCTTACAGCCCAGCTTCGGCCGGCACCAATCACGTACTTTCTGGTGGCGACACCTACTCTGATACTTTCCATGTATTCAGTATCGAGTGGACTGAAGATCAGATCATCTGGTACGTCGATGATGTCCAGTCTCATACGATAAACATCACAGACGGCTCAGATCTTGCAGAAGCGTTCCGAGAAGAGTTCTTCTTGATTCTGAACGTAGCCGTTGGAGGCAATTGGCCTGGTGCACCAGTCACCTCTACCCAGTTCCCTCGCGGCATGCTGGTAGACTATGTCCGTGTATTCCAAAGGACAGCTCCCTAACGTCTGACAGTCAGGTATTCGGCCTCATCAGGAGGTCGAATACTCTGGTTTGTCTGGTTCAAACAAGATACGCCTACCAAGGCTCCATCGATTCACAAAGGCCCTTCTATGCGCACTCTAGTAATAGCGATTTTAGTTTCCTTCCTTGTTGCCTGCGGTGGTAATAGCACGCTCGGCACCAGTCAACCCACTGCTGATACCACCCCTCCGGTTATCACATTGCAGGGATCCTCTTCACTCAGCATTGAGCAGGGGTCTGCCTATAATGATCCCGGAGCATCGGCAACTGATAATCAAGATGGCAGCGTAGAGGTCGAAGTTTCAGGCACAGTAGGCTCGCAACCCGGCACCTATACCCTGACCTATAGTGCTACAGATAGTGCTAACAATAGTACCTCAACCAGCAGAACCGTCACTGTGACTGCCGTCAGCGGCACTGTTCAGCCGATTGATGGCACAAAGTGGTTTCAACAAACCATTATTCCCAATGGCTCAGGCTGGTTCAATAATGAGCAGCAAATCTACACAGATCGCACTGAGAATAGTTACGTCAGCAACGGCACCTTGAAAATTGTTGCCAAGAGAGAGCAGTTTACCGATCAGGCTGTTACCAAACAGTTCACCTCAGCGCGGCTCAATTCTAAATTTGCTTTTAAATATGGCCGTGTTGAGGTCAGAGCTAAGCTCCCCTCTGGTCATGGCACCTGGCCAGCCATCTGGATGTTAGGGAAAAACATTAATGAGCGAGGGGCCTATTGGCAGCAGCAGGGTTTTGGCACTACGGGTTGGCCGCAGTGCGGCGAACTGGACATTATGGAGCATTGGGGCCGCAACCAAAACTATGTACAGAGTGCTATTCACAGTCCCAGCAGTTTCGGCGGCACGATCAACCATGGTGGACAATATGTGGGCACAGTGTCTACAGACTTTCATACCTACAGCATGGATTGGTCGTCTGAGCGGATGATATTTAAGGTTGATGGCATAGAGCATTATACCTATGATCCAGTGGTCAAAGATGCTGATAGCTGGCCCTTTGACGCTGAAATGTACCTGCTGCTCAATGTTGCAATAGAGGATGGCATCTCCTCAGCTTTTCGTGAGAGCGAAATGGAAATCGACTATGTGCGTATTTATACCCCAGATGCTGCTCCTGAAGACGCGCCTATCTGGTCTGACGAGTTTAACTAGAAGCAGGGTCAGACCGGCAGCCAAACAATGACAGCCTAGAGCGATTGGTTGATCTGTCTCAGGACTTCGGTAGGATTTTCCGCCCGAGTAATGGGTCGACCAATCACCAAAAAGTCGCTGCCCATTGTCACGGCATCGACAGGACTAAGGATTCGACGCTGGTCGTCTGCAGCGCTATCTGGCAAGCGTATTCCAGGTGTAATCAACTTAAAGTCTGAACCTAAGGCCTGTTTCAGAGCCTGGGCCTCCTGTCCGGAACAGACAACACCGTCCAGACCACAGTCTTGCGTCAAACGCGCCAGATGCATTACCTGTTCACTAGGGCTCCGCTGAACCCCTAACTCCGCCAAATCTGCTTGATCCATGCTAGTCAGCACAGTCACTCCAATCAACAACATATCACTTCCCTGTTGCTCTAATGCGCGCTTGGCAGCGCTCATCATTCTTGTGCCACCGGAGGCATGCACATTAGTCATCCAGACACCGAGATCAGCCGCAGCGCAAATCGCCTTGGCGGTAGTGTTGGGAATATCGTGAAACTTAAGGTCGAGAAACACATCAAACCCGCGATCCACCAGCGTCCTGACCAGCTGGGGTCCGGCTCGGGTAAATAGCTCCTTGCCCACCTTAAGGCGGCATTCGCTGGCATTCAACTGTTCAGCCAGAGCCAGGGCCGCCTGCTCATTATCAAAATCCAGGGCCACAATAACGCGGGAATTAGAAGAACTCATAAAGGCATCAATCCTGTTTTTTGGCGCGAGCCAATTTGCGTCGATAACTGGCGATAATCATTGAACTGGCCAAGATACCCAGCAGAGCTCCAACCGCCAAAAATATTAACAGCCAGAGACCAAAAGCTATTTCTGGACTACTAACCAGAAAGAAATTAACACTGAGCTGCTGGCTGTTTTCCATGGCAAACAAAGCCCCAATCAAAGCCACAGCTACAATCAGTAAAAATTTTATAAACATCCACAGTGCGCGCACCTATGCCTCCAGCTTGCTGTCCGATTCAGCCCCATAATGGCATTGTAACCGCTGTCCAGCGAAGCGACAAAAGCCACAGCTTTCAAACTGCAAAAAAAATGCGCCAAGGAATCTATCCAGGGCGCATTTTAAATTCTGTCTAGCTAACTGCTGACTACTTCTTAGCAGCACCAAAACGCTTGTTGAAGCGATCGATTCGACCACCAGTATCAACAACTTTCTGCTTGCCAGTGTAAAACGGGTGACATGCAGAGCAGACATCCAAATAGATACCTTCAGCACGTGTTGAACCGACTTTGATAACGTTACCGCAGCTGCAAGTAGCTACTAGTTCGTTATAGTTTGGGTGAATCTCAGTTTTCATCATATACTCCAATTCGCGAGCCGCCACCTCATCGTAAAACTGTTAAGCTATTGGCAAATCACACCAATCTCTTGTTGAGTTTCCGAAAGGCACGGTAGGCCATTTCTAAAGAGCGCGGATTCTAGCAGAAATAAACTGGGTTACAAAAGGAATTCTTTATTTTTTATGGCGCAATCAAAGCCTTTTATTATTCGTGTTGCTGTGCCTTCACCACTGCGCCGACTGTTCGACTATCTGGTTCCAGCGGATTTACTGCAAAGCCATGAACCTAGTGCGGTTCAGCCAGGTTGCAGAGTCAGGGTACCGTTTGGGCGCAGACAGCTAACCGGGCTGATTATAGAGATAGCCAGTAGCAGTGAATTCGACCAAGATAAACTAAAGCCAGTGGCTGAACTAGTGGATTCAGAGCCACTGCTACCCCCCTCTCTGTTTAAGTTATTTATCTGGGCAGCCAACTATTATCAGCAGCCTGTAGGCGACGCACTGTTCAGCACTCTGCCTGTGCTGCTGCGCACTGGCCTGCCACTGCCGCAACCCGGACAGCCAGGCTGGCAACTGAGCCATCAGGGACTGGGGCTAGGCCCAGAGTCCTTAAAACAGGCTCCCAAGCAGCGCGCATTGGTTGAGCTGATACAAACTCAGGGCCCAGCCGTTTTAGAATCCGTGATTCTGGCGTCATTTACGCGCTCAATAATTAAACAGCTCGAGAAAAAGGATCTGCTTGAACCCCTGACGATTGTTCAGTCACCCAATGTAGGTCCCATTGATAACCTGCTAGCAGAGGACTCGCTAACATTATTTGAGTCCCAGCAGCTAGCAATGGACGCCATTCAGAGTCATAGCTTTAATAGTTATTTACTCGATGGGGTGACTGGCAGCGGTAAAACTGAAATCTATCTGCAGTCTATCGAGAAGGTTTTAAGATATGGCCGGCAGGCGCTGGTATTGATTCCTGAAATTAGCCTGACGCCGCAAACAGAAAAACGTTTCCGTGATCGATTTAACGTAGCCATGGTCACACTGCATTCTGGACTTAGCGACAGACAGCGTCTGACTGCCTGGTCCCAGGCAAAGTCCGGTGAAGCATCCATTATTCTCGGCACCAGATCAGCGGTATTTACTGCCCTGAAGAGTCCCGGGTTAATTATCCTCGATGAAGAGCACGACCAATCTTATAAACAGCAAGAGGGCTTCCGCTATTCTGCTCGTGATCTGGCTGTGATACGTGCCCAACAGGAAGATATTCCAATTATTTTAGGATCGGCAACGCCCTCATTAGAGTCGCTTAACAACTGCGCCGCAGGACGCTATCAACACCTGGTATTAAACAGCCGTGCGGGGCAGGCACAGCAACCTGAATGGCACCTAGTCGACCTCAAGAATGAGCGCGTCGAGGCAGGTATCTCAGCCTCGACTCTGCAAGCGATCGAACAAACCCTAAGAAATAAGCATCAGGTACTGGTATTTCTCAATCGCCGAGGTTATGCGCCGGCCCTGCTCTGCCACCAGTGTGGCTGGACTGCAGACTGCAATTATTGTGATTCCCGACTGACAGTTCATCGTGCCAGAGGCCGCCTTATCTGCCATCACTGCGATCATCAACGGCGCATTCCCCAGCAGTGCCCCAGCTGTCAGGGCCAGCAGCTAATGGCGGCGGGTGAGGGCACAGAGCGCAGCGAAGCTTTCTTGCAACAGCGCTTCCCGAATACCAAAGTACTGCGCGTAGATCGCGACAGCACCAGACGCAAGGGCGCAATGCAGGAAGTCTTTGATACCGCGGACAGTGGTCAACCCTGTATCCTGCTGGGCACACAGATGTTGGCTAAGGGTCATCATTTTCCCAGCGTAACCCTGGTGGCAGTATTGGATGCCGACAGCGGATTATTTAGCCCTGACTTCCGTGGCCACGAACGCACCGGGCAATTACTCACCCAGGTTGCCGGGCGCAGTGGCCGCGGCTCAGCCCCGGGGCGCGTATTAATTCAGACCCACCAGCCACAGCATCCACTGCTGGAAATACTGATGACCCGGGGTTACGGAGACTTTGCCAAACAACTGCTATCTCAGCGACAGCTGCATCAGCTACCGCCCTACCGGCATCTGGCGGTTATCAGAGCTGAGGCGAATCGCGCCGAACAGGCCGAGACATTTTTGCGGAAAGCGCGCCAACTAGCTGAGGCCATTGCCTCCCCCAGCCCAGGACTGGGTTATCTAGGGCCTTTACCGGCGATGCTGGAAAAACGCGCTGGCCGCTACCGCTATCTGCTGCAAATTGAAGCCGATCAACGCCAAGTCTTGCAGGGACTTTTATCCAAGCTGGCTGCGCAACTTGAAAGCCAACCCGAGGGAAGATCTCTGCGCTGGTCGATTGATGTAGACCCGCAGGAACTGTAATCAAAAAGTAATCACTCTGGTCTAGATTATTTTGCTTAAAACGCTCCAATTCACCTACAATCCCTTCCTAGCTAAGGGAAATTAATGTCATGGCGCAAGACTACGCTCGAAAATCTGCTACTCGCTCTAATCAGCGATCCCCTGCAGTTGAAAAATCCTCCACACCAGCATTTTTTGCTGGCTTGGTGATTGGCGCCCTACTCAGTTATTTTGCACCCATGCTATTTGAAGGCCAGGCGCCTGGCACCCTGACAACTGCGAGTGACGAGGGTAAAACTAAGTCCCCAGACCTAACCTTTACCTTCCATGAGATTTTGAAAAACTCGAAAATCGTTATTCCTGAGGGTGAGCAGGTTGAGGATAGCAAAGCGGTGAATGGTAAGGACTACAACTATCTACTACAGGTGGGATCATTCAGAAATAAAGCAGATGCAGAGGGCCTTAGAGTTCAGCTGTTACTGCTTAACCTGACTGCAAGCACTGAAACCCTAGGTGCTGACAAAGACGATATCTGGCATCGTGTATTGGTGGGGCCCTTTGCCAATACCTCTAAAATGGCATCGGCGCGGGCCAAACTCGCCCAGAATGACATAGATAGCCTACTACTTAAGCGCAAGCTCTAGAGATAGGCATCGTATTCCATAAGCGTGACTCTAGAATCAAATTCCCGCTTTTCTTTGCGCTTACAGAGGGCAAAGGTAGTCTGCAGCTCATACCCTAAATAATCGCGAATAAAATCTGACTCCTCAAAAGCCTTGATTGCGTCATTCCAAAAATGGGGCAGCGTGGCTTCGACGTTGCCGGCATCGCCGTCCACTGCTTCAGGCGCAGTCAATTGGTTTTCAATGCCATACAGAGCGCCAGCCAACATTGCAGCGACGGTTAAATAAACATTGGCATCTGCACCTGCCACCCGGTGTTCGATGCGCATGGCACTCTGATCGCCGCCTGGGACACGAATGGCTGTGGTACGATTTTCATAGCCCCAGTTAGGAGCCAGCGGAGCATAGCAACCAGGCACCATGCGGCGATAGGAATTAATGTTGGGCGCAAAAATTGCCATGCTGTCGGCCATGGTTGCCAAACAACCGGCAACCGCATAATTGAGTGTTTGCGAGCCCTTTTCGGTACCATTATCAAAGACATTATTGCCCTGCTCGTCGAGCAGGCTAAAGTGGATATGCATGCCATTACCCACCTGTTCGGCAAATGGCTTGGCCATAAACGAGGCCACTTTGCCATGACTATGGGATACATTGCGAATAGCACGCTTGAGCATGCTGCCCTGATCACAGGCGCGCAACGCGCAATCCTGATGGTACAGATTAATTTCAAACTGCGAAGGGCCAAATTCGGTTATCAATGTGTCCACCGGCAGATTCTGTATTTTGGCTGCCTTGGCGATCGCATCCATTAATGGCGCTGTCTGGCGCATAGCTTCTAAGCCATAGGTCTGGCCACCCAGGGCCGGGCTGCCGTCCAAAGCACTTTGGCTATGCTCTGGCTTACCAAATTGATCGCGATTTAATTCAAACAGATGGAACTCCATCTCACTGGCAACCACTGGAGTAAGACCGAGCGTTTGGAAGCGTGCCAACAGGTTTTCCAGTACCACGCGAGGGTCACCAGGGTAGTGGCTGTCACCACTAAAACTGCCCATAGAAACAATCAGCTGGCCCGTGGGTCGATCTGCCCAGGGGACCCGCGCCAGGGTTTTAGAATGGGGTACACAGACACCATCAGCGTCACCACTCTCTGCAACTAGCTCCTCGAGATCACGCCCCCATATATCTAAAGAACAGGTGTTTTGGGGCATTTTATAGCCGCCGTCAAAAACTTTTTTGATCTGCTCACGGGGCAGCCATTTGCCGCGGTGCACCCCGTTAAGGTCATGCAGAATAACCTCAAAAATTTCGATGTCTGGGTTATCTTGCAAGAATTGATCGAGTTGTGAATGCTCAGCCATAGTGTTTTCCCAAATGCTATGGGCAACAGTAGCGCATGTTGCCCAACAATTAAATTAACCGAGCTTATTAGCTACCCCTAGGTGGTACTTAGAAAATCTGACACCGGCCAAGACCAGCCGCCGATGGGCCTATTCAGCAAGGTCACCCAGGGCCGTTTTTAACGGATCTAGATGGGCCTCAAAGTGCTTCCAATAGGCAACCGCTGATCTGTAGATTGGCTGACGCACCTGTTCAGAGCTGGCCGTATTCACCGCTCGCTCTGTCTCATGAAAACGCAGGCAGGCTTGCTCTAGAGGCAACTGGCAATAGGCCAATAGCGCCTCGACATTGCCCCTGAGATCTTCCACGACACTTTCGTACTGCACCGAAAATACCTTACCGGGAAAGACCTTTTGCCAATGGGCCATAAGACGCTGGTAGTCGCGGTAGTAACTGCCAAGATCGTTGAGGTCATAGCTGAAGTGCTGCCCCTCTGCCCAGAGCTGTTTAAAGCAACCAAAGCAGTTATCTATAGGATTGCGCATGGTGTTAATGATTTTGGCATTGGGCATAGCCAGCAGTATCAGCCCGACATAGATAAAGTTATTCGGCAGTTTATCGATAAACAGCGGCGCATCTGTTTGGCGGTGGCGCTGGGCCTGAGCCATAAATTGCTCACCCAGAGCACGCCAGTCCTGACCGGCAAGCTCTTTGACGCCGAGGGGATAGGGCTGCGAGGCCAGCGGGCTAGGCTGCCGATGTAGTCGACTCGCCAGCCAGGGAATGTAGGGTAACTCGCGCGTTCCCTCTACCTGGGAATGAGAGGCCAGAATCTGCTCTTGAAGCGTAGACCCCGATCTTGGCAGACCAAGAATAAAAATCGGCGCACCGTCTTCAATGCCTCCACCCCTAGACTGGGCGATAAATTCTGGTGTAAAGGTCGCTATGGTTTTATCGACTAGCTGCGAAAAATCCTCAGCGCTCCAGCTGACGAGTTGCTTTTGTACCTGGTTGCCGGCCTCATAACAGGCAAAGGCACTGTCCCAGTCCTTGCGATGCTCATAGGCTTTGCCCAGAGCATAGTTGAAGTGCACCTTGCTCTTATCGGTTAAATTTCCTGATGCAAGAGCTGTCTTTATCTCAGTAACTTCAGTGTCACTGAATCTATAGGTCTTGAGATTGGATAGGGACCAGGCGGCTTCACCATAGTTTTTGTCCAGTCGCATGCAGCGCCTATAGACCTCGATTGCCTGATCCTGGTCACCCAGGGTTTTTAAAACAGTGGCTTTTTGAGAGAGCGCTACAACATTATCTGGGGTTCGATCCAGCACCAGACTGTACTGCTCGAGCGCCTCTTGAAAGCGATTATCTTTAGCAAAAATATCGCCCAGCAACATACGAGCCTCGCTTTTGTCAGCATCAATATCCAGAACATGCTGGACAGCGTCCTGCGCCTCGATAATTTTATCCTGCCGGGACAGTGCGGCTGCGAGACGCAACCACCACTTGAGGCGTTCAGGCATTTTACGAATTAGCTGACGGGCCATCTCCTCGGCCCACCGTGCTCGACCAGAATCTAATGCATGGTCAATCATCAGCTCTTTGGCACCAACATTGTCTCTATCAACCGTTAGAACTTCCTGGCAGAGCTTTTCACTGGCGGCCCTATCACCCGCCTTTAAGAGCCTCGAGGCTTCGACAACCTTATCTTTAAGCTCATCAGATCGGCGATTGAGGGCTTCAACCTCCGCTGACTGATCTGTCTTACCCTGCGCCAGCAATACCTTTTCCAAAAGCTTGCGGGGGGCTTTTAACTTGCCGTCGAGGCTCAGAGCCCGTCGCAAGGATTTCTCGGCGCTTTGATATTGCTGAAGCGTTAGCTGTACCCTGCCCAGGTCAGCCCAGGCATGGGCAAAGTCAGGCGTTATGGCAAGAACCTCTTGAAAACCTTTGGCCGCCCGTTCAGGCTTATCGCGGCGCTCCCAGACCTGGGCACGCAGACGCAATGTATTGACCTCGCGAGAATTTAGCGCCAGTAGGGTTTCGCAAATCGCCTCACAGCGCTGCAAATCACCTTCCCGCAGTGCGGACAGGGCTTTAAAAAATTGCTGCTGAGGGTCCATAACCATTGCCAGTAAAATTTTCCTTAGTCTACAAAAAAAGAGCCGACATTGTCGGCTCTTTTAGCTTGTCGGAAGTCTAGTAATCTAGAACGTCCAGCCAATATCCAGGCCTATGCGGCGAGGTTCGGAGAAACCAAAGTAATGGGCACCAATATTGGAATCCGATGGCGCGGCTCCTTTGTAGTGGAACTCGTCAGTAACATTGTTGACCCATAGCGTCAGGTTCCAGTCCTCAGTGCTCTCGAAGCCAACCCGCAGGTTACTGGTGGTAAAGCCATCAGTAATAATGGGGTCGTTGCTAAAGGAGCCAAAACCAATGCCCTCGTCCTGATGGAAAGTCTCCCATGAAATAGCCAGATCGCCATTTTCCATCGGCACAGTGTAGGTGGCTACAAGAGCGCCGCTGAACTCGATGGTTCCAGGAATCTGTGCACCCTGACAGTCTGCTGGATCACAGAAGCCTGGGTCTGGGTTAGTGAGATCGGTGTCAGCCCAAGATAGTCCCATATAGATATCCAGATTATCTGTCGGCAAGATACGCATATCCAATTCAACACCACTACCCTCTGCATCACCTATATTGGCCACACTGTAACGTGAACCCACATAGTAGCCGGACTGCATATCGGTAAACTCATAGCTATAGAGACTACCATTAATCTGCAACTGTCCATCCCAGAACTGGCCTTTTAATCCTAACTCGACATTGGTCACCTCTTCCTTTCTGAAGCTCTCGGGGCTGGCACCCAAATCTAGGGCATCTGCGCCATCCATATCATCATCGGTAACAGAATCCGGAAAGCTCAGGAAGAAAGTATTAAAGCCACCGGCTTTATAGCCAGTGCTGTAATTAACATAGGTCGAAACATCTTCTGAAACCTGATAAGAGACAGCTGCTCGAACCGATGTATTGGTCCACTGGTCACTACCCCGAACAAAATCAGATGAGAAGAAGGGAAATGAATAGAAGAAATAATTGCGATCATCTCCGCCAAACATCTGACCAAAGTCACGATTGTCCTCGGTATAACGCGCACCTATGCTGACATCAACTTTTTCGGATACGTGAATGGTGGCATCGCCATAGACACCCCAGCCATCGTATTCAGCATCAATATCGACTGAATCATTTCGCGTCCCTATGCCTGGACCATAACTGGTATAGCCGTTGTACTCATAATAGGAAGCACAGTCGGTAACCTCTGATTCGAAATAGGCGGCATCAAAATCTTCACCATATTCTGCCGCATAGGATGCTGCGTAGTAGGTGCCGTAGGTGACACACATGGTGTCTTCATCAAAGGTCTGGTTAAAGCGTGTCTGGATTTCTTCCTGATACCAGGAGGCACCCACAAACCAGCTGACATCATCGCCATCGTTGTTGAGTCTGAATTCCTGACTGAAGTATTCCTGTTCCTGAATCTGCTGATAGTTAAAGATAAAGCGGTCTTCACCATCAAAATCTTCATTGTAATAGTAGTTATGTCCGCGCAGACCGGTGATAGATGTCAGGCTGTAGTCATCGCCCAGATCGACTTCCACATTTAAGCTAGCCCCCCAGACTTCGCCCTCATCAATAAGAAGGTCTGTATCTACATCAGAGCTAAACTGTTTCTTGCCTGCATCCGTGTTGAAAAATGAAAACCCGGTGTCATCTGCATCAAATACCTGATAAATCGTAGGAGGACCCATGCGGTCTTCATACTCAAGCACCAATGTGCTGGTTACGGCATCGTTCTCAAATAAAATACTGTGCCTAATCGCTGTGTTTTCAATGGCACCAGCGGTTTTGCCATCGTTAATATTAGTCATCCAGCCATCCTGCTGCTGATGATAAATCGCCGTGCGACTGCTGAGATTATCACTGAGAGACATATTAAAAGCGGCGGAGAGCAGGCCATAGCCATCCTGACCCATACCCAGAGTCAGTGAAGCATCCTGATCCTGACTTGGCTTTTTGGTGGTCATGGTAATAGCACCGGCGGAGGCGTTGCGACCGAACAGAGTACCCTGCGGCCCCTTGACGACTTCTACCGCTTCAATATCGAAGAAACTGGACAGCGCACCACCGGTTCGACCCAGATAGATGCCATTTTGATAGACACCTATAGAGGGCTCTGCACCTACACCAAAGTCATTGGTGCTGATACCGCGAACATTCATAGAATCCAGAAATGAGTCATCTGTGTCGCCTGAGACACCAGGCGTTAGCAGTGCTAATTCTTTGGCGTCGTTTATCTGCGCCTTCTCAATAAAGGCACCGGAGAAGGCGGACACTGAAATAGGTACATCCTGAAGTGATTCAGCACGCTTTTGCGTAGTGACAATAACTTCTTCAATCTGAGCCGCAGTGACTTGCCCAGCACTTAATGTGGCAGCTGCCACAGCTGCAGAAAGCAGCGTTTTACGTAAAACGGTACGAGATTTCATAGTTCTCCCCAATTGGTCTAAGTTGATTGGCGTCATTGCCAAGATGTTGACCACTAGTACTTTTAAACTGCAGTTGCCAATATCGGAATTCTATCCCTAGTCAAACAATTTACCTACCCCTGTTAGAGCTTCTTTTTCGCATCTGCTGTCCAAATTCACTAAACAGCAGCTTGGACATCTGGTGCTTTTCATATTGCCATTCCGGATGCCATTGCACCCCCATAACCCAGCTATCACAATCGGGCTCCAGCATAACGGCCTCTATCAAACCATCCTCTGCGTGCGCCTCCGCAACCAGACTATCAGCTAACCGATCTATACCCTGACTATGCAGGCTGTTGACCTGGCAGCCTGTCTCACCAGTGGCGCAGTGCAACCAACCACCTGAAACAAACTTCACAGCATGAGATGGACCATACTGACCATCCCGATCTTTATTCTTATCCTCTCTGTGATCATGGTAAGGCTGCACCTCATGCACCCTGGCATGCAATGAACCACCCAGGGCAACATTCAGCTCCTGAAAACCTCTGCATACCGCCAAAACAGGAACCCCTTGGGCGATACAGCAGCGAATCAACTGCAAGCTCAGGCTATCTCGCTGCGGGTCTTCCTGAGTACCAGCTGCATGAGCTGGTCCCGCATAATGCCAGGGCTGAATATTCGAAGGGCTGCCAGGTAAGAACAGCCCGTCAATACGACTCACAATATCCTCTACCTGATAGAGATCCCCCAGGTCGGCAATATCCTTGCCATCACCAAATGTTGGCAGCAGCATAGGCAGCGCCTGAGCACCATGGGCAGCCGCATTGATGTACTTCTCGCCAACAGCGTGCACAGGGTGCATCCCCGAGGTCATTACGTCACAGGCTATACCCACCACAGGCAGGGTTTTGCTCATCGCTAGTTCCTTTGCTCTTGCTTGCCAATTACAGGTTAAAAAATTGCCAACCCATTTGGGTACATGACGTTAGGCCATAGGTATGTTGAGATATTCATTCAACCTAGCCGCTTTAAAAATACCCTTTAGGGGTGGCTCATCATCGTAGCACCGGCTCTAGCCAGATGACCTCCAGAGATAATTATGACCAAAATTCGAACAACAGAACAGTGGCAGCAGTTAGATAGCCAACGGCACCTGCATCCCTTCACTGACTTTAATGACTATGCCCATAAACCCGGCAGAATCATCAACCGCGCCGAGCATATTTATATCCATGATACGGACGGCAACATCATGCTCGACGCCATGTCGGGCCTGTGGTGCTGTAGCCTGGGATATAGTCAGCCAAGCATTGCAGAAGCGGTGAACCGCCAATTTCAAGAGCTGCCCTATTACAATAACTTTTTTCAGTGCAGCAACGCACCAGCGGTAGAATTGGCAGACCGGCTAGTACGAATTACTCCTGAGCAGTTTACCCATGTGTTTTTTACTGGCTCAGGCTCTGAAGCCAACGACACCAATATCCGTATTGTACGGCGTTACTGGGATCTGAAAGAACAACCTAAGAAACGCATTATTCTGTCTCGCACCAATGCCTACCATGGCAGTACTATCGCCTCCGCCAGCCTTGGAGGTTTTGAGTTTGTCCACAAGCAGTTCGAAACCTTGCCCTATGTTGAACATATTGGTGACCCCAACTGGTACTGCAAGGGCGGAGAATTAAGCCCCCATGATTTTGGCCTGCAAGCTGCCCGCGAGTTAGAGCAGCGCATCGATAAACTAGGTGCGGAAAATGTAGCTGCGTTTATTGCCGAACCTGTGCAGGGTGCCGGCGGCGTGATTGTGCCTCCCGACAGCTATTGGCCAGAAGTTAGCCGTATTCTTAAAGAACGGGATATTCTATTTATCAGCGACGAGGTTATCTGCGGGTTTGGCCGCACAGGTAACCTGTTCGGTTGCCAGACCTATGGTACTGAACCAGACCTGATTACCTTTGCCAAGGCGGTAACCAATGGCTTTCAGCCTCTGGGCGGTGTCATGGTCAGCGATAAAGTGGCTCAGGTAATTACCAGTGGTGGCGGCGAATTTGGCCATGGCTTTACCTATTCGGGCCATCCTATCGCCTGTTCCGCAGCACTGGCGACACTGGATATTATTGAAAACCAAAACATGGTCGCTCATGTTGCCGAGGATATTGGTCCCTATCTACAGAGCAAGTGGACAGCGCTGACTGAGCACCCTATTGTGGGTCATGTACGCGGCGTAGGCATGCTGGGCTCAATTGAGCTGGTGCGCAATAAGGAGACTCGCGAGCGACTAGAGCCAGAGCAAAAGTCCGGCGGCATCTGCCGGGAGTTCTGCGTAGCCAATGGCTTAATAATGCGGGCAGTAGGCGACTCAATGATTATTTCACCGCCCTTTGTCAGTAGCCATGAAGAGATAGATCTATTAATAACGCGGGCGACCAAGGCACTGGATGCCACCGCGCATCATTACCAGATAAAGGGTTCTTAAGATGGCAGGTGATTGGGGTAAATTTAACTGGCAAGATGCTTTTAATCTCGATGATCAGCTGACTGATGAAGAGCGTATGGTGCGTGATACCGCCGCAACCTATGCTCAGGAAAAGCTGGCACCCAGAGTGCGCGATGCGTTCCGTCATGAGCATACAGATCGCGACATTTTTAATGAAATGGGTGAGCTGGGATTGCTGGGCGCCACTATCGATGGTTATGGCTGCCCGGGCGTTAGCTATGTAAGTTATGGGTTAGTGGCACGTGAGGTCGAACGGGTAGACTCTGGCTATCGCTCGATGATGAGCGTGCAATCCAGTCTCGTTATGTACCCCATCTATACCTATGGCACCGAGCAGCAAAAAGACAGGTACTTACCCAAACTAGCTACCGGTGAGTGGGTCGGCTGCTTTGGCCTGACCGAGCCGGATGCTGGATCTGACCCCGGTAGCATGAAAACCCGAGCAAAAACGGTGGATGGCGGCTACCTACTGACAGGCAGCAAAATGTGGATCAGTAATTCGCCAATTGCCGACGTCTTTGTCGTCTGGGCAAAAACTGATGACGGCATAATTCGCGGCTTTATCCTCGATAAAGGTATGTCTGGTCTATCGACACCCAAAATTGAAGGCAAACTGGCATTGCGCGCCTCGATTACCGGCGAGATTGTTATGGATGAGGTGTTTGTTCCGGAAGATCAGCTGATGCCCAATGTACAGGGCCTGAAAGGTCCATTTGGCTGCCTTAACTCTGCGCGCTATGGCATTAGCTGGGGCGTATTGGGAGCCGCGGAAAACTGCTGGCATACAGCGCGGCAGTACTGCCTGGATCGCAAACAATTTGATCGCCCACTGGCCGCCACTCAGTTGATTCAAATGAAGCTGGCGAATATGCAAACCGAAATCAGTCTGGGTCTGCAGGGCTCACTCCGCGCAGGTCGGCTTAAAGACCAGGGTCAGCTGGCCCCTGAACTTATTTCTCTTATGAAACGCAACAACTGCACCAAGGCTTTGGATATTGCCCGCATGGCCAGAGATATGCACGGCGGCAATGGCATTTCCGATGAATACCCTATTATGCGCCATATGATGAATCTCGAGGTAGTCAACACCTATGAGGGTACAGCCGATGTCCATGCGCTGATTCTGGGGCGTGCCCAGACAGGCATTCCGGCCTTCGGGTAATTCTATGGCAGGACCTCTGGCTGGCTACAAAGTGTTGGATATGAGCCGCGTTCTCGCCGGCCCCTGGGCTGGGCAGATGCTTGCCGATCTAGGCGCTGAAGTAATAAAAATTGAACGCCCCGCAGTAGGTGATGATACCCGCCATTGGGGGCCTCCCTACCTGCAAGACAGCGCTGGTAAAAATACCCAGGATGCGGCTTATTTTTACTGTACCAATCGCGGCAAACAGTCGGTTACCGTAGATTTCACCCAGCCAGAGGGTCAGGATATTATTCGCCAACTGGCCAGTCAGTGTGATGTGCTTATTGAAAACTATAAAGTCGGTGGCCTGAAACAATATGGTCTCGACTACAGCTCCCTGCAAACGCTAAACCCCAAACTGGTTTACTGTTCAATCACCGGCTTCGGCCAGACAGGACCCTATGCTCAGCGCCCCGGTTATGACTTTTTAATCCAGGGCATGGGTGGTCTAATGAGTATTACTGGGGAACCTGACAATCAGGCAGGCGGTCCGGTGAAGGTGGGCGTGGCGGTCACTGATGTATTTACCGGACTCTATGCCGCCAATGCTATTCAGGGTGCCCTGCTTGAACGCCATCAGTCTGGTCTGGGGCAGTATATCGATTTGGCACTGCTCGATGTGCAGGCCGCTGTCCTGGCAAATCAGGCAAGCAATTACCTTATCGGGGGGCAGGTTCCAGGGCGATTAGGTAATGCCCATCCCAATATTGTCCCCTACCAGGCATTCGCCACAGCTGATGGCCATATTATTTTAGCGGTGGGCAACGACAACCAATTTGAACGTCTGAGCCAAGTACTTGAACAACCGCAATGGGCCCTTGACCCGGAATACAAAACTAATGCAGCCAGAGTAAAAAACCGCCAGCAGCTGTGTATTAATATTACCCGGCAACTGAGCGAGCGCAAAAGCCGCGAATGGCTCGAGCTATTTACCGAACATCAGATTCCCTGCGGCCCTATTAACAGCATCGATGAAGTTTTTGAGGATCCGCAAATAGTAGCTCGCAACATGCTGGTCAAACTGACTGATAAACGCGCTGGTGAAGTAAAATTGGTTGGCAACCCCATCAACTACAGCCGGTCACAGATAGACTATTCAGTGCCACCTCCTAAACTTGGAGATGACACTGCAACAGTACTGGGGGAGATACTTGAATATTCGCAAGCAGAGCTTGAAGCTCTGCGCAAAAAATCTATTATTTGATGGCTAGTTTTGAGACTCAATCCAATCAGTTACCGATTCTTCCAAAATGGCCAGTGGCATAGCGCCATTCATTAGAATCATTTCATGAAACTCACGGCTATCAAAGCGATCACCCAGGGCGTCTTCAGCCTTTGTACGCAGTGCCAATATAGCTTGCTGGCCGACCTTGTAGGAGGTTGCCTGACCAGGCCAAACTACATAGCGCTCAATTTCACGAGTGACTTCGGCCTTGGTGAGACCAGTTTTTGATAGCATATAGTCAATAGCTCTCTCTCGACTCCAGCGCTTAGCGTGTATACCCGTATCTACCACTAGACGCACTGCGCGAAAGATTTCATCCTGTAGGCGACCCAGATTACCCAGTGGGTCATCGTCATAGACGCCCATATCAGTAAAGGCGATACGTTCTGAATAGAGAGCCCAGCCCTCAGTGTAGGCACTAAATGGACTCAACTTGCGCAGTAAAGGCACGTCTTCAATCAACTGCGCTGCAGATAACTGAAAGTGATGACCTGGAGCGCCTTCATGATACATAAAGGTTGGAAGTTTCCAGCGCGGGTTATCCCAGGTGTCTTTTTGGTTAATATAAAAACGACCAGGTGTCGAGCCATCCAGAGCTGGTGGCTGGTAGTAACCGCCCGGGGAAGAATCCTGAGCATAGACGGGCACCCTGACTATCTCTAATGGCTGCGGTGGTATAGTTATAAAATGCTTATCTGCAATGGCCATCAACTCGTCATTGACCTGATTTAAGTAAGCAATTTGCTCAGCGCGACCTTCCTCTGTATTGGGAAAATTATGTTCTGGCATCACCATTAACTGCTGGACTCGAGACAGAATGCTGCCTTCAGTCATACCCAAACCCACCAGAATCTCGTTCATCTCTAATTGAATGCGCGCTACTTCAGCAAGGCCCAGCTGGTGGACTTCCTCAGCCGTCATATTGGTGGTGGTATTTGACTTTAAGGCGTTGTTATAAATAGCTTCACCCTGAGGCAGACGCCATACGCCCGCATCATGACTGCTGGTTAACAGCATCTCTTCAAAAAGCGCGATCATGCTTTGATACTGAGGTATCACCTGAGAGCGGACAGCCTCCTTAACGTCGCCAGTGAGGGCCACCTTGGTAGCCTCTGCTATGTTGTCCAAAGGATCCAAACGGGCTGGCAATGTCGCCACCAGAGGGTTTTCCTCCACCGGGCCTTCAGAGAAAGCGCGCATACCAACAAGCGCTTTTTCAATAATAAAATCAGGGGGCACAGTGCCCATGTCTCGATCATCCATCACCCGCACCCGCACCTCAGCGATTACCCGGGCAAACTCATGCACCCGCGAGATATAGCGACGCAGACTTTGCTCGTCGACAATTCTGTGACGGTCAGTCAGGAACTGCGGTAAATTGACCATCACTCCAGAGATCTGATTGACTCTATAGTCAGCATGCTCAAATTCTGAGCTGCGAATTAAATCATCAAAGAACCAGGCAGTTATCTTCCAGCTCAGCAATTCCTGACCTTCCAGACCCTCTGGCCCATAGTCATCAAGACCCAAACGACCCTCGCGCAATATAGCCAGGGACTTTTTATCGGCCTCTTCTGTATAGGATGCCAACTTGTCACTGTGAAAATCTAAAAGTGTATTATCTATAAATCCCAGAGAGGTCATTAGCTGAGGTGATTGCATCACCAGCTGCAGGCTAATTTTGTTAATGTAATTGTTGACGCCCACAGGCATAGCCCAGAACCAGAGATAAACCGAAAGTAATAAAACGAACACCAGAGAAACCAGCAGCCCGAGGATGTTTTTAACTGCAGACATAGCAAAACCTTTGTCAATAAAAAATATTACGCCAGAGTTTAGCCGGCATTAGTTGGTGGTGTTTAGACGCAGTAAGGCTCTGATCTGGATTCACGCCAGTAATATTTTGACCGAACTATCTAATCAACAAGGCGCATAACCGGGGCTGGGAAACCGTTAAAATCGCAGGCACAGGTCGTGCAATAGGCTCCCATATTAGGCATATAGATGAAATCTTCGGCCTGGGTGTTGGCGGGCAGCCTATGTTGGCCCATCACGTCGATAGAGTCGCAGGTGGGGCCAGCCATAGTCCACAGACCTGGCTCGCCAGTGCGTTCACTCACCAGAGTTACCGGGAAGTCCTGGGTTAACTCCATCAGGCCGCCGTAGACACCAGTATCCAGGTAGACCCAACGGACCTCATCACGTGTGGCCAGCCCCACCACCTGGGCAACCAGACAGCCAGCTGAGCCAACAAAGTAACGTCCGGGCTCCGCCATCACCTGAATGTGCTCCGGAATCAACTCAAGTGCCCGATTAATCTCTGCGCCAATCTCTTCAATAGTCGGCTCTTCACCGGTAAATTGCAGCGGATAACCCCCACCCATATTAAGTAGTTCAGGCACAAAGCCATGACTGGATAATTTTATAAACAGTGCGCTGGCAGCTCGAATACCCTCAACCCAATTGTTGGTGTTGGTGCACTGAGACCCTACATGAAAGGTAACACCACAGAGCTTCATGCCCAGGCTTTTCGCCATTTCTATTACAGCTTCAACACCAGATGGGCTAGCACCAAATTTGCCAGCCAGTGGCCAGCTTGAACCCTCATTGCTTACTTCGATACGCAGGTACAGTTTGGCCTCTGGTTTGATTGCAGATATTTTTGCCACCTCTTCTGGTGTATCAACGCTGTACCAGAGAATGCCATTTTTGGCGGCATGGGCAATAGCCACAGGCGACTTAATGGGATTGGAATAAAATACCGTCTGCATATCCGCACCCAGTTCGACCATGGCGTCGATCTCGGCAATTGAGGCGACCTCAAAGCAGGCACCCTCTTCTTTAAAGCTGCGCAAAATGTCCTGATCAGGATTGGCCTTGACCGCAAAATGAGGGCGAACTTTGGGCATAGCTGCCATAAAGCGTCGTACGTTATCTCTTAGACGCTGCTTTGATACTACCAGCACAGGGCTATTGTAATCCTGAGTATAGGGCGCGCTAAAAGAAATCTGCTGACGGCTGTCTTCTTCCACCATCAATCTGCGTTGATTTTTATGATGAGGTTCCATCTGAACTGCTGCGGCACGGCTCATGTCACACCTATGATAATAATGGCCTAAACCAGCATTTTATTGAGTTAAACTGTCATTTTGTATTGTCAAACCTATCAATTTGTTTATTATTAATTACCAAATTGTAATATTTACTGGCATATTGAAATGAAGCATGAGCATCGCCTACTAAAGCTACTGCAGGAAAACAGCCGCAGAACTGTGTCAGATCTGGCAAATGAGCTGGGGCTTAGCCGTGCCACAGTGCAACAGACCATGGAGAGGCTTGAGCGCAAAGGGATTATTCAAGGCTATACAATTAAAATTAACCCACACTTTGAACAGCAGCAGGTAAGTGCCTATATTATGATTTCTGTGATTCCCAAAAAAACCGCTGATATTGTGCGCCAAATACATAGGGTGCCGCAGCTGGATATGCTGTGCACCATCAGCGGTCAGTACGATCTAATCGCTAAGGTAACCGAGGAGACCACTGAAGCTCTAGATCAAAGTATCGACCGAATCGCTAGCCTTGATGGAGTAGAAAAGACCCTCAGTCATATTGTGTTGTCGAGAAAGGTAGATAGATAGTTGGGAGACTGGTAACTTAGCGCCTCAGAAAAATAACTAGTAAGCCCTGAACCCTATGAGCAAAATAATAACCAAGCCCAGTCTACTCGATGCCCTAATTCCCGTTATCGTTTTGATCAGCATGCTGGCCGGTACTGTGTATGTCTTTGGTCTGGATTCATTTGGCCCCAATCAGGTTGCACTGATTATGGCGGCGGCAGTGGCCGCCATGATTGGTATCAAAAATGGCATCAGCTGGTATGAGATTGAGCAGGGCATGATTCACACCATCAGCCTTTCACTTCAGTCGATTCTGATCCTGTTGATGGTAGGCTCATTAATAGGCAGTTGGATACTCTCTGGCACTGTGCCCAGTATGATCTACTATGGTGTAGAGCTGATGTCACCAGAGTACTTTTACCTGACTGCATGTCTGGTCTGCGCTCTGCTGGGCTTTAGTATTGGCAGCTCCTGGACTGTCGCTGGAACCCTGGGTATTGGCCTAATGGGCATTGCCGCCGCATTAAACCTGTCTCTGGCTATCAGCGCTGGCGCCATTATCTCTGGCGCTTACTTTGGCGACAAACTGTCCCCACTTTCAGAAACGACCAATCTGGCGGCGGCCGTTACCAGCAACAACCTGTTTGACCATATTCAGCATATGCTCTGGACGACTATTCCCGGCTTTTTTATCACATTGATTCTGTTTTTTCTGCTGGGTATAGGCAGCGGGTCCAATCTGGTAATCGATGATATCGAGATACTCCAGAATGCAATGCAAGAGACCTTTACTATCAACCCTCTCATGTTGCTGCCACTGATACTGCTGCTGACCATGGCTGTTAAGAAACTGCCAGCCCTATCGACCTTGATCTGCGGAACAGTCGCCGGCTGCATTTTTGCCGCTGCTTTCCAAACTGATGTGGTTATTGCTCTGGCGGATGATAATAGTCTCAGTTCTGGGGCAGCTATTTTTAAGGGGCTCTTTAGCTCAATGTTCCTCGGCTATAGCTCGATGACCGGTAATGAGGCGCTGGATGCTCTATTATCCAAAGGCGGCATGAGCAATATGCTCACCACGATAGGCTTAGTAATCAATGCCATGGCCTTTGGTGGCGCTATGCGACGCACTGGTCTGCTGCAACGACTAGTAGAGGCTGCTCTAAGCCGGGTTAGATCAGCGGGCGATATGATTCTTGCCACTGTAGGCACCTGCATTGGCACCAATGTTCTCGCCGCCGACCAATATCTCAGCCTGGTCATTCCAGGACAGATGTTTGTCAAACCCTATGAGGAGCGTGGGCTCAGCACTATTAACCTGTCTCGTACTCTGGAAGATTCTGGCACCCTGACCTCGGCTCTTGTACCCTGGAATACCTGCGGGGCCTACATGTCGGCAACCCTGGGGGTCAGCACCTTTGTCTATGCACCCTATGCCTTCTTCAACCTTCTCTGCCCAATCATTGCCATTATTTATGGCTACTCGCAAATTGCACTGACGACAATAGACAGCCAACCCTCAGGGGAGGTGCAGTCATAGAAGGGTCAAGCCTCCTAACAGGCTACTGTCATCAAGTCTAAATGCCATGACCATCAGACACTTCAAAATACTGGCATTAACGACCTGCTTATGGGCCGGCCCTCTCATAGCCGAACCAGAATCATTTGATGGTCAGCGGGCAATGCAGCATATCGCCGAGCAGCTTGCTTTCGGTCCCAGGGAACCCAACAACCGAGCAGCAAAGCAAAATACTCTGAACTACTTTCGGGAAATCCTCGACCCGCTTGCTGACGGGATCCGCATACAAGCCTTTCAAGCCTATCAGCTGCAGGGCACTAATCTGTGGGCCAGTTTTCAAGGCACCAATCTCAGCGACAGCCCAAGAGAGAGAATTATGCTAGGGGCCCATTGGGATACCCGTCCCTGGGCAGATCGAGATGCCAATCCAGCACTGCGGCGCAGCGCTATTATGGGCGCTAATGACGGGGGCTCAGGCGTTGCAGTCCTGTTGGAGATGGCCCGGATTCTAGCAGAGAGCCCAGCCCCTATTGCGGTGGATCTGGTATTTTTTGATCTCGAAGACATGGGAGATATAGACAACCGCCCCTTCTCAATTGGTGCGCGCCAATTTATTGCCGCTAATCCCTCGTATCGTCCCAGTGCAGGAATCGTGGTGGATATGGTGTGCGACAAGAACCTCTCTATTCCGAGAGAGCAGTATTCTGACACCAGAGCTGGCGCCCTGATGGATAAGCTATGGGAGATTGCAAAAAGACAAAAGGCTCTGGGATTTAAAGATCAACGCGGTGGATTTATTACTGATGACCACCTACCCTTTTTAGAGACTGGGCTTTCGGTTGTGGATTTGATTCACTACCCATTTCCCAATTACTGGCACAGTAGTGGGGATACCATCGACAAATGCAGTGCTGACAGCTTGCAGCAGGTTGGCAATGTCTTGCGTGACTTTATCTATTCTTATCAAAAATAATACAGAAGCAACCATTAAAAGAGACAACAGCATGATAAAAAATAAACTCGTTCGCTTGATTAGCCTAGCTACCATTAGCAGTCTAATCGCACTCAATGCCGGTGCAGACAATCTAATAAACTCTATTAAGGATGACTACAATGATCGGCTTGGGGATCTATTTGCCGATTTTCATGCCAATCCCGAGCTCAGCACTGGCGAGTTTCGCACTGCAAAAAAACTTGCTAGCCTGCTGCGTGAATCAGGCTTTGAGGTCACAGAGGCTGTAGGCGGCACAGGTGTTGTGGCACTACTGAAAAATGGCCCGGGGCCACTGGTAATGATGCGTGCAGATATGGATGGCCTTCCCCTAGAAGAGAAATCTGGGCTGCCCTATGCCTCAAAGGTGACCCAACTCGATCCGGTCACCAATAAGGTATTTCCAGTTATGCATGCCTGTGGCCATGACGTCCATATCACCAGTCTGGTGGGCACCGCAAAACAGATGGCCGAGCGACTGGATAGCTGGTCCGGGACCCTAATGTTGATTGGCCAGCCTGCGGAGGAGCGTGTGCTGGGCGCCAAGACCATGATGGCCGACAATCTCTGGCAGCGCTTTGGTAAGCCTGACTACGCTCTAGCGTTTCACGTGTCCGCAGGCCTGCCTGCAGGCACTATTAATGTTCAAGAAGGTGCGCCCTTTGCCGGCGCAGATACGGTAGATATTATTGTTCACGGCGTGGGTGCCCATGGTGCATCACCCCATGCAGGCAAAGATCCTGTTCTTCTCGGCAGCCAGATCGTCGTGGGGTTGCAAGCTCTGGTGGCAAGAGAGCTGCCTCCCAGAGAGCCGGGCGTAGTCACCGTGGGAGCTTTCCACAGCGGCACCAAGCACAATATTATTTCCGATCGCGCTGAACTGCAGCTCACGGTGCGCAACACCAACCTTAAAACCCGCGATACGTTACTCAGTGGAATAGAGCGAATAGCGACCAATATGGGCCGCGTGGCAGGGTTGCCAGAGGACAAGCTGCCGGAGGTTATTATTCTCGACGAATCCACGCCACCCACCATTAATGATGACGCATTGGTACGACGTTTGAAGGCGGTGTGGCAATCGGCGATGGGAGAAGAAAGAGTCACTAGTTATTCATCTCAGGGCATGGGCGCTGAAGACTTCCCGTTTTTCACCACCGAGCCGGCAATACGCAGCGTTTATTTCTCTGTAGGTGGCACCGATGTCGCAGAAATCAAAGCCGCAGCCGATGGCACTGGACCAGCAATTCCCTCTCATCACAGCCCACTGTTTAGGGTCGAGCCAGAGCCGTCTGTGACTTCGGGAATTGAGGCCACCGTGCTTGCACTGATGGATCTGATGCCAAAGAACTAAAGCACAGCTTTTAGGGAGTTGAGACAGAAGTCGACGTTTTTTTGATTGCTGGCATGGCCCATCAACCCAATGCGCCAGACCTTGCCCGCAAGCGCGCCGAGACCAGCACCAATTTCTAGGTCGAACTCGTTGAGTAAGCGAGTTCGCACCTGAGCATCATCAGCTCCCGCGGGGATATAGACGCTATTAAGCTGCGGTAGCCTATGGGCCTCATCAACCAAGAAACCAATATTCATCTCCTGCAAACCTTCGCGCAGAGCCAGATGGTTCTGCCGGTGTCGCGCCCAGGAATTTTCTAGCCCCTCCTGTTGCACAATCACCAGAGATTCATGCAAGCCGTAGAGACAGTTTACTGGCGCGGTGTGATGATAGGCTCGTTTGCCTTCACCACCCCAGTAGCCCATGACAAGATTGAGGTCGAGGAACCAGCTCTGCACCTTGCTTTCACGGCGGCGAATCTTTTCTGCGGCGCGTTGATTAAAGCTGACCGGAGACAGCCCGGGAGGCGCCGACAGACATTTCTGTGAACCTGAATAAATAGCATCTATGCCCCATTCATCGACCAGCAGCGGTGTACCAGCTAGACTAGTCACCGCATCAACGATGGTCAGACAATCATATTGATGAGCTAACTCCACCAGAGTTTTGGCGTCAGACTGGGCGCCAGTTGAGGTCTCTGCGTGCACAAAGGCAACTAACACAGCATCTGGGTGGGCCTTCAATGCTGCTTCGAGCTTTTCAGGGTCAACCGCAGCGCCCCATTCATCTTCAACCATTACTGGGATGCCACCACAGCGCTCTACATTCTCTTTCATGCGCCCGCCGAACACACCATTCTGACAAACAATAACCTTGTCACCGCATTCTACTAAGTTAGCAAAACAGCACTCCATACCAGCAGATCCGGGGGCAGATACTGCGAAGGTCAGCTCATTTTGGGTCTGGAAAACGTATTGCAGCAAGATTTTTACTTCATTCATCATGCCGATAAATGCCGGATCTAAATGACCCAGAGTAGGTCTTGCCATAGCCTGCAAGACACGCTCGCTGACATCTGAGGGACCAGGGCCCATCAGGGTGCGGCGCGGAGGTAGAAAACTGCTAATACTCATAATTATCTCTTTATAGTTTAACTCTGTGGGTCTGCCACCACACCAGTGCGTTTTAGTTGCGCAATGCTGGCAGCATCCAACCCTAGGCTGCCAAGTACCTCATCGGTATGAGAGCCCACTTCAGGGCCAGGCCATTCTGTACCACCGGGCGTACGTTGCAATTTGGGTAGCAGTGCTGGGATTTTGAGGGATTCACCATTAATTTCAATGGCCTCAAATAATTCCCGGTATTTGAAATGCTCATCTTGCATCATATCCGCGACATTGTAGACGGGCCCACAGGGCACCCTGTGCTCTTCAAGAACAGCCATAGCCTCTGCAAGGCTGTGGGCGGCACACCAATTGGCCAGCACCAAATCAATATCTGCCTCGTGAATCACACGGTCGGCATTGCTACTGTATTTTCTGTCCTCGGACATATCGGCTCTGCCCACTGCAACCATTAGGCGCGCAAAAATAGAGTCGCCATTGCCACCAATAACCAGAAATTTATCATCGGCACATTTGTAGGTATTGGTAGGCACAATTCCAGTCACTGTCGTACCTGATGGCTGGCGGATAACACCAGCGCCATCGTATTCGGGAACCACTGCTTCCAATAAATTGAACATCGACTCGTACAGGGCAACATCCACCACCTGGCCTCCCGTCTGCTCTTCTGCTTGACTGCCCTTTGCTACCTCATCGCGAGACCGCAGCGCCATCAGAATACCGATCACTGCATGAAGTCCAGACACTGTATCGCCGATACTTAGATTGGGTCGCACGGGCGCCTCACCGGGATAACCATTCACATAGCGAAAACCGCTGATCGCCTCACAGGCAGAGGCAAAACCCGGTTTTTTTGAGTAGGGACCAGTCTGTCCATAACCAGAAATCCGCGCATAAATAAGATTGGGGTTATCTGCCCTTAGACTCTCGGGACAGAGGCCCCAATCCTCGAGTACACCCGGGCGAAAATTCTCGACCACAATATCAGCAGTTTTCATCAACTGCTTGACCAGGTCGCGACCCTCTGATGTTTTTAAATCCAGTGATATACATTTTTTATTGCGGCCAAGGCTTCGCCACCAGAGTGAAGTGCCATCTTTGACTTCGCGCCAATTGCGAATAGGATCACCGCCCGGAGGCTCGATCTTGATAACTTCAGCTCCGAAATAACCCAGCATACAACCAGCAAAAGGGCCAGCTAACAGCTGGCCCAGTTCTATTACTCTAAGTCCCTGTAATGGTTTGTTCATTATTAATCGATTTCACCCCTAAAAAGTCCCTAAGTCCCTACGTTCAAAAGTGTAAACTAAGGTCACCGAGAAATTAAATAAATCCGCTTGGTGAGCTAAATCCATGATTTTGCAGTCAAAGCTATTAATGATAGCGAATAAAAACAATAAAACTGTAATTCAATGTTGTAGCCATGGAACCGGCTTTTAACTGGATACTCTAAACTTGGAGTCACCTTAGGAGCTGGTTATGCCCAAAGAAGAAATTATGACCTATTGTCCCACAGACTATAAATACAGACTGTCTGCATTTTTCATACTGATGGCTCTGCTGATTGCTAGTCCAATTGGACATGCTCAATCTATTGCCCAGCAGCAGCCCGTCTCAGACCCTGTGGCAGACTACATTGATGCCATAGATCAGGTTGAAGCAGAGTACAGTGCCTATTCAACCGAACTATCCGATCTCTATTTAGGGCTCGGAAAATTACTTTATTCCCGCCAGTCCTATCAGGAGGCCCGGCAGGCATTTCAGCGAGGCATGCAGGTAGAGCGAGTTAACTATGGTCTAAATAGTATTTCTCAGGGGCCATATCTATTGTCCATAGCCGACGCTGAGAGCTATCTTGGCAACTGGGATGAATCTCAAAAGGCGCTAGACAATCTTTACAATATCCATGAAGCCAAACATGGTGAAAATAGCGTTGAGATGTTGCCAGTATTGGACCAGATGATGTCTTGGTACCTGGATAGTTACGCTGAACGCACCCCTGCTGGAGGCTATTCAAGCCTAGTGGTGACAGAGCGTATTGCAATGCGCATGCATTACATAATGGATAGAGAATTGCCTCTCGACCATCCAGACGCGGCGGACCGCTATCGCCGTTTAGGCTATCTGCAGTACTTTATTGCCAACCATATAAAGCAACATGGCGAGCCCTCAGCATCAGGCCTCAGTATCTCAACAGGCTCATCTGTGCGCAGCAGTGACGACACCACCTCTCATATGCATTTTCGCCGCGGCAAAATAGCGCTGGAAAGAGTAGTCGAGTCTCTGGTGCAACAGGAAGAAAATAATGAGATTGACCAAGCATTGGCCCTGGCAGAGCTCGGCGACTGGTATCTAGTATTTGGACAGAGATTCTCAGCGCAAGAGGCCTATCAGCTGGCCTATGATGTTTTGGAGAACACAGAGCAACCAGAGCAGATTCGAGAGCAGCTGTTTGGTCAGCCCCAGGTAATTGCCTTCAAAATGGATAGAGAACCAGTACCAACAGAGCCCAACGAAAATCAACTACAGCTGAATATGGTAGTTTCATCATTCGGAGTACCCCAAAAAATTAAAATGGTTAGTCCAGATGCCGGCTTATCCAAAGAGCAGCTTATGGCACTGCGAAAGAAAGTGCGCCAACAAAGATATAGACCTAGATTGGAAGCTGGGCTCACGCAGGAAGCTCAGCATACTATTATTTTAAATAATCCAATGCTCAGCGAATAAAGAGATCCGATATGACCTCAAACAGTGCCAAAAAAACTCAGCCCTCAATCATTACTCTAGCGTCTGTTGTGCTGGTTGCCTTTTTACTCAGCGCCTGCCAAATGCCTTCCTATAGCACTCCTTCTGGCTCAATGGGACTTCCTAGCGGCGGCAGTTCCGGTGGCGGCACTTCCGGTGGTGGCAGTTCCGGTGGCGGTAGTTCCGGTGGCGGTAGTGCTGGTGGCGGGAGTGCTGGTGGCGGGAGTGCTGGTGGCGGTAGTGCTGGTGGCAGTACTGGCGGCGGTAGCGCTAGTGGCGGCAGTTCCGGTGGTGGCATCGATAAAGGATCAGCCGGAGATGGCGGCATGCCTGGTGGATCTGATGGCGGTGATGGCGTTGGTGAATCTGTTGAGGACTTAGACCAGGCCCTAGATGATAGTCTTGATGGTTTTGATGATGCTATGGGCGGACAGAGCTCGAGCCAGGGCCCAGATGAAATTGATATTCTAAGTCCCAGCGGGGGCGGCGGTGGAGTGCAAAGTGATAGCGATGCACCATTATTTGAAGGGGCCGAAGGCGGCGCTATGGCCGAAGCTAATTCAGAGCTAGAACAGCGTGCAGCTGAGGGGCCAGATTCTCAGGGTTCCTCCGAAGGCGGCTCCGACAGAGCCGGTGGTCAGGGTGCTGCCCGGGGACAGCAAAGTAGTGGTGGCTCAGCCTCTGAAAACGAGCAGAGCGAAATTATTCCCTTACCTGAGGACGTCGGCGACGGTCGGGGTGATGATATAGTACTGAGACAGATTCGTGATGCTGCCATGAAAGAAACTGACCCCATATTGCGCGAGAAATTATGGGACGAATATCGCCGTATAAAGAATCAGTAATAGACTAGGCTAAGTAATAAACAGGATGCTTTATGAAAACCAAATATTCAGGGACTAGCCCGCTCTACAGGCAACTAGGTGCAGAACGCTGCACTGACTACCACAGGTTATTGACGGCCACTTTGATTGCCTGCTGCGCTATGCTGGCACTGTCGGTCCAACCGGCCTGGAGTGCCACAGACAAAATCACTTCATCCACGGCCCTGGTACTACGTACACCCAGCCAGCAGATCCCAGACGCCGCGCTATTAGATGTGGGCATCGCAACTCTAAACGATGGGCTGGACCTTACCGACGAAGACGACACAGTTTTTCCAGAAGTGCGCTTTGCCGAGGCCATTTACTTTTCCAATCAGCTAGCCAAAGTGATGGAAAAAAGCGGTGCCTGGGGTGCAATCCGAGTCACCCCCAGCGACAACGTAATTATGGACCTCTACATCACCGGCACTATCCTACAATCCGATGGCGAAACCATGGATTTGGACATCAGGGTGCAGGATAGCAGTGGTCGCCAGTGGTTCACCAAGCGCTACAAACAGACCACAGGAAAGTACGCCTACGATCGACGCCTAAAAACACTAGGCGACCCTTTTCAGAATCTCTTTGTACGCATTGCCAATGACTTACTTGCCTATCGTGAAAAATTAACTGCACAGCAGGCGATAGAGCTTCGCACTATTTCGGAGCTGCGTTTCGCCAAGCTCTTCTCACCGCAGGCCTTCGATAACTATGTCAGCGAGAAGCGTGATGGCACGTTAAAAATTGATCGTCTGCCAGCGGAAAATGACAGCATTCTTCAGCGCGTGCGCAAAATACGCGACCGGGATTATTTGTATATAGATACCATGCAGGACTACTACGACGGATTTTCTCAACAGATGCATCTGGCCTATCAGGACTTCCGCCGCGCCTCTTATGACTCGGTAGTGAAGGCTCGCCAGTTAGATAAACAGGGCAACCGCCGCATTATCGCCGGTATCGGCGCCATACTTGCGGGCATCTATGGTCGCTATGAGGCCAATACCCGAATCGCCAGCGATGCCGGCTCAGCCACCGCAGCCGTAGGCGGCTTTGTACTTAAGTCTGGACTAGAGAAAAAGCAAGAAGCTGCCTCCTATAATGAAGCAGTGGCTGAAATGGGCTCATCCCTGGAAGCTGAGATTGCACCCCAGGTAATTGAGCTGGAAGATCGCACGGTGACACTGACCGGCACAGTGCAGGCTCAATATCAGCAGTGGCAGGAACTGTTACAAAAGATTTACCAGCAAGAGCGAGGCACTCTTTAGTCTATGCCGGAGGCCAAAAAAAAGACTCAGCAAAATTTTATTGTCGGCGGTTTGATACTGCTCGGACTATTTGTGTTTTTGCTACTTCCAAATCTGGTATCTGAACCCTGGGTCAGAGACAGCAGTCAAACGACAGCGCCAGCAGCCCTAACCGCTGTCAGCCCATCGACAGCCGCAGAGAAAACCAAATATCGGCAAGACTCACAAAAAGTACTGGCAGAAATTATAGCTATTCGGGACAGACTTAAAACCAGGTCCGTAGAATACTGGGGCGACTTTGAATTTCGTCAGGCCATGGCGCTGATAGAACAGGGTGACGAGCAGTATGGTTATGGCAACTATAGAGAATCCCTAGACAGCTATCAGCAGTCACTACAGCAGCTCCAGAGCCTAGAAGTCATAGGCCAAACCACCCTGGAAGAAGCCCTATCCACCGCTTCCAGCGCTATTGAAAGCGCCAAACCAGAAGATATTGCCATCGCCCAAAAGGCTCGAGATACTGCCATAGCAATAGCGCCTGAGGATAGTAGATCACAGCGGGTTTCATCCCGAGTCGACCAGCTGGTCGATCTAGTCGATGCCTTGCAAAAGGGTCAGCAGCATCTGGAAAGAAAAGAACTAGCATCCGCCAAAGTCTATTTTCAAAAAGCAGTTGCTCTTGATGGCTTACATAAAAAAGCAGCTGCAGCTCTAACCTCCGCAGACCAAGCCATAATTGAGCAGAGTTTTCGTGGCCATATGAGCCGTGGCTTTATTGAGCTAGATGCTAACAATTTCGATGCTGCCACTGCCGCCTTTAATGAAGCAGCCGGAATTTTTCCGAATCATCCCGCTGTGGCTCAGGCTCAGGCTCAGTTAGAGACAAAACGCTCACAGATTGCCGTCAGTGAGCAGATGCGTCAGGCTGCAGCCTTTGAGCAAACAGAGGACTGGCAACAGGCGCTGGCGCTTTACAAGGCATTACTGCAAACCGACCCCTCATTGACAGAGGCTCGGGTTAAAACCATACCGGTAAGCGTGCGAGCCAGTTTGGATAGTCAGCTGAGGGAGACGCTGGAGGATCCATTATCCTTAGCCTCACCTGGGGCCTTCAGCAGGGCACAGCGATTGGTTAAAGATGCAGACAGCATCAAAAAGCCGGGGCCTAGATTGCAGCAGCAAATCGTCGAACTTAAACAGGTACTGCAACAGTCTAAAACTCCCGTAGACGTGGTGATTAGATCTAATAATCTCACTCAGGTCACTCTGTTTAGAGTGGCCGAACTAGGCACCTTCGAAAACACCTCGCTTAAGCTGCGTCCCGGGCGCTATATTGCAGCGGGAACACGCATGGGTTTTCGTGATGTGCGAGTTGAATTTACCATCAGCGGGGACCCCATTGATCAACCCATATGGGTAAGCTGCGACGAAGCAATCTAAACAAAAGCAAGAAAATGGAGTCAAAGGTAACAGGGAACAGTTCAGTGGGACGTATACTGAGTAACCAAATCGCTCGTAAGCGGATACCAGCACTGTCTGATAATCAATTAAAACAATTACCATAGTGACTATGCCCGAAAAAAATAATAATCAGCACCTATCTGCCACCGAATTTACTCCCATTGATAGGGTAGCCAAACAACGCCGTCTGCCATTTTCCCCTGGAGTACTGGCACTGGTTATTTTAGCCACCAGTGCCGCGGTGATCATGCTGTACCTGGTGATTGCCCGAGCGGTGATTTTTCAAACAGATCCAGATAATGCACAGATTAATATCAGCGGCCTATCCTTTAACATAGGTGACAACTATCTGTTACTGAGCGGTGAGTATCTGGTAGAGGCGAGCGCCGAGGGCTACTATCCCTTGACCCAGAGTATTGATGTTACCGAGCAGGCTACTCAGAATATAAACCTACAGCTGCAACCTCTGCCCGGCAACCTCAGTGTCAGTTCAGAGCTAGCCGATATAGAGGCTAGCATTGATGGAGAGCCAGTCTCAATAGTGCCGGGCACCATCGAAGGAATTAGCCGCGGCCTGCATCGGATTGAGTTCAAAAAGTATCGCTATTTCCCGTTGCAGCAGGAAATAGACATGGTCGGGTTGGGCACTACCCAGTCCCTGAATATCTCTTTGCTACCCGCCTGGGGTGAGGTTCAATTTGATTCCCAACCCCAGGGTGCCGATGTTTATATCGATGACCTACTTGTCGGTCAGACACCCGTAAAGACCGAAGTATTAGAAACGGGCAGTGATCTTAGGTTGGAATATAAAGGCTTCAAAAGCTATGCCAAGAGAGTATCTGTAAAGGCCGGCACTCTAGAAGAGCATGAGCTGATAAAGCTTGTAGTATCCGATGGGATTTTGCGTATTAACAGCACTCCAAAGAGCGCAAATATCACCATCGATAACCAGTTCTTTGGCACCACACCAGTGGATTTGCCCCTGGCACCCTTCCAACAGTATCAGATCGGACTGTTTCTTGAGGGCTACATAAAAACCACCAAGCAGGTTAGCCTTGAGCCAGAGAAAACCACCACAATGCAGGTCAGGCTGCAGCCAAATATTGGCAGCATTGCCCTGACGATAAGTCCACCGGATGCCCAGATACTGGTAGACAATAGAGACCAGGGGACTGGTAGTCGCACCCTATCATTAAATGCCAAGCCCCATACCTTGACTGTGACTAAGCCGGGCTATGAAGCAAAATCTCTAACTGTCACGCCCAGACCTGGACATGAGCAGGCGCTCAATATCAAGCTTCTAACCCTTGAGGAAGCCTACTGGGCATCTCGCCCACCACTGATCAAAAGTCCGGTGGGCTCAGAGTTAAAGCTTTTCCGCCCCCAGCAAAACTTTTCTCTCGGCGCGCCCCGTCGCCAACCCGGCCGCCGTGCCAATGAAGCTGAGCGCAATGTGGGCCTGGAGAGACCCTTTTATATCGGCGTCAAAGAAATCAGTAATACCCAGTTCCGTCGCTGGCGCGAGCACAGCTCCTCTGCCATTAAGGGGCAGTCCCTAGATATGAACAATCAGCCGGTGGCCAAAATCTCTTGGGAGCAGGCCGCACTCTTTTGTAACTGGCTGAGCCGTCAAGAGGGGCTCCCGCCCTTCTATCTGATTGAAGATGGTCTAGTCAGCGGCTTTGATTGGCAGTCCCATGGCTATCGCTTGCCCACAGAAGCAGAATGGGCCTGGGCGGCTAAGGTAGATAATAGCGGCAAGTCTAAGATTTTCCCCTGGGACACTGGGCTGTACCCACCGATCAATGTCCAGGATAACTATGCAGATCAGAGCGCCACAAAGTTTCTAAGCTTCACCATTGCTAACTACAATGATAACTACCCGGTCTCTGCGGATATCGGCAGTTTTAAGCCCAACAGCAGAGGGCTCTACAATATGAGCGGCAATGTCTCGGAATGGGTCAATGACTTCTATGATATACGCCCGCACCGCGGCACACCGATTATGGACCCCAGGGGCCCGAGCACCGGCAATCGCCATGTTATTCGCGGTGCTAGCTGGGCACTTGGCTCGCGCACCGAGCTGCGCCTAAGTTACCGCCAGGCTGGCACAGATGGACAACTGGATGTAGGCTTTAGAATAGCCCGTTATGTTGATAGCCCTGGAGTCAGTCCATGAGAAAGTTTCTATTTTTGCTGTTGGTGCCGCTGCTGGCCATAGCCCAGCAACCAGATTCGGGCACTGGCCAGGAAACCATCAGCCCTGAGCCAGTCAAAAGCCCTGAGGCAAGCAACAGCCCGAATCCCCAGTCACCCACCGCGGCAAAAGAATCCCAGCCACAGGACAGTGACTTTAAACCCAGCGAAGAGATATCTGAAGATTTCCCAGTGCCCCTTCCATCTGATATTTAAGCGAATCCAGAAATAGGAATAGCAACATGAACAGTTCAACCAACCGCTCAACCAACGAGTTGTTTTTCCAGATAGTAGCCCTGCTACTCGCGGTGATAATTGTCCACACCATCTTTGTGACTGTGGTGCGGCCGAATGCCGAGAGCACTATCCGTCACCATGCCGAGATGGCCGCCGCCGGTGAGGACTATGTGGTGCCAAGATCATTCTTTATTGTCATCAAAGACCTCGAACAGGAGGCCTGTTTTATCCTGATGTTCTGGGCACTGGCAATTATGGGCTACAAAACACGCACCAGTATTCGTGAACACAATATGCTGCAACAGTCCCTAATCTCCATTGCCGAGGGGTCGCGAGTGCTACCAGACGATGCCGCACAGCTAGCCCGCCCGCTGCAGGCTCTGCCCGAGATACAGCGCAGTTATCTACTCCCGCGCGCCCTGCAAACTGCCCTGACAAGATTTCAGGTCACAGCCAGTGTGCAGTTCGCCACAGAAGCAGTAACCAATGTCTGCGAAACAGAGAATGATCGACTCGACTCAGAGCTATCCATGGTCCGTTATATCGCCTGGGCCATACCCTCGATTGGGTTTATCGGCACAGTGCGCGGTATTGGCGCCGCACTAGGCCAGGCTCATGAGGCAATGCAGGGTAATATCGCCGGGGTGACCAGCAGCCTGGGAGTCGCCTTTAACTCCACTTTTATCGCACTGCTAATCAGCATGGTAGTCATGTTCTTTATGTTCCAGCTACAGCTAATCCAAGAGCGTCTGGTTCTCGATTCTCAGGCCCATTGCGAAAATAATCTGCTGCGCTTCTTAAAAGCACCTAAAGCGACACAATCCTAATGACAGTAGCTGTTTTAGAACTCAACGACCAGAATCTGTTAATCCAGACAGAGGGTGGCACATTGCATGCTGAACCCGGGTTCGCGCAGCTTACCGCCACTGGCATAGCGACAGGCGATCGCGCCAGAGGCTCGGCCTGGAAAGAACCACAGCACAGCTATAATCAATATTGGCGTCAACTTAATCAGCTACCCCTGCCCAGTAAACAGCCGCTGGCAAGGCATCACGCAGATATCGCCTTTGCGCAGCTGAAAATATTGCATGAGATCGCGGGATCTCCCGAAAAATTAATTATTGCAGTGCCAGGCAGTTTTTCGGACGAACAACTGTCGCTGCTGCTGGGGCTGGCCAGCGCCATTCCAACTCAGGTCGCAGGCGTTATTGATAGCGCACTAGCCAGCTGCCCTTATAAGCAGGCTACCCTAATGGTGGAGCTACAGCTTCAGCAGGCAGTCATCAGCCTAATCGAAGAAAACCAGGGCGAAAAAAGCATCGGCCAGCAAGAAGTGATACCAGACCTAGGGATTATGCATCTTTACAATGCTGCCGCTCGGTATATCAGTGATCAGCTTATTGCCGACTATCGCTATGACCCTCTGCACACCTCAGAGGGCGAGCAGATGATCTATGACCAGCTGCCCAACTGGTTAATGCAGCTGAGCTGGGAAGATGAAGTCTCAATCAATCTACCCACAGCTCAGGGCGAACTAAATTTCATACTCCGCAAACACCAGATTGCCGCCCTTTTTGAACAGCGCCTTGGCAGCCTCAATGGACTGATCAAAAAATATTCTCAGGCCAGTCTGTGTTTTTCCCATAGCGCCAGTTTAATTCCCGCACTATTGCCGCAGTTTTCCCAGGCCCAAATAAGTGAACAAAATGCCGGAATAGAGAACTGCTTTAGACTGCAAGCCCAGTTATCAGGACGGCAGCTGCAGCGGATTAGCCGAGTACAGATCCCAGAGCAGGCCACTGCAGTACCGGCTAAGGCCCCGCATCATGCCACCCACCTGCTACATCAGGATCGAGCCTATCCTCTGGATCATCCGATTAGCATCCATATCAAAGAGGATCAGCTAAGCCTAGTGAGTGCCATTGATAATCGAGCGGCCTGCGTGCTGGTTTTAGAGAACCATCAGTTAAAAGCCCTACACCAGCAGAGCGAGCTTGAGGTGCAGCTACCCGAGGCCTGCCAGCCAGGAAAAACTTTCAAAATAGCAGATCATAGCCTGCGCCTCATAGAGGTAAGCAATGCCTAAAAAGCGCCGCAATATAGCTTTCAGCCTTTCCTTTCTGGACATTATGGCCTGCGGTTTTGGTGCTGTGACATTGCTATTTTTAATTCTTCGCCACAATGCCACTGAGGTGATCACCCCTGATCCGCGCATCGCTGCCGAGGTTGATATGCTGCAGATGGATATACGTCAGGCTGAAGAAGAGAAGGTAGAACTGCTCAATAGTCTTGAAGAGATTCAATTACAGCTTGTCGAGGCTCAGGGCCTCTCGCAACGAGTCATTACCGATCTGCAAGAACAGGAAAGAAGCATTCAAAATGACCCCAATGACCTAGATAAACTTCGCCGCCAAGTGGAACAGTTAGAAGAAGAAACCGCACAGATGGAAGAGGTCGAATTTGGTGACCGGGTGCGCGAGTTTCAGGGCGACGGCAATCGCCAATATCTGACAGGCCTAAAATTAGGTGGCGAGCGAGTACTTATTTTAGTGGACGGTTCTGCCAGTATGCTCGCAGATACTGTGGTCAATGCAGTGCGACGGCGCAACATGGAAGACAATCAAAAAAAGCAGTCTCCAAAATGGCAGTGGACATTGCGCACGCTAGAATGGCTGCTAGCCCAACTGCCACCCAGTAGCCGATTTCAGGTCTATGTCTTCAACACCCAGGCCCAGCCCGCCGTTCTAGGCTCTGAGGGTGAGTGGCTAGACGCGGCAGATTCCCTGGCCTTAGAGCAAGCGGTTGCCGGTATAAAAGAATATTCTCCCGGCGAGGGGACCAGTCTGTTCAATGCCTTTGCTGCCATTCAAGACTTTGAAGACAAACCGGATAACTTATTCTTGCTGACCGATGGGCTGCCCACCCAAGGCAAGAATCCACCCAAAAAATATATGGTCAGTGGCAAACAGCGCCGCAGCCACTTTTCTACCGCCATCAATACGCTTCCCAGAGGGGTGCCCATCAACACCATTTTATTTCCCATGGAAGGTGACCCGGAGGCAGCGGCCCTATTTTGGCAGACCGCATTAAATACCAATGGCGCCTTTATCGCCCCTTCAAGAGACTGGCCCTAGGTTGCTGTTATGAAAAAACAACGCAGAGAACTTCAGGAAGCAAGCCTCTCATTTCTAGATGTGATTAGCTGCGGTTTTGGTGCCATTGTCCTGCTGCTGGTAATTGCCAAAGTCGGCGACCCGTCGGCTCTGGAGGAGGCGGAAAAGCAATTGCTCGGTTCGGTAAAGGACTATCAGGAAAAACTTTTCGATATTCGTGGTGAGGCCGTGATCCTGGACAGCCGCCTAAAATCTCGCAAAGAACAGCTGTCTGATCTCAATGAGCGCCTGGCTCGCCTAAAAGCCAAACTGGCTAGCGTCGCCAAGCAATCCAACCAGCTATCGCAATCTCAGTCGCGGGAAAAAGAACAGTTGCAGCTGGTGCTCCAGGTACTCTCTGAGGAAATGCAGCGGCTGCTGGGGCCAGAATTTCAGCAGCAGAATCAATTGATTGGCGGTATACCGGCAGACAGTGACTATATTATTTTTGTCATAGACACCTCCGGTAGTATGCAGGTAGCGGCCTGGGAAAAAGTTAAAAAAGAGATGCTTAATATTCTTGATATCTACCCAGAGGTAAAGGGTCTTCAGGTGCTCAACGACATGGGCCAATATATGTTTAGTGCCGGAAAAGGCCGCTGGATAGCCGATAGCCCTGCCACGCGAAAGAATATTATCGACCAGCTGGCAAACTGGGCGCCCTTCAGTAACTCGAGCCCAGTTGAGGGAATCAACGCAGCCATCCGTGCCTTCTACAAACCAGGGCGCAGGATCAGCATCTATACGCTGGGGGATGATTTTCAGGGGCGTTCAATTCGCAAAGTAGTGAAGGCTGTCGATCAACTGAACAAAGCCCATCGCGGCAGTGACAGACTGGTGCGTGTCCATGCGATTGGTTTTCCTGTGCACTTCCCACCAGGGGGCACTCCCAGTGCATCAGCAATCAAGTTTGCGGCACTGATGCGCGAATTAAGTTACAACAATGGAGGAACCTTTATCGGGTTAAATAGCCTTAACTAAAGGGAAATAAACTATGTTGAATATAATTAAAGCTGACCAAAGCAGACGCAAAACCTCAATAACCCTGTTCACGGGCTTGGTTTTATTACTATTTCTGGGTGGCTGTAGCAGCTCTTCCTCGGTACAGGTCGATCAGGAATTCCCAACAGTACTGGCTATTCCCAAACCAGTGTCTGCCATTGTTGTCTTCGACGAGAGCTTTAGCACCTATGTTGCGCAACCCAATGACAAAACAGAAATTGCCATAGGCTCAGCCCAGGTCAAACTGTTGCGCAACGCCTTTGCGGGCCTCTTTGAAGAGGTAGAGTTTGCCAGCAGCAGAGAGCAGATAACCAACAGCAATAGGCTGGTGATTATTCCCTCGGTCAGAGAGGTACAGGTCTCCACTCCCTCAGATAATTATCTCAATGTATTTGAAGTCTGGATTAAATATAACCTCGAAATTGAAACCACAGATGGCGAGTCCATAGACAGTTGGTTTATGCCCGCCTATGGCAAAACTCCAGATGCCTTTATGGCATCAAAATCTGGTGCCATCGAGCAGGCCACAGTGATTGCTCTGCGTGATGCCGGTGCCAAACTGATGCTGGATTTCTACCGTATTCCCGCCATCTATGGCTGGATGATGGAGCAGAAAATATTGGAGGAATCAAAATGAAGTCTTTCAGCAGATTCACTAGCATCGGCCTATTTTTGGTTATTTTAAGTGGCTGCTCGGCAACCACTACCATCGATGAGTATCGGCCTTCTACGGAAGCCATAGAGCTCAATAGCGACGAAAAAGTAGTTATTCTGGGGCGTCGGGATGCAGGTCATTACGAAACTGACAGGGAATTTATCCAATGTGTTGCCGGAAAGATGCAAGGTGCTGATATTGCCGTGCTGCCCGAGCAGGTTTTTATAGATTCTATCTACCCCTGGTTTGAGCCGCGCACAGCACCCAAAGGCTTACCTAGGCTTAAGCGCCTAATGCAGGATCCCAGCGTCAAAGGCCAGGTTGATCAACAATCGGTGCGTTATCTGGTATGGCTGGATGGCTCAACCGAAACTCTGGATCAAGGCGGCTCTATTAGCTGTGCTGTGGGCCCTGGTGGTGGCGGCTGCTTTGGTTTTGCCCAGTGGGACAAACTCTCAGTTTATGAGGCCATTGTCTGGGATATGACTAATCTCCAAGAGATGGGACGACTGCGGGTAGATTCCGAGGGCACCTCCTATCTGATTGGGGCCGTGGCGCCGATACCCCTGTTAACACCCGTTAAAGCTGATGCCTGCTCCAGTATGGGCAAGCAACTTAAATCATTTTTCTCCGCACCCTAACCAGCATGTCCACTCTGACTCAAACCATTAGACATAGCTGGCCAGCGGTTTTTCTGGCCAGCTTCCTATACCTGATGCCAACAACAGCCCTGACCGCAGTCAGCGGCGAGGATATCTATAAAGAGGTGTTGGAGGGGACAGATATTTATGAAGATGAAAAATTACAGGCCTATATAGAAAGGTTAGGCAATGAAATTGTCGCTCAGTCAGAAATGGCCGGCGAGAAATTTACCTTTACCCTACTCGACTCACCGGGTCTCAATGCCTTTGCCACCAGAGATAACTATATCTATGTTAATCGTGGGCTACTCAACTATGTGAGCAATGAGGCCCAGCTAGTCTCTGTACTAGCTCATGAGGTCGGGCATATCACCCGCAATCATGTGCGCGGGCAAGAGGGTCAGGCGACAGGCGCAAAGATCCTTTCCACCATTGCTGCGGTACTCTCCAACAGCACAGAGGTCTATGAAGCCGGTATGGCTTATGCCAATTCGTTGATACGAGGCCATGGCCGCCGCAATGAGCTAGAGGCCGACGAAGCAGGCGCCGAATATATGGCCAAACTGGGATATGACCCCAACGAGATGCTGGGCATGCTATCAATAATGAAAGACTATGAGTCATTGACAAAACAGCGCGCCAAATCCAAGGGTGCGAGCAAACAGACCTATCATGGAATTTTTTCCACGCACCCACGCAACGATAGTCGCTTGCGCACGGTGGTCAGTAAGGCTAACGCCTTTAAAGCAGATGTCACCAGAGATAACGGTGCTGCCAACTATAGAGCATTGACCGATGGCCTGATCTGGGGTGAAAACTTTCTCGCTAAGGAACAAAAGTCTCAGCGCTTTTCAGATATGCAACTGCGTGTACGCCTGGACTTTCCGCCAGACTGGATCCAGGACAAACCTACTGAGGGACTATTGGCGGGTGCCACAGCTGCAGATAAAAATGCCAGCCTGACTGTGAAGGCTATTGCCCGCACCGCCCAGAGCCCAGAGGAGTATCTCTATAACTATCTCAAAGTATCTCAGCTCAGCAATGGCAGGGCCATAGCACCGGCCAGGCTGAAGGGCTTTACCGGCATATTGTCGGGTCAAGGCGGGGCGCCGGATAGCCGTATAGCGGTGGTCTATTACAAACTCAATGCCTATTTATTTACAGGTGCAGTCAAAGAACAAAAGAGCTTTGCAGATATTGATAAGAGTTTTATAGCCTCGATTAATACCTTCAGACCAATTTCCAGCCGTGAAATTGCCGGCCAAAAACCCCAGACCGTACGCTATGTAAAAGCCACCAGTGCCACAACCTTCGAGGCACTGGCCAAGAACCTTCAACTGAGCACTGCGGATATAGAAGATTTGCGTATAATCAATGGCCATTATCCCAGCGGAGAACCTGTCGCCGGCGAATGGATTAAAATCTTCAAACGCTAGGTTTTAACAACAGATGAAAAACCCGAAAAATGTACCTGACCGACGGCGGCTAATACTGGCAGCCCTGCTACTGCCTATACTGTTGGCCAGTTACTGGAAAATCTCTCAGGACGATTCAGCCAGCCAAAAGGACTGGGATGCCGATCGACAAAATCTACCCGATATAACCGCACTGGAACAGCGTATTGAAATCGACCTATTTGGAGTTGAGCCCGCCTCGACTCAGGGAATCGGCGCAGATATAGATCTGCCTCTGGATATTGAGGCTATGGAGAGCAAGCTGGCTGGCCTTACCAAAAATGTAACCACCCTTCGTCAGCCCACAGAACAGGAACTTCTCAGCTATTTCCAGCAGCATCAAGGAGACTATCGTCGAGACTCCTATTTTAGCTTTCAGCAGATACTGTTTAGCACCGCTAAATATGGAGGCCAGGCCTATGATAGGGCCAAGAAAACATTGCTGGATATAGCGGCCGATGACATATCAAGTAATGCCTCGGGGCCCTTAAAGGAGCGTTATTACGGTGCTTCATCCAGTGATATTGACCGAGAGTTTGGCAATAATTTTTCCAGCAAAATAATTGCCCTGAGCATTGAGGGCGACGGCACCATGCCCTGCTGGGCCGGCCCCATCACCTCGGGCTATGGCGCTCACCTGGTCTGTATAGAGAAGCTTACACTGGGAGAGATTCCCGACTTCGAGGACGTCCGTGCCCAGGTGGTTAATGATTGGCGCTACTGGATAAGTGAGTCTGAAGACTAGGCCATCAAATCGGCAAAGAACGTCCGCAATCCTTCAGCGCCCGACTGTTCCCAGGTCTTAAGTGCCGCCGTGCCGACAATTGCCATATCTGCAGAACCTCTCAAGAAGTCCATATCCGCCTTGCCACCGATACCAAAGCCCACACCTATAGGCACATTGGTATGCTGGCGACAGCGATCAATCAGGGCAATCACATCATCACCCATATTGGTCTTGGATCCAGTGACACCTTTGCGGGCCACTGCATAAACCATACCGCGACTCGCCGCACCCAGCTGGGCCAGACGCTTATCACTACTGGTAGGCGTCATCAAAATAACCGGCTCGATACCAGCATCCGCAGACAGGCGATGGAGATTGGCTGACTCCTCAAGAGGCAGGTCCGGCAGTATATAGCCTACACCGCCAGCGTCTTTTAGGCGCTGCACAAAAACGTCTTCGCCCATTTTGAAGACCGTGTTGTAGTAGCCCATCATCAGAACTTTAAACGGGAAGCGCGCACTGGCCTTAGCCATAAACTCAAAGCACTGATCAACTGTAGTTCCCGCTTTTAGAGACTGTTCGTTTGCACGGACAAACAGCGGGCCATCGGCACTGGGCTCAGAGAAAGGAAACTGCAGTTCAACCAGATCTACACCGGCCTCGGCCATAATCTCCAGCTCTTGCATATTCTCTTCAAATGACGGATAGCCGCAGACCACATGGGCCATCACCAGCAAGTCTTTATCCTGCTTGCGCTCTGCTATAAAAGCTTCCAAACCCATTATTTTTTCTCCGCGCGGTACTGATCCGCTTTGCCGCCAATAAACGACTTCCACTTGGCATCATCCAGAGCATCAGCAATGGTAAAGATATCTTTATCGCCGCGACCCGACATATTAACCAGCACAATTTCGTCTTTAGCCATGGTGGCTGCTTCTTTTAAGGCCACTACAAATCCATGGGTGCTTTCCAGCGCCGGGATCAGTCCCTCTGTGCGCATGGTCAACTTTAATGTTTCTTTAACCTCGGCATCAGTGGCCGCTTCAAAGCGCACCTTTCCCTGGTCATGGAGATGGGAAAAGATTGGGTTTACGCCAATATAGTCCAAACCCGCAGCAACCGAATGAGTCTCATTCATATTGCCTTCATCGTTTTGCAGGAAGTAAGTCTTGTAACCCTGGGCCACACCCACACTGGCATCATCATAGGCCAGACGCGCCGAGTGCATATAGGAGCCCACACCTTCACCACCGGCCTCACAACCGATCAGCTCAACATTGGGCTCATCAAAGAAACCCTGGAACAGACCCATGGCATTAGAGCCACCGCCGACACAGGCATAGACCCGGTTGGGCAGACGCCCGGTCTGGGCCACAATCTGCTCGCGGGCTTCGAGGCCAATAATAGACTGAAACCAGCTGACCATTTCTGGGAATGGGTGGGGGCCGCAAGCAGTGCCCAAGATATAATGGGTATCCGCCATATTGGTGACCCAGTCACGCATACATTCGTTTACAGCATCTTTGAGCGTCTTCTGGCCATCCTCAACCGCAATCACCTCGGCACCCAGATTTTCCATCCAGAATACATTGGGTCGCTGACGGGCAACATCTACCGCACCCATGTAAATCTTGCAGTCAAAACCAAACTTGGCGGCCATGGTCGCAGTTGCAAAACCATGCTGCCCGGCACCAGTCTCGGCGATCACGCGCTTCTTGCCGAGTCTCTGAGTCAGCAAGCCCTGCCCCATCACATTGTTTACCTTGTGGGAGCCGGTGTGATTGAGGTCATCGCGCTTTACATAGATCTGCGCTCCACCCAGCTCGCGGCTAAGGTTTTCCAGATAGGTGACTGGCGTGGGACGACCTGAGTAGTTTTGCAGCAGGGACACATAGTCCTGCCAGAATTTAGGGTCGGCTTTACATTCCCTGAAGCACTCAAGGAGTTCCTCAATAGTGGCGTGTAAAATTTCAGGCAGAAAAACACCGCCGTACTCTCCGTAGTAGCCTTCACGACCATCGGAGAAGTCAAAAATATCCATGAATTGCCTCAGCGCAGCGCAGATGAGTCCAGAGATGGAGGCATCAGTGCGAAAATTATTTGAAGGCGGTTAGTTTATATAAGTCGCCACATGGGCACAACAGCCTGGCAAACCCAGTCGAATTTAACTGTGATTGTAAAAATCAGGGTACCAACCAGAGCTCTGTATCCTATTTTTTATACGAGCCGCAAAGGTGACCGGTTTATGCACAATGGTCGGATTTTACGAAAACCTCAATAACCACGCATAGTTACAGGATTTATCCACAACTTTTGCAAAGGCTGGTAGCGACTATTTAGGGGGGTAAATCAAAAAAAACACAATATATAGTGGATTAGGGCTTGCATGACACAAAATGTAGGATAAACTCTAACCCGTTTCCCCAGCGTAAAAGAGCAAAAAAGCGGGAACCTGATGTAACTAAATCATCACAAAATAGCATTTATACAGCGGGTATCGCCACAGAAGGCGCATATTGGTTTAGTAATCGCGCGCCGCGCGAACCAAGTGAATAACGACAATACGATAAAAAAAGGTCATGTAATGAGCGCAACCAGACTGAAAACAGTAAAGCCAACCAAAGCAGTTCAAGAAATTGAGATGCAAGATGCGTCCCTGGACATTTGGGATAAAAAATACCGCTTAAAAGATAAACAGGAACAGCCTGTTGATAAAGATATCAACGCCACCTACATGCGTGTGGCCAAAGCTCTCTCTGATGTCGAAAGCAAAGAAAAGCGTCAAGAGTGGCAGGAAAAATTTGTCTGGGCTTTACAACATGGTGCTATTCCCGCTGGCCGTATTATTTCCAATGCTGGCGCTCAGGCATATAAGCCCGCCACATCGACCATTAACTGTACAGTGTCTGGTGTAGTGCCCGACTCCATGCAGGGTATTTTGGAACGCAACCTTGAAGCCGGCCTAACGCTCAAAGCTGGCTGTGGCATTGGTTACGAATTCTCAACACTGCGCCCCAAAGGTGCCTATGTATCTGGTGCCGGCGCCTATACCTCGGGTCCGCTGTCCTTTATGGATATCTATGACAAGATGTGTTTCACCGTATCCTCTGCCGGTGGCCGTCGCGGTGCTCAGATGGCAACCTTTGACGTTAGCCACCCCGATGTCTTTGATTTTGTGCGTGCCAAGCGTGAAGATGGCCGTCTGCGACAGTTCAACCTGTCTCTACTGATCACCGAAGAATTTATTGAGGCTGTGCGCGCCGATGGCGACTGGGACCTGACCTTCCCTATCAGCAGCAAAGAAATTGAAGGTGGTTTAGACCTGAAAGGTGACGACGTGGTGTGGAAGCCGTTCCCAACCACCGATGGCTACACGAGCAACGAAGAGGGGCTAGTTGCCTGTCGCATTTACGAGACTATTCGTGCGCAGAAACTGTGGAATGCAATCATGTCATCCACTTATGACTATGCTGAGCCAGGCTTTATTCTGATCGATCAGGTCAACAAGAATAACAATAACTGGTTCTGCGAAGATATTCGCGCCACCAACCCCTGTGGTGAGCAGCCGCTACCTCCTTACGGAAGCTGTCTGCTAGGCTCAGTAAACCTGACCAAGTTTGTACGCAACCCCTTTACCGAAGAGGCTTTCTTCGACTGGGATGAATACGCAGAGGTCGTCGGCGTATTCACCCGTATGCTCGATAATGTAGTTGAGATTAATGGTCTGCCTCTGGACGGCCAGCGCAGAGAGATCGAATACAAGCGTCGTCACGGCATGGGCTTCCTGGGTCTAGGTTCAGCCATCACTATGCTGCGCATGAAGTATGGTGAGCAGGATTCTCTGGAATTCACCGAGCGAGTTGCACGTGATATGGCTGTATCTGGCCTGAAGACTGGTCTGCATCTGGCCCGTGAAAAAGGCGCTGCGCCGATTATGGAAGACGATTTTGACGTCACTGCCGCCATGCTGTTTAAGCAGCCAGATATGGCTAAAGATGGCATCAAGGTAGGTGACAAACTCAAAGGCAAGGTATTGATGGCCAAGTACAGCCGCTATATGCAGAACATTGCGGCGGTGGCACCTGAGTTAATCGAGGCTATTACCGAAGAGGGCTGTCGCTTTAGTCACCACTCATCCATTGCACCCACTGGTACTATCTCACTGTCGCTAGCCAACAATGTGAGCAATGGTATTGAGCCAAGCTTTGCGCACCACTACTCGCGCAATGTGATTCGCGAAGGCAAGAAGTCTAAAGAGAAAGTCGATGTTTTCTCCTATGAGCTGCTGGCTTACCGCACGTTGGTTAACGAAAAAGCTATGCCCTACGGCACCAGCGAAGAAGAGGCGCTACCCGACTACTTTATGAGCTCAGAGAATATTATGCCCAGAGCCCATGTGGATATTCAGGCAGCGGCTCAGAAGTGGGTTGACTCATCAATCTCTAAAACCATCAACGTGCCTACCGACTGCGACTATGGTGACTTTAAAGACATCTACCTGTACGCAGCAGAGAAGGGCCTGAAGGGCTGTACCACTTTCCGCTTTAATCCAGAGGCATTCCAGGGTGTATTGGTGACCGAGAAAGATCTCGAGAACACCACCTACAGCTTTAATTTGGAAGACGGTTCTACCGTCGAGTTTAAAGGTAACGAGGAAGTTGAGTACGACGGTGAAATCCATACCGCTGCCAACCTGTTCGACGCCCTAAAAGAAGGCTACTACGGTAAGTTCTGATCATATTAATTAGGTTCTGTAGCCCAGGCGCGGAACAGTAAGAGGAAGACAATGAGCAAGAAAATTTCACAAAAAATTGTTGGCTACAAAGTAGCCACTGAAGAGCAGGTTCAAGAGGCGGCAGCCAAAGAGACTGAAAGCAACATTATCCAGATGCACGAGAAGGTCTCGCGCCCTGAAGAGTTGGCCGGCAGTACCTACAAGATTAAGACGCCCATGTCTGATCATGCTCTGTACCTGACCATTAACGATATTATTTTGAACCAGGGCACCGACCACGAATTGCGCCGCCCCTTCGAAGTCTTTATCAACTCCAAAAACATGGACCACTTCCAGTGGATTGTTGCCCTGACCAGAGTACTCTCAGCAGTATTCCGCAAAGGCGGCGACTGCACCTTCCTGGTAGAAGAGATGAAGGCCGTATTTGATCCCCAGGGTGGTTACTTTAAGCCCGGCGGCAAGTTTATGCCCTCATTGGTGGCAGAGATTGGTTGGGCCATCGAAGACCATCTACAAAAGATTGGCATGCTGCAAAAACCGGAAATTTCTGACCATCAGCAGCAGATTATGAACGAGAAACGCGCTGAGTTTGAAGGCGCAGCAACGCCCGCACCAGCGGAAGGCGCGAGCGACTTCCCCCCCACGGCTGAAGTCTGCAAAAAGTGTAGTGTTAAAGCGACAATCCTAATGGATGGTTGCATGACCTGCCTGAACTGTGGCGATTCTAAGTGCGGATAAGTTGATTTGTTCAGCGGCATAAAAAAAGCGGCCCTGAAGCCGCTTTTTTTATGTCTTGAGATCCGTCGACACAGCGCTTATCAGGATGGTCGGTTTCAGAGTCAACCTGAGGTAGCGACCAATCACAAAAACAATCGCACAATATTCCACAGACCTAACCCAGTCACCGCAGTTACCACCGCAGCGCCAAGTACATTGGTCAGCCACTTATTGCGAAACTCGCCCAAAAGATCCGAGCGATTCATAATAATTATCAGAAAGATCGCCGTGACCGGCAGTAAAATCCCGTTGGCCGCCTGAGCAAATAGAATCGCCGCTATAGGCTTGGTCCCCAGAGCGGCAAATAATGTGCCCAGGGCCAGTACCAGCATCCAGATTCTCTTAAAGCGTCGATCACTGAAGTTGGCAGGCCAACCCATAGCCCCGGTCACTGCATAGGCTGCTGCCAGCGGTGCAGTAATGGCGCTAGTTAAACCCGCCGCCATCAAACCAAAGGCAAAAAAGCTATTAGCTGCGCTGCCCAGAACAGGCTCCAACTGGGTGGCCAGAGAGGCCCCGGAAAACTCAGCACCGGTGTTAAAGAATGCCATCGCACTGGTGCTCATCACCGCCAGGGTAATAAAGCCTCCCAGACCTATAGAAACCACTGTGTCTCCACGGGACTCTTTAATGGCCTGCGCAGTATTAATGCCGCGCCATTTTTCCTGCACTATATTGGCATGAAGAAATAGATTGTAAGGCACTACCGTGGTGCCAATCAGCGCCACCACAGTCAGTGCCGAGCCGCTGGGCATACTGGGTTTAAACAGGCCGTCCAGCATGGCAGCCAGATCAAGGTCGATCATCAGCATAGTGACCACAAATACGCTGCTCATCATTAGTACCAGCACAATTAGAATAGGCTCTAATAATTGGTAACCCCCACCAGCCAGTAATAGAGCAGCCAGGCCACCAATCAATAGAGCACAGACTGCTGTCGAAAAAGGCAGTAGTGATTGCAGCCCCAGAGCAGCGCCGGAGATATTTCCCGCTTCGTAGGCCGCATTGCCCACACCAATAGCCGCAACCACCAACACCACTGCGGCGCGGCTAAGGCTGGGATTGCTAAACGTGCTGCGCAGCGCCTGAGACAGCCCTTCGCCTGTTACCAGGCCAAGCCGTGCGGCCATTTCCTGTAACACCATAGTGGCCATCAGGGAAAACAGCAGCGCCCAAAGCAGAACAAAACCAAAGTTAGCGCCAGCGGCACTGGCCGTAGCTATACTGCCAGGGCCGATAAACGCCGCCGTTACCAGCAGACCTGGTCCAAATCTTTTCATTATTTTAGGACCCCATCAGCAGTGGCGAGATTATGCAGAGACGCGGCCAAGCTGACCGGTTTTAACATCATAGATAAAGCCATGCACCTCAATATGACTAGGCACCAGCGGATGGTGTTGAATGGTTTGCACATCGTCCAGCACCGACTGCTGCACGTCAGCAATAGTATGCCAGTGAATCGAATGGCCCAGATCAGAGCCAGGCTTGGTATTTGCGGAATTATCACGCTGGGGGTTTTCCCAGCGCTCGCCATTATGCACAGCAGTCTCCAAATCCTCTTCCAGCAACTGGGCAATTTCAGCCTCAGTCACCGTGGCCATACCGCAGCCGGTATGCTGAATCACAAACCATTCGGTGGTGCCTAAAAACTTATGGGAAATAATTAGCGAGCGAATCGCATCATCGCTGGCACGGCCACCGGCATTGCGAATCACATGGGCATCACCCTCAGACAGGCCAGCGATTTTGGCCGGATCCATGCGGGCATCCATGCAGGTTAAAATAGCAAAATGTCTGGCAGGAGGTGAAGGCAGATGGGACTGATCAAAGGTGTCGGCATAGCTTTTATTGGCGTCCAGTAAAGCCTCTAAATTTTCACTGATACCCTTTTCTTCAGTCATGCTGCATTCGCTCGTCGGTAAGTTAGCGTCAATTATAAACTCGCTAATCAGTTTTGTAATGGGTAATAAGCCGCTGAGCCGCAACTATGGCTGGCATATCTCCAGCCAACACCGCCGACTCTAACTCTGGCACCAGAGCCTTCACCTGGGGATGGTTGCGCAAGTCAGCGATCAATGCCTCTGCTGTCTCTGCCCACATCCAGGCTTTAGCCTGCTGGGCTCGCAAACTGTCCAATTCACCGGACTGGGTTAATGCTTCACGAAACGCCTGAATAATAGACCAGGCCTTATCCACACCCTGATTCTCAAGCGCCGAACAGCTATCCACCATGGGAGTCCAGCTTGGGGTTCGCGCCTGCATAAACTGCAGAGCCCCACGATAATCAGAGACAGTTTGATTAGCAATACTGGTTTGATCACCATCCGCCTTATTCACCAGCACCAAATCTGCCAACTCCATAATACCGCGCTTAATACCCTGCAAATCATCACCACCACCGGGCGACAGCAACAGTAAAAACATATCGGTCATATCAGATACAGCGGTCTCCGACTGCCCCACCCCCACAGTCTCGACAATAATCACATCATAGCCAGCAGCTTCGCAAAGCAGCAGTGATTCGCGAGTGCGGCGGGTTACACCACCCAGAGTCGTGCCCGCAGGCGAGGGTCGCACAAAGGCCTTAGGATTAACCGACAGCGTCTCCATTCTGGTTTTATCCCCCAGAATAGAACCGCCACTCACAGCAGAAGTAGGATCAACCGCCAGCACCGCCACCTGATGGCCCTGCTCAGTTAAATAATTACCCAGAGATTCAATAAAGGTCGACTTGCCCACCCCCGGCGCACCGGAGACACCAAGGCGAATAGACTTACCCGTGTGGGGCATTAACTCCGCCAGCAACTGCACCGCCTGCTCACCATGATCAGCGCGGGTGGATTCCACCAGAGTAATCGCCTTGGCCAGAGCCCTACGATCACCTGCAAGTATTTGCTGTGCTAACATTTAACGCCTCGTGTTTAAGAGTATTAAATCACTCATAGATACTCTTTTTGATAACCGCAAAAATTCTACCCAACTCTGACTGCTTGAGTTGCAGGCTAACCGCCACTGCTCCATAGATAGTTCACCGCCCTGCTCTTCAAAATGACATTAAGGCCTATTCAAATTCCAAAATGGCCTGATCCACCATCAAACTATCACCAGCGTCCGCCGAGATTTTAGCCACAATACCATCATTAATAGCCCGCAGACTATTTTCCATTTTCATAGCCTCGACCACTGCCAGCTCTTCCCCAGCCTTAACCTGATCACCCACCTTAACCGCCAGCTTAACCAGCAGACCAGGCATAGGCGAGAGTAAAAACTTGGACAGATCTGCAGGGACTTTCTCCAGCATAAGCTTATTCAGTGCCGCCGCCTTAGGCGACAGCACCAGCGCATTAATTTCAGCACCCCGATAAAAGAGCTGATAACCAGAGCCAGATCGCTCAACCTGCACCGTTACCGGCTGCCCATTAATATCGGCCTCAAATAGGGGCTCGCCCAGCGCCCAATCGGTTTCCACCACATAATCATCATTGCCGATGGACACCAAAAACCCAGACATGGTTAATGTCATGGATACCTCAGTTTCATCCGGCCCAGTCATCACTACCCATTCAACGGGCACATTATATTCATGTCCCTCAGCCTGCCCGGATATCTGCGACGAGCGCTCCCTGTATTCCTGATGCACAGCGGCAGCTACAGCCACCGTAATATGAGGGTTGTTTTGTGGCACTAGATCCGCATTAAAGCCGTCGGGGAACTCTTCGGCAATAAAGTTAGTAGTGAGCTCACCGGCCACAAACCGCGGATGTACCATCAAGGCATTAAGAAAGCTGATATTGTGATTTACACCGCGAATATAATAGGCATCCAGCGCATCGACCATAAGATCAATAGCGGCTTCGCGATTATCACCATAGGTAATTAACTTAGAGATCATAGGGTCATAGTGCATGGAAACTTCACCCCCCTCATAGACCCCACTATCTACACGCACCCCCTCACCCTGAGGTTCACGATAACCAGATAGCCTGCCAATAGAAGGCATAAAGTTACGGAACGGGTCCTCAGCATAGACCCGCGATTCCATCGCCCAGCCAGTGAGGCTTACATCATTCTGGGTCAGAGCCAGCTTTTCACCAGCCGCCACACGAATCATCATCTCCACCAGATCCTGACCTGTAACCAACTCAGTGACCGGATGCTCCACCTGTAATCTGGTATTCATCTCCAGAAAATAAAAGTTCATAGCCGCGTCAGCAATAAACTCCACCGTACCCGCCGACTGGTAGTCCACAGCTTTCGCAAGGGCACAACTTTGCTCACCCATTTTCTGACGCGTAGCTTCATCCAAAAAGGGGGAAGGTGCTTCCTCAATCACTTTTTGATGGCGACGCTGAATAGAGCACTCGCGCTCACCCAGATAAATCACATTGCCATGACCATCGGCCATCACCTGAATTTCAATATGGCGCGGCTGCTGAATATATTTCTCAATAAAGATACGCGTATCACCAAAGCTTGAACGAGCCTCATTGGTGGCACGCTCAAAACCATCGCGACAGTCCGCCTCATCCCAGGCCACACGCATGCCTTTACCTCCGCCACCAGCAGAGGCCTTAAGCATCACTGGGTAACCAATTCCCGCGCTGATCTCAACCGCATGGTCCGCATCACGCACAACATCGGTGAAACCGGGGATACAGTTAACCCCAGCCTTTTCAGCAATTAGCTTAGAGGTAATTTTATCCCCCATAGACTCAATGGCTTTTTTGCCCGGGCCAATAAAGATAATCCCCGCATCATCCAGCGCGTCGCGAAACTGGCTGTTTTCCGAGAGAAAACCATAGCCTGGATGCACCGCATCTGCGCCTGTGTCTTTGCAGGCCTGAATAATCTTATCAATCACCAGATAGCTTTGCGCAGAAGCCGCAGGGCCTATGCACACAGCCTCATCGGCCATCTGCACATGCAGGGCATCTGCATCCGCATCGGAATACACTGCCACGGTGGCAATGCCCATTCTTTTGGCCGTGGAAAACACCCTGCAGGCAATTTCACCGCGGTTGGCTACTAATATTTTCTTCAACATAAACCCTTTACCCTTAAAAACTATTCGCTTTTGTTTTTGCTTATTGGCAAATCAACATCACACAGTTTCTTTTTTAAAACTCTAAGTATTCTGCCCAACTTTGAATGCTTGAGTTGCTGGCTAACCGCTGTGACCTTCGACAGCAGGGATGCTGTCGCAGAGCCTACAAGGACGTACTCGCGGCGTGTCACAGCGGTTAGCCAGAAATTCAAGCCCGCTGCAACTCCTCAGGATGACAAAATAAAGCCCTACAGCGGAATATTGCCGTGCTTGCGCCAGGGGTTTTCTATGCTCTTGTTTTTGAGCATAGCCAGAGACCGAGCCACCCGCTTGCGGGTGCTGTGGGGCATAATCACATCATCTATATAGCCGCGCTTGCCGGCGATAAAGGGGTTGGCAAACTTCTGCCGATACTCCTCAGTGCGGGCATCAATCTTTTCCTGATCGCCAATATCCTTACGGAAAATAATCTCCACCGCACCCTTCGGCCCCATGACGGCAATCTCAGCCGTAGGCCAGGCCAGATTCACATCACCGCGCAAATGCTTAGACGCCATCACATCATAGGCACCACCATAGGCTTTACGAGTAATCAATGTCACCTTAGGCACAGTGCACTCAGCATAGGCATACAGCAGCTTGGCCCCATGCTTAATAATGCCGCCGTACTCCTGACTGGTGCCGGGCATAAAGCCAGGGACATCCACCAGAGTCAGCACCGGAATATTGAAGGCATCGCAGAAGCGAATAAACCGCGCCGCCTTGCGCGAGGCATCAATATCTAAACAGCCAGCCATCACCATCGGCTGATTAGCCACCACACCAACAGTCGAGCCCTCAATACGAATAAACCCGGTAATAATATTTTTCGCGTAACTGACTTGCAGCTCAAAAAACTCGCCCTCGTCTGCCACCTTTAAGATCAGCTCTTTCATATCATAGGGCTTATTGGGATCACTGGGCACCAGGGTATCCAATGACATCTCCACCCGGTCTGCCGCGTCTTCCGTGGGCCATACCGGCGGCTTCTCGCGGTTATTGGCGGGCAGATAATTTATAAAGCGACGCAGCTTATGCAGTGCATCCACATCATTATCAAAGGCCAGATCCGCCACCCCAGACTTGGTGGAATGGGTATGGGCGCCACCCAACTCTTCCGCAGTAACGGTTTCATGGGTCACGGTTTTAACCACATCAGGCCCAGTGACAAACATATAGCTGCTGTCCTGCACCATAAAAATAAAATCCGTAATCGCCGGAGAATACACAGCCCCGCCAGCGCAGGGGCCCATCACCATACTAATTTGCGGGATCACACCACTGGCCATGACATTGCGCTGAAACACCTCGGCATAGCCTCCCAGAGAGGCCACCCCCTCCTGAATACGGGCACCGCCAGAATCATTAAGGCCAATCACCGGAGCACCCACTTTCATGGCCTGGTCCATGAGCTTGCAGATTTTTTCTGCATGGGCCTCGGAGAGTGCGCCACCGAAAACAGTAAAGTCCTGACTGAAGACAAACACCAGACGACCATTAATGGTGCCATAGCCAATCACCACCCCGTCGCCGGGCACATGTTGCTGGTCCATATCAAAATCGGTGCAGCGGTGCTCCACAAACATATCCCATTCTTCAAAGCTGCCTTCATCCAGCAGCAAGTCGAGACGCTCGCGCGCCGTCAGCTTGCCCTTGGCATGCTGGGCGTCGATGCGCTTTTGACCACCGCCGAGTCTGGCGCGGCTGCGCTTTTCTTCCAATTGCTCCAGTATGTCTTTCATGGTTATTCCTTAATCAACTCAAGCACTTCTTCCGCAGCCACAGGAATATTAGTCCCGGGCCCAAAAATAGCCGCCACGCCATCTGCTCTTAACTGGTCATAATCCTGCGGCGGAATCACCCCACCGCAGATCACAATAATATCCTCCGCACCCTGTGCCTTAAGACTGGCAATCAGCTGGGGCACCAATGTCTTGTGACCCGCTGCCTGAGACGACACGCCAACAATATGTACATCATTTTCAATCGCCTGCTGGGCTGCTTCTTCCGGGGTCTGAAACATAGGCCCCACATCCACATCAAAGCCGAGATCGGCAAAGGCCGTCGCAATCACCTTGGCGCCGCGGTCATGGCCATCCTGACCCATCTTTACCACCAGCATACGTGGGCGGCGGCCATGATTTTCGGCAAAGGTTTCAACTTTATTTTTAATATTCATAAATGCTTCGTCCCCTTGATAGGCGGCGCCATAGACTCCGCTAATAGAGCGCTGCTGAGCCTTGTGACGGCCCCACTTACTCTCCAGCGCATCGGAAATTTCTCCAACAGTGGCTCGTGCTCTGGCTGCATCTACAGACAGCGCCAATAGATTGCCTGCACCAGTTTCCGCAGCTTTGGCTAGGGCGTCCAGTGCCTGCTCGCAGGCCTGAGCATCTCTGGAACTACGAACCTGCTCCAAACGCGCCACCTGAGATTCCCGCACTGCACTGTTATCAATATCCAGTACATCCACCTCAGGCTCCACGTCCAGCTGGTATTTATTCACCCCAACAATCACCTCTTCACCGCGATCAATACGGGCCTGGCGCTGAGCCGCTGCCTCCTCAATACGCAGCTTGGGCATACCGGTCTCAACTGCCTTGGTCATGCCGCCCAGCTCTTCTACTTCGTCAATAATCTCCCGGGCCGCGTTAACCAGCTCGTCAGTCAATGACTCAACATAGTAAGAACCGGCCAGCGGATCCACCACATTGGTAATGCCGGTCTCCTCCTGAATCACCAGCTGGGTATTGCGGGCAATACGCGCCGAGAATTCAGTGGGCAGAGCCAATGCTTCATCAAAGGAATTAGTATGCAGTGACTGAGTGCCACCCAGTACCGCAGACATGGCCTCGATGGTGGTGCGCATAACATTATTGTAGGGGTCTTTACTGGTCAGGCTGACACCAGAGGTCTGGCAGTGGGTACGCAGTATCAGAGAGCGATCATCCTTGGGCGCAAACTTCTCTTCCATTAGCGTCGCCCATAAAATCCGCGCCGCTCGCAGCTTGGCAATCTCCATAAAGAAGTTCATACCAATAGCAAAAAAGAACGATAGCCGCGGAGCAAACTTATCCACATCCATACCGCTATCAATCGCCGTGCGCACATATTCAATACCATCGGCAATGGTGTAAGCCAGCTCCTGCACATTGGTGGCTCCCGCCTCCTGCATATGGTAGCCACTGATGGAGATAGAATTAAACTTAGGCATATGGTTAGCGGTGTAACCAATAATATCCGACACCACCCGCATGCTGGGCTCCGGCGGGTAGATATAGGTATTGCGCACCATAAACTCTTTTAAAATATCATTTTGCAATGTGCCCGCCAGCTGCTCCGGCGCCACACCCTGCTCTTCCGCCGCGACAATATAGCTGGCCATTACCGGCAGCACAGCACCATTCATGGTCATGGAGACAGACACCTTATCCAATGGAATACCATCAAATAGAATCTTCATGTCCTCGACAGAATCAATTGCCACACCGGCCTTGCCCACATCCCCAACCACACGAGAATGATCAGAGTCATAACCTCGATGGGTGGGCAGATCAAAGGCTACCGATAGCCCCTGCTGACCAGCAGCCAAATTTTTGCGGTAAAACGCATTGGAGGCCTCAGCAGTAGAAAACCCAGCATATTGTCGTACCGTCCAGGGCCGCCCCGCATACATGGTGGCCTTGGGACCGCGCTTATAGGGCGCGAACCCCGGCAGGCTATCCATATGCTCAAGCCCGGCGGTATCTGCCGCCGTATACAGAGGTTTGACCTCAATGCCTTCAATGGTCTGCCACAGCAGCTCATCTGGGCTGGCGCCTTTGCGCTCTTTGCTGGCCAACTGCTCCCAGTCGCTGATTTTTTTGCTATCTGCCATTTGAACTCCGGCGTATTTTTCAGTGGCATAGACTATGCAGTACTGCTGAGTTTAATAGTAGGTCTATTTTTAACAGCTTAACTCACATTTATTGCCATTTTATACTCATTAAATTAGGATTAACCCCAATAAAAAGCTCATAAACTCACAAATAATATAACAGCTAGTGCCGGAGCACCCATGGCAACCATCTGTAATCACCATGTCCTGTCCTGCATGCATGGACTTAGAGCGAGAAATTTGCCCCAGCAAAGGGCACTGGAAAGGGCAGGTATCAACCCGGCCGTGGTCGGCCAGCCCAACCAGCGGGTGCATACAGATCAGGTAGCGCGGCTATTCAAAACAGTCCAGGAAACACTGGATGATGAGTTTATGGGCTTTACCCAAAACAACTGCAAAGTGGGGCTATTTGCCACCATGGCCGACCTGGTCAGCCACTGCAGCACCTTGGGCGAGCTACTAGAAAAGGCCGTTAACTTCTACAATCTGGTGAGCAGTGATATTCCCATGCAGCTCAGTCAGCATAACGGCAATGCGGTACTGAGTTTTACCATGAATCAGCCTCACCTGGACCCAGAGCACTTTATGGCCGAGTTTTGGCTAGTGATCTGGCACCGCTTCCCCAGCTGGTATATTGGCGAGCCTATTCGTCTCAAAGAGACTCACTTTACCTTTGGCTCACCCGACCACAAGAGCGAATTACAGATTATGTTCCCTGCCCAATTGCACTTTAATGCCAGCGCCAATCGTCTCATCTTTGATACCCAATACCTGGATAAACCCTTGGTACGCTCAGATCAAGAGTTAGAAGAATTTGTCAAGAATGCACCAGCAGATGTTATGACTATCCCGGGGTCAGATAGCACATTGGAGGTACAGATCGAGAGAATAATTGGCCAGAGGCATCCAGACAGATTGGTCTTTGCGCCCATTCATGAACTGGCCAGGGAGTTGGGGATTAGTAGTCAAACTTTGCATCGAAGGCTAAAGGAAAGTGCCACCAGCTACCAAAAGATTAAAGATAATCTTAGACGGGAAGTAGCAATCCATAAGCTGGTGGCTGAACGCATGAGTGTAGAGCAGGTCGCTGACGTAGTGGGGTTTAGTGAATCCAGATCCTTCACTCGCGCATTTAAAAACTGGACAGGACTGACACCTAGGGAATATTGCAAACAACAAAGCAAATGACCTTCTTTAGCAAACCAAGTACTCTTAGCCACTAAATTTGAGGTTAATCCAAAAGCCCATGCCCGATAAAACAATAAGACTCACCCAGTACAGCCACGGCGCCGGTTGCGGCTGCAAAATTGCCCCAGGGGTATTGGAGACCATCCTTAAAACCGACTTCATTGCCCCTGCTGATGCCAACCTTCTGGTGGGCAATAGCACCAAAGACGATGCCGCAGTCTATGACCTTGGCGATGGCACCGGAATTATCAGCACCACCGACTTTTTTATGCCCATTGTGGATGATCCTTTTGAGTTTGGTCGGGTGGCCGCGGCCAATGCCATTAGCGATATCTATGCCATGGGCGGCACGCCGGTAATGGCAATTGCGATTCTCGGCTGGCCGATCAATGTGCTCCCTGCGGAGGTTGCTCAACAGGTGATTGATGGCGGGCGCCATGCCTGTGCAGAAGCTGGGATTCATTTAGCGGGCGGACACTCTATTGATTCGCCGGAGCCTATTTTTGGCCTGGCGGTGACTGGCCGGGTGGATTTAAAGTATCTCAAGCAAAACAGGACGGCGAAGGCGGGCAATCAGTTATTTTTAACCAAGCCAATTGGTGTGGGTATTCTGACCACTGCGGAGAAGCAGGGTAAGTTGCAGCCCCAGCACGCGCGGCTAGCGGTGGAAAATATGATGAAGCTTAATACCATTGGTGCAGAGCTGGCCAAAATTGATGGGGTGACGGCGATAACTGATGTGACTGGCTTTGGCTTGCTGGGGCATTTGCTGGAGATCTGTCAGGGCAGCGGGTTGTCGGCGTCAGTTCAACTTGATGCTGTGCCGCTGTTGGATCCTGCGGTTATCGATTACCTTAATGAAGGATGCGTGCCAGGTGGTAGTGGCCGCAACTGGGACAGTATTCGCGACGCTATTACTGGCACTGACGCTCAGAGCCAGACTTTGCTCTGTGACCCTCAGACCAGTGGTGGGCTGTTGTTAGCGATTGAGCCTGAATCTGCCCAGCAGGTGAGTGATCTATTGCGGCAGGCAGGCTGCTGTTATCAGCCCATTGGTAAGCTGGAGCAGGCGGATGGCGACTCTGGCATTCAGGTTATTCCGTGAGTCTGCCGCTGATCAATAATTATCGGCAACTGTTGTTGGATGATATTCCAATGATTGATGTGCGGGCACCGGTGGAGTTTGAGACCGGGGCTCTGCCCTCTTCAACTAACCTGCCATTGATGACAGATGATGAGCGCCACCAGGTGGGGCTGCGCTATAAGAATAACGGTCAGCTGTCGGCCATTGAACTAGGCCATAAGCTGGTGCATGGCGAGGTCAAGCAACAGCGGCTGGATGCCTGGCGGGCTTTTATGGCGGCCAATCCCAATGGCGTTTTATATTGCGCCCGGGGTGGATTGCGCTCCCAGTTGACTCAGGAGTGGCTAGCGGAGGCTGGTATTGAATGCCCTAAGGTTGAGGGTGGCTATAAGTCTCTGCGCGGGTTTTTGTATCAATATCTGATGGATTACTGCGCTAATAATATGTTTACTATTCTGTCCGGTATGACCGGCACCGGCAAAACCGAGATTATTCAGACGCTGCCCACTGGACTTGATCTTGAGGGTGCGGCCAATCATAAGGGTTCAAGTTTTGGTCGACCTCTGGACGAGCAGCCGGCGCAGATCGATTTTGAGAACCGTATTGCTATTGATCTGCTAAAGGTCGAAGCCAAGCACCCCCAGTCAATGGTGGTGCTTGAAGATGAGAGCCGCAATATTGGCGCTCGGCATATTCCCCATTACTTTGCTGACCGCATGGCGACAAGCCAGTTTGTGGTGATTGAGATGGATTTTGAGGAGCGGCTTGAACGGCTGTGGCAGGAATATGTGGTGGAGCGATATTTAAAGACCATGGCGTTTTTTGGGGCTACGGGTGAACAGGAGTTTGCTCGCTATCTGCGCGAGAGTTTGCTGCGGGTGCAGAAGCGTTTGGGTGGGCAGCGCACTCAGGCGCTGTTGACTTCTATGGATAATGCGATTGCGGTACAGCATCAGGATAATTTTGCCAGTCATCGTGACTGGTTAACTGGGATTACCAGAGATTATTATGATCCCATGTATAGCTATCAACTAGAAAAGAAAAAAGAGCTGGTAGTTTTTCGAGGGGCTCGCGAGGCGGTTATGGCTTGGTTGGGATCAAGCTAGCCGTTTAAAACTAGCCACTTAAACATCACTAGGGCATCCACAAAACCCTCCACAGGATGGTTAAATGCCCTGGGCAACCGACCCACAGTCTCAAACCCTAATTTCTCCCAAAGGCGCACTGCCCCAATATTGGTGGAAGCCACAAAATTAAACTGCATGGCCCTGAAACCCATTTTGAGGGCGATCTTTTGCGAGTGCTCGCACATAGCTGAAGCCAGACCCTGACCGCGAGCGGCTTGGGCCACCATATAGCCACAGTTACACACATGGGAACCGGGGCCCTGCTGATTGGCTTTGATATAGTAGGTGCCCAATATCCGGCCATCTTGCTCGGCCACATAGGTTGCGGCTGGTAAGGCCATCCAAAGATGCTGGGCTTGGGTCTGATTGGTCTCCGGCGGGTAGGCATAGCTATCGCCGGCCGCTACTATCTGGTGAAAAATGGGCCAGATAGCATCGAAGTCGGCGTCAGTTGCCTTGCGGATAACCACTAGCGGGGCTGCATTCTCACAGCGCCATCCAGGCGGATGGTCTCGCCATTGAGATAGCTATTCTCCACCATATGCACCACTAGCTGGCCAAACTCTGAGGGCTCGCCCAGACGCTTGGGGAAAGGTATGCCGGAGACAATACCGTCCTGCACCTGCTGAGGTGCACCGAGCATCAGTGGCGTGGCCATCACCCCTGGAGCGATGGTATTAATGCGAATACCCACTGCGGCCAAATCCCGAGCCATGGGCAAGGTCATGCCTACAATACCGCCCTTGGTCGCCGAGTAAGCCACCTGGCCCATCTGGCCATCAAAGGCTGCAATGGATGCGGTATGAATAATTACACCCCGTTCAGTTTTTTCGTCGGGCTCATTGCGCGCCATTGCAGCAGCTGCACAGCGGGAAATATTAAAGGTACCAATAAGGTTAACTTCAATCACCTTGCGGTAATGGTCGAGGTTGTGTGGGTTGCCTTCGCGATCAATGGTCTTGGCTGCGATACCAATACCGGCGCAGTTGACGCAGACGTCCACTCGGCCCAGATCAGCGACAATTTTATCGAAGGCGGCTTCCACATCCGGGCCATTGGAAACATCCAGTGAGATAAAGTGGGTGCTATTGGCGCCCAGCTCCTCTACAGCCTTGGCACCAGCTTCGGCATTCATATCGATAATAACCAGGGTGGCCCCGCGGTCAGAGAGCTCTTGAGCGGCTGCGCGGCCCAGCCCTGATGCGCCACCAGTGACTACTGCTACTTTACTATTCAAATCCACGTCTCACCTCTTCCTGTTTTTTTTATTCTATGTTCTGTTTTTATTCCGTTTCCTGCACCAATACAAAGGGCGGAATCACCAGTGCCCAGAGTAGCTTATTGCTGCCGTACCAGTCCATGGCCTGTTGATCCTGCACTCGCCCCAGAGAACTGTCGTCCAACCACTGCTGTACCTGATCTCTGTCGTCTCGGTGTAATGCTATTGCGACTTTGATCAGGTCTGCGCCTTTGGCCAGGGCCAGCACATTGCCTGAGGCATAGTGCTTCTGTAGTTCGTGCCAGGCAATTTTGGCGGTTTCGCCATTGAGCCGAGAGACAAGTTCTTGTTGGTCGGTTGAGATGGAATCCATAGCCAGCTGCCGGATCAACCCAACCAGCGACAGAAATTGCGCAGCAGTTGCAGGCCGGCTTCGGCGCTTTTTTCCGGATGGAACTGGGCGGCGAAGAGATTTTTATGGCTCAGTGCGGCGGCAAATGGAGAACCATAGTCACAGGTGCCAGCAACATGGGGATTATTCACAGCCTCTACATAGTAGCTGTGCACAAAGTAGAAGCGGCTATTCTGGTCGATGCCATGCCACATGGGGTGATCAATGGTCTGCTGAACATTGTTCCAGCCCATATGGGGGACTTTGAGTTTTGCTCCCTGGGCATCCTGCAGGCTGTCGCCAAAGCATTTGACCTGCCCGGGTAATAGCCCCAGACAGTCTACGCCGCCATTTTCTTGGCTATGCTCCATCAGTGCCTGCATGCCTACGCAGATCGCCAGCACAGGCTTGGTTTTGATGGCTTTACTGACCACCTCGCCTACTTTCAGACGCTGAATCTCTGTCATGCAGTCACGGATAGCACCGACACCGGGAAACACCACGCGGTCAGCATCTTCTACCTGGGCCGGGTCTGAGGTAATGGTTACACGAGCACCGGGACTGACATGCTCCAATGCTTTGGCGACGGAATGGAGGTTGCCCATTCCATAGTCAATCACCGCAATCTGGCTGCGAAAATCACTCATAATTTAAACCGCGCTAAAAGACAGGGTACGCTTACAACGTACCCTTTGTAGATGGCATAACACCAGCCATACGCTCATCTGCCGAAGCGGCCATGCGCAGGGCGCGGCCAAAGGCTTTAAAGATGGTTTCTACCTGGTGGTGCGCATTGGCGCCACGCAGATTATCAATATGCAGGCTGACCAGAGCGTGGTTTACAAAGCCCTGAAAAAATTCACGAGTCAGATCCACATCAAAGGTGCCCACGTGACTGCGTACAAAGTCGGCCTTCATAATTAATCCAGGACGACCGGAAAAATCCATCACTACGCGAGACAGCGCTTCATCCAGGGGAACATAGGCATGGCCGTATCTGGTCAGGCCTTTTTTGTCGCCAATGGCTTCGGTTATCGCCATGCCCAATGTAATGCCGATATCTTCCACCGTGTGGTGATCATCAATCTCGGTATCACCGGTGGCCTGAATATCCAGATCCACCAAACCGTGTCGGGCAATTTGATCCAGCATATGGTTCAGAAACGGTACCGGTGTCTGCAAGTTGGCCTGCCCAGTGCCATCCAAGTTAACCTTAACGGTAATCTGGGATTCGAGGGTATTGCGGGTAACTGTAGCTGTACGATCTGCCATGGGATCTCCGAGCGGTTCATTTTCTGGCGGCATTATACTGCAAAATAGCTGTTGCTACAGTACAAAAAAGGGATAGACTATGAGCCTATGAAGCGTTTCAACACAATGTTTGCCATTGTTTTAACTCTGATTATCGGCCTCGGGTCGGTGACGGCAACCGCTCATACCCATACCGATCACCAGGAAAGTAGCTGTTCGGTCTCTGTACTGCAGCATTCCTCAGCCGCGGTTGCGACTGATAGCGAAAGAACTTTCCTAGCCGAAACTAGATTACCTAAACTCATTCACAGCGCTCAGGCTGTTAGCAACCGCACTAAGGGTCGTCAACTTGCCAGAGCTCCACCTCTCAACCTCTAAATAACCTAAGCCCATATTGGGACCAATTTTCGCCGGTTATCCGGCCTGGACTTTATTTTTAGAGGAACAGTTATGAAAAAATTAACTACCGGTAAGTTGCCCCTGGCAGCTTGCCTGGCAGGTCTGTCCTGCAGTGTTTTTGCACAGCAAATCGAAGAAATTATTGTTACATCATCATTGATTGATGCCTCAGCAGAGGCTATCTCAAACCCTCTACATATTGTTGATGGCCAATCCATCGCGACAGATGCAAGCCAAAGTTTAGGCGCCAGTCTCGATGGCTTGGTCGGCATATCCTCCAGTGATTATGGCGCGGCCGTGGGTCAACCTATTATTCGAGGTATGTCGGGAAACCGAGTAAAAATTCTCAATAATGGCGTAGTGGTGAGGGATGTCTCAGGTTTGGGGCCAGACCACAGTATTGATGTTGACCTAAGTAATATCCAACAAATCGAAGTGGTCAGAGGACCCTCTTCTCTGCTCTATTCCAATGGCACGATCGGCGGAATAGTCAACATCGTTGATAACACCATCGCCAGAAAAGACTTTGCAGAGTCTGAGTTCAAACTAGGTCTGGAGGCTCAGTCGGTCAACAATGGTGACTCTCAGGATTTTTCTTATCAAAATAATCTAGGCGGCTTGAATATCAGCGCTGCCTATAAAGATTCGCAGTTTGATGACTTTGATATTCCAGACGGCGCTATTCTTCATGGCGAAGAAGAGCATGAAGAGCAGCATGACGATCACGATGAAGATCTAGGTTATCTGCCTAATTCCGATATTGGGTCTACCTCGACAAGGCTAGGACTCTCGAAGGCCGGCGATTGGGGCTATTTGGGAATCTCATATAACGATATTGAAAGCGTTTATGGCATTCCTTTTCACGGCGAGGCTCATAATGACGAGAATGGCCTCGAAGAGGAACATGGCCGCGAGAGAATATTCTCCAAAACCGACTCTAGCGTAATCAATCTCGAAGGCTCCTATGTTTTCGGCAACAGCTGGTTAAAACAGGTCGATTACCATTTCAGAGATACAGATTACTCATTGACCGAGCAGCATGCCGAAGAAGAGGATCATGAGGAGGAACATGCTGAACACCAGGAAGAAGGCCCAACAACCTTTACCAATGACGCCAGTGAATACGGCGCAATTTTTGACTTGAGCAACGACGCACTATCGCAAAAGGTTGCTGTAAATTTTGTTGATGAAAAGATGTCTGTTGTTGGTGAAGAGGCTTTTATCGATCCCACAGAAAGCCAAGAAATAACTCTGGGTTACTATCTGAGCAAAGACTTTGATCTATTCCATCTCGACTTTGGTATTCGCCACGATCAGGTTACCCGCAATGGTTCTCTTGCTCATGAAGAGGAACATGAAGAGCACGACATGGAAGATCATAGCGATGACCATGAGGAGGAAACAGAGTATTTCGAAAGAGACCTCAACAACACAAGCTTCGCTTTTACCCTTGGTAGAGAAATTAATGATGGATTAGAAGTCAGCCTTGGGGTAGCCAGCGTGCAGCGAGCGCCCACAGCAATCGAGCTGCTTATGAATGGGCCGCATCTGGCCACTGGCAGAACGGAGATCGGCAATATCAATTTAGAGTCTGAAAGATCTAACAATATTGACCTGTCTTTCAATTATGAACATGAGGGTTTTTATGCCTCAGTGACTTTGTTTAAAAATGATGTAGATAACTATATTTATCTCTTGGATGAAACTGAGCAAGAACATGGTGAGCATGCCGCGGAAGATCCCCATGACGGACTAATCCTAGCCAATTATGTTCAGCAAGATGCCAAATTTGATGGCTATGAATTTGAAATTGGTAAAAGGTTTGATCTTGCTCGTGGCGAGTTAACTCTGGCATTCGCACGGGATGCCATTTCAGGGGACTTTGCAGCTGGGGGTTTGGTTCCACGTCTAACCCCAGAGAGAGATCTCTATCAAATTTCTTACCTGGAAGATGGGCTCAAAGCTGCTGTTACATTTAAGAATGTAACAGCTCAATATGATGTCGCTGAGAACGAAACTGCCACTGACGGATTTCAAATGCTAAATCTCAATCTATCAAAAACGGTTAAGTTCAGCACAGGGCATGATTTAACTCTGTCGGTATTCGGAAAAAACCTGCTGGACGAGGTGGCTAGAAATCATAGCTCATTCGTTAAAAATGAGGTTCCAATGGCAGGCCGCAATTTGGGTGTTCGCGCTAGCTACTCTTTCTAGGCCCTGAACCCTCGATCAGCATTTAAGGGTTGTTCTCTTTGCTGTAATATAAGGCAACGCGGAGCAACCTTTAGACTGATGGACATGGTGAAAAATCTACTTAAATGGCTCGCCACTGGCTTGGGTGCAGTGGTTACATTATTTGCGATTGCAATAATGTATCTCCTATTTGCCGTCGATGTTAACGACTACAGGCCGGATATTGAGTCTGGGGCGCGCCAACAGGGCTGGGATATCACCATTGGCGGGAATATAGCCTGGCAGGTTTTCCCCAAACCCGGGCTATCAATAGCTAATATTTCTTTCAGCGATCAGGCGGTCATATCAGGTTCCGCTGACAGCCTGACTCTGGCCACTGATTGGACCCAGTTATTAACCCTCATCGAGGGCTTTGCGGCGTTTCAACCGAGTTCTTTGGGCATAGAGAGTGGACGCATTCTCTGGGCACCCAATAATAGCCTTCCCCTGCAATTTGATAACGTACAGCTGTCCACAAAGGACCTGTCGCTGCTCGGGCAGCAGTTCCCACTTTCAGCCTCTGCCACTGTATTTGGTGGGCGTCAGCTCAATCTCAAGACCGATATTGCTCTGAGCCTAGAGGGTCAAACGATTGATCAACTCAGCCTCAGCGATCTGCAGCTTAGTCTAGATGGAATGGTAGTTTCTGGAGAGCTCAGCGCCAGCGATAATGCATCCTTTATGCGGGGTAATTTAAAGACTAATAGCTTCGATCTTAAACAGCTAATGAGGTCCCTGGAGCCTGCAGTGCCCCTGCTTGCCGCACCTAAAACTGCGGTGCAAAGTGCCCTTACCCAGTTGAGTTTAGAAACCAGCTTCAGTCTGGATACAGAGACCGTATCAAAATTCGTCAGCAGACTCTCTCTCGACGGCCAGCTGTTCGATCTGGATGTCACCATAGATCATCCCACCAATAACCTGGTCACGCTGGTATCGGGAAATTTATTGCGTGCCTCGGATTACCTGCCCAAAGCCAATAGCGGTAGCAATAACAGCAGCTTATTCGCGCCACTGGCAATACCATTTGCACTCTGGCAGGGGCGCAGCCAGGTCGAGGTTAATCTGAACAGGATTGAGTTCAAAGACTTCAATATTGAAAACTTCTACAGCAATGTGTTTGGCAATCAGCGCGTTCTGCGTATGACGTCTCTTAATGCCGATCTGTTTGATGGACAGATCAATGCTATTGCAAAATTAGATATGCGCTCCGCCGAACCCAGCTTTAATCTTCAACCCTCTCTGTACAATATCGACTTGGTTCAGGCTATGGCTGCGATGGGCGATAATAGCGCGCTGAGCGGTACCCTTAGCCTGGACGCCAATATTCAGGGCGCTGGTCAGGATGTTGGCCAGATGACCAGATCCCTATCCGGTGCGGGTCAATTCAAACTACAGCGCCCTGTCTACAAGGCGATTAATTTAGAGCAGACCTTTTGTAATGCAGCTGCTCTGGTGTCAGGAAAAGTGCAATCTGCTCAAACCTGGCCAGAGGGAACCCAGCTCGAAGATCTACTGGGTAAATTCCAGCTTAGTAAGGGCAAGCTAGTGGTCAATGACTACAGCACTGGCACCGGCAATCTGGATATTATAGGCCGAGGCACAGTAGATCTTATCAAACGTCAGTACAGCTTAAATGCCAGTGCCAGAGTCGATCAAGCAGTGACCAGCGGAACGGGCTGCAGCATTAATAAAAAGCTACAGAACCGCCAGATACCTTTTGTCTGTGAAGGCCAATTCGACAGAGCTGAAGCCAGCGGTCTCTCCTGCAAACCAGATGAGCGTCTGATCAGGGATCTACTCAAGGATAGCGCTCTGGAAAAGCTGCTAGATAGATCGGGGTTTCAGCAACAGGACTCAATAGATCCTGTCAAAAGTCTGATCAAAGAACTGCTTAAACGGTGACTATGGCTCCAGAACAGTTTCAACAGGCAGTGTTGAATTGGTTTGACCTGTATGGCCGCACTCATTTGCCCTGGCAGACCAGCATAAGCCCCTACAGAGTCTGGGTTTCGGAAATCATGCTACAGCAGACTCAGGTCAGTACCGTAATCCCCTACTTTGAACGTTTTATGCAGAGCTTTCCCAGCGTGGAGGTTCTAGCCGGCGCTACGGAAGATGAGGTACTGCATCATTGGACAGGACTGGGCTACTATGCCCGAGCACGCAACCTGCACAAAACAGCGAAGCTAATCTCTGATAATCTGGATGGCGATTTTCCAGATACTGTAGAGCAGCTCAGCGAGCTTCCCGGAATAGGCCGCTCGACGGCTGGGGCCATTTGCTCTATCGCCTTTAAAAAACCCGCCGCTATTTTAGATGGCAATGTTAAGCGTGTTTTAGCGCGGTTTGCAGCGATTGAGGGCTGGCCTGGGCAAACAGCCGTTCACAAACGGCTCTGGCTAGAGGCGGAAACCTACAGCCCTCTGCAACGTGTCGCAGATTACACTCAGGCTATGATGGACCTGGGGGCAACTCTCTGCACCAGATCATCGCCAAACTGCGAGGCATGCCCGATCTCGGCAGACTGTATTGCCTATAGCCGGGGTCAGCAGACTGACTATCCGGGCAAAAAACCCAAGAAAAAATTACCTATTAAAACTACGCTGTTTTTACTGATTCACAATCAACAGGGCGAACTGCTTTTGCAAAAGAATCCTCCGACTGGACTCTGGGGTGGTCTTTGGGTATTCCCCCAGTGCGACACTGATGATGCTATTGAGCAGACCTGCGGTGACCTGGGTATAGAGTTCAGCCAGTATCAATTAATGCCCAAGCAGCGCCATACCTTTAGCCATTTCCACCTGGATTATCAGCCTCTGATCATCAGAGCCAGCAAGGTCGGCACCAGAGTGGCCGAAACAGATAATCAGGTCTGGTATAACCCGCAAAAACCACTATCATTAGGCATGCCCGCACCGATCAAAGCACTGCTAACCCATAGATAGCTAACTAAGTTAACCGAGGTAAACCATGGCGCGCACCGTTTTCTGCCGCAAGCTTAATAAAGAACTTCCAGGATTGGATATGCCCCCCTTTCCGGGTCCCAAAGGCGAAGAAATTTTTAATCATATTTCGAAGCAGGCCTGGGCCGAATGGATGGAGCATCAGACCACATTAATCAATGAGATGCGGCTCAATATGATGGATTTGACCGCTCGGACCTACCTCTCAGAGCAGCGTGAAAAGTTCTTTTCCGGCGAACAGGTGGATCAGGCTGAAGGATACGTCCCACCTGAGGAATAACCCTTGACGAATAGCAGTTCAGACGCTTTAATACGCGCCTCTTGCGAGATGTGCAAAAACAGTTTGCGAGGCCCGGTTAGCTCAGTTGGTAGAGCAGAGGATTGAAAATCCTCGTGTCCTTGGTTCGATTCCGAGACCGGGCACCATAATTTTGAAAAGCCCCGGCTCAGTTCGGGGCTTTTTTATGCCTATAAGATGGTCATCGAACGGTTCGATAGATTCGCAAAAAACGCTCAGGGCTTCGCCCCGCCCTCGCTAGCGAGTGCGCCCAAAACACTGCGTGTTTAGTCCGAGACCGGGCACCATAATTTTGAAAAGCCTCGGCTCAGTTCGGGGCTTTTTTATGCCTATAAGATGGTCATCGAACGGTTCGATAGATTCGCAAAAAACGCTCAGGGCTTCACCCCGCCCTCGCCAGCGAGTGCGCCCAAAACACTGCGTGTTTAGTCCGAGACCGGGCACCATAATTTTGAAAAGCCCCGGCTCAGTTCGGGGCTTTTTTATGCCTATAAGATGGTCATCGAACGGTTCGATAGATTCGCAAAAAACGCTCAGGGCTTCGCTAGCGAGCGCGCCCAAAACACTGCGTGATTAGTCCGAGACCTATGGGGTCATATTTTGGTAAGGGCCTCAGTGAAGGCTGTTGAAAAAAAACCCAGCATAAGCTGGGATTTTTTCTGAAACGCTGGATTTCGTTAAAGCTACATCGCATCGCATCTATCAAGGAACGTCTGAACTTTCTTATAGTGCACAAGCCGATTCTCTTTGTTGTATAGGCCATGAGCCTCTCTCGCATATTCATGATATTCAAAATCAACATCTGCCTTTTCCAACGCATCTCGGAACTTCCTTGCGCCGGCGACAGGCGTTCTTCTATCGATGATGCCGTGGCTCACCAAAAGAGGTACTTTGATCTTATCGACATGGTGAATTGGAGACATCTCACGTAATTTTTCAGGATTGGTGCCCATTGCGGCATCCGTGTAGGCAGCCGTAAAATAGCCATTGCGTCCATCCCAGGTCTTTTTGAGTTCTTCAAATTCAAAGAAGCCGGCATCAATAATACTGCAGTCATAATAGTCATTGTGACGAACAACATTATGCGCGCTTGAGTATCCACCATAGCTACCGCCGGCAGTGTAGACCTTGTCACCTACTTCATAGTTGGCCTGAACAAACTCTGCGCCCTCACGCTGATCATCAAGCATGCGAGTTCCCCAATCCGTATAACCAGATTGTTCAAACTGCTTGCCGTATCCACCTGAACCTCGAAAATTCGGCGCAAATACTGCGTAGCCTAACTCAGCATATATCTGAATGTAGCTGTCCATATCATAGGCGTTATAGGGACCATGGGGACCACCATGAATATAGTTAATCAGGCCTTTCGGTTTTCCTTTTTTAGGCAATACTAGCCACCCCTGGACCATTACACCATCGCTAGCCTCAAACATGACTGAGGTGTAGCCGCTGAGGTTTGCATCGATCATGGCATCACTAACTGAATACAGATACTTTGCCTGTCCAGATGATTTCTCCCACATAAAGTATTCCCCCGGCTGACTGGGGGAGGCCACGAGAAAAGTCATATATTCATCATTCTCATCGCCGCCCAAATTCTCCACTCTTGAATCTGGAAAAGACTTCATAAAGCCGGCAACCAATGAGCCGCCTTTAGACTTGCTATGAATTTTTATCCGAGGTTGGCTATCTACCCATGTGGAAAAGGATGGCGTGCCATTTTCTTCAGAGAAAGTGGTTGATAAATCACTCACAAATCCGAAGTCATGAATAATGTTTAGCGCACCATCTTCGAGACTGATGCTAACCAGCTGCCGTCCAGCATTGATCGACGTCTCTTGCTGCATATACCCGAACAGCAACTTTCCATCATCACTGATGTTAAGACTCTCAAAACCCTGGGGGGCGAATTCGGTTATCTCAGTCCAGGTCTCGTCGGCACTGGCTTTATGAAACAGACTCGTTGTCATATCTGTGCGACTTGGTGACTCAGCAACAAAATGTGACGCATCCGAATTCGAGAAAATGCCGGCGCCCTTTGCAGGGCCCACAAATTGGCGCTCCATCTTTGAAGAGTTTACGTCAAAGGTATAAACAACAGGTCGAGGAGCCGCTCCCTTACCAAATGAGGTAACAGAAACCAGAACCTTGCTGTCATCATTGGGTAGCGTGGTCAGTACGTTCATCCAACCATTGACCTTTTTGGTCTTCCTGGTGGGATTTAGGTACACGCCCTGATAGCTCCATACCCTTGTATTCTTTCCAGTTTTAATATCGTAGACAAATCGATCACCCCAGTTTTGCGGGCGACGGCCATCATTGTCATCTCGAGACGCCGTGTACCAGTACTTCTGATCAGACACCCAGGTGCCACCGCCAACACGCATACGATCCTTTTCCTCAAAGCGTATACTCGCATTGGGAATAGGCCGTAATGTTTCTCTATCTAAAAACACCAGTGTCGGTCGATCATCAACGGTCATTCTTGTCGCGATATACTGACCAGTCGGCGATATATCTGCGCCATAAAATTCACCACGCGCCAAAATTGCATCAACCGATGGCGGTAAGGCAGCCTGCGCTATATTGCAGACTGAGATCAGAAGCATGCTAATGATCAGGGTGCATCTTTTTTTAAATGCTGAAATAAACATTAGGTACATCTCCAAACAATTTTTATTTTTATCATCTCGCACTGGTTAATTAGCAAGAATATTTATTTTTATTTTCAGGATTTCTTTTAATCTACCAAAACCCTTTAGATGGGGCTTCTATAGGCATAGGCTACAAGAAAGTCCTCTACAAAATCAATCTATCTTATCTCTCTTACCTTGATCTTGCGGCCATCCTCAGCCACAAGAAAAATGGCGCTCAACAGCCCCTTTTCAAGCCGGACCACCTGCCCAACTTTAAACCTGAGGTTTCGGTCAGTGAGGCGTTTAAATGTTCTGCCCTTGTCCGTAAAAAAATAAAGCTGCCCACGGCGTGTTTCACCCACCTTGGTCACTACCATGCTCTCAGAATCGGCGATGACCTGGTCATAAGCCTTCTGGGCTTTTTTAGCAATCGAGCCTATTACAACATCTGAGGACCCAATTGGATTGTTGGTAGTCTTGCGTACTGGCTTTTCAACCTTTACAACTGGATTCGAATAACCAAAGGCGCTGTCATAACAGGCAAGCCTTTTCTCGCTATTCTGAATATCCAGACATCGCTTTACGTCTTCGGCCTGCGACGGCAGCGAAAAGATTAAAATTGATAGTGCTATTAAGCGGCTGATACGTACCATGCTACCGGTCTCCCATCTTTTTGTAGTACGAGTATATCAACATCTTTAAAGCCTGCACTAGCAAGATCTGACCTGAAGGTATCGATCTTTTTTTCATCTCGAGCTACAGAAACCATCTGCCTGTATCTCTCTTTGGAGGCATGAAAATCTTGCATGATACCGGCAATATAAGTGCTTCTCTGAATAGATGAAGACCTTATTTGTTTGAAATATTCAAGCAGAGCCTGGCTGAAGTCAACCAGGATAGGGTTTCGTTCAGATTGCTCGGTGTTCATCACAGAGGAAATAAACTCATTAACACTATCTTTTGCCTTAATCGCGGCCTCTGATTTTTCAAGGGACTTCAAGTCGCCCTGTTGTCTGTCCAACTCCTCATTGATAATGCGCAAGTAGGCTACGGCTGTCTCCATAAGATCAAAATCAAATTCACCCAAAGCTTTTTCAGACATAGTTGTAATCACAGACTGTGAGTGATGCATTAGTAGATGCAGTTTCCCCTCGGGCTTAAGGCGCGACTTTAATAAAGGCAGTGAAATATCTGTGTCAGAATATTCAAGCCCATATACCGAAGCAATTAGATCAAACATTTGCTCAGAGTCAAAGTCTTCAACGCAGGTATTGCCATGGAGACTAATAGAGAGCTCAGCATTGTGTCGCTTTTTAACGGCATCAGAGATATTTACCGGTGCGGCGTCAAGACCGGTATAGCTACCCTTGACCCTTAGGTCGAGCATGGCTGGGAGTAGCGAGGCGTTTCCGCAGCCTACCTCCAAAACGTCCTGTCGTTGAGCTATTCTCTTATTGAGAATATTAGCCCACCAGGATGCAACATAGCCTTCTGTATAGCCATTTTTAAAATACTCTCCAAAGGTCGTGCTATGCCCCTTTGCCCAAAAATTACCCCATGCGTCCATACTAGCCTCTAGAAATTTAATACAAAAAAAAGAGCCCGCATAAATGCGGGCTCTCGATCTACATAGTTACAGCAATCATTACATCTCGATTGAGTAGCTGAAGTAAATTACACGTCCAACCTGCGAGTACATGTATTCGTTAGCATTGGCACCTGAAGAATCAAGAAGTGGATCCTTGTTTCCTAGGTTGTTCGCAGAGATGGTTACAGAACCCATATCACCGAAGTCATAGCCAATTCTAGCATTGGTTGTAGTGTAGCCTTTGTACTTAGTCTCACCTGAGCTGCTTTCCTGCTCACCAGTGTAGTCAGCAGAGATTGAAGCACTCCAATCACCCATGACCCATGAAACCGAAGCATAAGACATCCACTCAGGCAGTCCCAACAAGCCTACCGCATTTGTAACCTCACCAGAGCCAAATACTGTCTCTGAATCAAAGTTCAAATAGTTAGTAGCCTGGAAGCCTGGGTAGAAAGTACCGAACTCGTCAGTCTCGATCGCACCGCGCAGAACGACATCAACAGCTTCAAAGTTGAGATCTGTAATAGCGTTCTGGTAACCGGCATCAATTCGAGTAACACCACCGTTTGCATTACGCGTAACCGCTGGGTTGTTGCCGTTTAGGTTGAAATCAACATTCAACATATCCTGCGCACTTACGTACTCAATTGAGTTGCTTACTGTCATGTCGAAGTAGTTAACCGACACATCCCAATCAGGCATAAACGCCCACTCTACACCGAATGAAAGGCTTTCCGACTCTTCCGCACCTAACTCAGGGTTGGAACCGATGTAAGTGTCAAACTGACGTTGAGGACAATCTGCCTCAGCAACACCCTGAATCTGACAACCGAGATAGTCATAAGCGTCCTCAGCGGAGAAAGAAGTCGCGCCGTACAGATCAGAGAGATCTGGTGCACGGAAGCCTTCACCGTAAGACATCTTGATAGTCACATCTTCGATGGCCGTGATAGTGGCACCAATTCGAGGAGAGGTTGCCTTACCAAAGTCATCATAGTCATCAAAGCGAACTGCCGCTTGGATTTCCAGCCAATCAGTGAATGGCAGGATTGTCTCAGCAGACAGAGCAGATACACTGCGCTGACCCGTAGCAGAGTTACCCGCAGAACCGCCCACTAGGCCAGCTTCTGACTGAGCATCTACAAGTGCAGAGTAATCAACATCCCAAGTCTCAGCACCGAAGTACGAGTAGGCTTGACCACCATCCATTTCAAACATATCCCACTGCAAACCAGCTGTGATCTTCTGAATGTTCATACGATCATCATTAAGAGTCGTTGATTTCAGGTTATTCACATAGGTTTCGTAGTCTGTCACTTCTTCCAGAATGTTCTCAGCAAAACCACCATAGCTCAGGTAGTACATACCAATAGACGCTGAACGGTAATCAGAGTTAGTGTAGTAAATATCATATGACAGATCGTCAGTTAGGGTACCTTTGACACCCAGGTTAACGTCAACAAATGTATCGTTAACAACATTATCGCGAGTACCGATATCTACCCAACGGAAGTACCCTGACACATCTTGACCAAACGGGTTGCGTGGGTCAGAGGCCAGTGCAGTTCCTGGAGCAGCTGGAGGCGCATAACGACCGAAAGACTCGTTGTTAGCCAGAATCGCATCAGCGTAAACAGTCATGTCATCAGACACTTCGAAAGACGAGCTTACGAAAGCGTGAGTTCTCTCAAGAGACGCTCTGTTAGCAGAAACGTTTGCATAGGCATAGCCACAGTAGTAACCAGTGTCAGGTCCGAAAACCAGATCAGACTGCATTACGCCTGCGAAAGAACCATCGTCTACACAGTTGTTACCTGGGTGAACATACCAAGTCGTGTCATCATTTGGATCGAAGTCAGCACCAGTGTAGGTAGGGTTGATAAGCGAGTAACCGTAGAAGGAAACGCCCGCTGTTTCACCATAACCCATGATTTGACCGTCGCCATCCTGGTCGCCCCAAGAAGCAGCAGTGTAAGAACGATCAGCGTCATAGATTTCATCACGTGAATCGTGCTCGATACCGAAAGTTACTGAAGAGCGATCTCCAGTAGAACCGATCATCAGAGAGAAGCTCTGCTCGCCGCCGTCATCTTTTGAACGCTCACCATGAGAAGCAGTAAAACGCATACCATCATAGCCAGACTTCATGATGATGTTTACAACACCAGCAACAGCGTCAGAACCGTATACGGCTGATGCACCATCGGCAAGAATTTGAATCTCTTCAACAAAAGAGAAAGGAATCATGTTCAGGTTAACTGATCCGCCACCACCCAGTGAAGGAGAACCAACGACTCTGCGTCCGTTGATCAGGATCAGCGATCGAGACGGGCCAGCACCACGAAGGTCAAGAGTAGCGTTAGATTGAGCCGAGCTACCTGATGATTCGCGGAACGAACCCAATGAGTTGAGGTTCGAAGTACGCAGTGCGTCAGCAACCGATACACTACCAGCAACTTTCATATCTTCAGCTGAAATTGTAATCACTGTCTGAGAATCAGCACCAACAGAACGCTTAATTCTTGAGCCAGTTACAACTACTTCTTCTACCTGTTCTTCTGCACTATCGTCTTGCGCAAAGGCATAGCCTGAGAAAGGCATAACCATGGCGAAAGCACCGATGCCCATAGCGACTTTAATCGCTTTGGAAATTTCTGTATTTTTCATATAACTCCCCGTACACCTAGATCAGCAACTGCGGTCTTTAACTACAACCTGAGCCACAAAAATAGGACAACATTTTATTTTTGTATGAGCCGTGTCCTTACAATGAGATAGATCTCTCATACGACAGAACGAATATATCTGACCTATTTTGGTAAATCAATAATATTTATGCGCCTAAAAGCAAGACAGTCTGCACCGTAAAAGCAAAAAGTTATCTAGGCTTTCTGGGTACAGAGCTCATTATTTTGTGGTAGATAGATTTAAATCAGCCTAGCAGAACAGTCCAAATCACGTCAGATAGTTAGATATGGGCATATTTATGTTCGCAGATAGTGAGTTCTGGGTACGTCAAATAGCCGCTAATTGACTGTCGTTAAGCAGTAACCACTGGTCGCATATTCAAACTATCTAGATACCCTAGATTTTGCGGGGCGAGGCCTTATCACAGGCTTCAGATTAGTGGGACCAACTTGACTCGCCAACATCTATAGCTCCGCTATCGTCCCTATCCCAGGCTTTTGCGAAGGTATGGGTCAGTTCCAAGAAACCATCGCCAGCCTGATTATTTTTGGGCGTGGCACGCAGAGTAAAACTAGACGCTGTAGCCGCTTGGACCGATATATCATAGGTCTTGACCCCAGCATCTCTCGGAGACTGTTGCAAGTGTGAGGGCAGCGCAATCGCCGTGCCGCCAGTGTCCACATCATAGCGATTATTCTCTGTATAGAAGCGCTGCATAAATTGCGATGCCTCTAACATAACAGCCTGTGCATCTGCCCTGCGGGCAGAGGTCATAGAATTTTGATAGCTGGGATAGGCAATAGACGCAATAAGGCCGACAATAACCAAACTAAACATCAGCTCTAATAGACTAAACCCTGTGCTGGCATGCAGGTAAGACTGCTTGGACATAATTATCGCACCAATTCAATACGTTCTGCGGGCACAGGCCTGCCCGAGCTATTCGCCTTGACGCTCAGATACAACCAAATATTGTCTCCAGCCTGTAAATCGTTAAATCTGATTCGGCGTCCTTCGCGGTTAAAAATCTTGGTCGCCCTTGGCACGCTGAATTCTCGATCTCCAGCGACAATTAACCTCTGCTGCCTGTCTATGTAGCTTAGGGATACGTCAAAGAGCCGCCAAGTTGGGTCGATTTGTCGGGCATTATTTTGCCCGGGCGCAGCGAGCACCTGAATCGATGCCAACATTAACAGTAGTAATAAGTGACTAGTTATAGCGTTTCGTTCCTTACCCATTGTCTTTTCCCTATGTGGCCTTTGAAATAAAAATACCCCTACCGGATTTCCCGCCATGGACTTCGTCGATTGCGACCAGAGTCTTCCAAAATAGATTCAACCTTGCCTTTAGAGGTAGTGACATATTTGCTTTCGGTGCGACCATCTGGATGATTGATGATCCCGGGACGCGACAGAATCCCGGCATTAATGCGTTGGATACCTGAGCCATGAATCTTGTCATCTTCGCCATCCCCATCAATATCACCCAGGTTAATCAGATCTTTGCGATCAAAGTAGCGATCTTTATTAAAATCGAACACAGATTCATTAAGCCGCCCACCACTAAGAGCATCGACCTCCATTAGCCAACTAGTACCCTCACCAGCACAGGGGTCGTTGGCAGGAGTAACGGTGACAAATATCAGGCGGCCATCGCGCAATGTCGGCCCCTGATGTACCCGCTCACCTGACTCAGGCAGGTCTATATACCAACCCAGTTTTTCATCGCTATGGGTGGGATTAGTCCCGTCATCCCAGTTGATGCTATGGTCAGTCACCACACGCGCCTTAATATCTGTGGCCGGCCCTGCATGGCTACTGATCGTTTGCTGCAATAGTCGGCTGCGATCAAAACCATGAGCGTTGTTGGCCAGCCTGTCCCAGATAGCGTAAAAAGTCTGCTGACTGAGATCAGTAAGATCAGTCTTACCCAGATACTGACCGGTGCCAAAATAAACCAAAAATCCGTCACCTGACGGATGCCTGTTAACCTTGAGACCGGAGGTAATAGGCTGTGTCAGGCCACCGGCCTCGGTGATGAACAAGGGCACAGGATTACTCGAGGAGCCATATTCGCTAGCCCAGGAACCTGGGTTACTGCTAGAGAGATCAAAGGACCAAATATTGCCAAAAAGATCGCCGGCATAAAGTCGGTCAACCACAAAGTCACTGTCTGAATCGACTGGGCTGATACCTATAATGCCATTGGGGCGAGATAACCCATGAGGATCATCTGCTGTGCCCTGCTTGGTATCTAGCTTTTTAATTATTGCGCCTGTCTCAGCATCGAGAATAAAAATCACGCCATTGCCTGTGGTGCTGGCAAAACTATCTGACTCGGTAGCATTGACTCCGTTGCCAACAATTGCCGCCCATCTGCCGTTGGCCAGACGCACCAAAGCGGGCTTGGAAAAGCTGTAGCCCATATCAACATCATCTTTATGGCTAAATTCCCAGCGCGCAATAGCAGCTGCGTTGGCTTCAGAAAATGTCGATGGGTCGGTAATATCCAAAGCAAAATAACCCTGCCCGCCTACACCTAGCCCAGACACCAAAAGACTGCGCCAGGCGCCATCATAGAACAGGTCATTCTCTGCGATAGGGCCGTCAACATAGTTGCGGTGGCTATAGTCAGTAAGCGATAACTGCCAGAGATTGTCGAACACTGCCAGTGGCACATAGGCTAGCTTTTCGTACCCATTGGAAGTTTGAAATCCATGTAGCATGCCGCCATTGGAGCCGACATAGACCATAGGCTGACGATTTTTGTAAGCGGTCTTAAAGGCTCCGTAGCTGGCGCCCTCTGGAAAAGCATCAGAGGCAAAATAAAACCGTTCCGGAGGGCCAACATAGGTGGGAACAGAGGAAATTATATCGCCCAAAACCGATTTGCGATTACGGAAAATGCCACCATTGCCCTTGGCGACTTCTTTACCGCGTGCACCGCGCAGATAATTGAGGCGAGCACTGCCAAGACTATTAAATGGCTGCTTTAATGACGCCCGTTGCGTGCCGCCAGATTTGAGGGAGGCCCAGCGAAACGGAATAGGATTGTTGTCTTCATCTCTGCTAATAATCACCCTGTCAGTAGGCTTGGTTTTTTTAACCTTTTTGCCAATTTCCGAGCAGAAGCCACCGGTCAGGTTGCAGGCGGCATCCCAGGCCGAGGGGCAGATATTACCCAATGACACTGGGCCACAATTAGTGCCATCAGAAATTGGCTGGGCAATCAGATTGCCTATCCAGTCGTTGGTGGTAAAGCGCGCGAAAAATAGCGCCGTGTCTGAGGAAATTGTGCCTGAGTTGAGAGCCGCAGTCGCAAAGGAACCGGTGCGATCCAGCACAGAATTAATCACATCGGTAAATGCACTGACCAGCTGCTCAGGATCCTGGGCGGAGAGGTAGGCACCACGAGAGTTGATTGATGCATGCCAGAGATCATCAATCTTGGCGGTACCACCACCAGTTGGCCAGGCCAGAGTGCCATCCAGCAGATCGCTGTAGTCATCAGGAAAATCCCGCTGCCCTGACACCCCGAGACCAATCATAAAGTTGACCATATGCTGCCAATCGGCAGGATCATTTTTGGGATTCCAGAAAATGTCCGTATTATCAGCATCCCCATCGCCATCAATATCGGACGAGAGATCGCTTATATTCACGGGCACATTATTTGTTTTAGTTGGGCGAAGATCCTTTTGCCAATATCTAAAGGCTATATCCGCAAGATAAGTCGAATTGGCATCTTTAAATGGCGCCCTAGGACTATAGCCATTAACGCCATAGTCATTGGACGGAATACTCTGGCTACTGTTATCCACATTGCCAAACCCCGAAGGAGAGCCACTGTTCCATTCGCCGTCGGTCATCATGATATGGAAATTCTGACGGCAGGAACGCTCTGTAGAGCTGCTATCAGAGGGGTCATCCCGGTAGGGGCTAGAACCTTCGAAGTAGCCACCTACCTTATCCATGGCAGTGAGAAGAGGTGTACCCCCACTGGCCGGAAGCCCGTGCAACCAGTCAAAGAAGTTTTCTCGCCTGCTCCCTGAAAAAGCCAGCACACCAGTTAGACTGTTGTTATTGATTCGCTGATAACCGACACGAATATTGGCATTAAAACGCTCGAAAGCCAGGGTTGCAGCAGTCTTGGTAACATAGACACGCTTTCGGTAATAAGAGTACCAGTTAGCAAAATTTTGTCGCTCGTCGACTGTATCGCCCACACCAGAGGTGGCGCTTACCACTACTTTGCCATAGCAGTCGTCATCAGTAAGGCTGCCATTACAGCCACTGCGATCCTTATCAAATACATAGTAATAGGCCGACTCGGAGGATGAGCTGGCATAACGAGCATAAAACCCATCGGAATAGTTTGATGAACCACAGTGGTTCTGATTAATGCCACCCCAACTCGGACGATAATCAGACGACAGATTTCTAGTGCAACTGCCGCTACCAGTCTTATTAAAACCATCATCCCAGGCAGCAGTAAAAGACGAGTGTCCCAGGCTCAGACCATCTTCATCCACTGGAGGCTCATAAACCACCTCGGGGTTATAATAGATTTTATTAAACGCTGCTGATTTTGCCCTTTTGGTACTGGGATAGTCGCCGACACTGGTCGGCATAAAGGACCAGGCCATGCTGCCAGAGTCATCCATGGTCAGCACTATATTGGGATCCACTCCCGCCAGGGTGAACAAAGGGGTATCACTCAGGTCGTGTTCCGCGCCCGCTGCGGGCATAGCAGCCCATAACCAGGCCACATAGATAAGACAGTTAAACAGAGGCTTGAGAGAACATCCTGTTTTCATCATCCCGATTCCTAATTGTTATGCTTTTGCAATGTGATTTGCAAAATAGACCGCGAGCCCTCAGAGCGGCCATAACCAATTGCAGAAAAATTGTAGTAAAACACGCCAGTCTTTCTGGCCAATGTATCCGGGTCACTATCGGAGGGCTCAAAACCAGATTCCTCGACAACATATTTGGGCGGCAAATGAAGATCGCCAAAGAGCGAAGAGCTCTCGCCAGAGTCACTGCCATAGGTGATGCCATGGGCCTGCCAATCAAAGCTAGACTGAACTATCGCACCGGCTACAGAACCGGTCGGCCAAACACCAGTGGAGCCATCTAAACTCGCCTCAATCAGGTCAGGCTGAAACAGAAACCATTGCCCTGCATCCAATAACGCTGACTCAGCGGCATTAAACGCTCGCGCCTGCTCCCAGCTATTGGATGCCATGCGCTCCTCCATAGAAGTCCCGTGCATGGACGAGACTCCCATCATAGATAGCACCAGTAGATAGATCAGTACAGTCACCAAAACTGCGCCCTGCTGTTTCCCTGTAGCCATAGTGAAATCCATTAGTTTGCTAAATCCTGTTTCTTAGGGCGGCGTAACTCCAAAAAGCTTTGCGCAGCCGTCGGTCACTGGATGTATTAGCCTCCTGACCTGCAAAACTGTAGCTTCGACTTTCAGTCGCAGTGCTATCCGCTGACTGCATTAAAAAGCCCACCCTGACGCCAATAATATTTTCCCAATCCCCAACCGCTGAGCCATTAACATAGCTGTCCGGCTGCTGATCGCCATCTGTATCCTCAGCTAAAACCAGCTCCAGACCCTGGACACCCTGAGCCAATAAAACCGTGACATTGCTACTTCCAGAGTGCTGATAAAGGC
>CBFHMK010000014.1:0-96090 GCA_965656965.1 uncultured Porticoccaceae bacterium
ATAATGGTGTCGCCAGATTCTTCTTTCCATTCCCAGGTTTTTTCAATAAATTTTTCGCGGCCCAGTTCTTCGCGGCCGGGCTGGCCCTCGGCGGCTAGTTTGCGTTCGACCACCATCTGAGTAGCAATACCAGCGTGGTCGCTGCCCACTTGCCAGAGGGCATTTTTGCCTTTCATGCGATTGTAGCGGGTGAGGGCATCCATAATGCCGTGCTGCAAGGCATGGCCTATATGCAGGCTGCCGGTAACATTGGGCGGAGGAATCACAATGGAATAGGGGTCTTTATCGCTGCCGTCTTTGGGGGCAAAGTAACCGCGTTCTTCCCAGGTTGTATACCATTTGGTTTCGATGTCCTGGGGGGCAAATGTTTTTTCCATTATGTACTCAGTGATTCAAATAGGTGCTACTGGGATAATTTTTTAGTGCCGCAGATTATAGGGGCTGGGCGCTTTTTGGGCTAGGTTTGCTGGTTAAATCGCTCGATTACTTTGGCGCGAATTTTTTCGCGCAGCAGCTGTTCTACTTTGGGTTTTAGGCGGCCCATCAGCTTGGTCACTATGGCGTTGACCTGTTCTTCATTCATTGCTGCTTGGACGCCGGGCTCTTCAAACAGATGGTGCTGAGCCTCATCAAAAATCTTGCGTGACTCATGTTCGCTATCTATTTCCCGATTTAATGACTGGGTCAGTATGGGGATTTCCAGACTATCACTATCCTGTTCTTCAGAATCGTACCCTTTAATATCCTGCTCTGCCGCTGTCTCCAGACCCTCCGCATGAAGCAGGTCTTTTTGTAGCAGATCAAGATCATCGAGCAGCTCATCAAACAATGAGTTGTCCGAGGGTTGGTTTTGCTGAACTAGATTATTTTGGCCTGTCACTGGGCGAACCTGTCACTGAGGTCATGAAAGCTAAGGGCATAACCGCGCTCCTTATAAAACTTAAAGTTATCCCGTTTGGCCTGCTCATAGTCAGGCTGTGGGTAGATTATTTCTACAACCCGGTCAAAGCGGCTAAACCAGCTAGGGATCTCGGCTTGCAGGTTAATTAAAATCTGATGGTGGTCACCGGGCTCTTTATCAACACTGATGGCCACGGGAGCATTATCGACACCCAGTGCATGGGGCACAAAGGCTGTCGCCTGAAAACCCCAGAGCTTTTCATCAAGTTGCTGGGCCACGGCATGATCGGGCACCAGACAGAGTACCTGCTGATCCATTTTCAGAGACTTCTGAATTAACTGACAGGCAAGTGCGAGGGCGGCCTGTTGGTCGCCCGTTAACTTATAAAATGAAACACTGGTCACTGGGCTCAGTTCGCCTTGCTGCGGATATATTCCATTAGAATCGGCACTGGGCGGCCAGTTGCGCCTTTTTGTGCGCCAGAGACCCAGGCAGTACCAGCAACGTCCAGGTGGGCCCATTTATATTTTTTGGTAAATCGCGCAAGGAAACAGGCAGCGGTAATGGTTCCTGCCTGGGGGCCGCCTATATTAGCCATATCGGCGAAGTTACTTTTCAGCAGCTCGTCATATTCTTCCCAGAGCGGCATGCGCCAAGCACGATCGCCACTCTTGGTGCCACTGGCAAGCAGCGCGTCGGCCAGTTCATCATCATTGGACAGCAGGCCGGCAGTTACCTTGCCTAGTGCACCGATAACCGCGCCAGTGAGGGTGGCGATATCAATCACTGTATCGGGCTTGAAGCGACCGGCATAGGTCAGAGCATCACAGAGAATCAGGCGACCTTCGGCATCAGTATTCAAGACTTCAATGGTCTGGCCAGACATGCTGGTCACCACATCACCTGGCTTGGTGGCATGACCATTGGGCATATTTTCAGTAGCGGGAATAATACCCACCACGTTGACGGGTAGTTGATTTTCAATCAGAGCATTCATTACGCCAATGACCGAGGCGCCACCGCACATATCGTATTTCATTTCATCCATACCGCCACCGGGCTTGAGGCTGATGCCACCGGTATCGAAGGTCACTGCTTTACCTACTAGCACTGTAGGCTTAACTGACGCCTTGGCACCCTGGTATTTAATAACAATGAGTTTGGCGGGCTGATCACTGCCTGCTGACACTGAAAGCAGTGAACCCATCTTAAGTTTTTTCATCTCTGCTTCGCTAAGCACGCTGGTGGTGACCCTGGACTGACCCTTGGCCAATGCTTTGGCCTGGCTGGCCAGATAGCTCGGCGTACAGATATTGGCGGGCAGGTTGCCGAGCTGGCGAGCAGCATTCATACCGTTACCCACAGAGGAGCCGTAAACCAGACCATTTTTAGCGGCGCCCAGGGCTGATTTTTTAGCTACCCAGTAGACCACTGATTTGAGTTTGGCGGGTTTGGGTTTTTTAGCACTGCGGATCGGCAGGGCATGGTATTTATAGTTGGCGGCCTGCACGCTGCGGGCAACCATGCTGGCTTCCCACTCGGCACTGTCGGCCAGGCCTTCGCCCACCCATACTGCTTTGCTGCTGGCAGTTTTAAGCAGTGCCGCAGCACCAGCTTCGATCACCTTAATTTGGCGCTGAGCCGTGGTTGCACCCTCGGAGCCCAGCAGAATAATGCGCTTGCCTGCGGTGCCGGGAATATGGATTACCAGAGACTCGCCGGCCTGACCCTTAAAGTCGCCCGCCTTGAGTAAAGATGAAAGGGCGCCATCAAGAGATTTATCGAGGTCAGCTGCACTGTTTTCTAGTTGTGAGCCGGTCGCGAGAATGAGAGAATCCGCCTTAATGTTTAACAGGTTTGCGGAAGATGCAGTAAAATCCATGAGAGCTCCGTAATTTGATTTTTAACTGGGTGATTTAACTTGAGAGGATACCATTCCGTGTTGACACGCCCAATAGCTGTAAGCCGATTACTTTGATTATTTTTCGTTACCTGTGCCGTGAAATTCTGTCCGCGACTTTTGCCGTTTGCATTGTGCTGCTGATGGTTCTTATCAGCGGGCGTTTTGTAAAATATTTAGCCAATGCTGTCGCCGGTAACTTAGAGCCTGGGGTTATCTTTGCTGTGATTGGCTACCGTATTCCGGGCTTTCTGGAACTCACCCTGCCGCTGGCTTTTTTCCTGGCTATATTGCTGTCTTTTGGCCGCTTCTATGTTGAAAACGAGATGAGCGTGCTGAAGGCCTGTGGTATCTCTGAGGCTCAGTTGCTGGGCTATACCTCTGTGGTTGCAGTGTCTCTGGCGCTGCTGGTGGGCTGGCTTAGTCTGTCGGTTTCTCCTGCGGGTTTAGCCAAAGCCGAGACTATATTTGCCGCTCAGGCAGAGAAGACCGAGCTGGATAAGCTGACGCCCAAAAAATTCTATAGCCTGCGCGGTGGTAAGGGTGTGACCTATGCCGAGCAGGTCAATGAGCAGCAGGGGTTAGAAGATGTGTTTTTGGCGGTGACCGCAGGATCTGCTGAGACCTTTGATAGCCGTCTGGTGATTGTGGTGGCCGAGCGTGGCCGACAGCAGCAAAACCAGGATGGCAGTGATCGTTATCTGGTGCTGGACAGGGGTTATAGAGTCGAGGGTGTTCCCGGTAGTCATGAGTATCAGGTGACCCACTTTGAAGAATACGGCTCGCGCCTGGAGCAACCAGCAGTGATTGAGGAAGACTTGGAGATCAACGCCATGCCCACCAGTGAGCTGGTCAACTCCGATGATGTAAAACGTCAGGCGGCCCTGCAGTGGCGTCTTTCGATTCCCCTGATGATTTTGGTGGTGACATTATTGGCGGTGCCTCTAAGTCGGACCGACTCGCGGCAGGGCAGGTATACCAAGTTGCTGCCAGCGGTCATGCTGTATTTTGCCTATCTGGTGCTACTTAATGCGATGCGCGGTGCGCTAGAGTCTGGTTCTGTGCCCATTGAGCTTGGTTTGATGCCGGTGCACCTGCTGTTTTTGCTGATTGCACTGCTGTTGCTGGCGGGCGATAGGATTAAACGTGCTCTGCGCCCTCGCTCTGTAAACCAGGCTGGGGATGCATAATGTTGCGGCTCTCCAGACATATTGGCTCGACTATTTTTGTCGCGATTGGGGTAGCGCTTCTGGTATTGGTGGGGCTGGATGTGGTGGCGGCGATTATTGATGAGGCCGGCGATATTAGACGTAACTACCATTTTGCCGATGCGCTGATCTATGTGGGCACAAAGCTGCCTTCTACTATCTATGAATATATTCCATTTTCTTCTCTGATTGGCTGTCTATTTGGGCTGGGTATGTTGGCCAGTAGCAGTGAGGTGGTGGTGATGCGCGCCTCGGGTATTTCTTTGCTGCGCATTGTTTATTTTGTGCTTAAGCCGGTGATGCTGTTTGTTCTATTGGCAATGGCCATTGGCGAGTACTTTTCACCCTATCTAGATCAGCTAGCTGATGGCCGTCGCGAATATCTGCGCAAAGGGGAGTCCGCGCTGGATTCTTCATCCGGTCTCTGGAATCGAGAGGGCTCGGAATTTATGCACTTTAATGCGGTGTTCCCCGGTGGAGTCCTGTTTGGTGTCAGTCGTTTTCAGTTTGGCGAAGATCGCAGTTTGCAGGAGGCGAGTTTTTCGTCCAGGGCTACTTACAATGCGTCCGAGAATTACTGGATTGAAGAGAATGTGTCCATTACCCGATTTGAAAAAGATCGCACCCAGGCGGAGAAAAAAGTGACCCGACGCTGGGACTCAGAGCTGACGCCTGAGGTGTTGACTGTCAATATTCTGCCTCCGGAGGCTCTGTCGATTCGAAGTCTGTATCAATATATTGAATTCCTCGACCAGCAAAATACCGACAACCAAACCTACAAGCTGGCTTTCTGGACCAAGGTCTTACAGCCGCTGGTGATTATTGGTCTGGTGCTGCTGGGTATCTCTTTTGTATTTGGCCCACTGCGAGAGTCCACCATGGGCTTTCGTATTTTTATTGGCGTCGTGGTTGGGGTTGGCTTTAGGATTATCCAGGATATGCTGGGACCCTTTAGTATTGTGTTTGGATTTCCTCCTGTGCTGGCGGTGCTGTTGCCAGTATTTTTCTGTCTATCTGTGGGACTGTATTTGTTGCGGCGCAGTGGCTAGCCTGCGCAGGCTGAGTCTTTCCAACGCTGTTGTATATAGGCTGATTCGGGCCGAGGACTAAATATTCATGTTTATGGGTGACTTTTTTGCGCTTGGCTCGGCGCTGGCAAATTCTTTTGCGGTAATTTTTATGCGAGTGGCCGGATATCAGATTCCGCCGCTATCGCTCAATTTCTTCAGGGTCTGTGTGGGTTTGGCACTCACGGTGATAACGCTGCTGCTTCTCGGTGAACCGCTGTTTGTGGCACTCTCCACTATGGATTACCTACGCCTGGTGATCAGTGCGGTGCTGGGTATTGCTGTGGCCGATACTATGATTGCTGCGTCTATCAACCGACTGGGCGCGAGCCTGCAGGCTCTGGCTAACTGTGCCTATATGCCGGCGATTACGCTGGTGGGTTTTGTAATGTATGGCGAGATACTCAGTGCCTGGGAGATTATTGGCGGCCTGCTGGTGGTGTCCGGGGTTTTTGTCGGCGCGGTGATGAAGCCGGAGACAACCACGGCGAGGAACCTGTGGATTGGTATTTTATTGGCTGCCGGCGCCCATGTGACCATGGGGGTAGCGATTCTAATGGTGCGCGATATTTACCGTGAGGTGTCGTTGATCTGGGTGTCTGGGTTTAGGCTGTCGATTGCTGCCCTGGCGATGTACCTATTTGCTCAGATCAGGTTTTCGGGGCAGTTGCGTGCTAATTTACTACTGGGATTTGTGCGACCGGATATGTGGCGTTCGCTGATTCCTATGGCGATATTGGGGCCCTATGTGGCTATGCTGTGTTGGATTGCCGGATTCAAGTATTTAGAGGCTGGCAGGGCAGCGATTTATAACCAGATGGCGACGGTGTTTATTATTCTGCTGGCGTATTTTTTGCTAGGCGAAAAACTGACTCAGCGGAAAATGCTCGGCGTGATTCTGGCCCTTGCTGGCGCTGGCATTGTGGCAACGCAGTCCTGATGCAGGAGCGCGCCCATCCCGGGTTATTGTAAAAATTCAGGAGGTTTTGGCAGCCTGTTAATATCCTCCAGCTCATGCTGAATAATCACCCTGGCGCCAGAAGCCTTGGCCAGCGCCTCGAATCGCTGCATGCTTTTTCTGGTCTGAGGCTCGTCGCTGTTAAATCTGGGTACCAGCTGTAATTGACGGCTTTGGGTGCGGTGATAAAGGTCTCCGGTTAGCAGCACTGGCCCGGTTTGCGGAAGATTAACCTGCAAGACGCTGTGACCTGGTGTGTGGCCCGGTGCCCCTAAAATAACCACCGTACCATCATTGAAGACATCCTTGGAAAGCGTAAATAGGCTCTTGCTCAGCACGGCAAACCCGCTGTTCTGGGCGCTGTTTTCGGGGGTGCTAAACATGTACTGGTACTCATCGTTATTGACGAGCCATTGTGCCTCGGGAAACAGCGATACCTGACCTGTGTGATCAAAATGGCTGTGAGAAATGGCTACAAAGTCGATGTCAGAGGCGGCTACATTGATGGCGGAGAGCTGCTCTGGCAGGGTGGTTTCCAATGTCAGCGTAAAAATATCGTTGGTCTGTGGGCCTGCGCCTGCCAGTGCTGAGGGTAACCCCAGGTCCCAGAGTAGGTCGCCCTGGGGGTGGCGAACCAGATAACAGGTATTGGTTAGGTTGCCTGCTTGCCCGGCATATTCGTCAGTTGAGGAGAAACTATCGAGATCGGATACCTGAATGCTACCACAATCCAGGGTGTAGAGTTTGAGGCTTGCCGGACTGTTGGTGTCATCTGCTGACTTCTGTGAGCAAGCTAAGAGTGCAAGGCTGCCCGCCATTACCAGGCCTAATATCATGGGTTGAATGCGCATATTAAATCGCCTCTGGTGGTTTAGTTAAGTACTCGTTGCACGGCGCGATCCCAGCCTGCTACTTTCTCGTTTCTCTCGCCTTCGGGCATCTTTGGCGCAAAGTTTTTATCTAACTGCCAGCTGGCGGCAAAGCCCTCTCGGTCTGGCCATACGCCTGCTTTTGACCCTGCCAACCAGGCTGCACCCAGGGCGGTGGTTTCGGCGATTACCGATCGGTCCACCGGGGCTTGTAAGATATCTGCGAGTCGCTGCATGGTCCAGTCACTGGCGACCATGCCTCCATCGACACGCAATACGGTTGCAGCGCTCTGCGCCCAGTCTGCTTGCATGGCGTTTAACAGGTCCAGTGTTTGATAACAGACAGACTCCAGTGCGGCCCGGGAAATCTCGGCCGGCCCTGTGCCTCTGGTTAGGCCAAGCAGGGCACCGCGGGCGTCTGCATCCCACCAGGGTGCGCCTAGGCCGGTAAAAGCGGGAATCATATAGACCTGCTGGTTATCATCAGCCTGTGCTGCAAGCTCTCCCGACTGCCGGGCGGATTCAATAATGCCCAGCCCATCGCGCAGCCATTGCACAGCGGCACCTGCGATAAAGATTGAGCCCTCCAGAGCATAGGTCGTTTTACCATCTAGCTGATAGGCAATGGTCGTCAGTAGTCGATTGTTGGAGGCGACTGCTGTCTCGCCAGTATTAAGCAGTGCAAAGCAACCGGTGCCGTAGGTTGATTTCATCATACCGGCAGTAAAGCAGGCCTGGCCTAGGGTGGCTGCATGCTGATCGCCGGCGATGCCTAGGATAGACATATCACTGCCCAGCAAGCTGGTGGAGCCATAGTTAGCATTGCAGTCTTTAACCTCCGGGAGCAGTGACCGGGGTATATCAAATAGCGCCAGTAGTTCGCTGTCCCACTCAGCTGTGTGGATATTGTAAATCATGGTTCTTGAGGCATTGGTGGCATCGGTGGCGTGGCTATGACCCTGGGTCAGGTTCCATAGCAACCAGCTATCCATGGTACCAAAAGCCAGTTCGCCAGCTTCTGCGCGAGCCCGGGCACCCTCGACATTGTTCAGTATCCAGCCGATCTTGGTAGCAGAGAAGTAGGGGTCTAGCAGCAGCCCAGTTTTGCGGGTAACCATGGCTTCTTTGCCCTGATCTTTAAGGCTGTTGCAATAGTCAGCGGTGCGGCGGTCTTGCCAAACTATGGCGTTGTACAGGGGTTCGCCTGTGGCGCGATCCCATATTAAAGTGGTCTCTCGCTGGTTGGTAATGCCAATGCCGGCTATCTGGTTTGGACTGATACCTGAGTCTGCCAGAGCCTGCCTTGCGGTGTCCAAGCTGGTCTGCCAAATATCTGTGGGGCTGTGTTCTACCCAGCCGGAGTCGGGAAAGTGCTGAGTAAATTCTTGCTGCGCCTGCGCGACAATGGCGTAATTGCCGTCAAAAATAATGGCTCTGGAGGATGTGGTTCCCTGATCCATGGCAAGAATATAGGTTGCGCTCATACTGGGCAGTCCTCTGTGTTACGCGCTCGTTGGCACGATTACTTTTTTTCTTTAGGTAGCACCACAACCTCTGTGCCGGTATAAATATCATGTAAGCAGCGTCTGCTTGAGGGCAGCAGGCACCAGAGATAGCCTATGCCTGCGGCGGCCATGGAAACTGTGGCCAGCAAAGAGCGCAGAATAGATTGCTGGGGGGTCGCCAGAGAGCCATCCATTTGCTGCAGTCTTAGGCGCCAGGCTTTCATGCCCAGTGTCTGCCCCTGTTTGCGCCAACAGATAAAATAATAGCCTGCCAGAGAGGCTAGCCAGCCGGCAAAGCTCAGCCATTGCAGGAATGGGCCCGGCTGAACATCCTCAAGGCCAGTGACACCATTAAAAAGTATCTTGATGATCAGCAGCAGAGCGCCGTATCCCAGGGTAATGGAGAACAATAAAAAGGCATCGTATACCAGCGCCATTAGGCGGCGAAGCAGGCTGGCTGAGGGCAGGGTGTTTGGTGTCGGGGCTTGGGTCATAGGGCTCTTAATAATCATTCAGTGGGCGCTGATAGGGCATTGCGCTAATTAATCATGTTCGGATTTTGCCCAAAGCCAGTACAATGCGCAATCGACGATTGTCGCCAATAAACAATTTAAGAGCAGCAGGAGAATTTTGTGGACTGGATTTATGGCATCCATGCGGTGCAAACCATGCTTAAGTCAGCACCCCAACGAGTGCGTGAATTGCATGTGCAGCGTGGCAGGCAGGATGATCGGCTGCAAAAAATTCACCGGCTGGCAGAGCAGCATGGCGTAGCTCTGCAATGGGCTACGGTAAAACAGCTGGATAACAGGGCTCAGGGTCGCCATCAGGGTGTTATGGCTCTGTGTAGTCCCGGTGAAACCTATGATGAGGCCTTTCTCTTAAAGCTTGCCGAAGATCGAGGTGCGGAGGCGTTCTTTCTTATGCTGGATGGTGTCACTGATCCCCATAACCTCGGTGCCTGTCTGCGCTCTGCTGATGGTGCTGGTGTGCAGGCGGTGATTGTTCCCAAGGACAATTCTGTGGGCCTGACGCCAGTGGTCAGCAAGGTGGCCTGTGGCGCGGCTGAAACAGTGCCTCTGGTGATGGTTACCAATCTCAATCGCACGCTGGAAAAATTGCAGCAGCAGGGGGCCTGGGTGGTTGGCACTGCTGGTGAAGCTGAGCAAACCATCTATGAGTTGGACTTAAAGGGACCTCTGGTACTGGTAATGGGGGCTGAGGGCAGTGGAATGCGTCAGTTAGTCCGCCGTCAATGCGACTTTCTTGGCAAGCTACCAATGGCTGGTGAGGTGAGTAGCCTGAATGTGTCTGTGGCTACGGGTGTCTGCCTGTTTGAGGTAGTCCGTCAACGCCAGGCGGCGACCTAGGCTTTAATTGATCTGGGTTGTTGCTTTTTAATAGAAGTTGAAGCTAACCTTATACTATTGATTCTCTAGAATTAGCGAGTTTTTACAGGGACACTATGCGGCGTTATGGAGCCTAAAATCTACTCAGTACCCAACCTTCTAAGTCTGTTGCGCCTCGGGCTGGTGCCTGTATTGGTGTGGCTTGCCACTGCGCAGAAGGCGCAGGCATTTTTGTTGGTACTGGTGGTGTCTCTAGTCAGTGATGTGCTGGATGGCTACCTGGCCCGCAAGCTCAATCAGGCCAGTGAGCTGGGCGCCAAATTAGATAGCTGGGGTGACATTCTTACCTATGCGGCCATGATGCTGGGCCTGCATCTTATTTGGCCGGACATATTTGCCAAGCAGGCGGGTTTTTTGATTGCCACCATGCTGGCATTTACCCTGCCGACTCTGGCGGCGTTCCGTAAGTTTGGGGGCTACCCGAGCTATCATACCTGGGGTGCAAAACTGGCAGCTGTGCTAATGGCGCCAGCCTATTATGTGCTGATCCTATGGGGCGAAGATAGCTTCTTTAGGGCGGTAATATTGCTGCATGTGCTGGTAGCAGCGGAGGAGCTGGCTATTACCTATTTACTGCGCGAGCCCCGAAGCAATGTCGTGTCTGTATTTCGGCTGCGTACGGGCCAGACTGGTCCCCTTAAATAGCCACCATCAGGCCTATAAAAAGTTTCTCTATCGCTTATTGCAACTGGGCTTGCAACTCTCTATAATTCCGCGCCTTACAGCGTCCGGGCAGGTGTTAGTTCACCAAATTCGGGCACTCCTTGTCTCACTGCGATGGCTAAATGGCCGACCGGGAGACTTTTTAATCCACGAGGAGATACAATGCGTCACTACGAAATCGTGTTTCTGGTACACCCAGATCAAAGCGAGCAAGTCCCTGGAATGGTTGAACGTTACTCTGCGTCTATCACAGCAGCTAGCGGCACCGTCCACCGTCTAGAAGACTGGGGTCGCCGTCAACTGGCCTACCCAATCAACAAAATTCACAAAGCTCATTACATCCTGATGAACGTCGAGTGCAATCAGGAAGTTCTGGATGAGCTGAATGCTACATTCCGCTACAACGATGCTATTTTGCGCAGCATGGTTATCCGTCGTGATGAGGCTGTTACTGCTGAATCACCGATTATGAAGCAGGAAAATGCTGAAAAAGCTGATAAAGAAGCTCGCGAGCGCCGCAATGCAGCCAAAGCGAAGGCTGCTGCAGCACCAGCTGAACAGGCCGCTGAAGAAGCGCCAGAAGCTGAAGCGGATCAAGGAGAATAATCATGGCTAGATTTGTACGTCGTAGAAAATTTTGTCGTTTCACCGCCGAAGGCGCCACTGAAATCGATTACAAAGATCTGGACACCCTGAAAGGTTATGTATCTGAGAGCGGAAAGATCGTTCCCAGCCGCATCACTGGTACCAAGGCACGCTATCAGCGTGAGTTGTCTGAAGCTATCAAGCGTGCGCGCTACATTGCGTTGCTGCCTTATACCGATAGCCACAAGTAATTAGGAAGAGCATTTTTGCGTGCCCTAGCTGAGTTTATTATGCGCGGGCGAACTCAGGCCTGCGTCGTCGCCTTACTGGGGAGTTTATTTCCCCTGGTCAGCCCGGCGACTGTAGGGCTGGTGACATTGCGCAAAGGCAGTAGCCAGGGGTTGTTGGTTTTGCTGTGGGCACTATTGCCGCTGATAGCAAACTTCTTCCTCAATCAGGGCAGCCAATTGTTGCCGATGGTTTCAATGGGTTCCTTGGCCATGATGCTGGTCTCTGCCAACGTGCTGAGACTAACGGTTTCTTGGCAGTGGGCTATGATGGCCTCAATGCTGGTTGCAGCTGTAGTATCGCTGGCTGTGGGTTTGGTCTTCAGTGCTGATGTTGACTCGTTAATCGCTGAGCTCAATAAGGCAATTGCAGAGGTCACTGCGCAGCAAGACTCTGATCAGGATGTGCCCTTTATTGCCGGGCCACAGTACGTATTGGGCCTGATTGCCTTAGTACTAGCAGCCAGTGCCATAGTGAGTCTGTTTGTCTCACGCTGGTGGCAGGCCCTACTGTACAACCCAGGGGGTTTTAGTGAAGAGTTTCACGGCCTCAGGTTAGATGGCAAGGTAGCTGCGGGTTTGCTGATAGCGGTTATCCTAGGGTCGTTTTTGCCCAAGGGTTATGAGTTTTGGACAGGATTGATGGCGATACCGCTGTTAATAGCTGGATTGGCCACGGTTCATCACAGCGTTAAGTTTCTCAAGCTGAATGGTTCCTGGTTAGGGTTTATGTATTTTGGGTTGCTTTTGTTTGGCCCCATGGTAGGTGCTTTGTTGGTGGGATTGGGTTTTGCCGACAGCATGGTGAATTTACGCTCTAGGTTAGCGGCGAGTAAAAATCGTCAACCCTGAGCAGATAGTAAGTAATAGAGGTTAATGAGATGGAAGTTATTCTGTTAGAAAAATTAGGTAAGTTAGGCAATATTGGTGACACTGCTAAGGTTAAAGCTGGCTATGGCCGCAACTACCTGATTCCTCAGGGCAAGGCAGTATTTGCCACAGAAAAAAATATTGCTGATTTCGAACTGCGTCGTGCAGACCTCGAAGCTGCAGCCGCGGCTAAGTTGGGCGAAGCCCAGACTCGTGCAGCCAAGTTGGCCGAGATTGGCAGCATCACTATCAACGCAATTGCTGGTGATGAAGGCAAGCTGTTTGGTTCTGTGGGTACGCGTGAACTTGAAGACGCGATCAATGCTGCTGGTGGCGAGATCACCAAGAGCGAGATTAATCTGCCTGAAGGCGCACTGCGCTTTGTCGGTGAGTTTGCAGTAGAGGTTCAGCTGCACTCTGATGTGACCGAGTCAATCACTGTAGTGATTGAGGCAGAGTAATTCTGTTCTCTGGCTTTAACTGAGCTAGATTAGAGTTAAGTATTGCATAACGGCACTGCTTCTTAATAAGATGCAGTGCCGTTTGTGTTTTTAAGACAGACACAAAATTTAGCGATTATCGAGACCACAGGTTAAAAATTTTTAGCATGAACGAAGCGCTTTTTGCAGAACCTACCATTAGCCAGCCGCTGCCTCATTCTATAGAGGCGGAACAGGCGGTTCTCGGCGGGTTGATGCTTAAGAATGATGCCTTCGACAATATAGCTGAGATACTGGCCGATACCGATTTTTACAGTGCCGACCATCAGCTTATCTTTAATGCCATGGCCGATCTGGCCGCCGATGGCCAGCCTTTTGACCCGATTACCCTGACCGAGTCACTACAGAATTCCAATCAACTCAGTGCCGCTGGTGGCGCCGAGTATTTGGTAGACCTGGCCCACAACACGCCCAGCTCCGCCAATGTCAAAGCCTATACCCAGATTGTCCTTGAGCGATCTATTGTCCGTCAGCTGATTAGCGCCTCCAGTGATATTGTCCGCAAAGGTTACAACCCGCTGGGTTGGGACAGTAATAAACTTCTGGAAGAAGCGGAAAAACGGCTGCAGGAAATTATTGAAAATCGCCCTAAAAAGGGTGGTTTTAAAGAGGTCAACTCGCTGATTAAAGAAGCGGTTGAGCGCCTTGATGAGTTATTTAAAAACGATGCGGATATTACCGGCTTAAGTACGGGTTTCTCTGATTTAGACGGTATGACCTCTGGGTGGCAGAAATCCGATCTGATTATTATCGCCGGGCGACCCTCAATGGGTAAAACCTCTTTTGCCATGAATATGGTCGAGCACGCCACATTGCATCAGGACCGTCCGGTGCTGGTGTTTAGTCTGGAGATGCCCGCTAGTAGTCTGGTCACCCGTATGCTGTCTTCAATTGGTAAAATTGATGCCACTAGAATGCGCTCAGGCAATCTGCTTGAAGATGATTGGCCGAGACTGAGCAGCGCAGCGCAACGCCTCAAAGATCGCCCGCTGTTTATCGATGACTCTGCCGGCATTACGCCTTTGGAAATGCGCAACCGGATCAAACAGTTTACTCGTGAAAGGGTAGAGCAGCTGCGCGCCCTTTGGCACAAGGAGCACGGCGCTGACACTCCGGCGGATACCGAAGCCCTGTATGCCCAGGCGCAACCCGGTTTGATTATGGTGGACTATCTGCAGCTTATGAGCGGCACCAATAGCTCTGAGGGTCGAGTGCAGGAAATCTCGCAGATATCTCGAGAACTCAAGGGCCTGGCGCGGGAATATGAATGCCCGATGATTGCTTTGTCACAGTTGAGTCGTAATGTTGAACAGCGACCTAACAAGCGACCGGTGAATGCAGATCTGCGTGAATCTGGTGCGATTGAGCAGGATGCCGATGTGATTGCCTTCATTTACCGCGATGAGGTGTACAACGAAGATAGCCCGGATAAAGGCACCGCAGAAATTATTCTTGGTAAGCAGCGTAATGGCCCCATTGGTACCTGTCGGCTAATGTTTATGGGTAAGTACACGCGTTTTGAAAATCTTGCCGGCGACCACTTCGCCGAGCACTAAAACTTCCGGTTATAAGGGTTCTGTAATGAAGGTTTTCCACACCCTCAGTGGGCTTAGAGATGATCTCAATAAAGATCGTCGTCAGGGCCTGCGCATTGGCTTTGTTCCCACGATGGGTAATCTTCATCAGGGTCATTTGGCGCTAATCAAACAGGCCAGAGCAACCAATGATATTGTGGTTTGTTCAATTTTTGTCAATGCCCTGCAGTTTGGTCTCAACGAGGACTGGGACAGGTATCCGAGAACCTATGAGTCTGACTGCGATAAGCTGCGCGAATCAGGCTGTGACTATCTGTTTCACCCCGATGATATTGAGATGTACCCCAATGGCCTGGATACCCAGAGTCGGGTAATCTGCCCGACTATGACTGATGTGCTTTGCGGTGCCAGCCGTCCTGGCCATTTTGAAGGTGTCACCACTGTAGTTAGCAAGTTATTTAATATTGTGCAGCCGGATGAGGCGGTTTTTGGTATTAAAGATTATCAGCAGCTGGCGGTGATTCGCCGTATGGCTGAAGACCTCTGTATGCCTGTGGAAATTAGTGCAGCGCCCATACATCGCGAGCCCGACGGTTTGGCGATGAGCTCAAGGAACAGCTATATCACTGAAGATGAGCGACCGCGAGTGACCGTGTTAAAGCATTCTCTGGAGTGGATTGCCGAGCAGATTCAGACGGGCAACAAAGACTTTTATCAGCTGGAAGAGGCCGCCAAGCAGCAGGTGACTGAAGCGGGCTTTCGGGTTGACTATATGACCATCAGCAACAGTAAGACGTTGGACCCGGCGGCCAATGATGATGTTGAAATAACTATTCTCGGTGCTATGTTTACTGAGAAGGCGCGACTTATTGATAATCTGAGTATTGTTTTACACTAGTTGCTCAGCGGGTTAGTAGTAATAGGAATGAGTAATAACAGGGAGTTTTCTATGCAATCCACCTTTCTTAAGGCCAAGCTACATATGGGCTCTGTCACCCAGGCCGAACTCTGGTATGACGGCTCCTGCGCTATTGATTCAAATCTTCTTAAGCTCGCGGGTATGCGCGAGTTTGAACAGATTGATATCTACAATGTCAGCAATGGCGAACGTTTAACCACCTACATTATCGCTGCAGAAGCCGGTTCTGGGATTATTTCCATGAATGGTGCCGCGGCGCGCAAATGTCAGGTGGGCGACCGGGTTATTATTGCGACCTATGGCCAGCTTTCTGAGGCTGAGGCCGACAGTCACGAGCCTCGTCTGATTTATCTCAACCAGGATAATTCGGTGGAGCGATCAGCCAACAGCATTGCCGTGCAGCTGGCTGAGTGAACCTCGCTCTCTTTCCTACCTGAGCTACTGCTGTTTAGAATATACCAGCTCGCCGGCTAGCCAGGTCTCCAGCACCTTGGTTTTCCATATATCCTGTGCTGGAATCTGGTAGATATCCTGATCTAGCAACACAAAGTCCGCCCATTTTCCGGGGGTTAGGCCGCCCAGGCTGTGTTCCTGATGGGCGCCGAAGGCGGCGTCAATTGAAAACGATCTCATGGCCTCTTCTATACTCATAGCTTCCTCGGCAATCCAGCCTCCCTCTGGCTGATTAGCCTGATTCTGCCGGGTCACTGCCGCATGAAGACCATTGAAAGGGTTGGCGAGCTCGACCGGATAATCGGAGCCAGACACCACGAGACTGCCCTGATCGAGAAAGCTGCGCCAGGCGTAGGCGCCCTTGAGTCGCTCCGCGCCGATGCGGTCCTCAGCCATATTCATATCACTGGTGGCATGGGTAGGTTGCATGGAGGGAATCACATCCAGGCTTTTAAAGCGCGGAATATCACTGAGGGCGACCACCTGAGAATGTTCGACCCTGTGGCGCAGATGTCGACCACCCACTGTGCCGTAGGCATATTCAATTTCATCCAGGGCGATGCGATTGCCTTTATCGCCAATGGCATGAATCGCTACCTGAAAATCGGCCCGGGTCGCCTGGTTAAACAGGGCTCGCAGTTGCTGATCACTGGTTAGCAGCAAGCCGCTATGATCTGGACGATCGCTATAGGGTGCCAGCATGGCTGCACCGCGGCTGCCCAGGGCACCATCGGTATAAATTTTAATGCTGCGCGCCGTATAGAGGTCGCGGCTATCGGTGCTGTGACCTGCCGCCAATATCGCTGCTAACTCTGGGTCAGTTGATGAAATCATGCCATAGACTCGCACTGGCATTTCGCCACTGTCAGCAAGCCTGCGGTAGAGTTTATGCTCGGCTGCGCTGGTGCCAGCATCATGGGTTGAGGTGATACCAAGACTTAGCAGATGACTGCTGACGGCATTGAGGGCGGCGAGAATTTCATCCTCATTGGGTGCTGGGATTACTGAGCTTACAAGATTCATCGCATTATCGATCAGCACGCCAGTAGGCTCACCGTTGGTGTCGACCACAATCTCGCCACCCGAGGGCGATACCGTATCTCTGGTAATACCGGCAAGCTGCAGTGTTTTGCTATTAGCCCAGCCAGCATGGCCATCGACCCTTTCTAGCCAAACTGGTCGATCGCTGAGCTCGGCATCTAGCATCGCTGCTGTTGGATATTGCCGGTCCGGCCATAGCACCTGATTCCAGCCGCGGCCCCTTATCCAGCTGAGATAGGGCCTCTCTGCAGCATAGGCGGCCACATCAGTCGCTGCCTGTTGGGCACTGCTGGCTTCGCGTACATCAATACGCAGTAATGTATAGCCAAGGCTGGAGACATGCCCGTGGCCGTCGATTATGCCTGGCACCAGGGTTTTACCCTGGCCGTCAATAATCCTGGCTTTAGGGTACTGTCTGCCGAGAGATTCTCCGGTCTCGATAACTTTGCCATTCTGTATGGCCAGGGAGGCAAAGTTAAATAGTTGGCGTTGGTTGTCGAAGCTGTAGCCCTGAATATTGTCGATAACGGTAATGGGGGATGGTGCTGGAGCACAGCTGGTAATTAGTGACAGCAGGCCCGCACAGAGCAGTAATCGGATTGATCCTAGACTGGGGTTTTTCATAGTAGGGTTACCTTGGCGACAGTCGCTTTTTTTATTGTTGTTGGGCTCTTGGTAGGGCTCAATTAAGGCTGTATTCTGGCTTATTAGGTTACCTTGTGCGAGTTTTTCTGCGCGGCAATTACCGATCTGTGGGCCGCAGATGGCCCCCTGGCGACTAATTTCTCGTTGACTAATCTGCTAAAAGTGGTAAATTGCGCGCGATCTGCACGTATTGATGCAGGTTTTAGTCCTAGTACCAGATTGGCGCAACCAGTGCCGCTGGTCATCAAAAGAGATGGTGCAAACCTTTATCCAGGGTTTAAGGTACCGAAGGCAGTCGTAAGCACTTACCGGTGTGACTGGAATTTACTGCCCTGTGCAGTGTCCCTATTGATGTTTCAGCTTCCGTCGCCACTGAGAAAGGTCCTATTAATTTTTAGAGGACATATTGTGGAACTCTTATCTGGCGGAGATATTTTAATCCGCGCATTAAAAGATGCAGGCGTTAAGGACGTTTGGGGATACCCGGGCGGTGCTGCACTGCATATCTATGACGCCCTGTATCGACAGGATGACGTCTTTCATATCCTGGTTCGTCACGAGCAGGCCGCTGTGCATGCTGCGGACGGATTTTCTCGCGCCACAGGCGAGGTAGGGACCGCGCTGGTCACCTCTGGCCCCGGCGCTACTAACGCGATTACTGGTATTGCCACGGCCTATATGGATTCGATTCCAATGGTGGTGATTTCCGGACAGGTGCCACTCAGTAAAATTGGTCAGGATGCCTTTCAGGAAACCGACATGGTGGGTGTCTCTCGCCCCATTGTGAAGCACAGCTTTTTGGTCACTCGTGCCGAGGATATCGCCGAGACCATAGCCAAGGCCTACTATATTGCTTCCACAGGTCGACCGGGCCCGGTGGTGGTTGATATTCCCAAGGATGTTACGGATCCCAGCTATAAGGTTGCCTATCATTGGCCATCTGATATTAAGATGCGCTCCTACCAGCCTACGGATAAGGGGCATCGCGGGCAGATTAAACGCGCAGTGAAAACCCTATTGCAAGCCAAGCGCCCAGTGATTTATACCGGTGGTGGAATCGTGATCGACAATGCCTCTGAGCATCTTATTGCGCTGGCCCAGAAACTCAATTTTCCGGTCACCAACACGCTGATGGGTTTGGGCGGCTACCCGGGCACTGATGCTCAGTATCTGGGTATGCTGGGTATGCACGGTACTTACGAAGCCAATACGGCGATGCACCATGCGGATGTGATTTTTGCAGTGGGCGCACGTTTTGATGACCGTGTGACCAATGATCTGGATAAGTTCTGCCCTCATGCGACCATTATTCATATTGATGTGGACCCAACATCGGTATCCAAGAATATTGAAGCTCATATTCCTATTGTGGGCACCTGTACCTCGGTGCTTACCGAAATGCTGGCGATTGCTGAGGAGTTGGCTATAGAACCGGATGTCGAAGCGCTGGCTGAATGGTGGCAGCAGATTGATCAGTGGCGTGCTGATAAGGGTATTTATACCGAAAGCCGCTATGAGCCCAGTGCGGGCACCTGTATCAAGCCTCAGGATGTTATCAAGATGCTTTACAAGATTACCAATGGCGAGGCTATTGTTACCTCGGATGTAGGCCAGCATCAGATGTTTGCTGCTCAGTACTATCTGTTTGACAAGCCGCGTACCTGGATTAACTCCGGTGGTCTGGGGACCATGGGTTTTGGTCTGCCTGCAGCCATGGGTGCCAAGCGCGCCTTCCCAGATACGGACGTAGCCTGTGTGACCGGTGAGGGTAGTATCCAGATGTGTATTCAGGAGCTATCCACCTGTACCCAGCATAATCTGCCGGTGAAGATTATTAATCTTAACAATGCAGCCCTGGGCATGGTTCGTCAGTGGCAGGATATGAACTACAGCAGCCGCTACTCAGAGTCTGTTTACGAAGATTCGCTGCCAGACTTCGTTAAGTTGGCAGAGGCCTATGGCCATGTGGGTATGAAAATCACCCATATCGACGAGCTGGAAGAGAAGATGCGCGAATGCTTTGCCATGAAAGACCGCTCTGTATTTATGGATATCTGTGTAGACCGCTCTGAGCATGTCTATCCCATGCAGATGCCCGGCGGCTCTATGCGTGATCTGTGGCTGAACAAGACGGAGAGAACCTAATGAAACGTATAATTTCTATTTTGCTGGAAAATGAATCCGGCGCGCTTTCAAGGGTTGTTGGCCTGTTTTCTCAGCGTGGGTACAACATCGATACCCTGACTGTTGCCCCAACAGATGACGATACCCTGTCGCGATTAACTCTGACCACTCAGGGTGATGATCAGATGGCAGAGCAGATAGTTAAGCAGTTGCATAAGCTGATTGATACGATCAAGGTGGTGGATCTAACCGTGGGTTCTCATATTGAGCGAGAATTAATGCTGGTGAAGCTCAAGGCGTCGGATAATGATATTCGCGCCGAGGTTAAACGCTGTGTTGAAATCTTTCGCGGCACCATTGTCGATGTTACGCCAGCCACCTACACAGTCCAGCTTGCCGGTGATAGCGATAAGTTAGATGCATTTATAGAGGCTGTTCGCGAGATCGGTATTATGGAAGTGGTGAGAAGTGGTGTTTCTGGAATAGCGCGCGGAGATAGATCCCTGCGCGTCTAGTGGTATGCTACGGATTAGTTGAGGGTTAGTCAGCGGCTTCTTATCCAATAAGAAGCCGCTTTATTTTGTGGCCCGTAACTGTGTCAGCAGTTAAATAAAATCAGAGAAAGGACGAGGGTGACTATGGGGGCAGTAGAGACAGAATCTAGATTGGTGCCATTGGAAGGTGGTATTAATTTCCGTGATATTGGTGGCTATGTAAATAGTCAGGGACGCAGAGTAAAGTGGCGCAAAATTATGCGCTGTGGCCATCTGGCTAATCTGACGGCGTCTGACTTGGATCGTCTAGAGCAGATTGGCGTCAGCAAAATCCATGACTTTCGTCGTGTTGAGGAGCAGGCGCAAAACCCCAGCTGCGCTGTGCGCGCTGAATTTATCGATGACTATCAGATGTCGATTGGCGATATCTCAAGGTTCTGGGAATTTCTTTTTGAGGGCGAGCTGAGTGCCGAGTCCTCCCATCAGTTGGTCGTGAATTCCTATCGCAGCTGCATTCAGACAGTGATTCCTGCCTTTAGCCGCTTTATGCGACATATTGTCGACAATGCCGATAATGCCAGTGTATTCCACTGTTCGGCGGGCAAAGACCGCACCGGTATGGCGGCTGCGCTCATTCTTTCGGCCCTGGATGTGCCTCGGGAGACTATAGTCGCCGACTATATGCTGACCATCGAGCACTACGATTCCACTAGGCTGATTGAAATTGTTGAGGGACATCTGCGCGATGCCAATGTAGAAAGCTGGGACCGCTCTTGGCTAATACCCTATTGCTCGGTGCACCAGGACAATATTGTGGCTTTTCTGGAGGCTATTGATGCGGAGTACGGAGATGTCAAAAGCTATCTAACCAGTGCTCTGGGTCTCTCAGATGATGACCTAAATAAAATCCAAGAGAGCTATTTACAGGAATAATGCCCTATAATGCCAGCCGAGCTGAGCAGGGGTAGCTGTTAATGAATAAGAAAGCAGAGAAGGGCGAAAAGGTGGTAAATCTAAAGCAGGGCCAGAACTCTGAGACGGTCGGCCGCCGCAAAGGTATTTATTTGCTGCCCAATCTGCTGACCACTGGCGCTCTGTTTGCTGGCTTTTATGCGGTGCTCTCAGGTTTTAGCGGCAAGTACGAACTGGCGGCCATCGCCATCTTTGCGGCTATGGTGTTTGATGGCCTGGATGGTCGCGTGGCGCGCATGACCAATACCCAGAGTGATTTTGGCGTTCAGTACGATAGTCTTTCAGATATGGTTTCCTTTGGAGTGGCACCAGCTGTGGTAGCCTATGGCTGGGGCGTTAGTGACCTGGGTACTGTTGGTCTGGCTGCTGCCTTTGTCTATGCCTCCTGTGCGGCTCTGCGCTTGGCGCGTTTTAATGTGCAGGCGGAGTCCTCGAGTGGCAAAGAGTTTACGGGGCTTCCCAGCCCAGTTGCAGCCGCACTAGTGGCCGGCTTCGTCTGGTCTACCTATGATATGGGGGGCTCTCTTGGTTTGACAGTGTTGGGCGCGACCTTAACTGCTGTGTCTGGTTTGCTGATGGTCTCCAACTTTAAGTATCCAAGCTTTAAAGAGGTCGATATGCGCGGCAAGGTGCCGTTTATCGTCATCCTCTCTATTGCCATGGGTTTTGTCGTGATTACCATTGATCCGCCGCGTATTCTGTTTATGCTGGCTATGATCTTTAGTTTTTCTGCGCCGTTAATCTGGCTGGGTAAAAAGCTTGGTCTGTCTGGATCCAGTAGGTCCAGTTAAGCAGCTTTGAAAATTACCTTGGCAAGGATCAGAAAAACTGCTTGAATAATGTGATGGACAGCCATTTGAAACTCTCAATAGACAACCAACAGCGCACCCTAGCAGGCTCCGGTATCTGCCCAGCTAAGGCTGCCGCTCGTCTATCAGCTGTACTGCTCCTCCTGCCCTGAGGGGCATCTACGTTATACCTCATCCAAAATCTATCTCAACGCACCTGGCGTTGATTGAAATTCTGTCCCCGCGGGGGCGTAATTCGTTTTACAATAGGGGGTCAGTAAGCACAGCTGGTCCCAATAGGAATAGAACACAATGGACTCAAAAGAAAAATTAATCATATTTGATACTACCTTGCGCGATGGCGAGCAGAGCCCCGGCGCATCTATGACCAAAGATGAAAAAGTGCGCATTGCCAAAGCGCTGGAAAAAATGCGTGTGGATGTTATTGAAGCCGGTTTTGCGATCTCCAGTCAGGGAGACTTTGAAGCCGTGCAGGCGATTGCCGAGACGGTCACTCAGAGTCGTATATGCAGTCTTTCTCGGGCGATTAGCGGCGATATAGAACGTGCTGGCGAAGCGCTTAAAGCTGCCAATGCAGGGCGCATTCATACCTTTATTGCTACCTCGCCGATTCATATGAAGCACAAACTGCAGATGGAGCCGGACCAGGTTCTCGAGCAGGCTGTGGGTGCGGTAAAGATTGCTCGCAATCTGATTGATGATGTGGAATTTTCCCTGGAAGATGCTAGCCGCACTGAGTTTGACTTTATGTGTCGTATCACCGAAGCGGTGATCAATGCCGGCGCCCGCACCATTAATTTGCCCGATACCGTGGGCTATTCCGACCCCGGCGAATATGGTGCCATGATCAAACGCCTGCTCAATACGGTGCCCAATGCCGATAAGGCAATCTTCTCAGTGCACTGCCACAATGATCTGGGGCTAGCGGTAGCCAATAGTCTCAGTGCAGTGCAGGCTGGTGCCAGACAGGTGGAATGCACGATCAATGGTTTGGGTGAGCGAGCCGGTAATGCCTCTCTTGAAGAGTTGGTAATGGCTATTCGTACCCGTAGGGATGTGTTTCCAGTCACCACCGATATAGACACGGTACATATTGTGCCCACCTCAAGACTGGTCTCTAGTATCACAGGCTTCCCGGTGCAGCCCAACAAGGCCATTGTTGGCGCTAATGCCTTTGCCCATGAGTCAGGTATCCATCAGGATGGTATTTTAAAATTCCGTGAAACCTACGAAATTATGAAAGCTGAGGATGTTGGCTGGAGTACCAATAAGCTGTCACTGGGTAAGCTCTCTGGTCGTGCGGCATTTGCGTCGCGCCTGGAAGAGCTGGGTATCAGTTTTGATAGCAAAGAAGAATTTAATCAGGCCTTTGTGCGCTTTAAAGAGTTGGCAGACAAGAAGCGAGAAATCTTTGATGAAGACTTGCAGGCGCTGGTTTCTGATGTGCAGATGGGCTCAGAGAATGACGCATTGACGTTAGTCGACCTGGAAGTTCTGTCAAAGAGCGGTCAGTCTCCTCAGGCCAAAATCGGGGTTCGCTATCAGGATAAAGAGCACAGTGCCGAAGCCAGTGGCGACGGGGCTGTAGACGCCATTTTTAATGCCATTGAAAAGCTGGTTAATAGCGAAACTCAGTTGCAGCTATATTCAGTGAATGCAGTCACTCAGGGCACAGATTCACAGGGTGAAGTGACAGTGCGGCTGGAGAAAGACGGCCGAATTATTAATGGCCAGGGCGCCGATACAGACATTTTGCTGGCTAGCGCCAAGGCCTACCTAAATGCCCTGACTCTGATGCGCAATCCAGGTCGACTGCATCCCCAGCTCGGTGGCATCTAATGTCTCAGGCGCTTAGAAATCAGTATTTGCAAACGATGGGCATAGTGCAGTATGTGTCCAAAGATTTGCCGCTGGTTTCTGAGAGCTCCCTGGTGTTGCCCTCCAAACAGAGCGGCGCAGACCTGCCTGACCTGGGTTCAGTTTCTGCCGGGGCCGCTGTGGCAGCGCCAGAGCTATCGCCGTCCAGTCAGCAAGTACAGCAAAAATCCATGGCTGAGTTAGTCAATATTGGTCTGGAAGACAGGACAGGTGCCAAGCCTGCTGCCAAGGTTGCAACCCCCTCGTTGCCAGAAGTGGCAACATCTATAGAGCTGAGGTTTGCGCTCTGGCAGCCCAGTGAAGAGCTGTTGGTCTGTAGTTCGGTCGAGGATAGTCTGCCAGATCCAGAACAAATATTATTACTGGGCAATATTCTGGCGGCGATGGGGCAGAGCACTGGCCCGCTGCCGCAGATGGAGCTAGTGCAATGGCCTCCCTATGCCAATATGGCTGGCGATGAAGCAGAGGTGCGGGAGTTTTTAACCACCCTGGTGCAGGCTAGAGTTGACAGCAAGTCAGCCAAATATGTGCTGCTATTGGGAGATTCGGCCGCCGACTGGTTATTGTCTGCGGAGCAAAGGGCCGCGGTGTCTAATGGCCAGGTTGAGATCTTTGGTCAGGTCACTGGCTTATTAGTGCCCTCATTAAACTCCATGATCGAGCAACCCAGTCGCAAGCGCGATACCTGGCAGACTATCCGTTTTCTCAGTCCCCAGCGACAGGTTCACAAAGCAGAGTCTTGAGTCTTTCCCCTCTACAGCAACCTGTTATTCGAGCTATGCAGGCCAATGACCTAGCGGAGATTCTGGCCATAGAGCAGGCGAGCTCACAGTCTCCCTGGAGTTCTGTGCAACTGCAGCAGAGTATCGAGCATACTCAGGTCCTAGTCGTTGATAGCCAGCTCGCAGGCTTTCTGGTTATAGGAACCGTATTAGACTATGCGGAAGTTTATAATTTGGCGATTCATCCACGAAAGCAGGGGCTGGGATTAGGTGCTGTACTATTGGAGCATGGTATCGATTCTCTGCCGCCTGAGGTGAGGGTACTGCACCTGGAGGTTAGGGTGTCAAATTTTCGGGCCATCAGGCTTTATCAGCAGAGGGGCTTTATTGAGGTGGGTGAACGCAGGGACTATTACAGGACTCAATATGGCCGTGAAAACGCACTACTAATGTCCAGAGTTCTCGGTACTGATCTTGACTAAAATTTGTTACTCTTAATCTATAGAAAATAACAAAAGGCGATATATCGTTATGCAAATGCTTTACTGGCACTGGTTTATGTTGGGCGTTCTGCTGATCATAGGCGAAATTTTTATTCCCAGCTTTACCATTCTTTGGTTTGGCCTGGGGGCCCTGGTAGTCGGGGTAGCGACCTTAATGCTGGAGCTCTCTTTTAGCCTACAGCTTTTGCTTTGGACGGCAGCCTCTGTGGCTTTCACTGTACTCTGGTTTAAGGTTGTCAGGCCCAAGATGAGTCAGGACAACAGCAGTGATAAAGCTCGTGAATCCGCTATTGGGGAATCTGGTCAGGTGATTAAAGTCCCCACGCAGACCACCAACGGCAAGCTGCGCTTCAGTACCCCGGTTTTGGATCGCGATGAATGGGAGTTTATCTGTGAGTCTAAAGTGACCCTGGGTGATCGTCTGCATATTAGAGAAATTTCTGGCGATCTATTGATGGTCGAAAAACATAATTAATTAGTTAGGGGAAAAACCTATGGAAGGCATTATCGTTACATCCATGTTGTTATTGTTAGTTATAGTCACTCTGTTAAAAGGCATTCGTCTGGTCCCCCAGGGTTCCAAGTGGGTGGTGCAGCGACTGGGTAAATACCAAAAGTCACTGCAGCCCGGGCTGAATATCATTATTCCCTATATTGATGATGTGGCGTTTAAAGCCACAACCAAGGATATTGTTCTGGATATTCCGTCTCAGGAAGTCATCACTCTGGACAATGTGGTGATTATCGCCAACGCAGTGGCCTATATAAACATTGTCAGTCCTGAGAAGGCCCTTTACGGGGTTGAGGATTACGAACTGGCAATCCGTACCCTGGTGCAGACTTCGCTGCGTTCCATCGTCGGTGAAATGGCTCTAGATGATGCGCTGTCATCGCGCGATCAGATTAAGGCCAAGCTCAAAGATTCTATTTCCGATGATATTGCCGACTGGGGTATTACCCTTAAGACAGTTGAGATTCAGGATATCAATCCCTCAGGCACCATGCAGCAGGCGATGGAAGAGCAGGCTGCCGCTGAACGTCAGCGTCGCGCCACGGTCACCCGTGCCGACGGTGAGAAGACCGCGGCTATTCTTGAAGCCGATGGTCGCCTGGAGGCCTCGCGACGTGACGCTGAGGCTCAGGTGGTGTTGGCAGAGGCGACTAAGGCTGCGCTGACCAAGGTTAATGATGCGATTCAGGATAAAGAACTACCAGCCATGTACTTGCTTGGTGAGCAGTATATTGATGCCATGAAGACCATATCTAATTCCCCCAATTCCAAGTTGGTGGTATTGCCCGCAGATATTCCGGCGGCAGTTCGCGGCATTATGAACAATACTAAGTAAAGAGTTGAAGGATTGAGGGGTGAGAGCGGCCAGATGTTCAGCCCCTGCAGGGAAGGAGTCAACCAAATATCTGGATTGGCGTTGAGTCATTAATAGTAATCAGTGGAAGGAATTCATTATGTCTAAGCTTTGGGTATCATTGGTCATTGGTATTTTTCTCACCGGCTGTGCCAGCGGCCATCGCTATGGCGCGCCCGATAAAATTGTTGTGGATACTAGAGGTGTAGACCCCTATGCCTATGAGGTAGACCTGGCTGACTGCAAAGAATATGCAGCTCAGGTAGAGGTCAGTGAGCGTACCCTAGAGGGCGCAGCCGAGGGTGCTGTGGTAGGCGCCGTGTTAGGTGCTGTGCTAGGTAATCATGAGACAGTTGAACGCAGTGCTGGTGCCGGTGCTGTGCTTGGCGGTGTTAAGTCAAACAAGCGCGCCCGCTATGAGCAGGATCGTATTGTTAAACGCTGCCTTAAAGGCCGAGGCTATAAGGTTCTCAACTAGGCAGATAGCGGTAAAATTGGACTATTGTTTAACCGGGCGTTTCTGAAGTTTGCGCTGCAGGGTTCTGCGATGCATACCCAGGCTTCTGGCGGTGGCTGAAATATTGCCACCGTTTTCGTTAAGCACTCGCTGAATATGCTCCCATTGCAGTCTATTCACCGACGGAGGGCTGTCTTGAACTGGCGCTGGACTGTTGACTGCCAGTGGTTCGAAGGCGGCAATAATGTCATCGACAGAGGCGGGTTTGCACAGGTAGTTTAGCGCCCCCATCTTGATGGCCTCAACCGCCGTCGATATGCTGGAATAGCCGGTGAGAATCACTACCTCAGCCCCAGACTCAGTCTGCTTAAGCTGCCGCAATATGGATAGCCCTGACTCCTTCGATAGCTTGAGATCCAAGATCACTCGGTCAACGTTGCTGTGCTGACATTGTTCAAGAGCCTCTGTGCCATTGACTGCCTGTGCTGTCTGATAGCCGCGACGCCTTAGGGCTCGGCTCAGTATTGCGCCGAACACCGGATCATCATCAATGACCAGATAATTCATAGCTGGGCCTGATCCTGGGCCGGCGCCGGACTATTCAGGGGTAGAACAATCTGGGTCACCGTGCCGCCGCTGGGGGCATTTTGCAGGCTGACCTTGCCCCCAAAGCGCGTCAGCGTGGCTTGGGATAGAAACAGTCCCAACCCCAGGCCATCCTTCTTGTTGGTTACGAAGGCTTGCCCAAGATGATCTATATCCTCTGCTTGCAGGCCAGCACCGTAGTCGCGAATACTAATTTGTGCCTGCTTGTCGTCCCAGTCAATATCGACCTCAACCTTCTCAGGGCTGACATCTGCGGCATTGTTGAGCAGGTTGAGAATGGACTGTTCAATCGTCGGGTGGAAGGTTGCGCTCTGGTAATGCTCTGCCATCTGGATACTGGCTTTTAAGCTCGGGCGCATAAGCTGCCAGCGCTCTATAAGGCTAGAAAAATAATGCGTTAATAGCTGTGGCTGCAGTTGGCTGGACTGGGACTGCTCTGCGGTGGTCAGGAGCCGTCGCAATGTGGTTTTACAGAGTTCAATCTGGCTTTGCAGGAGGCTAAGTTCGGCATTGGGTTGCGACTGGCTGGCAACCAATTCATCGCTGATAATCTTCATGGTATTCAGCGGCGTGCCCAATTCATGGGCGGTGCCTGCGGCCAGAGTGCCTATGGCCAGCAGCTGCTCGTCGCGCAACTGATGTTCCCGCTGTTCGGCAATTCTCTGCTGCTGCAATCTAAGGGTTTGGGCCATTCGGCTGATAACGTAGGTAATAATCACCGCACTGATCACAAAGTTGGCCCACATTCCCAATATATGGAGATTGCCAGCGCTACTGTGGCTGCCATGGGCATCTGCCACAGGCGCCAGGGCCTGAACAGTAATATGATTATTTAACAGCCAGCTGTAGCAGAGAAGTGCTGCTAATGCCGTGGCAACAGTGAGCCTGCGGGGCAGGGTAATGGCCGCGATACTGATGGGGATAAGATAGTATGAAATAAATGGATTGGATGCGCCGCCACTCAGATAAAGCAGCGCAGAAAAGAACATAATATCCACTAGCAGGTGAATGAAAAACTCATTATCTACTATGGGTACAGGCTTTTTACTGCGCACCCAGGTAGCCGCGGTAATAGCTCCATAGATGCTCAGCACCAGGCTGATAGCCTCCACGGGCAGGTCTATGGGCTTAATCAAGCTAAAATAGGCCAGAGCCAGAGCCTGACCCACCAGCGCTAGCCCGCGAATTAGGCTCAGTCCCTGGAGGTTCTGCAGCGCGGTGATATGGGTCTGGTAAATATCGTCCTTGAACATGCGCCTATGATACCAGAAATATCAGATTACCAGCTTATTTGCAGGCCGAGGGAGAGGTTCCTACCCAGTTCTGGCATGGCCTGGCCTACAGCAATATCGCTGCCTGTAAGGCGATTGCGACCCGATAGATGATGGCTGGCGGCGCGATCCAGCAGGTTGCCTATGCCGGCCCACAGCTGCAGACTTTGACTGATTGACCAGCGGCCTGAAATATTGACAATGGCGTATCCAGCGGAGGACTGTTCCTGATTAAAACTGGCGGTCTTAGTTTGCTTGGCATAAAGATGGGACTCGAGTGTCAGTCGCAGCCTGGACTCATAGCTTTGCGGATGAAAGTGCAGGCTAATACGACTATTGGGTGGGGCGATGCGATAGAGATTATCGCCAGTCTGGGTCTGTTTGCCGCGCACATAGCTCACTAGGCCATCAATAGACCAGTTAGGGCTAAGACGGTAGCGCCAGTCGGCATCCAAGCCATAGATTTCTGCCTCTAGGTTACTGTGCATAAGCGCCGGAGCTCCAGACATCATATGACTGATCCTGTTGGCGGTCATATCGCTGGTCGGCATGCCCTGTATATAGTCATTAATGCGTCGATAAAAAATCTGTGGAGCAAAGTAAAACTTATCCCGGCTATGTTCGATTCCGAGATTAATTTCGTTAGCGCTTTCGGCATTGAGCTGCAGGTTACCTATATAGCTGCGGCCATCGGCAAGTCCAGCGGTAACAGGCAGTGGCAGCCATAGATATAATTCCTGGTAAGCGGGGGCGCGCTGTTTGATACCCAGATCAATATTAAGGTGGGTTGTTGATGATATGTCGCGACTTAACTTAACCAGCAGGTCGGTATTATGCTGTTGAATATCCCGCTGGGCAGCATTGAACTGCATGGCCAGAGCATTGGCATTGTTAGCCATCATGCCCAGCATACCTGTGGCAGCAACCTGACCCGCGTCGAGAGAAATCTGATTAAACCTGACACCTAGCTGGTACTGCCAATTGCGCCCGACCAGGCCATCCAGCTCTGCAAATAGGCCGATAATGTCGCGCTCTACAGCATTGAAGTTTACCAGTTCAAACAGGCTGTTTTGCGGGTTGCTAATAATAGCCTGGTGGTTGGATAGATTACCGTCGGTGCCGAGCGTTAATTGACCGAATGCCACTGGTATCTGAGCCTTAAGAGTCCAAGACAGATTGTCGGCAGTGGCTAGATTGGTTCTGTAGTTCATCGCCATCATAGGTGACTGGCGGAGGCTGTGGTTATCCATAAAGTGCACCACATCGCTCCAGGCGAGATGGCCTGTTAGATTGAGCCCGTTAATATCGGCGCTAAGATTTATGCCCAGCAAATCTGTATCTATGCTGGCAATGTCCATGGCCAGCGCAGCTGTGCCAGTATTTTTAACATAATGCTGACCCATATAGATTTCTGCGCTTCGGGTTTGATCTTGCCATGCATAGCTTAGATCGCTGCGGCTGCGTTGGTGTTGGGTTCCTTGCCGCACCGACCCATCGCCGGCTTCACTGTTAGCCCCTTTACTGTGGGACAATAATAGTGCAAGCCTATGCTGATTATTGGCTGCTACCATTCTAAGATTTGAGCTAGCTTGCTGACCGTTGTCGGCGAACTGGCTATTGGCCAGACCGCTAAATTTAAACTTTCCGAGTTGATTAAACTGGCCGCGATCAAGCTGGACTTGGATATGGCCACCCAGACTTTCCTGAGCAACACTTACTGGGGCTATGCCTCGATGTAGGCTCAGCTCCGCTAGCAGAGCTGCGGGCGCGTAGGATAGGGGAGTATCCATTGCATTTGGGCCACCGGTAAGTACAGGCGCGCCGTCTAAGGCTACAGATACACGGTCGCCAAATAGGCCTCGATACTGGGCTATACCAGTAAGGGCTCCATTGCTATTAACGTTAGCACCGGGAATTTTACTGAGGAATTCTGAGGAGTCCGCTATGGGCAGGGGCTGATTTAGGCTGGGGCTGCTGATTACAGCAACTGCTGTATAGGCCTGGATAGTTATCTCATTAATATTTTTGTCGAGAGTGTCAGCATAGGTTGCACTGACTGTCTGACTGAGCGCAGTAGCTAGCGCAAATATAAAAGTAGATCTCATGGTTAGGGGGCCTCTTTTTAGGGATGCAGTTTTAGCAGAACCGTTTAACTGGCGGCAGGTTAAAGTAATTGGCTCTCCGCGCAATGTGACAAATTGTCGCAGGGCAGCTTTGTTTTGGCGGGCTGGGGCAAACGAGTTACTATGTAGGCCTATCACTACAGCAACCAAGAGTTAATAAAGCCATGGAACCCCTGTCTGACGATCTGCAAGAAAATCTTGACCGCCTAGTGGTAGAGAGCCTGGAAAAAGGCTGTATCTGGGGTCTTCAGGATGCTCAGGATGACTGGGCTCTGGTGGGCTCTGTCGACAATGACAGTATTGATGTTATGCCCTTCTGGTCTGATCAACAGCTTGCTGAGGCGCTCTGCGACGGTGATTGGTCAGTGTATAGGCCGGTAGCCATAGAGATGGAAGAGTTTCTAGATGACTGGCTACCCGGCATGCACAGCGATGTGCTAATGGTGGGTATTAACTGGAATGAGGATCTAGAGGGCCAGGAAATGGAACCTCTGGACCTGCTGGAAGAGTTTGAAGCCGAGCTCGATTAACCCCGGTCGACTGAATTGTTGCGCCAATGACCCATTTAGCATGGCTATATTGCCCTTGACCTGAGCTTTAAACTCACTACTATGCGCGGCTGATATCCAGGGCCCGCTGAATTTATGTTTCTCGACAGTTTTTACAATCAGAACGACCGTCACTTAACCATCAGTGCAGAGCAGGGCAGTCGCTTTGCCAAAGCGGTCAGCAATGACTTTAACCCGATCCATGATGCAGATAGCAAGCGCTTCTGTGTTCCCGGAGACTTGCTGTTTGCTATTGCTCTGCAACGCTATGGCCTGAGTCAGGAAATGTCTTTTACTTTTTCCGGAATGGTGTCGGCTGACGTTGGGCTGTTATTTCCCGAGGCACCTGCAAATGAGTTTGAAATTCTAGATGTTCGTGACAAGTGCTATCTGCAAGTACAGCGGTCAACTGAAGCCGTCTTTGATCAGGGGATCATAGAGCAGCTGGTGCGCAGCTATGTGCTGTTCTCGGGGCAGAATTTCCCCTATATTCTGGTGCCACTAATGGCTGAGCAAAATGTGATGATCAATCCGGCGCGGCCACTGGCTATCTATCAGTCTATGTCGCTGCATCTGGACCGTCTCGATTTGACTCAGCCGGCAGTCGAACTGGCCGACAAACAGATGATAGTGGATGGCAAGCGCGGTGATGTAGAGCTGCAGTTTCGCCTGATGGATAGCGGCGATGTGGTTGGCTATGGGGTGAAGAAAATTATTCTTAGCGGCCTGCGGGAATACCAGCAGACCGCTGTCGATGAGATGATTGCCGATTACAAATCCTGGCAGGCTAATTTCTAAACCGGACGTCTAGCGCGCTAAAATATCCTTTAAGAAGTGTCCGGTATGGGAGCCTTTGACCAGGGCAACATCCTCGGGGGTACCCTGGGCAACAATCTGACCACCACCAGAACCGCCTTCAGGCCCTAGATCCACAATCCAGTCTGCTGTCTTAATCACATCCAGATTATGTTCAATAACTACCACCGTATTGCCATGGTCTCTGAGACGATGAAGCACGGCCAACAGCTGCTCAATATCATGGAAATGCAAGCCAGTGGTGGGTTCATCGAGAATATACAGGGTTTTTCCGGTATCTCTTTTCGAGAGTTCCTTGGATAACTTGACCCGCTGAGCTTCTCCACCCGATAGGGTAGTCGCGGATTGGCCCAGGCTAATGTAGGACAGACCTACATCAATCAATGTTTGCAGTTTGCGGGCAATGGCCGGAATCGCATCAAAGAATTCACGAGCGTCCTCAATAGTCATCTCTAGGACCTGATGGATGTTTTTACCCTTAAAATGAATATCCAGAGTCTCTCGGTTGTAGCGCTTTCCCTTGCAGACATCGCAGGGCACATAGACATCCGGCAAAAAGTGCATCTCTACCTTGGTTACTCCGTCACCCTGACAGGCCTCACAGCGGCCGCCTTTAACATTAAAACTAAAGCGTCCTGGGTTGTAGCCTCGCGAGCGAGCTTCCTGGGTGCCGGCAAACAGTTCGCGTACTGGCGTAAAGATACCGGTATAGGTCGCCGGATTAGAGCGGGGTGTGCGGCCAATTGGACTCTGGTTTATATCAATGCATTTATCCAGATGGCTGAGCCCGGTAATCTTGTTGTGAGCTGCAGGTTTGAGGGTAGTCGCCTTGTTCAGTGCCACTGCTGCCGCTGGATACAGGGTTTCATTAATCAGCGTCGACTTACCAGAGCCGGACACGCCGGTGATACAGGTGAACACCCCCTGGGGTATTTCCAGATTAATATCCTGCAGATTATTGGCTGAGGCACCAGTAATTTTTAAGCTTTTGCCTTTACCGCTATGGCGTTTTTTAGGGATCTGAATACCCCGTTCGCCGGACAAAAACTTACCAGTAATTGACTGTTTATTAGCTTTAATTTGCTTGGCTGTACCCTCAGCGACCACCTGGCCACCATGGATGCCTGCGCCGGGCCCTATATCAATAATATGGTCTGCCGAAGCAATGGCATCCTCATCATGCTCCACTACAATTACGGTATTGCCTAGATCCCTCAGGCGCACTAGGGTCTTGAGCAGCCGCTCATTGTCCCGCTGATGCAGGCCAATTGAGGGCTCGTCTAAAATATACATGACGCCAACCAGGCCGGCACCGATCTGGCTGGCTAATCTAATGCGCTGAGCTTCGCCGCCAGACAATGTATCTGCACTGCGGTTGAGTGAGAGATAATTGAGGCCTACATCGACCAGAAAGTTAAAGCGTTGGCGAATTTCTTTGACAATCTTTTCGGCAATCTCCCCCTGACGACCGGGCAGGTCAAGGTTTTCAAAATAGTCGCTGCACTCGCCCACGGGCATGCAAACGATATCTTCAATACGGCGATCATCAATAAACACGTTGCGTGCCGATTTTCTCAGCCGAGTACCCGAGCACTCAGGGCAGTTGGAGGTGGCCATATATTTGGTCAGCTCTTCCCGCACCGAGTTGGATTCGGTCTCGCGATAGCGCCGCTCCATATTATTGATCACACCCTCAAAGCTATGCTGGCGGCGGAAGACGGTGCCGCGGTCATTCACATAGTTAAAGGTGATCTCTTCATCATCACTGCCAAATAAAATCTTTTGCTGGTGAATCGCTGAGAGTTGCTCCCAGGGCTGCTCAATATCGAAGTCATAGTGCTCGGCGAGGCTGGTCAGCATATTGTAATAAAACAGGGTGCGACGATCCCAGCCGCGAATCGCTCCTTCAGAGATGGAGGCCTCTGGGTGCTGGATAACGCGGTCAATATCAAAGAACTGATGCACACCCAGACCGTCGCAGGTAGGGCAGGCACCGGCTGGATTATTAAACGAGAATAGACGTGGTTCCAGTTCATTGAGGCTGTAGTTACAGACAGGGCAAGCAAACTTGGCACTAAAAATTTGATCAGGCTGCTCGGCATCCATATAGCTAATCGCCACCAGGCCCTCGGCCAGGGTAAGGGCCGTTTCAAAGGACTCCGCGAGGCGCAGGCCAATATCTGCCTTGACCTTAAAGCGGTCTACCACCACTTCAATGCTGTGCTTTTTCTTTTTATCCAGGGCAGGGGCCTCGTCCAGGTCACAGACCAGTCCGTCAATTCTGGCGCGAATAAAGCCCTGACGACGCAGGCTTTCAAATAGGTGGAGATGCTCGCCCTTGCGGTCCTTAACCACAGGCGCCAGCAACATTAGCTTGGTGCCCTCGGGCAGTGCCAGCACCTGGTCTACCATCTGGCTGACGGTCTGGGCATTCAACGGCTTACCATGGTCCGGGCAGCGCGGTTCGCCGGCGCGGGCAAATAGCAGGCGCAGGTAGTCGTAAATTTCAGTGATAGTACCCACGGTTGAGCGCGGGTTATGAGAAGTGGATTTTTGCTCGATGGAGATCGCCGGTGAAAGTCCCTCAACATGGTCCACATCGGGCTTTTCCATCATCGATAAAAACTGTCGTGCGTAGGTAGAGAGTGATTCTACATAGCGACGCTGGCCCTCAGCATATAACGTGTCAAAAGCCAGCGATGACTTGCCCGAACCCGAGAGCCCGGTAATAACAATCAACTTGTCTCTGGGAATATCAAGGTCGATATTTTTGAGATTATGGGTGCGTGCGCCGCGGACCTGAATGGTATCCATGTATGCTTCTTTTGTCGGTTGAGTTTAGGGTCTGACTGAGGGCCGGGTTAAACAGTCAATTATAGAGCGCAGCCAGTCACTTGAGCAAAGCGAATTTGCTCTACAGAAGACATTACGTTTTAAATCAGGCCGCAGACCCTAATTAAAAAATATTGCTGATAAATATTTTCGCCGCTGAGTTGCGCTGTTAAGATAGGCTTCACGCAACCGACCCTATTTGAAGACATCTTGACTGAAGCTACCCAATCTCCGACGCCATTTTCTGTAGTAGAGAGACGTGCGACTGCCTCTCTGGCGAGTCTTTATGGTTTTAGAATGCTCGGCCTGTTTATGGTGCTGCCCGTTCTGGCGCTGTATATGGATGACTATGCCGATGCCAGCCCAGTTATGCTGGGTCTGACGCTGGGCGCATACGGTTTAACTCAGGCTCTATTGCAAATTCCTCTGGGGTTGCTGTCGGATCGAATTGGCCGGCGACCCGTTATTATTGGTGGTCTTGTGCTGTTTGTGGCAGGTAGTCTGCTGGCAGCTGCCGCGGACAGTATGTTCGAACTTATTTTAGGTCGTGCACTGCAGGGCATGGGGGCCATTGCCAGTACGCTGATGGCTATGGTGACCGACCTGACATCGGAAGAGAATCGCACCAAAGCTATGGCAGCTATTGGTGGCAGTATTGGGCTGGCCTTTATGCTGGCGATGATTGCAGGCCCAGTGATAGCGAGCTTTGCAGGTCTGTCTGGCATCTTCTGGGTCACTGCGGTGCTGGGGCTGGTAGGTATTGGCATATTTGTGGGCCTGGTGCCCAAGGCCACCCTGGTGCAGCAAAATCGGGAGACTCGTGCGGATATTAGTCAGATTGGCCAGCTGTTGAAAAATCCCACCCTACTGCGCTTAAATCTTGGCATCTTTGCCCTGCATCTGGCCCTAATGGCCGCCTTTGTGGTGATTCCGACAATTCTTACTCAGGAGCTGGGCATTGCCAGTGAAAATCTCTGGTGGGTCTACCTAGGTCTGTTGGGCGGTGGTTTTATCGCGATGATCCCAGCGATGATACTGGGTGAGCGTTTCAGCAAACAGAAACTTAGTTTTGTCACTGCGGTGGCGGTGCTGGCCATTGCTATGCTGGTGTTGGGCCAGCAGCGTGGCCCTTTGCTGACCCCCTTTATGCTGTTGGCATTTTTCGCGGCATTTAATCTGCTTGAGGCCTCGCTGCCATCCTGGATGAGCAAAGCCTGCCCAGTGGGTAATCGCGGGACTGCTATGGGAATCTACTCCAGCTGCCAGTTTTTTGGTGCCTTTGTAGGCGGCACTTTGGGGGGTTGGAGTTTGCAACAGTATGGGACCGATGGTTTGTTTTTAATACTGGCAGGTCTGCTGGCTATCTGGTGGGTTTTAGCGCTGGGTTTGCAGGCCCCCAGGCCACTGCAGACCCTGGTGTTGCAGGTTGGTGATGCAGATCATCAGGATTTTGCAAAAATAATTTCAAATATAACTGGGGTAGAAGATATACTCCTTCTCAAAGGTGAGCAGTTGGCCTATGTCAAAGTTGATAAACAGACCGTCGACATGCCCAGCCTAAAACCGTACTTTAATCGAACGTAAATAAGCACAGAACAGGGGAAAAAAATGGCACGCGGAGTCAATAAAGTCATCATTGTGGGCAACTGTGGACAGGATCCAGAAACACGCTTTATGCCCTCTGGTGGCGCTGTAACCAACCTTAGTCTGGCTACGTCTGAATCATGGAAAGATAAAAACACAGGCGACCAGCAGGAACGCACCGAATGGCACCGAGTGGTATTTTTCAATCGCCTTGCAGAGATTGCCGGCGAATATGTTAAGAAGGGCTCAAAGCTCTATATTGAGGGTTCATTGCGCACGCGCAAGTGGCAGGGTCAAGACGGTCAGGATCGCTACACCACAGAGATCGTTGCTAGCGAAATGCAGATGCTCGACAGCCGAGGCGGTCAGCAGGGCGGTTATGACCAGGGTGGCTATCAGCAGCAGAGCCCACCGCAGCAGCAGAGTGCACCTCAGCAGCAGGCGCCTAGCCAACAGCAAGCACCCAGCCAGCAACAAGCGCCTCAGGGTATGGATTCCTTCGACGACGATATCCCGTTTTAGGTCTACTTTGCTCTCTCAGCAGTATCAAGTTGGGTAATGCATAAAGTTGAGGCCGCTGTCAGTAGCGGCCTTTTTAAACCACAGTTTCGATTATGAGGTAGTTATGAGTATTCAAGTTGGCGATAAAATTCCTGCAGGAATGTTTTCTATTATGGGCGCTGAAGGCCCCACTGGTGTGAGCACTGCGGATATCTTTGACGGCAAGAAGGTGGTTCTTTTCGCGGTACCTGGTGCCTTTACGCCCACCTGTTCGGCCGCTCATCTGCCGGGCTTTGTGGTGCATGTTGACCAGATTAAAGCCAAGGGCGTGGACACAGTTGCCTGTATGTCGGTGAATGATGTATTCGTAATGAATGCCTGGGGCCAATCAGCCAATGCTGAGCATCTGATGATGCTGGCCGATGGCAATGCTGACTTTACCAAGGCTCTTGGGCTCGAACTAGACGGTTCTGGATTTGGTATGGGCACCCGCAGCCAGCGTTTTGCCATGATTGTCGACGATGGTGTAGTTAGTCTGTTGAATGTCGATGCCGGTGCATTAGAGGGCTCCAGTGCTGAGGCTATTCTAGCCGCGCTTTAGATCTCGCGATTGTCATCTTTTAAGGTAGCGGCCTGTAGCAGCTACCTTTTTTGTTTCTACAGTTATTTTATACTTTAGCTTGGTTGTGATTCCTCCATTGCCCTTGTTGCGGCTTCTGTGCCAGTATTGGCGCAACAATAAAATTGGAGTCGGCTATGGCCCGTCAAGCAAATCAATCTCATTCTTTCTATTCTTTTCTATCATTGGCCCTGCTGTTAACCAGTATGCTCACAGCTATGCCCGCAGTGGCCGCGCTCGGAGATTACCAGTCACGCCTCGATGCAGTCATGGCCAATCAGGGATTTGAGGATCAGGATCAGAGACTGGTGGCTCTGATGGATATTATTTATGAATACCAGGTAACTGAGTATCCAGAGTATGCCACCTGGTTGGGTTACCCCGGGCAGGACGACCGCTGGACCGATTCCTCTCAGGCAGCAATAGAGAGACGCAAGGCCGATACTCATCGCTTGCTGGCTGCTTTAGAGAGCATTCCCAGCGAGTCTCTTAGCCAGGCCGCGCAGCTGGATTTTCAGCTGGTCCACAAGGATCTAGCCTCTGCTATCAAGTCGCAATCCTACGCTGATGATCTGATGCCGATCAACCAGATGGGCGGAGTGCAGCAGGATATAGCTTCCATGATTGCCATGATGCCTTATCGGTCAGCATCCCAGTATGAAAATATTATCGCGCGCCTGGAGGGTGCAGGCACCCTGATTGAACAGAATATAGAACTACTGCGGAGCGGGTTGGAGCAGGGCATGACACCGCCGGCTATTACCTTGCGGGATGTGCCACAGCAGATTTTAAACCAGCTCTATGAGGATCCAATGGACAGTCCATTACTGGCTGCCTTCAAACAGTTTCCGGACGGCCTGTCGGCGGATCAGCAGGCCGAGTTGCGAGGGCGAGCTGTGGCTGCCTATAGCAATGTCATTGCGCCTGCTTATCTTGAGCTCTTAGGCTTTATGCGCGAGCGTTATATTCCCAATGCTGTGCAGGCTGTGGGCCTCTCCAACCTTCCCGAGGGGCAGGCTTGGTATGCTCATCGTGCAGAGCAGTCCACAACTACTCAGCTCAGTCCTCAGCAGATACACCAGCTGGGGCTCAGTGAGGTCAAGCGCATCAGAGCGGCGATGCAGGATATTATTCGCGAATCGGGATTCGAGGGTGATTTCGAGGCCTTTACCCAGTTTTTGCGCACCGACCCACAGTTTTATTTCACGTCCAAGCAGGATCTGCTGCGAGAGTATCGCGATATCGCCAAGCGCGCCGATGCACAGTTGCCGCCCTTATTTGGCAAACTACCCAGGCTACCCTATGGCGTAGAGCCCATTCCCGCCTATGCGGAAAAATCTCAGACAACGGCCTATTACAGACCAGGTGCTCAATCCGTAGGGCGAGCGGGGATATTTTTTGCCAATACCTATGCTCTGGATACCAGACCTAAATGGGAGATGGAAGCCCTAACTCTGCATGAAGCTATGCCGGGCCACCATTTGCAGATCGCCCTTGCCCAGGAGCAGGATGACCTGCACAGTTGGCGGCGTGATATGTATAACGTCACCGCCTTTGTCGAGGGTTGGGGCCTGTATTCTGAGAGTCTGGGGGAGGAGATGGGTTTCTATAGGGACCCCTACAGTAAGTTCGGTCAGCTCACCTATGAGATGTGGCGAGCTGTCAGGCTGGTAGTAGATACTGGAATCCACTCACTGGGTTGGAGTCGTCAGCGCGCTATAGAGTTTTTTATCGCCAATAGCGCTAAGTCAGAGCACGATATTACGGTTGAGATCGATCGCTATATTGTTTGGCCAGGGCAGGCATTGGCCTACAAAATGGGTGAACTAAAGATTAAAGAGCTGCGCGCCTATGCCACAGCAGAGCTTGGCGATGAGTTTGATATCCGTGCCTTCCATGACCGGGTGTTAGAGGCTGGACCTATACCGCTGGATATACTTGAGCAGCGTATCAGGGCCTGGGTCGCCTTTACCAAAGGCGGGTAATACTAGCGGTAAAAATAGCAGTGGCTAAAAAGCTGTTGAAAACAAAAAAGGCGGTAACCTGAGGTGCCGCCTTTTTTATTGCGCAATACCGCGATTTAGCCAGCACTATTAACCCTTATAGCGCTCCATTACCAATGTTGCATTGGTACCGCCAAAGCCAAAGCTATTACTCATAACACGATCCAATTGCTTTTCTTTGGTCTGCAAAAGAATCGGCAACCCAGCGGCATGCTCGTCGAGATTGTCGATGTGCGCAGAGCCGGCAACAAAGCCACCCTGCATCATCAGCAGGCAGTATATGGCTTCATGAACACCAGCAGCGCCGAGGCTGTGGCCGGAAAGCGACTTGGTTGAACTAATATCTGGGCAGTTATCGCCGAAGGTGTTGCGGATAGCGCCCAGTTCGGCAATATCACCCACAGGGGTGCTGGTACCATGGGTGTTGACGTAGTCGATAGGACCAGAGGCCGTTGCCATTGCCATTTTCATGCAACGCTCTGCGCCTTCACCTGAGGGGGCAACCATGTCTGCACCATCGGATGTAGCACCATAGCCTGTTACTTCACAGATAATATTGGCGCCTCGAGCCAGAGCATGCTCAAGTTCTTCAACGATCACTGTCCCGGCACCCAGTCCTGGCGCAAAGCCGTCGCGATCAGCATCATAGGCCCTTGATGCAATTTCGGGCGTATCATTAAATTTGCTGGTCAGAGCACCCATGGCATCAAACATACCAGCCATAGACCAGTGCATATCATCAGACCCACCAGCCAGCAGTACGTCCTGTTTGCCTAACTGAATAAGTTCGACCGCATGGCCAATACAGTGAGCGCTGGTAGCACAGGCTGAGGCCAGACTGTAGTTAACCCCTTTAATTTTAAAAGGTGTGGCTACGTTGGCAGACACTGCGCTGGCCATAATTTGAGTGACCCTGTAGGGTCCGGCGCGCTTAATACCGCGCTCGCGCATAACATCGATGCTCTCTACAAACATTTCTCCAGACACACCGCCAGAGCCCATCACAATACCGGTGCGCGGGTTGGACACCATTTCTTCAGTCAGACCTGCATCTGCAATAGCGCGATCTGTGGCTATATAGGCATAGGCCGAAGAGGGGCCCATAAAGCGCAGAATCTTGCGGTCGATATGTTCCTTAGGATCGATATCTAGTACAGCGCCGACATTGCAGCGCAACCCCATTTCCGCGAAGTCTTCACGACGACGGATTCCGGAAATTCCTTCTCTTAAAGACTTAGTTACGGCATCTCGATCATTGCCCAAACAGGAAACAATACCAAGGCCAGTAATAACTGCGCGTCTCATGGTTAATCCTCTTACTATTTATAGTTAGGGGTAAATTAAAAGTTATCGGTGCTTTCAAATAGACCGACTTTCAGGTCTTCCGCTGTGTAGATCTCGCGACCGTCCACCTCAACTGAGCCATCAGCGATCCCCATGATCAGGCGGCGTTGAACCAGCCTTTTCAAATCCAGCTTATAGGTCACTTTTTTAGCTGTGGGTAAGATCTGACCAAAGAATTTCACATTGCCAGCGCCCAGTGCACGACCGCGGCCACTGTTACCATTCCAAACCAAGAAAAATCCTACCAGTTGCCAGAGGGCATCCAGTCCCAGGCAGCCGGGCATAACCGGGTCGCCTTCGAAATGGCAGTCAAAGAACCAGAGGTCGGGTGTAATATCAATCTCAGCAATAATTTGCCCCAGACCATGTTTGCCACCATCGTTATTGATTTCAACAATTCGGTCTATCATTAGCATATTGGGAGCTGGAAGCTTGGCGTTGCCTGGGCCGAAAAGTTCACCGCGGGAGCTAGCCAGTAATTCTTCTTTGGTATATGAGGACTTCGGGGTAAAAGACATGAGTTCCTTGAGGGTTGCTTTTGAGGGCGCATCGTACCCAGTTATGCTCTTCTCGGCAACCTTTTAACGGCATTGTGGGTAGCTCGGGCCGCGCAGTTGCTAGGCTTAGAGCTAGCTTTAATAAATATTGTGGGTTGACAGATGAGCAGGCTCTCCCTAGCATGCAGCCTTGTTTACTATCTACCGTCAAGAATAAATGCTGCCTTTCCATCAAGCTATCAAACAAGAGTTTGCCTCAGTCAATGAGTTGATCATAGATCAGCTGCAGTCTGATGTCGGGCTAGTGGAAAATATTGGTCAGTATATTGTTGAGTCCGGGGGTAAGCGGTTGCGTCCGGTGGTGGTGCTGCTCAGTGCACTGGCAAATGGCTACAGTGGTAGTCAGCATATTAAAATGGCCGCTATCATTGAGTTTATTCATACAGCGACCCTACTGCACGATGATGTGGTTGATGTGTCGGCTCTGCGTCGTGGTCGTGAGACCGCCAATGCGCAATGGGGTAATGCACCCAGCGTTTTGGTGGGTGACTTTCTCTATTCCCGCGCCTTCCAGATGTTAGTAGATATTGCTGACTTACCTATTATGGGCCTTATGGCCGACGCCACTAATGTAATCTCTGAAGGTGAGGTGCAACAGATGGCCAATGCAGGTAATCCTGAGGTCACTGAGGCAATGTATCTGCAGGTAATTTACCGTAAAACCGCGACATTATTCGAAGCTGCTGCTCAGGCCGGTGCCTGTTTGGCTGGAACTGATCAGTCGGCGATGGCTGCCTATGGCAATCATCTGGGCATGGCCTTTCAAATTGTTGACGATGTGTTGGATTATCAGGGAGATGCCCAGGCTACAGGTAAGAATGTTGGCGACGACCTTGCCGAGGGCAAGATGACCATGCCGCTTATTTATGCTCGTGATAATGGAGACAGTGCGCAATGCTCGTATATCTGCGAGACCATCAGCAATAAAAGCGTTGAAAATTTTGCAGAGATTCTTAGTCTGGTGCAGGGCTCTGGAGGCATCGACTACAGCATGCAATGTGCGCGTCAGGAAGCACTACTGGCCAAGCAGGCACTTAAGAACCTGCCTGAGAGCCATTTCAAAGCTCAACTCAGTGATCTTGCAGATTTTTCTGTGTCTCGCCTGAGTTAGGTTTCTGTTAAGTTCCAGCTACTCTTTTCCCATTTGATTGCACAGCCTCTGCAAAGCCCGGCCGCCGCTGGGTTTTGGGGCTATCATTAATTTGTAATAGTTATTATTCCTAAATCGATTACTCGCAAGTGATATTTTTTGTTAGCCTGCACGTAAGCTAACCATATCGAGATAACCATCCCCAAAAATAAGGAGAATTGAGTGATTGTCGGAATTCCCTCGGAAGTTAAAGCCGGTGAGAAACGTGTCGCCATGTCCCCTGCCAATGTCCAGAGTCTCACGGATAGAGGCGTTCAGGTGCTTATGCAAGCAGATGCAGGTAGTGCCGCAGGCTACCCAGATGCGGAATATACTGCTGCCGGCGCCACCATCACAGAAGATCGCGCAGCCTTATTCGCCAGTGCAGACATTGTTTTACAGGTTCAGAGTTTTGGTTCAAATAATGAGAACAGCGATGACGACCTGGCACTCATTCGCAAGGGTCAGCTGATTATCGGCATGATGGACCCCCTGGCTTCGCCTCAGGCAGCGCAAGCAGTTGCCGATACGGGGGCCACGGCCATGGCGCTGGAGCTGGTACCCAGAATTAGCCGCGCTCAGAGTATGGACGTTCTTTCGTCCATGGCCACCCTGGCCGGCTACAAAGCGGTGCTAATGGGTGCTTCTGCCGCACCGCGTATCTTTCCTATGCTAATGACCGCCGCCGGCACCTTGCAGCCAGCGCGAGTGTTAATTATGGGTGTGGGTGTTGCCGGCCTGCAGGCCTGTGCTACCGCCAAGCGTCTAGGCGCTGTAGTCGAGGCCTACGATGTGCGTCCTGCGGCCCGGGAGCAGATTTTATCTGTGGGCGCCAAGCCCGTTGAGCTGGATCTGGATACCGGCGAATCTGAGGGTGCCGGTGGCTATGCCAAAGAGCAAGGCGAGGACTTCTTGCGTCGTCAGCGTGAGCTGATGACCGAAGTGGTGGCCCAGCAGGATATTATTATTACCACGGCGGCTATTCCCGGGGCCAAGTCACCGATTCTGGTGACCGAGGATATGGTTAAAGCCATGAAGGCCGGTGCCGTGATTGTGGATTTGGCCGCAGAGAGAGGCGGCAACTGTGATCTAACTAAGCAGGGCGAATCAGTGGTTGCTCATGATGTGACTATTCTGGGGCCAGAAAATGTGCCCTCGGAGCTGGCCTATCATGCGAGCCAGATGCTGGGCAAAAATATGCAGACATTGCTGGAACTAATCCTCGACGAAGCGGGCAATCTCAATCTCGACTTTAATGATGAAATTGTTGCCGGTACCGTTGTTGCCCATCAGGGTGAGGTTCCTCATCCCCATATGCGCAAATTACTCAATCTGCCAGAGCTAGAGTCTCAAACTCAGCCGGAAGGAGCATAACCCATGGAAATTTTAATCCTGTTATTAGCGCTATTTGTGCTGTCTTTGTTTCTTGGTGTAGAGCTGATTACCAAGGTACCACCCACATTGCACACTCCATTGATGTCTGGGACCAATGCGGTCTCTGGTATTACTCTGGTGGGTGCATTGCTGGCTGCAGGCTCCGATAGCTCGCCCATTTTGGTCAACGGCCTTGGCTTTTTTGCCGTGACATTGGCGACCATTAATGTTGTAGGCGGTTATTTAGTCACTAATCGCATGCTTGCCATGTTTAAGAGGAAGTAAACGATGACTCCATCTACTGTAAGTTTCGTTTATCTTGTCGCAGGTATTCTATTTATTCTCGGCATTAAAGGTCTCACCAAACCTAAAACGGCTGTGCGTGGCAATACCTTGTCAGCGCTCGGTATGTTGATTGCGGTGGTGGTGACCCTGCTCGATAGCAGCATAGTCAACTTCAGCTATATTATTGCTGGTGTCCTTGTGGGCGGTATTGTGGGTGCAACCATGGCCCTGCGAATCCAGATGACTTCTATGCCGCAGATGGTGGCACTGCTAAACGGCTTTGGCGGCGGTGCGTCACTGTCAATCGCCCTGGCGGAATACTATGCCAAACTGGGTCAGGCGCCGACATCCTTTGCCGAGATTCTTAACCCGGTAGTGACCAGTACCGGTGCCTTTGGGCAGGGCGCCGAGGGCACTATTGCACTGGTTTCTATTGGTTTGACAGTGCTGATTGGTGCTGTGACCCTGACCGGTAGCTTTGTCGCCTTTGCCAAGTTGCAAGAGCTGATGAAAAAGAGCTACGGCTTGCCCGGTGGCCCTATCGGCAACGCTATCTTTTTATTGGCTGCTCTTGCGGCAGTGATCTGTCTGGTGCTCAACCCAGGCAACACAGCGGCCATGGTGGGTATTGTGGGTCTAGCTCTGTTGTTGGGCCTCTTCTTGGTAATGCCGATTGGTGGCGCGGACATGCCGGTGGTTATCGCATTACTTAACTCCTACTCCGGTATCGCTGCAGCCTTAGCGGGCTTTATTTTGGGCAATACCGTATTGATCGTCGCGGGCTCTCTGGTCGGTACCTCCGGTTTAATCCTTACGCAGATTATGTGTGTGGCCATGAACCGTTCACTGGCCAATGTACTGTTTGGAAAGATGGCGGCCGGTGGCGACATCGTCGATGCGGATGAAATCTATGCCGGTAAGGTCACCAGTGCTCAGCCCGATGAAGTGGCTATGATGCTGGAAATGGCTAAGCGGGTAGTGATTGTGCCCGGCTATGGTATGGCAATGGCTCAGGCCCAGCATGCAGTGCGCGAGCTAGCCGATGCTATGGAAGCCAGAGGCACAGAGGTCGAGTATGGTATTCATCCGGTCGCTGGACGTATGCCTGGTCATATGAATGTGCTGTTGGCTGAAGCCGAGGTGCCCTACGATAAGCTGGTGGAGATGGATAGAATCAACCCCACCTTCGAAGATACCGATGTAGTGATTATTATCGGTGCCAATGACGTGACCAACCCAATGGCCCGTGAATCTGAGGGTAGCCCTATCTATGGTATGCCAATCCTCAATGTCGACAAGGCCAAAAACGTGGTGGTGATCAAACGCTCTCTGAGCCCAGGCTTTGCTGGACTGCCCAACCCGCTGTTTGCAATGGATCATACATTGATGGTCTATGGCGATGGCAAGAAAGCGGTGATTGAGATGACCACGGCGCTCAACCAAGCCTGATCATTAAAACGGCTGTCTAAAAACCGCTACTCGAAAGGGTAGCGGTTTTTTTGTGATTATTGATTTAAATCAACTCAGGTTGCTCCGCTATTGAAAAGCCTCAAAGCCATCCCCAATTAAAGTAGTAGGCAAAAAACTACTTTTGGGAAACTGATATGCGAATTGATAAATTAACCAATCAGCTACAAAACGCGCTGGCGGAAGCCCAGTCAATTGCTGTGGGCAATGATCATTCTGCCATCGAACCAGCCCACCTATTGCTGGCTCTGCTCAACCAGCAGGGCGGTTCGGTGCGGCCTATCCTCAATCGCGCAGGTTTCGATGCCAACGGCCTACAAGAGGCGTTAAATAGCCAGCTGGATAAGTTGGCTAAGGTAACCACGCCCAGGGGCGATGCCAACCTGTCTCAGGACTTGGGTCGACTGATGAATATGGCTGACCGTGCAGCTCAGCAAAAAGGCGATCAGTTTATCTCCAGTGAAATGGTACTCTGGGCCGCTCTGGAAGACAGTGGGTTGCTGGGCAAAAGTCTTGCCAAGTTTGGTGATACAAACAAAGCCAAGGCGGCGATTGAGGCTGTGCGTGGTGGTGAGGCGGTCACCGACGCCGATGCGGAAGGGCAGCGTGAAGCTTTGGACAAGTATTGCATTGATCTGACTGAGCGAGCCGAGCAGGGCAAGTTAGATCCGGTGATTGGCCGCGACGATGAGATTCGCCGTACTATTCAGGTGTTGCAGCGACGCACAAAAAATAACCCTGTATTGATCGGTGAACCCGGTGTGGGTAAGACGGCGATTGTCGAGGGATTGGCTCAGCGGATTATCAATAGCGAAGTGCCTGAGGGTTTGAAGAACAAGCGGGTACTGACTCTGGATTTGGGTGCGCTGCTGGCCGGCGCAAAATTTCGTGGTGATTTCGAAGAGCGCTTAAAGGCAGTGCTCAAAGATCTGTCTAAGCAGGAAGGGCAGATTATTTTATTTATTGATGAAATTCATACCATGGTGGGTGCGGGTAAAGCTGAGGGCGCGATGGATGCGGGCAATATGCTCAAGCCTGCTCTTGCCCGTGGCGAGCTGCACTGCGTGGGTGCCACAACTCTGGATGAGTATCGCCAGTTTATTGAAAAAGATGCGGCTCTTGAGCGACGCTTTCAAAAGGTCTTGGTCGATGAGCCTAGCGAAGAGGACACTATTGCCATATTGCGTGGCTTGAAAGAGCGCTATGAGGTTCATCATGGGGTTGAGATTACAGATAGCGCTATTGTCTCTGCAGCGAAATTATCCCAGCGTTATATCACTGATCGTCAGCTGCCGGACAAGGCCATTGATTTGATTGATGAGGCGGGCAGTCGCATCCGTATGGAGATTGATTCCAAGCCGGAAGAGATGGATCGTCTTGAGCGTCGTTTGATTCAGTTAAAAATTGAGCGGGAGGCAGTGAAGAAGGACAGTGACGCGGCGGCTAAGAAGCGACAGAAAAAACTTGAGGATGATATTGGTGAGCTAGAAAAGGAATACGCTGACTTAGAGGAAATATGGAAAGCTGAAAAAGCTTCTATGCAAGGCGCTACACATATTAAGTCTGAACTTGAGCAGGCTAAGGTTAATCTGGAAGCTGCGCATCGCGCTGGGGACCTGGAGCAGATGGCGCAGATTCAGTACAGCGTTATCCCGGAATTGGAAAAACAATTGGCCAGCGCCGGTGCTGAAGAGCAGGTGGAAAAACAGCTACTCAGAAATAAGGTGACTGAGGAGGAGATTGCCGAGGTTGTCTCTAAATGGACTGGTATACCAGTGTCCAAGATGCTGGAGGCTGAGCGCGATAAGTTGCTGCGCATGGAGGAGTCTCTGCACAATCGCGTGATGGGCCAGAATGAGGCTGTGGTGGCTGTGTCCAATGCGGTGCGTCGTTCTCGAGCTGGTCTGGCTGACCCCAATCGCCCCAATGGTTCGTTCTTATTTTTGGGTCCCACTGGTGTGGGAAAAACTGAATTATGTAAGTCTCTGGCGGAGTTTTTATTCGACAGTGAGGATGCGATGGTGCGCATCGATATGTCGGAGTTTATGGAGAAACATTCTGTGGCCAGGCTAATTGGTGCACCTCCTGGCTATGTGGGTTATGAGGAGGGCGGCTATATTACTGAAGCTGTGCGTCGTCGACCCTATTCTGTTCTGTTGCTGGATGAGGTAGAAAAGGCTCATCCGGATGTGTTCAATATTCTGTTGCAGGTGCTGGACGATGGCCGCCTGACTGATGGTCAGGGTCGCACGGTTGATTTTAAAAATACGGTGATTGTAATGACGTCGAATCTGGGCTCTGATGTGATTCAGATGCTGGCGGGTGAGGAGAATTACGAGACCATGAAGTCGGCGGTGATGGATGTGGTGGGTGCCCATTTCCGGCCGGAGTTTATTAATCGAGTGGACGAGGCTGTGGTGTTCCATCCCTTGGCCAAAAATGAGCTGGCGGGTATTGCTGGTATTCAGCTTGAGTTACTCAATCGCCGGTTGGCGGAGCATGATCTTAATCTGGTGCTCAGTGATGCGGTGATGGATAAGTTGCTGGAGGTTGGGTTTGATCCTGTTTATGGAGCGCGGCCATTGAAGCGGACTATTCAGCGGTTGATTGAGAATCCGCTGGCGGAGAGTATTTTGGCTGGCACGTTTGCGCCTGGGGATATTATTTCTGGGGGCTTGGAGGATGATTTGGTGGTATTTGGTTAGTTGTTGTTGGCATCCTGGGTAGGTTAAGTGTAGCTAAGGGACTCTGCAGATGTTCTGTGGTACAGACCAGCCCACCAAACTACCTAGAGATACCCAACCAATGGATCACCGCCAGAATAACTAGTCAAACTAGCCAGCGAATCGATAAACAGATAAAACAATTCTGCCTGCGAAGAAACATCTAACTTAGCGTAACTATTCTTACGATGGAGCTTAACCGTCTCAGGTGAAATACCTAAACGCTCAGCAATAGACTTGGTCGAATGACCATGCAAAAACAACTGCACCACTTGCGACTCACGATCCGTAAGATAGGCAGTGCCAAAATGCTTAAGTGCGCTATCCAGCTGCCCGGGTAGTTGATTGTCTGCCCTCTTGTCGGAGCCACTAGACGAACCCCACTGCGCCTTGCAGATAGCCTCAATCACCGCGCCGATATCTGCCAGAAGACCTATTTGCGTGCGATTAAATCGCTGAGAAATCGCTAGGCGACTCAAAGAAATATTAACAAACTGATCAGGACAGATATGGAACAGGTAGCCCACCTCATCCTTGATTTCAGTATGTTTAAAATAACTGCGGTAGTACTCTGTTTTCTCAAAACCCTCTGGTGCTAAATCACTAAGCCTGTGCAGCCCGGATTTCCTCTCATCTACCGCAGCACGGTAAAACGGATCCAACAGAAAAGCACTGGCAACAAATTTATCAATCTGAATCTCCCGCTCCATGGGCGGAATATCATTGTAGTGCACCAGAGGGGTTTGTCCCCGGTAATAGTGCAGAATCACTGCATTATCAAAGGGCACCAGACTTTTCAGCATGCTGAGTAAAAGAGAAGGCAGACGATCACTGCCAATCTCCGGCATAATCGCCGCCAGTCGGTCACTAAAGTCCTGTAGCTGACTGCTCATTAAAAAGCCCTAAGCCTCTGGTTTAAGATTGGAACTGATCTGGGTTCATAAACATCAGGCGCACAACGAGGCAATCCTCAGAGGGTTCAACCGCCATCATCAGCACATTGATATCCTCATCAATCTGCACACCACTGGGGATATTAAACAGAATACCGCCATTGTCCTGATTGGTCAGAGTGCGCAGCTCTTTGAGCTCCTTGTCTTTGCGAACCTCCGTATCAAACTTTTGCAGCAGTGCCTTGAGAGCAATTTCAAAGTTTGGGAAGTTAAACTGGCCGCGATATTCGCTGCGCTCAAGTTCCAATTGAATAGGAATCGACGCGCCTGTGGTTTCTGATGTCAGCTGACCCGATCTAACCTTGGTGCCCTGTTTCAGCTCTTTAAATAGCTTTTTAGCATCCTCTGGTTTCTGTTTAATAAAGCCGGCAACCAATAGGTTAGCCCCCAGATTAAATAGCTTGCGTGCATCGATATTAATAGTTTGTTGTTCGGTCATTACTTGCTGCCACATCGGTTTAGAAGCGCAAGACTCTAACTCAAACATCCAGTAAATGTAATAGTTTCAGGAAGTTTTTATCCACTTTGGCGGGTACAGCCATACTCTGGCCAATTTTGTTATCAGGGTGAATATCACTGGCCCTTAATATCGCAGCCTCGAACATTGAGATATCGCTAAACGGTTATTCATAGTCTATTTTTAAATGTTACGGGGGCCTTGAATAGGCCTTGCGTTCTGCCCAGGTTGTTGGGGGCGATTGTGCTAGAGATTAAGAGTAGAGCTTTAGAGCATGGCTATCAGTGCATTTGATTTATTTAAAGTGGGTATAGGCCCTTCGAGTTCCCATACGGTTGGGCCTATGTTGGCGGGCAATCAATTTGTCCGGGCTCTTAATTCTGATGGGGTTCTCAATCAGGTCAGCCGCATAACTGCTGAGCTCTATGGCGCTCTGAGCAGGAGACCAGGGACGGCTTGCTGCATCTAAGGGCTGTTATACAGGCCTGTGTTGCCATTGGTATTCTATATAAAAAGAATGCTTCTATCAGCGGAGCAGAGGTAGGTTGCCAGGGGGAGGTGGGTTCTGCCTGTTCTATGGCTGCCGGCGCATTGGCTGAGGTGTTGTGTGGCAGCCCTGCCCAGATTGAGAATGCTGCGGAAATTGGTATGGAGCATAATCTTGGACTCACCTATGACCCGGTGGGCGGGCTGGTGCAGGTGCCCTGTATAGAGCGTAATGCCATGGCTTCGGTCAAAGCAATACATGCCGCATGGCTCTGCGCGGCGATGGCTTGCATTTTGTGTCCCTCGACAAGGTGATTCGTACCATGCGCAAGACGGGTGAGGTTATGAATAAGCGCTACAAGGAAACATCGCGGGGCGGACTGGCAACCCATGTTCTCGAGGTGCCAGTCAATATTATCGAATGCTAGTCGATTAGCCCGTACTTTTCTTGGAGAATCTCAATAATCTCTGCTTTAGGGTTATCGGAGATAATCAGTGGCTGGCCGGTAATTTTCTCGGCCATGCTGACATAGGTTTCTGATACTGCCATCATCACTGACTCTGGCAGATCATTATCTTCAGCTAGAGCGCGGCGCTCATCCATACGGTTTTTGTCCAGCAAAATATCCGGATCTGGGAAGTGGCTGAGCAGCAGCTGGCGGAAACCCTCTTTGGAGTTCTCTACCACCTTACCCTCTCGGTAACTTGGACCATCCCAGATACGGGATGAATCTGGGGTGCCGACTTCATCCATATAGATCAGTTTTTCGTTGCCAGCACGGTCGGTGACATAGCCAAATTCAAACTTTGTGTCGACAAATATCTGGTCCAGCTTGGCCAGCTCGTCACTGATTACGTCAAAGCCTTCACCCAGCAATTTCTCATAGATATCAATATCGTCCTGAGAATTAAATTTAAAGCTCTGGAAGTTGTTCTCGATATCAGCACGCGAGACATTGACATCATCGACCTCTGGAACACCTGGTATACCAGTGAGAATACCTTTGGTGGAGGGAGTGATCAGTAGCTCGGGGAGCTTCTGATCACGCTCCAGGCCTTCGGCTATCTGTATGCCGCAGAAATCGCGCTCGCCCTTAGCGTAGGAGCGCCACATGGAGCCGGTAATATACTGGCGGCAGATGGCTTCAATCATTACCGGACGGGCCTTCTGCACAATCCACACCAGAGGGTGGGGAACATCGAGAATATGGCTGTCAGCCAGTCCCTTTTCACGAAATAGCTTAAACCACTGGTTAGAGATGGCGTTGAGTGCGGCCCCTTTACCTGGAATACCATTCATGCCACCTTCGCCATGCCAGATGCATTCGAAAGCTGAAATACGGTCACTGATAACCATAATGGCCAGCGGGGCATCTGGACCTACATCGTAATTATGTTCGGCGATCAGGCGACGGCTGTCCTCCTCGGTAAGCCAGTAAACTGAGCGTACTTTGCCGCTGTGCACTGGTTGATCGGTGCGAATAGGAAGGTCGTTGTTTGACGCCAATACTTTGTCAGCAAGACTCATAATTAATGCCCTGTGGAATGCGTTGAATTGATTTAGGTCGAGGCCCGAGAAAGGCGCTTATAATACCAATACACTGGTAGCTGAGCAAAATTTAATTGTGAATCTACTTGCCATCCAGCCCGTATAACTGGCAACCCAGAGGTTACCTATGAGATCTATACTGATTACCGGCGGCAGCGGTTTTATTGGCGCCAATTTTTGTCGCCATGCCATTCAACTTGGCTGGCAGATAACGGTGCTTACACGCAATACCCAGGCGGCAGCGGAACAGCTGCCAGCCGGGATAACAATGATTGAAAGTCTCGATGAGATTGATGCACGGCAGCCTATTGATGCTGTGCTTAATCTGGCTGGACAGCCCCTGGCTGAGGGCCGCTGGACCCAGGCTCGCAAGCAGTTGTTTTATTCTAGCCGCATTGGCACCACAGACCAGCTCTACGAGTTTTTTGCCGCCCGCCAACAGAAGCCCGAGGTGATTATCAGTGGTTCAGCTATTGGCTACTATGGTGCTGGCAATGGTGATGATCTGCCCATTGATGAGTCGGCAGGCACTGTGGATAATTTTTCCCACCAGCTTTGCAGCAGCTGGGAGAAGAGTGCCGGGCAGTTTGAGAACCTGGATGTCAGGATTGTTTGTCTGCGCACCGGCATTGTGCTGGGCGACAAAGGAGCCCTTGCCAAGATGTTACCAGCCTTTAAGTTGGCTCTGGGAGGGCCGATGGGAGAGGGTAAGCAGTGGATGCCCTGGATCCATATAGCGGATATGGTGGCCCTGATACGGCACTGTATCGAAGTTACCACCCTCAGCGGCCCAGTGAATGCCACCGCACCCAACCCGGTCACCAACCGTGAATTTGCCAAGCAGTTAGGATCCGCTCTGGGTCGACCTGCGGTATTTACCATGCCCGCAATGGTGGTCAAAATACTGTTTGGGCAGATGGGAGAGGAGTTGCTGTTGCAGGGCCAACGGGTGATACCGCGGAAACTTCAAGACAGCGATTATAAGTTCCAGTATGCTCAGTTAGACAGGGCATTAGAAGACTTGCTATAGATTTAAACAATAAAAAAAGGTGCAGAGATAATGCAAAGTTTTGCAGATAAAACCGTAATTATCACCGGAGCTTCCGCAGGCGTTGGGGCCGCATGTGCGCGCGCCTTTGCGGCGCAGCGGGCCAAGCTGGTTTTGGTGGCTCGAGGGGCAGCAGCGCTGGAAGCTATTGCCGAAGAATTGCGTACACAAACCGAGGTGCTTACGGTGACCATGGATGTTGCTAATACCGAGCAGGGGCTGGAGCTATTGGCCAAGGCTGAGGCACGCTTTGGTGCAGTCCATGTGTTGATAAACAATGCCGGCATGCATTCCAGAGGTAATCTTGAGAACGTCAGTGCCTCCGATGTGGCCGCGATGGTGGATATTAATATTCGTGCACCCCTGGTGCTGTCCTGTGCGGCAATTCCATTTCTGCGTCGTGCCGGCTCCGGCGCCATTGTTATGGTGGGTTCGCTGGCGGGTCGGGCGCCTCTGCAGGGTGCCGCTACCTACTCTGGAACTAAGGCAGGGCTGCGTGCCTTTAGCTACGCGCTGGCTGATGAGTTGAGAGAGACTGGCATCCATGTTGGCGTAGTGTCCCCGGGGCCCATAGATACCGGCTTTATCATGGATGAAATCGATCAGGTGGAAGATATTGTTTTCTCCCAGCCTATGAGCTCAGCTTCTGAGGTGGCCGATGCCGTTATGTCGATTGCCAGCGGGTCCGAGGTAGAGATTTCAATGCCCTCAATGTCTGGCAAGCTGACTACCATGAGTTATCTTTTTCCCAAGTTGCGTCGGGCGCTGCGTCCTAAGCTCTATGAAAAGGGCCGCAAAAACAAAGACACATATCGCAACCGGGCTACTCAGTAGCCCTCGGTCAACCAGCGCAACCCAACGTACTTCACAATAAAATCTCAGGGGAACAAAGCCGACCATGAAGTTAAATTTTACCGATCAGGGTACTGGGCCAGTCGTTATTCTGCTGCACGGTATGTTTGGTTCCCTCAGTAATCTGGGTAATCTGGCGCGCGCCTTGGCGCCAAGCTATCGGGTTATCTCGGTTGATCTGCGCAACCATGGTGATTCTCCCCATGACAGCGCTATGGATATTCCTGTAATGGCTCTGGATGTTGTTGAGCTAATGGCTGATCTGGGTATCCACAGTGCCCATCTGATAGGTCATTCCCTGGGTGGTAAGCTGGCCATGCAGGTGGCACTCAATAACCCCCAGTTGGTGGCTACTCTGGTCGTGGCCGATATAGCCCCGGTGAGCTACCCCCAGAGCAATAGTTTGGTGGTTGATAGCCTAGAGGCGCTGGATAGCCAGAGGATTGCCAGCCGTGCTGATGCGAATCAAATTCTAGCTGAGTACATTGAAGATGCGACGACCCGGGCCTTTATTTTAAAAAATCTCCACCGCAATGCCGCCGGTGCTCTTCAACTCAAGTTAAATGTAGCATCGATTGTCGCCAACTACAGCACCAGGCTGGTAGAGGCGCCTCAGGGTGATTCATTTCATGGGCCCGCTCTGTTTATCAAGGGCGAGCTTTCAGCCTATATTCAGGATCGGCATCGGGACCTGATCCGACAGTTGTTCCCAGCATCAGACTTGGAGGTTGTTGAGGGGGTAGGGCATTGGCTCCATGCGGAGAAGCCTCAGCTGTTTAATAGCTTGGTAATTGACTTTCTCGTCGCAAATGGCTGAACAAACAGTGCAAACCATAGTAGAATTCGATCCTTCGATAGACGTTCCCCAACCAAGATCAGGAAAGCACAATGTTTGAGAGTTTGAAGCCCGTAGGCATGGACCCTATTTTAGGATTAATGGCAGCTTTTAGGGCAGATACCCGTGACAATAAAATTGATTTGGGTGTAGGTGTTTATCAGGACGACCGTGGCCGGACTCCGGTAATGGCGTCCGTTAAGGCGGCAGAAGCCAAATTGATGGAGCTGGAAACGACCAAATCCTATCAGGGTATCGCCGGGGATCCGGACTACAACCTACGTATGATGGAATTGCTGTTTGGTGCAGGCCACAGTATTTTGAGTTCTGGGCGCATCAAAAGCATTCAGGCTCCTGGTGGTTCAGGTGCTCTGCGTGTGGGCGCCGAAGTGATTCAGCGTGCCAGACCAGATTCCAAACTCTGGGTCGGCGTACCCACCTGGCCTAACCATGTGCCTCTGATGGGCAGTGCTGGTTTTGAAATAAAAGAGTACCCATACTACGATCTGAGCACCCATCAGATTAACTTCGCAGGCATGATGGAAGTTCTGCGTCAGGTGCCGGCTGGCGATATGGTGCTTTTGCACGGCTGTTGCCACAATCCTACTGGTGCTGACCTCAGCAATGAACAGTGGGATGAGATTGCCGATCTCGCCCTCGAGCGCGGCTTTATTCCCTTTATCGACACGGCCTATCAGGGTCTGGGTGAGGGTCTTGAAGAAGACGCCTATAGCTTGCGCATGATGGCTGAGCGGCTACCAGAATTGGTGGTTGCGTCCTCCTGCTCTAAGAACTTTGGCCTATACCGCGAGCGCACCGGCTCTATCACTTTTATTGCCGAGACTGCAGAGCAGGTTGAGGTGGTTGCTAGTCAGGCAATGGCTATAGCCCGTCAAACTTACTCTATGCCACCAGCCCATGGAGCCCTGTTAGTGTCGCTTATTTTGGGTGACAAAGACCTGCGGGCAGCCTGGCAGACTGAGTTGGATGAGGTACGCACCAGAATCCAGTCTATGCGCAGCTTACTGGCAGAGCGTATCCAGAACAATGCCGCGGGACAGGACTTTAGCCATATCAAGCGTCAAAGAGGTATGTTCTCATTTCTGGGTCTAAACTCGGCGCAGCTAGATGAACTGCGTGAAGACTATGGTATCTATATTGTCTCTTCTAGCCGCGTTAATCTGGCAGGTATTAACTCCAGCAATATCGGCTATCTCTGTGATTCGATTCTGGCCGTGCTCAAAAAGTAAGACTAGAGATTTTTGATAGCCTCGATCACTGCGTGCAGCACCTCCTCAACACTGAGGCTGCTGCACTCAATGCTTAAATCTGCGTAGCGTTGGTAAAGGGCGCGTCGCTCAATAAATAATTCTGCAAAGCTCTGGTCCGGCCGACGCGCAATACCGCGGGTCGCAAAATTGGTCACGCGCTTTTCCAGCTGTTCCAGATTGACATCTAAAAACACCACCAGGGCCTGATCCTGTAGTCGCAGCATACCTGGCTCGGAATACACAGCACTGCCGCCGGTTGCGATTACCTGGCCAGCGATCTCCTCATTCAGCAGTACCTGCTCCTCATACTGGCGCAGTGCCAGATAACCCTCATCATCACTAATCTGTTGCAGCGTCCTAGCCTGATGTACCTGAATACTGACATCAGTGTCGACAAAGTCCAGACCCAGAGCCTTGGCCAGAACGATACCCACAGTACTTTTGCCGGCACCGGGCATGCCTATCAATACAATGCTTTGCTTCGCCTGTTGCATAATCTTTATTCATCAGAGGATTTGCCGCTATTATGCCTCAAATTACTTGAATTCAGGCTACAGTCTGTATAATCCTCAGTTCACATTTACAAGAAGCACAATATGTCCCATTTTCAGCGTATAGGATTACTTGGCAGCCTCGATGTTCCTGAGGTTAAGGAGTCCCTGCACAAGTTAGAGACCTTCCTCACAGCCCAGGGTCGCGAGGTGGTTTATGAAGAGCAGGCCGCCGAACTGGTTGACTGGCCTGTGGATAAGGTGCTGCCAATCGACGAGTTTCCCGGCTCCGTAGATCTGGGTATGGTGGTGGGTGGTGACGGCAGCATGCTGAGTGCCTGTCGAAAAATGGCTGCCTGTGGCATACCATTGCTGGGTATCAACCGGGGGCGTCTCGGATTTCTTACCGATATATCCCCAGAAGAAATTGAAGAGCGTGTCTGGCCTGTGTTGCAGGGCGAATACAAGCAGACTAAACGCTTTCTACTGGAGACCACTGTCACCCGCAATGGTGTTGAGATAGCGGCTGGCACCGCGGTGAACGACATCGTGCTGCACCCTGGTATGTCAGTGCGAATGATGGCTTTTGAACTCTATGTAGATGACGAGTTTGTCTATAGCCAGCGTTCCGATGGTCTGATCGTAGCTACGCCTACCGGCTCAACAGCCTATGCTCTATCTGCAGGCGGACCACTGTTGTTTCCCGAGTTGGATGCCATGGTGGTGGTGCCGTTAAATCCCCATACACTGAGTAGCCGACCGATTGTGCTGCATGGCAATGCCCGTATCGAGATTAGGGTAAGCTCAAGAAACGAATTACACCCCTTGATTACCTGTGATGGACACAATGACTGCAGCTCCGAGCCCGGGGACATTATCAGCATTAAAAAACACCAGAACGATATTTTGCTGATTCATCCCAACGATAATAATTTTTATGAGGTTTGTCGCTCGAAACTGGGCTGGGGCAGTCGATTAGGCGTAAAGAAACCCACAGAATAGGAAACTTTACCGCCATGTTGGACCAGTTTAATTGGCGCCTTGCCGCCAGACATTATCCTGCAGTGACTCTGTTACTACTCGCCAGTCTATTGGGTGGTGCGCTGGCGAGTTGGGGCTTTCCTCTGGCGCGGGTATTTTTATTTGGAGGCCTGGATGAGGGGCAGTACTGGCGGCTAATCAGTCCTATTTTTCTGCACTTTGGTCTTATGCATCTGGCTTTTAATGGACTCTGGCTGGCCATGCTGGGGTCTCGAATCGAACAGCTTTCTGGCTCATTACATCTGATACTACTGGTGCTGGTTTCAGGCGCCTTCTCCAATTGGCTTCAGTTTACCTGGCAGGGCAGTGCGTTCTTTGGTGGCATGTCTGGGGTGGTATATGCTCTGCTGGGTTATATTTGGATAAAAAGTCGCTTTGTCTCTCATCCACTGCTGCAACTGCCTGCCGGAGTTCTGGGTTTTATGCTGGTCTGGTTACTGGTGGGTATGAGCGGTATTTTAGAGGGCTTATTAGGGGCAGGCATTGCCAATGGTGCCCATTTGGGTGGGCTATTAATCGGCATGCTGCTGGGTATGATATTTGGCCTGATTTCGGCAAAAAAGTCCTGACAGGGTCTAGGTAGAGACGATAATTATGGATTTGCGACAGTTACTTGAAAGCATTACACCAGAGGTCTATGAGGGCCTTAAGCGCGCCATTGAGATAGGTAAGTGGCCCGATGGCCGCACTCTGACCGATGGGCAAAAGGAGCTCTGCATGCAGGCAGTGATTGCCTATGATCAGCGGTTGCAGCCGGAGCAGCGCACCGGTTTTGTACCTCCGAAAACCAGCCCCTGCGAACCAGCTGCCGAGGCTGGGTCCGAACAAACCATTAAGTGGACGAATTAATGTCAATACAGCTAACAGGTCACCTTAGCAAAATGGAGGTAGAGCTGGCGGATACGGTGCAGTATCAGCTGCCTCTCGACGATCAGCGAGTTCCTCTAAACAGCCTCATCGGCAAGCCAATCAGTATCGAGCATGTAGGCGATATCCACTGCATTCACTGTGGACGCCGCTCTAAAAAAAGCTTTAGTCAGGGCTACTGCTACCCCTGTTTTACCAAGCTTCCACAATGTGATACCTGCATTATGAGTCCTGAGAGATGTCATTTTCATCATGGCACCTGCCGTGATCCGGTCTGGGGTGAGAAATACTGCTTCACCGACCATTTTGTCTATCTGGCCAACAGCTCAGGGGTCAAGGTCGGTATTACCAGAGGTACCCAGTTGCCCACTCGCTGGATTGATCAGGGCGCTACGCAGGGGTTACCAATCTTTAGGGTGCAGACTCGCTATCAGGCAGGCCTGATTGAAGACTGTATTCGTGAACATGTGGCTGACAAAACCAGCTGGCAAAAAATGCTCAAAGGTAATGCTGAGCCCGTTGACTTGGCGACCATTCGCGATGAACTGCTCGCCAAGTCAGAACCAGGTTTAGAATTGCTGGAACAGGAGTTTGGGCTGCAGGCGCTCCAGCGCCTATATAGCGAGACCACTACCGATATCAGTTTCCCGGTGCATGAGTTTCCGGAAAAAGTGAAGAGCTTTAATCTGGATAAACAACCCCTAGTTGAGGGTGTACTCAAAGGCATCAAAGGCCAGTATCTTATTCTAGATACAGGTGTTATCAATATTCGCAAATACACTGCATACAACGTGCAGTTTACCGCTAGTTAAATTAAGGACAGTGCCAGTGAAAGACGCATTACCACAGACTATTTATTTAAAAAATTATCAGGTTTCGCCGTTTCTGGTGGATACCACTAACCTGGTGTTTGAGTTGGGTGACGAGCAGACTACTGTTACCAGCAAGCTAGAGATTCGCCGTAATCCCGAGAGTTCAGATCAGGCGGCCAGCCTCGAGCTGAACAGCAAAGGCGATGTGCAGCTGCAATGGATAGAGGTGGATGGTGAGCGTCTACAAGAGACTGCATACAGCCTCAGTGACAATATGTTGCTGGTGCCTGAACTGCCGGCTAGCTGCGAACTGCGTATTCAGGTAATGATCCGACCCCAGGATAATACCTCTATGATGGGCCTCTACAGGTCGCGTACCATGTACTGCACACAGTGTGAAGCAGAGGGCTTTCGGCGTATCACCTACTTTCCGGATCGCCCGGATATTATGTCGGTATTTACCGTCAAGATTATTGCCGATAAAGCCAGCTATCCCGTATTACTCTCCAATGGCAATGCCATAGAGCGCGGCGAGCTGGATAGCGGCCAGCACTTTGTCACCTGGCATGACCCATTTAAAAAGCCCTCGCATCTGTTCGCGCTGGTGGCTGGAACCCTAAGCGTAGTGGAAGACAGCTTTACCACCATGTCAGGTCGAGAGATTCCTCTGCAGATCTTTGTCGAAGAAAAGGATCTCGACAAATGCGCCCACGCCATGCTGTCACTTAAAAATTCCATGCGCTGGGATGAAGAGGCCTATGGTCGTGAGTACGATCTGGATATCTTTATGATTGTCGCGGTAGATGATTTCAATATGGGCGCCATGGAAAACAAAGGCTTGAATATCTTTAATACCTCGGCGGTGTTGGCCAACCCCAAAACTGCTACAGACGCGTCCTTTCAGCGTGTTGAAGCCATTGTGGCTCACGAGTATTTTCACAATTGGTCGGGCAACAGAGTCAATCTGCGAGACTGGTTCCAGCTCAGCCTGAAAGAGGGCTTTACGGTATTTCGTGACACGCAATTTTCTGCAGATATGAATTCAGCCACGGTTAAACGTATTGAAGACGTCGCCTTTTTGCGCACCCACCAGTTTGCCGAGGACGGCGGACCCATGTCTCATCAGGTTCAGCCTGACTCCTATATGGAGATTAACAACTTCTATACGGTTACCGTGTACGAAAAAGGCTCGGAGATTGTGGGTATGTACCACAGTCTGCTGGGTGCAGAGACCTTCCGCAAGGCTACTGATCTATACTTTGACCGCCACGACGGCGAGGCTGTGACTATCGAAGAATTTGTGCGTGCCATGGAGGATGCCAGTGGCCGCGATCTCAGCCAGTTCCGACGCTGGTACAAGCAGTCGGGTACTCCGGTATTGAGGGTTCAATCAGAGTTTGATGAGGCTGCTAAAACCTATACCTTGAATTTTCAGCAGAGCTGCCCGGCCACACCGGGACAGCCAGAAAAGCAGCCCTTTGTGATTCCGGTAAAACTCGGGCTAGTCGCTGCCGACGGTTCTGATCTAGTGCTCAATGCCGAGGGTCAGACTGAGATTATCGTTGAGGTAACAGAGGCCACGCATCAGTTGGTGATTGAAAATATTAACCAACAGCCAGTGCCCTCATTGTTGCGTGGTTTCTCAGCGCCAGTAAAGCTGGAATATGACTACAGCAGCGAAGAGCTGGCCCACCTTATGGCCCATGACAGCGACGGCTTTAATCGCTGGGATGCCAGCCAGGCGCTGAGCCTCTCGGTGCTCAAGCAGCTGATTGAAGACAGTCTGCTCGATCGCCCCATGGTGTTAGATGGCCAGCTAGTCGAGGCCTTTCAGGCCCTGCTGACAGATGAGTCACTAGATCCTGCGATGGTGGCGCTAATGTTGCAGCTGCCCAGTGAAGCCCTGTTGCATGAAGAGGCAGAGACTGTGCATGCCGCAGCCATCCACGATGCGCGGTCGTTTATGCGCACTGCTTTGGCCGGCTGCCTGGCTGAGCCGATGCAGGCAATTTATGAGCGCTACAACAGGGAGCAGGCCTATCAGCCTACTATCGATCAAATCGGTGGCCGCAGTTTGAAAAATGCGGTGCTGGGCTATCTGATGTTGGTGGATTCCGGAGTAGAGCTAGCCTGGAGCCAGTTTAATAATGCCGACAATATGACTGACGAAGCCGCTGCACTGGCTGCGTTGGTTAACTGTCCTGCGGCTGCAAACTATGCGGCGCAGGCTCTAGCCAGCTTTGAAGAAACATATCGCAATGAAGCCCTGGTGATGAATCTGTGGTTACAAATCCAAGCTAGTAATAGCCAGCCTGATGGTTTGCAGAGGGTTCTGGCGCTGATGGAGCACGCTGCCTTTAGCATGACCAATCCCAATAAGATTCGCAGCCTAATTGGTGCATTTGCCAATGCTAATCTGGTTAACTTCCACAACCCAGATGGCTCTGGTTACAGATTCTTAACTGAGCAGATTTTGGCGCTGAATACGGTGAATCCGCAAATCGCAGCGAGACTGGTCACTCCGCTGACCCGTTGGAAGAAATTCCCTGCGCCCAATGGTCAGAAAATGCGTGAAGCGCTACAGAATATTGCCAATGATGCAAATTTGGTCAAAGACTTGCACGAAATAGTCACCAAGTCCCTTTAAACCGGTGGCCCAATGCTAATAGTCACAGGGTTGGGGAAAATGCTTAAACTATAGGCTAGGCTTTAGGTATCAGTTCGCCGATCCTGCACGATCCGAGCTGTTGTCCAGGCGACCAGATTTTGCTGTTCTGGGGTGCCAATGCCCATTGGCACGTTGCGTCTGGACATTATTAAACTCAAAAAAAAGAGGCCCAATAGGCCTCTTTTTTTTGAGCTGCCGCTTGTGGCTGCAGCCAGCTGAGTCTAGTAGTAATAAGCGATACCGGCGCTACTGGGATGGTGAGAATATTCGACAGCGTACCCATAAAGTCTATGTCTTTTAACCCTATTCAGGGTACAGAGACTTAAGTTCTTGGCCCCGGCGCTGCTGACGAATGCTGGCACCAGCGCTGGAGGACAGAGGCCTTAGCTGTTTAGCCAGCTGTTTTAGGTCTAGACTCTGGTGCGGCTCTTGGCCTTTGTAAAGCTGACGATCAAGCTGGTCAAAGGCAGCCTTTATTTCGGGATCCGCCAGCTCCTCGCCAAGCTGTCTTAAGCCACTTATCTCTGCATCAGGGAACAGTTCTCTACCCCAGTCTAAAATGCTTTCACGCACCGCATTGAGGTTATTTTTGTCAGCCTGGGTTTCCACCACCCTGAGTTTTTGTTTTAGGTTTAGCTGCGCACTATTGACCGAGGGTGTCCCTAGTCTTCTTGTTTTTGGTGCGCTCTGACCTTTGGCCAGCAGGGCAATCAGAGTACAGATTAACAGAGCATTAAGCGCCAGCGACCATTTCACCAGTGCCGAGGGCTGGGTATCCGCACTTTCGGTCTGCAGCGTCCCCAGAGCTAGTGGCTGCATCTCCGGCTGAAAAGGTGTCGGGTTACTTGACTGTATCGCCGGGACGGCTTTGACTTGCAGCGTTTTGGCGGCCAAGCTGGTGGTTTCCATACGCTGTTTACTGGTATTCCACCAGCGCACCTCAACGGCAGGTAGCTGCAGTTCGCCAGCTTGATTAGGCACCAGTGCTATGGTTTCAGTGCGTACACCCAGTACACCGTTGTCAGTTACCTGATCCTCGACCCTCGGCTGATCCGGATAGCTTTTGTAGTCACTGCTCTCAGAGTCGGGTAGTGGCTGAATCTGCGCGCCGGTCAGTCCCAGAGTGCTGAGGCTGATGGTGCGAGTAATGGGCTCACCTACCCTGAGGGCACTGAGATCGCCGCTCCACTGCTCCCGCAGCTCAAGCTGTTCTGCAGGCATCCACTGGTTGGGTGGAATATGCGCAGGTCTGGCCATAACATCGATAGTTTTTGCTTCTGTGGTGCGAAATAACTGATTGCCACGACTGGAAAAAGCGCCGAACTGGCGGCGACCACTGTTCTCAAATGCGCCAAAGCGCAGCTTGGGGATATCGAGTTTGCCATTGGATTGGGGGAATAGGGCGTACTTTACTTCCACCACCAGATAGTTGCGGCCATTAATCATTTTTTGAAATTGGCTTTCACCCAGACGCTGCACTATGGCTTCGGGAACCACCAGGTCTGAGACTGTTAAATCCTGTAGCTGCACTGAGGTGTATAGCCTCTGGGTGAGAATAATCTGCTCCTGAATATAGACAGTGTCTTTATCCACCAGAGTCTCTGTGTAGACCGGCTGTTGCCCTGCTCCAGCCTTGGCATTGCCACTGGCGCGCACAGTAACTTCCAGAGCATTGCTGACGTCTTTTTTAAAGCTTATTGAGGGGATTAAAATTTCCCCAGTGCGTTTTGGTAGCAGTACCATATTCCAGTCGGTATAGGACTGGGCCTGACCATTGACCCATGAATACTGCTGCTGGCGGCTATTGCTAAGAATCTCGAAGTCTTTTTCCAGTATCGAAAAATCTGGCTCCGAGCTGATGACCTGGCCATCATAACGAATCACTAGTTGGAGCGTCTCACCGCTATCTAGGGTAGTGCGATCAACTCTGGCGCTAAGCTCTGCCCAGCTATTGGCAGCGAGGCTAAAAAACAGGGTCAGGGCGAACAGATTTAAGGCTTTTACAGAGGGTACTTTCATTTACCAGCGCTCTTGCTCGTTGGGTGGTTTAGGGCGTCGTTGTTCCAGTGCGCGTTGCCGCGACTGATAGAGAAATTTTTGCCGAAGCAGGCCTCCAGGGTCATCGGGCACTCGGCGCAGCATCTGCTCAATCTCCTGCTGATTCTGCCTGTCTTCTTCACTGAGCTGCTGTTCCTGAACAGCCTGGCGCTCCTGCTCGGATTGTTCCTGCTGTTGTTGATTCTGTTCAGACTCTTGAGTCTGTTGCTCTTGCTCCGCAGGGTCCTGTTGAGCTTGCTCCTGCTCCTGCTCCTGCTCTTTACTTTGAGACTGGTCAGGCTTCTGGTCGCTCTGCGAACTATCTTCTGGTTGTTGTTGATCGGACTGCTGCTGTTGATTTTGTTGCTGGTCTTGCTGTTGGTCTTTTTGCGAAGAATCTTGCTGCTCTTGCTGCTCTTGCTGCTCTTGCTGCTGTTTTAGTTTTTCCAGCAAGGCGCGATTGGCCTTGGCGTCTGCCATGTCCGGTTGTAGCTCTAGAGCCTGATCATAGGCGCTAATAGCGGCCTCAAGATCCCCTGATTTAGCCAGGGCATTACCTCGGTTGTAATGGCTGTCGGCGGTATTCTGTTGGCTGTAGTCCTCAATAGCATTGGCGTAGTCACCGGCACGATAGGCGGCGCTGGCGCGCCACTGGTTATCTTCAAACAGAGTTTGAGCTTTGGCAGCCTCACCAGCATTCAGAGCCTCTGCCCCCTGTTGGTCTCTGGTACTCCAGAGATTATCCCAGACTGAGGCAGTTACCGGGTCTGAGACTGTTAAGAGTGGTGCCAACAGAACTAGAACCACTGTACCTTTACGAAAGCTCAGTATCAGTGCCGGCAGCAGCAGAGCAATCAGCCAAAAGCCCTGGTCATCCCAGAGATCAAACGATCGATCGAGCTCTCTGGTCGCATCAGGAAACAGCTTTTCGGTAGACTGCAGCAGGGCTTTAATATCGCTATCGTCTGCGCTGATATTGCGGTACTTACCACCATTACTCTGAGCCAACTGCCGCAGTGAGGCGCTCTCTAATTTAGGAATTAGAATACTGCCGCTGCGATCTTTGACAAAGCCGCCATCGCCAAGCGGAATGGGCGCACCCTCGTCAGTACCAACACCTAAAATAGACAGTCGATAGTTTCCGGTCTGAGCGATCAGAGATGCAATGCTCGACCAGCCTGAGCGCGATACACCATCAGTAATCAGTAGAATATCGGCCTGCTGATAGCCGCCATTATTTGCCAGGTCGATGGCCATGGCTATGGCTTCTTCTGTATTGCTACCGTATTCCGGTAGCAATGTGGGGTGCAGTATGGGCACCAGGCTGATAATAGTATTGCTGTCTTCGGTTAGGGGCGAGACGGTATGCGCTTCGCCGCCATAGACTACCAGCGCGGCAAAGCCCTCAGTGCGGTTTTTTAGAATATCAATCAACTTGTAGCGAGCTCGCACCAGTCTGTTGGGGGCAATATCCTCAGCCAGCATAGAGGGCGACAGATCTAAGACCACCACCAGTGCTGAATCCTGTTTGTGAACCGGCTGCGGCAGTTGCTGCCAGCTGGGGCCAGCAAGACTGAAACAGCAGGCTGTCCAGGCCAGCGCCAAACCGCTGATAAGCCAGCCAGCCCTAGAACCATTCTGGCTGTCACCCTGCATCAGGAAGGGCAGTAATGCTGGGTTGATCACATTCTCCCAGCTACCTGCGCGCTGTTTACGCCATTGATAGAGCCCCAGCAACGCCGCCACTGGCACTAGGCCCATAAACCACCAGGGGCGCAGAAAATGAAATTCACTGAGACTGGCTAGCCAATCAGACATTGCTACCTCCGCGATTCGGCAAGCCAAGTTTTAGGATGCCCAGCAATAAACTCAGAATAAAAGCTAGGCCCAGAGGCCATTGATAGAGGCTGGCCACAGGTCGGATAGTTTCAGCATCCTGTTCTATGGGTTCTAGACGATTGAGTTCAGCATAGATGGCACTGAGCTCCTGTCGATCGCGAGCACGAAAGAATTTGCCACCAGTTTGTTCGGCAATATCGGTAAGACTGGCCTCATCTAAATCGGCACTGGGGTTTGTAATACGTTTGCCAAATAGCCCCCAGGTTTCTTGAACTTCTGCGCCAATACCAATGGTGTAGATTTTGACCCCGGCACGGCGAGCCAGATCGGCGGCTCTAGCGGGCTCCAGCTCACCGGCATTATTGGCGCCATCGGTGAGCAGAATAACCACTCGATGATTTTCTGGGCGATCTTGCAGGCGCTTGACCGAAAGGCCAATGGCATCGCCAATTGCAGTACCATTCTTACCTGCAAAGCCAATCTGGGCCTCGTTCAGAAGGGTCTGCATGCTGAGACGATCAAAGGTCAGTGGTGTTTGCAAATAGGCTTTTTCGCCAAATAAAATCAGCCCTAGGCGATCGCCCTCACGCTTGACTACAAAGTCGCCAACCACAGATTTTACCGCCACCAGACGGTTAACCTGCTGACCGCCGAGCATCATATCGTCCCGCTCCATACTTCCGGATATATCCACTGCCAGCAAGATATCGCGGCCATTTGTGGGCAAGGCTACTGGCTCGCCGATCCATACCGGGCGGGCTAACGCCAGCACTGTGGCCAGCCAGCTAAGACTCAGAATTATCAGCAGGAGCCTACTCAGCCAGCGGCCATCGCCAGCGGTGCTTTGATTGCCAGCGGCCACATTGGCCAGCAGAGGTGCACGCAGCGCGCGGACGCGAGTCTCCGCTGGGGTGCGCCACCAGCGATAGAGAAAGGGGAGCGGGATAAGGGCTAGAGCCCAGGGCCAGAGAAGATTTAGCACGGGCTGGGGTACTCCAGCTTGGAGCGACTCAAATGCCGAGTAATCCATAGTTTGGCGCTCTCGAGCAATCGCTGCGCCTCTGCGGCATCTAATGTTGCTTGGCTGGTATAGAGTGCAGTCTCAAGATCTACTTTCGACTGGATAAACTGAGTTCCAGGGCAGCTGTGCTCTAAGAGCTGGAGGAATTTTTGTAGACTAAGACTGCTATAGCCACGCTGCGGATAGGCTGTATCCACTGTTTGTTTTAGCAGAGCCATTAGGGCGCTAGCCTCAACGCTGCCACTGACTTTAATTCGCATCAGCTGCTGCAGGGCCTGCCGTCGATAAAGCCTGGACCTGTGGTATCGCAACCAGAGAGCTAGAGATATCCCCAGGCCAACAGTGGTCAATAGGATTAATAGCCACCAGCCTGGTGCCAGAGGCCAGATAGATATGGCTTCTGGAAGATGAATATCCCGCAGCTCAGCCAATGGATCGCCCTGATTACCCATTAGTCTGGTCGCCCATTCGATTTAGCGGAGCTGCGCCGCTTGCCATAGGCTTTCGCCAGTACAGACATTATATTGTCTGAGGTAGCGAAAGGTAGGAGCCCCGCCGAGAGCTGTTCGCTGAGCTTGCGCAACCGATGCTGGCGTCTTTCAAAGGCATGGGCAAACTCCTGGCGTAGCTTTTTGATACTAGTGTCCAGCATGCTCTGATGCTGACCATCGGTTACTGCATAGAGGGAGGGCGGTGGTAACTGAGTCTCTATCTGATCATAGACATGACAGAAATTGAGATTTGCGTGCCGCGCCAGTTCAAATAGATGAGGTTCGCAGTTGCTGTCGAGGTCCTGGAAATCGCTGACGATAAACAGCGTGCTACCTGGCATGATAAAACGTCTCGCTTCCTCCAATAGGTCGGCGAGGCTAAATTGATCTTGCTGGGGCTCTAACAGGGCAGCGCTAAATTCTTGCAGGCCATGGATAAACTGCAGCACTGCATGATGACTGCGGCGGGCTTTGACATCGGCCTGTTCCTGAGCACCAAAGATTAGTCCCCCAGCGCGGTCGTTGGCGGCTAACCCGGCCCAGGCCAGAGCGGCTGAAATTTCACAGGCGACAACAGATTTAAGCCGCTGGCTGCCAAAAAACATACTGCTGCGCAGATCACTGATAACCAGAATAGGACGCTCCCGCTCCTCGGTAAAAATCTTGGTGTGGGGCTGCTGGGTGCGTGCGGTCACTCGCCAGTCAATACTGCGCACGTCGTCACCGGGTTGATAGATACGTACCTGATCAAAATCTATGCCGCGGCCGCGAAAGCGCGACCTATGCCCGCCAGCCAGCATCTGGCGAGCCTGAATCTTGGGGAACCCACTGAGCTCCCGGGCGGCATAGCGGAGCCTAACCAGATCGCTGAGGCTGGCAATTGCCGGGTGGTTGCTCTCTGTCTCTCGATCACTCATCTGCGATGGCCTTAGGCTGATGGCACCCTGGCAAGTAATTGGTCGACAACCTGATTGGCAGTGACTCCTGCGGCCTCAGCCTCAAAGCTAAGAATTAATCTATGACGCAGTACATCCTGAGCCACGGCGCGAATATCCTCGGGGGTCACAAAGTCGCGCCCATCCATCCAGGCCAGTGCGCGGCTACAGCGATCCAAGGCAATAGTGGCTCTGGGGCTGGCGCCGAAATCCAGCCACTGGGCCAGCTCGCCGCCATAGGCCTGGGTATTTCTGGTGGCTAGGATTATCTGCACCAGATACTCTTCCACTGCTTCGGCCATATGCACATCGAGTACCTGCTTGCGCGCTGCGAAAATGGTTTGCTGGCTTAGAGCTTGAATGCCAGGCTGTTCTTGATGAAGGGCTTCCTGCCGTGATAGGGCGAGAATTGCGCGCTCGGTTTCTGGTGCCGGATAGTCGACCATAATATGCATTAGAAAACGATCCATCTGGGCCTCGGGCAGAGGATAGGTGCCTTCCTGCTCAATGGGGTTCTGAGTTGCCATTACCAAAAAAAGCTCGGGAAGCTGGTAGGTGTTCTTACCTACAGATATCTGTCGCTCGGCCATGGCTTCGAGCAGAGCTGACTGCACCTTGGCCGGTGCGCGGTTAATCTCATCCGCTAGCACTAGATTGTGAAATAGCGGTCCAGCCTGAAACTCAAAGGTACCCTCCTGGGGGCGGTAGATATCACTGCCAGTAATATCTGCAGGTAGCAGGTCTGGAGTAAACTGAACTCGGTGGAAGTCGGCATCCAGGCCCTCGGATAGGGTTTTGATGGCCTTGGTTTTTGCCAGTCCTGGAGCACCCTCTACAAGTAGGTGGCCGTCGGCGAGCAGCGCGATCATCAGGCGCTCGACAAGATGTTCCTGGCCGACGATTTTGCTGGCCAGCCAGTCTTTAAGTTGATTGATATTCTGTTGCAAAAGTAACCCCTAAAACATTGGTTTGGTTGATAGCGCGGAACGAGAGTTTAGTGTCTATAAGACTAAGTCTCAAATACAGTTTTGTTGATCTATTTTGGTCTATATTTAGGCAGGAACACTGTCACTATTTCTAACGTACACTTTTAGATTTTATGTGTGTAAATCCTACTACTTTTTGCTACTCTGAGTCACAGTAACGGGACAAAACCATCATAAAGACTTATAAAAAACAAAAAGGTTTCAAAATCTGTCCATGGACGCAAAAGATAAGCAGCAGCGCGCCGTTTTAATCAAATCACTGCAAAGTATTGCCAAGAAAAAACTCAGCAAATCCCAGGCCATTCAATTTCAACAGTTTATTGATAGCGCCATGCATTTTTATCCGGATACAGATTATCTGAGCCGCCAACCTGAGGATATTTTTTTCAGTCTCTGGGGGCTCTTGAATTTTAGCTCTGCTGCCACCGAACCCTCTGCCAGCTGTCAGGCGGCGCTGAGGGTTTTTAATCCAGAGCAGGAAGTTGATGGCTGGTCGAGTCGCTATACCAGTATCTATATCAATCAGCGGGATATGCCATTTCTGGTGGATTCCCTGCGTATGGTGCTTAATCGCCGCGGGCTAAATATTTTTACTTTGCAGAGCAACCCGGTCTGGGCCGTGCGCAATGACCGAGGCGCCCTTGAGAGCTGTCATAAAAATTATACCGAAGGAGCTCAGCGCGAAGCCTTAATTAGTATTGAAGTTGATCGCCATGCCGCTGCTGAACTGGCAGAGCTGCATCTGGAATTGGCTGCGGTGTTAGATGATGTTGATGTGGTGGTGGACGGCTTTGACGCGATGCGCAGTCGCGTCGAGACTTTGATTGGCGAGCTTGAGGAGAATGCTCCTAGGCTTGAAAATCTTGAGGAGTCCCTGGAGTTTTTACGCTGGATCTATAACGGTTACTTTACCTTTACCGGCTGTGTTGAGTTTGACCTCCGAAAGGAGGGCAGTGCCGAGACTCTGTGCGAGTTGCCAGAAACTCGCTGTGGTCTGTTCAAAAAATACGGCGGCAATATTCGCCAGAGCCAGATCGACAGTCTCAGTCCGGGAGTCAGTGCGCTCTACAAGAGTGATGACCTGCTGGCGTTCACCAAATCTTCCAATCGATCTCGCGTGCATCGCGACGTCTACTCTGACTATATTGTGGTGAAACGTTTCAATAGTCAGGGTCAGGCGATTGGCGAAGTACGCTTCTTGGGGCTCTATACCTCTCAGTTTTATTCCTACAGCCCGCGACGTATTCCGCTGCTGCGCAAGAAGGTTAACTGGGTGATTGAGCACAGTGGTTTTAGCCCTAACAGCCATGACGGCAAAGCACTGATGGCCATTCTCGACTTTCATCCCCGTGACGAACTTTTTCATGTTAACCGAGAGGCCTTAGCCGAGACTGCTATTGGTATCTGGCAGATTTATGAGCGCCGGGTGACCCGAGTATTTATTCACCCGGATCCCTTTGATAAGTTTGTCAGCTGTATTGTCTATATACCGCGAGAACAGTTCAGCACCAGTGCCAGGGAAAAAATCCAGCAGGTGATCGGCGAGCAGTTGGATGCCGAGGAGCACGAGTACAGTACCCAGTTTTTGCCGGAATCTGTGTTGGTAAGAATTTATCTGGTTTATCAGGTAAGCAATAAGAACCATCTATCGATTAATAGTCGCCAGTTGGAAGAGCTAGTGAAGCAGGTCACCAGAGGCTGGTCAGATAGTTTCGCAGAGGCCGCTTTGGATATCAGTGGCGAGATAGAGGGGCTGTCAATCGGGCGCCGATTTAAAAATGCCTTTCCCTCAGCCTATAGAGAGCTCTATAGCCCCCGGGATGCGCTGCAGCATATTGAGCTTTTTGATAGCCTGGACGGCAGGGGCGAGCTGGCAATTGATTTGCGCCATGAGCAACAGGCGGATACTAATCAGTTACAGCTAGTGTTGTTTCACCGCGATGCGCCACTGGAGCTCTCGGATATGATTCCGATGTTAGAGAATCTGGGTTTTCGGGTAATGATGGAACATCCCTATCTGATTCAGCCTGATGCTGAACATCGGTTGTGGATGCAGGAGTTTAATCTGAGGTTTTCTCTGGATGTCGATGTGGATGTTTCCGCGGTGCAGGGTAGCTTCACTGACGCTCTCAGCGGTGTCTGGAAAGGCGAAGCTGAAAACGATAGCTTCAACCGATTGGTTATCGGTGCTCGTTTAGATTGGCGCGCAGTCGCCATGTTGCGCCTCTATGCCCGCTACCTGAAGCAGCTCGGCATATCATACAGCCAGGATTTTATTGCCGACACATTGTCGCGGTATCTGGAGATTACTCGTAATCTGGTGGCGCTATTTAAGAGTTACTTTGATCCCCGGTACGCTGGAGGCCAGCGTTCAGAGCGCTCTGCCGGACTGGTTAATAAGGTGATTTTGGCCCTGGAAGAGGTCGACAATATCAGCGAAGACAACGTCATTCGCGGCTATTTGGAATTGATTCGCGCCACCCTGCGCACCAATTTCTTCCAGACCTTCGAGGATGGCACTCACAAAGCCTATATCTCAATCAAGTTGGCCTGCGGCGAAATCAGTTTGGCCCCCAAGCCCAGGCCGGCCTATGAAATTTTTGTCTACTCCCCGCGAGTTGAGGGGGTGCATCTGCGCGGAGGCAAGGTGGCCCGAGGCGGACTACGTTGGTCGGATCGACTGGAAGACTACCGCACTGAGGTGTTGGGTCTGGTCAAGGCTCAGCAGGTCAAAAATGCAGTGATTGTGCCCACAGGGGCCAAGGGTGGTTTTGTTGCCAAGCAAGCCAATATGGCTGCCGGGCGCGAGGCCTGGCTGCAGGAGGGTGTCGCTAGCTATATGCTTTATATCCAGGCGCTATTGGATATCAGTGACAATCTCATAGAGGGAGAGGTCGTGCCGCCCCAGGATGTGGTGCGCCGTGATGGTGACGACCCCTATCTGGTGGTAGCTGCCGACAAGGGCACAGCGACCTTTTCTGATATTGCCAATGAGATTTCCGAGGCCAATAATTTTTGGCTGGGTGATGCCTTTGCCTCTGGTGGAGGCAATGGCTATGACCATAAGGGGATGGGTATAACCGCCCGAGGTGCCTGGGTAGCTGTGCAGCGGCACTTCCGTGAAATCGGCATTGATATCCAGCAGCGGGACTTTAGTGTGCTGGGTATTGGCGATATGGGCGGTGATGTATTTGGCAATGGCATGTTGCTGTCTGAGCATATTCAGCTAGTCGGCGCTTTTAACCATCTGCATATTTTTGTCGATCCAAGTCCGGATGCCGCCACCACCTTTGGCGAGCGCAAGCGTCTATTTGAAACCCCCCGAAGCACCTGGGAGGATTTTGACAAATCCCTAATGTCTGCTGGGGGTGCGATTTACTCAAGATCAGCCAAGTCTCTTAAGTTAACACCGCAGATCAAGGCGCGCTTTGAGATCAGCGACAATGAGGTGAGCCCCAGCGAACTTATTTCGTCCATGCTCAGAGCCCAGGTCGATCTGATTTGGAACGGCGGTATTGGCACCTATGTGAAAGCCTCTAGCGAGAGCGAAATCGATGTTGGTGATCGTGCCAATGATAGCTTGCGGGTTGACGGTAAGCAGCTGCGTTGCAAGGTATTTGGCGAGGGCGGCAATCTGGGTATGACTCAGCGTGCGCGAATTGAATTCTGCAGCGCCGGTGGTCTGTGTAATACCGACTTTATTGATAATGCCGGTGGCGTGGATTGCTCCGACCATGAGGTCAATATCAAGATTTTGCTTAATAAACTGGTGATGGCCGGGCAGCTATCAATGTCTCAGCGCAATGAGTTTCTCGCGTCCATGACCGATGCTGTGGCTGATCTGGTGCTGCATAATAATGCGCGACAGACCCAAGCGATCAGTTTAGCGCTGCACCGCAGCGATCAGCAGCAGGCAGAATATCAGCGATTTATGTGCTGGCTTGAGGAGATTGGTCGTCTGGATCGGGAGTTAGAATTCTTGCCCTCTGATGATCAACTAAATGAACGGATCAATCGTCAGCAGCCAATCTGGACCAGGCCAGAGCTAGCGGTATTAGTCTGTTACTCGAAGGCTATGTTGAAAGAAGCCCTGTTAGAGGCAGATTTGCTCTCGGACCCCTGGTTGGCCAGCTCGGTCAATCGAGCCTTTCCGGCGGAGCTAGTTGCCCGCTATGGCAGCGAGATTGAGCAGCACCAGCTGCGCCAGGAAATAGCGGCCACTCAGTTAGCCAATGATCTGGTGGATCGAATGGGCTTTAGTTTTTTCTTCCGGCAGATGGAGTCCACCGGTGCCTCAGTGGGGGAAGTGGTGCGGGCCTATACCTCAGTGCTAAATATCCTTGATATAGAGTCACTGTGGCAGAGGGTAGAGGCAGATCTGCACCTTGATGCCACTGTGCAACTGGATTTGCTGCACCGGCTGATGCGACTGGTAAGACGCACCACACGCTGGTTCTTGCGCAACCGCCGGCTAAGTCTCAATTGCAGCGAAATCATCGCCCAGTTTGCTGCGCCTATGCAGATCATGGCCACACAGATGCCTGAGATGCATGAGGCCGAGTGGATGAGACTGTGGCGCACCGAGCGCGATGAACTTACTGCAATGGCGGTCGATGAATCACTGGCCAACCGTTTAGCGGCTGCAGACAGCCTATTTTTGGCTCTGGGTATTGTGGATACCAGTCTTAGGCAGCAGCAGCCTATTGAACAGACCGGACAGCTTTACTTCAGACTTGGAGAATATTTATCTCTGGACTGGTTTATGGCGCAGATTGTCGATCTTCAGCCACAAAATCGCTGGCAGGATTTGGCGCGAGAATCCTATGTGGATGACCTGGAGAGTCAGCGCCGCAGTCTGACTGCTTGCCTTTTGGGCCAGGGAGAGGGTGATATTACTCAGCAGTTGGAAGTCTGGCAGCGACAGCAGCGCCCATTGATTGATCGCTGGCAAGCCATGGTGGCTGATCTGCGGCGGTGCACCGCTGCAGATTTCGCGATGATATCTGTGGCGCTAAGAGAGTTATTGGATCTGGTGCAGGCATCAATAGATTCGGTAAACTCCCCAGAGACTTAGCGAGAGGAACAATTCATGGCCATACAGGATCGTCTATTTGAGCGCTACCGCACCCAGTTGCGTGAAAAAGCCATTAAAAGAGCGCGGACCCGCATTGTGCTGGTAGGCAGAACGCCAGCAGATCTTAGCCGCGAAGAGCTGGAGATAGTTGTCGAGGAAGAGGAGAGCAAACTCAAGGGAGAACTCAGAGGGAAGGGTATCCTGCTGTTGTTTGCTCTATTGGGAATGAGTTGGTTGGGATAAATGCTTAAAAATATGTTCCGTTTCACCGCATACGTTTATATCTGGAAAAGATACTCTAAGGTTATTCTCTCGACTCTGTGCCTTTTTGGCTTGTTCTGGCTGGTGGGCAATGTTCATAGCGACTACATAGAGTACAGCCAGCTGCAGCAAGACAATGACTATCTGGCGCTATCCTTTGTAATTAAATGGGCCACCTATCTGGTGGCTGTGGCTGTTTATCTGCTGGTTAACGCCGGGGGCAGGGCTAATAACAGAGCTGCAAGCGAAGGCCAGAGGGGTCAAGCGGATTTACAGCTTGATCCTTTTGATGAAATTAGGACCAAAGACAAACTGCGCTCGGCTGCGGAGATGGTGATTGAAAAGCATAAGAAATAACTGCTCGAGCGCAAACAGGCGAGGCTCTAAAAAATCTGTCGAACATAAAGAAAGGCCGCAACTTCGCATGAGTTGCGGCCTTTTTTGTGGCTCATCTTCTGTGGTGAGCCGGAAGCAGGATAAATTCCCGCTTAAGTTTAGTTTGTTTATTACCAGGCACTGAGGCCCATTAACCTTGGGGGGAGTTATAAATTGGCGGCTTTTTGTTGGAAAGAAGCCTGGTTAAATCCGTTCCAATAATCCTCGCGACCCTCGCGCCAACCTCTTGACCAGTGATAGGCCATTAATGACTCTTGTTGATAGGGGCATGAAGCCAATGAACGATCCTGAATAGCGGCTTGGTAGCCTTTTACGTACGACCTATGGTCCTGATCTCTTTTATGTTTTTTCACATCATCTCCTAAGGGTTTATTTAGGAAACTGCTTTTCAGCTTATAAAATCCGCTGAGCGCAGTTTTTATCAAACAAAATTGTTTAAAGAGCGATAGAATGGACGCCTTTTACGCCTCCACTAGTTCACCAAAATCTGCGGCCTCTGTCGAAGATTTTGTTTATCTATACAGAGGGTGCTTTATTCCTAGAAGTAATCAAAGGGTAATATTTGTGAGTGCCGAGTCCCAACATACTGCCTGGTTGGCCACCTGCCCAAAAGGGCTTGAGCTACTGTTAGCGAGCGAGCTTCAGGCGCTGGGAGCCACTGGTATCAAAGAAACTGTTGCCGCCGTGCAGTTTTACGGTGATCTGGAGGTTGCTTATCGCGCCTGCCTCTGGTCGCGACTTGCCAACAGGGTCTTAATGCCTCTGCACAGTTTTATGCTCAATGCAGCAGATGATCTGTATCAACAGTGCAATGATATTGAGTGGGAGAGCCATTTTACTGCCGCTCAGAGCATAGCCATTGATTTCATTGGTACCTCCCGTTTTATCGACAACACCATGTATGGTTCTCAATTGGTCAAAGACGCCATTGTTGACCGTATCCGCCGGGTTGAGGGGGAGCGCCCCAACGTCGACCCCAAGAACCCCGATATTCGCATTCAGGTGCGCCAGCACAAAGGTCGGGTAACCGTATCACTGGATATCTCTGGTGAGAGCCTGCACCGCAGGGGCTACAGAACAGGCCAGGGCAGTGCGCCGATTAAAGAAAACCTTGCCGTGGCTCTGTTGCTGCGCGCTGGATGGCCAGAGGTTGCCGCTGCAGGTGGCGCATTGTTGGATCCCATGTGTGGCAGTGGCACTTTGATTATTGAAGGGGCCATGATGGCGGCAGATATAGCCCCGGGTATTCTGCGCGGCCACTACGGATTCCATTACTGGCTGCAACATGACCAGGTACTGTGGGATGCGCTGATGGTTGAGGCTCAGGAGCGCAAGGTCGCCGGGTTGGACAATCTCGAGCTGGATATTCGCGGCTACGATGCCAACCCTCGGGTACTGGAATTTACTACTCAAAATATAGAAAACGCTGGCCTGGATGAGCATATTCGCCTGGCCCATAAACCCATAGATCAGTTTGGAAAGCCCACAGCGGAGCATGGTTTATTGCTGACTAACCCTCCCTATGGTGAGCGCCTAGGTGAAATCGACGAGCTGATTCCCCTGTATCAAAAGCTCGGTACAGTGCTGCAAAAGAACTTTGGTGGCTGGAAAGCTGCGATCTTTACCGGCAATGTGGATCTGGGCCGAGAGACCGATCTAAGCCCAACCAAGCAGTACAGTTTATTTAACGGCACCATCCCCTGTAAGTTATTGGTATTTACTGATATGACCTCAAAGTCCGCTCGCATTGCCGAGCGCTTGAGTACCCCGGCACCAGCCCAAGAGCTGACCGAGGGTGCCCGCATGGTGCTTAACCGGCTGAAGAAAAATCAGCGCCGAATGCATGGCTGGTGCAAGAAATCCAATATCAGCTGCTACCGAGTCTATGATGCCGATATCCCCGAATATGCAGTGGCCGTGGATATCTATGACCAATCTGTCTATGTGCAGGAATATGCACCCCCAGCCACCATCTCAGAGAAGGTTGCCCGCGAGCGCTTTGCCGAGGTTAAGCAGGCCGTTAAAGAATTCTCCGCTAATTACCGCGGCAAAACCCACTACAAAGAGCGTCGCCGTCAGAAAGGTGATAGCCAATATCAGCGCTCTAATGAAGGCGCCAGCGATATTATTGAAGTGATTGAGGGGCGCGGGCGATTTGAAGTCAACCTTTCAGACTATCTGGATACCGGTCTATTTCTCGATCATCGCCCAGTACGGGCCATGATTGGCGATCTGGTGAAGGGCAAAAGCTTCCTCAATCTATTTTGTTATACCGCGGCTGCTTCAGTGCAAGCTGCTCTGGCCGGTGCTAAAAGCTCTTTGAGTATTGATATGTCCAACACCTATCTGGACTGGGCGGGGCGTAATTTTGAGCTGAATAGTATGAGTGCCAGCAAGCATCAGTTGCTGCGCGCCGACTGCCTCAAGTGGCTGGAGGAAGAGGGCGAGCAGTACGATGTAATTTTTCTGGATCCTCCCACCTTCTCTAACTCCAAAAAAATGGACTCGGTACTGGATATACAGCGCGACCATGGCGATATGATTCGCAACGCTATGGCCAAACTGGCTCCCAACGGCGTGCTGATTTTCTCCAATAATTTCCGCAAATTTAAAATGGACGAGCTGACATTGCGCCAGTTTGACTGCGAAAATATTACGCCCCAGACCCTGGATATGGATTTTGAGCGCAACCCGCGTATTCACAATGTCTGGAAAATTACCAGACGCAGCAGTTTTGGATAAGCGGCTAACAATTTACACCGGGCCTAACTGCCATCTCTGCGAGCAGGCCAAGGCCATTCTCTATCCGCTATTGTCACAGCAGGACTGGGAACTGGTGGAAGTGAATATTCAGGAAAGCCAGGATCTGCAGCAACAGTATGGCATTCGCATTCCGGTGGTGTCTTTGCCAGATGGCAGGGAAAAGGGCTGGCCTTTTACCGCCGCGCAAATACGCCGGATGCTTGAAGCTACTGATTAACGGCCATACTGGGCAATATATTTATCCAGTGCATTGGCAAAGTCCATGCGATCTCGCTGAGATAGGGGAGGCGGTCCGCCGCCCACCTGTACTGCACTGTTGCGCATGCTGTCCATAAAGTCCCGCATATTGAGTCGCGCGCGGATATTGGCTTTGGTGTAAAGCTCGCCGCGAGGGTTTAGCGCCTTGCCCTCCTTATCAATCACTTCTGCGGCCAGAGGAATATCTGCAGTAATCACCAGATCATCTTTTTTCACCAACTCAACGATGTGGTCGTCGGCAACATCAAATCCCTGACTGACCTGAATACTTCTAACAGTGGGAATCCGCGGCGTTGACAGGGCCTGATTGGCCACCAGAATCACCTCAATACCTGTGCGCTGGGACACTCGGTAGAGAATCTCTTTGATCACTGTGGGGCAGGCATCGGCATCGACATAGATTTTCATAAAATAAACTGATCTTAATTACTTGAATAAACCCTATTGTAACTCAACTCATGCCAGGAATAGGCTTGTATCTAGGGCGATACAGAGTAAACTGCGCGTACAAATTTTAACTCATGTGGCCTCTGGTATGGGTCACCACTGAAAAGGAAAGCACTATGCCTGCAATTACCCTGCCTGATGGTTCCCAACGCGTTTTTGATAATCCTGTTTCTGTGGCCGATGTTGCCGCTGATATTGGCGCTGGTCTTGCAAAGGCCACCCTCGCCGGGGTGGTCAATGGCGAAGTAGTCGATGCCTCTTATCTAATGGAAAACGACGCCACACTGGCGATTGTTACCGACCGCTCTGACGAGGCGCTGGACATTATCCGTCACTCCTCGGCTCACCTGCTGGCTATGGCAGTTAAGCAGCTGTTCCCTTCAGCTCAGGTGACCATTGGCCCTGTGATTGAAGATGGCTTTTACTATGACTTTGCCTTTGAGCGCACCTTTACTCCGGAAGATCTGGAGGCCATTGAGGCGCGCATGACGGAACTGGTTAGTGCTGACCACAGCATTTCCCGAGAGGAATGGGATCGCGATGAAGCGGTAGCATTTTTCAAAGAGATGGGCGAAGAATACAAGGCGGAGATTATTGCCAGTATTCCCGCTGGTGAGCCTATTGGCCTATACCGCCAGGGGGATTTTATCGATCTCTGTCGCGGCCCCCATGTGCCTTCCACTGCAAAATTACCTGCATTTAAGCTGACCAAAGTTGCCGGTGCGTACTGGCGTGGCGACAGTAACAATGAAATGCTGCAGCGTATTTATGGTACCGCCTGGACCAATAAAAAAGAGCTCAAGGCCTATATTAATCGCCTCGCCGAAGCAGAGAAGCGCGACCATCGCAAGATTGGCAAGAAGCTTGATCTCTACCATATGCAGGAAGAGGCGCCGGGCTCGGTGTTTTGGCATCCAAAAGGCTGGGCTGTCTATAAGGCTGTCGAAGGCTTTATGCGCGATAAGCAGATTGAGCGCGGTTATCAGGAAATTAAAACGCCCCAGGTAGTAGATTTTAGTCTGTGGGAGAAGTCTGGTCATGCGGACAAGTTTGGCGACGATATGTTTACCGTTACCACCGAAGATCGCAATTACGCCATTAAGCCAATGAACTGCCCCTGTCATGTGCAGGTGTTTAATCAGGGCCTGAAAAGCTACAGAGACTTGCCCCTAAGGCTGGCTGAGTTTGGTTCCTGTCATAGAAATGAGCCGTCGGGTTCATTGCATGGCATTATGCGAGTACGTTCATTTACTCAGGACGACGGCCATATTTTCTGTACTGAAGATCAGATCCAATCTGAAGTGTCTGAGTTTATCGATTTTCTGCATGAGGTCTATGCTGACTTTGGCTTTACCGAGATTATCTACCGTCTATCTACCCGTCCCGAGCAGCGTGTGGGTTCAGATGCAGATTGGGATCGTGCAGAGCAGGCGCTGGGTCAGGCACTGGATGCTAAAGAGCTACCCTGGCAGGAATTGCCGGGTGAAGGCGCATTTTATGGCCCCAAGATTGAGTTCTCTCTGAAAGATTGCATTGGCCGTGTCTGGCAGTGCGGCACCATGCAGGTGGATTTCTCGATGCCCGGGCGTCTCGATGCTCAGTATGTGGCCGAGGATGGCTCGCGCAAAGTACCGGTGATGTTACATCGTGCGCTACTGGGTTCTTTTGAGCGTTTTATTGGGATTTTGATCGAGCAGTATGAGGGCGCATTTCCCTTCTGGTTGGCCCCGGAACAGGCCGCGGTGATGAATATTACTGATTCTCAAGCCGATTATGCCCAAGAAGTCGCTAAATCATTGCAAAATAAGGGATTTAGGGCCATTTGTGACTTGAGAAACGAGAAGATCGGCTTTAAAATCCGCGGTCATTCTATGCAACGGGTACCTTACCTTCTCGTTGTGGGTGATAAAGAGAAAGAATCGCGTACTGTGGCAGTTCGAAGCAGAGACGGAAAAGACCTTGGCAGCCTGCCGTTAGATGAAGTGGTTGCACTATTTTCCGAGCAAGCAGAACGTCGCGGACGCACTGGTTAAAACTAGCGGAGAAGAGCGTATTAAAAAAGACAGCAAGCGGGCGCGCCTCAATGAGGATATTACTGCCCCCGAAGTGAGATTGGTTGGTTCCGATGGTGGGCAGGTTGGCCTTGTCAGCCTTGAGATTGCTATCGAGACAGCGCGGAAAGAGTCTTTGGATTTGGTGGAGATTTCCCCTGATGCCAAGCCTCCAGTATGCAAAATCATGGACTACGGAAAGCATGTTTTTGACGCTAAGAAGAAAGTAGCGCTGCAGAAGAAGAAGCAGAAGCAGACGCAAGTTAAAGAAATGAAGTTTCGACCAGGAACTGATGAGGGCGACTATCAGATTAAGTTGCGCAATTTGATTCGGTTTTTGGAAAATGGTGATAAGACTAAAATTACGCTGCGTTTTCGTGGGCGCGAGATGGCTCATCAGCAACTTGGCATGGATATGATGAAGCGTGTTGAGGCAGATCTGGAAGAACTGGCTCAGGTTGAGCAGTATCCCAAGATGGAAGGACGCCAGATGACTATGGTGTTGGCGCCCCGCAGTAGAAAGAAGTAAGCAGATTTAGGTAGTAAGTAAAGTAGTAACCTGAAGTAGCAACAGGATGTATAGCGCGACCCGCGTTCAGCCAATGTTTTTGGCAGGCTGTCCGGGCGTCTCCTGTTGATTTTATAAACCTCTCAATCGTGGAGAACAGAAATGCCAAAAGCAAAAGTACACAGCGGAGCTGCAAAACGCTTCAAAAAGACGGCTTCGGGCTATAAGCACAAGCACCAGCATAAAACCCATATCCTCACCAAAATGACTACTAAACGCAAGCGTCAGCTGCGTGGTACCAGTCTGCTAAATGCAGCTGATAAGCCTCGCGTCGATCGCATGTTGCGCAACGTCTAAGTCACTTAACTAATTTTGGTAGGAGAATAATATGCCTAGAGTAAAACGTGGTGTTGAAGCTAACCGTCGACACAAGAAAGTTCTAAAGAAAGCCAAGGGTTATTACGGAGCTCGTAGCAGAGTCTATCGTGTTGCCGTCCAGGCAGTGACTAAAGCGGGTCAATATGCATACCGTGACCGTCGCGCCAAGAAACGTACCTTCCGCAGACTGTGGATTGCGCGTATTAACGCCCAGTCTCGTGTAGAGGGTTTGTCTTATAGCAGACTGATCAACGGTCTGAGTAAAGCTGGTATAGCATTGGATCGCCGTGTTCTTGCCGATCTTGCAGTGCATGATAAAGCTGCTTTTGGTGCGGTAGTAAACCAAGCCAAAGCCGCCCTAGCTTAAGAGACAGTTGCGTTACTAGCTGAAGCCGGCTGCTACAAAAGCAGTTTTGCAAGAAGCTAATCGAATAGGGAAGGGGCTATGGCTCTTTCCCTATTTTTTTATCAGTAATAAGATACACAACTGAATTGTGTGGTGAATCATAATGATTGAACTGGAACAGATTGCCAATGAAGCCGAAGCCGCGATAGCCGCTGCGACGGATTTGTCGGTATTGGATGATCTGCGAGTCGACTACCTCGGCAAAAAAGGCAGGCTAACTGGGTTATTAAAAGGCCTGGGTGCTCTGTCTAATGAGGAGCGTCCGGCGGCAGGTGCCAAAATCAATGAGGTTAAGCAGGGGCTGCAGCAACAGATTAACGAGAAAAAGTCTGAGCTTGAGTCTGCGGCGCTGAATGCGAAATTGGCGGGCGAGACCATCGATGTCACCCTTCCGGGTCGTGGCGAAGAGACTGGAGGTCTGCATCCGGTCACTCGCACCAAGGAGCGCATTGAGGCTTTCTTTAGTCGCGTGGGCTACGATGTAGAAACCGGTCCAGAGATTGAAGATGATTACCACAATTTTGAGGCGCTAAATATTCCAGGTCATCATCCGGCTCGTGCTATGCATGACACCTTCTATATTGACCCTAGTACAGTGCTTCGCACCCATACCTCGCCAGTTCAGGTGCGTACCATGGAGACTCAGCAGCCGCCGATTAGAATTATCTGTCCTGGCCGCGTCTATCGCTGTGATTCTGATTTAACCCATACGCCAATGTTCCATCAGGTAGAGGGTTTGGTGGTGGACAAGGGTGTGAGTTTTGCCGATCTGAAAGGTGTAATTGATCAATTTTTAAAAGCCTTTTTCGAAGCGGATCTACCGGTGCGCTTCAGACCCTCTTATTTTCCTTTTACCGAGCCCAGTGCTGAGGTAGACATTCAGTGCACCAACTGTAGTGGTGACGGCTGCCGTGTCTGTAGTCAGACCGGTTGGCTAGAGGTAATGGGTTGCGGCATGGTGCATCCCAATGTATTTGAAAGCTGTAACCTGGATACAGAACAGTTCACTGGCTTTGCCTTTGGTATGGGTGTAGAGCGACTAGCGATGCTGCGCTATGGCGTTAATGATTTGCGATTGTTTTTTGAAAACGATCTGCGTTTTCTCAAACAGTTTTAGGCTGGGGTGAATAATGAAATTTAGTGAATCCTGGTTGCGAGAATCAGTGAACCCAACAATCTCGACTGAAGACTTGGTGGCACAGATCACCATGGCTGGTCTTGAGGTTGATGGTGTAGAGGCTGCCGCGCCACAGATAAGCTCGGTAGTGGTGGGTGAAATTATTGCCGTTGAGCAGCACCCAGATGCTGATAAATTACGTGTATGCCAGGTGGCCGGTGGCGGCGATTTGGCTCAGGTGGTCTGTGGAGCGCCTAATGCCCGTGCTGGTATCAAGGTACCCTTTGCCATTGTGGGCGCTAAATTGCCCGGCGACTTTAAAATTAAGAAAGCCAAGCTGCGGGGTGTTGAGTCATTCGGCATGCTCTGTGCGCAGACAGAACTAGAACTTGGCGACGATGATGCTGGTCTCTGGGAGCTTCCCTCTGATGCGCCTGTCGGTACTGACCTGGTTGAGTATTTGCAGCTCAATGACAATATCATCGAAGTTGATCTAACCCCCAACCGCGGCGACTGTTTAAGCCTGCGGGGATTAGCGCGCGAAGTGGGCGTGCTCAATCAGGCTGAGGTAACAGTGCAAGCCTGCGATCCGGTGGTTGCGACTATTGATGATGTTGTGAACGTTGAATTGGACTCGCCAGAGGCCTGTGCGCGCTATGTGGGCCGTGTGATTCGCAATGTTGATCTCAGTCAGCCAACACCACAATGGATGCAGGAGAAGCTACGTCGCAGCGGCGTGCGCAGTCTTGGGCCAGCGGTGGACATTACCAACTACGTATTACTTGAGTTAGGTCAGCCCATGCATGCATTCGATCTGTCCAAGATTGATGGCGATATTGTGGTGCGCATGGGGCGTGATGAAAAGTTAAGGCTCCTGGATGATTCTGAGGTCAGTGTAGATGGCTCAACCCTGGTCATTGCTGATCAGACCAAGGCATTAGCCATGGCGGGTATTATGGGCGGCGATGAATCAGCGGTGACCGATGGGACAGAAGATATTCTGTTCGAAAGCGCCTGGTTTAACCCATTGGCTATTGCCGGTAAGGCGCGCACCTATGGGAAGCACACAGACTCTTCCCATCGTTTTGAGCGTGGCGTCGATGGTGCCTTACAGGTTGCAGCAATTGAGCGTGCTACCGGGTTAATGTTAGACATCTGTGGTGGTAGTGCAGGTCCTGTGTCAGTCACTGAATCAGCGCAGCATCTTCCTGAGTCGGCAACAATTACTCTGCGCGATGCCCGCTTAGCTCAGCAGCTGGGTGTGACAATCAGTCCTGCCGATGTTGATGACATGCTGGTACGTTTAGGCCTTAAACTGGTAGAGCGCAGTGCTGAAGCTGCAACCTGGCTTGCCCCCAGCTGGCGGTTTGATCTGGAAATTGAACAGGATCTGGTGGAGGAAGTAGCGCGAATATATGGTTATAACAATCTGCCAACCTCCACGCCAGCAATGGCTCTAGAGCTGCAGGCTAATCCAGAGACAGTAATTGGGTTGCCGGCCTTTAGGGCGCATCTAGTAGCCAAGGGTTACCAGGAGACAGTGACCTATAGCTTTGTAGACCCCAGTTTGCAGAAGACGATCGATCCAGAGATGGTTCCGGTGTCTCTGGCCAATCCGATTTCTGCCGATATGGCAGTGATGCGCACTAGCCTCTGGCCGGGTTTGCTAAGCACTGCTGTACATAATCTTAATCGTCAACAGAATCGAGTGAGAATATTTGAAGCGGGGCAGTGCTTTGTTCAGGCTGATAACCAAGATGATAACTCGGTACTGGGTCTAGAGCAGAATACAGCTCTGGCCGGTCTGATTTGCGGAAGTCGCACGGCTACAGGCTGGACGGCTAGCAAAGATAAGGTCGACTTTTACGATATCAAAGGTGATCTGGAAAGCCTACTGGCACAAACAGGTCAGGTAGATGAATTCAAGTTTGACGTTAAAGAACATGCTGCACTGCATCCAGGGCAATCCGCTGCGGTACTTCGCAATGGCACTCAGGTTGGCTGGGTAGGGCAGTTGCACCCCAAGATCCAGGCAGATTTGGGCGTCAATACGGCAATCTATCTGTTCCAGGTTGATATTGCGGGAATAAGTCAAAGTAAGCTGCCAAAGTTCGAAGAAGTAAGCAAGTTCCCCGAAGTTAAGCGTGATTTAGCGTTTTTTGTCGACAATTCGGTGCAGGCCTCTGCGTTGATGGATGCGGCAGTCTCTGCGGCGGGTAATCAGCTCACTTATTTAAAGTTGTTTGACGTATATCACAGCAAAGATGTTGAAAACAAAGGAAAAAGTATTGCGCTGGGCTTGACGTTTCAGGATAGTTCGCGCACTCTTACCGACGAAGAAATTAACCAGGCGATAGACCGCGTTGTAAGTGAACTCGGTCATAAATTTAAGGCTGAACTCAGGAGCTGATCAGAAATTGATTAGATCTTAGAGTCTGAATTTAGGTGCTAACCATGGGTGCGTTGACGAAGGCAGATTTGGCAGAGATGCTGTTCGATGAGCTTGGTCTCAATAAACGAGAGGCCAAAGAGATTGTCGAGATGTTTTATAGCGAAATCTGCGCTGCCCTAGAAAGCAATGATCAGGTTAAGCTGTCGGGCTTTGGGAATTTCGAGCTCCGCGACAAAAGCAGTCGACCAGGCCGAAACCCGAAGACGGGGGAAGATATTCCCATTTCTGCGCGGCGAGTAGTAACCTTTAAGCCCGGACAGAAATTGAAGGCACGAGTAGAGACCTATGCTGGAACCAAGTAACAACAACGAGCTTCCAACTATTCCCGGAAAACGCTACTTCACGATTGGTGAGGTCAGTGAGCTCTGTGCGGTCAAGCCCCATGTGCTGCGTTACTGGGAGCAAGAGTTTCCGAGCCTTAATCCAGTCAAACGCCGCGGTAATCGCCGTTACTATCAGCGTCAAGATGTCGTGCTTATTCGTCAGATTCGCTCTCTATTATACGAACATGGCTTTACTATTGGTGGAGCCCGTCAGCGCATTGATGGTGAGCCAGCTAAACAGGAAGAAACCCCTTACAAGCAGCTCTTAGAACAGACCATCGTCGAGCTGGAAGATATTTTAGACTCTTTGAATTAAAGCAATTTCCACCGTAAAACCTTCTGCTATCTGTTGCAATCAGATACCTAGTCTGTATGATTGCGGCTCTGAAATCGGGGCGTAGCGCAGCCTGGTAGCGCACTACACTGGGGGTGTAGTGGTCGCAGGTTCAAATCCTGCCGTCCCGACCAGTTAAATAAAAAAGGCCACCTTTTAGGTGGCCTTTTTTATTTGACCGCCGAAGTGGCGGACTTGAATTTAGGGCACTAGGTTCACAAACCCTGGCTTATTATTGTCATCCGAGTTTTCCAAGTAGCCACCAATAGGAAGTCCTTATATTCAACCCCCTCTGCCCAGTAGATTTAAATCTTAGACTGACAACAATATCAGCCCAGCCTGTGCCTCTAGCTCCAGCTGACAGAATAGACTAGACTTCAAGGCATTCAATAAAGCATAGTTAGTTAAGATCCTCAGCTTGTAGGCCTTTTGTGAACTAAGGTAATTAGCAGGTTTAGATTGTTTAGGAGGCAGAAATCAATGAAAGGCATGCTGTTTATTTCTTTTTTGGATCTGGTCGAAAGCCAATATGGTCCAGAGACTTTAGAGTCGGTTCTGTCCGAGGTGGCTCCAGAGAACGGTGGCATTTATACGGCTGCAGGGGACTATGCTCACACTGAACTAATAGCTCTGATTGTTGCGTTAAGCAGCCAGACCCAGGTCTCCGTCTCACACCTGGTCAAAAGCTTTGGTATGTACCATTTCGCTGAGTTTATCTCCGCGTACCCACAGCTTTTTACGGGCCTTGATTCCTCTTTTTCGCTGCTGGAAAAAGTCGATAGTTTTATTCATCAGGAAGTGAAGCTGTTGTACCCTGGGGCCAGACCTCCGAAGTTCGATTATCATCGAGTGAACGACGACACCATTGAGCTGCTGTATCAATCACCGCGCTGTATGGGTGATGTGGCGGAAGGTCTTATTCAGGGCTGTGCCGCTTATTATGGAGAGAAAATTGGCGTTAAGCGCGAGCGTCTGGGCGATAAGTCTGGCGCACTCGAGCGTTTCACTATTACTCGCTAAATTGTGTTCTGTATCCAGCCCAGTAAGTCCCGATAGACCTCCTGTTTGTTGGTCTCATTAAGCATTTCGTGGCGGCCATTTGCATACAGTTTTAATTTCACGCTCTCAATGCCTGCGTCGAGCAGAGCCTGCTCAAGTTTGATCACACCTTTGCCATTCCCTCCAACTGGATCCTGATCACCGGAAAATAGATAGATAGGCAGTTTGACGGGGATTTGAGCCATAGTGGCTGGCTGGGACAATTGGCCGAGGCCCCTGATAAAGTCATACCAGGACTGAGTGCTGAGGGCGCCACCGCACCAGGGGTCGGCAATATAGGCATCTACTATCGCTGTGTCCGATGACAGCCAGTCCTTATCCGTGCGTTGCGGGTTAAAGTGTCGATTAAAGCTGCCGAATGAGAGCTTCTCGAGGAATTTGCTGCTATTGCGGCCCCCAAGTCTGGCTCGCTCTATCCAGGCTATACCAGCAGCCACTTTAAATGCGGCGGGGGAGTCATAATTAGAGCCAGAGAGGATTAGGCCTCTGAGTCGACCCTGGAGGTCTGTCTGTACTTGTTTACCATAAACCTGACAAAATCTGGTAGCCATAAACGAGCCCATACTATGGCCCATAATAATCAGGGGTAATGGCTGCTCGCTGGCGATATGGGTGATAAGCTGCCATTGGTCGTCGACCATCTGGTTCCAGCTATTTTTGTCGCCTGTGTGATATAGGCTGTTGCTCGCACTGCCGGTTAAACCATGCCCGCGGTGGTCACCAGCGGTGACCATAATACTCTGCTGATTGAGATATTCTGCAAGATCAGCGTAGCGAGCACTGTGCTCTGCCATGCCATGCATTATATGGAGCCAGGCTATAGGTGCCTCTGGTGTCCATTGATGGTAGTAATGCGTGCCGCTGTTGCCACTGCTAAATCTAAGAGACTTTTTGTCCATACTGAGGGTCCATTACTTATAATTATCTGTCTATTTTAATAGGGTTGCCTGGCCTGCCTCTGAGATTGCCAGGCAGTCAACTTAGAATACTAGTTTCAAGCGGCGACTGTAATCTATTCTTAATAGTACATCATGGCTTTAGGGATAGATAAAATTACAGGGAATAAAAACCCTCGGAACCCCTTATTTGAGTATCAGTGGCCAAGAGTATCAGGCTCGGTGGAGTTGAATTTCGCGGTCTCACAATACTGTAGATCGAGTCGATATTGTCACTGGCACTCTGGGTAAAGCTCTGGGAGGAGGTAGTGGTGGCTTCACCAGTGCCCATGCCGGCATTGTTCAGCTATTGCGCCAGCGCTCGAGACCCTATCTCTTCTCTAACACAATAGCTCCGCCTGTGGTTGCTGGCGCTATTAGAGCTCTGGAGATGGTGGCAAACTACGATAGATTACAAGCAGAGCTTATGGAAAATACCCAATATTACAGGCTGGGGTTAGAACGCTTAGGTTTTGAGCTATTGCCAGGAGAACACCCCATAGTGCCTATCATGCTGTACGATGCAGGGATTGCTGCCGAGTTTGCCTCTGCGATGCTTGATCAGGGTGTGTATGTGGTGGCATTTTCCTATCCGGTAGTGGCCAGAGGCAAGGCGAGAATTCGTACTCAGATGTCTGCAGGGCTATCGCGTGTGGATTTGGATTTTGCTTTAAGGGCCTTTGCTGCTGTGAAACAAAAAATGGGCCTTTGAATATTTTTGCCATAAAAAAAGGGCAGCTTCTGGAGCTGCCCTTTTTTATTATTGCCAGCTCTGCTTAGAAATTCTTGCGCAGAGTCAAACCGTAGGTCCGCGGAGCATTTGGGTAGCCACTAAAGCTTCCGGGAGAAGCTGTAGTTGGAAACGCTGAAATCAAGCTCTCATGATCGGTCAGGTTACGACCCCAAATCATTGCGTCCCAGCCGCCGTTATCACTGCTAAAGCCAAGACTTGCGTTGACATTATCGGTGCCACGGCTCGCCAGGCTGATGGGAATCAGATCAGCAATATTAACGTCTTTTTCATGGACATATTCGACGCGGAAGAAGCCCTGGATACCATTTTCCATGTTGAATGAGTATACAGCGTTGGCGTTAAAGGCTAACTCATGCACACCAGCTGGCTGGAAGCCGCTTAGGTCTACAGTACTTTCACCAGGCGCACAACGGTATCTCTCTTCTGCCAGGCCTGTAGTGTCACAGGTGCCGTTTACAAATGAGTCATAAACCGGGTCGATGGCGATACCAGATAGGCTCAGAACCAGGTTATCTGACACAGCGATTACGGTGTCAAATTCGATACCCTTGTGGGTCTCTTCGCCAGCATTGGCCAGATTAAAACCGGTTCCAGAGAATACATTCGACTGGAAGCCCTCAATGGTCTGCTCAAAGTACGCGAGGTTCATATAGCCATTGTCGAAAGTCGCTTTTAAGCCAATTTCAATATTGGTGGCATTCTCTGGATCTGCCGCTCGGTTACCCGGGGTGCGGCCATCCACAGACATGTTGATTGACGACGCCTTAAAGCCTGTTGAATGACCAGCATAGATAGTCATGCTGTCGCTCAGATCATAGGCTAGACGGAGGGTATGGGTCAGATCATCAGACTCAAACACACCAGACTCATCGGCATTGGGGTAGTTAGGGAAACCCGGGAAGAACTGCAGGCCAGTCAGCGAATCGAAGGGGCCTCCAGCCAATGGCAGTGCTCCAAAAGTATCGATAATAATGACATTGGATACCACAGTCTTCTTATCTTCTGTGTAGTTCAGACCCAGGGTTGCTGTGAGGCTGTCCGACAGGAAGTAATCAAACTGACCAAATACTGAGGTGGCAACGCCATTCATGTCGAAGTTCTCACCCACAGCACCTGTACCAGGCTGATAGAAGGACGCAGACAGGCCTGCAATAGTTGGCATCAGGCTAGCACCGGTGATATTGCCACCGGCCAGATAGGCACCTACTGCGGCTGGATCAGCGGTCGGAGACAGCAGTCCCGCCAGAGCCGCATTGCCTGTTGCGGCTATTTCAGCCTGAATAGTTTGTCCCAGAACCATGGATGTTGCCACAGTATCCAGATTGCCGGCCATTCCAGCCGCTGCGAAACCAGCCTGCACTAGGAAGTCGGCATAGGGGCGCAGTTGATCGCCAAAGGTTACGTTGCGGAAGGTTTTAACATCTTCATCGGAATGGAATGCACCGACCATCCACTGCAGGTCGCCATCGCCATTTGATGTGAGACGTATCTCCTGAGTGAAGGTTTCAAAATCATAGTCAACGCGATTTTCTTCAACAAGCATGGCTGCAGAAAAGTCAGCATCGAAGGTTGAAGCCAACGACTGATCTCTCGACGAGCTGATAGATGTCAATGTAGCGAAACCCAGATCATAGTCCAGCTGCACAGATAGACCCTTGCCTTCCAGCTTGTTAGTTGGGCTGTAGTTCATAGTCAGGTTGCGTGCCCAGGGGTCTACGGGAGCCGTGGCAAAACCATTGCTAGCGGCCAGAGCCGAGGCAACACCAGCTGCGGCGCCATACTGCAGTGAACTAGCCGCACAGCAGATTTCGTCAATCTCATTATAGTCGCCGATGATTCTGATAGTCAGGTCTTCGGAGGGCTCAATTAGTAACTGGCCTCGGATAGCACTGCGATCGCGACTATTTACGCTTTCACCTGTGGTGATATTGGTAGCGTATCCATCAGAGGAATTATCACTTGCAGACAGACGGTAAGAAACGCTGTCACTAATAGGACCAGTGATGGTGCCTTTGACAATTTGAGCTCCATAGTTGCCGGCAGTGGCTTCAATCATACCGCCAAATTCATTTTCGGGCAGCAGAGTAGTGACGCTGATAACGCCAGCAGAGGCGTTTTTGCCGAATAGAGTCGACTGTGGGCCACTCAGCACTTCGACGCGCTCTACTGTAGGCAAATCGGCCAGAGAGGAGGCTGATCTAGTGCGGGGTACCCCATCGATATAAACACTAACCGCAGGCTCGATACCTGGGTTGTTAGCGCCATTGCCGTAGCCACGGATAATAAAGTTAGTCTGCGCCGAGCTTTGCAGCTGATTCACGCGCAATGATGGAACAGCAGATTGCAAATCGATCAAATCAACAATGGATGACTGCTGGATTGTCTCGCCACTAGTCACAGAGACGCTAATTGGCACCTCCTGGAGTGATTGCTCTCGCTTGCTTGCTGTGACAACAATTTCTTCAATTGCGGCCTGAGCCATGCCAGCGGTTAAAGTGCCGGCGATTGCTATGGACAGGCGCAGCTTGTTGGAATGAAAACCTTTCATGGTAGCCCCTCAAGTGTTTAGTTATGCCCTAAATTTCAGGATCTTAAAATTGGATGTTAGCGTTGAGTCGACCGCATTCATTGCGTCGATTTTTCAACGCGAGTACTGTATTTATCTAGTGAAGCTATATCAAGCTCTATTTCCAGTATTTCTGCGACTTTGAGAGGTGTTAGAGCCTATTCAATCGCCCCGTTATCATTACAGACGATCAGGCGTTGTGAATCATCAAGCTCAGGGCTCAAAAAAATAGGTTTACTACTCCAAAGAGGGTAGCCTAGTAGGCTCGACTAGTCGCATAGATTATTTAGGCAGATCCATATCGGTTCAGAATGCCGTCTCGGTTTTTAGGGTCTATGTTAACCCTGCTTAGATCCCCATGGATATGGGGTAGCGCCAGGAGGCGCTTATCCATAACTCGGTACCAGAGCCAGGGGATATAGGCGAGTAGATACATACCGAAGTAGCCGTTGGGGAGCTCGGGAATATCAGGGAAGTTGCGGAGGCTCTGATAGCGACGGATTGGATTGGCATGGTGGTCGGAATGGCGCTCAAGGTGAAACAGCACCAGATTGCTCATAATATAGTTAGCATTCCATGAATGGTGGGGCTGACAGCGCTCGTAGCGGCCATTGTCTTTCTTTGCTCTCAGAAGGCCGTAATGTTCAATGTAGTTAGCCGAAGTTAACTGATACCAGGCCCAGAAATTATGGATCGCCAGAAACGGCAGCATAATCCAGCCAAAGGCATAGGCCAGTGAACCCTGCAATAGAGCACTGAGCAAATAGGACTGTAAAATGTCATTGTGCACTGACCAGGTATTTTTCCCCTGCTTTTGCAGCCGGGACTTTTCCAGGTTCCAGCCGCGCACAAAGGTCCCGGGTATCTCCCTTAGCGCAAATCGATAAATAGACTCTCCCATGCGCGCGCTTGCCGGGTCGTCCGGTGTTGCTACCAGCACATGGTGGCCTCGATTATGCTCGACACAGAAATGACCATAGGCGGGGATCGCAAGACATATTTTAGCCAGCAACTGCTCAATTGCTGTTTGCTTGTGCCCCAGCTCATGGGCTGTGTTAATGCCCAGTCCACTATAGCCGCCAGCGATAATAGCGGTACCCAAAATTGCCCACCAGCTCAGGTCATTAGTGCCCACCACATAGGCGAGGGCGATTAACACCACAAAGTGAAGAGGCACAGTGATGTAGGTTAAAACCCTGTAGTAGCTATCAGCTTCGAGCTGAGGTACCAGTTCCTCTGGAGGATTGTTATTGTCACTGCCGATCAGCCAGTCGAGCGCTGGTAGCAGACTGTAATTGACCAAAAGCGGAAGACAGAGGGTCCATTCAAGACCGGTTTTATAGAATACAAATAGACCCATAAGCGGAAACAAAGGCAGGGCTACCGAGTTGAGCCAGAGGTAGCGTTTTTTGTCTTTATAGCTGATAGGGCCCTTATCGGGGTCCTGTATCGAATAGGTAGTCATGATTGCACTCCATTGATTCCCTTGGGGAAAATAAAGAGAGATTTTGGCCCCAAGGGTTTGAGTTTTATTATTATTGCTTCGACTATAGCGTTTTTTTGGCAGAAAACCCAGTTGCGCTATCTGCGAGCTATCTGCCGGTCATGAATTGCGCTTTGCGATAAGCTGGCTGCGCCTTAGCGGGCTTTGTCGTATCTGCCCTGATACAAACAATGGCGCACCCCGTACAAACAGATGACTATCAAATGGCAGGTGCAATGACGCGCTCAGCAGAACCCCAGCAGCAGTTCAATACAGAACAACTCTCACGCATTGTTGAAATGGCCTGGGAAGATCGCACTCCTTTTGAAGCCATAGAGCATAACTTTGGCCTCAATGAGTCTGCGGTCATCAATTTGATGCGCCAGCAGGTCAAGCCAAGGTCATTCCGCCTGTGGCGCAAGCGCGTGACCAGTCGTAAAACCAAACATCAATCATTGCGATCGCCCGATGTGAGCCGGGGCTACTGTCCTACACAGTACAAACGATAAAAGCTTTTGAGGCCTCTATGTGTAAAATCACAGCCGTAATTATGATTCTCTTAACAGCATCGCTAGCATCAGTTGCCGGAGCTGAGAAGATTATGCAGGATAAATTTGACGGCAAACCCTATCTGCGTTGGTCCTATTTTAGCGACCAGGTAATGGGTGGTATTTCTGAAGGGCAGGTCGAGTTCCTTGCGCAAGAGGGTGAAAGCTATGCTCATATGACTGGTCTGGTATCCACTGAAAATAACGGTGGCTTTATTCAGATTCGAACCGATGTTGCGAAGGGCTCAGTTGATAAGGCTGCGGGTGTGTATTTAAAAGTGCGCGGCAACTCTCAGGGCTATTTTATTCATCTGCGTACCTCTGGTACGGTTTTGCCTTGGCAGTACTATCAAGCTGGGTTTGAGGTCACTAGCGACTGGCAGATCATTCGTCTACCACTCCCAGACTTTAAACGCTCTGGGTCCTGGTTGCGCAATACAATAAAACCGAGTTCTATTCGTAGCCTGGGTGTCTTGGCTTATGGTCGAGACCACAGGGCGGAGATAGATGTCGCCGAGATAGGCTTTTACGATTAGAGAGCTTTGATCTATTATAAATGCTTAATCGATGATTTTAGAGGCTGGATCAGGTATGCAAGAGTCAAGGACAACCCAGGGGCGCGGTGCGCTGTATGACAGTATTCTCGACACAATTGGTGACACGCCCTGTGTGCGAGTGAAAAAACTGGTGCCAGACAGTGTCAGGCTGTACGTCAAAGCTGAGTTTTTTAATCCCGCCGGGTCAGTCAAAGATCGTTTGGCGATTAGTATAATCGAAGAGGCCGAGCGCAATGGCCAATTAAAGCCAGGGCAAACCGTTGTCGAAGCTACCAGTGGCAATACTGGGGTCGGGCTGGCCATGGTCTGTGCGGCTAAAGGCTACCCCTTCGTGGCCACCATGCCGACCAGTGTATCCATCGAACGGCGCAAATTGATGCGTTTTCTGGGTGCCAAAGTGGTACTAACGCCTAAAGAAGATAAAGCCATGGGCTGCTATTTAAAAGCAGTCGAATTGGCCGATGCCAATAATTGGTTTCTAGCCCGACAGTTTGAAACCGATGCTAATGCCAAGATCCACGAAAATACCACGGCCCGAGAGATACTTGCAGACTTCGCGGGCGATCGTCTCGATTACTGGGTGACAGGCTATGGAACCGGGGGCACTTTTTCTGGAGTGGCCAAGGTGTTGAGGCGCGAAAGGCCCGAGACGCAAATCGTGCTTAGTGAGCCGATTAATGCGCAGCTAATTCAAAGTGGCCATGTCCAAGAGCGCAGCGCTGATGGCTCGCCCACGATCAGCCATCCCGCTTTTGAGCCGCATATGATCCAGGGCTGGACACCGGATTTTATTCCCGCAGTACTGCAAGAATCTATTGATCAGAAGCGCTTTGATCAGCTTGTGCCCATCGACGCTCAGGATGGCATTGAAGGCTCTAAACTGCTAGCTCAGAAAGAGGGGATATTTACCGGGATCTCAGGTGGTTCGACCTTCTCTGTGGCATTAAAGATTGCCGAGACCGCTGAGCCGGGCACGGTTATTCTGTGCATGCTGCCCGATACCGGTGAGCGTTATCTTTCGTCGCCGTTATTTGAGGGTGTAGGTGAAGATATGGATGAAGCCGAGCGCGCCCTGTCACAGTCGACCCCTGGCTTTCATCTAGAGGGCTAATTCACTTTTGGCGTTTGGCTAAGGCCTCTAATTGCTCTGCAGTGGCCGGTGGTTGGTGTCTATCCTTCCACTCGCTGTAGGGCATACCATAGACTATCTCGCGTGCCTGTTCATAGTCCATCGCAATATTCCGTTCTTCTGCAGCAGCTGAATACCATTTACTTAAGCAGTTGCGGCAGAAATCGGCGAGGATCATCAGATCAATATTCTGGACTTCTTTATGTTCGTCAAGGTGTTGCAGCAGGCGACGAAATGTCGCGGCCTCAAGTTCGGTTTGACTGGATTTCTGACTCATAGGGGTTGGCGTTTCAGATCGAATGGAATTCTAAGGAGCTTAACATTCTTGGCTCGACCAAGGCTACGCTGTCATTGTTAACAGTCAAATGAACCCGCTACCAGCAGCGGGCTCATTCGAGCAGACGGTTAGGAGTGCTGAGCGGCGCGGAGTTTGAGCAGCCAGCTGTCATTTCGTTTCTCAGCATCGTAGAAAATCGCTGCGGTAAAGGCCACCATAAATATCAAAATAAAGTGCGACGCGATGCTCACGCCCATGTAGATAACGCTGCCCAGGTAGGCACCAAAAACTACCGACCACATCCAGGCGAGGACAGTCATAATCCACATTCTTGACACCGGGTCTGGGATATTTCTCAATGGGTTTTTATTATGGTCCATAACAGCGTTGTAGCAGTCGTAAAACCATAGAAATGCAAGTTTCGTCTTCATGTGATTACCCTTTTTAGTTCTGTTGAGTGAAATCAACCTTTTTTTTTAGTTGGGATCGTGTAGCATTTACGCACTGAGTATTTGGTTGGATCATTTAGGATCGCTGGGTCTGATGCTAGTAGCTGGCTCGAGAATGATAATCTGCCCTGATCAATCTCAATTTTTTGACGTTCTAAGGGTTAAAATACAACGAGACGCATTTCGATTAGGGCTGAAAAATTGTCTGTAATTATGTGCCTAAATACAGTACCGTTCCGGAACTAGAATGTTTCAAATCGCAATAACAATAACAATAACAATAACATTAACAAGAGAGAGCACAAATCATGCAGATCGTTAAGTCAATGTCACTGGTTGGAATTTTAGGATTGGTAACCGGCTGTGCAAGTGTTATGGAAGGAAGCGACCAAGTTATCAACGTTAACACCACAGGGTGTGAGGATTCTGGCACGTTTATTTGTAGCGTAGTTAATTCTGATAGCTCTTCAGTTATTACTGTTCCCGCATCTGTTTCTGTGGAAAAG
>CBFHMK010000015.1:0-34965 GCA_965656965.1 uncultured Porticoccaceae bacterium
GCCACGCAGGCGACATGGTTAATGGGAAAGTAGCAGAGACCGCCGGGGTTCTCGGTGGTTAGCAGGGTGCGGTCTTCAGCTTCACCGCTGTAATGATAGTTTTGAACCTGGGCGCCAAAACACAGACCATAATGAGACAGTATGGCGCCTTTGGGTTTACCGGTTGAGCCGGAGGTATAGACCAGTAAGGCGGGGTCTTTAGACTGTACATTGTTGGCAGCATCCCAATAGGCTGCCACAGAAACTGAGTCGGCTCGTTGCTCAAACTCTTGCATTGAAAGTGCATTATCCATAGCACCGGTAATCGCAATCACGCTGTGCAAGGTATCGTATTCAGTCTGTAGGGCTTTGGCGTAAGCCCGGTAGTCCTGACCTTCAAAATCAGCGAGGGTAAATAGCAGTTTGGGCTTGGCATCACCGATCACATAGCGACATTCATCGAGGCGGTACTTGGGGTTAAGGCCGAGCCAGATGGCGCCGATCGCTGTCGTGGCCAGAAACACTATCCAGTATTCAATACGCGGGGTGCACAGCATGGCGACGCGGTCGCCTTTTTGAATGCCCGATGCTAATAAGGCGCGAGCATAGCGCTCGACCTGTTGTTCGAGCTCTACATAGGTGAGGCGTTGATCGCCAAAGACGGCCGCCTCCCAGCTTGGGTGTTCACGGGCATAGTGGTGTACAAAATCGGTGATGCGGGTTTCAGCTAATGGCTGGTCCAGCTTGTCTTTCAAGGTCATATTAATTCGCTTTATTGATTACTCGGCCAGATTCAAAGCCGTATTTGTCTTTAATTTCTGCTCGAAGTTTCAAAATCCCAATCAAAAACTCATCCCTTATAAAGGCAATCTCTTTTACGCTTCGTCCTGTCGTTTGTTCGGCAATGCCATTAGCCACGTCATCGATTAAGGCCTCAGTAAATTCAGGGGGTACCAATCTGCTGTTATCCGATTGAAAAAAAACCGGAATATCGTGCTCAAATGCCAGCCGGGTATCAGCATCACCATTGGATAAAAAATAGTTCATCCAGGTACCCATTAACCCCCAACGTAAACCGGGACCTGCTGTCAGAGCAGCGTCTAACTCAGCCGTTGTGGCTATGCCCTCTGCAATTAAGTGCAGCATTTCTCGTGACAAGGTTTCCTGTAGCCTGTTAGCAAGGTGCCCTGCCCGTTCGTGGCGGCAATGTAGAGGTTCTTTGCCCCAGTGCCGATAGAATGCCATGGACCAATCGATGGCTTCAGGCGAAGTTTGTTGTCCACCAACCACTTCCACCAGTGGTATCAGATAGACGGGATTAAAGGGGTGTCCAACCACCAGTCTCTCGGGGTTTTTGCACGGTGCTTGTAGTTGCGAAGGCATTAAGCCGGATGTTGATGAAGCGATAATAATATTGGGGTCCACTGCGGTTTCGATGGCCAACATAATCTGTTTTTTTAGCGCCGGGTTTTCCGGTGTGGATTCCTGAATAAAGTCGGCATTACGCCATCTATCATCAATAGCTGAAGTAAAGATCAGGCGGTTGCGGTTGGCACCGCTAGCCAGACCTAGCTTTTCCAGCGTCGGCCAGGCCTGATCGATGTTGGCACGCAAGCGTTGTTCTGCTTCAGGGTGCGGGTCTGTCGCCAGTACATCCAAGCCCTGTGCCAGAAAATGCGCAGCCCAGCCACTGCCGATGGTGCCGGTACCCACGATACCGACGGTTTTCACGTTTTCGGGTTGACATGCGATTCTCATATTATTTTTCACTCACGGGTAACTGAAACGGTGTGGAGTCTATAAATCTTTTCAGTACATTCAGGGTGATTTTCGCCACGTTGTTTTGATAATCATTATGACTTAGCGACATGGACCAGGCGATGGACCCGACACTAAAGACGGCACCTCCGTTGGCGGTTTCAAAAAACACCATATCCGCACGGGGCATTGGATAATTATTTTGATACTGTTCAGCTGTCATACCGTAAAAGGTGACGAAGGGATAATCAAAAGGTCCACTGGAAGCAACAACTAATGTATGCGCAGGTGATCCGCGATACACTGAGTAGCTGTCCACTTCATACCCTGCCGCTCCCCCTTTTCCTCCGGTGGGGCTACCATCATAAAGACCAAAATCGCCAATCAGCTGCTCCTTGATACCGTCAAAGATAAATTGGGCGCGTGGATTGTTCGAGTCCGGATTGCGGTGGTAAGGAGCACCGTTACTGTGTACGTTACCATGGGCACCCATCCCCACTCCCACGATCCGGTGAGCCGGTCGGTTGCAGTGCATCCACTCACCACCACTGTGGCCATCAAATTCCTGCACCATTTCATGAGACATCCAGTGTTGTTTATCATAAGGTCGCCTGACCTCAATGACTCCGTCCAATTCATTGTGGTAAGAGGCCACCATATAGAAACCATTGCCGCCCAAATACATCAAGCGCCCACCCTGATCCACATAGCCTTCAACGGCATCCTGCATATTTTTTGAATAATATTCTGGGTGCGAGCCAGTCATGATCACGCTGTAGTCTTGTAATAAGTCGAGTCCCTCTTGGTGCAAGAGGTCGTCGGTAATGATATCAACGTCCATGTTTGCCTGATGTAACAAAGCCGTGATATAGGTATCAAGCGTCAGAATGGTACTACCCCCTAACTTAACAAAGAGGTTCGGGTGCTTTTGCGAGCTGTGTTTTACCGACGTATCATCCGGGTGATAGGCATAGGTTCCTTTACCTAACTCTGGGTGATTTGCTTGAAATTCAATTTCGCCTTCCGTGATATAGCCATAGTTAAAGGTAGGTTCCAATACCTGTTTTACTGTGCCGTCACTTTGTTTTTCGTCCTTCCGGCGATACCAGAAAGGTAAAGGATAAGGATTGGTATAGGCCGCGTAGGTAGCTGTCGCTATCAGCAATGCGGCTTTGGCGGTTGGCTTACCTTTTGGCGGCGCTACAAAAAAGGGGATATGCTCAACAAAATCGCCATGTTTGAGTCGAGCCGCATAGATTCCGCTGGGGAGACTTTCAGCAACCTGATAAGAAAAATCAGTTTGCCACTCGGCATCATATAAATCGTCATCATGGAAATAACAGGCCGTGTAATGTTCTGGCTTGTGACGCCAGTCCGATACACTGGCTGCATCCCAATGGATACCGACCACCCCTCGCTCTGGCAGGTTTACCGCCTCTCCCTGTAGTTGATTGGCAGAAAGATCATCGACTCTCACCGTGCCAATACCTTTTGAAAAATCCCAAAAACCGACAACATCGGATGCCATCTCCGCTGGCAAGACCAGGGATGACAGTCGATCTATTTCTTGCGCAGACAAGACTTTATTTGCCAGCCGCACTGAATCCAACTTGCCATTCAGTACATCGGCGGGGCGCAGTTTATCGCTATTTCCTGAACCATTGGTGGTGGCACCAAACCGCAGCGGTCCCTGTTGTGGCATTGAAATACCTTGCGGTATTGGTGAGGTAAGACTTTCCGATGGCCAATTCCACTCTTTACTGGGCGACCAAACCGTTTGTTTTGCTGTCAATGTGATCTTTTTGTTGGATGCATCATAGTTAGCAGTGACAAGAAACCAACGCTCTTTAATCAGGGTGTTCTGTAAATGTATTTTATGGACTTTTCCTTTTCCGCTACCGACTTTAAAGGCTAACCGCCCTGCTTTATCAAGGTAAAATGACCAGCCGGATTGTTTGCGTTCATCCCAGCGTGAGACCAGGGTTTGATCATGAAATTCTGGAGGTTTTCGCGAACCCTTTTTTACCAATCCAAAAGGCGACGTCGGGTTACTTTTTGTCGAAAGTTCTTTAGCTTTTTGTGGAATAAACGTCGGAAAAACAAATGTCTGGACGGTAAAGCTGTTAAGGCGATTAAGCACAGGCGCTTCCGGAATTTCTACATAAGAACCCGGGTAAGTCCCTTGCTCTCTTCCTGTATACTGCCCGTTAAAGGGCGCATCTTTTTCAATTTCCTTAAAAATATAGGGGGATGACAAGGAATCTCCACAGAAAATACGCACCAGATCCGCTTGATAGGGCTTGGTGGCATTATCGCCATAGGTACTCACCTTAAAGTCCAGGTTTTCACCTGGCCTCACGGTCCAGGGCCAGCAATAACCGAGAATAGTGCGTTCTTTTCCCGGTAAAATGACGGCTTTTGCTGATGCTTTCTGTGCGTGGAATAATGAAGCCGCAGCGGCAGAAGTGACTCCGAGTGCAGATAATTTCAAAAATTCACGTCGATCACTGCTAATTTCTTCTGAGTCCGACAGGTCTGAATCTGACGGAACTTTAGGGCCACGGTTCATAAATATTACCTCCTTTGATCGTTCACCACGTGCGTTCAGTACTCATTGTTTAGTCCGTAATAAATTGCACCGCCTTTGTGCGCAAATAAGATTCCAACCCACGTACTCCACCCACTACGCCGTGACCGGAGTTACCGAAAGGTTCCGCAGACAATGCCGCTGTGGGCGTTGGTGGTGTGGTGGTTGCGCAGATCGATATTTCACCGGCTTCCAGATCTCGCGCCAATCGGCGAGCCCGGCCTAAATCACGGGTCCAGGCGGTGGCGGCGAGACCGTAGTTCACATCGTTTGCGAGCTGAATCGCTTCGTCGTCGGTTTTAAAGCTGATTACTGACAAGACCGGTCCAAAAATTTCTTCTTGGGCAATGCGCATATCATTGCGAACATGGTCAAACATCATCGGCGCTAAAAAGTAACCGCTTTGTTGCAGGGTATCTAAACGCTCACCGGCGGTTTTAACCCTCTGTAACTCAGCGCCTTGTTTTTCCCCCACGTCCAGATACTGATTGACACGATCAAACTGCTGGCGGCTGGCGATGGGGCCCAAGCTGGTGGATGGATTTAATGGATCACCCAGTGTAAATATCCCCTGGGTTTCCTGATGAATGGCGTGGAGTATTTGTTCCTTTATGGCTTCATGCACCAACAAGCGGGTTCTGGCCACACACAGCTGACCGGTATTGTAAAAAGCGGATGCCGCTAAAGCGCCGCCGAGGCCTTTAATGTCAGCGGCATCTTCAAAAACAATCTGTGGCGACTTGCCTCCCAGTTCCAACATCACCGGTTTGCCATTGGATTGACCCGAGTAAACCATTAGCTGACGACCCACGTTGGTGGAACCGGTAAAGTGAATTTTGTTGACATCACTGTGGCTGGCCAGTGCCTTTCCTGTTGTTGCTCCCCGTCCGGGCACCACATTGAGTACGCCTGAAGGCAAACCGGCATTGCAGGCAATTTCTGCCAGTTTAAGACTGGATGAGGGGGCCTGTTCAGAGGGCTTGAGCACCAGGGTGTTGCCCGCTGCCAGGGCTGGTGCAATGGCTAAAATGGCGGTAAACAGTGGGAAATTCCACGGAGAAATCACCCCGACAACCCCCCGTGGCTCGCGATAGCTTATGCCCAGGGTATTGGCTAAATCCGTGGGGGCGACTTCACCGTACATTTTATCGATCGCTTCGGCGTTGTAGCGCAGAAAGCCGGCAGCACCCTCCACCTGCTCCAAAGCCATGCTGATCGGCATACCCATCTCCAGGCTATCGAATAAAGCGAGTTCTTCTCTGGCGGCTAGCATCTGGTCTGCCAGGTTGATTAACACTGTTTTGCGTTTATCCGGTGATAGGTTTTTCCATCCCTGTTGAAAAGCGTTCCGGGCGGTGGTAACGGCACAATTGATTTGATCCACGCCGCCATCAGGGAAAATGGCCAGTGGTGATTTCGTTGCCGGGTTTTCCGTCTGGAAACTGTTTTCGGCTGTATTCTGAGAAACTAAGCTATCGCCTGGTGTACTGTAATTACCACCAATAAACGCACGCGTTTCAAAGCGAAGGGATGCCGCATGTTGGTTCCAGTCTGTATTTGTATTTTCATTGGCCATAGGGCTGTCTGCTTATTTTGCTATCCATTTATCGAACCACCGACCTATCTAATAATCCGCTGGTCACTAAGATCTTTACTGCCGTGGGTTTTCAATACTGCTGCATTAACACAGTGACCCAAGCTAAGTTCAGCGAGTGTATTAACAATATTCACCAGAGTGGGAAGCTCTTCCCAGGTCGACAGACGAAACTGACTCTGCGCGGTGTCAGCCATCATGGCCTGATCAAGTCGAATATTGGGCCAGTCCGCCGGGGTGAGAACGGAATACTCGACATCGGCCTCTCCGGGAACACCGGTTTTGGGAATATATTTGTAATGCAAGGTGCCATCAGAAGGCGATTCTACGGCTAGTTCTTCGGCTGTAATGGCTTTAAGGTTGGAGAGTGTTAGCGTTGCAAATTCACAGCCATCCCAACTGGCTCGGCAGATAATATCGTTACCGATAAACTGGGGTTCGGGCAGCTCACAGTAGAGTTTGGAAAAGCCGAGATCTTCCCGCCCGGTGATAATCGGGTCGGCCATATTTTCCCAAAGTACCAACAACAGTTCACCGTTGACGGTTTCTTGCTGGCCGTTGTAGGTTGCTGGGATGGCGACACCAAAGGTGTTATAGCCACGACCGGCCAGCCATTCGATCTTTTTAATATAATCAAAGGTGAGGGTCACCTGGTGGGGTTTACGCAGGGTAAAGCCCGGTGGCAACAGCTTTTCCAGTTGCTCTGGCGGTGCTGCAAATGTCGCCTGAACAATCACATCATTGGGCGATTCGGTATTCGCGTAGCGCCGCCCGTCGATGCCTTGCCGCGGTCCCAGCGATGGCCCAAAATGGGTGGGCATTCGATAATAACAATCAGGGCGAAACAAATAACTCATCTTTTTTTAATCCTGTGGTATCGGGTTTAATGGGCTTAGTTTTTGGCTCGTGATCGGCGTCGCCCATCACCGTAATCACCCGTTGCTTAAACGGGTTAATGGCAAAACACAGACAGATAAAGGCAGGCACACACAGAACACTCACGAAGGCCATGGCATGACCAATGGCCATTTCATCCTGAAAGAGATAATCGGTAACCAGAGCCACACACAGTGGACCCAGGCCGTAACCGGCCAGATTGACCGCCAGCAACACCATGGCCGACACCTGAGCGCGAATACGATGCAGGGTGGCCATTTGAATAATCGTCGGGAATAACACAGCGAACCCAACATCCGTAAATCCAAGGAGGACCAGGACCACCATTTTGTGTTGCATATTCGGGATATAAACCAGGCCCAGCGCCAAAGGGATAAATAAACTTAATAAGGTGACCATCATATAGAGAGGGGCCGCACGATAACCTTTGTTAAAGAAGTAATCGGCCAGCCAACCGGAGATCAATGCGCCAAAAACGGCGGGCAGCAGATAAAGTGACCCTAAGGTAATACCCGCACTGGAGGCTTCCCAACCGTGAACGCGAATAAAATAGGTGGGTACCCAGGTACCAAAACCAAAACTAAATAGGTTTTGAAGCCCTATACCGGCAATAAACAACCCATAAAAGGCTTTGTAGCGCCAAAGGTACGATAGAACCTGTCTAAAACTGTGTTGGTGTTTTTGCGGGCCTTTTACGGCCTGTACGCCATGGCGCTTTGGCTCTGGCATCAGGGACAGGGGAATCACCATTAACAGAGACAGGCTACCGGCGATAATCAAAACCATTTGCCAGGCTTTAAGGGTACCCATTAACGGCAGTGAAAAAGGACCCACCTCATTGACCAGTGCGATAATGGTGCCGCCTAAAATAATAGAGACAGCCCCCCCGGCCAGACCGCCCAGAGCATAAACGCTCATCCCTCTGGCGAGTTTGTTGGGTGGAAATAGATCGGGCACCATGGCATAGGCGGTGGGCGTCAGGGCGGCTTCGCCAAGCCCTACCCCCATGCGAGCTAGAAACATCTGGGGGAAATTGCGGGCAAAGCCACAGGTAATCGTCAGTAAACTCCAAACGGTGACGCCGCCAATAATCAGATATTTGCGTACCCATAGGTCGGCTATGCGCCCCATGGGAATACAGGCCAGGGTATACACCAACGCAAAGGCGATGCCGGTGAGCAAGCCGACCTGGGTGTCGGAGATATTTAAATCGGTTTTAATCGGATCGATTAGCAGGGTCAGAATTTGCCGATCCATAAAGGAAAACATATAGGTCACGGTAAGGATTATCAGCGTTGTCCAGGCGACCTTGGGAGAGGGATAATCCGTTATGTCCGGTTCTGTCTTGAGCTCGCTTGTGTTCGAGTCCTTCAAATCCTTAACTCCTGTGTGGTGTTTTGTACCCACAGCAATACCTGCCGAAACAGGTTCATTTTTTCGGTGTGGGTAAAGTGCTGGGTTAAACTGAGGCTGATAGCAACGTCCAGCTTGGGGACATAAGCGGCAAAGGTGCCCCAAAAACCACCGTGGCCATACACGTGAAAGCCAGCGATATCCATGGCTTCGATGCCTAAGCGGTAAGCGCCGGGAATCTGTGGGTAGATGTGATAATCAGGGCCCCCTCGCTGTGCTTTTATTGTGCTTAGCATGGTTTCCAGAGTATGGGGTTGGATATAGAGGGCACCGCTAAACAGTGCGCGAAAGAATCGGCCGACATCTTCCATGGTGGCGACTAAACCACCACCACCAAATATATCCATGGAAGGGTTTAATCGGTAGGTATCATTTTTCCCGTGGAATTGATGGGCTCTTTGAGCCGTGCCTGCAGGCACGGGTTCAACGGACTCCAGCCAGGTACGGTTCAAACCCAGGCGATCGTAGTCAATCAGTTCCCGCAGGGCTTCACCCAATGACAGACCGGTAATGCGTTCCACTATTTCGCCCAGTAAAATATAACCCGTATCACTGTAGCGATACACTTCCCCTGGTTTGCCGTAGGCTGTGCCATGGGTCATGGCGATCTGTAATTGCTCCGTGCGTGTCCACGGGTATTGTGGGTTCGCTGAAACCTTTGCAGCGTAGACCGGACAATCGCCCCAATCGTAAAGGCCGCTGGTATGGGAAAGAAGATGGCGCGGGGTGATACAGTCAATCGGATAACCGGAATCTGTCATCAGATGGCTGTGCGTTGTTGAAATAGACTCGGCAATCGATTTATCAAGATCCAGGCGTTGATCTTCCCACAGGCGCAAGATCGCCGCAGCCACATAAGTTTTGCTGATGCTGGCAATACGTATGGGGTGCTGAGGTGTTAGTAAAGCATTGGACGATGGGTCTTGAGTGCCAGCGGCGCCGTTCCATTCAAACCTGATACGAGGCGCATCAATGTAAAGCGTTGCGCCATGGATGGGAGTCTTTTTATGCAGGGGGTCTAGTGCATTCGACAACAGTAACTGTAAACCCTTTTCCTCCACCTTCTCTTTTACCTCTGTTGTTTTGGCTTCTATTCTCATTTTGCAAGCTCTTTGGAGCGGGTTGAGAACTTCGTTAAAGATGAACAGGCTTTACGCATTGGGACCGTCACTTGCCGTTGCCATGACATAATGGTTTGCGATAGAAAAGGTCAGGTTAACTGTTAACGGAGATAAAAAATGCATGTTGTGGAAATGCTCTGGAACCACTTTGATCAATTGCTTCAAAGCAGTTCCAGGCATGGGCTTTATCATTAACTAGCTATTTTTCAGACAACAAACGATAACATCAGGCTACAACGCTAAAAGTCGTAGCTGACATTCAGACCAACGGTTCTGGGTTTATTAATACCCACTCGTCGGTGCCCAAAAATGATATCCGTATGAAAAACTGCAAGCTCATCAAAGACATTATCGGCAAATAACGACAGATCAACGCCACTTTCGTGACTCAATCCCAACCGTAAATTGACAATCTCATAAGATGGACTTGTGATGGCGTCAGCCGCAAGCCAATGAGAAGCCATACGGTCTTCTCGCTTATCAACATAGGTATAATGAGCGCTAGCCAACAAGTCGTAACCAGGCATCACGGATTGACGGTAGTCGGCAATAAAGGAATAACTTTCCGGTGCCTGCCCTTGCAGCCTATCGCCTGCCCCACCGCCTAATCGCTCATCACCTGTTAAAGGGTCCTGGCCTATTGCAAAGTCCTCGCCCAATCTGGCATCGTTGTAACTGTAATTGAAAGACAGGTTCAGGGCCTCGGTGACCTGAAAGATTGTCTCGATTTCAATACCGTCAATAGTTGCCTTTTTGGCGTTTTGGGTGGACTCTAGTGTGTCGGGATCAAAAATATTCAACTGAATATCATCCCAATCAATTCTATAAATCGCCGCATTCACCGTCAGGCGATTATCCAGCCATGCAGTTTTGACCCCCAATTCATAATTCCACAAACTGTCTGACACATAGGATGTCTGCGGCCTATTTAATCTAGCGCCATTAATACCGCCTCTGCGATAACCGGAGGTGGCGAGGATATAAGCCAGAATATCGTCGTTGTACTGATGCTCCAGATTAATTTTATAGGTCTCGACATCTTCCTGGCTACCCACAAAAACACCGTCCCTGGATGGATCCGCCCATGGTCCATTGGCATATATCTGTTCACCGCCATGCTCAACATCCGCCGCGCGATAACCCAGTGTCAATGTCGTCTTTTCAGTAAAATGACGACTGATTTCACCATAGAGCGCGGTCTCATTGCTTCCACCGCGGCCGCCGATTTCTTGCATAATGAATTCATCAATGGTTATTAAACTAGAATTCCTACTGGTTGTATCTTGATACCAGCCTCCCACAATCCAATCCCAATCACCGCCTGACTTTGAAACCAGCCTGATTTCAGAGGTATCAGTACGCCCGTTGCCACCTATTCGCATAGGTAACGCACCATCAAAAATAAAAGCAAACTCTTTAATATCCTGTATTGAAACACCTTCGGTCTCCCGCCTTGAACCCATAACATCCAGGGTAAAATGATCAAATTCGACGCTGAACTTCAGATTAAACATCTCCAGGTCGCCGTCACGAATTTCGCGCACACCGCGATCCTGCGTCAGCTCTTGTGGGTTTGAAAAGTCAATCTCACTAGGCACCCGGTCTTCATCATAAATCGACATAACAATTTGGCGCCCACCCACTTCGCGCGATTGATTGAGATAGGTTAGATCCAATGCCATCGTATCCGAAATATCCCACTTGACTGCCAAGCGGCCACCGGTGGTTTCTTCCGTATTCACTTTATCGATACCCGTTCCCAGATCATCGATAAATCCGTCATTGTCATACTGGTAGGCCACTAGACGCGCCGCCAGGTTATCCGCAATGGGAATATTGACATAGGCATGCCCTCCATAATTGTCACCCCCGTCATCCGTACTGGACACATAGGTGTTGATCCCACCGGAAAATGCTTCGCTATTAGGCTCATTAGGAATATAACGCAGAACCCCCCCCATTGCGCTTTGCCCCCACAAGGTACCCTGAGGCCCTTTAAGTAACTCCAGGCGTGCCATATCCACCATTTTGATATCTGCTGTGCCGAAACCCAGTGCATAATCCCCCAAGTAGGCCGCAGTGGTCTGATGACCTGGCAGAAGTTGATGCGTTGCGTTGATACCGCGCATAATAATACGCCGATCCCCGGGGCCTGAGTCGATAAGCGTAACGCTGGGCAAGCTGCTGACTATATCGGTAAAGTTGACGATGCCCAGTTCTTCCAGTTTTTTGCCGGAGACTACGCTGACGGACATGCCGGTTTCTTGTAGATTGGTTTCGCGTTTGGTGGCGGTGACGATAATTTCATCAAGTAAATACTGCTCTTCCGCAGATGATGCATCTTGGGCAGATACGCCCTGACTTCCTGCTATTAGAAAGGCGATGGTGCCCGCTAATATATTTTTTTTCGCTGTTCTATTCATTTTACCTTCTCCCAAATTATGATTCGGATAGGCACTGCTTGAGCCCACAGGTGAGATCATCAGCACCCCTTTTTCAGAAAGACCACCATAGAAACCCGTGCCTTTTAACATGATGTCTAGCCCTTGCTGGATGGTATATTTACCCACCACGGCATTGGCTTTTAAATCACTGGCGACGGCATGGGGAAACAGTAAAAACAAATCGACTTGTTGAGCGAACTGACTGAGGGATGCGGCGACGCTTTGCCGCGGTAAGTTAAAGGTATAAATGGTCTGGTTTAGGGTTGGCTGGGATTTAAATTGCACATGCTTGGGTTGATAGCGTTTTTGCTGATTGGGCGCTGCTTTATCAGCTGGCTGCGCTGCGGCTATTGTTGCTTCTATCGAGGTTTCTGCTGGGGTTGCCAGAGAGTTTGCTGTGCTCTCTTCAGCATAAACAACGGTGGAACCGACTGGGCCTGACAACAACATGAGCAATGCTAATACCAATATAATGCCTTCCTTGCTTTAGACTGTTTTTACCTTTCCTTTAAGTTTTACCCTTACCTCTGTGTTTTACCCTCTTACTCTTAGCTTTTTGCGCTTTTAAATTGCAACTGACTCAGCGCAATGATTTTGCTTTTGTATTTCCTTGCCTGGTGTAGGTTTCGCTCTGTTCTCTGTGGCGTTGGGTAGGCTACCGCCAGCCACTTAAACAATTGCGACGGTCTTACAAAGGCTAGAACGCAAAATCGAGGGGTCTCCACTACATTTATTTTTTGTTTTATGGTTGGTAAAACTAGTTATCTTGTAATTTGGTTTAAAAGTCAGCTGAACCTGAGTCTACAACAATGCCCTTGGCGATATTCCTGGTTAGATCGCCAGGGCATGCAGTGCAATAGTACCGTTATCCAGGGTGGTGGCTTTTATGCCAAAACCGGCTTCCAACACATCCAAGATTGCCTCTAGTTCACCCACTTTAAAGCGACCACCCAATGGTATGTCGGCAATGGATGGGTCAGCTATGACGATGTTTATAGCGGTATAGCGACTGACTTCGGCGATTACATCTTGGAGTGGGTCGCCATTGAAAATTAATATGCCGCGGCGCCAGGCTTGCTGCTTGGCGAGTTCATCTTGGGCGGCTGCTTTAAAGGTTTCGGCCTCTGGGGTAAATATGACGGCCTGCCCTTGCTCCAGGGAGAGAAATATGTCGGCTGAGGTTTTGGTTGCCGCGCTGCTTGAGGTGACCTTTGCTGACAGCTCGGTTCTTGCCAGTGCGACCTTGCCTTCATCAACTATAACTTCTACCGCCTGTTTGGTTTGCTGTGGATCGAGATAGACCGAGAAGGCGGTGCCGACGGCGCGCACTAAACCACTGCCCGCATAGACTTCAAAGGGCCGCTCGGGGTTTTTGGCTACTTCAAAGTGGGCCCTGCCTTGAATAAGGGCTATCTGTCGTTGGTTATTGTTGTAGGTAACTTGGATTTGGCTATTGGTGTCCAGAGTGACAACGGAGCGGTCGCGCAGGTTAAAGCTGCGCTGCTCACCTATGGCGGTGCTGTAGCTGCCGTCGCCTACCGTATTGAAGTAATAGTTGCCATTAATAGGTGTGGTCATAAATGCCAGTGCCGCGGTGGCGAGGACGGCGGCCGAGGTCAATGGGTAGCGGAGACTTTTAAGGGCTTGCAGGAGGGGTGCTAGACACTTTTGCACGCTGGCCTGGATATTGCGGCTGTAACCTTTGCTCTGGGGCTGGTTAGCGGCTGGGCTCCAGAATAGTCCGGTGATTTTATTAGTTATGGTGCCTTGTCGCCTTGCTGCCTGGGCAAGCTGGGATAACTGGTCGGCTTCTAGCCATAGGGCCTCGGCCTCTTCCAGGGCTTGGCGGTGGGCGGGACTGCGTGCGGCCCATGCTTTTAATTCTGCGATCTGGGTTTTGGTGGGGGCGCGGTCATGGTTAAAATCCAGCACCCACTGGCGCGCTTCGGCATTGATGACGGCTTGCGCTTTGGCGGTTGTATAAAATGAGCGGACGCGGGCTTTTGGCTCGCCGCCCTGCTGCTTTTTATGTTGCTTGCTGGTATCCATGTCGTCTATATCGCTGCTCATCGCTGTCTATGCCTCGCTGGCTGAACGCTTCGGTATTCGACCGCAGGGCTGTTTGCGGGACTTCTTTTGCTAGAGGACGGTTGGTCACGCATCTGTTTCTTTATATAGTCGTCACAGCGTGCATAAGCCTTTGTCATATGCGCCTCGACCGTGTTGACGGATATTCCCAGCTCCTGCGCAATGGTTTTGTAGGGCAGTCCGTAAACCTTGCGCATTAGGTACACTCTGCGGCACTTTTCTGGCAGCGTAGCCACTGCGTCGCAATGTATACTCAATTTCTGCTGGGCCATTATCTCGTCTTCAAGACTGTGGTCAGTAATTAGAACGTCAGGATCGACAGAATCCCCTAGGTAGTCGGTGGGTTTTCGTGACCTCTGTCGCAATTGGTCGAAGGCGAGATTTTTAGCGATACGGAATAAATAGGACTTGGGCTGGTCGATTTCACGGGTTTTGCCTGATTGATAGGCGCGTAAAAAGGCTTCCTGAGCGATATCGTCGACATCTTGGGGGCTGTAGATAAACCGTGCGATAAAACGGCGCAGTGCCAGCTGGTGAGTCTGAAAGGCATCGAGAAGACTGCTTCCCTGTTGGCCCGGCTTGTTGGGGTGCCGGTTTTTTTCTGGCCCTTTTTTATCCTGGGTGGCCTGCTTGTCAACCATGACTGCTAATCCTTATCGACGATAATTGCTATCGCCGTTATCCAATATTTCATGCCAATCGCTATATCCATCCAGGATGTTTATGGCGTTGGTTTCTTGGATTTGCTGTACACGCTTATTATTTTAGAAGTGACAGCCCCGTCCTTTACCCTTTAAACGTAGACCACAAACAGTGATGCTTCAAGATTAGGGTAGGCTGGGCTCTATCTAGCCTAGATGGGGGTTATGGCAAATAATATGGTATAAAACCCCTCTAGGCCCGACTTGTGGCTGCAAGAGACGTATTGGGTGCAGGAGGTAATGGCATGCTACTTATTAACAATTTTATCTCCCTATTTATGGAATCAGCCCCCTGGTTGATGCTGGGACTAACCGTGGCCGGCATTATGAAAGTGCTGATACCCAGCCAATTACTGGCCGAGCACCTGGGCGGTTCAGGCCCCGCCGCCACGGTTAAAGCCGCACTCTTTGGTGCCCCCCTACCCCTTTGCTCCTGCGGTGTTATTCCCGCCGCCCTGGGCCTGCGCCGCAGCGGCGCCTCCAAGGCTGCCACCACCTCTTTCCTGATATCTACACCAGAGACAGGTGTGGATAGCATTTCCATCTCCTACGCCATGCTGGGGCCCTTTATGGCCATTATTCGGCCCATTGCCGCCATCAGCAGCGCAATAACCGCTGGCCTCTTGGTGGGTAGAGATCAGAGCGAGCCCGCCAGTGCCGGACAAAGCCATGGTGAATCCTGCTGCAGCTCAGAGCTTCAGCTAGACAAACAGCCTCAGTCCAAAGAAGACCCAAGCTGCTGCAGCCAGGCGCCAACAAGGCCCGGCTTTATGGAAAAATTAGCCGCCGGGCTGCGTTTTACCTATCTAGATTTGGTGAGAGATATCAGTCTATGGCTAGTGATTGGCCTCGGCTTTGCCGCATTGATCAAGACCTTTGTCCCCGCCGAATTTCTGCTGCAATGGGGCGATGGCCTGCTGGCCTTTGTGGTGATGGCACTGATTGGCGTGCCTATGTATATCTGCGCCACCGCCTCCACACCTATTGCTGCTGGCCTGCTGTTTTCCGGCGTCTCTCCCGGGGCAACCCTGGTGTTTATGCTGGTGGGCCCGGCAACCAATATAGCCACCATGGGGCTGGTCAAAAGCGAGCTGGGTAATCGCACTCTGGGTATTTATCTGGCCACTGTGGTGGGGGTTGGCTTTGCCTTTGGTTATCTGACTAATTACCTGGCGGCATTATGGGGCATGGATTTTTTGGCCCAGGCACAGCATGTACATAGTATGGTGAATCCCCTGCTGACCTATGGCACCAGCATCCTGTTGGCTGGGTTAATGGTTTATGGGTTGGTTGCAAAGTATATGAGTGAGTCGATCAATGCCTGAGTTTTGGGTTGTACCTGAAAGAGATCTTTCACTTCGCTCAGTATGACCCAAAAAGCACGCTGGATAAGATTGTCGATTGCCAATAACTCTCCCCATTGAAGTATTTCCAACAGTGCTCAAGTAAAGCCTTAGCAGGTAATCTTGAGACCTTGAGCAGCAGGGAAGTATTTACAGCGAGTCTCAAGATTACCTGCTAAGGCTTTGCTCCCGCAGTATCTACAAACACAAAACCTCGGACATAAAAAAAGCGGCCCGAAAGCCGCTTTTTCCAATGCTTTAAAAGACCTTACCAACCAGTAATTTCTTTTAGGCCAGCACCAATATCAGCCAGGCTGCGAACTGTTTTAACACCTGCATCTTCCAGCGCTGCAAACTTCTCATCTGCAGTACCTTTGCCGCCAGAAACAATCGCACCAGCATGACCCATGCGCTTGCCTGCAGGTGCGGTTACACCAGCAATATAAGACACAACAGGCTTGGTGACATTGGCTTTGATATAGGCCGCTGCTTCTTCTTCTGCAGTGCCACCAATCTCACCGATCATCACGATGGCTTCAGTGGCTGGATCTTTCTCAAACAGCGCAAGAATATCGATAAAGCTGGAACCCGGGATGGGGTCGCCACCAATACCTACGCAGGTAGACTGGCCAAAACCATAGTCCGTCGTCTGCTTAACCGCTTCATAGGTCAGGGTGCCTGAGCGAGAAACGATACCGACTTTGCCGGGCAGATGAATATGACCGGGCATGATGCCGATCTTGCATTCGCCTGGGGTGATAACACCTGGGCAGTTGGGTCCGATCAGGCGTACGCCCAATGTGTCGCAAACCACTTTACAGTCGAGCATATCCTGGGTGGGAATGCCTTCGGTAATGCAGACAACCAGCTTTAAGCCGGCATTAGCGGCTTCCAGAATGGAATCTTTACAGAATGGTGCAGGGACATAGATTACCGAGGCTTCGGCGCCTGTGGCTTCTACGGCTTCTGCAACCGTGTTAAATACTGGCAGACCCAGATGCTCTGTGCCGCCCTTGCCTGGGGTTACACCACCAACCATTTTTGTACCATACTCGAGCGCTTGCTCTGAGTGGAAGGTACCCTGACCGCCGGTAAAGCCCTGACAGATAACCTTAGTGTCGCTATTGATTAGGATAGACATATTAGTTACCTCCTGCGGCTTTAACAGCTTGTTGTGCGGCATCAGTCAGGCTGGTTGCTGCAATAATGGCCAGACCAGATTCGGCCAGCTTTTTAGTACCCAGTTCAGCATTGTTGCCTTCGAGGCGAACAACCACTGGAATCTTTACGCCTACCTCTTCTACTGCGCCAATCACACCATCGGCGATCAGGTCACAGCGCACAATACCGCCAAAAATATTGATCAGTACGGCTTTAACATTGCTGTCGGAGAGAATAATTTTAAAGGCTTCTACCACGCGCTCTTTGGTTGCGCCGCCGCCTACATCGAGGAAGTTGGCAGGTGAGCCACCGTGCAGGTGCACAATATCCATGGTACCCATGGCCAGACCAGCGCCATTGACCATGCAACCAATATTGCCGTCCAGCGCTACATAATTGAGCTCAAATGAAGCGGCATGGGCTTCGCGGGCATCTTCCTGAGAGGGATCGTGCATCTCTTTAATGGCCGGCTGACGGTACATGGCGTTGCCATCGATAATGACTTTGGCATCCAGGCAATGGAGGTTGCCTTCGTCGGTGATAACCAGTGGGTTAATTTCCAGCAGCTCTAAGTCTTTTTCTTTAAACATCTTGGCCAGACCCATAAAGATCTGCACAAACTGCTTAATCTGAACCCCTTTAAGGCCCAGTTTAAAGGCCAGATCACGGCCCTGATAAGGCTGTGCGCCTGTCAGGGGGTCGATAATCGCCTTTAGGATTTTTTCGGGAGTCTCTTCTGCAACCTTTTCGATCTCAACACCGCCTTCGGTGGAGGCCATAAAAATAATGCGACGGGTCGCGCGGTCAACCACAGCGCCCAGATACAGCTCTTGGTCGATGTCGGTGCAGGTCTCAACCAGAATACGGCTGACTGGCTGGCCATTGGCATCGGTCTGATAGGTGACTAGGTTTTTGCCTAACCAGTTGTTGGCAAACTCTTCAATTTCGGTTTTGGAGCTAACCAGCTTTACACCGCCAGCCTTACCGCGGCCACCGGCGTGGACCTGGGCCTTAACAACCCATTTGTCGCCGCCAATGGTGTCGGCAGCAGCTGCGGCTTCCTGTGCGGTTTCTGCAGCAATGCCCTTAGACACTGGCAGTCCGTACTCAGCAAAAAGCTGCTTACCCTGATATTCGTGCAGGTTCATACTTGTCTTCCCGTTAAATGTTGCGGATGGATGTTTCCCCAGACCCTGGCCTGGGGCTCAAAAGGTAGTGTTAACCGGCCTTAACGACGCTTGCGGTTGGCAATATGAATGGCAGCACCATTCACAGCCAGCGCTGCTTCATGCACAGTTTCCGACAGAGTCGGGTGACCAAATACGGTCATACCTAAGTCTTCTGCACTGGAGCCAAACTCCATTGCAATCGCCACCTGCTGCACCAGATCTGCGGCGCTGGGGCCAACAATATGGCAACCCAGAATGCGGTCTGTATCGGCATGGGCAATAATCTTTACCATTCCATCGGTATCGTTGGCGGCCATTGCGCGGCCACTGGCTGCAAAGGGGAACACGCCTACATTGTAGGGCTCTCCTGCCGCCTTAATCTGCTCTTCGGTCTGACCCACTGAGGCAACCTCTGGGTGGGTATAGATCACATTGGGCACGATGTCATAGTTCATCTGGGCTTTGTGGCCGGCGATAATCTCGGCAACCATCACGCCCTCTTCCGAGCCTTTGTGGGCCAGCATGGGGCCGCGCACCAGATCGCCAATGGCGTAAACGCCAGACACATTGGTGGCACATTGATCATTGACAAATACTGTTCCGCGCTCGTCCAGCTGCACGCCGCTGTCTTCAGCCAGCAGACCATCAGTAAAGGCGCGACGGCCTACACAGACAATTAGCTTATCGAAGGTTTCTTTTTGCTCGGAGCCATCGGAGGTCATAAAGGTCACCTCAACAGCACCCTTTTTAATCTCGGTACCAGTGACTCGCGCGCCCAGACGAATATCCAGGCCCTGCTTGGTAAAGATCTTTTTCGATTCTTTGGCCACGGCCTTGTCCATAATTGCAAGGAAGTCTTCCATGGCCTCCAGCAGAACCACGTCTGAACCCAGGCGGTTCCAGACAGAACCCAGCTCCAGACCAATAACGCCAGCACCAATCACGCCTAGACGCTTGGGCACTGCGCCAATTTCCAGGGCACCGGTAGAGTCAACAATCAGGTCGCCATCAACTTTGGCGACGGGGATATCAATCGGCAGTGAACCAGAGGCCAGAATCACATTGCTCGCTTCAATCACGGACACAGCGCCGTCATTAGCGGTCAGCTCAACTTTCTTACCTGCCAACAGCTTGCCTGTGCCGTACAGCGCGGTCACGCCATTGGCTTTAAACAGACCGGCAATACCGCCAGTCAGCTGGTTAATAATCTTGTTTTTGCGCTCTAGCATGGCAGGAATATCCATCGCCACACCTTTGGTGCTGATACCGTGAATACCCAGGTCTTCCTTGGCTTCATGGTACTTGTACGAGCTATCCAGCAGTGCCTTGGAGGGGATACAGCCCACATTGAGGCAGGTGCCGCCATTGACGCCCTTGCCTTCATCGTTTTGCCACTTCTCGATACAGGCAGTTTTAAGCCCCAGCTGAGCGGCGCGAATCGCTGCCACATAGCCAGCTGGGCCACTACCGATCACTACAACATCATATTTATCTGACATTTAAATACCTATATTTCAGTAACTTACGTGTTAAATTTCAAGTAGGATCTTAGCTGGATCTTCAATTAGCTGTTTAATCGCAACCAAGAATTGTACTGCTTCCTTGCCATCAATCAGACGGTGATCATAGGACAGCGCCAGATACATCATTGGGCGTATCTCAACCTGGCCGTTAACCGCTACCGGACGCTGCTGAATGGTGTGCATACCCAAAATTGCCGTCTGTGGCGGGTTAATAATGGGGGTTGAAAGCAATGAACCATAGACACCGCCATTGGTAATAGTGAACGTACCGCCGGTCATCTCTTCAATACTTAGCTTGCCATCGCGAGCCTTGCCCGCATAGTCACCAATGCTGTTCTCTACAGTGGCAATGCTCATATTCTCGGCATTGCGCAATACGGGCACTACCAGGCCGCGATCAGTGGATACAGCCACACCAATATCTTGGAAGCCATGGTAGACAATATCAGTGCCATCAATAGAGGCATTCACCAGTGGGAAGCGTTTTAGCGCCTCTACCGCAGCTTTGACAAAGAAACCCATAAAGCCCAGTCTGGTGCCATTGTGGGTCTTGGTAAATTCGTCCTGGTACTGTTTGCGCAGGCCCATCAGAGCGGACATATCCACTTCGTTAAAGGTGGTCAATGAGGCCGTAGTCTGAGTCACATCCAGCAGACGCTCGGCAATGCGCGAACGCATTCTGGTCATGGCCACACGGCGCTCGACGCGCTCACCGGCTGGCATCGGCTCTTCGACTGCCTGCGCGGCAGGTGCAGCAGCTACTGGTGCAGCGGCTGGGGTGAAATTGACCACATCTTCTTTGGTGATTCTGCCACCTTTACCAGTGCCGCTGACCTGAGACAGATCAATATTGCGCTCATCGGCAAGCTTTTTCGCTGCGGGGTTGACCAGGGTGTCTGCAACCTGCACATCTGCCTCTTCTTGCTTGGCGGCCGGCGCTGCTGCAGTACTGGCTGCTTCGCCCTCCTCGATGCGTGCAATCACTTCATTGCTAAGAATCATATCGCCCTCAGCTTTGAGGACTTCAGTCAGGGTACCGGTCGCCGGTGCCACAACCTCAAGAACCACTTTGTCGGTTTCAATATCAACAATCAGGTCGTCGCGGTTAACGCTGTCGCCAACATTTTTGTGCCAAGTGGCCAACGTGCCTTCTTGTACAGATTCTGGGTAGGTAGGTGCCTTAATTTCAATGGCCATTAATCTATTCCTGGTTTTTTTAAGAGTCTAGGGTTAATGCTTGATTAATAAATTGCTTCTGCTCTTCTAAATGAACAGACATATATCCGCTTGCGGGTGCCGCTGAACTTTCACGGCCCACATAGCCAAGGTGTAGTTCTGGTTTTAAGCGCTGAATAATATGACGCATATGGTGCTGACTGCTGTACCAGGCACCCTGATTCATGGGCTCTTCCTGGCACCAGACAATATCTTCGATATTGCTGTAGGGGCGCAGAATCTCTTCCAGCTCGGCGTCCGGGAATGGGTAGAGCTGTTCCAGACGGATCAGCGCTATATCATCAATACCACGCTCCTGACGCTCCTCCAATAGATGGTAATAGACCTTGCCAGAACAGAGCACCACGCGGCGCGCCTTGGCTGGATCAATACTATCGCCGATCACATTCTGGAACTCGCCATTGGCTAGCTCTTCCAGTGAAGAGGTGGCCAGCTTGTGACGCAGAATCCATTTCGGGCTCATGATCACCAGCGGACGACGCATAGGGCGAATCGCCTGACGACGCAGTAGATGGAATATCTGCGCCGGACTGGTGGGTATCACCACCTGCATATTATGTTCAGCACAGAGCTGCAAAAATCTCTCCAGTCGCGCCGATGAATGCTCAGGGCCCTGCCCTTCAAAGCCATGGGGCAACAGCATGGTCAACCCAGACATACGCGCCCATTTGTGCTCGCCACTGGCAATAAACTGGTCAATCACCACCTGGGCACCATTGGCAAAGTCACCAAACTGGGCTTCCCAAATAATCAGCCCCTTGGGCGCTGTGGTGGCATAGCCATATTCAAAGGCCAGTACTGCCTCTTCGGACAGCACCGAGTCATAGATATCAAAGCGCGGCTGACCCTCGTAGAGATTGGTCATGGGCAGATAGGCTTCGCCATCCTTCTGGTTAAAGACCACCGCATGACGATGAGAAAAGGTACCGCGACGCACATCCTGACCAGTGATACGTATCGGATAACCTTCCTGCAGCAATGTGCCATAGGCGAGAAGTTCAGCCATACCCCAGTTGAGGGGCAGCGCACCGCCAGCCATTTTGCGGCGATCGTCATAAATCTTAGCCACCTGACGCTGCACCTGAATCCCGTCGGGGATCTGGGTGATTCTGGATGCTATATCCTGCAGAGTTTTAAGTTCTATACCTGTGTGGCCTGGCGTGCGCCAGTCATGGTGCAGATAGGGTTCCCAGTTAACAAACAGGCTGGTATCTGGCTCGCGCACTAGGTTGTGCACCACAAAGTCGCCATTATCCAGGCTGGCTCTGTAGTCATTGGCCATCTCATTGGCCTTGTCCTGCGCCAGCACACCCTCTGCAGCCAGTTTCTGGGCATACAGGGTTCTGGTGGTGCTGTGCTTGCGAATAATATCGTACATCAGAGGCTGAGTTGATGAGGGCTCATCGGTCTCATTGTGACCGCGACGACGGTAGCAGACCAGGTCGATCACCACGTCTTTGCCAAACTCATAGCGGTAGTCCATGGCTAACATGGCCGCAAACATCACCGCATCCGGGTTATCGCCATTCACATGCAGAATCGGCGCGCCGACCATTTTGGCAATATCGGTACAGTATTCTGTAGAGCGGGCGTCGTCCTGACGACTGGTGGTAAAGCCCACCTGATTATTGATCACAATATGGATGGTGCCGCCAGTCTTGTAAGCGCGGGTCTGCGACAGCTGGAAGGTCTCCATCACCACACCCTGACCGGCAAAGGCCGCATCGCCGTGCATTAAAATAGGCACAACCTTTTGACCAGTGGGGTCATCACGCCGATCCTGTCTGGCGCGGCCAGAGCCAACAACTACCGGGCAGGAAATCTCTAGATGCGAAGGGTTAAAGCCCAGAGCCATATGAACTTCGCCGCCAGGCGTCATCACATTGGATGAGAAGCCCTGGTGGTATTTCACATCGCCTGAGGTATTGACCAGACGCTTGCCTTCAAATTCTTCGAAGAGTTCTGAGGGGTTTTTCCCGAGAATATTAACCAGCACATTGAGACGGCCCCGGTGGGCCATGGCCATAACAATCTCTTTACAACCATATTCCCCAGAGCGACGCACCAGGCAGTCAAGCAATGGGATCAGGCTTTCGCCACCCTCAAGACCAAAGCGCTTGGTACCCGGATATTTGGAATCCAGGTGCTTTTCAAGGCCCTCAGCCGCGGTGAGGCGATTAAGCACATCAATACGGGCCTCATCACCATAGGTAGGCTTGGAGCGCACTGACTCAAAGCGCTGCGCCAGCCACTGCTTTTCGGCAAAGCTTGTGATATGCATAAATTCTGGACCAAGATGGCCACAGTAGGTCTCTTCCAGCGTATCGACTATCTCACGCAGAGTCGCTTCGGGCTTGCCCATGTAGAGGGGGCCAGTTTGGAAAGTAGTATCAAGATCAGCCTGGGTCAGACCATGGAAGTGCAGATGCAGATCCGGAACGTCTTCGCGCTGCATAATGCCCAGTGGGTCTAGATTGGCCTTTTGATGACCGCGGAACCGGTAAGAACTGATTAACTGAACCACCTTAACCTGCTTGCGCTCATGCTCAAGGTGAATACCACCGGAACCAGGTGCGGGGGTTGGTCTGGCCTGACGGCGGCCAAGAAGTTCAAAATGCTGAATGATTGTAGCGTGGGAAATATCGGGAGTAACGGAGCCATTGGTACGGGGGAGAGAGTCGAAAAAGCTGCTCCACTCCTCTGGCACGCTGTTGGGCTCGTGCAAATAAGTTTCGTAGAGTTCTTCAATGTACGCCGCGTTTCCACCAGAAAAGTGGGAGGAGCGCAAAAATTGCTCCATTAAGCCTTCAGGCATTACTCTTATTCCCGTTTAGATACTGTGTTTTAGGCAAAATTTTAACGCGCGTATTCTAAACTGCATTTGGCAAAACGGCCAGTAAAAACTGGCCGTATGGGGGCTTTTAGCCTGGCAATTAAGGCTAATCCATCAATTAAGTCGCACTTCTGATCAACATGCTGCGAATATGACCAATTGCCTTGGTTGGATTCAAGCCCTTGGGACAGACCTGAACACAGTTCATTATGCCGTGGCAGCGGAAAACACTGAATGGATCGTCCAGATTAGCCAGGCGCTCTTCGGTGGCTTCATCACGGCTGTCCGCCAAAAAACGGTAGGCCTGCAACAGACCGGAGGGGCCAATAAACTTATCTGGATTCCACCAGAACGATGGGCAGGCCGTTGAACAACAGGCGCACAGAATACATTCATATAAACCATCCAGCTTGGCGCGCTCCTCAGGAGACTGCAGACGCTCAATGGCCGGTGCCGGGCTGTTATTGATCATATAGGGCTGGATCTTTTCATACTGGGCATAGAACTGGCTCATATCGATCACCAGATCACGAATCACCGGCAGGCCGGGCAGCGGGCGAATTACCAGCTTATTGCCTTTGACCGCCTCTGACAGCGGCGTAATACAGGCCAGGCCGTTCTTACCAGAGATATTGACACCATCGGACCCACAGACACCTTCGCGGCATGAGCGGCGAAAAGTCAGGGTTGGATCTTCGGTTTTCAGCTTCTCAAGTACATCCAGAACCATCACATCTTTGCCCTGGGTGTCCACCTTAAAGTCTTGCATATAAGGCTCAGAGTCCACTTCAGGGTTGTAGCGATAAATACTTACATTCAACATAATTCAGTCAGCCCCTATTAATAGGTACGGATTTTAGGTTCAAAAGCTTCGCGGGTTTTCAGCGTAAAGTTCACGCCGCGCTTACCCAGCGTTTTACTCTCGGGGAAGTACACTGAGTGACACAACCAGTTCTCGTCGTCACGCTCCTGAAAGTCTTCGCGGGCATGAGCGCCGCGGCTTTCAGTACGGCCCTCAGCGGCAATCGCGGTGGCTTCAGCAGTGGCAAACAAGTTTTGCAGCTCAAGAGCTTCAATACGGGCCGTGTTAAAGGCATTGCTCTTGTCTCCAAGCGCCACATTTTCGATGCGTGGGCGCAGAGCGTTGAGCTTCTCAATGCCCTCTTTCATAAAGTCGCCGCGACGGAATACACCAAAGTAGTTCTGCATAATGGTCTGCAGCTCGCCACGCAGCACAGAGGCTTTTTCACCGCCTTCGGAGTTATTGATGCGGTTAAGACCTACCATAGCCGCTTCAATATCTGCTTCGCTGGCATCTTTCAAATTAATGCCTTCGCGCAGCTGCTTCTCGATAAACATACCGGATGCGCGACCAAAGACCACCAGATCCAGCAGCGAGTTGCCGCCCAGACGGTTAGCACCGTGCACAGAGACACAGGCCGCTTCACCACAGGCATAAAAGCCTTCGATCACCTGATCGTTGCCATCTTTATCAATGGTCAGTGCCTGGCCATCAACATTGGTTGGAATGCCGCCCATCATATAGTGACAGGTTGGCACCACAGGAATCGGCTCTTTAACCGGATCGGCATGGGCAAAGGTACGAGACAGCTCAAGAATACCGGGCAGTTTGGCATTAAGGGTATCTTCACCCAGATGATCCAGCTTGAGGTAAACATGATCGCCATCCGGGCCACAGCCGCGGCCTTCCAGAATCTCCAGTACCATAGAGCGGGCAACCACATCGCGGCCAGCCAGATCTTTGGCGTTGGGGGCATAACGCTCCATAAAGCGCTCGCCATCTTTATTGATCAGATAGCCACCTTCACCGCGACAGCCCTCAGTCACCAGGGTGCCTGCGCCGTGAATACCAGTGGGGTGGAACTGCCACATCTCGATATCCTGCACCGGGAAGCCCGCGCGCAGTGCCATGCCCACGCCGTCGCCGGTGCAGATATGTGCATTAGTTGTGGAAGCATAGATACGCCCTGCTCCGCCAGTGGCGAATACAGTGGCTTTGGATTTTACATAAACCGTTTCACCGGTTTCGATATTGATAGCAACAACACCAACCACAGCATTGTCTTCGTTCTTCACAATATCCACCGCATACCATTCATTGAGGAATGTGGTTTCGTTTTTCAAGTTGCCCTGATAGAGGGTGTGCAACAGTGCGTGGCCGGTTCTGTCTGCCGCTGCACAGGTGCGCGCCGCCTGGCCGCCATTGCCAAAGTCTTTTGACTGGCCACCAAAGGGACGCTGGTAGATACGACCCTCTTCGGTACGGGAGAAAGGCAGACCCATATGCTCCAGCTCAAAGATCGCCTCCGGGCCGGTCTGACACATATATTCAATGGCTTCCTGATCACCGATATAATCAGAACCTTTAATCGTGTCATACATATGCCACTGCCACTGATCATTGGGATCGTCACTGGCAATCGCGCAGGTAATACCGCCCTGGGCCGACACCGTGTGCGAGCGAGTTGGAAATACTTTGGTAATTACTGCTGTTTTATAACCGGATTGCGCCAGCTGCAGTGCTGCACGCATGCCAGAACCGCCACCACCGACGATTACGGCATCAAAACTCATCGTTCTAATGTTAGCCATGTAGTTAAATTCCCCAGAGGATATCGATAGCCCAGATAACGTAGAGCATGGTGATTGCAATCATGCCCAACTGAAAAAAGATACGGATGGCTGTGGCCTTTGGCCCAACCAATTTTACCGTTACGTAGTCAGTTAGAACACACCACATACCTATCCAGGCATGGGCGGCAATACTGAGCATCGTAATTAGACTAAACATACGCATTGGCAGAGAGCTATTCAGCTCTGCCCACTGCGTGTAGGTCAATTCTGGATTGCCAACAAAGTAGCAAACCATAAAGGCAACATAGGCGGTCATAATCCAGGCGCTGATACGCTGAATCATCCAGTCTGAGAGCCCACTGCGACCAAAACTAGTAACTGAAGTAACCATTAGATAATCCACCAGGTAATTAGACTGATAACCAGCAGGGCCAAAATTAATGCGACCCAGGCGCTATTGCGGCCGGCAGCGAATGAGTCTTCACCGAAGCCCATGTCCATAATGAGGTGACGCACCCCTGCCACTAGGTGATAGGCCAGCGCAGCTAGCGTCGCCCAGATAACAAACTGGCAAAGTGGGCTTGAAAACAGTGCTCCCAGCTCATTGAAGCTCTGCTCTGATGCCAGGCTGCTTTCTAGAATCCAAAGTAGCACCGCGACAGCGAAAAACATAACCACACCGGAAACACGGTGCAGGATCGAAACATAGGAAGTTATTGGAAGTTTAATTGTCCCAATATCAAGATTTACTGGTCTTTTGTTATCCACGACAGGAAATACCTTAATAGAGAAGATCCGTAGTAACGGAAATGGGTTTAAATTACGTCAACACAACAACAGTACAAGCTAGGTTCAAAACAGCTCAGACCGGCTATTTGATGGCGCAGCAGTATAGTGTCATCATTCGTCAAATTCAATTCACATCGATGATGTAATCAAGTAAAACAATGACCCACCAGTTGCCGACGGGGCCACTTTACGTCTAAACCCCCCGCTAGATTGTTCAATCAGCATTTAAATGATCAATAGCGATTATGTTAGGCGTCTCTATATCCTTTAAATAAAGGGTTTAGCAGGCATATAGAGAAGTGATTTGGTTGACAATTTAAGCGGAACATCTATGATTGCAGTCGCATTTTAGACCTACCTAGCCAGATTTTTCGAGGACCCAGCATGACTGATCGCAAAGCAACCCTGACCGTCGACGGCCAACCGCCCATCGAATTACCCGTTCTCAAAGGCACCAGAGGACAGGATGTAATCGATATAGGCAGTCTTGGCAGCCATGGTGTTTTCACCTATGACCCCGGGTTCTCTGCGACTGCAGCCTGCCAGTCTGATATTACCTTTATCGATGGCGACAAGGGTATTTTACTCCATCGCGGCTACCCTATTGAGGAGCTGGCGGAAAAATCTGACTATCTCGAAACCTGTTATCTGCTGTTAGAAGGCGCGCTGCCCAATGCAGAGCAGAAGGCTGAATTTGAGAACAATATTAAATATCACACCATGGTGAACCGTTCGGTTGAGCACTTTATCAGTGGTTTCCGTTACGATGCGCACCCCATGGCCATGCTCTGTGGTGTGGTGGGTGCTATGTCATCGTTCTATCATGACTCACTGGATATCAACAATGAGCAGCACCGCAAAATTTCTGCTCATCGCCTGATCGCCAAGATCCCAACAATTGCTGCCATGTGCCACAAGCACTTTACGGGCCAGCCTTTTATCTACCCAGATAATAGCCTGTCCTACTCCGAGAACTTCCTGCACATGATGTTCGGCACACCCTGCGAGCCCTATAAGGTAGAGCCAGCCATTGCCAAGGCTATGGACCGCATCTTCCTGCTTCATGCTGACCATGAACAGAATGCCTCAACCTCTACAGTGCGTCTGGCGGGTTCCACTGGTGCCAACCCATTCTCCTGTATTGCTGCCGGTATTGCGGCCCTCTGGGGACCGGCTCATGGCGGTGCCAACGAAGCAGTGCTGGATATGCTGGAAGAGATAGGCCATGAAGACAATATTGAAGCCTATATTGCCAAGGCCAAAGACAAGAGCGACCCATTCCGTCTGATGGGCTTTGGGCATCGGGTCTATAAGAATTACGATCCGCGCGCTACCGTGATGCGCGAGAGCTGTGATGAGGTACTGGAAGTGCTGGGACTGGAAAACGACCCGCTGTTCCGCCTGGCCAAGAAACTGGAAAAAATCGCCCTGGAAGATGAGTACTTTGTCAGTAAGAAACTCTACCCTAACGTAGATTTCTACTCAGGCATTATCCTTAAAGCCCTGGGCATACCAGTTGAGATGTTTACCGTTATTTTTGCCACTGGTCGCACTGTTGGCTGGATCTCACACTGGAATGAGATGATTACTCACCCATACCGTATTGGCCGCCCACGTCAGCTCTACACAGGTGCAGACACCCGCCCCTATACGCAGGTTGAAGATAGATAAGCCGGCTAGTTGATGGCAATAAAAAAGGCAGCCTAGGCTGCCTTTTTTATTGTCTGCCAGTAACTGCTGACTTAACCCTGTGTTTCAGCGATCCACTGGTCAACAAGATCTTCGAGAACATTCAGTGGCACAGCACCGCTACTTAAAACCACCTCGTGATAGCCTCGAATATCAAACTTATCACCCAGTGCAGTCCGCGCTTTCTCACGTAATTCCAGCAACTTCAGCATACCGATTTTGTAGGCGGTTGCCTGACCTGGCATCACCATATAGCGCTCGATAGCCTTCAGATTTGCAACCGGATCGCTAGCGGTATTAGCGCCCAGATAGGCGACAGCCTCTTCGCGAGTCCAGCGCTTGTAATGCAAGCCAGTATCTACAACCAGACGACAGGCTCGCCAGAGCTCCATGCTGAGGCGGCCAAAATCTGAATAGGGGTTGGAATAGAGCCCCATTTCTTTGGGGATATATTCCGAATAGAGACCCCAGCCCTCTGTATAGGCGGTGTAGCCACCAAAACGGCGGAACTTGGGAAGCCCAGTTTGCTCCTGAGAGATAGAACCCTGCATATGGTGCCCGGGAATGCCCTCATGGTAGGCCAGCGCCTCCAGGTCATAGCTGCGCATATCTTTCATATTGGAGAGATTTGCATAGTAGGTACCAGGGCGTGAACCGTCTGGTGCAGCGCGCTGGTAGAAGGCTCGGCCGGCGGACTTTTCACGAAAGGCCTCTACCGCCTTAACAATCAATGGCGCCTTAGGCTTGGTATAAAACAGCTCGTCAAGACGCTCTCGCATTACATCGATAATAGCTGTGGCATCCGCTAGGTAGGCGGCCTTGCCCTCTGCAGTGGCACCATAATCAAACTGCTCATCGGTGCGCATAAACTCAAAGAAGTCCTGCAGATCACCCTCAAATTCAACCGTTTTCATAATCTCGCGCATTTCGCCATGGATACGCGCTACCTCACTAAGACCCAGGTCATGAATCTGATCGGCGGTCAGATCGGTGGTGGTAATGCGCTTTAGACGATTATTGTAATAGGCTTCGCCATTGGGCAGGCTCCAGACACCATAGTTGCCACCGGCGCGCGCTCCTAGATCTTCCAGAGTGGCGATCAGCTTGCGGTAGGCCGGCGCCATCTGCTCCTGCAAGGCCTTGTCCAGCTGAGCAATCAGATCTGTCTTAACCTCATCGGCAATCTCCAAATCAGCAATCTTGCTCTTAAAGTCGGTCATCAGTGGATTTTCTTCACCGGACTCATCGCCTATGCCAGCAATAATATTCTTGCTGTCGCGGACACTGTGAGAGAAGGCAAACTGCGGAGCCAAAACCCCTTTGTCCGCACGCACATTGAGATCAATAATCACATCAGCCAATAGCTGAGCCGTGCCCTTAACCCGGGCAATATAAGCCTGAGCCTCTTCCAGGTTGGCAATCAGATGCTGATTAATCAAAAAACTGGGGATACCGGCATGCATACCGCGCATCTGATTAACGGGATATCTGTGATAGCGCCACTCAACATCCGCCAAACCATTTTCCATTCTCTGACGGTACAGGGTCAGGCTTAGGGCAGTACTCTTGTCCAGACCCTCTGCAGCCACTGTCTTGAGCCGCGCTAACTGCTTCTCGGATTTAACAATGGACTCATCCGCCGCTTCCTGGGAATAGTCGTCCCACTCATCGTAGCGCTCACGCATACCCATATAGGTCATATATTCCGGGCTCTCGCGCAGCGACTCCATAAACAGCTCATCAAACAGCGCATTGGCTGCCTCGGAGGCGGTCTGTGCTGGCTCTTGATCTGCCTGTGGAGCTTTGTGACAGCCCGCCAAAGTCAGGGCTATCAGTGGTGCCAACAGCCAGGTTAATGATTTATGTAACATAGTGATTTCCTCTTCCCCTAGGTTTAATGTTGCCAATGGTAGCGTTCAGATTTACGCTCCAGCGCCTCGGCAGTGGCCGCAGGCATGGCATTGATATTCAAACGTTCAAAGAACAATGGCTGTGCCTCAGAGTCGCCACTGGCCACCTCGGCCATATTGCTGACATCGTAGAGACGTCCATTGATCATGGTGTGGCTAATATATTCAGAGCGGCGCAGATCGGTCAGCACATTGCCATCCATCACTACAATATCCGCCAACTTGCCTGGCTCTAGCGACCCCAGGTCATGGTCCATACCCATGGCGACAGCGCCATCATAGGTGGCAGCTCGCAGAGACTCCCAGGGGCTAAAGCCACCCTGATTGAGCATCCACATCTCCCAGTGGGCCGCCAAACCTTCACGTTGGCCATGGGCACCGATTAATACCCGCACACCGGCATCTCGCAAGGTCTTGGCGTATTCCGCTACCTTAATATGGTTGTAATGATCATCGGGCGCCTTGACGCGACGGATAGATCTGGGTTCGACAATATATCTTGGTACATAGCGCATCAGACGGCTGTTTTCCCAAACATTGGTGCGGTCATACCAGTAGCGCTCCCCTTCCAGGCCACCATAGGCGACGACCAACGTCGGATTGTAAGCCATATCGGTTTGGCTCCAGAACTGAGTCAAATCATCATAGCCTGTGGTGATATTTAATGAATGTTCCAATGTGGTATGACCATCCGACATCATAGACATATTCTGATAGAGCTTGCCGCCCCCCTCGGGCACGACCATCATACCCAACTCTTTGGCTGCGGCCAGTACCTGCTGACGCTGCTCTCGGCGCGGCTGGTTGTAGCTCTTCACCGAAATAGCACCCATATCCTTCATGCGTTGGAGATGGAACAGTGCATCTTCATAACTATCAATAGTGGCATTCACCGAGGGCGAATAGGCGCCATATAAAATAGTGCCAGTAGAGAATATACGCGGTGCTAGAATTTTGCCGGCGCGCTGCATTTCCGAGGCTGCAAAAATTTCGGAACTATCATTGGATGGATCATGGATAGTGGTTACCCCAAAAGCCAAGCTGGATAAGCTCTTCCAGTTCTGCTGCGGGATAATTTCTTCATTGGCCTGGGGGCCATGGGCATGGGCATCAAATAGCCCTGGCACCAGCGTCTTGCCTGTGACATTCACTACAGTGGCAGATTCTGGAATGGCGACTGTGCCCTGCTCACCTAGGGCCAAAATACGGTTGCCCTGCACTAACAGCACGCCGTTCTCAATAATGTCCTGGCTATTATCGGCATCTTTCATGGTTACCAGGGTGCCGCCTACCAGTGCAATAGTCGACTCAGGCTTATCCGCCGCGACAACAAAGCTCAGATCTATGCCCTCAGATACCGGCTCGGGCAACGCCTGCGGCGCGCCCTCTAAAAAGGCAAATGCCTGATTGAGATCGCGACCATAGAGATTGGAAGCATGGGACCAGTTGAGACGCTGGCTATCAGCAGACCAATGCAGGTATTCACCAGCGCGTGCAGACAGCTTAGTGGCGGGCAACCCTCCCGTACTGGTTCCCAACTGTTGCTGCTTGCCTGTGGTGCGCATAGCAGCCACATAGGCATTGTTTTGATGGGTGTAGGCCACCCATTGACCATCGGGTGACAGCTGATACTCAGTGATATTGTTGCCTCTAAGGAGTTTGCGCTGGTCTCTGCCCTGCAGATTCACCGTCACTAACTCAAGCTCAGTACCCATGCTGTCTGGCACATAGCTGGTGTAATATAGCCGATCGCTATCTGCGGCAAAATGAGCATTCCAACCGTAATCGACAACCTTTCCCATGGTCTTGGCGCGACGATCGGCCACATAGATACCAGGCTCCATCGACCATTCTGGCGACAGAATATAGCCACCTGTTATGCGCCTAAACACCAACTTGTTGCTGTCTGCTGAGAATTTGGGCTCTATATAAATACCCGGCTCAGTGGTAACAGTTTTACCTTTGCCACCGGCAGCGCTAACGACCTTAACGGCACCCAGATCCACATCATTCCAGGTGCTGTAGACAACAGATTTACCATCCCGAGAGAAGCTGGGGTAGAACTCGTCATGATCATTTTGACGCGTCAGGCGCTTGACCCGACCGCTTGCCATATCGCGAACATACAGCTTGCCTAAAGCCTGATAGACGGCTCGGTCACCCGTAGGTGATAGGCTGGCCCAGCGGATCATCTTAATATCCATCTGGTCCGGAGCAACATCCACCGCAAACCGCGGTGCCTTTTGCACCTGTTTTTCAGCTTTGATATGCATGGGGATGCTGGTGACTTCCAGGCTATCGACCGCTAGCCGGTGGAACTGGCCAGCAGTCCAAAAAACGATTTCCCGACCATCAGCACTCCAGTCAAAGTAGGCAAAGTTACCCTCTGAACCAAAGGTTTCCTGATGGTCACGCTCCATCTCTGTGTACAGCCGACGGTCTATGCCTGACTTGAGATCCTTGAGATAGAGAACCGTTTTGGTGTCTTCACGCTTAAGATAGGCCATATGGCGGCCATCTGGCGATGGCGTGGGCACAACTGCACCGCCGGCGCCGCCGATATAGGACTCTTCCTCGCCCGTCTGCAGGTCGTGGCGCATAATATTAAACAGTTCCGTGGTGCTGTTCTTACCATAGGCCCACACACGTCCTGGGGTGACATCTTTGCTGTAGTAGAGATAGCGACCATCGGGCGAAAACACTGGATCTGTAGAGGACTTCTGACTATGACGGTCGTGCTCACGGGCCTTGACCTGTACCCCATCACCACCGCTGCGGTGATAGATCCAGATCTCACCAGCCGGAATAGACCGCGATGACATATAGCCTTTGGTAACCGCAATATAGTTGCCATCAGGGCTCCAGCTTGGAGTATGCACAAAGGTGGTAGTCTCTTTACTCACCTGATAGGGCTCAGAGCCATCGGCATTCATTAGCCACAGATTGCGCGCGCCATCGCGGTCACTAATAAACGCAATCTTGCTGCCATCCGGGCTGTACTGGGGCTGCATATTCCAGTCGAAACCCTGCACCAGGGGCTGGGCATCGCCACCAGCGATGGGCAGCAAATAAATATCTCCCAGCATATCGAACAGAATCTGCTCGCCATCAGGACTGAGACTGAGGTTAGACCAGGTGCTCTGTCTAGTATCCAGAGAGACTGTGGCCAGCTCACCGCGTGGCTGACTAACGTCCCAGCTAGGCTCTTCTTCCTCAGCTTGCTTATGATTGTCCGCGTAACCGTTGGTTAGCATCATAAAAGTCAGTAAAAAAGCAAGCGTTCGCGCAATGCGAGCAGAGACAGTATGCATAGTGAATTCCCTCGGCACCTTGGCCTTATTGTTTTTATATGGCTCTATTTTTATGGCGATAAAACTGGCGCTAATAATACAGCTTTTCATGGCCAGAGCTAGACCCACAAAGGGGGTAGCAGCAGGCTGTCTAGAAGCTTGCAGAAACTGGGCCAGAATGAAAGCGAAACTCTGTATCTGGCGTCAGAATAAGCTCCTGCTCTCGCTCACGAAACAACGCTATGCGAGACGCGACTTCCTCTGCACTGGCAGCCTTTTGGGCCAGATTTAGATAGTCCTGATAATGTCGCCCCTCGGATTTAAGCAATGACCTATAGAATTGCTCTAACTCGTCATCCAGATAAGGGGCCAGTCGCGCAAACCGCTCGCAAGAACGCGCCTCAATAAAGGCGCCAATCACCAGCATATCAACCAGCTTGCCCGGGTCATTGGCTCGCGCCAACTCACGCATACCGGCGGCATAGCGCGAGGCAGAGATATGCTGATAGGCAATTTTGCGGCGTTTCATAATGGCGATAACCTGCTCAAAGTGGCGCATCTCTTCGCGAGCCAGACGTGACATCTTGTTTAACAGCTCGAAATTGTCTGTATAGCGATAGATCAGATTGAGTGCCGTACTGGCGGCTTTTTTCTCGCAGTTAGCATGATCAATCAGCATTAGGGTCTGATTAGACAGCGCATTTTCCAGCCACAGATCCGGAGTGGCACAGGGTAAAAACGCCTGAATCTCTTGCAATGCCGCGTCAGCGGAGGATTTTGTTGTAGCTGAAGTCACTGAACCCAAAGCCCCTAAATTTATGCCCATCAATCTGGGTGCGCAGTAT
>CBFHMK010000016.1:0-20499 GCA_965656965.1 uncultured Porticoccaceae bacterium
AATTCCATGGTGAATGTGGCGCGGCCCTGAGTGGCAGAGCGCAGGTCAGTGGCATAGCCAAACATCTCTGCCAATGGCACCTCGGCATCAATGACCTTGCCCATGGGGCTGTCGGCCATACCCAGAATCATGCCACGACGACGGTTTAGATCCCCTACTACATCGCCCATGTTCTCCTCTGGAGTGACTACCTCGACCTTCATCATAGGTTCAAGCAGCACGGCACCGCCATGATCTTTCAAATCTCTTGTCGCCAGTGAACCGGCAATCTTAAATGCCATCTCTGACGAATCCACATCATGGAAGGATCCATCATAGAGTGTCGCCTTGATGCCCAGCAGCGGATAACCCGCCAAGACGCCATTTTGCATCTGCTCTTCGATACCTTTGGAAACTGCGGGGATATACTCGCGGGGAACGGAACCGCCGACGATTTCATTAATAAACTCTAGGCCCTCGGCACCAGGGTCCTCTGCTGGCTCAAATTTGAGCCAGACATGGCCGTACTGACCGCGACCACCGGACTGGCGCACAAACTTGCCCTCAATCTCACAGGTATTCTGGATTGTCTCGCGATAGGCAACCTGAGGCTTGCCTATATTGGCCTCTACATCAAATTCCCGCCGCATGCGATCAACCAGAATATCCAGATGCAGCTCGCCCATACCGGAGATAATAGTCTGACCACTCTCTTCGTCGGTTTTTACTCGGAAGGAAGGGTCCTCTTGCGCCAGTTTTCCCAGCGCCACTCCCATTTTCTCCTGATCTGCCTGGGATCTTGGCTCTACGGCTACCGAGATGACCGGCTCAGGAAATTCCATGCGCTCAAGAATGATCTTGTCACTCTCGGCACATAGGGTATCACCGGTGGTGGTGTCCTTGAGGCCAATGGCTGCTGCAATATCGCCAGCCAGTACCTGCTTGATTTCTTCGCGACTGTTCGAGTGCATTTGCACCATGCGACCAACGCGCTCGCGCTTTTGCTTAACCGAGTTATAGACTGCGGTGCCACTTTCAAGGGTACCGGAGTAAACCCGCATAAAGGTCAATGTGCCCACAAAGGGGTCGGTGGCAATTTTAAATGCCAGCGCAGCAAAAGGTGCATTATCATCAGCCTGGCGGGTATCCTGTTCGCCGTTTTCCAGCTCGCCCTCAATCGCTTTGACTTCAGTGGGTGATGGCAGATATTCAACCACGGCATCGAGCATGGCCTGGACGCCTTTGTTTTTAAAGGCCGAACCACCCAACACGGGAACGATTTCATTGGCCAATGTGCGAATGCGCAGGCCCTGTTTAATTTCAGCTTCGGTCAAGTTCTCGGTTTCAAGATACTTTTCCATCAATTCTTCGTTAGCTTCGGCCGCGGACTCCACAAGATATTCATGCATCTCGGCACATTCGTCGGCCATATTAGCGGGGATATCCGCATAGTCGAAGCTCATACCCTGATCGGCTTCGCTCCACAGAATCGCTTTCATTTTGACCAGATCGACAACGCCTTTAAATTCATCTTCGGCACCAATGGTCATCTGCAGCGGCACCGGGGCGGCGCCCAGACGCTCCTTGAGCTGATCAACCACCATCATATAGTCAGCTCCGGCGCGATCCATTTTGTTGACGAAGACCATACGCGGCACTTCGTACTTGTTGGCTTGGCGCCAGACAGTCTCAGTCTGCGGCTGAACCCCGGAGGAGCCACAGAGCACCACTACGGCTCCATCCAGCACTCGCAGAGACCGCTCAACTTCAATAGTAAAGTCCACGTGCCCAGGGGTATCGATGATATTGACCCGATGATCTTCAAACTGACCATCCATGCCTTTCCAGAAACAGGTGGTGGCTGCCGAGGTAATGGTGATACCGCGCTCCTGCTCCTGCTCCATCCAGTCCATGGTGGCGGCGCCGTCATGAACCTCACCAATTTTATGGGACATGCCAGTGTAGAACAGAACACGTTCTGTGGTGGTTGTCTTACCCGCATCTACGTGAGCGCAGATGCCGATATTACGGTAGCGACTGATTGGGGTCTTGCGGGCCACTGTGTTTTTCCTTTTGTTTAAAGCGAAAAAAGGCGGCTATTAAAGCCACCTTTTCGCGATAGGATCAAATAAAATCTAATCTTATTAGAAGCGGAAGTGCGAGAACGCCTTGTTGGCTTCAGCCATGCGATGCACGTCTTCACGTTTCTTAACAGCTCCACCTTTGCTTTGAACTGCATCAATCAGTTCACCAGCCAGGCGCTGAGCCATGGACTTCTCTCCGCGAGCACGTGCGTAATCCACGAGCCAGCGCATAGCCAGTGCTGTGCGTCGCGACGGACGTACTTCAACTGGAACTTGATAAGTGGCACCACCTACACGGCGAGACTTAACCTCAACCAATGGTGCTACGTTATCTAACGCTTCTTCAAACACTTCCACTGGGCTTTTCTTCAGTCGCTGTTCAACTATATCCAGCGCGCCGTAGACAATCCGCTCAGCAACTGACTTCTTGCCGCTGACCATAACGTGGTTCATAAACTTCGCTAATGTGATGTTGCCAAACTTTGGATCTGGCAGAATTTCACGTTTCGCTGCTACTCTTCTTCTTGGCATCGTTTTGCCCTTCTCTTCAGGTTTGTTCTAGGGATAGGCCCTAGCCTTACTTGGTTGTATTACCGATTGTTACGCAATCAGTCACTCTAAAATACTAAGACCCTTACTTGGGACGCTTAGTACCATACTTAGAACGACGTTTAGTACGACCGTTTACACCCGCTGTATCCAAAGTACCGCGTACCGTATGGTAGCGAACACCTGGAAGATCTTTTACACGACCACCACGAATCAAAACAACGCTGTGCTCTTGCAGGTTGTGTCCTTCACCACCGATGTATGAAGTAACTTCATAACCACTGGTAAGACGAACACGACATACTTTACGCAATGCAGAGTTTGGCTTCTTGGGAGTAGTTGTGTAAACGCGGGTACAAACACCACGACGCTGCGGACAGGCCTGCAGTGCTGGTACATCACTTTTACTGACTTTGCGCTTTCTCGGCTTACGAACCAACTGGTTGATCGTTGCCATGCAATTTTTCTCCAAAAATAAAAAATACCTTCCTGGGAAGGCCATACATTCCTTGAACCTTGCGGCTATACCAGCCTTGGGATCCAAAAGGGAGCGGCATTCTAAATACCGCACATCCGGGAGTCAAGCCGGCATTGCCATTACCACTAAGGCAGATGGCTAAATACCGGCAATTAGCCCTTATTCTTCGGTCAGATCCGCGCTTAGCGCTTCGCTGAGTGCCGCTTCAACATCAGCTGCAGTCATTGCCAGATCTTCTTCACCTGCACGCTCTTGCTTGCGCTGAGCATGGTAGGCCAGACCTGTACCAGCCGGGATAAGACGACCAACAACCACATTTTCTTTCAGGCCGCGCAGCGGATCGGCTTTGCCGGTAACCGCAGCTTCGGTGAGCACTCGTGTGGTCTCCTGGAAAGAGGCTGCCGAGATAAAGCTATCGGTAGCCAGAGAGGCTTTGGTAATACCCAACAGCTGACGCTCGAACTTAGCAGGCTGTAGGCCTTCTTGACGCAGACGTTCGTTTTCTTCCAGAACACGTCGGTACTCGACCTGTTCGCCACGGATCAGAGAAGAATCACCCATATCGGTGATCTCTACTTTACGCAGCATCTGGCGGGTAATAACCTCAATGTGTTTATCATTGATCTTTACACCCTGCAGACGGTAAACGTCCTGGATCTCGTTGACAATGTACTTGGCCAGCTCGCTGATGCCTTTGAGGCGCAAGATATCGTGGGGCGTAGGTGGTCCATCAGAGATAACTTCACCTTTCTCAACGTGCTCACCTTCAAACACGCCCAGGGTACGCCACTTGGGAATCAGCTCCTCATAATGCATCTTGCCATTTGGTAACGGCTTGCCATCATCCGGCGTAATAACCAGTCGCAGCTTGCCTTTAGTTTCTTTACCCAGAGTTACAGTGCCTGTGATCTCGGCCAGAATCGCGGGATCCTTAGGCTTACGAGCTTCAAACAGGTCGGCAACCCGCGGCAGACCACCAGTAATATCTTTAGTACCGCCAGAATCTTGGGGGATACGCGCAATAATCTGACCAATATCAATGGTATCGCCATCCACTACGTTAATACTTGCATTCGCAGGTAATGGGTAATGTGCTGGTACCGTTGAGTTGGGGAAAATTAATTCCTTACCTTTCTTATCGGTCAATGTAATCATTGGCTTCAGATCTTTACCTGCAGCCGGACGCTCATTGGGGTCGATAATCGAGATACTGGTCAAACCGGTCATATCATCAGTCTGCTGACGGATACTTAGACCCTCTTCCATTCCTGAGAAGGCAACCTTACCTGCTACTTCTGTCACGATTGGGTGAGTGTGTGGATCCCAGTTGGCAATCACGTCGCCAGCGGCAATCTTTGAACCATCTTTAACTTTGATTACAGCACCATAAGGTAGCTTGTAGCGCTCGCGCTCACGACCGTTTTCATCAGCAACAGCAAGCTCACCGGAGCGAGACACCGCAACCAGGTACTTTTCTTTATTCTGCACTGTCTTAAGGTTCAGCAGACGTACAACACCGTCTTGCTTCACTTTGACGCTATCTACAGCAGAGGCACGCGATGCGGCACCACCAATGTGGAAGGTACGCATTGTCAGCTGGGTTCCGGGCTCACCAATTGACTGAGCAGCGATAACACCCACTGCCTCGCCCTGATTAACACGATGTCCACGAGCTAGATCACGACCGTAACAGGCAGAACAGATACCATGGGACACTTCACAGGTAATCGGCGATCGTACGATTACTTCATCAATGCTCATCTTCTCGATGCGCACAACCCACTGCTCGTCGATCATGGTGCCTGCTGGAACAGCAATCTCTTCGCTGCCAGGCTTAAGCACGTCCTGCGCAACAACACGACCCAGAATTCGATCACCCAGTGAGGAGATGATGTCACCACCCTCAATAACAGGCGCCATCAACAGGCCTTCTGTAGTGCCACAGTCTACTTCTGTTACTACCACGTCCTGGGATACATCTACCAGGCGACGAGTCAGGTAACCGGAGTTAGCTGTTTTAAGTGCGGTATCCGCTAGGCCCTTACGAGCACCGTGAGTAGAGATAAAGTACTGCAGTACACTCAGACCTTCACGGAAGTTAGCGGTAATTGGAGTTTCAATAATTGAACCATCTGGACGCGCCATCAGACCACGCATACCAGCCAGCTGACGAATCTGGGCGGGGGAACCACGAGCGCCAGAGTCGGCCATGATAAAGACAGAGTTGAAGGAGTCTTGCTGCTCTTCTTCGCCGTCTTTATTGGTAACCTTCTCGGTGCTTATGCCCTTCATCATCGACTTAGCTACACGGTCATTGGCCTGCGACCAAATATCGATAACCTTATTATACTTTTCACCCTGGGTCACAAGACCAGAGGCAAACTGACTCTCGATCTCACGAACCTGATCATCAGCACCGGCAATAATATCGTGCTTGTCATCCGGGATAACAAAGTCATTAACACCAATAGAGGCACCTGAGCGAGTCGAGAAATCAAACCCTGTATACATCAGTTGGTCGGCAAAGATAACGGTATCTTTAAGGCCAACCCGACGGTAACACTCGTTAATCACAGTTGAGATAGCTTTTTTGACCATGGGCTTATTAACCAGATCAAATGGCAGGCCAGCCGGGACGATTTCCCACAGCAGGGCACGGCCGACAGTAGTCTCAACAATTCTTCGATCTTCAGTGCGTTCGCCAGTAACTTCGTCAACCAGTACCTCGTTGATGCGAACGTTAATGCGAGCCTGCAGCTCAGCATTGCCTGAATAGTAGGCGCGAGATACTTCACGGCCATCAGCAAAGGTCATACCTTCGCCACGAGCATTTACCTTGTGACGAGTCATATAGTACAGACCCAGCACCACGTCCTGAGAAGGAACAATAATCGGCTCACCAGAGGCAGGCGACAGGATGTTGTTAGTCGACATCATCAGGGCGCGAGACTCTAGCTGCGCTTCAATAGTCAGAGGCACATGTACCGCCATCTGGTCACCATCGAAGTCAGCGTTATAGGCCGCACAGACCAGAGGATGTAACTGTATTGCCTTACCTTCAATCAGCACTGGCTCAAACGCCTGGATGCCAAGACGGTGAAGAGTGGGTGCACGGTTAAGCAGCACTGGATGCTCGCGAATTACTTCGTCGAGAATATCCCAGACAACTGCCTCTTCGCGCTCTACCATTTTCTTAGCCGCTTTAATGGTAGTCGCCAGACCACGCAACTCCAGCTTGCTAAAGATAAACGGCTTAAATAGCTCAAGAGCCATGCGCTTGGGGAGACCGCACTGATGTAGGCGCAGCGTAGGACCAACCACGATTACAGAACGACCAGAGTAGTCAACTCGCTTACCCAGCAGGTTCTGGCGGAAACGACCCTGCTTACCTTTAATCATATCGGCAAGGGATTTCAGAGGACGCTTGTTGGAACCAGTAATGGCGCGACCACGGCGACCGTTATCCAGCAGCGCATCTACAGATTCTTGCAGCATACGCTTTTCGTTGCGCACGATAATATCTGGAGCACTCAGTTCTAGCAGACGCTTCAATCGGTTGTTACGGTTAATCACACGACGGTACAGATCATTCAAATCTGAGGTTGCGAATCGACCGCCATCCAGAGGGACTAGTGGGCGCAGATCTGGCGGTAGAACAGGCAGTGCTTCCAGCACCATCCACTCTGGCTTGTTACCAGAACCATGAAATGCTTCAAGCAGCTTGAGGCGCTTGGAGAATTTTTTGATTTTAGTCTCGGACTTGGTGTTGGGAATTTCCTCACGGATATCCGCAATCTCGTCTTCGAGAGTAATCTCTTTCAGCAGCGCCTGAATAGCTTCAGCACCCATGGTGGCTTTAAATTCATCACCAAATTCTTCTAGAGACTCAAAGTATTCTTCGTCGGTCAGCAACTGACCTTTTTCCAACGTCGTCATACCTGGGTCGGTAACAACATAGGATTCAAAATAGAGTACGCGCTCAATCTCACGCAGCGTCATGTCCAGCATTAAACCAATGCGCGAGGGCAGTGACTTCAGGAACCAGATGTGGGCGACAGGACAGGCCAGCTCAATATGACCCATGCGCTCACGACGAACTTTGGTGAGTGTCACTTCAACGCCACATTTTTCGCACACAATACCTCGGTGCTTCATGCGCTTGTATTTGCCACAGAGACATTCGTAATCTTTGACTGGTCCAAAAATTTTGGCACAGAAAAGACCTTCGCGCTCTGGCTTGAAGGTACGGTAGTTAATAGTCTCGGGTTTCTTAACCTCACCAAATGACCACGAGCGGATCATTTCCGGTGATGCGAGACCGATTCGAATATTATCGAATTCAGTGTTTTGCTCTTGCTGCTTGAGTAGGTTGACTAAATCCTTCAAGGCTTTTCCTCCAGTAACTGGGTTTGCCGAGGCGTTTAACCGCCCCGGCCATCAGTAAGCAATACCGCGCTTATTCGTTTTCCAATTCCATGTTGATACCAAGAGAACGAACCTCTTTAACCAACACATTGAATGATTCTGGCATGCCAGGCTCCATTCGGTGATCACCGTCCACAATGTTTTTATACATCTTGGTACGGCCTGCAACATCATCGGATTTAACAGTAAGCATTTCCTGCAGGGTATAGGCGGCACCGTATGCCTCCAACGCCCAGACTTCCATCTCACCGAATCGCTGCCCACCAAACTGCGCTTTACCACCCAGCGGCTGCTGAGTAACCAAGCTGTATGAACCCGTTGAACGAGCGTGCATCTTGTCGTCAACTAGGTGGTTCAGTTTGAGCATGTACATATACCCAACAGTCACAGGACGATCAAATTTTTCGCCGCTGCGGCCGTCATAGAGCACGGTCTGGCCTGTATCAGACAGACCTGCTAGGGTCAGCATCTTCTTGAGCTCAACTTCGTGAGCACCATCGAATACTGGCGTTGCAATTGGTACACCCTTACGAAGATTAGAAGCCAGCTCCAGTACCTCAGCATCGTTCAGTTCTTTAAGATCAGTACCATAAACTGTGTCACCAACATCGTAGATTTCCTGCAAGAACTTACGGATCTCAGCAGCTTTGGCCTGTGCCTTGATCATGGCATCGATCTTAACGCCCAGACCTTTGGCGGCCATACCCATATGAGTCTCAAGTACCTGACCCACGTTCATTCGCGAAGGAACACCCAGTGGGTTAAGAACGATATCTACAGTGTCACCATTTTCGTCGTAAGGCATATCTTCAACGGGTTTGATAACAGAGATAACACCTTTGTTACCGTGACGACCAGCCATCTTGTCACCAGGCTGAATACGACGCTTAACTGCAAGATAAACCTTAACTGTCTTAAGCACACCAGGGGCGAGGTCGTCGCCACTCTGTAGCTTACCGCGCTTCTCTTCGAAACGCTCATCGAGATCGACCCGACGCTCAGCCAACTGAGCCTGAGCTGCAGCGATCTGATCATTGAGGTCTGCCTTGTCCATACGGATAGCAAACCAATCGTCAGCACTGTAGTTTTCGACGGCTTCTGCCGTTAAGACAGCCCCTTTCTTAAGACCTTCGGCTTTAACCACTTTGCCGCCCACAATAGCTGTGAACAGGCGCCCAAGCGTAGCGTTTTCAACGATACGGTACTCGTCATTGAGATCTTTGCGGTATTGATCTAGCTCAGCTTTCTCAATATCCAGAGAGCGCTGGTCTTTATCCAGACCATCGCGAGTAAACACCTGAACATTAATCACTGTACCCTTGATGCTGCTACCAACACGCAGGGAAGTGTCTTTAACATCAGATGCCTTCTCACCGAAGATGGCACGCAATAGTTTTTCTTCAGGTGTCAGCTGGGTTTCACCCTTGGGTGTAACCTTGCCAACCAGAATATCACCGGCAGAAACTTCGGCACCAATATGGACAATACCAGACTCGTCCAAGCGCGCCAGAGCAGCTTCACCCACATTGGGGATATCGGCAGTAATTTCTTCTGACCCCAACTTGGTGTCACGAGCAACACAGGTCAGTTCCTGAATATGAATCGTAGTAAAACGATCTTCCTGAACAACACGCTCAGAAATCAGAATCGAATCTTCAAAGTTATAACCATTCCAAGGCATAAACGCGATGCGCATATTTTGGCCCAGGGCCAGCTCACCGAGATCTACAGATGGGCCATCAGCCAATACGTCGCCACGCAAAACCTGGTCGCCCTGCTTAACTATTGGACGCTGGTTGATACAGGTATTCTGGTTAGATCTGGTGTACTTGGTCAGGTTGTAGATGTCTACGCCCGCTTCACCAGTCTCGACTTCGGAGTCGCTGACACGCACAACGATTCGGCCAGCATCGACGCTTTCGATAACACCGCCTCGACGGGCAACCTTACAGACGCCCGAGTCACTGGCTACAGTGCGCTCAATACCAGTACCCACCAGAGGCGCTTCCGCCCTTAGGGTTGGCACTGCCTGACGCTGCATGTTTGATCCCATCAATGCACGGTTAGCATCATCGTGCTCCAAAAACGGAATCAGGGAGGCAGCAACAGAAACAACCTGGCGTGGAGACACGTCCATATAGTCGATTTCTTCCGGTGGCCTAACCGTAAATTCGTTCTGGTGACGAACCGCAACCATATCTTCGGCAAATTCGTCTTTTTTGTTAATTTCAGCGGACGCCTGTGCAATGACATACTGCGACTCATTAATTGCTGACAGGTATTCGATGTCCGAAGAAACCTTGCCGTTAGTTACCTTGCGGTAAGGTGTCTCAATAAAGCCGTAGTTATTGGTGCGGGCATAAGTCGCCAGGGAGTTAATCAGACCAATATTTGGCCCTTCCGGCGTTTCAATAGGACAGACTCTTCCGTAATGTGTCGGGTGTACGTCACGAACCTCAAAACCAGCGCGCTCACGAGTCAGACCACCAGGCCCCAACGCAGACACGCGACGCTTGTGAGTCACCTCAGACAGCGGATTGTTTTGGTCCATAAACTGAGACAGCTGACTGGAGCCAAAGAATTCTTTCATAGCTGCAGCAACAGGCTTGGCATTGACCAGATCCTGAGGCATTAGGCCTTCAGATTCGGCGACACCCAGACGCTCTTTAACAGCGCGCTCAACACGAACCAAACCAACACGGAACTGGTTTTCTGCCATCTCGCCCACAGAGCGAATACGACGGTTACCCAGGTGATCAATATCATCAACAGAACCTTTACCGTTACGGATATCAATCAACGTCTTCATCACATCGGCAATGTCAGAGGCGTCCCCAAAACGATCCTGCAGTTCCTGAGCTTCTTCAGTCTTTTGGATAGAGAAGTAGCGGGCATCGTAAAGTACGCCTGCACCCTGCTCAGCGTCGCGATCTAGGCGGCGGTTGAATTTCATACGACCTACAGATGACAGGTCGTAGCGCTCTAAGTTGAAGAACAGGTTGTAAAACAGATTCTCGGCAGACTCTTTAGTCGGTGGCTCACCAGGACGCATCATGCGGTAGATTTCTACCAGCGCTTCCAGCTGCGTGCGCGATGGATCTGCACGCAATGTATCGGCGATAAATGGACCGCAGTCGAGGTCATTGGTGTACAGAGTTTCAATATCTGTAATACCAGCTTCAATAAGCAGCGCTAAATTCTCTTCAGTAATTTCGGTATTACATTCCAGAAGCAGCTCGCCAGTTTTTGGATCGGCAATATCTTTGGCGATAGCACGGCCAAGCATGTACTCCTGAGTTACCTCTAGAGTAGTAACCTTGCCTTTTTCCAGCTCACGGATATGACGGGCAGTAATACGGCGACCTTTTTCAACGATCACACCGCCCTTCTTATCTTTGATATCGAAGGAAGCGATCTCACCACGCAGACGCTCTGGATCCAGCTCCAGAGTAAACACATCCTTTTTATAGTGGAAAACACTAGTATCGAAGAACATCTCAAGAATTTCTTCCGAAGTGTAGCCGAGAGCACGCAGCAGAATAGTCGAAGGCAGTTTGCGACGACGGTCGATGCGCACATAGAGAAGGTCTTTGGGATCGAACTCAAAGTCCAACCAAGAGCCACGGTAAGGAATAACTCGCGCGGTATATAACAGCTTGCCGGAGGAGTGTGTTTTACCTTTGTCGTGATCAAAGATAACACCGGGAGATCGGTGCAACTGAGAAACGATTACTCGCTCAGTACCATTAATGATAAAGGTGCCATTTTCAGTCATCAGCGGGATTTCGCCCAGATAGACTTCTTGCTCTCGGATGTCCTTGATGGCCTTGTTAGTCGATTCTTTATCGTAAATAACCAGGCGCACTCGAACCCGCAGTGGGCACGAGAAAGTTACGCCGCGAAGCTTACACTCCTCTACGTCAAAAGCAGGCTTGCCTAGGACGTAATCGACGTACTCAAGAGCCGCATGACCTGAGTATCCAACGATAGGAAATATCGAATTCAGGGCAGCGTGCAGGCCGGTGTTCATGCGGTCTTCAACCGATACACCTACCTGCGTAAAATTTTTATAGGAATCAAGTTGAATTGCCAACAAGTAGGGCAAATCCATGACATCTGGCAGTTTGCCAAAATTCTTGCGGATACGTTTCTTCTCAGTGAAGGAGTAAGCCATCTGTATTCCTCGGGATTATCTTATTTGGGAGTTAACAACCTTGAGTCCATTCTCAAAATCGTTCTGCTTGTAAATTCCCATGCCTACAAGCAGGAAAGGGCCGAAGGGAAAACCCCTTCAGCCCAGCCTGAAAAATCAGGCAGCTTGCACATCAAACTTACTTAAGTTCGACAGTTGCGCCAGCTTCTTCCAATTGCTTCTTAGCTTCTTCAGCATCGTCCTTAGAAGCAGCTTCTTTGATAGTAGAAGGCGCTCCGTCAACCATGTCTTTGGCTTCTTTCAAGCCAAGGCCAGTGATTGCACGAACAGCTTTAATTACATTTACTTTCTTGTCGCCAATTGCAGACAGAACAACGTCGAACTCAGTCTTCTCAGCGGCAGCTTCGCCACCAGCGTCAGCAGCAGCAGCGGGAGCAGCGGCAACTGCGGCTGCAGCTGATACGCCAAACTTCTCTTCCATTGCGCTAACTAGTTCAACAACATCCATTACGCTCATTTCAGCGATTGCATTCAAAATATCTTCGTTTGATAGGGCCATTTTGGGCCTCCTAAGTTTATCTGTTTATCATGAAGTCGCTTACGCGGCTTCCTGTTTTGCATCACGAACTGCAGCCACTGCACGGGTCGTCTTAGTTGGAATCTCATTGAGAGTACGAACCAACTTAGTAACCGGAGCCAATGTAACGCTAGCCAACATACCCAGAGCCTGTTCAAGGGTTGGTAGTTTAGCGAGAACGTCAATTTGGCTTTTATCTAGCAGCTGACCGCTAACTGACAGCGCCTTTACTTCAAATTCTTCGTTTTCTTTCGCGAAGTCTTTGAACAAACGAGCTGCTGCACCTGGGTCTTCCATAGAGAAGGCAAACAATGACGGACCGACCAGAACTTCTTCTACGCAAGCGTAGTCAGTTTCTGCTAATGCACGCTTCGCCAAGGTGTTGCGGACAACGCGCAATTGCACGTTCTCTGCACGAGCCTTGGCTCGCAAAGCATTCATATCGGTTACGTCAACGCCACGGGCGTCAGCGATCACCAGGCTAAGCGCCTGGGCGGCTGTCTCGTTTACTTCAGCAACAATTGCTTTCTTGTCATCGAGATTTAATGCCACGATAAATCTCCTCGATTTATCTGATTAAGGTCGACAAACTCATCGACCACTTAGGTGAATATTTTCCAGTAGAATATTCTGGAGTGGGTTCACCGCCTGCGTAGGTGACTTTTAAGCATCAATGCCTAGAACTCATTAAACCCCTAAGGGAACCTACGGTCTTTAACGGCCCAAGCCTGTATCTAACAACTTGCTCGGACCCCAAAGCCTTTTATGACAGCCAATGCTGCCGAATGACTAGCCGTTCAAAGACGCCTGATCAATCTGTAAACCTGGACCCATGGTCGAAGACACTATGACCTTCTTCACATAGATACCTTTAGCTGAAGCAGGCTTAGCTTTTGCCAAGTCAGCCATCAGCGCTTCAAGATTTTGCTGAAGCGCGCTTGCTTCAAACGCGATAACACCAATGCCACCATGTACGATGCCATTTTTGTCTGCACGAAAACGGACCTGACCTGCTTTGGCATTCTTGACCGCTCCAGCAACATCAGGAGTAACAGTTCCTGACTTAGGGTTGGGCATCAAGCCGCGTGGACCCAGTACCTTGCCCAGCAAACCAACAACGCGCATAGCGTCTGGTGCGGCAATAACCACATCAAAGTCCATCATGCCGCCTTTAATTTCTTCGGCCAGCTCATCCATGCCTACCAGTTCAGCGCCAGCAGCTTTTGCTGCCTCAGCCGCATCGCCCTGGGCAAATACGCATACGCGCACATCTTTACCAGAGCCGTTAGGCAGAGTGGTAGCACCACGCACAATCTGGTCAGATTTACGTGGATCAATTCCCAGGTTAACTGACACATCTACAGTTTCATTAAACTTAACAGTAGACAGCTCTTTTAGCAGGCCGAAGGCTTCAGCCGCTGAGTAGAGCTTACCCTCTTCAACTTTTTCATTAATCGCACGACGGCGCTTAGATAACTTGGCCACTTACACGCCCTCCGTTTCAATACCCATTGACCGAGCTGAGCCGGCAATAGTACGAACTGCAGCATCCATATCGGCTGCTGTCAGATCTGGTTCTTTGGTTTTAACGATTTCTTCGAGCTGGGCACGAGTTACGCTACCTACTTTCTCAGTATTAGGACGACCAGAACCACTCTTCAGACCGGCCGCTTTTTTCAGCAGGTAGGAGGCTGGTGGAGTCTTCATTTCAAAGGTAAAGCTGCGGTCACCGTATACAGTGATAACCACGGGCACAGGAGCGCCCTGCTCAATACCCTGAGTCTGAGCGTTAAAGCCTTTACAGAATTCCATGATGTTCACACCGTGCTGACCCAGTGCGGGGCCTACAGGTGGACTTGGGTTGGCCTGACCGGCAGGCACTTGCAGCTTGATATAAGCTGATACTTTTTTAGCCATTTTACTTCTCCAATAATGGGTATTAACGCCTCCAGGTACCTGCTAAACATTCTAGCGACCCTTCAGTGGCTCCCCGATAGGCTTGCGGAATTGCCAGCCTACCAAATACTTATCAGGCTTTTTCTACCTGAGTAAATTCAAGCTCAACCGGGGTGGATCGACCAAAGATCGATACAGCCACACGCAGTCGGCTCTTCTCGTAATTCACCTCTTCAACAGTGCCGTTAAAGTCATTAAACGGCCCATCGGTAACGCGAACCATTTCACCTGGCTCAAACATGGTCTTAGGTCGCGGCGCTTCTTCAGAGTCATGCACTCGCTGCAGAATCAGATCGGCCTCTTTATCGGTAATTGGGGCTGGCTTGTCAGCCTTGCCACCGATAAAGCCCATGACCCTTGGCGTCTCTTTAATCAGGTGCCAGGTGTCGTCGTCCAAATTCATCTGCACTAAAACATAGCCGGGAAAGAACATACGCTCGCTGGTACGTTTCTGCCCACCCTTGATCTCTACAACTTCCTCGGTTGGCACCAAAACCTCACCAAACCGATCATCTAACCCATGCAGCTGCACGCGCTCTTGAATCGCCAGAGCAACCTTTTTCTCGTAGCCCGAGTAAGCATGTACCACATACCAACGCATCGACATGCCTCTCTCCTAGCCCATTATCAACGAGGCAATCCAACTCAGAAGGGAATCAATACCCCAAAGAATCAACGCCATCAACAAAATCACTGCAACCACAATCAATGTTGTCTGATTGCGCTCCTGTTTGGTTGGCCATACAACCTTGCGCCACTCAGTACGTGCACCAATAGCCAGCTCCACAATCGCCTGGCCCTTTTCTGTCTGAGACGCGACAAACGCGGCAACAACCAGAGCAACCAGAAGACCCAATACCCTATAGAGGACGGACTCTGCAGAAAAATACCAGTTTGCATAAATAGCGCCACCCACAACCAGTAACACTACCAGCCACTTCAGCCAGTCCAGTCGGAATTGCTTTTCTTCTGCTACAGCACTCATGGATACATCCCAAGCTTAAATATAAGTGGCAGGCCAGGAGGGACTCGAACCCCCAACAGCCGGTTTTGGAGACCGGTGCTCTACCAATTGAACTACTGGCCTACGGTAAACTTTATTACTTTCCCTATCTGACAGCTAAGCCGAGACATCAAGATGCCTCGGCTTTGCGCTTCAGACTCTGCAATGCTGCTAGTCGATAATCTTAGCTACAACACCAGCGCCCACAGTACGACCGCCTTCACGGATCGCAAAGCGTAGACCTTCTTCCATCGCAATCGGATGAATCAAAGTCACTTCCATCTGAACGTTATCGCCAGGCATTACCATCTCGGTTCCCGCAGGTAATTCACAGGCACCGGTAACATCTGTAGTACGGAAGTAGAACTGGGGACGGTAGCCCTTAAAGAATGGCGTGTGACGACCACCTTCATCTTTCGACAGAACATAAACTTCCGACGTAAACTTGGTGTGCGGCTTAACCGTACCAACATGTGCCAGAACCTGACCACGCTGAACTTCTTCACGCTTAGTACCACGCAGCAGAATACCGCAGTTCTCGCCCGCACGACCTTCGTCAAGCAGCTTGCGGAACATCTCAACACCTGTACAGGTCGTCTTGGCAGTATCAGTAATACCGATCACTTCAATCTCTTCACCTACCTTGATGATGCCACGCTCTACACGACCTGTTACTACAGTACCGCGACCAGCGATCGAGAATACATCTTCAATCGGCATTAGGAAGGGCTGATCAATCGCACGAACCGGCTCCGGGATATAGGAATCCAGCGCTTCTACCAACTTCTTAACAGCGGTAGTGCCCAGCTCGTTGTCGTCTTTACCTTCCAGCGCCATTAGCGCTGAACCAACAATAATTGGCGTGTCGTCACCAGGGAACTCATACAGATCAAGCAGCTCGCGCAGCTCCATCTCAACCAGCTCTAGCATCTCGGCATATTCTTCTGATCCAACACCGCCACAGTCTTCTGCAAGCAGGTCAGCCTTGTTCAGGAATACCAGAACATAGGGTACACCAACCTGACGCGACAGCAGGATGTGCTCGCGGGTCTGAGGCATAGGACCGTCAGTCGCGCCACAAACCAAAATAGCACCGTCCATCTGAGCAGCACCGGTGATCATGTTTTTAACATAGTCGGCGTGACCTGGGCAGTCTACGTGAGCGTAGTGACGAATCGTGGAATCATATTCAACGTGAGCTGTTGAAATCGTAATTCCGCGCTCGCGCTCTTCGGGGGCATTGTCAATCTGATCAAATGCCTTCATTTCACCGCCGTATACTTCTGCACACACGCGAGTCATCGCTGCAGTCAAGGTAGTCTTACCATGGTCAACGTGACCAATGGTGCCTACATTCACATGCGGCTTACTTCTTTCAAACTTTTCTTTTGCCATCTCAGCATCTCCTAAACGGGACATTAGCGGGCCATTAACTCTCTAACGCCCTGAACTTTAAACTACTTACCAACTACTACTTTTATCACCAGCGGGAGAACTGCTGCTCTCTCACAAAAATTTGGAGCTCATAACCGGATTTGAACCGGTGACCTCTTCCTTACCAAGGAAGTGCTCTACCTACTGAGCTATATGAGCACATACCTCTGCTACTACTTAACTGGCTTGGAGCGGGCAGCGGGAATCGAACCCGCATCATCAGCTTGGAAGGCTGAGGTTCTACCATTAAACTATGCCCGCTAAACAATCCATCTTAAAACAGCGCCTGTCCAACAGTGCCCACAGGCCTTTAAGCCATTGCTTTTCACCTGAAAAGCGGCTGCCCAAATTTGGTGGCGGGAGGTGGATTCGAACCACCGAAGCTTTCGCGTCAGATTTACAGTCTGATCCCTTTGGCCGCTCGGGAATCCCGCCTAAATTTGTGACAACCTTTTTGTTGTCTTCCCCACAAAATAGAGAAGCACTTTTTTCCAACATTTCGTCCGCCGTAAAAAACGGCCGCTTATTCTCTTGGCACAGGGCCTTATTGTCAATTAATTGGCAATAAAACTGACCTGCGCGCACTGAGATGGAGCTGGCGAGAGGAGTCGAACCCCCGACCGGCTGATTACAAGTCAGCTGCTCTACCAACTGAGCTACGCCAGCATCTCAATAAACGGTGCGCGATTTTAGTGAAACTGGGCCGTATTAGCAACCTTATCTCAAGGTTCTTTTAGGTTTTTTTAGAGGAATATTGCCGAATCAGTCTGCAGCCTGGAAAAGCCAGCCATTTAGCGGCGATTTTAAGGAAAAACGCCTGTTTTTGCGCTGGTTTACTGGCAAGAGCCTGAGCTAAACTCCACTCCGCGGACAGCCAGTCCATCCAATACCAAATCTGGGTAGTGAAATGCCTTCAACGGCAGCGCGTCAATCAAAGCTACAGCATCACCGCCAGTGACAACGAGAGACACCGGATACTGGGCCGCAAGCTTTTCAATCAAGCCAATTACAGCAAGGAAGCAACCGCGATTAACCGCTTCCTCTGTGATTGTGCCAGGCACCATTAGATTATGGGTATCTACAGCCGCTACTTTAACGCCATCTGTACCCTGCCAAAGGGCTTCGCGCATGAGTTTATTACCTGGCACTATATAGCCGCCCAGGTGTTGGCCGTCGGGCCCAACAAGATCTAAGGTAACGGCACTACCTGCATCGACGACTAACACCGATTGCGGGAATTTTTCATAGGCCGCCAGCACAGCCAGCCAGCGGTCAATGCCCAGCCTGTCCGGCTGCTGGTAGCCACAGGTGACCTGGCCAACCTGAGTTGAGACTCTGGCGACCTGCAATTCTACTGAGTACATGTCCATACATTGTCTGCGCAACAACTGCGTTAGACTATTATTGGCAACAGATGACAGACGAGCTGCGGACACAGTCTCTACCTCAGTCAAATCCAGACCAGACTCGAGCACCGAGCCGGTGGATTGAGAGCCACTAGCTAACGCCTCTCTTCCCTGACAGAGCCGCCATTTAACAAAGCTGTTACCAGCATCTATATCAAGAATCATTGCTTTAGCCTCAAACTGAGTTCACCGCCAATAAAGCGCTGCACATCACCATTGTCCATTATCATCTCTAGCGCACCGGTCTCATCCACGCCCAAGATGGTGCCAGTAATTGCTTCTCGAGGGGTGCTGAGGGTGGCCATTAATCCCTTGAAGGCATCAGCGGCCTGCCATTCGTCCCTGTAGGGCGCGAAGCCAAGGCTCTGAAAGTCGGTGAGTAACGTAAAGATATTATCCACCAAGTATGCGGCCAACTGGTTTCTTGAGATAACATTGTCTGCCTCGGTGGCAACGTCAGTCCAAGCTTGGTCTATGCTCTCCGCTGCATGCCGGGGCATTGAAACGTTAATACCCACGCCTATAATCACTGAGCAATGGCCCACCGGGTCACCCACCATTTCCAAAAGGATACCACCGAGCTTTTTGCCGCCAATATAAATGTCATTTGGCCACTTTAACTGTACATCAGGCAGGCCGGATTCAATAAGCGCCCTTCGCACAGCCACACCGACACCTAGACTGAGCCCCTCTAGCGCCTGGGCACCCTGCTCAAAGTCCCACAGAATTGACAGGTAGATATTGGAGGCGAAGGGGCTGACCCAGGTCTTGCCGCGACGCCCGCGCCCAGAAGTCTGGGTTTCAGCAAAAACCACAGAACCAGACTGAGAGTCTAGCTCGGCCTGTTCACGAAGGTATTTATTAGTGGAGTCTAAACTCTGAAATATCTCAAGACGAGATGGCCGGACAGAAAGTCGACTCTCAATATCAGGCTGGCTTAGCAGCTCGAACCCTTGCGGCAGTCTATAGCCGGTGCCTTTGACGGAGTCAAACTCTAACCCCATAGCTTCAAGTTTCTGCAGCTGTTTCCATACGGCAGTCCGGCTGACACCCAATATAGCGCCTAGGTCAGATCCAGAATGGAACTCTCCATCCTGCATAATAGCTAATATCTTATCCACTAAATCAGACAATACAATCTCTCCAAATCTAAAACACCCAGTTAATCCAGATATATCTAACACCCACCGACAGCACAAGAACAGCAAACAGGCGCCTTAACTTGGCCTCATTCAAGCGATGCGCTAAAAGTGCGCCAAATCGCGCCCCAGGAACGCTGGTAATTATGATGCCGAACCAGGCCGGCAAAAATATTAGGCCGAGGGTCTCGTCCGGCAACCCTGCAGAGCCCATATCAGAGCTGCCATAAACCAAGCTCGAAAAGAACGCAATCGGAAATCCACAGGCGGCGGCGGTACCTACAGCCTGATGAATGCGGATACCAAAATACGTTAAAAACGGTGTGGTTAGAGTGCCCCCACCAATACCAAATAGGGCAGATAAACTGCCAATTCCCGTCCCGGCCAACACAAGGCCGGCCTGGCTGGGCGGGTTTCGGTTGGCCGCGGCGGGTTGATAAAATAATAACTGCAGAGCCACTAAGATAAAGAATAGCCCCAGTAGCGACTGGAGCCAGGCGGCCCCCAATGAAATGGCGAACAAACCCCCAAGGATAGCACCAAGGATAATACCGGGACCTATCCAGCCCACCAGATCCAAACGCACCGCGCCTCTCTGATAATGGGTATAAATAGAGGGTATCGAGGTGATGGCTATGGTGGCCAGAGAGGTCCCAAGAGCCAGATGTGTAGCCAGCTCTTGTGATATTCCCTGCATATCAAATGCGAGTATCAAAATAGGGACAATGACTACCCCGCCACCAAGCCCAAATAGACCACTAATAACGCCAGCAGCGGCGCCTAGGATGAGGTAGATCAGCAATTCCATGACAGCTCACAGATAGGATATAAAGCGGGTATTATGCCTGAAAGCCCGGCCAGTCCCATGAAAAAACCCGACCTAGAGCGCTTAAGCCCCAAATTTTGAGTATGGCCACAGGTCTTTGCCAATGCCCAGACAGAAAAAAACTCCAGCATCATTAGATACTGGAGTTTCTTATTTAGAAGCCTGGCAATGACCTACTCTCACATGGGGAAGCCCCACACTACCATCGGCGATGAACCATTTCACTACTGAGTTCGGTATGGGATCAGGTGGTTCTAGTTCTCTATGGTTACCAGGCAAACTGGTATGACCTAGGAGCAACGGCTCCAGAGTCAAATTAGGTCGGTAATTATTGAATACAATTTTTTCTCGGCAAGTCTGTATTTCAGACAATCTGTCCGTCGTCTCGCTTGCGTTATATAGTCAAGCCTCACGGGCAATTAGTATTGGTTAGCTCAACGCCTCACAGCGCTTCCACACCCAACCTATCAACGTCCTAGTCTTGAACGGC
>CBFHMK010000017.1:0-11644 GCA_965656965.1 uncultured Porticoccaceae bacterium
CCTCAGAGCGAGTGCAGGGCAAGGTTGCCGGTATTGAGGGCAAAGCGCCAATTATTCATCACCCAGATGTTAAGCGTATGCTGATGCAGATGCGCGCCTTGACCGAAGCGGGCCGAGCCATGTCGTTCTACACCATCGCGGCAGAAGATCGCAGCCATAGACATGAGGACACCGCGCAGCGCGCAGCCGATGCTCAGCTGGTGGAAATTATGACGCCGCTGGTCAAAGGCTGGTGTACCGAAGTATCCATGGAGACCACTTCCCTGGGCGTTCAGGTGCACGGTGGCATGGGCTTTATTGAAGAGACCGGTGCAGCGCAGCATATGCGCGACGCCCGAATTCTGCCGATTTATGAGGGTACCAATGGTATTCAGGCACTAGACTTTATTGGTCGCAAATGCCTGCGCGATGGTGGAGAGACGCTAACTAAATTACTGGCAGAGATGGATGCTACTGCAGAGAGTAGGGCGAATGAGCTAACCGCGGCATTGAAGACGGCAATAGCCCAGTGTCGCGCCGGATTGGACTATGTTCTCGGCCACCCAGAGCACAGCCCGGCTGTGGCCTATAGCTTTATGATGCTGTTTGGTAACTCAGTCTCTTATTGGTGCATGGTGCGACTGGCAGCAGCGGCTCAGCAGCAGCTGGATAAGGGTTCAGATGACCGCTTTTATACCCAGAAACTGGCGACTACAGGGTTTTTTGCCAGCCAGATATTGCCACGCAATGCGGCCTACCTGACCTCGTTACAAGCTGGCTCCGAGAGCATAGTTGAGCTCGGGTTAGAGGATTTCGTGACTCAGTAGGCTGCTGTTGGCGCAGGATGACTGGAGCCGGAGCGTCATCCTGAGCGCTAGCCAAGGATCTCCCAAAAAAGAGCGACCCAACTAACTAGTCACAATTCCCACAATCATCGCAATGGTGAATATAAACAGCGCGGTAAAGATAAACCCACCGATAATAAACGCCAGAGGGCTACCCTGAGTGAAATCTCTCTCTCGGTTCTTGTTCGTCTGCACACCAATCGCAGCAGCTAAGATACTTTTTACCACAGAGGCAAGGCCAGGTTTTTCGGTGGTCTGTTCAGGGGTTTTATCGGTCATTTTCTTTCCAGAATTTATTAATTATTCAAAATAGGAGTCAACCAGCGCTCCAACTCGGGAACTGAGAGCCCCTTGCGCTGCGCCAGCGATTCTACCTGATCGCTATCGATCTTGCCGCTATTAAAATACCTGGCATCCGGGTGGCCAAAGTACCAGCCACTCACCGCTGCCGCCGGACTCATGGCATAGCTATCGGTCAGTTCCAGACCAATATTATTCTCCACATCCAGAAGCTTAAATAGCGTGCCTTTTTCAGTATGATCCGGGCAGGCCGGGTAGCCGGGCGCCGGGCGAATACCGCGATATTTCTCCTTGATCAGCGCCTCATTATCAAGCGTCTCAGTGGCAGCATAGCCCCAGTATTCGCAACGCACCCGCTCATGCAGATGCTCAGCAAAGGCCTCAGCCAGGCGGTCGGCCAAGGCTTTAACCATAATAGCGTTATAGTCGTCATGGGCCGCTTCGTATTGCGCCGCTAACTCATCGGCACCTATGCCGGTAGTCACCGCAAAGGCGCCTATATAGTCGGTTAAATCGCTTTCTTTGGGGGCAATAAAATCTGCTAGCGAGGCCAGTTCTTCACTGGCACCGGGCTTCTGAATCTGCTGGCGAATCTGGTGCAATGTGGCGGCGGTAGAGCCGTCCTGCCCATAGACTTCAATATCGTCATGGTTAACCGTATTGGCCGGCCATAAGCCAAACACCGCTCGCGCGGTTAAATGCTTATTGTCGATAATATCTTTAAGCAGTTTTTGGGCATCATCAAATAGGTTCTGTGCCGCTTCGCCCACCACCTCATCATTGAGAATCTTTGGGTACTTGCCCACCAGATCCCAGGTAATAAAAAATGGCGTCCAGTCAATATAGGGCACCAGCGCTTCCAATGGGTAATCATCCAGTACAGTGACACCCAGCTTATTGGGTATCTCCGGCTGGTAGTCACGCCAGTTAAGCTGCGGCTTTTGTTTGACCGCATCGGAATAGGCAAACAGCGTTCCCCGCGGGGTTCTATTGGCCGTGCGCAGACGCACTGCATCGTAGTCGAGCTGTATTTCAGCGATAAATTCATCGCGGCTGTCTTTGCTGATCAGCTTGCTGGCGACACCCACAGCACGAGAGGCATCAGACACATAGATGGCCTGATTATTCGTATAGCCCGGGGCAATTTTAACCGCAGTATGGGCCTTGGAGGTGGTGGCACCACCAATCATCAGAGGCAGAGTAAAGCCCTGGCGCTGCATCTCTTTGCCCAGCGTAACCATCTCATCCAGAGAGGGGGTAATTAGCCCAGATAGGCCAATAATATCCACATTCTCTTCTCTGGCGGTCTGCAAAATCTTTTCTGCGGGCACCATTACGCCCAGGTCAATCACCTCGTAGTTATTGCACTGCAGCACCACGCCGACAATATTTTTGCCAATATCATGGACATCGCCCTTAACCGTCGCCATTAGAATCTTGCCATTGGAGCTGGCCGACACGTCCTTCTCGTCTTCAATATAGGGCTGCAAATAGGCCACTGCCTGTTTCATAACCCGGGCGGACTTCACCACCTGGGGCAAAAACATTTTGCCCGAACCAAACAGGTCGCCAACAATATTCATGCCGTCCATCAATGCGCCCTCAATCACATGCAGTGGACGCTCGGCCTGTTGGCGGGCTTCTTCGGTATCCTCTTCAATAAACGCAGTAATGCCTTTAACCAAGGCATATTCGAGGCGACGATTGACATTGCCCTCACGCCAGCTTAAATCCTCAGTCTTGGCCTGGGTGGAGCCATCGCCGCGGTATTTGTCGGCTATCGCTAGCAGATTATCTGTGCCCTCGGCGGTGCGGAACAGCACTACATCTTCCACCACATCGCGCAATTCAGCCGGTAGATCGTCATACACCGCCAGCTGACCGGCATTGACAATGCCCATGGTCAGGCCTTCGCGAATAGCATGGTAGAGAAACACCGAGTGAATGGCTTCTCGCACCGGATTGTTGCCGCGGAATGAGAACGACACATTAGAGATGCCGCCACTGATCAGCGCATGGGGCAGGTTGGCCTTAATCCAGCTGCAGGCCTCAATAAAATCGAGACCATAGCGGTTGTGCTCTTCAATGCCCGTGGCCACTGCAAATACATTGGGGTCAAAAATAATATCCTCAGCAGGGAAGCCAACCTGATCGACCAAAATATCGTAGCTGCGCTGGGAGATCTGCTTGCGGCGCTCAATATTATCCGCCTGGCCATCTTCATCAAAGGCCATTACCACAATCGCCGCACCATGCTTTTTGCACAGGCTGGCCTTTGCAATAAACTCCGCTTCGCCTTCTTTTAGGCTGATGCTGTTGACCACCGACTTGCCCTGGATACATTTCAGTCCGGCTTCGATCACCTCCCATTTAGAAGAATCGACCATAATCGGCACCCGGGAAATATCTGGTTCACTGGCGATCAGATTTAAAAACTTAACCATGGCAGGCAATGACTCAAGCATGCCTTCATCCATATTCACATCGATAATCTGCGCGCCATTAATCACCTGCTGGCGGGCAACTTCCAGAGCAGCATCATAGTTTTCTTCAAGAATCAGCCGCTTAAATATCGCCGAGCCGGTGACATTGCAGCGCTCGCCGACATTGATAAACAGCGAATCTTCCTTAATGGTAAAGGGCTCAAGACCAGATAGACGACAGGCAGGTGCAATATCTGGCACCTGACGGGGCCTAATAGCCGCCACTGCATCGGCAATCGCGCGAATATGCTCCGGCGTGGTGCCACAGCAGCCGCCAACAATATTCAGCAGGCCGGCACTGGCAAATTCCGCCACAGTTTCCGCCATATTGGCGGCATCCAGATCATAGCCGCCAAACTCATTGGGCAGACCTGCATTGGGGTGCGCGCTGACCATGCTGTTGGCGACATTGGAGATTTCCAGCAGGTGAGGGCGTAGCTCTTTGGGCCCCAGGGCACAGTTCAGACCAATGCTGATAGGCTTGCTATGGCGCACCGAGTTCCAGAATGCCTCTGGTGTTTGGCCAGACAATGTGCGACCGCTGGCATCGGTAATGGTGCCACTGATCATAATAGGCAGCTCAGTACCCAGTTCCTCAAACACCAGCTGCACCGCAAATAGTGCCGCCTTGGCATTCAATGTATCGAAAATGGTCTCAACCATAATCAGATCCACACCGCCCTCAATCAGGGCATGGGTGGACTCTGTATAGTTTTCTACCAGCTCATCAAAGGTGACATTGCGCGCGCCCGGATCATTGACATCCGGCGACAGAGAGGCAGTGCGGCTGGTAGGCCCCAGAATGCCGGCCACAAAACGCGGGTGCTCTGGGGTGGAGAACTCATCGGCAGCTAGACGAGCTAATTTAGCCGAGGCAACGTTAATCTCCCGAGAGATCGACTCCATCTGATAGTCCGCCTGGGACACCTGGGTGGAGTTAAAGGTATTGGTCTCAATAATATCCGCACCGGCCTCAAGGTAGGCGCGGTGGATATCGCAGATAATATTCGGCTGAGTCAGGCTCAGCAGATCATTATTGCCCTTTAGATCGGTATGCCAGTCAGCAAAGCGCTCACCGCGGAAGTGCTCTTCCTCTAAGGTGTGACGCTGGATCATGGTGCCCATGGCGCCATCCAAAACCAGAATGCGCTGCTGGGCCGCCTGTGTAATTTTATCAACCATAATGCTTGTGTATGCCCTAACTTTTCTGCTGTATCAAAATATTTTGATGGATGCGCATCATACCAAAATTATTTTAAAAAGCGACCCTTTAAATTTAAAAGAAGCTTTTACCAAAATCCTCGAATAACGTAAAATAACGCAGTTGAACCGTCCGAATTAAGATTAAGCCCAGGAACCCGCTATGCTCAATGTCACCATTACAGAATCCGCCCAGGTCTATCTCGCAGGCCTGCTGGAAAAACAAAACTGCGAAGGCATCGGCGTACGCATGTTTGTGAGCGACCCTGGAACGCCCAAGGCAGAGACCTGCATCGCCTACAGCCGCCCCGGCGAGCACAACGAAGAAGACCTGGTGGTAGAGTACGAGGCTTTTAATGCCTATTTTGAGCAGCGCAGCATTCCCTTTTTGGACGAAGCTAAAGTCGACTTCGCCGAAGATAAGTTTGGTGGCCAGCTAACCATCAGAGCCCCCAACTCAAGACTACCCAATGTCACCGACGATAGCCCCATCGAAGACAGGGTTAACTATCTGCTCTACAACGAGATTAATCCAGGCCTAGCGGCCCATGGTGGCGTGGTCTCGCTGGCCGAGATGGCCGATGGCTTTGCGGTCCTGGAATTTGGTGGCGGTTGCCAGGGCTGTTCAGCAGTAGATCTAACTCTCAAAGAGGGCGTAGAGAAAACTCTGATGGAAAAAATCCCCGAACTTGCTGGTGTCAAAGACGTAACCGATCACACAGATACCAGCAACGCCTACATGTAATCGGCCACAGGGCCGTCAATATCAATAATTAAAAGAGACAATCTATGAGCTGCAAAGACGGATTGCCCCTAGCCGGGCGCGTTTTTAGTCTACCCAAAATTATTCTAGTGCTCCTGTTTAGCCTGATCACAGCCTGCGGAGGCGGTGGTGCCGATGCGCCAGAGACACCGCCAGTTGCCAATACAGACAACGGCTCTTCGGATACAGCAACTGACGACAGCACCGCAGACGACAGTGCTAACGATGATGGCACAGGCGCAGACGGTGGCACCGAGCCTGAAGAACCAGAAGTCATTACCGTACCCTACGATGATGCCCGTGCCGGCGCTATTGATGGTGTGAATATCTGGCAGATGCCCGATGCCCCCGATGGTTCGCGACCAGATCAAAGCTGGCTGGCGGTAGGCTCAGATGCCAATGGCGAGATCTATATTTCCGGCCATGACCACCAGACCAACGCCATGCTTTACAGAATGCATCAGCACGACAACACATTGCGCTGGGTAGGGGACGCAAAAGCCGCATCCGAAGCCGCCAATAACTGGCAGAGTAATGAGAGTGCCGAGAAGTTTCATACGCGCCCCATAGATCATAATGGCACAGTTTATGTGGCCACCCTAGATAGCTCAGATATGAACTACAGCTTCCAGAACACCAGAGGGTTTCACTGGTACGGTTACAAGCCAGAAGACAGCAGCTTTACAGATCTTAGCGCCTCAGAGCCCAATGGTGTAGGCGCCCAGCAACTGCAGATTGTTACTATTCAAAAAGACCCGGTCAACAATCTGCTCTACGGCATGTCTATTCCGGAAAATAAGCTGGTGCGCTACGACATAGCCGCAGGCACCACCACAGTATTGGGCAAGCCCAGCGCCTGGCAGAACTTCTTCTACAGCAACCGCTTTATGTGGGTTGATTCTCGAGGCCGTGTTTATATCACTGGCGGATCCTCAAGAAACCAATGGAATCAGGGCGAGCCGAGCAATGTGTTTGACCATGTCTGGTATTACGACCCACAGACAGGCTTTGGCGAACTGCCATCCTTTGCCTTGCAGGGCCCCAATGCCATGGAAGTCGGGCAGTGGGATCGCAAGCGCGAAAACCTCTACACCAGTGATGACCAGGGCAATATCTATAAATTTAACGACGCCGCCGCCAGCTGGCAATTTATAGGTCGCCCCGATTTCCCCAGCTCGTTAAAAACCTGGGTATTTCAGCTGTCTGCAGATGGCGAAAAGATCTATATTGGACTCAGCGATGGCGCCAGAGATAATGCGATCTACGAGTACGATATCGCTAGCGGTAACTCCTATGAGTTGATGGTTATCAATCAGCTGGATCCGATTTCCGGCGCCGAGGCGTTTATTACCGGCTACGACAGCTGGGACAGCCAAGGCAGTTTCTATATCAGCGATTTCAGCATGTACGACGGTGATAATGCCTATATGCTGGGCATCAACCCGGTGCGCATCAAAGCCGCCAAAGGCCTGTTGGATGAGCTGGTGGAAGTCAGTGTAGCGAGCAGCGGCAGTAATATCAGTATCAGCCGAAGTGGCATAGCTATGCAAAGCCTCGAGCTGCTGTACGAGATACGAGGCTACAACAGCAATGGTGACTGGGTCGCCACCAGCCAAGGCGAGCTCAGCATGGCCAGCAACCAAAATACCCTGAGCCTTAACCCCAGCAGCTTGAATCAGCCCGATGGTAGCCAAGTGGTAAGCACAGAGTTCTGGTTAATTGCCGATGGTAATGACTATATTGTGGCTGAGCAAAGAAGTACTGGGTTGGGGAATTAACGCGTTAGGTTGAGCAGAGGCCGGGCTGGTTTTCCAGCTAAAGGCTAACACCCAATTATGGGTGAGTACATCGGCCCCCAATTCAGAGGCTGACCCAGAGACCCACTGATTTGAGAAATGCCAGGATGGCTTAACCTTCATGGCCTAGTATTAAGGCCATGGACAGCTCAGATCGGATATCAAAACCCCAGTCGCGGCCACTAAAGCGCGTGTTGAACCTGCCCCTGGTGATTCTCTATGGTCTGGGTACCACCATTGGCGGTGGCATCTATGTACTGGTCGGCAAGGTAGCCGAGCGCGCGGGCATGATGGCGCCCTGGTCATTTATGGCCGCAGCGCTACTCTCGGCATTTACCGCACTGACCTTTGCCGAGTTATCCAGCCGCTTCCCCAAAAGTGCCGGCGAAGCCGTCTATGTAAAGCAGGCCTTTAACCTCCAACAGTTAGCGGTTTTTGTGGGTATTTTGGTGATTCTCAACGGCAGCGTATCTGCAGCTGCACTGGCCAATGGCTTTGTGGGTTACTGGCAGACATTTATAGCCATGCCCGACTGGGTAGTGATTGTGCTGATTACCGCCATCCTTGGGCTGCTTGCCGCCTGGGGAATAGGGCAGTCGGTAACCATGGCGGCGGTGATTACGCTGGTAGAAGTCGGTGGCCTGTTGCTGATTATCTGGGTCGCCCGTGACGAGTTTGTGGCAATGCCATTGCGCAGCCATGAACTGATGCCCGGGTTAGACAGCGCGATTTGGTTAGGCATACTCAGTGGCTCGTTTTTGGCCTTCTACGCCTTTATTGGTTTTGAAGATATGGTCAATGTTGCCGAAGAGATCAAAGAGGTTGAAAAGACCCTGCCGCGGGCCATCATTATTACCCTGATACTCACCACCTTGACCTACTTTATTGTGACACTGATCGCCGTACTCAGTGTTCCCCCCGCCGAGCTGGGTCAGCAAAAGGCCCCGCTCAGCTATATCTATCACCTAAAAACCGGGGCCAGCCCGACCCTTATTGGCCTGATCAGCATCTTCGCGATAGTTAATGGCGGGCTTATCCAGATCATTATGGCATCGCGGGTGTTATACGGCATGAGCCGCCAATCCATGACTCCAAGGGCATTGCGATTTTTAGGCGATGTCAACGGGAGAACCCAAACCCCCATTAAAGCCACGGCCGGCGTCGTGCTGTTGGTTTGCCTATTGGCCCTGAGTTTTGATATCGCAAGCCTGGCAGAAACCACTTCGTTAATGATTTTAATTATTGCAACATTGGTTAATGCAGCGCTGCTGCGTCTGAAGCTCGATAAAGTCGAGAAAGTCGAGAAAGCCGGGCAAACACCAATAAAAGGCATGATCGTGCCAATATGGGTGCCGGCCTGTGGCCTGGTGGTGAGCCTGGGTTTTGCCATAATGATTGCTGTGGACCTAATGAAAACCATGAATTGATAGATGCATCTTTGAGTCAATAAAAAACCCCGCAAAAGCGGGGTTTTTTTATTGAGCTTAAAAGTCAGTTTAGCTGATTTCTACAATCTGCTGCGCCGCAATCAACTTGCCTTGCTCAGCGGACTTCTGGAATGACTCAATCTGATCAAAGTTCATATAGCGATAAATCTCATCAGACATGGAGTCAATCTTGCTGGCGTATTCCATATACTCGGCAGGTGTTGGCAGTCTACCCAAAATACCACCCACAGAGGCAAGCTCTGCACTGGTGAGGTAGACATTGGCGCCATCACCCAGGCGGTTGGGGAAGTTGCGGGTTGATGTAGATAGTACTGTTGCACCGGCCAATACACGGGCCTGGTTACCCATGCAGAGTGAGCAGCCTGGCATTTCGGTACGTGCACCCACTTTACCGTAAATATTGTAGTAGCCTTCTTCCATCAGCGTGTGCGCATCCATACGTGTTGGCGGGCAGATCCAGAATCTGGAATCTACTGAGCCGGCTTCGTCGAGCAGTTTACCGGCGGCGCGGAAGTGACCAATATTCGTCATGCATGAGCCGATAAAGATTTCGTCAACCTTATCGCCAGCAACTTCAGAAAGCAGCTTGGCATCATCCGGGTCATTGGGGCAGCAGACGATGGGCTCTTTAATATCGGCCAGATCAATTTCAATCACGGCAGCGTATTCGGCATCGGCATCGGCTGACATCAATGTTGGATCAGCAATCCACTCTTCCATTTTGCGTACACGACGCTCCAGGGTGCGCACATCGCCATAGCCTTCGGCAATCATCCAGCGCAGTAGAGTGATATTTGAATTCAGGTACTCGGCTACGGAGTCTTCACCCAGCTTAATGGTACAGCCAGCGGCTGAACGCTCGGCAGAGGCATCTGATAGTTCAAATGCCTGCTCTACGGTGAGGCCTTCAATACCTTCACCTTCAATTTCTAGGATACGGCCACTGAAGAAGTTCTTTTTGCCTTTCTTCTCTACGGTCAGCAAGCCTTCTTTAATGCCGTAGTAAGGAATCGCATGTACCAAGTCACGCAAGGTGATACCGGGCTGCATTTTGCCCTTAAAGCGCACCAGCACAGACTCTGGCATATCCAATGGCATAACGCCGGTGGCTGCTGCGAAAGCAACCAGACCGGAACCGCCGGGGAATGAAATGCCCATCGGGAATCTGGTGTGTGAATCGCCGCCAGTACCCACAGTATCTGGAAGCAGCATACGGTTTAGCCAGCTGTGAATAATGCCGTCACCGGGGCGCAGTGAGACACCGCCACGGTTCATAATAAAGTCGGGCAGGCTGTGCTGGGTGCTGATATCGACGGGCTTGGGGTAGGCCGCTGTGTGACAGAAAGACTGCATGACCAGGTCGGTTGAGAAGCCAAGGCAGGCAAGATCTTTAAGTTCATCTCTGGTCATGGGGCCAGTGGTGTCCTGAGAGCCCACGGTGGTCATCTTGGGTTCGCAGTAGGTGCCAGGGCGGATGCCTTCAACGCCACAGGCTTTACCAACCATTTTCTGGGCCAATGTATAACCGGCATCGGATTCAACCGGAGCAGTTGGCTGACGGAATACCTCTGAAGGGGGCAGTCCCATATGCTCGCGAGCACGTTGGGTAAGACCTCGACCTACAATCAGGTTGATACGGCCGTCGGCCTGTACTTCATCGAGAATCACTTCTGATTTGTGCTCGAATTCTGAAACCACATCGCCAGCTTCGTTAAGGATTTTACCCTCGTAGGGGAAGATGGTAATCACGTCGCCATTGTTAATATTGTCTACTGGGGCTTCAAAGACCAATGCACCGGCATCTTCCATGGTGTTAAAGAAGATCGGGGCTACTTTGCTGCCGAAGCAGATGCCGCCAGAGCGTTTGTTGGGTACGCCGGGCATATCTTCGCCGAAGAACCAGAGTACGGAGTTTGTAGCTGACTTACGAGATGAGCCGGTTCCCACGACATCGCCGATAAAGGCAACGGGCAGGCCACGGGCTTTTAGCTCTTCAATTTGGGTCATGGGGCCGGTGACGCCATGCTCTTCCGGGTGCATGCCATCGCGGGTCATTTTAAACATGGCGCGGGCATGGAGTGGGATATCGGGGCGCGACCAGGCATCCTGTGCCGGGGAGAGGTCGTCTGTATTGATCTCGCCTGTGGCTTTAAATACGGCGACCTTAACGCTCTGTGGCACGGCGTCATTGTTGGTGAACCATTCGGCATCGGCCCAGGACTGCATAACGGCTTTGGCGTCTGCATTGCCTGCATCGGCTTTTTCAGCTACATCATGGAAGGCGTCGAATACTAACAATGTGCTTTTTAATTCCTCTGCGGCCTGGCTGGCTAGCTCGGCATCATCAAGCAGGGCAACCAGCGTAGCTACGTTGTAGCCGCCGTGCATATTGCCGAGCAAGGTGACTGCGGCGCTGCGATCGATCAGGGGAGAGGAGGCTTCGCCATTAACAATAGCGCTTAAAAAACCGGCCTTTACATAGGCGGCTTCGTCTACTCCTGGTGGTACGCGGTTGGCGATCAGGTCGAGCAAAAACTCTTCTTCACCCGCTGGAGGATTCTTTAATAGTTCAACCAGACCTGCGGTCCATTCTGGATCTAATGGCTTGGGTGGAATATTCTGTTCGGCGCGTTCTGCGACATGGGCGCGATAGGCTTCTAGCACTGTGTGCATCTCCTTTGATTTTGGGTGAGTTTTGCAGCGCTACTCGGCGCTAAAATTTGGCGGGGATTGTACGCGATTCTGTAGTTTATTTACAGAATCTTGTGTGATAACGGGTATTCATCAGCCTACCAATGGTTGGGAGCTTTTGGGTTGAGGGGTTGATTGC
>CBFHMK010000018.1:0-8805 GCA_965656965.1 uncultured Porticoccaceae bacterium
TGATAGGCGCGCTCGCCTATACTTATACCCTGATGGCCCACCGAAAGACGCGCGTTATTCATCATGCTAAACATGCACATAAGGCCCTGATTTAATGGGCCCACCAGATAGCCAACGGCACCACCATTGTCGCCAAAGGCCAGGGTACAGGTGGGGCTGCTATGGATACCCAGCTTGTGCTCAACACCGACCGGACGCACATCGTTGCGCTCTCCTAAACTGCCATCTGCATTGATTAGGTATTTGGGTACCACAAACAGAGAAATACCCTGGTTGCCTGCTGGCGCATCGGGGAGTCGCGCCAGTACCAGATGAATAATATTGTCGGCCAAATCATGGTCACCCCAGGTGATATAGATCTTTTGGCCACTGACTAAATAATGGTCGCCATTGGGTACGGCTTTGGTTTTTACCGCTGAGAGATCGGTACCGGCCTGGGGTTCGGTCAGATTCATGGTGCCTGACCAGACACCGGAAATCAGGTTGGCCAGATAGCTGTCTTTTTGCTCGTCTGTACCATACAGGGTCAGGGCGTGAATGACTCCACGAGTGAGCATGGGCAATAGGCTAAAGCCGAGATTAGAGGACTGCAGCATCTCCTGGACGGCTAGATCCACTACCCCTGGAAATCCAGCACCATCGTAGGCAGCATCGCCACTCAGACAACACCAGCCCGCTTCTACCATCTGTTTATAAATGGGATTGAGCATAGGTGCGGTAATCACCTGACCATCTTTTAGATAAGCCGGCTGTGACTCTGCTTCCCAGTTGGTCGGGGCTACCAGCTCTTCAAAAAATTTCGCCGCTTCCGGCAATATGGCTTCAACCATATCGGCACCAGTATCCTCATAGCCAGGCATGCTGGCATGCTCGGTATAATTCACCAGCTCTTGGAGAATAAAATACAGTTCTTTTTGCGGTACTTTGTAGGCGGTCATGGGGCGTTCCTGATTCAATATCTGCTGGCAATTAATGGCTTATAAACCACTGCTAATAGTCAGAGAATAGTCTTCAGGCGCTTCTACTGTAAACCGGTATCAATGACCAATTGGTCTGAAGCCTGGGCCGATTCACGTCATTGAGTCGACTTTGGCTGGTCCTCTGCCCAATGCTCTGGATTATAGGCAGGACGGGTCACCGCATAGGCCCAGTAAATAAAAATAAACTGGAATAGCAACCGAATATACAGCAGGGTCACAGGAATATCGGGGAAAGCCTCAGGGCTCATAGCCATATAGATATTTGCCGGATACACGGCAATTAATAAGGCAATCAGGCCCCAGGCAGAAAAGCGCCGCAACTGGGGAATCAGCACACAGACGCCACCAAGAATTTCAAAGACGCCACTGATATAGACCGCTTCGAGATGCATTGGCAAATATGGAGGCATGATATTCAAATAGAAATCTGGGTTCACAAAATGGTCTACACCCACATTAATAAAAAATGCTGCCAGACCCAGCAGGACCAGCTTGCGGTGCCAGCCCTGGGGCAATTGCAATGGGGCGATAAGAGAGCTCAACATCACATCACCGAAATGGAGCCATGCTCCTCAATCAGCTGGATGGCAATTGCGCGCTGCTCGCTGCGCATATCCACCTGACTGCATAATCCCTGATTCCAGGCCGTATAGGACTGAGGGTCTGGGTCACCCACATTGATAAAGGTCTCCCAAGCCATATAACAGCGCTCTAAGTCTGTGGGCACGGCACTGGCAGCCATATCGGCCAGCAGACTGCCGAGAGTCTCAGTTTCCGTACTCATGCGCAGCAGGTCATCTTTATCGAGATGCAAATAGGCCGGACTGGCTGCGGAGAACGGCTGCCATTGCACGGGCTTACCAAGGTCTGGCTGTGCAGTTTTGGCAAAGGCCGTCCAGGCACCCATCATGCTATCTTCCATCTGCTGACGTTCTGCAGTTTCTGGGTAGACGTAGGACGAAATGGGGCCGTAAGTATAGTTGCCTGTTACGAAGGCGATATCGGTGCCATGGGCTGCGCCAAACAGACTGGGGAAGTCGATAAATACAGATTTTTCCTGGTGGTCCCAGTCAAATCTGTAGGCATAGAGATGCTGATAACCGGCAGACTCCATAGCGGTGAGGGCATCGTCTACCCCGCGAAGCTTCCAGGCATGAGAACGCAGACGCACCCACATATCATAGAGAGCCTGATCTTTAACCCGGATAACCGGCGGTAATAGTTTGGTAAAGCTGTAGCTACTTTCCATAAAGTAACGGTGAGTGGCGATCCACAGCGCAATTTCATCTTTGGTGGCACCGGCAATCACTGGAATGTTCTTGGCATAGGCGGGGTCAGCCAAGCTGGCCAGCATGCCCTGCTTGGGAATGACGACTCCGTCAGCGGTTGTCAGAGGCAAGGCGTCGAAATCCAGGTCTCCCGTTTCGTAGAGGGCCATAAATTCAACGCTGTCCATCGCCTTAAGCAGGGCCCGGACATCCTCAATATTATCGCCAGCCTGGTTGCCTGAAGACAGCGCTTTGTGAGTGATTTGCCAGCTACCGCGCTTGATCAGCCGGTTGGCGCCCTCTTTGTTATAGGCATCGGCCAATGGGGTACTGGTGGTATATCCGGACTGTGAAATCGCCTTGTGAAACAGCCCATTAGCCAGAGGCGAGGCCAGCAGTGCCAACACATTATGACCACCGGCTGATTCACCAAAGATGGTGACATTATCAGGGTCACCACCAAACTGGCTGATATTCTGCTGCACCCATTTAAGGGAGTGGATAATATCTAGAGTCCCAAAATTACTGGCTTTGTCGAGGCCTGTCTGCAGCCCCTGAATAGCCGGGTGGGTGAAGAAACCCAGAGCGCCCAATCGGTAGTTGATGGTAACCACGACCACATCTTTGTTGAGTACCATCTTTGTAAAATCGTAGTAGTCTTTTTCGCCAGTGGTGTTGCCGCCACCATGAATCCAAAACATCACCGGATACTGTTTGCTAGCAAAATCTGCCGGTGCTTTGATGTCAAGGTACAGACAGTCTTCCGAGCCACCTATGCCCTCTCCTTCGACACCAGCATACTGGCTAGCCTTCTGCACGCAGGAGGTGATTGGTTTTTCGACAATAGCCTGCTCGGGGTTATTGAGCTCCCGCGGCGCTCTCCAACGCAAATCTCCCACCGGTGGCTGAGCGTAGGGAATATCAAACCATGCCACCAGCTGCGCCATGCTATGGCCCTGCGCTAGGCCCGAGGAGGTTTGAATCCTGTGCTCGGTAAGCTGCTGAGGTTCCGGTTCAGAGGGCGAGAGAAGGCTGCAGCTTAGAATAGACAGGCTGGCCAGGATTATTAGGATCAGGACTGAAGGGCTTTTCATGGTTGTTTTCTTCTTTTTATTGAGTCTATTTTTAACCGCAAACTTGAATCAATTTACGTTGCGAGCTGCTCATTCGATCACTGAGCAAGCATAACAAAGTCGTGCCTTTAGAAAAGCAGATTTAGGAAAATATTATTGGCGCTTTAAGACAACTGAGCCGAGACCTATACCATAGGCCTCGGCTCAGTTTTTCGCACTTTGCTGATTGACTTCTTGATGGACATTCCCCGTTAAAGCACAGAACGTCGGTCATACAGAGAACACCCCAAACTAGTGATAACTCTCTTACTGCCTAACATTGCTTTCTTGCGAAAGCTCACTCCCACTCCCTACCTGCTGATAATTTTTTTACACTACTGGGCTAAAGTGTAGACTATTTACAGCATGCCACAGCATTTGAATTTGAACAGGAATCCAGAGATAGCTCCCCAGCCCCATTGACCACCAATGCGTCGTCTTCCTCACCACTGTAACCACCGCAACTCAGGGCCCCATTGCTGTAGGTATCGCCTGTAATCTTATCCCTGACTTTGCTACCGCTGGCATTAATGGTATCCGCCAATATCCAGGCGTTGCCCTGCAAATTTGCCGCTGAACTGTTGTATACAGAATTGGCATATTCGCTGGAGGTGCAGATTTTAGAGCCGGTAAATGTCGCATTGCAGGCCTGCTGCAGCTGCCTGATGCCCTCGTCACTCACCACAGTACTGGAAGAAAAGCCCTGAAACACCACATTGGTCGACCCGGATTCTATGGCGTCTAGCCTGGCATCATTATCATCGACCGCGGTTTCTATGGCCGAAAAATTTTCGTTAATATCTGAGGCGCTGGTGGTATCCCCTGCTGAAAACTCATTGGGGATGCTGAGATCACCGGCGTAAGCCAAAGACATACTGCCTAGTAATGCGGCTACTAATCCGTTTCTCAATATCATTGTTCTGCCTCGCTTTAGTTTATTTATTGCCATGGTTTCTCTCCCCATGTGTGAGTATTCCAAATTGTTGTGCCTGAGCTGGACTCTGGCGCCCAGTCACTGTTGCCCCATTCGCCAGCACCCCAGGTAACCGCTGAACTCCGATTGGCATCCAGTGGATAGGCGTCATTCGCATCCAGCACGCTGTCACCGTCATCGTCGCTGTCTGTGTTGTTGCCTATGCCGTCGCCATCTGTATCCGTTATCTCAGTTGAATCAAGCGGGAACGCATCCTCTGTATCGGCTACGCCGTCACCATCATCATCCGTATCTGCATTGTTACCAATGCCGTCGGAATCAGTATCCAGGATTTCAGAGGCGTCTAAGGGAAAGTCATCATCGCTGTCCAACAGGCCGTCGCCGTCATCGTCTGTATCCGCATTGTTGCCTATGCCATCAGCGTCGGTGTCCAATGTCTCTGTGCTATCCAGCGGCTGGCTGTCGTCTACATCGTCTACGCCGTCGTTATCATCGTCGGGGTCGGCATTGTTACCGATGCCATCGCTGTCTGTATCCAAGGTCTCTGAGGCATCCAGCGGAAAGGCGTCGCTGCTGTCTGCAACTGAATCGCCGTCATCATCGGCATCTGCGTTGTTGCCCAGGCCATCGCCATCGGTATCCACAGATTCAGCAGCATCCAGCGGGAAAGCATCGTTGGCGTCGGCAACCGAATCACCATCATCATCGGCATCTGCATTATTACCCACGCCATCGTTGTCGGTATCCACAGATTCGTCGCCATTTAGCGGAAAGGTATCGTCGGAATCTGCTACGCCATCGCCATCATCATCTGCATCTGCATTGTTGCCCAGGCCGTCGCCATCGGTGTCCTGAGTCTCCGCCGCATCCAGTGGGAATGCATCATTACTATCTGCAACGCCATCCGCATCATCGTCAGTGTCGGCATTATTACCCTGACCATCGCCATCAGTATCTACCGTCTCACTGGCGTCCAGCTCGAAGGCGTCTTCAGTATCTGGCACGCCATCGCCATCATCATCAGTATCCGTGGGGTTACCTATGCCATCGCCGTCGGTATCTGTGCACTGAAGGGGATCGAGCGGAAATGCGTCGAGTTCATCAGGAGCGCCATCGTTGTCATCGTCCGGATCGGCGTTATTACCTATACCATCGCTATCGGTATCCACTGACTCACTGGCATCCAGTGGGAAGTCATCGGCGCTGTCGACAATGCCGTCGCCGTCATCGTCTGTATCTGCGTTATTACCTATGCCGTCTAAATCAGTATCCAGAGTCTCTGAGCTATTCAGCGGAAACTGGTCGTCGACATCAGCTACCTGATCACCATCATCATCGCTGTCGCTGTTGTTACCTATACCATCGCCATCGGTATCCACAGACTCATTTGCGTTAAGCGGCAAGTCATCCTGACTATCTACTACCCCGTCGCCATCATCATCTGAGTCAGCTGCATTGCCTGTACCGTCGCCATCTGTATCCAGGTAATCACTGGCATCCAGGGGGAAGGCATCCTCTGTGTCCGCAACGCCATCGCCATCGTCATCTGTATCGCTATTGTTGCCGAGGCCATCGCCATCTGTGTCTATGCTCTCTCCGGCATCCAGGGGGAAGGCATCGGCAGTATCGGCTAGGCCGTCACCATCATCATCAGTATCGGCATTATTGCCCGTGCCGTCGCCATCGGTGTCCAGGGCTTCCTGAGCATTGAGGGGGAATAGATCTGAACTATCAGGGTGACCGTCGCCGTCGTCGTCAGTATCTGCATTATTACCTGTGCCATCGCCATCCGTATCCAGACTTTCGCTGGTATCCAGAGGAAATGCGTCGGTACTGTCGCTGACACCGTCGCCATCATCGTCGCTGTCACTGTTATTGCCTATGCCATCAGCATCTGTGTCCTGGGTTTCTGTATCATCCAGCGGGAAGGCATCAAGGTTGTCTGCGGTGCCATCGCCATCATCATCACTATCGGCATTGTTGCCTATGCCATCCAGATCCGTATCTCTGGTTTCCGTGGCGTCCAGCGGCAGGCTGTCATTGCTATCGGCAACACCGTCGTTATCGTCATCTGTGTCTGCGTTGTTGCCTATGCCATCGACATCTGTGTCCAGGGTTTCTGTGGCATCTAGTGGAAAGGCGTCGCCACTGTCGGCCACGCCATCGCCATCATCATCTGCATCCTGGTTATTACCTGTGCCATCGCTATCGGTATCCTCTGATTCGCTGCTGTCCAGCGGGAAGGCATCGGCGCTGTCAGCGACGCCATCGCCATCATCATCGCTGTCGGCGTTATTGCCCAGACCATCGCCATCTGTATCTGAAGTTTCGGAGGCGTCTAGGGGGAAACTGTCATTGGTGTCGACGACACCATCACCATCATCGTCTGAATCCGCATTGTTGCCAATACTGTCACCATCGGTATCCAAACTCTCTGAGGCGTTGAGAGGGAAGTCGTCTGCAATATCTAAAACGCTGTCGCCGTCATCATCTGAGTCGGCGGTGTTACCTATACCATCCGCATCGGTATCCACCGTTTCATTGCCGTCTAGTGGGAATGCGTCATTGCTGTCGGCAACACCGTCGTTATCATCGTCTGAGTCAGTATTGTTGCCCACACCATCCGCATCGGTATCCACTGATTCAGTAGCATCCAGCGGAAAGGCATCTGAGTCATCAACCACCCCATCGCCATCATCATCTGTATCGGCGTTATTGCCGATACCATCTGCATCGCTATCGAGCGACTCGCTGCTATCCAGCGGGAAGGCGTCGGCACTGTCGCTGAGGCCGTCACCATCATCATCGGTATCTGTATTGTTGCCGACACCATCCGCATCGGTATCCAGTGTTTCATTGGCATTTAATGGGAAAGCATCTGCACTGTCGGCAACGCCATCACCATCGTCATCGGTATCCTCATTGTTGCCCAGACCATCGGCATCTGTATCTAGGCTCTCACCCCCATCTAAGGGGAACGGATCCTGGCTATCAGCTACGCTATCGCCATCATCATCAATGTCTTGATTATTACCTGTACCATCGCCATCGGTATCCACAGACTCAGTGGCATCCAGCGGGAAGGCATCTCTATTGTCGGCAACCCCATCGCCATCGTCATCAGTATCTGCGTTGTTGCCTGTGCCATCGCCATCAGTGTCCAAACTTTCGGTGGCATCCAGGGGAAACTGATCGACGCTATCGACGAAACCGTCCCCATCATCATCTGTATCTGCATTGTTGCCGACACCATCCCCATCGGTATCTGCAGTCTCGGCGCTACTTAATGGAAAGGCGTCGGCGCTGTCATTGACCTCATCGCCGTCATCATCAGCGTCGATATTGTTACCTATGCCGTCGCCGTCTGTATCAAGAGTCTCTGAGGCATCCAGTGGAAAGGCATCCTGCTGGTCATTAACACCGTCGCCATCATCATCGCTATCACTGTTATTTCCGCTACCATCGCCATCGGTATCCACTGACTCTGCAGCATCCAGCGGAAAGGCATCTGAGTCGTCAACCACACCATCGCCATCATCGTCTGAATCCGCATTGTTGCCTATGCCGTCACCATCGGTATCTATCGTCTCGCTGGCATCTAAGGGAAAGCTGTCGGCACTGTCAGCGACGCCATCATCATCGTCGTCAGTATCCGCGTTGTTGCCCACACCGTCGTTATCTGTATCCAGACTTTCGCTGGACGTCAGCGGAAAGCTGTCAAGGGCGTCGACAACCGAGTCGTTGTCATCATCGTTGTCGCTATTATTACCCAGGCCGTCACTATCGGTGTCCAGTGTCTCTGTGGCATCCAGCGGGAAGGCATCGCTACTGTCGGCTATGCCATCACCATCGTCATCCTCATCGAGATTATTGCCTACGCCATCATTGTCCGTATCAGCAGCTTCTGATGCCAACAGTGGAAAGGCATCCTGATGATCAGCTACGCCATCGCCATCATCGTCAGTATCCCTGTTGTTTCCTATCCCATCCGAGTCTGTATCCAGTGACTCAGCGGCATTTCGAGGAAAGGCATCGGCGCTATCGACTATGCCATCACCATCGTCATCAGAGTCGGCGCTATCGCCCACACCATCCTGATCAAAATCATCATTTTCTCTGGCATTTAGCGGGAAAACATCCTGGCTATCAGGGGTACCATCTCCATCATCATCTGAGTCAGTATTGTTGCCCTGGCCGTCGCCATCTGTATCCAGTACCTCTGTGGCATCTAGGGGAAATGCATCATTAATATCTAATGTGCCGTCGGCATCATCATCGCTGTCCAGATTGTTGCCGATACCATCGCCATCTGTGTCTATAGACTCTGAAGCATCCAAAGGAAAGGCGTCGAGGTTATCGGCAACCAGATCATTGTCATCGTCAGAGTCTGCTCTGTTGCCTATTCCATCACCATCGGTGTCCACTGCTTCTGCAGTATCCAGTGGAAAGGCATCGCTGATATCCGGAACGCCATCACCATCATCATCTGAGTCCAGATTGTTGCCGATACC
>CBFHMK010000019.1:0-8359 GCA_965656965.1 uncultured Porticoccaceae bacterium
GTGCGCAGAACCTTTCGCAATACGACAGCGGTGCCTATACCGGAGAGATTTCAGCTGAGATGCTGCGAGACCTGGGTTGTGACTATGTATTAGTAGGGCATTCTGAGCGGCGCTCAGTGTTTGCCGAAACCAGTGAGATAGTGGCCGAAAAATTTAATGCGGCGCAGCGATCCGGTATAGTACCGATCCTCTGCGTCGGTGAATCTCTGCAGCAGCGGCAGCAACATCAAACGCTGCAAGTTGTGACAGAGCAGATCGCTGCGGTGATCGAAAAAGCGGGACTTGAAAACCTGTGTCGCGCGGTGATTGCCTATGAGCCCGTATGGGCTATAGGGACAGGTGAGACAGCGAGCCCAGAGCAGGCACAGCAGGTGCATAGCGCAATCCGTGCCCAGCTTGGACATAGCGGAAAATCCACCAGGCTACTTTATGGTGGCAGTGTGAAGGCGGAAAATTCCGCAGAGTTATTTGCCCAGCCAGACATCAATGGTGGACTGGTTGGCGGAGCCTCCCTAGAGGCACAAGAGTTTTTAAACATTGCACAACAACTGATCGAGCAAGACTAATGGAACAGATTATTTTAATTTTTCACTTTGTGATCGCAGTAGCCCTTATTGGTTTAATTCTGCTGCAACAGGGCAAGGGAGCGGAAGCAGGAGCTTCATTTGGCTCAGGTGCCTCGCAAACTGTGTTTGGCAGCAGCGGTGGCTGGAACTTTTTCAGCAAGTCTACAGCGATTTTGGCTACTATCTTTTTTGTCACCAGCGTCAGCCTGGCATTGGTAGCTAAGAATAAATCAGTAGTTGATGATGAGCTGTTACCCGAGCTGCAGTCAGTACCTACTGAAGCGGTTATTGAGACAGATATTCCTGCGTTGCAGTCCAGCGATGATGCATCCTCTGGGGACGTCCCTGAAATCCCGCAGAACTAACAAGGTTTATAGCCCAAGTGGTGGAATTGGTAGACACGCTATCTTGAGGGGGTAGTGGCGAAAGCCGTGCCGGTTCAAGTCCGGCCTTGGGCACCATATCAAAGACCAGTAGTCATTACTGGCGATCTAAAGGCCCCGTTTATCGGGGTTTTTTTGTGGTCGAAACAGAGGCCATCTCTATTGCAGCCACTAAACCCCTAGCCTTGAATAGCCTGTCTATAGAGCTCAGTGCTGCTGCGCTGCCACTGAACCATCTACGACTCACCTTTGTGTGTGATAAGGCATGTCGTGAGTCAATATAACTTCGTCGCAGGTTAACAAGCAGCAAGCTAGAGTTAGGAACAGACTGCCGGAAATTCCCATGCTGTGAAGTAGGTATATCCGACATGAAAACGACACAACAATCTGCCGACTCCAAAGGCTTTGGTTTTGGCACTCAAATTCGCAAGTCACCCTATTTTGACGCAACCCTGCGCTGGGGTGCCAAAGACTTTTCGATCTACAACCATATGTATATTCCCCGGGATTTTGGCGATCCAGAACAGAACTTCTGGAACCTCGTAAACCGGGCCACTTTGAGTGATGTGGCGGTTGAGCGGCAGGTCGAAATTACTGGTTCAGATGCCGCTACCTTTGTGCAAATGCTGACCCCGCGCAACCTCTCTAACTGTGCAGTAGGCCAGTGTAAATATGTCCTAATTACCAATGCCAGTGGCGGAATTCTGAATGATCCCATTCTGTTGCGATTAGCAGAAAACCATTTCTGGTTATCTCTGGCAGATAGCGATATTTTATTGTGGGCTCAGGGTCTAGCGATAACTTCTGGTTTGGATGTGGATATCTGTGAGCCGGATGTATCTCCTCTGCAGCTTCAGGGTCCCAAATCAGGAGAGATTATGCAGATTCTGTTTGGCGAAAAAATCACAGATTTGCGCTATTACTGGTTCGAGGAGTTTGAGTTGGACGGCATTCCATTAATTATTTCGCGCACTGGTTGGTCCAGTGAACTGGGCTATGAGATATATCTTCGCGACGGCAGTCGAGGCGATGAACTCTGGGAAAAAATCATGGCTGCGGGTAAGCCCTTTGGTTTACAGCCGGGTCATACCTCAGCCATTCGGCGCATCGAAGCAGGTATGCTGTCTTATCATGCCGATATGGACAGTTATACCAACCCCTTTGAGCTGGGCCTGGATCGGCTTGTGGATCTGGATATGGAGGCGGACTTTATCGGTAAAGCCGCTCTAAAGAAGATTGCCGCACAGGGTAATAGCCGAAAGCAGGTCGGCTTGGAGATTGATGGCGAACCATTAACTAGCGCCAACAATGAATTTTGGCCAGTTTTGATCGGATCCGAACAGATAGGCTGCATCACCTCCGCTATCTACTCACCGCGATTGGAGGCTAATATTGCCCTGGCGATGGTAACTGTTGCACACAGCGCTATAGGAAGTGAGGCCGAGATAGTCACCCCATTTGGCCGCCGCTCTGTTAAAGTTGTTGCTAAGCCGTTTTACGATCCCAAGAAAAGTTTGGCTACCATAGGCAAAGCTTGAAAGGCTAAGACAAAAAAGAGGTGGGTCGATTAATCACAATAACTACACAGATGGCTATCTCAAGCAGATACTAACTGAGGTGAAAATCATCGCACTGGTGGGCGCCAGCCCGCGCCCTCATCGGGACAGTTATCTCTGTATGAAAGCACTCCTTGATGAAGGCTATATTGTGATCCCCGTTAACCCTCGAGAGGCAGGCAATTTAATTCTCGGGCAGCACTGCTATAAATCTTTGGCTCAAATAGAGCGGCCTGTAGATATGGTGGATATCTTCCGCTCATCGGAAGCTGCCCTTGCCGTCACCCAAGAGGCCATTGCTATAGGTGCCAGCGTAGTTTGGATGCAGTTGGATATTCGCAATCAACAGGCAGCGGAGTTAGCGGAGGCCGCTGGCATGCGAGTTGTGATGGACCGCTGTCCGAAAATAGAATTAGAAAAACCCTATTGGACTGGTATTGAAGACTAACTATTTCCAGACTAGTCAGATGAACCGGCGAGGTTATTATGGCAAACCAGACAGATGATATTTTACTTAGCGAGAAAACAGATGGCATTCTTAGGTTAACGCTAAACGACCTAAAGCGACGTAATGCACTGTCTGAACAAATGCTGGCCAGGTTGACCGAGGCCTTTGCGGCTGCGGCCATGGATGAGTCTGTAAGGGTTATAGTTCTAGCTGCTACAGGACCCGCATTTTGCGCTGGCCACGATCTAAAAGAAATTACTGCAGCGCGGGCCGAGGCAGATCATGGTCAGGCCTACTTCAAATTGTTGTTCGATGCCTGTGCCTCGCTGATGCAGCTCATCGTTCGCAACCCGAAGCCAGTGATTGCCGAGGTGGCGGGCGTAGCCACCGCAGCAGGCTGTCAATTGGTCGCCAGCTGTGATCTGGCACTGGCCGCCGAATCAGCATTGTTTGCTACTCCGGGGGTCAATATAGGTCTCTTCTGTTCCACACCTATGGTGGCACTGTCACGCAATGTACCCAATAAGCAGGCGATGGAAATGTTGTTGACCGGCGATATGATCAGCGCCCAGAAAGCTCAGGATATTGGCTTGATTAACCAGGCGCTGCCTGTGGAAGAGCTTCAGAAAAAAACTCTGATGATGGCTGCAAAAATTGCCAGCAAGTCCTCCATGACGATTGCCGTTGGCAAGCAGGCATTTTATAAGCAGGCAGAAATGTCACTATCCGATGCTTACAGCTATGCCTCTCAGGTCATGGTCGACAACATGTTAAAGCAGGATGCTGAAGAAGGGATTGGCGCTTTTATCGAGAAGCGTGAGCCCAGCTGGCAAGACAAATAAATCCATGGCTAGCATCTATGATCGCGATCTAGATCAAAATAAGGCTAACTATCAGCCCCTAACTCCGCTGACATTCCTTGAGCGTGCCGCTCAGGTGTTTCCTAATCATATTGCTGTTATCTATGGTGATATGCAGATTACTTATGCAAACTTTTATCGTCGCTGTCGGCAGCTTGCCTCGGTGTTAGCGGCGCGTGGCATAGGGCGTGGAGACACTGTGTCGGTTATGTTGGCCAATACACCAGCCATGCTCGAAGCTCATTATGCCGTGCCCATGTGCGGCGCAGTGCTGCACGCCATGAATACCAGACTAGATTCCAAGGTAATTGCTTTCCAGCTAGACCATGCAGAAGCCCAGGTGCTCATCGCCGATAGTCTGTTTTCCAGCACTATTGCCTCTGCACTTGAGTTGGCAACTGTTAGGCCTCTAGTGATTGATTATGTAGACCCGGTTTTGCCTCTGGCTGGCGACAGGTTAGGTAATAATGACTATGAATCACTATTGACCTCTGGCGATGCTAATTACAGCTGGTTGATGCCTGAGAATGAATGGGATGCCATTGCGGTGAACTATACCTCTGGCACCACTGGTGACCCCAAGGGGGTTGTTTACCATCATCGTGGAGCCTGTTTGCTTGCTCAGGGCAATGCGATTACTGCCTCATTACCTAAGCATCCGGTCTATCTTTGGACCCTACCAATGTTTCACTGCAATGGTTGGTGTTTCCCCTGGACCCTGTCTGCAGTGACGGGCACGCATGTTTGTCTGCGCGAGGTTCGCGCGGATGCCATCTGGAATGCATTGGCAGAGCATCAGGTCACCCATCTCTGTGGTGCCCCGGTTGTTATGTCAACTATTCTGAGCGCGCAGGAGCATCAGCAACGGGCACTGCCAAAAGCGGTAGAATTCTTCACGGCGGCCGCACCGCCGCCAGAGTCTGTGTTATCCGAGATGCGAGACGCCGGATTTAATGTCACTCATCTCTATGGCTTAACCGAGGTCTATGGTCCTGCTGTTGTCAACGATTGGCACAGAGACTGGGATGAGCTGCCCGCTGACCAACAGGCGACATTAAAGGCTCGGCAAGGCGTCCGCTACCATGCTTTGGAGCAGCTGGATGTACTTGACCCCGTAACCCTGGTTCCGGTACCCAGAGACGGCAAAACCATGGGCGAAGTTATGTTTCGCGGCAATGTGGTGATGAAGGGTTACCTAAAAAATAAACAGGCCACTGATGAGGCTCTAAGAGGTGGCTGGTTCCACTCTGGCGACCTGGGAGTGATCTATCCAGATGGTTATATCCAGTTAAAAGACCGTTCCAAGGATATTATTATTTCCGGGGGCGAAAATATTTCATCAATTGAGATTGAAGAGGTTCTGCATAAGCACCCAGAGGTAGTTGCCGCTGCAGTAGTGGCTGTGCCCCACGCAAAATGGGGTGAGACTCCCTGTGCCTTTGTCGAACTGGTTGAAAATGCCGAGGTTTCAAAAGATACCTTGATCCACTGGTGCCAGCTGCACCTGGCGCGATTTAAGGTTCCTCACCAATTTATTTTCGAAGATATTGTTAAAACATCCACAGGCAAGGTGCAGAAGTTTGTTCTGCGTCAAAAAGCAGCACAACTAGCGGAGGATAGAGAGATTTGATAACCGGAAAAATTATTGGCGGTTTATTAGGGTTATTTGTAGGCGGTCCTTTTGCTGGGTTGCTAGGCCTGTTTGTTGGTCATCAATTTGATAAGGGGCTCGGCGGGGTTCTGTCGCCCATGTCGGCGGAGCAGCAACAGCTAATTCGCAACACTTTCTTCGAAACCCTGTTTGGTCTGCTAGGTCACCTTGCTAAATCAGATGGCCGTATTTCGCAGGTTGAGATTACTCAGGCTGAAGTTCTTATGGGCAACATGGGTCTGAATTCTGATAGACGGCGCAAGGCGATTGAGATATTCAAGTCAGGTGCGCAAACCGAGTTCTCGGTCGAAGAGACCATGGCTCAATTTATGCAGATCTGCGGTCGTCACAGCAACCTCAAGCGATTGTTACTCAACCATCTGATCTCACTCGCGATGGCTGATGGTGAAATGCATCCTGCTGAAGAGCAGGTGCTCCAAGTGGTTGCCAAGCATCTGGGCTTTTCCGCGGTCCTATTTGCGCAGTTTATTGAAATGGTTAAGGGGCAGTCCCAGTTTCAGGGATCTGGCAATGGATCCCAGAGAGCAGCTACGACCACAGAGCTTGAGGCTGCTTATCGTGCACTGGGTGTAAAAGCATCCAACACTGATGGCGATATTAAAAAAGCCTACCGCAAGTTGGTCAGTCAAAACCACCCAGATAAATTGATTGGCCAGGGTATGCCTGAGGATATGGTAAAGCTGGCGACTGAGCGCACTCAGTCCATCCAAACCGCCTATGATCTGATTGTTGCAAGCCGCGCCTAAATAAACAGTAAGTTTCCCAGACTGTTGTTGACCTAGCTGTGACCTCTACCTATAATGCGCGTCCTCTCTCAGAGAGGGTGATTGAGGTTGAAATCACTGTGTCGGTGCGGGATGGAGCAGTCTGGTAGCTCGTCGGGCTCATAACCCGAAGGTCGTTGGTTCAAATCCAGCTCCCGCTACCAATTTAAGCTAAAGTTTAGATTGGTTGATGACACCCAAGGTTAGTGCGAGAGACACATTTTTTGTCTATGATTGCATTAGCTTAGCGAAGAAAGGATTTCGCCGCTCAACAGTCTATAAGCAGATTGTTTGAGTCAGGCTTCCTCGCTGTGAAAATTCGCGTCGGGTCCGGCGCAAATCGAGGAGCCCCATATTGGGGCTTTTCTTTAGAAGTTAAAAAAATGGGCCTTTGGCCCATTTTTTGTTTGTCAGGAGGTACCCATGGCTGTGGCAGATATAAAGTTAAGGCAGTTATTGCAGCCAGTGATTGAAGCATTGGGTTGCCAGCTCTGGGGGCTGGAACTGCAGGCTGGTGGCAAGACAAAACTACTGCGCATTTATATAGATAATGCGGACGATGGCATTGGTATTGAGGACTGTGAAAAAGTCAGCCGCCAAGCCAGTGCAGTCTTAGATGTAGAAGATGCAATTAATGGCGAATATATTTTGGAAGTTTCCTCGCCTGGTATGGATAGGCCTCTTTACGAGCTCAGTCAATACGAGCAGTACATAGGCGAAGATATTTCGTTGCGCCTGCGGTTTCCCTACGAGGGTCGGCGTAACTTTAAAGGTCGACTATCCGCAGTGGATGGCGATGAAATTGTGGTGGTGGTTACAGATCATGAGTTTCTGTTTCCAGTAGAAGGTATAGAGAAGGCTAACGTGGTCCCTCGATTCTGAGGCATGTGGAGTTTGAAAGATGAGTAAAGAAATTTTAATGGTTGCTGAAGCCGTATCCAACGAGAAAGGCGTGGATCGGGGTATTATTTTTGAGGCAATTGAGCAAGCACTGGCGATGGCTACCAAAAAGCGCTACGAAGAAGGCGCTAATATTCGCGTAGTAATTGATCGCGAAACTGGTGATTATCAGTCTTACCGTTTCTGGGACGTGGTTGCCGATGATGTGTTGGCAGAGCTGGGGACTCAGTTCACCACTGAAGAAGCTGCCGAGAAGGATCCCACATTAAAAGTCGGTGATACCTTTGAAGAGACAGTTGAAAATATCGCCTTTGGCCGTATTGCAGCGCAAACCGCCAAACAGGTTATTGTTCAGCGTGTAAAAGACGCAGAGCGCGAACTGATCATCAGCCGCTTCCGTCACCGTGTTGGTGAGTTGCTCGGCGGCACAGTTAAGAAAGTTACCCGCGACCACATTGTGGTTGATTTTGGTGATAACGCAGAAGGTCTGTTGCCTCGAGAAGAGCTGGTCGGCCGAGAGATTTTCCGTATTAACGATCGCACCCGCGTGATTCTTACTGCGATTCGTGAAGAGACTCGTGGGCCTCAGTTGTTGGTTTCCCGTGCGGCACCAGAAATGCTGATCCAGCTTTTTCAGATTGAAGTGCCAGAAATTGCTGAGGGTATTATAGAAATTAAAGGTGCGGCTCGTGATCCGGGCCAGCGCGCTAAGATTGCCGTAAAGAGTAAAGATGCTCGTATTGACCCTGTTGGTGCCTGTGTAGGTATGCGCGGAGCGCGAGTTCAGGCGGTTTCCAACGATCTAGATGACGAGCGAGTAGATATCGTACTTTGGGATGATAATCCAGCCCAGCTAGTCATCAACGCTATGGCCCCTGCCGAGGTAGAATCCATTGTTGTTGATGAGGATACCAACACCATGGATGTAGCGGTCAATGATGAAAACCTTGCTCAGGCGATCGGTAAAGGCGGCCAGAATGTTCGCCTAGCTTCTGAGCTAACCGGTTGGAATATCAATGTAATGACCATTGAAGATGCTCAGGAAAAACAACTGGCTGAGTCATCCAACTTTGTAGAAAGCCTAATGACAGCCCTTGATGTGGATGAAGATGTGGCTGTAGTTTTGGTTGAAGAAGGTTTCACAAGCATTGAAGAAGTTGCCTATGTTCCCCTAGAGGAAATGAGTGCAATTGATGGTTTTGATGAAGAT
>CBFHMK010000020.1:0-3816 GCA_965656965.1 uncultured Porticoccaceae bacterium
ACCTGATTCTCCTCCGCGCTGGCGGTAGCATCCCCACCACCAATCCTAATCAAATCATCCTCTGGCAGCTCATCAATAAACCGACTAGGTGTAGTCGCCGACGTATCTCCAAACTGGGTGCGCTGTCGGGCACTGGTCATGGTTAATGTGCGCTGTGCTCTGGTGATGCCAACATAGGCCAGCCGCCGCTCTTCTTCAATCTGCCCGCCTTCCACACTATTTTTGTGGGGCAAGATATCCTCTTCCATGCCGATCATAAACACATGCAAAAACTCCAGGCCTTTGGCGGCATGCAGTGTGAGTAGTTGAACCTTGTCGTCGGCCGATTCTTCCTCTTCGCGGTCCAGAAGGTCTCTGAGGATTAGCTTGGCAATGGCGTTTTCGATTTTGCTGTCGCCATTTTCTTCGGCGGTTTCGCTGTCGTCGTTCTTTAGTACCTGGGCTAGTTGGCTGAGGAGGAACTGCACGTTCTCCCAGCGCTTTTGCGCCACATGGTCGCTGCTGGCGTTTTGGTGTAGCCATCCCAGGTAGTCGGCGTCGTCGAGCATTTCGTTAATGGCAGACATGGGGTTGCCGCCATACACATTGCGGTTAACGTTTTGTATCCAGCCTTTAAAGCGTTTTAGGCGCTCCAGATTGTTGGCGGGCATGGTGGCGCTGAGGCCGACTTCGTCTATTGCGCTGTAGAGTGACAGGTTGCGTTTGTTGGCATACTCACCGAGTTTTTCTAAGGTGGTGGGGCCGATCTGCCGTCTTGGGGTGTTGATAATTCTGAGTAGTGCGTTGTCGTCGTCTGGGTTAATAATTAACCGCAGGTAGGCCATCACATCTTTGATTTCGGTTTTGGCGTAAAAGCTCTGGCCGCCGGTGATCTCGTAGGGGATATTTTGGGCCTGGAGTTTTATTTCTACTAGCTTGGCCTGGTAGTTGCCGCGGTAAAGCACGGCAAAGTCGCTGTATTTACAGCGGCGTTTGAGGCGCATATCGATAATTTCATTGACTACCCGTTCGCATTCGGACTCTTCATTTTCGCTGCTGATAAAGCGCAGTGGGTCACCTGGACCCAGCTCGCTCCACAGGGCTTTGCTGATCAGGTGGGGGTTGTTGTCGATCAACGTGTTGGCGGCTTTTAGGATGCGGCCTGTGGACCTGTAGTTCTGTTCCAGTTTGATGATATTGAGGCTGGGGAAGTCTTCTTGCAGCTGCATTAGGTTTTCTGGACGGGCGCCGCGCCAAGCATAGATTGACTGGTCGTCGTCGCCTACAACGGTCAGGGCCTGTTTATCATTGACCAGGGTTTTGACCAGTTCGTACTGGGCCAGGTTAGTGTCTTGATATTCATCGACCAACAGATAGCGAATGCGCTTTTGCCATTTGGAGAGGATCTCTGGTTGCTGCCTGAACAGCATTACCGGCGTCATTATCAGGTCATCAAAGTCTACGGCGTTGTAGGCCTTTAGGGCACGCTGATAGCGCTCATAGAGCATGGCAATGCCTTGCTCGCCGGTGCTGTTGGCGGCGCCGACTACCTGGCCTGGTTCTAGCAGGCTGTTTTTCCAGTTGCTGATGGTGTTCTGGGCGGTGTCGATCAGTTTTTCGTCGAGCTCGGTGTGGCGCACCAGCAGTTCTTTTATCAGGTTGCGGCAGTCTTCCTGGTCGAGAATAGAGAAGCCGGGTTTAAAGCCCAGCGCTTTGATCTCAGTGCGGATTATGGTCAGGCCCAGGTTGTGAAAGGTGGAGACGGTCAGGCCTTTGCCATGCTCTTTGCCGAGCAGGCTGCTGACCCGGGCTTTCATTTCCCGGGCGGCTTTGTTGGTGAAGGTAACGGCGGCGATATTGCGCGCGGGGATGCCACAGTCTTCAACCAGATAGGCAATCTTTTTGGTGATTACACTGGTTTTGCCACTGCCGGCACCGGCCAGTACTAATAAGGGGCCATCGATATATTTCAGCGCAGCCTGCTGTTGGGGGTTGAGGTTTTGTGCCATCTGCGACTTATGCCATCTCGGCTATGGCGCTGCGTTTCTCTTGGAGCTGAGACACTGAGCCTTCAAATTCCTCTAGTTTTTGGCGTTCTTTGGCCACCACTTCGGCGGGGGCATTATCTACAAATTTGGCATTGCTAAGTTTGCCGCTAAGCTTTTTCACTTCGATGCTGATCTTGTCGATCTCGCGGTCGAGGCGAGCCAGTTCGGCATCCACATCAATTAGGCCGGCCATGGGCACCAGGATTTCCAGATCACCGGCCAGGGCGGTGGCGCACAGTGGTGCCTCGGCTGGGTCATCCAGCCAGGTAATGGATTCTAGGCTGGCTAGTTTGCTGAGGAACTGGCGGTTTTCGTCGAGTCGACGTTTATCTTCTGCATCGCCGCGGGCCAGGTAAATCGGCAGGGCTTTGGCGGGGCTGATATTCATTTCACCGCGCACATTGCGCACCCCGACGATAACGTTTTTAACCCATTCAATATCGGCGTCGGCGTCGGTATCAATCTGCGCCTCGTCGGCTATAGGGAAGGGCTGCAACATGATAGTGTCGCCTTGAGGGTTGACTTTTACACCGGCTAGGGGCGCGATATTTTGCCAGATCTCTTCGGTGATAAAGGGCAGCATAGGGTGGGCGAGGCGCAAGGTGGCTTCCAGTACGCGCACCAAGGTGCGTCTGGTGCCTTTTTGGATGGCGGGGTCGCCATTCTCGTCCCAGAGTACGGGCTTGGACAGTTCCAGGTACCAGTCGCAGTATTCATTCCACACAAAGTCATAGAGAGCCTGGGCTGCTAGGTCGAATCTATAGCTGTCGATGGCGGCAGTGACTTCGCTCTCTGCGGATTGCAGGCGGGAGATTATCCAGCGGTCGGCCAGGGTGAGTTTGTAGTCGTCGGAGTTATCCTGACCACAGTCTTGATCGCCTTCCTCTCCGGTAGCATTCATCAGCACGTAACGGGAGGCATTCCAGATTTTATTACAGAAGTTTCGGTAGCCTTCCAGGCGCTTCATATCCCAGTTGATATCGCGGCCGGTGGACGCTAGGGCGCATAGGGTGAAACGCAATGCATCTGACCCATGAGGCTCTATGCCATCGGGAAATTGTTTTCTAGTGCGGCTGGCGATCTTGGCGGCCTGCTGGGGCTGCATCATATTGCCGGTACGTTTTTCCAGTAGGGATTCAATATCGATGCCGTCGATCATATCCAGTGGGTCCAGCACATTGCCTTTAGACTTGGACATTTTCTGGCCCTGCTCGTCGCGAATCAGGCCGGTGACATAGACAGTTTTAAAGGGGACTTCTGCTTCGCCATTGTCATCTTTAATCAGGTGCATGCTCATCATGATCATGCGCGCGACCCAGAAGAAAATAATATCAAAGCCGGTGACCAGCACATCAGTGGGGTGGAAGGTTTTGAGGCGCTCGGTATCTTCTGGCCAGCCTAATGTGCCGAAAGTCCAGAGGGCGGAGCTAAACCAGGTGTCCAGTACATCTTCGTCCTGGTGCAGCTGGGTATCACCCAGATTGTATTTTTCGCGAACCTCCTGTTCGTTGCGGCCTACATAGGCTTTGCCGGCTTCATCGTACCAGGCGGGAATACGGTGGCCCCACCAGAGCTGGCGTGAGATACACCAGTCTTGAATATTGCGCATCCAGCTAAAATACATATTTTCGTACTGCTGGGGGACAAATTTTATGCGGCCATCCTCTACGGCTTCGATGGCTGGACCTGCGAGTTTTTTGGCGTCTACATACCATTGGTTGGTGAGTAGGGGCTCAATCACCACACCGCCACGGTCGCCGTAGGGCACGGTCATATCGTTTTCTTCAAT
>CBFHMK010000021.1:0-3349 GCA_965656965.1 uncultured Porticoccaceae bacterium
TAGGAAGGGAAGGGAAAGGATCAAGACAACTAAATAATACAGAGCCAACGCCAACCAACAAAAAGGTCAATCTGAGCCCGTTTAAAACGAAACAAATCTTCTTTTTAAACGGCTTTAGCGTGTGTAAGGCAATCTGTGTAGCCTAGCATCATATTGTCTCGGGAGTCTTTTCACGGCACTGGTTCATCTAAAGGGTCAATGCTACATATCTGTTTTTCGACTTCCCATTCGCAGCAACCGGAGATACTTTGGTAACCATGAACGCTAAACAATAGGACTAAAATCTTGAGTCTTTTTTACTCACCAGCAATCTTAATTCAACGTTACGATTAGGTGCTTTGCATTTTTAGCGGCACCCTACAAACGGAAGTGGCTGGTGTTTAACCTGTTTCTAAACCTTTATTTCACTGGCTGAGTTCGCTCAGCTATTTTCGATTATCTGCAATATTAGGTCGCGCAGATGATCATGAATTCTCTACCCAATCAATCGCTTGGGTCCGGGTCTACCACGGGAAACCAGATTATGCTGATCTCTACCTGTGGGACTACGCGCGGCAATATAGCAATAAAACTCGGTACCTACAATTGAAACTGCGAATTTAGTTGGGCGTAGCCATGCGAGGTAGGTACAATGGCGCCGTTTTTAATCGTCCATAGTTGCCATAATTTGTCTGATCCTGAAATAACATCGTCTTCTGCCTTCGATAAGGTCACCTTTACCGAAGTAGGCTCTGAGCACGCCGGTCAAAGGCTAGATAATTTTCTTATCCGCCACCTAAAGGGCGTCCCTAAATCTCGCATCTACAGACTGCTGCGCAAGGGCGAGGTGAGGGTCAACAAGGGCCGCGTCAAGGCGGAAACTCGCCTTAAAGAAGGTGACGTATTGCGTATAGCACCTATCCGCGTTGCCGAGCGCGGTGCTCCTGCGGTTCCGGGCCAGCAGTTAAAGCGCTATCTGGCGGAAAATATTCTTTTTGAAGATGATGGTCTGCTGATTATCAATAAACCTAGCGGCTTGGCCGTGCATGGTGGCAGCGGCGTTTCATTGGGTGTGATTGAGGCTTTGCGGTCTGAGCGACCCAAGGCTAAGTTTCTTGAGTTGGTGCACAGACTGGATCGCGAGACGTCTGGCTGCCTAATGTTGGCCAAGAAGCGTTCTGTTCTGCTGGCGCTCCAGCAAGCTATGCAGCGGAACCAGGTTGAAAAGCGTTATATGGCTTTGGTAAAGGGAGACTGGCCGCGGGGTAAGTCAACAATCAATGCGCCATTAAAAAAGAACCAGCTGTCTGGTGGCGAGCGTATGGTGCGAGTGGATGCAGAGGGCAAGGCCTCGGTAACGCATTTTAAGATAGCTCAGCGCCTCAAGGGCATCAGTCTTATGGAAGTAAAGCTCGAGACGGGTCGTACTCATCAGATTCGCGTTCATTGCCAGTTTTCCGGCCAGCCGATTGCCGGCGATCCAAAATATGGCGATATGCATTTTAATGAAAGCTTGAGGGACTCCGGGCTCAGACGCCTGTTTCTGCATGCGTGCTATTTGCGCTTTAGACATCCACTTTCAGACGAGTGGGTCGAGGTTCAGGCGGATCTGCCCAAGGATCTGCAGTCCGTTTTAGTTAAGCTGGCGTAAACCATGCAATCTCATTCTCGAAAGCTGTTGATTTTTGACTGGGATGGAACCCTGTCTGATTCGGTAGCTCGCATTTCTCGTTGTATTCAGCTTGCAGCTCTAGACTTGCAGTTGCCAGTGCCCAGCTATGATCAGGCCAAGGATATTATTGGCTTGGGCTTGCAGGAGGCTATTGTTCGCCTATTTCCTGCTGCTCAAGACAATGTTATAGCAGAGTTTAGCGCTACTTACTCAGCGCATTACCGCCGCGAAGACAGCAGTCCCTGCGATTTCTTCCCTCAGGTAATGGATACGCTTCAAGATCTGCGCTCGCAGGGTTACCTGCTGGCTGTAGCCACAGGCAAAAGCCGCAATGGATTGGATAGGGTGTTTGCGGCGACTGACCTGGATGGTTTCTTTCACGGTTCACGCTGTGCTGATGAAACCCGCTCCAAGCCTCATCCCCTGATGCTTGAGGAGTTGCTAGCAGAATTTGATATTGCCGCAGACAATGCTGTAATGGTAGGGGATACGGAGTTCGATATGGAGATGGCAGTTAACGCCAGCATGCCGCGCATTGCGGTAAGCTATGGCGCCCATGATATTTCCAGGCTCTCGGTGTTTGAGCCAGTTGCCTGTATTCATAGCTTTAGAGATATAGTTAAATATATATAATAAACAGATACTTATGGTGATATTATCAGGTCATTTCTAGATAATATTCACGCCAAGCTCATCAAGCATCGAACACAGAGCAATCATTGGCAGGCCTATCAAGGAGGTGGGGTCCTGGCTATCGATGGCGGTAAACAGGCATATACCTAATCCCTCCGCCTTAAAGCTACCCGCACAGTCATAGGGTTTATCTCTGCATAGATAACGCTCTATTTTGTCCTGGCTGAGCTGGCGAAAGCTCACAGTTGTGCTGTCGAGGCGATCCAGGCGTTTTATTTCACCGATGGCGTCACTCTTTATAATAGTTAATGCACTATGAAACAGCACAGTGTTCCCTGACTGTAAACTAAGCTGCGCTGCTGCCTGCTGATGACTTCCGGGTTTGCCAATAATAAGCCCGTCTAGCTCTGCAGTCTGGTCTGTGCCTATAACGACCGTATCTGGAAATTTTGCTGCGACACAACGAGCTTTCTCGGCGGCGAGCCTGGCTGCCAACTGAGTGGCGCTCTCCTCGGCATATGGCGTTTCATCAATATCGGGGGAGTAACAGCTAAAATCTAGCCCCAGTCGCTGCAGCATGGCTTTGCGGTATGCGGAGGAAGATGCAAGAATAAGTTTCTGCATAAGATGGTCCTGACTCTGGTTTGAAGTGATTGTTAGATCAGACTGCCCATAGTACCGGGATGCCTGCTGATATACAGCGCTATATAGCTGGGAATTTCGCGAGTTTTTCTTTGACAGATCATAGTCTTGACCCTATCATGCGCGCCTAACTGGGTACCACCGACATTATGGCACTGCCGACTCAAATTGATCCGCGTAAACTCGCTCTTCAGGGTAACCTACTTGAAGGGTTCGTAAATGCGACTGATTTACCAAGATTGGCGTCATCCGTCAGCGCTATATGCGGCCCCTTAGAGGCCTCTGTGCAGTTTGAGCTCGATGAGTCCAAGGCAAAGGTTGCTCGAGGTAGTGCCAAGGTTCCCGTAGAGGCAGTATGTCAGCGTTGCCTCGACCCTGTAGAGGTAAATGTGCAGGCGGATTTTGCAGTTCAGGTAATCTGGT
>CBFHMK010000022.1:0-2660 GCA_965656965.1 uncultured Porticoccaceae bacterium
CTAGTCTGTTCCTCTTTGTTACAGAGGTGGCTCCGAAATATCTTAAGCGACAGCTTATAAAAGCCCAGGCAATAAAAAACCCCGCTGGTGTACACCAGCGGGGTTTTTTGTAGCTCCAAGAAGCGTCTTACTTAGCTTCTTTAAGCTCCTTAGCTGCAGCAATAACATCATTTGCGATGTTTTGTGGGCAAGGCATGTAGTGCGCAAATTCCATGCTGAACTGACCGCGGCCAGAAGTCATGGTGCGCAGGTGGCCGATATAACCAAACATCTCTGACAGCGGGACATCTGCTTTAATGCGGACACCGGTTACGCCAGCTTCCTGATCCTTGATCATACCGCGACGACGGTTTAGATCGCCGATAACATCACCAACATGATCTTCCGGAGTAAACACATCGACCTTCATGATAGGCTCAATGATCTGAGGTCCAGCTTTTGGCATAGACTGACGGAAAGCACCTTTAGCGGCGATTTCGAAAGCGACTGCCGAGGAGTCAACTGCGTGGAAGCCACCATCGTATAGTTCAACCTCAACATCCAGAACAGGGTAGCCAGCCAGTGGGCCCTCATCCATCATGCCCTTGAAGCCTTTCTCAATCGCAGGGAAGAATTCCTTGGGAACGTTACCGCCAACTACAGATGAGGTGAAAACGAAGCCTGAGCCGGGCTCACCAGGCTTGATACGGTAGTCGATTTTACCGAACTGACCAGAACCACCAGACTGCTTCTTGTGTGTGTAGCTATCTTCACAAGGAGTAGTGATTGTTTCACGGTAAGCAACCTGTGGCTGACCGACAATCAGGTCTACACCATAGGTACGGTTGAGGATGTCGACTTTAATATCCAGATGCAGTTCACCCATTCCTTTAAGGATAGTCTCGCCACTGTCTTCATCAGTTTCAACGCGGAATGAAGGATCTTCAGCAATCATTTTACCAATAGCTACGCCCATCTTCTCAGAGCCACCTTTATCCTTAGGCTTAACAGCAATCGAAATTACTGGCTCAGGGAAAATCATTGGCTCTAGGGTGACCGGGTTCTTAACATCACATAATGTGTGGCCAGTCTGAACATTCTTCATGCCCACAATAGCAATAATATCGCCGGCCTGAGCGCGGTCGATTTCATTTCGGTCATCAGCATGCATTTCAACCATACGGCCGATACGTTCTGTCTTGCCAGTAAAGGAGTTAAGAATAGTTGTACCCTTCTCTAGAACGCCAGAGTAGATACGCACAAATGTCAGAGCGCCGAAGCGATCATCCATAATCTTAAACGCCAGCGCCTTCAGAGATTCGTCAGTAGAAACAATAGCGTGCTCGCCAGTCTCATCGCCATTCTCATCAGTCAGCGGCTGTGGGGTAACATCAGTTGGGCAGGGCAGGTAGTCAACAACAGCATCCAGAACCATCTGTACGCCTTTGTTCTTAAATGCAGAACCACAGTAAGTTGGGAAGAAGTCCAGCGCGATAGTACCTTTGCGGATGCAGCGCTTAACGTCTTCGATCGATGGCTCTTCGCCTTCCATATAAGCCATCAGCAGATCGTCATCTTGCTCAAGTGCAGTCTCAATCATTTGCTCGCGATAGGACTCAACCTTGTCGACCATATCCGCCGGGATATCAACGATTTCAAAATTCTCCGGGAGTCCGGAGTCATCCCAAACGTAGGCCTTGCGCTCTAGCAAATCAACCAGACCTACAAAGTCTTCTTCAATACCAATCGGCAAACACATAACCAATGGGTTAGCGCCTAAAACGTCTTTAACCTGGCCGACAACCCGTAGGAAGTCCGCGCCCATACGGTCAAGCTTGTTTACAAAGATAATGCGTGACACACCAGATTCATTTGCGTAGCGCCAGTTTGTTTCGGACTGAGGCTCAACACCACCAGAGCCACAAAAAACACCGACACCGCCGTCCAATACTTTCAGCGAGCGGTAAACTTCAACGGTAAAATCGACGTGCCCTGGAGTGTCAATGATATTCAGGCGGTGATCTTTCCAAAAACAGGTTGTTGCAGCCGACTGAATAGTAATGCCGCGCTCTTGCTCCTGTTCCATAAAGTCCGTGGTGGCTGCGCCGTCATGCACTTCCCCAGTTTTATGGATTTTACCGGTGAGTTTAAGGATTCGTTCGGTGGTCGTGGTCTTGCCCGCATCAACGTGGGCGAAGATACCAATATTTCTGTAGTGAGATAAATCTGTCATTGGTCTGCTCGTTTATAAATTCAGTTATAAATTCGGTAATAAATTTTCTTAATCTAGGCCTAATTTCTAGGGGCTAAAAACGCGCGCGAGTATACAGGATATTGGCTCGAGTTCAGAGCAAAAATAGTCCTATATAGGGGCTTTTTTATAAAACAGGCCCTGTTTATGGTCTTTGACGAGTAAATTCACCGAATTTACTCCATTAAAAAGCCGTCAAAAGGCAAAAAAGGCTATTTTGATCGCAAATGGCGTTGACTATCAGCAGGCGCAGTATAAGATGGCGTCCTTTGCGCAATGTCCCTCGTTGAGGGGGAAATTATGCGGACAATATTTTAATCCTGATGACAAGTTTACCGCCTACTGAGGAGACACTGAGATGGCAAAAGAAAAGTTTGAAAGAAGTAAGCCGCATGTGAATGTAGGCACCATTGGTCACGTTGACCATGGT